>NZ_JAHKRN010000043.1 GCF_019396385.1 Nonomuraea harbinensis | reverse complement strand
GGGAAGGAAACACCCGGTTACATTCCGAACCCGGAAGTTAAGCTTCTCTGCGCCGATGGTACTGCACTCGGGAGGGTGTGGGAGAGTAGGTCACCGCCGGACAATTTTCATATGGGAAAGGCCCCGAGGCTACGGCTTCGGGGCCTTTCTTGTTTTCGGGGCCACCGCGATCACACCGGTACGTTCCGGCTCCGCGAGGGCGAACGGACGACCGGCACTCCGGACCGGCCCCATGATGGAGGTATGACTTCAGTGACTTACCGCGTGTGCGTGGTCTGCATGGGCAACATCTGCCGCTCCCCGATGGCCGCGACCGTGCTCCGCAAGGTGCTGGACGGTCACGGGCTGGGCGAACAGGTGATCGTGGAGAGCGCCGGCACCGGCGGCTGGCACGTCGGCGGGCCGATGGACGAGCGGGCGCTGCGGGTGCTCGCCGCTCACGGGTACGACGGATCCGAGCACGTCGCCCAGCAGTTCACCGCCGACTGGTTCGACCGCTACGACCTGGTGCTGGCCATGGACCGCGACAACCGGGCGTTCCTCAGCCGGATGGCGTCCTCCGGCGTGGAGGTGCGGCTGTTCCGTTCCTTCGACCCTGACGCGCCTGCCGGCGCCGAGGTGCCCGACCCGTACTACGGCGGCGAGGAAGGGTTCATCGAGGTGCTTACCCTGGTGGAGGCCGCGTCCGTGGGCATCGCCAAGCACATCGCCGATGAGATCGACTGAGGACCTGGGCACGTCCCACGGCTGGCGGTTGCAGAGGGGCGTGCTCGACGACGGCCGCGTGGTGTTCGCCAAGACGGGAGCCCGTTCGCCGGTCTTCGCCTCCGAGGCGGCCGGGCTGCGCTGGCTGGGCGAGGTCATCGCTGTGCCCGAGGTGATCGAGGCCGGTGCGGACCGGCTGGTCCTGTCGTGGGTGGACGAGGAGCCGCCGAGCGCCGCCGCGGCCGAGCGCTTCGGCCGCGACCTGGCGCTCATGCACCGGGCCGGGGCGGACGCCTTCGGCGCGCCCTGGCCGGGGTTCATCGCGGAACTGCCGATGGACAACGCGCCCGCCGGCGACTGGCCGACCTTCTACGCGGAGCGGCGGGTGCTGCCGTTCGCCCGGACGGCCCGGCTGCCGTCCCGTGACCTGGCGCTCGTCGAGCGGGCGGTGGCGCGGTTCGCCGAGGTCGCCGGGGAGCCGGAGCCGCCCGCCCGCATCCACGGCGACCTGTGGAGCGGCAACCTGCTGTGGTCGGGCGGCCGGGTCGTGCTGATCGATCCCGCGGCCCACGGCGGCCACCGGGAGACCGACCTGGCCATGCTCGCGCTGTTCGGGGCGCCGTACCTGGACCGGATCCTGGGCGCGTACCAGGAGGAGGCCCCGCTCGCGGACGGCTGGCGCGAACGGGTCCCGCTGCACCAGTTGCATCCGCTGCTCGTGCACGTGGTGCTGTTCGGCGGCGCGTACCACGGCAGCCTGATGGACGCCGTGGCGAAGGTGCTCGCGCTCTAGGAGTTGAGCCGGCTGATGACCTCGTCGTGCAGGAGGCCGTTGGTGCACACCAGGCTGCCGCCCTCCAGGCCGCGCACGCCCGCCGTGTCGGTCCAGCGGCCGCCCGCCTCCTCGACGATGACCGTGAGCGCCGCCATGTCCCACGGCGACAGCTCCGGCTCGGCCGACAGGTCCACCGACCCTTCGGCCACCATCATGTGCGACCAGAAGTCACCGTACGCGCGAGTGCGCCAGCAGGAGCGGCCCAGGTCGAGGAAGCCGTCGAGGCGGCCGGTCTTCTCCCAGCCGCTGAAGCTGGAGTAGGAGAAGGACGCGTCGCCGAGGCTGGAGACGGACGACACGCGCATCCGGGTCGCCTTTGTCAGGCTCCTGCCGGTCCATGCGCCGCCGTCGGTCGCCGCCCACCAGCGCCGGCCCAGCGCCGGGGCCGACACCAGGCCGACCACGACCTTGCCGTACTCCATGAGCGCGATCAGCGTCGCCCAGACGGGAACCCCGCGCACGTAGTTCTTCGTGCCGTCGATGGGATCGACGATCCACGACCTGGCCCCCCAGCCGGTCTTGCCGAACTCCTCACCCACCACCGCGTCGCGCGGCCTGGCGCGGCGCAGCGTGCCGCGGATCGACTCCTCGACGGCGCGGTCGGCGTCGCTGACCGGGGTGAGGTCCGGCTTGGTCTCGACCTTGAGGTCGACCGCCTTGAAGCGCCGCATCGTCAGGTCGTCGGCGGCGTCGGCCATGACGTGGGCGAGACGGAGGTCATCGTGGTATCCCTGCACGAAGTGTCACGCTACCGTGCCGCCTGTGCCGAACAGCAGTCACCCGCGGCGGCTTTTCTGATAAGCCCGATTTTCGGTTACCGGCTAGTAGCATGCGGGCATGTCACTTGACGTCGGTGATCTGCTGCTCCAGACCGTGCCCTTCGCCCGCACTCTCGGCATCACCTTCGACTCCGCCGCGGACGGGCGCGCCGTCTGCCGCCTGCCGGACCGGGCCGACCTGCACAACCATGTCGGCGGTCCGCACGCGGGCGCCCTGTTCACCCTGGCCGAGTCGGCGTCCGGCGCCGCCATGCTCACGGCCTTCGGCGACCAGCTCAATCGGGCGGTTCCCCTGGCCACCGCGTCGACCGTCCGCTACCTCAAGCTGGCCAAGGGCGAGATCGTGGCGTCGGCGCGGCTGCTGGCCGCGCGCGAGGAGGTGGTGGGGCGGCTGGACGCCGGTGAGCGGCCGGAGTTCGACGTCGAGGTCGAGGTACGGAACGAGGAAGGCACGGTGGTGGCCACCCTCACCGTCTCCTGGACCCTGCGCCCTTCCCGCTGAGGTCTGGTCACGGGCTGTCGTCGAGCGCGCCTTCCCGGCTGGCCAGGAGGCGGCGGAGGGACCGCAGGCGGGCCGTGTCGGCGTGACCGGCGGCCACCCAGGCGTCCAGGGCGCAGCCCTCCGTCAGGTGGGTGCAGCCCTTGGGACACTTGACCGTGCCCTCCACCAGGTCGGGGAAGGCGGCCAGGACCGTCTCCACCGACACGTGGGCAAGGCCGAAGCTGCGGACACCGGGCGTGTCGATGATCCACCCGCCTTCGGGCAGTTCGAGGGCGACGGCCGAGGTGGAGGTGTGGCGGCCGCGCCCGGTCACGGCGTTCACCTGTGACACGGCTCGGTTCGCGTCGGGGACGAGCACGTTGACCAGCGTCGACTTGCCCACCCCCGAATGCCCGACCAGCACGCTGATGCGCCCTTTGAGGTGGTCGCGCAACTCGTCCAGCGAGCCGCCCCGGTGGACGACGACGTGCGGCACCCCCAGCGGGGCGTACTGGGCCACCAGGTCGTCCGGCGGCGCCAGGTCGGACTTGGTCAGGCAGAGCAGCGGGTCGATCTCCGCGTCGAACGCCGCCACCAGGATGCGGTCGATCATGCGTGGCCGGGGCGGCGGATCGGCCAGCGCCGTCACGATGACGAGCTGGTCGGCGTTGGCCACCACCGGCCGCTCGATGCCGTCGGTGTCTTCGGTGTCGTCGGCCGAGCGCCGCAGCATGGACGTGCGCGGCTCCACCCGGACGACCCTGGCCAGCGTGTCGGGCCGGCCGGAGACGTCGCCCACGAGCGCCACCCGGTCGCCGACCACGATGCCCTTGCGGCCCAGCTCGCGCGCCTTCATGGCCACCACCAGGCGGCGCTGCTGCTTGCGCCTGGCCTCCACCAGTGTCGTGTAGCGGCCCCGGTCGACCGCCACCACGAAGCCCTGCTCCGCGTCGTCGTGGGCAGGGCGGATGCGGGTCCGCGGCCTGGAGCCCTTGCCCGGCCTGACCCGTACGTCGTCCTCGTCGTACTCCCGCCTTCTCAGCGGTCCACTCCTATGACCTCGCCGGCTCGTCCAGAGGGGCCGCATACCCCGGGAAGGGGGAGGTATCCGCGCACGGCGGTCACCGGTCGCCCAGCATGGCGGCCCACATGTCGGCGAACTCCGGAAGGGTCTTACCCGTCGTCGCGATGTTCTCCACCTCGACGCCGGGAACGGCCAGGCCGATCACCGCGCCGGCCGTGGCCATGCGGTGGTCGTCGTAGCTGTGGAAGAGGCCGCCGCGCAGCGGGCGGGGACGGACGACGAGCCCGTCGGCGGTCTCCTCGGCGTCGCCGCCGAGCCGGTTGATCTCGGTGACGAGCGCGGCGAGCCGGTTGGTCTCGTGGCCGCGCAGATGGGCGATCCCGCGCAGGCGGCTCGGCGTGCCGGCGAGCGCGGCCAGCGCGGCGACGGTCGGGGTCAGCTCGCCCACCTCGCGCAGGTCGGCGTCGATCCCGGCGATCTCTCCCGTGCCGCTCACGACGAGGTCGGCGACGCCGCCTGAGGCGGACTCCAGACGGACGTCGCCGCCCATCCGGGCGAGCAGGTCGCGCAGCGTGTCGCCCGGCTGGGTGGTCTCCAGCGGCCAGCCGGGGACCGTCACCGTGCCGCCCGTGACGAGGGCGGCGGCCAGGAACGGCGCCGCGTTGGACAGGTCGGGCTCCACCACCCACTCGCGGGCCGCGATCGGCCCCGGCTCGACGCGCCACACGTCGGGCTCGTGGTCGTCGACCCGGACGCCGGCGGTGCGGAGCATGTGGACGGTCATCTGGATGTGCGGCTGCGAGGGGACCGGCGGGCCGGCGTGGCGGACCGCCACCCCCTTCTCGAACCGGGCGGCCGTCAGCAGCAGGCCCGAGACGAACTGGGACGAGGCCGAGGCGTCGACCGTCACCTCGCCGCCGGTGAGCGGCCCGTGGACGGTGAACGGCAACGCGTCGCCGTCGACCCGCGCGCCGAGCGCCCGCAGCGCGTCGAGGATCGGGCCCATCGGGCGCTTGCGCGCGTGCGGGTCGCCGTCGAACGCCACCGGGCCGTCGGCGAGGGCGGCCACCGGCGGCACGAACCGCATGACGGTGCCGGCCAGCCCGGCGTCGATGCGCGCGCCGCCGCGGATCGGCCCCGGCGTGACCGTGTAGTCGACGCTGGAGGCGGTCTCGGCCGACGCGGTGAGCGTGGCGCCGAGGGCCCGCAGCGCCCCGGCCATCAGGTCGGCGTCGCGGCTGCGCAGCGCGCGGCGTACGACACAGGGACCGTCGGCGAGTGCGGCGAGCACCAGCGCCCGGTTGGTCACCGACTTCGAGCCGGGCAGCGAGACGGACGCCGAGACGGGAGCGTCGGCGTGCGGGGCGGACCAGTGGGCGTCAGGCATGCTCAAAGCCTACTGGCCCGCCGCGCCGTCACAGGAAGACGGCGGTGTCGAGCAGGAAGTCGACGGGGTCGGGGAGGTGGATCTCCTTGCCCAGGTCGACGCTGGTGGAGATCGTGTAGCGCCCGTCCTTCGGCTCGCTGAACACGGTGACCTGAGCGGGCTCCGCGATGGGGTCGATGAGCAGGTAGATCGGGATGCGGGCGGTCGCGTAGATGCCGGGCTTGTGCTCCCTGTCGTCATGGGTGCTGCTTGCCGAGACGGTCTCGGCGACCATGATCAGCCCGCTCGCGTACACCTCCCGGGCGCCCCATCGAGGGGCGTCCGGTGGGTAGAGGGCGAAGTCAGGCTCGTAGGGATCGCGGCTGCCGTCCATGCAGATGCTCAGGCCGGGGACGATCACCCAGCCGCGCTCGCTCGCTCGAGCGCCCAGCGCGAGGACGAGCTTGCCGATCATGACCTGATGCTCGGGGGTGCCTAGGGGGCTCACTATCAACCTTCCGTCGATGATCTCGGCGCGCATCTTCGTGCGGCCGACCAGGGCGTCGTAGACGTCGCGAAGGGTCGTGAGCTCTTTTTCGCCCGCGGGGGCGGGCGGGACTTCGCCGGTCGTGGCGGACACCTCCGGCTCGGGAGACGGAGCGGGGCATCCGTGAGTCTTGCGAGAAGTCGTCACCATCGTCCGTATCCCTTCGTGTCCTTTTCGATACTCAGAGTATTGCGCATGCGACTCGTACACGCGAGCGAATGATGGACGTGGCAGTGTGGAGGAATGTGCGGGAGATACGCGTCGGCGCGCGACAAGCACCAGCTCCTCGAGGAGTTCCAGGTGGAGCAGGACGCCGACCCTGAGAAGGAGCTCGGCGCCGACTACAACGTGGCGCCGACCAAGAACGTCTACGCCGTCCTGAGCCGCGTGCCGAAGGACGCCGAGCGGGCGGTGCGGCAGCTGAGGGTGGTCAAGTGGGGGCTGGTGCCGGCGTGGGCCAAGGACCCGTCCGTCGGGTCGCGGATGATCAACGCCAGGGCGGAGACGCTGGCGGAGAAGCCGTCCTACCGGCAGGCGTTCGCCAAGCGGCGCTGTCTGCTGCCCGCCGACGGCTACTACGAGTGGATGCCGGTCGAGGGCGACAAGAAGAAGAAACAGCCGTACTTCATCCATCCGTCCGACGGCGGGGTCCTGGCGATGGCAGGGCTGTACGAGTTCTGGAAGGACCCGAACCGCGCCGACGACGACCCGCTGAAGTGGCTCGTCACCTGCACGGTGATCACCACGGACGCGGAGGACGAGCTGGGCCGCATCCACGACCGCATGCCGATGATGATCGAGCGTGAGCGCTGGGGCGAGTGGCTCGACCCGAAGGTCACCGACACGGAGCAGGCGCAGCGGCTGCTGGTGCCGGCCCAGCCGGGCAGGCTCACCGCCCATCCCGTCGGCACCGACGTCAACAACGTCAGGAACAACGGCCCCGGCCTCGTCGAGCCGCTTCCGGAGGAGGGGGAAAGCGCGCTTTTCTGAAGGTGTAAGGAGCGTGTGAAGCGGGCATCCGGTGAGGAAAGCAATGGCATGCGTGTACGCGGTGTCACTGCTTATCACATGCCCCTCAATCGCACCGCGCGGGATTACCGGGGAGCTCCCGTCGCGGGTTGCCCTCACTTTCCCGGAGGTGCGGATCCGTGGACGCCGCGACCGCTCGTGAGCGACTGGAAGACATGCTCGCCGAACTCGACCGTTCGATCGGGGTGCTGCAGGGCGACCCGGTGGCGATCCGGGAGTACTCAGCCGCCGACGCGGGCTCCGACCTGACCGACGCCGATCGCGCCAGGGCGATGCTGACCGTCGCGACGACGCAGCGCAGGGCGGTGGTCGACGCCATCAAGAGGCTGGACGAAGGCACCTACGGACGGTGCGTCGACTGCGGCGCGCTGGTGCCCGAGGGCAGGCTGGAGGCCCGCCCGGAGGCGTCGCGGTGCGTGCAGTGCCAGGGCAAGCGCGAGCGCAGGCGCTGACCGCTCAGATCTTGCGGGCGCTGGCCACCAGGTGGATGCCGACCGTGTCGTCCTCGTCCGGACGCGCGTCGAGCTCGGTGCGCACCAGGTAGGACAGGGTGCGCGTGTCGGAGCCGAGCACGTGGTCGACCGTCGAGGGCGACAGCACCGTGCGCGGACGCACCCACTCGACGTCGAGGCCGGCGCCCATGAGCAGCTCGCGCAGCTGCGTGCTGCTGAAGCAGCGCGTGATGCTGCCGTCGGGCCACGGCACCAGCATGACCTCGCCGGTCTGCCGCAGGTGTTGCCACTGGCCCTGCTCGGCCAGGATCGCCATGCCCAGCACCAGCGAGTCGACGCACACCAGGGCGCGCCCGCCGGGCTTGAGCACGCGGGCCACGTCGCTCATCGCCGACTCGGCCATCAGCTCGATCGACATCGCGCGTTCCTCGGCGACCACCGCGTCCACGCTCTCGTCGGGCAGGAAGGACAGGTCGTCGGCGCGCACGTGGCGGACCAGCCCCGCCTCCCGCAGCCGGACGCCCTCGGAGGTCCGGCGGAAGTCGAGCACCTCGATCACCCGGTGACCCGCCCGGGCGGCCTGGCTGGACCACCGGCCGCGGCCGCCGGACAGGTCGAGGACGACCGAGGGCTGGGCGGGGAGCCATCTGCTGAGCTGTTCGGCGACGACGGCGTGGTAAAAGGTCCAGTACGGCCCCAGCGTTCCTGAGCCGTTGAGTTCCTCGGCCGGAATGGGCAGCACGCGCGACTCCTGGGTTCCGGAAAATGGCTACCAGCCGGTACGTATGGTTTTCCCCGCACCGGGTTGTTCGTCACCTTCTATCTTGCGGGAACAGACGAAGACGCGGGCGTGTTGCGAGGAGCATGCTCACTTTGCTCGACGCCCTCCCCGATGACCGCCCGGTCACCGGCGAACGGGTATCCTCCCCTGAGTACGGTGTCCCGCCACAGCTGGTCACCGGTGATCTTAGGGGGGTGGGTCCGGTGCCCGCGACAGGCGCGGAGACTCTGGAACAGCGGGGCGAGCGGTTCGAGCGTGATGTCATGCCTTACCTCGAGCAGCTCTATTCGGCCGCGCTCCGGATGACCCGGAACCCCGCCGACGCCGAGGACCTGCTGCAGGAGACCTTCGCCAAGGCGTTCGCGTCCTTCCACCAGTTCCAGGAAGGCACCAACCTCAAGGCGTGGCTCTACCGTATCCTCACCAATACTTTCATCAACAATTACCGCAAGAAGCAGCGCGAGCCCAAGCAGGCCGGCACCGAGGAGATCGAAGACTGGCAGCTCATGCGGGCCGGCTCCCACACCTCCAGCGGGCTGAAGTCGGCTGAGGTCGAGGCGCTCGAGCACCTCCCCGACGGCGACGTCAAGGAGGCCTTGGCCGCGCTGCCCGAAGACTTCCGGATCGCTGTCTACCTCGCCGACGTCGAGGGCTTTCCTTACAAGGAGATCGCCGACATCATGGGCACTCCGATCGGCACCGTGATGTCCAGGCTCCATCGCGGGCGCAGACAGTTGCGCGGTCTTCTGGAGGATTACGCTCGTGAGCGGGGCCTGGTCCCGACGGAGGGATCGAAATGAGCTGTGGCAAGCCGCATGAGACCGACTGTCGTGAGGTGCTCGACAGGGTCTACGAGTACCTCGACGGCGAGCTGACCGCCGGAGATGTCGCCGACATCCGCGTGCATCTCGACGAGTGCGGCCCCTGCCTGGAGGAGTACGACCTCGACAAGGCGATCAAGCAGCTCGTCGCCAAGAAGTGCGGCTGCGATCCGGTCCCCGACGACCTGCGCGACAAAGTGCTGGCGCGTATCGCACGGGTGAGGGCCGAGCTGTCCGACTAGGATCTCCCCATGCGCGTGCTTGTCACCGGGGGTGCCGGGTTCATCGGATCCAATCTCGTCGACCGTCTGCTCGCCGAAGGGCATGAGGTCGCCGTCGTCGACGACCTGTCCTCGGGCGGCCGCGACAACCTCGCCCAGGCGACCGGGACCGGCCGGCTCCGGCTGCATGAGCTCGACATCCGCGACCCC
Organism: Nonomuraea harbinensis; assembly: GCF_019396385.1. GTDB lineage: Bacteria > Actinomycetota > Actinomycetes > Streptosporangiales > Streptosporangiaceae > Nonomuraea > Nonomuraea ferruginea. The sequence continues at coordinate 69,462 of NZ_JAHKRN010000043.1, read as the reverse complement.
GCCCTGGTCGCCCTGGCCGCCGAGCTGAGGCCGGAGGTCGTCTGCCATCTCGCCGCGCAGATCAGCGTGCGCAAGAGCGTCGCCGACCCGGTGCTCGACGCCAGTCTCAACGTCACCGGCACCGCCGCCGTGCTCACCGCCGCGCGTGAGGGCGGCGCGCGCAAGGTGGTGTTCGCCTCGTCCGTCGCGGTCTACGGCAGGCCGCAGACGATCCCCGTGCCGGCCGGCGCCCCCACCGACCCGCGCTCTCCTTACGCCGCCTCCAAGCTCAGCGGCGAGACCTATCTCGCCGCCTTCCGGGGCCTGTACGGCATGGAATACACCACGCTCGTGCTGGCCAACGTCTACGGGCCCCGCCAGTCGCCCGAAGGCGAGGCGGGAGTGGTGTCGATCTTCACCGACGCGCTGCTCGGCGGCACTCCCACGGTCGTCTACGGCGACGGCACGCAGACCCGCGACTACGTCTACGTCGACGACGTCGTGGAGGGCTTCGTCCGGGCGTGCGGCTCCGCCGGCGACGGCCGCCGGTTCAACCTCGGCACCGGCATCCAGACCACCGACCGCAGACTTCACTCGCTGATCGCCGACGCGGCCGGCGCGCCCGACAAGCCGGGCTTCGCCCCGCCGCGGCCCGGCGACCTGCCGGCCATGGCGGTCGACCCGGTGCCCGCCTATGAGGGCCTCGGCTGGGAGCCGCGCGTTGATTTGTCCACAGGCGTGAAGAACACGGTCGAATGGGCCAGAAGTCGCCGCAGGTAGTTGTTCGATTACACTTTGCTTGCGATTCGTGACTCGGCCGGTTTGCGGGCGCCGTCTTCTGTAGCGTGAGCCCCAGAAATCGACGTGGAGGCCAGCGCATGTTGAAGCCACTGATCGCCCGGCTGTTCACGGCCGTCGTGCTCATCACCCCCGTGGCCGCGTTCCTGGTGGGCATGGCCACGCCCCCCGGGGTTTCCTGGACCTGAACGTGCGTTGGGGGCCGCAATGCGTGATCTGCCGTGGCCCGCGAGGGTCTACCTGGTCGCCCTGATCGGCGCGGTGGCCGGGCTCGTCGGGTGGAGCGCCGTCGCGCCCGGGGGCTCGGCCGTCGCGGGCAAGCTCGACGTCCTGCTCGTGCTCATGCTCCTGTTCCTGGTGTGCGAGTCGATGCCGACGTTGCTGACCGTGGAGCATTTCGCGGTGTCGGTCAGCTTCTCGGCGGCGCTGGCGGCTGTGGTGCTGATCGGGCCCGAGGGCGCGGCGCTGGTGGGGCTGACCGCCGTGCTGAGCGTGCGGCCCGGGCTGCCGCTCATCAAGCGGGTCTTCAACGGGGCGCAGTTCGCCATCTGCGGCTACGCGGCCGGCTTCGTCTACGTCTGGCTCGGCGGCGCGATCGGCGTGCCGGAGGTCCACGAGTTCGACGACCTCATCGGCCCGTACGTGGGCGCGACCGCGGTGTTCGTGCCGCTCAACATCCTGCTCACGCTCACCATGGTCCGGCTGGCGACCCGCGTCAGGCCGGTCGAGATGCCGCTGCGCGGGCTGGCCCAGTTCCTGCTGTCCTACTTCGGCTACGGCACGTTCGGGTTGCTGGTGGCGGGCCTGTGGGCGACCATCCAGTCGATCTCGGCGGTGCTGGTGCTGGTGCCGCTGTTCGTGGCGCGCTGGGCGTTCGGCCAGTATCACGCGCAGCAGCGCTCGTACGACGCGACGATCGCGGCGCTGTGCCAGGCGGTGGAGACCAAGGACTACTACACCCGAGGCCACTGCACCCGGGTGTCGCTGGCGTCCGGCATGATCGCCGAGGAGGTCGGCATGGGCGTGGAGCGGATGCGCGCCATCCGCTACGCGGGCATGCTGCACGACGTGGGCAAGCTCGGCGTGCCGACCAAGGTGCTGCAGAAGGACGGGCCGCTCACCGAGGAGGAGTTCGCCGCGATCCAGCTCCACCCGATGCGCGGGCTGGAGATCGTGCAGGGCATCGACTTCCTCGACGAGGCGTTCGCCGGGATCATGCACCACCACGAGCGCCACGACGGCAAGGGCTACCCGATGGGGCTGGCCGGCGACGAGATCCCGGAGTTCGCCCGGATCATCGCGGTGGCCGACGCGTTCGACTCGATGACCTCCGTCCGCTCCTACCGCGGCGCGCGGCCCGTCAGCGTGGCCGTGGAGGAGCTGCGCAAGGGGGCGGGCACCCAGTTCGACCCGGTGATGGTGGCGGCGTTCGTGCGGGCGCTGGAGCGCGAGCCGTGGCAGCCGCCGCGGCGCGTCGACCTGCCGCCGCCCGACGCCGCCGAGACCCCCACGAAGGACCACGACGACCCCACCATGCCCATCCAAGTGGTGACCGGGCAGTGACCCGCGCGCTCCGGCGGCTCCGCACGGGTCAGCTGCTGCTCATCTGCACCGCGGGCGCCGTGGCCCTGGCGGGCATCGCCCATGTCTCGGCCGAAGGGCTCGACCGGCCGGAGATCGCCGTCGGGTTCGGCGCGCTGATCGCGGCCGGCGAGCTGGCCAGGCTCACCATGCCGGGCAACCGGGAGGTCGCCCCGATCGGGGCCGCCGCCGCGCTCGGCTACACGTTGCTGCTCGACCTCAGCCAGGTCCAGCTGCACCACTCCGCGCTCCAGGTCGTGGCCGTGATCGCGGTCGGCATGATCGCGGGCGCGCTGCCCCACCTGGCGGTCGGCCGCCCGCCCCGGCTCGACGCGATGGCCCGCCGTCTGCTCACCGGCGCGCTGCTGGCCGCCGCCTTCAGGCCGCTCGCCGATCCGCTCTACTGGCTGACCCAGGGCGAGGGCGGCACCTGGTGGCCGGCGCTCGGCGTGATGGTGGTGCTGATCGGCCTGATGCTGCTGATCGACATGCTGATCGCGGCCATGCTCAGGGCCGAGCAGGTGCGCACGGCCTTCCGGGTGGCGCTGCGCGACGAGCTCAACGTCGCCTTCCCGCTCGGCGCCGCGGTGGCCTCCTCCGGGGTGCTGCTCGCGCTCGCCACGCACAGCATGGACCTCGTGGCGCTGCTCGTGTTCGCGGCCCCGCTGCTGGTCACCCAGGTGGCCTTCCGCAAGTACGCCGGGATCCGCGCCACCTACCTGCAGACCGTGCGCGCCCTGTCCAGGGTCACCGAGGTCGGCGGCTACGTCGAGCCGGGCCACTCGCGCAGGGTGAGCCGCCTGGCCGTGGCCGTCGGCAGGGAGCTGGGCATGGCCGAGCCGGAGCTGCTGGAGCTCGAGTACGCCGCGCTGATGCACGACATCGGCCAGCTCTCGCTGCGCGACCCCATCCCCGGCGGCGCCACCGTGGTCGCCGAGCCCGACCAGGCCCGGCGCATCGCCGAGCTGGGCGCCGAGGTGATCAGGCAGACAGGGGTGCTGGACCGGGTGGCCGACCTGGTGAGCCGCCAGTGCGACCCGGTGAGCGAGGACCCTCCGCTGGCCAGCCGCATCATCAAGGTCGTCAACGCCTACGACGACCTGCTGGGCGGGTCGACCGACCGCGACCGGGCGAGCGCCGCGCTGGAACGGCTGAGGCTGGGCGCGGGGGTCGCGTACGATGCCGACGCGGTCGAGGCGCTGGCCCGCGTGGCGGGCCGCCTGCTGCTGCGGCTGTAGGGGTCGCGCAGTGAGCCGGGCCGCTAGCGGGTTTCCGTGAGCTCACCATTGTAGGAATCCTACAGAACCGGTTGTCCGGATCGGTGGTGTCGAGGGAAAGGGATCAGGGGTGCGGGAGCCGTAGGGTTGCTCCGTGCTGACTGAGTCGCTGGGGCCTGTTCTGGTCGCCAACCGGGGAGAGATCGCCCGCCGGATCATCCGTACCGTCAAGCGGCTGGGGCTGCGGGCGGTGGCGGTCCACTCGGAGGCGGACGCGGGGTTGCCGTTCGTGCGTGAGGCCGACGAGGCGGTGCTGATCGGCCCGGCCGCGCCCGCGCAGAGCTATCTCGACACGGCCAAGGTGCTGGAGGCGGCCAGGGCGACCGGAGCCCGCGCCGTCCACCCCGGTTACGGGTTCCTGGCGGAGAACGCCCGGTTCGCGCAGGCCGTGATCGACGCCGGGCTGGTCTGGGTCGGGCCGTCGCCCGAGGCGATCGACCGGATGGGCGACAAGATCAACGCGCGCAACTTGATGGAGGCGGCCGGCGTGCCGGTCGCGGCCGGCACCCGCGAGCCCGCCACCGACCTCGACCTGGCGCTGGAGGCCGCCCGGAGCATCGGCTACCCGGTGATGGTCAAGACCGCCGGGGGCGGCGGCGGGATCGGCATGAGCGTGGCGCGCGACGAGAGCGAGCTGGCCAAGGCGTTCGAGCAGGCGTCCAGGGCGGCCGCCCGGTTCGCGGCGGGCGACGCGCCGGCCGGGCCGGCCATCCTGCTGGAGCGCTACATCGAGCGGGCCCGCCACGTCGAGGTGCAGATCCTGGGCCTGCCCGGCGGCAAGGTCGTGGCGCTGGGCGAGCGCGACTGCTCGGTGCAGCGCCGCCACCAGAAGGTGGTGGAGGAGTCGCCGTCACCCGGGCTGACCCCCGAGCTGCGCGAGCGCATGCTCGCGGCGGCCGTGCGGGCCGGGGAGGCGGTCGGCTACCTCGGCGCCGGCACCGTCGAGTGCCTGGTCGACGCCGACGCGCAGGACTTCGTCTTCCTGGAGATGAACACCCGGCTCCAGGTGGAGCATCCGGTCACCGAGCTGGTCACCGGGCTCGACCTGGTGGAGCTGCAGCTGCGCGTCGCGGCGGGGGAGTGTCCCGAGGTGACGACGGCGACGGCCGGGCACGCGATCGAGTTCCGCGTCTACGCCGAGGACCCGAAGCGCTTCTTCCCCGGGCCCGGCACGATCACCGTGTGGGACGAGCCGACCGGCGACGGGGTGCGGGTCGACTCCGGCTACGCGGCCGGTGACACGGTGACCCCGTTCTACGACCCGCTCATGGCCAAGCTGTGCGTGCACGCGCCGACCCGTACCGAGGCGCTGGAGCGGGCCCGCAAGGCGGTGGCGAGCTTCACCGTCGAGGGTCCCAAGAACAACCTGGCGTTCTGCGCGGAGCTGCTGGAGCACCGCGAGTTCGTCAAGGGTGACTACGACACGGGTCTGGTGGCGCGGATGCGCGGCGGCAGGCCCGCATGACATTGTTGGATCATTTCCTCGAAGGGAGTCGCGGTGGCTGAGGTCCGTGCGGAGATGGTGGCGAACGTCTGGAAGGTGGTCGTCAAGGAGGGCGATGCGGTCTCCGACGGCGACACGCTGGTCATTCTCGAGTCGATGAAGATGGAGATCCCGGTGCTCGCCGAGGACGACGGCGTGGTGGTCCGGCTGAAGGTGGCCGAGGGCGACGTGATCCAGGAAGGCGACCTGATCGCCGTCATCGAGTGACGCGGCTCATGAACCTGTCGCGGTCGACCACGACCCGCTCGATCGTGCCGCGGGCGACGACCGCGTGCCTGTCGCGGGCGAGGAAGCCGAAGGTCAGCCGCCTGCCGTCGACCGCGGTCAGCTCGGTCTCGATCTCGACGTGGGTGCCGACCGGGCTGGCCGCCAGGTGCTCCAGCTCGGCGCGGGTGCCCACGGAGGTCTCGCCCGGCTCCAGGTGGTCGAAGACGGCCCGCACGGTGGCCTGCTCGGCGAGGGCCAGCAGGCGCGGTGTGGCGAGCACGGGCACGTCGCCGCTGCCGATCTTCGTCGCGGTGTCCTCCACCTCGACCATGATCATCAGCTGGGCGCGCAGACCTGGAGCGAGCGTCATGTGTCCAAGCCTAGTAGTCGACTACGGGCATCGAGATCTGGTGCAAAACGGGGACAAGCATGACCCCGAGGCCGCAGGATAGGGTTTGTACGGCTTATGGCATTTGTGTGGCGTGTGAGAAGGGTGAGTCGTACTCTCTCGAAGTTCCGTGACCTCTGTGTTACCTCACCGCGACACAAGTCCGCTTTGTTGGAGAACCCTGGGGTGGGCGAGGTTCGAGAGGTAGAGGGGTAGCGGGGGAAGTCATGGTGGCCCAAGGGACGACGCTGGCCGGGCGGTATCGTCTGGATACCCGCATCGGCGCGGGCGGCATGGGCGAGGTCTGGCGCGGCGAGGACACCGTCCTGGCCCGGACCGTCGCCGTAAAGGTGCTGCTTCCGGGCCGCATGCAAGACCCCGGGTTCCTGGCCCGTTTCCAGGCCGAGGCCAGGGCGATGGCCACGATCAACCACTCCGGGGTCGTCGACGTCTACGACTACGGCGTGAGCGGCGACACCGTCTACCTGGTGATGAAGTTCGTCGACGGTGAGCCGCTCGACCGGCTGCTCACCCGCCTGGGCCGGATCGCCCCCCAGCCTGCCATGGAGCTGATCGCGCAGGCCGCGTCCGCCCTGCAGGCCGTCCACGACCAGGGCATCGTGCACCGCGACGTGAAGCCGGGCAACCTGCTCGTGCAGCGCGACGGCACGCTCGTGCTCACCGACTTCGGCATCGCCCGCTCCGACCTGGGCAACCGGCTCACCGACGCCGGCATGGTGCTCGGCACCGCCGCCTACTGCGCGCCCGAGCAGGCCGAGGGCGCCCCGGTCACACCCGCGGTCGACATCTACGCGCTCGGCGTGGTCGCCTACGAGTGCCTGGCAGGGCAGCGGCCGTTCGACGGCGACAGCCCCGTCACGATCGCGCTCAAGCACATCAGGGAGGCGCCTCCGCCGCTGCCTCCCGACATCCCGCCGCCGGTGCGCGCGCTGGTGGAGCAGGCGCTGTCCAAGGACCCCGCGCGGCGCTTCCCGAGCGCCCGGGCGATGAGCGAGGCGGCGCGCATGATCGCCGCCGGCCAGTTGCCGCCCGCCCAGCCGTCCATGCCGTCGACGGGCGCCACCATGCCCCCGCCGGTGGCGTCCTATCAGACGGGCGCCATGCAGGCCCCCGAGGCGACCACGGTGGCGGGGCCGCGGCAGAGCCGCCGCGCCGCCGCCAAGGCGCCCCGCCGGGGCGGTCTGGTGGCCGCCCTGGCCGCGGCCCTGGTGGTCGGGGTGGGCGCGGGCGCGGTCGCGCTGACCAACATGAGCGGTGAGACGGTGCCGCCGCCCGACCCGGACAAGGTGGCGATGAGCCAGCCGGCCGAGGTCACCGACGAGCCGGCCCCCGCCAAGACCACCACGAAGCCGCCCAAGCCCAGGCCCACTCCGACGACGGAGACGCCGGTCCGCCCGGAGACGACGCCGACGCCCGAGGAGACGAAGCCGTCGCAGTCCCCCACTCCCACGGCGACCCCTACGGTGACGCCGTCGAAGACGCCCTCCGCCACCCCGACGACTCCCAAGCCCAAGAAGCCTGTGCCCTACGTGGTCGACCTGCCGTATCCGCAGGCGAAGTCCATGCTCAGCGCCTCCGGGTTCAAGATCTACGCCGACGACCAGACCGGCGGCAAGGTCAAGGAGGAGTGCCTGAAGGTCGCGCAGAGCTGGCCGGACGGCGGGGAGGAGCTCATCGTGGGCAAGGTGGTCAAGGTCGTCCTCATCCCGATCGACCCCTGCCCCTCGTCCACTCCGAGCGCCTCGGTCACGCCGGTCCCCAAGAACTAGCCCCTCACACCCCCGTGGTGTTGCGCGGGTAGGCGATCTGCGGGTCGGTGGCGATGTTCACCATGTACGGGATGCCGGAGTCGAACGCGCGGCGCAGCGCGGGCCCGATCTCCGACGGGTGGGTGACCAGTTCGCCGCCGCCGCCCAGCGCCGTCACCACCTGGTCGTAGCGACACTGCGGCTGCAGCTCGGCCGCCACGTCGTAGCCGTAGAGCAGCTGCATGGGGTGCTTCTCCAGGCCCCAGATGCCGTTGTTGCCGCAGATCATGACGACCGGCAGGCGGTGCCGTACGAGCGTGTCGACGTCCATCAGCGAGAAGCCCGCGGCGCCGTCGCCGAGCAGCAGCACCACCTGGGAGGACGGGCGGGCCAGGCGGGCGGCGATGGCGTAGCCGAGCCCGGTGCCGAGGCAGCCGTACGGGCCGGGGTCGAGCCAGTTGCCCGGCTGCCGGGGCTCGACGTACTTGCCGGCGTAGGAGACGAAGTCGCCGCCGTCGCCGATGACCACCGCGTCGTCGGCGAGCACCTTGCCCAGCTCGCCGTAGATGCGCATGGGATGGATCGGGTCGGTGTCGGCGGCCAGCAGGTCGGCGTCGCCGGCGATGGCCGCGGAGGCGGTGTCGGCGAGCGTGGACAGCCAGGCGGCGTAGCGGGAGGGCTTGACGCCCGCCTCGCCGCAGGCGTCGCCGAGGCTCCACAGCACCACGGACAGGTCGCCGGCGGTGGAGGCGGCCGGGGGCATGTGGGTGACCAGGTGGGACGGGGCGTCGGTGATGTGCACCACCTTGGCCAGCGGCGCGCCGTCCTTGCCGCCGAACCAGCCGTAGCCGAGCCGGAAGTCGAGCGGGGTGCCGATCACGACGACCAGGTCGGCCTTGGCGAACGCCTGGCCGCGGGCGCGGGTGACGAGCAGCTCGTGGCCGGCCGGCAGGATGCCGCGGCCCTGGCCGTTGGGGATGACCGGCAGCCGCCACGCCTCGGCGAAGTCGCGGGCGGCCTCCTCGGCCCGGTCCATCCACACGTCGGACCCGTACACCAGGACCGGGCGCTCGGCCTCGGCCAGCAGCCGGGCGATGGCGCGCAGGTCGTCGGGGTCGGGCTCCAGCGGCGAGGGCGTCTGCGTCTGCGGCTCGTGCACCGGCGACGGCGAGAACAGGTGGTCCATGTAGAAGTCGAGGAAGACGGGCCCCCGGTGCGGCGCCACGGCCGTGCGGAAGGCCATCTCGACGTCCTGGCCGGTCGACTCGGGGCCGGAGGAGGTGAACGCCAGCTTGGTGATCGGGGCCAGCAGCGGTGGGTGGTCCATCTCCTGCAGGGCGCCGCTGCCCCAGCGGGACTGGGGGGCCCGCCCGCCCATGACGACCACCGGCGAGCCGTTGAAGTGGGCCGTGGCCACGCCGCTGACGCCGTTGGTGATGCCGGGGCCCGCGGTGAGCACCGCCAGGCCGGGCTTCCTCGTCAGGCGGGCGGTGGCCTCCGCGGCGAACACCGCGCTCTGTTCGTGGCGCACGTCGAGGATGCGCATGCCCTCGTGCTGGGCGCCGTCGTACAGGGGGAAGACATGTCCTCCCGAGAGGGTGAACATGGTCTCGACACCATAGGCCTTGGACACGGCGACGGCGGCGTCACCGGCGTGCTTCGCAGACTCCATAGCCCGGAACTTACCAATGAGTCACATGAGTAAACAGCCTTCAAGGAGGAGGTCAGCAGCAGATGTGGATGACGCCGTCGCGGGTCGTGGCGCGCACCTTGCGTGACGAGGACGGGTCGACGCGGCTCTCGACGTCCGTCTCGGGGGCGCTGGCGGTCACGTCGTAGTCGCCTTCTGGCAGGTCCATCCCGATGTCGCCGACGGCCCTGACCACGGCGCGCACGTCGGCCGGGGGAGTGTCGAACGACAGCCGCACCGTGCCGGTGCCGGTCTCGGCGTCCACCACGCCGCCGCGCAGGCGTGCGGCGTCGATGTCGCCGGTCTCGCTGCGCAGCCGCAGGTCGCCGGTCAGGTCGTCGGCGTCGACGAGTCCCCAGGCGGAGGTGAGGCTGACGTCGCCGTGGATGCCGCTGACGCTCAGCGAGGCGCTCGTGGTCGCCTCGATGTCGGTCTCCGGTGGTACGAACAGCTGGTAGTTGACCAGGCAGTCCGGCTGACCGGGGAGGTGGTCGCCGGGGCAGCCGCCGTCGAGGCGGAGCGCGTCGTCGGCCCACTCCTCGCTCACCGTGGGCTTCCGCTCGGTCCACATCAGCTGGCGCCCCACCCCGACAGACCCGGCCCGGCCCGCCTGGATGTGCACGTGGATGTCGTCGCCGGCCTCGATCGTCAGCGCGCCGCCCCGGAACGGGATGGACCGCCACGTCAGCTCGGTGGGCGGGCTGGGGTCGGCGACGGCCTGCCAGACGAGGTTGGTGGAGACGGCCAGCGCGACCACCGTCAGGGTCGCGCCCAGGACCAGCCAGAGCCGCCTCACGGCAAGCTCCTGATCTTGAGGAACTGGAGCACGGCCAGCACCCGCCGGTGGTCGCCCTCGGCGGGGGGCAGGTCGAGCTTGGCGAAGATGTTGCCGATGTGCTTGCCCACCGCGCCCTCGCTGAGCACCAGCGCCTGCCCGATGCCCGCGTTGGAGCGGCCCTCCGCCATCAGCTGGAGCACCTCGTACTCGCGGGGTGTCAGCCGGTCCAGCGGGTCGCTGTGGCCGCGCAGCAGGAGCTGGGCCACCACCTCCGGGTCGAGCGCGGTGCCGCCGGCCGCGACCCTGCGCAGCGCGTCGACGAACTCGGCGACGTCAGCCACCCGGTCCTTGAGCAGGTAGCCGACGCCGCCCGTGGCGGACGACAGCAGCTGGGCGGCGTAGCGCTCCTCCACGTACTGCGACAGCACCAGGACCGCGAGCGCCGGCCGCTGACGGCGCAGCACCAGCGCGGCCCGCAGCCCCTCGTCGGTGTGCGTGGGCGGCATGCGGACGTCGGTGAGCACCAGGTCGGGCCGGTGCTCCTCGGCGGCCCGCAGCAGTCCCTCGGCCTCGGCCACGGCCGCGACCACCCGCATGCCCGAGCCCTCCAGCAGCCGGATCAGCCCTTCGCGCAGCAGCACGGAGTCCTCGGCGAGCACTATGCGCACGGTAGTTCCACCTCGATCGTCGTCGGCCCGCCCATCGGGCTGCTCAGCCGCAGCGTGCCGTCGACGGACTCGACCCGCTGGGCCAGGCCGCGCAGCCCGGTGCCCCGGTCCATCGTCGCGCCTCCGCAGCCGTCGTCGTACACCAGCAGGCGCAGCCGGTCGCGCTCGCGCCGCACGGTCACCTCGGCCCTGGTGGCCGCGGCGTGCTTGGCGATGTTGGTCAGTGCCTCGGACACGGTGAAGAACGCCACCGCCTCGATCGTCGGGGAGACGCGGCGGTCGAGGCCGACCTCCAGCCGCACCGGGATGGGGGCCCGCGCGGCCACGCCGGAGAGCGCCGCGTCCAGGCCCTGGTCGTTGAGCACCGCGGGGTGCAGGCCGCGGACGAGGTCGCGCAGCTCCCTGAGCGCCTGCTTGGCCTCCTCGTGCGCCTGCTCGATGGCCTGGCGCGCGGGGTCGGGCAGGTCGGTCAGCGTGGCGCGGGCGATGCCGAGGTTCATCGCGAGCGACACCAGCCGCTGCTGGGCGCCGTCGTGCAGGTCGCGCTCGATGCGGCGGCGCTCGGCGTCCGCGGCGTCGATCACGCCCGCGCGGCTCTCGGTCAGCGTCTCGATCCGCTCGTCCAGCTCCTTGCGGCTGGGGCCGAGCAGCGCGCGGGCGATCGCCAGGTCGAGCGCGGCCATGACGCGGGCCAGCAGCGGCGCCAGCACCAGCAGGACGACGCCGGCCAGCGCGTAGACGACCGCCACCGCGGGGTCGCGCAGGTCGGGCGTGAAGACCATGGGCGGCGGGCTGGACAGCGGCCCCAGGAAGGCCAGCACGCCCACGAGGCCCGCCCCCCAGGCCAGCGACACCAGGACGGCCGCGGGGAAGCTCACGAGCGGCGACAGCGCGTGGTAGCCCACCTGCCGCCACAGGCTCAGCGTGCGCCAGCCGGACGCCACCGGGACCGGCGGGATGCGCGCCCCCTGGAACGCCGCGAACCTGGAGCGCTGCACCCCGGTGAGCCAGGGCAGGGCGTGGCGGAGCGCGGCGGGGAACAGGGCCAGCGGGAGCGTCGCCGCGGCGAGCAGGCAGGCGACGGGCAGCCCGGTGATCACGTGCGCGGTGTCCAGCCAGGCCCTGGCCGACCAGGGACGGGGGACCTTCATGGAATCCACCGTATTGAGGTGGAAGGTCCGCTGGACATGGGTTTGTCGTCCGGGTCCGGGGTGGGGTTAGCCCCACCCCCGGTCAGGTGCGCGACTTCGGCCTGGCCCGGACGTGCATGCGCTCGCCCTGCCGGCCGAAGAGGCTGAGGACCTCGACGGGCTGCTCGTCGGCGGAGCCGAACCAGTGGGGCAGCCGGGTGTCGAACTCGGCCGCCTCCCCGGCCTTCAGCACCAGGTCGCGGTCGGCCAGCACCAGGCGCAGCCGTCCGGACAGCACGTAGAGCCATTCGTAGCCCTCGTGGGTCTGCGGCTCGGGTGTGCCGCCCCGGTGCGGGATGATCATCTTGAACGCCTGCAGCGGCCCCGGCTGGCGGGTCAGCGGCAGCACGGTCATGCCGTTGAGCCGCCGTGGGGTGGGGCGGATGCGCGGGTCGCCGACCTCGGGCGCGCCCACCAGCTCCTGCAGCGGCACCTGGTAGGCCTGGGCGATGGGCAGCAGCAGCTCCAGCGTGGGCCGGCGCTGCCCCGACTCCAGGCGTGACAGCGTGCTGGTGGAGATGCCGGTGGCCTCGGCCAGCCCGGTCAGGGTCAGGCCGTGCTCGGCGCGCAGCCGCTTGAGCCGGGGGCCGACCTGGGTCAGGACGTCCTCGATCGCTTCCGTCATGGCCACTCCCGCAGCGTGGCTTGCCGTTCCGGCAATTCTAGACGTGGTACGAGTCGCGGAACGCGGCGGGGTCGAAGGCGCCGCCCAGCGTCACGGCCAGCCCGCGCCGCGCCACCGCCGCGAAGGCGCCGGCGTCGAGCAGCCCGGCGCCCTCCGGCAGTGCCCCCGCCAGCGGCCGCGCCGCCAGCATCTCCAGGTCGGCCACGTTGCTCCGCTCGATCACGCCGGGCTCGGCGGGCCACCCGCCGATGACCACCCCGGCCAGGTCCAGCCCGCGGTGCGCGAGCGCCTCCAGGGTGAGCGCCGTGTGGTTGAGCGTGCCGCAGCCCGCCCCGGTCACGACCAGCACCTGCGCGCCCAGCAGCCTAGCTAGGTCGGCTATCGTCGCGCCGTCCTCGTCGAAGCGCACCAGCAGCCCGCCCGTGCCCTCCACGACCACCAGCCGGCTGCTCTCGGCCAGCTCCCTGATCCGCAGGGCGGCCTGCGCGAGCGACACCGGCGGCACCCCGGCCGCCCGCGCCGCCGCGGCCGGCGACAGCGGCTGCTCGAAACGGGCCAGCTCGAACGTGGTCGGCACCCCGGACAGCCTGATGACCTCGTCCAGGTCGCCGCGCTCGCCGGGCCGCACGCCGGTCTGCGCGGGCTTGACCACCGCCGCGCTCGCCCCGCGCGTGCGGGCCAGCGCCGCCAGGGCCGCGCACACCACCGTCTTGCCCACGCCCGAGCCGGTGCCGGTGACCACGATGACGCTCATCGGCCCAGCGTAGAGGGGCGCGACTCAGGGACGGCGGAGGCGGGTGACGAACTTGTAGCGGTCGCCGCGGTAGAGCGACTGCGCCCACTCCACCGGGTTGCCGTCGGCGTCGAAGGCGTGGCGGGTGAGCAGCAGCATGGGCAGGCCCACGTCCACGCCGAGCAGCTTGGCGTCGTACGGGGTGGCCAGCACGGTCTCGATGATCTCCTCGGCGTCGGTCAGCCGCACGGTGTAGGCGTTGTGCAGCGTCTCGTACAGCGAGGAGTGGACCTCCAGCTCGCGGCGCAGGCGCGGGAAGCGCCGCGCCGACAGGTGGGTGGTGTCGACCGAGACGGGCTCGCCGTTGGCCAGCCGCAGGCGGTGGATGCGCAGCACGCGGCCGCCCGGGTTGATCGCCAGCCGCCGCGCCAGCGGCTCGTCGGCGGTGATGTAGCCCATCTCCAGGATCTTCGTGTCGGGCTCCAGCCCCGCCGTGCGCAGGTCTCCGATGTACGAGGTGAGCTGCAGCACCTGGGCCACCTTGGGCTGCGCGACGAACGTGCCCTTGCCCTGGATGCGCAGCAGCCGTCCTTCGACGACCAGCTCGGTCAGCGCCTGCCTGACCGTGGTGCGGGAGGTCTCGAAGCGCACCGCGAGAGTCCGCTCGGGGGGCAGCGCGGTGCCCGGCTGGAGCGACTTCGTGAGCTCGAGCAGGCTCCGCTTCACGTCGTAGTACTTCGGTACGCGAGGGCCTTCGTCTGTCACGCTCTCACCTTCACTTCTGCCACGGCGGTGAGGGCGTGTCGGATCACCGCTAGATCATCGGAACCCAGATCTGCCCTCACGGTCAACCGCGCGCGAGGGCAGCGCGCCGGTGCCCCGGCTCTCTGCTCCGCGCAGACCCGCTCACCTGCCCTGCCGCGCGCCCGTACGGGCAGCTCAGGCTGATGGTGAAGGATATCCACAGCCGTGGGCGGCGTGGCAACCGAGGATCGCGTCCTTCCTGTTCGCGCAGGTGCGCAGTCGTACGGGAGACGTGCCTTTCGTCTCCTGCCCCCGCCGGTGATGTGATGGTTATCACTGGCCGTCCTCTGAGCGCGTACGGCCAGGGCGCCGGTTTGGATGTTCGGCGGGAAACCACGCATGATGCAGTCGTGCCGACTCTCAGCGACCTCGTCGTCCGCCACACCGCGCTCGACGGGGCGGACCTCGACTGGCTGCACTCGCTGGTCTCCGACTGGCAGCTGCTGGCGGACCTGTCGTTCGCCGACCTCATCCTGTGGGCGCCGCTGCTGGGGGAGGACGGCTGGATCGCGATCGCCCAGATGCGGCCCACCACCGGCCCCACCGTCTACCACGACGACGTCGTCGGCAGCGTCGTGGCCAGGGGCGAACGCCCGCTGATCGACACCGCCTGGAGCGAGCGGCGCATCTGCCGCGAGGGCGACCCCGACTGGTCGACGGGCGTCCCGGTGCGGGAGGAGACCATCCCGGTGCGACGGGCCGTCCCCGGCGGCGACGCCCGGTTCCTGGCCGTCATCCAGCGCTCCACCAACCTGTCGTCCGCCCGCACCCCGTCGCGGCTGGAGCTGACCTACCTGCAGAGCGCCTCCGACCTGGCGCAGATGGTGGCGGAGGGCCGCTTCCCGTTCTCCGGCGAGGAGCCCATCCTGGTGCGCTCGCCGCGCGTCGGCGACGGCCTGCTGCGGCTCGACCGGGCCGGCCGGGTCACGTACGCGTCCCCGAACGCGCTGTCGGCCTACCGGCGGCTCGGCCTGCACGCCGACCTGGTGGGCGTCGAGCTGGGCCGGGTCACCGCCACCCTGTGCTACTCCGACGAGCCGATCAACGAAGACCTGATGATCGTGGCCAGCGGGCGGGCCGCCAAGGAGACCGAGGTCGAGTCCGGCGGCACGATCGTGCAGCTGCGCGCGATCCCGCTGATCGTCGGCGGCGGCCGCATCGGCGCGCTGGTGCTCATCCGCGACGTGACCGAGCTGCGGCGGCGCGAGCGCGAGCTGATGACCAAGGACGCCACCATCCGCGAGATCCACCACCGGGTCAAGAACAACCTGCAGACCGTCGCCGCCCTGCTCAGGCTGCAGGCCAGGCGGCTGCAGGTGCCGGAGGGCCGGGAGGCGCTGGAGGAGGCGGTGCGGCGGGTCGGGTCGATCGCGATCGTGCACGAGACTCTCTCGCACGCGCCGGAGGAGTTCGTCGACTTCGACGAGATCGCCGACCGCGTGATCGCGATGGCGGGGGAGGTGTCGGCGCCGGAGGCCGGCGTCACGCCGCGCCGGCTGGGGGCGTTCGGCGTGCTGCCCTCGCTCATCGCCACGCCGCTGGCCATGGCCCTGACCGAGCTGATGCAGAACGCGCTCCAGCACGGCCGGCCCGAGCGGCTGCAGGTGGTGGTGGAGTCGGGCCCTGAGCGGCTGCGCGTCGTCGTCTGGGACGACGGCAGGGGCCTGCCCGAGGGGTTCGACCTCGACAGCTCGACCAGCCTCGGGCTGCAGATCGTCCGCACGCTCGTCGAGGGGGAGCTGTCGGGCAAGCTCTCGGTGAGACCGCGCGAAGGCGGCGGCACGGAAGCGACGCTCTCCATCCCGCTGCCCGCCGGAGACCGTCAGAAAGCCTGAACGCCGCGTCCCCTGGCTATCGGGGACGCGGCGCGGTCCTGGCGGACACGGTGTCGTGCCAGGCTGGTCGGCTCGTCGCGGTTTTCAGGCGGGTTCCTGCCTTCTGCGTCGATGTCGGTCAGGCGGTCGCGCGGGCCCGGGCCCGAGCGGTGCGTCGCTTGAGCGCGCGACGCTCGTCCTCACTGAGGCCACCCCACACACCGGCGTCCTGACCGGACTCCAGCGCCCACTTGAGGCAGGCTTCCACGGCCGAACAGGAACGGCAGACCTCTTTGGCTTCCTCGATCTGCATGAGTGCCGGTCCGGTGTTCCCGATCGGGAAGAACAGCTCGGGGTCCACGTCACGGCAGGCGGCTCGGTGTCGCCAGTCCATGCGTCCACTCCTTAGTAGATGGAGCCTGCGGTCGGCTCCGGTGCGGCTACTACTTTGTGAAGAGTTTCACTAAGGCGTGCGAACAATTCCCCGGCACCTTGTGGTGGAGCCGGGGCTGCCCGCATACGGCGGAGGACCAGGGGTTTTGGCTAAAGGTCCTACGTTCCGACGTCACTATGAGCTTTTCAGCCACGGAGAGTGCACGCAAGAGGGCAATACCCAAGTTTTCCCCGTAATGGCTGTCGTATGCGTCACACCATGACCGAATGTAACCAGCTAGACCAGAACTTGTAACGCGTTCGGTGTAGCACGGAAGGTCACGGCCTCACGTTCCCCCAAATAGTCTCCGTCCAGTTGAAAGGCCACGGGACGGTCCGCGGTGAGCGTGAACTCGGCCTCGTCGTGCAGCTGCACGAGGTGTTTGCCCGACGGAAGGCTGTCACGTTGCGTGAGGATGTGGCGGATCACCGGCAGCAGGGCCATGACGCCCATCCGACGCAGCCCGAGCAGGTCGAGCCCGGTCTCGAAGCCCGCCCACGGGGTGGGCTGGACGGGCCTGCTGCCGAGGTACGTCCACGGCGAGGTGTTGGAGACGATCGCCATGAACACGCCCCTGGCCCTGGGGATGCCGGGGCCGGTCAGCGTCATCGCCGGACGCCGCTTGTCGGTGGCGAGGTAGTGGCGCAGCGCGGTGTTCACATAGCGGGCGGGCGTGGCCTTGCGGCCGGTGCCGCGCAGGCCCTCCACGGCCCTGATGACCTCGGCGTCGTAACCCATGCCCGAGCAGAAGGTGAAATAGCGGCTCTCGCCCTCCCACAGCGCCTGCCCCAGCCCCACGGTGCGCCGGCGGCCCTCGCGCAGCGCCTCCAGCACCGCGCCGGTGGCCTCCACCGGGTTGTTGGGCAGCCCGAGGGCGCGGGCGAACACGTTGGCGCTGCCGCCGGGGATGACGGCGAGCGCGGGGCGGCTCATGCTCGGGTCGTCGCCGAGCGGCTCGGGGGCGCCGTTGACCGGGTTGAGCAGGCCGTTCACGGTCTCGTTGATGGTGCCGTCGCCGCCCAGCACGACCACCAGGTCGTAGCCCTTGGCGCGGGCGGTGGCGGCCAGCGTGGCCGCGTGGCCGCGGTAGGCCGTCTCCTCGACGGCCAGCTCGACGGCCGCGCCGAGCGCGCGGAGGAGCACGTTGCGCGTGCGGGCGTTGGTGGTGGTGGCCTTGGGGTTGACCAGGAGCATCGCGCGCATGAGGCCAGGGTAGCCGCTGATGGATGTCCGGCTTGTCGTGAACATCCTTTTTTAAGGTGGTCGCGCAGGGAAAGTAAGGCGGCCGGGGCGGATAGGGTTCGGGTGTGGCGAAGCGTCCGTGGAGTTTGGTGATGGCAGCCGTGATCGTCGCCCTTGAGGGGCTGGTCGCGCTGGGCCTGGGAGTTTACGCCGCGGTCGGGACCGTGCTCGGCGGGGCGTCCGACCTGACGGCCGCGCTGGCCGAGGCCGCGTTCGGGGTGCTGATCGGCGCCGGGCTGCTCTGGGTGGCCTGGGGCGGGCTGCTGGCCGGCCAGCGCTGGGGGAGGGCCCCCGGCGTGGTGGCCCAGATCTTCCTGTTGCCGGTCGCCGTGACGCTCATCCAGTCAGACCAGCCCGCGCTCGGGATCCCGCTGATCGCGGTCGCCCTCGCCGGGCTGGGCATGTTGCTGGCGCCTCCCACCACTCACGCGTTCTTCGGCGACGACGCCTAGTCGTCGGCCGTCAGGCCCTCGCGGAGCTGGGCGAGGGTGCGGGCGAGCAGCCGCGACACGTGCATCTGCGAGATGCCGAGCTCGGTGGCGATCTGCGACTGGGTCATGTTGCCGAAGAACCGCAGCAACAGGATGCGCTTCTCGCGCGGCGGCAGCCGTTCGAGCAGCGGTTTGAGCGACTCGCGGTATTCGACGCCTTCGAGCGACTCGTCCACGATGCCGAGCGAGTCGGACACCGCGGGGGCGTCGTCGTCGCCGGAGTCGGGCGCGTCGAGGGAGACCGTCGAGTAGGCGTTGGCCGACTCGAGACCCTCCAGCACCTCCTCCTCGGTCATCTTCAGGAAGGCGGCCAGCTCCGCGACCGTGGGGGCGCGCCCCTCGCGCTGCGACAGCTCGCTGATGGCCTTCGTGAGCGAGAGCTTCAGCTCCTGCAGGCGGCGCGGCACCCGGACCGCCCAGCCCTTGTCGCGGAAGTGACGCTTGATCTCGCCGACGATGGTGGGCGTCGCGTACGTGGAGAACTCGACGCCGCGGTTGAGGTCGAAGCGGTCGATGGACTTGATCAGCCCGATGGTGGCGACCTGGGTGAGGTCGTCGAGCCACTCGCCTCGGTTGCGGAAGCGGCGGGCCAGGTATTCGACCAGGGGAAGGTGGAGCTCGACCAACTCGTCCCTGATGCGTTGCCGGCGCGGCTCGTCGGGGCCCAGCTCGGACAGCTCGGCGAACAGCATGCGAGCACGGACCCGGTCGGGCACGGCGTGGTCGCTGGCGGCCATGGCTCCAGTCCTTTCCGTCACGCCGGCCTCGCCGCGCCTCGGCGCTTACGCAGGATGATCGCCATGCGATCGGCCGCGTCGGTCACCGCGTCGACGTCGTCGGCGAGGGCCGTCAGCACCATCCAGGCGAAGTCATCGCGTTTCGGTGCGGAGCTCCCGACGGTCGCCACCTCGACGCGGACCTGCATCTCCTGCCCGGTGAGCTCGAACTCGGCGGTCAGGTCGGTGCCCGGCACCGCCTCGTTGAGCAGCATGGCGCACGCCTCGTCGACCGCGATCCGCAGATCCTCGATCTCGTCCAGCGTGAAATCCAGCCGGGCGGCCAGGCCGGCTGTGGCCGTACGCAACACAGACAGGTAGGCGCTGTCGGCGGGGAGCCTGATGCTCACCACGTCGCGGATGGCGGCCTCACCTGTCGCGCGCGTCTCGGTGTCCTCGGTCACGTTCCTCCTCGCGTATACGACGCTGACTGCAACTTACCGCCAGAAGGAGCTGCTTGGCGGATTCAGACTCGCCCTCAACGGAAAAGGCTCTGCGCGGCCTGAAGGCCGCACAGAGCCTTTAGGCCGGTTTAGGCGGCCTTGGTCTCCCAGAAGATCTTGGAGATCTCGTCGATCTTGCCGAGGAGCTCCTCGCCCTTGGCGACGTCGACGGTGCCCTTGGCCCCGGCGGCGCCGGCCAGCTTGGTGGCGTCCCAGAAGAGCTGGTGGAGCTGGGGGTACTGCTCCAGGTGCGGCGGCTTGAAGTAGTCGGTCCAGAGCACCCAGAGGTGGTGCTTGACCAGCTCCGCGCGCTCCTCCTTGATGGTGATGGCACGGGCGCGGAAGACCGGGTCCTCGTTCGCCGCGTACTTTTCCATGATCGCCTTCACCGACTCCGCCTCGATCCGGGCCTGTGCCGGGTCATAGACGCCGCAGGGCAGGTCGCAGTGCGCGGAAGCGACATGCTTGGGTCGTAGCAGTCGTGCGAGCATCAGAAAGTCCTTCCTAGATGCCGAATGAGCTTGGTCCTCGTACCGACCTTACTCGTCTCCGAACCCCCGGGGAGAAAGGGGTGGCGGCCCATGAGAGTGCGTGTCGAGGGCGACTCGATGCGGCCCGCGCTGCTGCCGGGAGACTGGCTGCTGGTGTGCCGCCGGGTGCCGCCCCGGCCGGGCGACATCGTGGTGGCCCGGCTGCCCGGCGAGCCGGAGCGGCTGATCGTCAAGCGGGCCGCCTGGCACGGCGCCGACGGCTGGTGGCTGGAGAGCGACAACCAGCGCGCGAGCGGCCGCCGCGACAGCTGGGACTTCGGCGCGGTCCCCGAGCTCGTGGGCCGCGTCGTGCTGCGCTACTGGCCGCCGCGGCGGCGCGCCCGGTAGGCCGCGACGTTGGCCCTGCTGGCGCAGCGGGGCGAGCAGTAGCGGCGCGACCGGTTGGACGAGGTGTCGAGGAAGGCGCGGTCGCAGCGCGTCTCCAGGCAGCGGCCGAGCCGGTCGGCGCCCAGCTCCGCCACTACCGAGGCGAGCCCCATCACGGCGGCGGCGCCGGTGTGGCCGGCCAGGTGCAGGTGCCAGCCCCGGCCGTCGTGGTCGGTGAGCTGAGGCCGTACGGGGTAGCGCACGAGCAGGTCGTTGAGCAGGGCCACCAGCCGCTCCTCGGCGCCCGCGGCGTCGAACACCGCGGCCAGCTCGGCCCGCAGCTCCCGCAGGCCGGGCGGCGGTTCCGGGTCGTTGACGAGACGGACCGCCCACTCGGCGTAAGAGGTCAAGTCCATGCGGGAGTATTACATGAAAAGTGCTGGACGCCCGGTCGCGCGGGCGTCCAGCGATCACTCCTCGGGGTGCAGCACGCGTTCCAGGAAGGTGCGGGTCCGCTCGTGCTGCGGATCGCCGATCACCTGGGCGGGCGGGCCGTCCTCGACGATGACGCCGCCGTCCATGAACACCACCCGGTCGGCCACCTGGCGGGCGAACCCCATCTCATGGGTGACCACGAGCATGGTCATGCCCTCCTCGGCCAGCTTGCGCATGACCGCGAGCACGTCGCCGACCAGCTCGGGGTCGAGCGCGGAGGTGGGCTCGTCGAACAGCATGAGGCCGGGGTCCATGGCCAGCGCCCTGGCGATGGCCACCCGCTGCTGCTGCCCGCCGGAGAGCTGGATGGGGAAGGAGTCGCACTTCTCGCCGACGCCGACCTTCTCCAGGTTCTCCCTGGCGATCTTCTCGGCGTCCCGCTTGCCGCGCTTCAGCACCCGCTGCTGGGCGATCATCACGTTCTGCAGCGCCGTCATGTGCGGGAACAGGTTGAACTGCTGGAACACCATGCCGATGCGGCGTCGTACCGCGTCGATGTCGGCGTCGGGGTCGTTCACCTCGACGCCGTCGACGAAGACCTTGCCCCGGGTGGGCTCCTCCAGCAGGTTGACGCAGCGCAGCAGCGTCGACTTGCCGGAGCCCGACGGCCCGATGACGCAGACGACCTGGCCGGGCTCGACGGTCATGTCGATGCCGCGCAGCACCTCGTTCTGGCCGAAGTGCTTGTGCAGGTCCCTGATCTCGATCGCGTGCGTCATCGGCTCGTCCCCTTGCGCTTCTCCAGACGTCCCGCCAGGTAGCCCAGCGGTACCGTGACGATCAGGTACGTCAGGCCGGCGACCAGAATGGGCGTGGCGTTGGCGTGGGTGGACGCCATGTCGTTGCCGAACTTGGTCAGATCGACGTACTGGCCCGAAACGCCCAGGAAGAGCACCAGCGAGGAGTCCTTGAGCAGGGCCACGAACTGGTTGGTGGTCGGCGGGATGACGATCCGGATGGCCTGCGGGACCACCACGGTGAACTGGGCCCTGGTCGCCGACATGCCCAGCGACCTGGCGGCCTCCGTCTGCCCCCGGGGCACCGCCTGCAGGCCCGCCCGGAAGATCTCCGCCTGGTAGGCGGTGCCGACCAGGCCGAGGCCGAGAATGGCCTGGCCGTAGGTGCCGAAGGGCACCGCGAAACCTGGCAGCGCCAGCGGCAGGAAGACGATCATCAGGAAGACCAGCAGGGCGGGCACGCCCCGGAAGATCTCGATGTAGAGCGTCGCCAGCCACCGGTACGGGCCCACCGGGGACAGCCGCATCAGCGCCACGATCAGGCCGAACACGAAGGAGAACAGGAACCCGCCGACCGCGTACACCATCGTGTTGAGCAGCGCGACCGTGAACAGGTCGGGCAGCATCAGCTCGGCGATGTCCAGCCGCGCGAAGTTCTGGGCCAGGCTGGCCCAGTCGGCGTAAAGGGCGAGGGCGACCAAGGCGGCGACCAGGATGGCGTACTGGACGCCGCGGAAGATGCGCTGCCTCTTGCGAGGGCTGAGCCGGCGCTTGGCCGGCTCAGCCGCCTTCGGCTGGTCCGCCATGGATCAGCCCAGCTCGCCGGGCTTCTTGTCGAACCACTTCACGAAGATCTCCTCGTACGTCCCGTTGGACTTGGCCGCGGCGAGCTCCTCGTTGACGGTCTTGACCAGGACCGGGTCGGCGTCCTTCTTCATGCCGAGGCCGTACTGCTCGCCGGTGTCGAGGCTGGCGATCAGCTCGAACTTCTCCGCGATCTCCGGCTTCTTCAGCCAGGTGAGCACCACGGGCAGGTCCTGGACGATCACGTCGGCCTGGCCGGCCTGCAGAGCGAGGAGCTCCTTGGGGGAGTCGGCGTACTCGGTCGGGTCGAACCCGTTCTTCTTGACGTAGTCGAGGCCGGTCGTGCTGGCCTGGGCGCCCAGCTTGAGACCCTTGGCCTTGACGTCCTCCAGGGACGTGGCGCCGGTGCCCTTCTTGGCCAGGAGGGCCTGGGTGGCGTCGAAGTACGGGTCGGAGAACGTGATGTTCGCCTTGCGCTCCTCGGTGATGGTCATGCCGGCGGCGGCCAGGTCGCACTTGTTGGTGGCCATGGCGGCGCCGCTCTTGATCACCGCGAAGTCGATGTCGACGATCTCCTGCTCGACGCCGAGCTTCTTGGCGACGAGGTCCACGATGTCGACGTCGAAGCCGACGATCTTGTCGCCTTCCTTGAACTGGAACGGCTCGTAGGGGACGTTGGTGCAGACCGTCAGCTTGCCGGGCTGCACCAGCTTGGCGCCGCCCGCCGCGTCACCGGCGTCCGCGGAGGCGCTGGCGGAGGTCGTACCGGAACCTCCCGAGTCGCTGCCGCACGCGGACAGGGTCAGGGTGGCGGTCAACGCAAGGGCGCCGGCGGCCATGCCTCGGCGCTTCATGGACCAGAGGGCCATGGGGAGGCCTCCTTGAAGTGGTATGCGGAGAAAGGTTGAGCTTTGTGCAGTTTAGAGCGGGTTTAGCTGCAGTCAGTCATCGGGCTTTTAACGATGCGTCAACGAAGCGGCGTCAGGGGGGCTACCTGATCCCGTCTCAGCATGTGTCACTATGGAGCGACGGGTGACCCCCGTACCCCTCCGAGGCATCGACGAGGGGATCCTGGCGAACCGAGGCCAGGCATCTCCGCCCGTCTGCCCAAGGTCTCTTCCGTCACAACCACTACTGGGGTCGCTGTGTCCATCACATCCGCTCACGAATCCGATCCGGCCTTCGCCCTGCACCGCGGGGGGAAGCTTGAGGTCCGCTCGACCGTTCCGGTGCGCAACGCCGACGATCTGGCGCTCGCCTACACGCCCGGCGTTGCACGCGTCTGCAGCGCCATCGCCGAGACGCCCGCGCTGGCCGACACCTATACCTGGATCTCCAACGTGGTCGCCGTCGTCAGCGACGGCACCGCCGTGCTCGGCCTGGGCGACATCGGACCCGTGGCCGCCATGCCGGTCATGGAGGGCAAGGCGCTGCTGTTCAAGGAGTTCGGCGGCGTCGACGCGGTGCCCATCTGCCTCGCCTGCACCGACGTCGACGAGCTGGTGGAGACCGTGGTGCGGCTGGCGCCCTCGTTCGGGGGCATCAACCTCGAGGACATCAGCGCGCCGCGCTGCTTCGAGGTCGAGAAGCAACTGCGCGAGCGGCTCGACATCCCCGTCTTCCACGACGACCAGCACGGCACGGCGATCGTGGTGCTGGCCGCGCTGCGCAACGCCGCCCGCCTGACCGGCCGCTCGCTGGGCGACCTGCGGGCCGTGGTGGCCGGGGCCGGGGCGTCCGGCGTGGCGGTCAGCCGCATCCTGCTGGAGGCGGGCATCGGCGACATCGCCGTCGCCGACTCCAAGGGCATGATCTACTCCGGCCGCGAAGGGCTCAACCCGGTCAAGGAGGCCCTGGCCCGCGACACCAACCGCGCCAAGCACACCGGGTCCACCGAGGACGCGCTGGCAGGGGCGGACGTGTTCGTCGGCCTGTCCGGCTCGACCGTCGCCGAGCGGGCGGTCGCCGCCATGGCCGACGGCGCCATCGTGTTCGCGCTGTCCAACCCGACGCCCGAGGTCGAGCCCGCCGTCGCCGCCCGCCACGCGGCGGTCGTGGCCACCGGCCGCTCCGACTTCCCCAACCAGATCAACAACGTGCTGGCCTTCCCCGGCGTCTTCCGCGGCGCCCTCGACGTGCGGGCCACCACGATCACCGAGAACATGAAGGTGGCCGCCGCCGACGCGCTCGCGGGCGTGGTGGGCGACGACCTCAGCGCCGACTACGTCATCCCGAGCCCGTTCGACGAGCGGGTCGCCCCCGCGGTCACGGCCGCCGTCGCCGCGCAGGCCAGGGCCGACGGAGTCGCCCGCGCCTGATCGGCTTCTCTCCAGGCAGGAGCCCGCCGGGTCGGCAGCGAGTGAAGGATTCCTCAAACATCCTTTACCCAGCGTGCTATAACAAGAGCCCTCTGTAAGGATGCGGGCGCCGGCTCCTGCCTGGAGGAGAGCGATGAAACGCGAGCCCAATCGACTGCTGCGGCAGCTCATCGTGGAGGCGGGCTTTTCCCACAAGGGTCTGGCCAGGCGCCTCAACGATCTGGGAGCCACGCGTGGCACCCCCGGCCTCAAGTACGACCACAGCTCCGTCCTCCGATGGATCGGTGGCCAGCGGCCGCGGGACCCGGTGCCCGGGCTCCTGACCGAGATCTTCGCACAGCGGCTGGGCAGGCCCGTCACGGCTGATGACCTGGGCATGCCCGCCGCCGCTACGCCCCTCGATCTCGGGCAGGAGTTCACGCACACGTGGCAGGAGGGGGTCGCGACCGTGACGGCGCTGTGGCGGGCCGATGTGGAGAGACGGAGGTTCCTGCTCGATTCGACGTTCGCGATCGGGGCGGGCTCCGTAGGGGCGGTGCGATGGCTCACCTCCCCGCCGGAAGGGCGGCCCAGCGCAGCGGGCGCCCGCAGGGTGGGCAGTGCGGACATCGCCGCCATCCACGAGGTCACCCGTTCGTTCGGGGAGCTCGACAACCGGTTCGGCAGCGGGCGCGTGCGCTCGTCTGTCGTGAGATATCTGGACACCGCGGTGACGCCGCTCCTCAAGGACGGCTCGTACGGCGACAAGACCGGCCGCGAGCTGGCCGCGGCCGCGGCCGAGCTCACCAGGCTGGCCGGCTGGATGGCCTACGACCTGGAGCAGCACGGCCTCGCCCAGCGCTACCTCATCCAGGCGCTGCGCCTGGCCAGGGGCTCCGACGACCACGCCCTGGGCGGCGAGATCCTGGCGGGCATGGCACACCAGGCGATCTACATGGGCCAGCACGCGCACGCGCTCGACCTGGCCCGGGCGGCGCAGCTCTCGGCCCGCCGCGCCGGGGTGGCCACCCTGCTGGCCTCCAGCCACGTGCTGGAGGCGCACGCGCACGCCGGGCTGGGTGACGCCCGCGCCTGCGGCGGGGCGCTGCACGAGGCCGAGCGCGCGTTCGACGTCCGCAAGCCGGCCGGGGAGCCGCCCTGGCTGGGCTACTTCGACGAGGCCTACCTGTCGGCCAAGATCGCTCACTGCTTCCGCGACCTGGGGGAGGGCGAGCGCACCGTACGACAGGCGCGGCGCTCGCTCGACATGGACGGCCGCTTCGTACGCGGCCGCATGTTCAACCTGTCGCTGCTGGCCGCCGGGCTGCTGCAGTGCGGCGAGCTGGAGGAAGCCTGCTCGGTGGCGCTCGGCGCCATGACGCTGGGGAGCGAGCTGCAGTCGGCCCGCTCCCGCACCTACATGGCCGACCTGCGCAGGCGGCTGGAGCCGTACAAGAACGAGGCCCCGGTCCGGGCGCTGAGGGAGCGGACGCGGGAGCTCGCGGGGGTCTGAAGACGAAAGAGCCCGCCGGGCGCACCGGCGGGCTCTTCACGTTCTGACGACTACTGCAGGAGCTCGCCGTTCGGGCCGACGATCGACTTCGTCTGGGCGTAGTTCGCCTTGTTGTAGACGTCCGCCGTCTCGCCGTCGAAGTAGGCCGAGCTGATGTGGTCGACCCGGTCGTTGCCGTCGTTGTCGTAGAACACGCTGGTCACGCCGTTGACGTAGCCGGTGCGCTTGGCGTTGTTCCACTTGATGAGCCACGGGCCGCCGTCGGCGCCCGGGGTCATCGAGCACTTGAGCACCTGGTGGGTCTCCACCTTGAACATGTTCGCCTGGATGGTCTTGGTGCCCGTCTTGCCGTAGCAGTACTTCGGCGTCACGCCGGTGAACGGCTTGTCGCCGTCGGGGTGCGGGGCGGCCGGGTAGCCGAAGACCATCGTCTGCTGGTTCATCGGCTGGTTCCAGGCGAAGCCCTGGCCGCCGACGACGTCACCGAGGCGGCCGGTGTCCTTGGCCACGCCGATGACGAACCGGCCCTCGAAGTACTTGCGGGACGTGCCGGGCTTCACCCAGCGCTGCACGTGGTAGCGCGTGACGGTGTAGTTGCCGACCTTGTCCTTGCCCTTGGTGCCGGGACCCTTGTAGGCCTTCCACTGGGCGTAGGTGACCGCCTCGGTGACCGGCTCGCCGTACTTGGCGCCCTGCGCGCGGCCGACCTTGGCCTTGTTGTACGTCTCCGGGCTGACCTCGACCTTCTCCAGGACAGCGTCCGGGTGGTCGGGGCCGACCAGGTCGGGGTTCGTGTCCTTGCCCTCCGACCAGCACTCGCCGAGGTTGAGCTGGCACTTGCCGAACTCCTCGCGGGTGATCTCGCGCGGCTTGACCCACTTGTCACCGGCCCAGGCCTTGTACTCCTTGGGCGTGACTTCCTTCTCGCCGGCCAGCGCGAAGCCGTTGTGAACGGCCACGAACGCGTAGTCGCCGTCGTAGTCGTCGTAGGTGTCGAGGTCGTAGGTCGTGAAGGCGTAGGCGCCCACGTAGACGCCGAACTTGGCGGTGCCCTGGTAGTAGCCGGGGACGAAGACCCACTTGGCGAAGACGTCCTCGCCGCTCTCGTACACGCAATGGCCGGCGGTGGCTACGAGGTTGCGGTGGCGGGACTGGATCGAGGTGGCCGAGCACCAGCGGTGCTTGCCGGCCTTGTCGACGAAGAAGACCTTGCCGATGGTCTTCGGCAGGTTGACGTTCTTGGTCTTGCCGCCCGAGCCGGTCGTCGCCGGAGCCGTGGCGCCCGGCTTGCCGTCGTCGGGAGTGGTGCCGCCCTTACGAACGATCTTGTCGACCTTCTTGGCGTCCCAGTGGTACTGGGTGGCCTTCTTGAGGGCCGCGCCGTTGGCGTCGAGCCAGAAGAAGGCGGCGCCGTAGGCGTCCTTCGCTTGGGGTGTCAGAGGGTCCTTGACCCAGTGGGGGGCGGCTTGGGCCGGTATAGCCAGAGCGGTAAGGCCCAGGCTGGCGGCTGCGAGGGGGATGAGCAGGCGCTTCACGGGATGGCTCCACACGTATATCTACAAGGGGTGTAAAGACCCTATCGACACTCCTGTCCCTCTGGTCACAAACGAACAGGGATCTTGTCAGAAATGTCATCAGAAATGGCCGAAGGGCCTGGCGCGAGCCAGGCCCTTCGGGTGAAGCAGAAGGAACCGGGGTTTGGACCCCCGACTCCGGGAGATCAACCCGACTTACTTGGGCATCGGGGTGATCTGGCCCGACCAGACGTTCTTCGCGGCGTTGTAGACCGCAGCGGTCTCACCGTCGAAGTACGGGCTGGAGATGTGGTCCCAGCGGTCGTTGCCATCGGCGTCGTACAGCAGGCTGGTGACACCGTTGACGTAGCCGAGACGCTTGGCGTTGCTGTACTTGAAGAGCCACGGGCCACCGTCGTAGCCGCCGGTGACGGCGCACTTCAGCGACACGTGCTCCTCGACCTTGTACTTCGCGGCCTGAGTCGTCTTGGCACCGGTCTTGCCGTAGCACCACTTCGGCGTCTTGCCGGTGTAGGGCTTGCTGCCGTCGGGGTGCTTGCCGTACGGGTACCCGAAGGTACGGACGTACTTGCCGGTCGGCTGGTTCCACGCGAAGCCCTGGCCGCCGACGACGTCGCCGAGGCGACCAGCGTCCTTGACCTCGTGGACCACGATGTAGAACTCAGCCTTGTAGTACTTGGTGGCGGTGCCGGGCTTGTACCACACCTGCACGTAGTAGTGCGTGATGGTGCTGTTGCCCTTGCGGTCGAGCTTGACCTCGCCCGGGCCCTTGTACTTCAGGGCCTCCCGGTAGGTGACGTGCTCGACCTCGGGCTCACCGTACTTACGGAAGTTGCCCTGGCCGGTGCGCGCCTTGTCGTACTCCGCCTTGGAGACCTCGTGCTTGGCCACCTCGGCACCGGGGTAGTCCGGGCCAGAGACCTGGTCCTTCTTGCCCCAGTCACGGAAGTACAGGTTGGCGTTCTTCGGGTCGAGGCGACCCTTCTTGAACTCGTCCTCGCTGACTTCGACCTTCTTGGTGAACTTCTCGCCCTTGTACGCGTCGTACTCGGCCTTGTTCACCTGCTTCGGCTTGTTCAGGGAACCGCCGATGCCGTTGTAGACCGTGACGAACGCGTAGTCGCGGTCGAAGTCCTCGTAGACGTCGAAGTCGTAGTGGGTGAACGCCTGCTTGCCCACGTACACGCCGTAAGGCGTCTTGCCCTCGTAGTAGCCCGGGACGAAGACCCAGCGCGACACAACCTCGGCGTTGCCGGACACGTCGTAGACGCAGTGACCAGCGGTCGCAACCAGGTTGCGGTAGTTCGACTGGATCGAGGTGCCGGAGCACCAGTAGAGGTTGCCGTCGCGACCCTCGAAGAAGACCTTGCCGATGGTCTTCGGCAGGTTCACGTTCTGGGTCTTGGCGACGGACTTCTTCTCCTCGCCGATGGGCGCGGTGGAGCCAGGCTTGCCGTCAGGCGAATAACCGCCCTTGGACACGACCTTCGTGACGTCCTTGCTGTCCCAGTGGTAGGCCGAGGCCTGCTTCAGGGCAGCGTTGTTGGACTTGGTCCAGAAGTCGAGGATCTCGGCGGCCTTGGCCTGGCTGGCCAGAACCTCGTCGTTGATCTTCTTGTCGTTGGCCTGGGCGGTACCGGCCAGGCCGGCAGCCAGGAGACCAGTGGCCAGAACGGCGCCACCGGCCGGAAGGAGGATGCGCTTCAAGGTAACTCCTTGCGCTGTCGTGGAACGCCTCTTGCGTCCCATGCGTCAGTAAAGGGATAGCCAGGAAGATACAGTGTCGATCTTGCTAACAGGAAGCCGCTTTGAATGAAAAAGAGGCGACATGTCGGGCGTGATCGATCTGTGATGTTTGAGAGGCTTCAGCGCAGGAGCCGGGGGAAGGTCACCGGTCGGGTGTTCCCGCAGATCAAGATAATGATGTTGTCAGTGTGGCCGGCGAGATGAGTGCGGCCCTCTCGGGGCGCCTCTCCTGCTGGTGTGACGCACATCACATTGGGTTCATGGCACCATCCGTGTCTCCCGTGCGTCCAAGCGCCCGCACTTTCCGGGCCCGGAACGCCGAAGGGCCCGGCTGGTGTGCCGGGCCCTTCGGGTCTTACAGGTGACGATCCCTCAAGGGGTGACCGTCAGTGGCGTCGCAACTTAGATGATCTTGCCGGACCACACGTTGGCGGCGGCCTTGTAGACCGTGTTGGTCTCGCCGTCGAAGTACGGCGACGAGATGTAGTCGACGCGCTTGTTGCCGTCCTGGTCGTTGAAGGTGCTGGTGACACCGTTCACGTAGCCGAGACGCTTGGCGTTGCTGTACTTGAAGAGCCACGGGCCGCCGTCGGCGCCCTCGGTCATCGCGCACTTGAGCGCGACGTGCTCCTGGATCTTCTTGGCCGCGTCACCCACCAGCTTCTTCGTGGTCTTGCCGTAGCACCACTTCGGAGTAATGCCGGTGTAGTTCTTGTGGCCGTCGGGGTGAGGAGCCGCCGGGTAGCCGAACACGCGCACGTACTTGCCGGTCGGCTGGTTCCACGCGAAGCCCTGGCCGCCGACCACGTCACCGAGGCGGCCCGCGTCCGTGGCGGCGTTCTCGATGATGGTGAAGACGGTCTTGTAGAACTTCGTGTCGGAGCCGGGCTTGTACCACTGCTGCACGAAGAAGTGCGTGATGGTGCTGTTGCCCCTGCGGTCCAGCTTGACGGTGCCGGGGTACTTCTTGGCGTCCTTCTTCTGGTTCTGCAGGTACGTCCACGCCTCCCGGTAGGTGACGTGCTCCTCGACGGGCTCGCCGAACTTGCGTCCGTTGCCCTTGCCCGCGCGAGCAGCCTTGTACCTGTCCTCGGAGACCTCGATCTTGGCGACCTCGGCACCCGGGAAGTCCGGGCCGGTGGGCTCGGCCTTGGAGCCGCGCTTCACCCAGCAGGCCTCAGTGGAGGTGGGGTCGAGCCGGCACGCGCGGAACTCCGCCCGGGTGATCTCGACGTCCTTGGCCTCCTTGAGGCCCTCGTACTTCTCGAACTCGGCCTTGGAGACCTTCTTGGCGGTGCCCCCACCGAGCTTGACGCCGTTGTAGACGGTGACGAACGCGTAGTCGCGGTCGAAGTCCTCGTAGACGTCGAAGTCGTAGTGGGTGAACGCCTGCTTGCCGACGTAGATGCCGAAGGGGGACTTGCCCTGGTAGTAACCGGGGACGAAGACCCACTTGTCCATGACGTCCGAGTTGGCCTTGACGTCGTAGACACAGTGGCCGGCGGTGACGACGAGGTTACGGTACTTCGACTGGATCGAAGTAGCCGAGCACCACTTCTTCTCGCCCTTGCCGTTGACGAAGAACACCTTGCCGATGGTCTTCGGCATGTTGACGTTCTGCACCTTGGCGGACGTCTTCTTCTCTTGGCCGATCGGGGCGGTGGAGCCCGCCTTGGTGTCGGCGCTGTAGCCGCCCTTGCTCTGCAGCTTGGTGACGTCCGTCTTGTCCCAGACGTTGGACTCCTTGGCGGCCTTCAGAGCAGCGCCGTTGTTGTCCGCCCAGAACGAGGCGATGGCCTTGGCCGCGGCGGCGTTCTTCGCCATCGCGTCCGAGGCGACGTCGTTGTTGGCCTGAGCCGTACCGGCCAGACCGGCGGCCAGGAGACCGGTGGCCAGAACGGCACCACCGGCGGGGATGAGGATGCGCTTCAAGGGAACTGCTCCTTGGTCTGTCGTGGGCCGCAACTTGCGCCCCATGCGTCAGTAAAGGGATAGCAAGGAACATAGCGCGGTGATCTCCGCAGGTGGAAGCCGAATCGGAGGGTCCGGCATGGGCCCGGATCGCCGTGACCATTCCGTGACCTGTCAGAGATGGTCGCCGTACGTGATCAGGTCGGTACGTTTTCGCAGGGTATGTAGGGGGTGTGAAGATTGGGACGAAAGTTCCGTTAGTATCGACTCACGGGCTGTAGTCAGGGAAATGTGACTCAGATCACAGGAACCGAATGGAACCCATCCTCCGTCTAAGTAGCCAGTCTCCTGCCAGGGAACGTTCAGGTTCCGGGAAATCCGTGACTGTCTGGGTGATTTGTCCCGTCTAGGGCTTGCGCTGACCCCTCGCCGGTATCGCCACGTTTGGGTGCCTTCGCGGGCACGAAGAAGGGCCCGGCGGTGGCCGGGCCCTTCACGAAGCGGACTGGGTCAGCGGTAGAGCTCGCCGTTGGGGCCGACGATCTTGCCCGACCACACGTTCCTGGCCGCGTTGTACACCGCGGCCGTCTCGCCGTCGAAGTACGGCGAGGTGATGTAGTCGATCCGGTCGTTCCCGTCCTGGTCGGCGAAGGTGCTGGTCACACCGTTGACGTAACCCACCCGCTTGGCGTTGCTGTACTGGGTGAGCCACGGCCCGCCGTCGTAGCCGGGGGTCACGGCGCACTTGAGCCCGATGTGCTCGTTGATCTTCAACCAGGAGGCGCCGACGGCCTTGGCGGTGGTCCTGCCGTAGCAGTGCTTCGGGGTGACGCCGCTGTACGGCCTGCTGCCGTCGGGGTGCGGCGCGGCGGGGTAGCCGAAGGTGCGCACGGTGCGGTTGGCGGGCTGGTTCCAGGCGAAGCCCTGGCCGCCCACGTTGTCGCCGAGCCGGCCGACGTCCCTGGACTTCAGGATGTAGCGCTGGCCGCCCCAGGACCGCTTGGGGCCGCTGAAGCGCTGGTAGTCGCGCCGGTTGACGCGCTCGGCCCCGGTGAACTGGATGCCGTTGTAGACCGTGACGAACGCGTAGTCGCGGTCGTAGTCCTCGTAGACGTCGAAGTCGTAGTGGGTGAAGGCCTGCTTGCCGACGTAGATGCCCCAGGGGGTCTTGCCCTGGTAGTAACCGGGCACGAAGACCCAGTTGTTCAGCAGGGCCTTGTTGCTCTCGGTGTCGTACACGCAGTGGCCGGCGGTGGCGACCAGGTTGCGGTAGTTCGACTGGATGGACGTGGCCGAGCACCAGCGGAACTTGCCGGAGCCGTCGACGAAGAACACCTTGCCGACCGTCTTGGGCAGGTTGACGTTCTGCGAGCCGCCCGCGGCCTTGTTGCCGCTGGTGGGCGCGGCGGTGCCGGGCCTGCCGTCAGGGCTGTAGCCGCCCTTGGAGACGACCTTCCTGACGTCCTTGGAATCCCAGGTGTAGGCGGTGGCGCGACGGAGGGCCGCGCCGTTCGAGGCGAACCAGAAGGACGCGACCGAGGCCGCCTGGCTGGTGTTCCTGGCCATGGGGTCGTTGGCGACGTCGCCGGCGGCCTGCGCGGTGCCGCTGAGGCCGGCGAGCAGCATGCCGGTCGCCACGGTGGCGCCGCCGACGGGGAGGAGGATTCGCTTCAAGGTAACTCCAGGCTTTGCCTTACGCTGGCGCGGCGCCTTGGTGCGCCCCGGATGCCAGCAAACGGACAGCCGGAACCGTACAGCGTCGATCCTGGTCACGCGGGTTCCCGCCGGGCGCGGCCGGCGCGTGGAACGCCGCCGTGACCGTACCGAGATCAATGTCTGGGCTGATCGCCCGGAGTGACCGAGCGGTAACGTGTTAACTAGATCACATTTGCCGGGGTCTTCTGCGCGGCGGCGTGCCGGTAGACGTCTCCGGCGGCGGCCGTGAGGTACGGCGAGGACACCGCGTCGAACTCGCCCTTCGCGTCCCGGTTCCAGGTCAGGCTGTTGACGCCGATGAGGTTGCCCAGGTTGTTGTGCAGGCCAGTGATCCATGGGCCGCCGCTGGCGCCCTTGCTGAAGTTACAGGGGTGGAGCTGCACGCCGTGGTCGAGGTCGAGGCTGGGGGCGACGGCCTTGCGGGTGCCGCCCGCGCAGCTTTTCAGCGTCTGGCCGTTGAAGGGGCGGCTGCCGTCGGGCTGCGGGCCGGCGGGGTAGCCGAAGGCGTGCACCTGGGCGAGCGGCGGCTTCTTGGCCAGCTCCAGGCCGAGCCCGCCGACGTTGTCCTGCAGCCGGCCGACGTCCTTGGCCACGTAGGTGTTGCCCTGCTTGACCCAGGTGAAGCCGCGGTGGACCGTGACGAACGCGTAGTCGAAGTCGTAGTCGTTCTTGCCGGCCCAGTCTTCGTGCATGCTGATCGAGGAGCCCACGTAGATGCCGTGCGGTGTGGTGCCGTCGGCGCCGGGCTCCGGGACGAAGATCCAGGAATCGGCCTCTTTGCCCTGGCGTGCGTCGTAGGCGCAGTGTGCGGCGGTGGCGACCACGCTGTGGTTGCCGGCCGCCACGGCGGCGGCCGAGCACCAGTACTCCTTGGCGCCGAGCCGGAAGAAGACCTTGCCGGTCGTGCTGGCCCGGCCCGTCTTCGGCGCCACGGCGTTGACCGGGCCGGCCGCCTTGCGCAGGGCGATGATCCGCTGGCTGGTCACCGTGCCGCCGCCCGCGGTGCCGGACTTCGGCGCGCCGTTCGAGGTGGGGGCGGCGGGGGTGTAGCTGTCGGCCTTCTTGAGCTTCTCGGGCTTCCAGTAGTCGGCGACCTTCAGGACGTCCGCCTTGGTCTTGGCGAGTGAGACGTGGAAGACGTGGCTCGCCGCGGCGGCGTTCGCGCTCCCGGTGAACGCAGGCAGCATCAGCAGCGCGCCGCTGACGGCGGCGGCTAGCAGGTGCCTGGCCCGGGAGATCATGAAAGTGCCTTTCTGGGGTTGTAACGGTGGATTTTTCCAGATCAACTGGGGCTATTGCAGCTCGGATGGAGATTCGTTATCTGAGCAAGCGTGACTTGCGTCGCATAAGAACCATGTCAAGCGTGCTGGAACGTGCCTATAAACGATCTTCATTGTATGACGTCATCCCAGCTAGACGCCGGATTTGCGAGGCCAATTCGCGATGGTCGACGGTCAAATGGCGGAAGGTCACGTTCGCGCGGAAGATGTTCTTCCCGGCGTGGCGGATTCGGTGATCACTCGGCCCGGCCTCCGGTGCTGGTCGAAACCGTTCCTTATCAACCGAATCTTGTTCTGGTTGGATGGAGGGCATGGATCCACGCACCCCCTGCCTCATCGGCGAGGCCCAGCGCACCGTCCGCGAGCAGCCCGGCCCTGAACCGCTCGACCTGTGGGAGGAGACGGCGCGGGCCGCCGCGGCCCAGGCGCGGCTCCCGGTGGAACGCCTCGAATCGATCCAGATCGTCCACACGGACTCCTGGCAGTACGACACGCCCACCGGCCGGCTCGCCGAGCGGCTCGGCGCCACTCCGGGGCACACCGCGTACTCGAAGGTCAGCGGCACCGCCCCGCAGACGCTCATCGGCGAGGCGGCGGCCCGGATCGCGGCCGGCGAGCTCGACTCCGCGCTGATCACCGGAGCCGAGGCGCTGGCCACCCGCCGGGCGTACCGGCTGGCGGGCGAGCACGCGCCGTGGAGCCATGCCGCCGACCCGAGGCCGCCGTACGCCTGGGAACGGCCGCCGCACCCCAGCGAGCTGGCGCACGAGCTCTTCCTGCCCGTGCACACGTACCCGATCATGGAAACCGCCCGCCGCGCCGCCCTCGGCCACACGATCGAGCAGGAGATGCTCGACCGGGGCCGGATGATGGCGCCGATGACGCGGGTGGCCGCCGCCAACCCGCACGCCTGGCGGCGCACCCCGCGCACCTCCGAAGAGCTGATCGACGGCAACCGGTTCGTCGGCTGGCCGTACAACCGGAGCACCGTGGCCGTGATCGAGGTCGACCAGGCGGCGGCGGTCGTGCTGGCCAGCACCGCGCTCGCCGACCGCCTCGGGGTGCCCGCCGACCAGCGCGTCTACCTGCGCGGCTGGGCCTACGCCGAGGACACGTGGGAGGTGGCCGCCCGGCCCGCGCTCGGCGCCTCGCAGGCCGTCGGGAGGGCCGCCGAGTCCGCGTTCGCCAGGGCCGGGCTCACTCTGGACGACATGCGCGCGCTCGACGTCTACAGCTGCTTCGCCATCGCGCTGCGCCAGGCGTGCGACGCGATCAAGCTCGACCCGATGGACCCGCGCGGCCTCACCGTCACCGGCGGCCTGCCGTACGCGGGCGGCCCGGCCAGCGACTACGTGCTGCACTCCACCGCCACCATGGCCGGCCTGCTGCGCGCCGGCGGCGGCCACGGGCTCGTCACCGGGGTCGGCATGCACCTGACCAAGCACACGTACGCGATCTGGTCCACGGAGCCGGGCGGTGTCCTGGGCGGGCCGGAGCCGGTCTTCACCGCCGAGCCGGTGCCGATCGCGGACTCGTACGAGGGACCGGCGGTCGTGGCGGGATACACGGTCGCCTACGACAAGGACGGCGTGCCGTGGCGGGGCATCCTGGTCGCCGACCTGCCGTCGGGGGCGCGGGCGTACGCGCACGTGACCAGGGAGGAGCTGATGGCGGACGCCGTGTCGCGGGAGCTGGTGGGGCAGCGGGTCGAGCTGACGACGGACGGCAAGGTCAATGTGGCGAGTTGGTGAGGTGGCAAAGATGGTGCAAAGATTGTGATCGCTCGACTACGCTTCGCTATTGACATTTAAATGTCACTGGCGGACGCTGGAGTCATGCGGAGGACCACGGTGCGCATCGACGAGACACTCCTCAACGAGGCGAAGGCGTACGCGGCCAGAAACGGACGCAGTCTCAACTCAGTGATGGAGGACGCCTTGCGTCAACTACTCAACCGTTCCACCGACACGGTGGAGCGCCCCCAGATCAACCTGCCCCTCTCCGGGGCCGAGGACGGGCCGACGCTGACCTGGCACGAGATCCAGGAGATGCTTGAACTGGATGACATCGAGCGTGTGGTGGGGGTGCGGCAGCATGAGGATGCTTGATGTCAACATCCTGGTCAACGCGCAGCGGCGGGACATGGAGCACCACGAGCAGTGCCTCGCCGCCCTCAAGGAGCTCCTCTACGGGGAGGAGTCCTACGCGGTGAGCGACTTCGTCATCAACGGCTTCATCCGCATCGTCACCGACCCGCGCATCCCAGGCTCGACGCCCTTCGAGACGGCCAGACAGTTCGCCGAGAGCGTCCGTGGCCAGCCACACGCGGTGACGATCCACGCCGGGTCCCGGCACTGGGAGATCTTCACCCGGCTGTGCGTCGCATCCGACGCGAAAGGAAAGCTCGTGCCCGACGCGTATCTCGCCGCGCTCGCCATCGAGCACGGATGCGAATTCGTGACCTGTGACCGGGATTTCGCCAAGTTCGAGGGGTTGCGCTGGCGGTCGCCGCTCAACTGAACTGAGGGCAGTACAACTCGCTAGCGAGGTCCGTCGTGGCCGATCAGTTCGATGTCATCGAAGCGGGCGAGCGCGACCGCCGCCGTCCGATCGGGCTGCTGGTCGTGCTCGCGCTCCTGGGCGCGTCCGTCGCCGGCCTGATCCTCAGCCGCGGGCCCGAACCCGCGCCCGAGCGGGAACCGCCCCGCGAGGCCGCCGCCCCCATCCGGTCGCTCACCCGCCTCGACAGCCGCCCCAACCTGCTGCATCCGGAAGCGGACGAGAAGAAGGGCACGGCGCGGATCGAGGTGACGTTCCCCGACGGCGTCCGGGCCACCGTGCGCTACCCCGCCGAGCTCCGCCTCGACCGGCTCGGTTTGCGACCGTTCCAGGGCGTGTGGGTCGACGACGAGTTCCGCCAGCTCACCGCCCCCTACAACGGCGAGCTGGAGATCACCCGAGGGGGCGAGCCGATCAGGTCGTTCGGCGACAACGTGACGCTCTGGCCACGTCAGGCGGGCAGCGGCTCGTTCGGGCAGGTGCTGCTGTTCGCGTTCGGCCCGTGGCGGATGGCCATGTACGACCGCCCGCCCGGGCTGGGGTTCGACCAGCGGCTGGCGGTCGCGAGCGGGGTGCGCGGCCGGGTGACCGGTGACGGCCACCTGGTGCTGTCCGGCGCCGGGCGGGTGCGGCTGGCCGCACCGGGCGACACCGAACGCGGCGAACCGGTGGGCCCGCAGCTCTGGTTCGGCGGCGGCGCGACCGACATGGTGGCGCTCATCCCCACCCCCGGCTGCGAGAAGACGCGCGGCCTGCCCCGGGGCGTCCGGGGGCGCGGACACCCGGTCGCGGACGTGTGCCGTGACGGGATGCGCGTGGTAGCGATGGGCGACGACGCGTTCGTCGGCAAGGCGCTCGACGGCATCCGGATCAGCGTCAAGTAAGGTGCGGCCATGTTCGCCGTTACCGCCACACAGACCGATCCCGACAATCCTCTCGCCGGCCTGACCCTCGGTGAGCGCCCCGAGCCGAAGGTCCCCGACGGCTGGACGACCGTCTCGGTGCGGGCGGCCGCGCTCAACCACCACGACCTGTGGACGCTCAAGGGCGTCGGCATCAGGCAGGACCGGCTGCCGATCGTGCTCGGCTGCGACGCGGCCGGCGTCGACGAGGACGGCAACGAGGTCGTCGTGCACGCGGTGGTCGGCATCGGGGCCGACGAGACGCTCGATCCGAAGCGGTCGCTGCTGTCGGAGGTGTACGACGGCACGTTCGCCGAACGCGTGGCCGTGCCCCGCCGCAACCTCGTGCCCAAGCCGGCCGCGCTCTCCTTCGAGGAGGCCGCCTGCCTGCCCACCGCGTGGCTGACCGCGTACCGGATGCTGTTCGACAAGGCCGGGCTGGAGCCCGGCTCGACCGTGCTCGTGCAGGGGGCCGGCGGCGGCGTCGCCACCGCGCTCATCGCGCTCGGCCGGGCGGGCGGGTTCCGCGTGTGGGCGACCAGCCGCTCCGAGTCCAAGCGGGAACGGGCCCGCGAGCTCGGCGCCGACCAGGTCTTCGAGTCCGGCGCGCGGCTGCCCGAGCGGGTGGACGCCGTGATGGAGACGGTCGGTCAGGCCACCTGGGACCATTCGCTCAAGTCGCTGAGGCCGGGCGGTCGGATCGTGGTCAGCGGCGCCACCAGCGGGGCGGTCCCGCCGGCCGACCTGAACCGGGTCTTCTTTCTGCAGCTCTCGGTGGTCGGCTCCACCATGGGGACCCGCGACCAGCTCCAGCGGCTGGGCGTCTTCCTGGAGCAGACCGGGGTCCGGCCGGTCGTCGACCGGACGATGCCGCTCGCCGAGGCCCGGGACGGGTTCGCGGCCATGCACGAGGGCGACGTCTTCGGCAAGATCGTCTTCACCGCCTGACCTCGGAGGGCGCCTGGTCCCGGGTGGCGGGGGACCAGGCGCCCTCCGGCGGATCATGACCGCAGCGTGTCACGCACCCGGGCGGACGTCTCGTCGAGCGTGCGCCGCAGGTCGTCGAGCTTCTCGCGGGTGATGCTGGACTCCGACGCCTCCTCGCGGACCTTCGCCACGAAGTCGGCGAGCGCCTCGCCCAGCTCGTCGTCCAGCTCCGCCCGGCTCTCCGGCGCGCCGCCGACCGTGCGCCACACCTCGGTCCAGATGCGCCGCCACTCGCCGGCCAGCCGCTCGCTCTCGCCCTGCCAATGCTGGGCGTGCTCGCTCCACTGGCGCTTCTGCTCCTCCTTGAGCCGGGTGAACTCCTGCTTCTGCCGCTCACGCGTACGGCGGACGTCGTCGCCGGTGCCGGTGCGCACGTCCCTGGCCATCCGCGTCAGCTCTTCGCGCAGCGACTTGACGGTGTCGCGGACGTCCTCCTTCACCTCGCGGGCGATGTCGCGTACCGAGGCCGAGATCTCCCGCTCCAGGTCGTCGAGCTCGTCGAGGCGGGCGTTCAGCTCCTCGCGGCCCTTGTCGGTGATGGAGAACACCTTCTTGCCGTCGGCCACCTCGTGCGTGACCAGGCCTTCGGCCTCCAGGCGGGCCAGGCGCGGGTAGATGGTGCCGGGGGAGGGCGAGTAGACGCCGAGGAAACGGTCCTGCAACAGCCGGATGACCTCGTACCCGTGGCGGGGGCTCTCCTCCAGCAGCTTGAGCAGGTAGAGCCGGAGCCGGCCGTGGCCGAAGACGGGACTCATTGCTTCTCCCTCTTGAGCAGCGTGACTTCGCCGGAGACGGTCGTCGCGGAAAGGGAGGCCATGCCGCCGCCCAGCCGCCCCGACATCGACCGGGCGCCGGGGCCGCCGGTCTGCGACACCTCCTCGAAGGCGCTGACCAGGCGGCCGGACGTCGACCTGATCGTGACGTCCGTCGCCGCGTTCTCGGGCAGCCGGACCAGGATGGAGCCGGAGACCGTGTTCAGCGTGACGTAGCCGGTCGGCTTGAGCGCGAGGTCGGCGGTGATGCGGCCGGAGACGGTGTTGGCGCGCAGCCTGCGCGGCAGGCCGTCGGCGACGGTCAGGTCGCCGGAGACGCTCTTGAACGACAGATCGCCCTCCATCGCCCGGCTCTCCACCGCGCCGGAGGCGGTGGTGGCGCTCACCTCACCGCTCACGCCGTCGAGCACGATCTCGCCGGACACGCTCTTGACCTGCGTCGACGCCTCGAACCCGGCCACCACGGCGGACGCCGACACGACTCCGGCGTTGACCGCGCAGCGGCGCGGCACGGTGAGCGTCGCGACGGTCCTGCGCCGGTCGCGGCGCAGCCAGCCGAGCATCCCGTCCCAGGTCAGATCCTTGTACGTGACGCTCAGGCGCCGGGCGTCCTCGTCGTAGGTGACCAGCAGCGGTGAGGCCGAGTCGAACTCGGCCACTTCGAGCGCCGGTGGACCGTCGCTGGCCAGCACGGCGAGCCTGCCCGCCACGATGCGCACGTCGAGGGCGTCAACGTGCCCGAACGTGAGCTGCTCTGGACTCTCGATGGTCCACTGCCGCATGATCCCGCCCTCTCTGGCGACGCATCTTGACAGTGAACACGATATGTCGCGTCCGCCGAAATCTCAAGATGTATCGCGTCTACGGGCGGGCGGGTGTCACTCGTCCTCGTCGTCGAGCCTGGCCAGCCAGGTGGCCAGACGCTCGACCGGTGTCTCGAACTCGGGGTTGAGATCGACGAACTCGCGCAGCCGCTCGCCGAGCCAGAGCAGGGTGACCTCCTCCTCGCCCCGGCGAGCGACCAGCTCCTCGATCCCCCGATCCGTGAAGTACATCGTGCTCCGTCTCCTCGACTCTCCAAGCGACCCGCACGTCCCGGCGGGGAGCGCGGCGAAAGCAGTCGGCCCCCGCCGGGGCGGGGGCCGACTCACGTGATCAGGTCAGCCGTAGACCTGGCGCAGGATCTCCTCCAGCTCCGCGTCGTGGGCGGCGTGCGAGCCGGCCGCGGGCGAGCTGTTGGCCGGACGGGAGACCCGCCGCAGGGGGCGGCCGCCCAGCAGCTGCGGGTCCTCGGCCAGCTTGAGCGACAGGTAGGGCCACGGACCCATGTTGATCGGCTCGTCCTGCACCCAGAGCAGCTCGGCCTGCGGGCCGAACCGGGCCAGCTCGGCGTCGAGCTCCTCCTTCGGGTACGGGTAGAGCCGCTCCACGCGGACCAGCGCCACGTCGTCGCGGCCGTCGGCCTCCCGCTTGGCCAGCAGGTCGTAGTAGACCTTGCCGGAGCACAGGACCACCCTGGTGACCTTGCCCGGGTCGATCAGCGTCTCGCCGATGACCGGCTGGAAGGTGCCCGAGGTGAAGTCGGCGGCCTTCGAGGTGGCCCGCTTGTGGCGCAGCAGCCACTTCGGCGTGAAGATGACCAGCGGCTTGTGCCGGCCCGACTTCACCTGCCAGCGCAGCAGGTGGAAGTGGTTGGCCGGGGTGGTCGGCTGCGCGACCGTCATGTTGTCGAGCGCGCAGACCTGGAGGAACCGCTCGATGCGGGCCGAGGAGTGGTCGGGACCCTGACCCTCGTAGCCGTGCGGCAGCATGAGCACCACGCCCGAGCGCTGGCCCCACTTCTGCTCACCGGACGAGATGAACTCGTCGATGATCGTCTGGGCGCCGTTGACGAAGTCGCCGAACTGCGCCTCCCACAGCACCAGCGCGTCAGGGCGTACGACGCTGTAGCCGTACTCGAAGCCCAGCGCCGCGAACTCGCTCAGCAGCGAGTCGTAGACGTAGAACTTGGTCGTGCCCTGGTTGAACGCCTTGAGCGGGGTGTGCTCGGCGCCGGTCACGCGGTCGACCAGCACGGCGTGGCGCTGGGTGAACGTGCCGCGGCGGGAGTCCTGACCGACGAGGCGGACCGGGTGGCCGTCGATGAGCAGCGCGCCGAACGCCAGCGTCTCGCCCATGCTCCAGTCGATGGAGTCCTGCTCCACCATCTGGCCCCGGCGCTGCAGCACCGGCGCGAGGCGCGGGTGCACCGTGAAGCCCTCGGGCAGGCTGAGCTGGGTGTCGACGATGCGCTTGAGCGTCTCGTCGGTGATCGAGGTCGCCGTGTCGGCGTGGGACCACTTGACCACCTCGGTCGGCGGCACCCGCATCGCCCCCGCCTCCAGCGGCTTCTTCGCCGCCTCGCGGGTCTCGGTGAACGCCTGCTCCAGCTTGGCCTGGTAGTCGCGGAGAGCCGACTCGGCCTCCTCGACCGTGATGTCGCCCCGGCCGATCAGCGCCTCGGTGTAGAGCTTGCGGGTCGAGCGCTTGGCGTCGATGAGGTCGTACATCAGCGGCTGGGTGAAGGCCGGGTTGTCGCCCTCGTTGTGGCCGCGGCGGCGGTAGCAGATGAGGTCGATCACGACGTCCTTGCGGAACGCCCGGCGGTACTCGTAGGCCAGCTCGCCCACGCGGACCACGGCCTCGGGGTCGTCGCCGTTGACGTGGAAGATCGGCGCCTGGATCATCCGCGCCACGTCGGTCGCGTAGACCGAGGAGCGGGACGAGGCGGGCGAGGTGGTGAAGCCGACCTGGTTGTTGACCACGACGTGGACGGTGCCGCCGGTGCGGTAGCCGCGCAGCTGCGACAGGTTGAGCGTCTCGGCCACGACGCCCTGGCCGGCGAAGGCCGCGTCGCCGTGGACGAGCACCGGCAGGACCGTGAAGCCCTCCTCGCCGCGCTCCAGCAGGTCCTGCTTGGCGCGGACGACGCCCTCCAGGACCGGGTCGACCGCCTCCAGGTGGGACGGGTTGGCCACCACCGACGTGGTGATGGTCTTGCCGCTCGGCGCGGTGAACTCGCCGGAGGCGCCCAGGTGGTACTTCACGTCACCGGAGCCGTGGGCGGTGCGGGGGTCGATGTTGCCCTCGAACTCGCCGAAGATCTGCCCGTAGGACTTGCCCACGATGTTGGCCAGCACGTTGAGCCGGCCCCGGTGGGCCATGCCGATGACGACCTCGTCGAGGCCCTCGTCGGCGGCGTCGCTGATCACCGAGTCGAGCAGCGGTATGAGGGACTCGCCGCCCTCCAGCGAGAAGCGCTTCTGGCCGACGTACTTGGTCTGCAGGAAGGTCTCGAACGCCTCGGCGGTGTTGAGCCGGCTCAGGATGTTGAGCTGCTCGTCACGGGCCGGGGAGGCGTGCGGCTTCTCCACCCGCGCCTGGATCCAGGCCCGCTCCTCGGGGTTCTGGATGTGCATGTACTCGATGCCGACGGTGCGGCAGTAGGAGTCGCGGAGCACGCCCAGGATCTCGCGGAGCCGCATCAGCGGGCGGCCGCCGAAACCGCCGGTGGCGAACTCGCGCTCCAGGTCCCACAGGGTGAGCCCGTGGGACTGGATGTCGAGGTCGGGGTGCTTGCGCTGCTTGTATTCCAGCGGGTCGGTCTCGGCCATGAGGTGACCGCGCACGCGGTAGGCGTGGATCAGCTCCAGCACCCGGGCGGACTTGGACACGTCGTCGTCGTGCGAGGCCGAGACGTCCTGCACCCAGCGGACCGGCTCGTACGGGATGCGCAGGGCTTCGAAGATCTCGTCGTAGAAGCCGTTCTCGCCGAGCAGCAGCTGGTGGATCGTGCGCAGGAAGTCGCCCGACTGGGCGCCCTGGATGATCCGGTGGTCGTAGGTGCTGGTCAGCGTGATGACCTTGGAGACGGCCAGGCGGGAGAGCGTCTCGGGGGAGGCGCCCTGGTATTCGGCGGGGTACTCCATCGCGCCCACGCCGATGATGGTGCCCTGGCCGGGCATCAGGCGGGGCACGGAGTGGACGGTGCCGATCGTGCCGGGGTTGGTCAGCGAGATCGAGGTGCCGGCGAAGTCGTCGACGCCGAGCTTGCCGGCGCGCGCCTTGCGGACGATCTCCTCGTAGGCCATCCAGAACTGCCGGAAGTCCATCTCCTCGGCCGCCTTGATCGACGGCACGAGCAGCTGGCGCTCGCCGTTGCTCTTCTGCACGTCGATGGCCAGGCCGAGGTTGACGTGCTCCGGCTTGACCAGCGTGGGCTTGCCGTCGACCTCGGTGTAGGAG
The DNA here is from genome assembly GCF_019396385.1 of Nonomuraea harbinensis. Taxonomy (GTDB): domain Bacteria; phylum Actinomycetota; class Actinomycetes; order Streptosporangiales; family Streptosporangiaceae; genus Nonomuraea; species Nonomuraea ferruginea. The sequence continues at coordinate 25,876 of NZ_JAHKRN010000043.1, read as the reverse complement.
TGGTTCATGTCCGGCATGGCCGCCAGCGCCCGGACCACGGCGAAGCCGATCAGGTGGGTGAAGGAGACCTTGCCGCCGCGACCCCGCTTGAGGTGATTGTTGATCACGATGCGGTTGTCGACCATCAGCTTGGCCGGGATGGCCCGGACGCTGGTGGCGGTCGGGATGGCCAGCGAGGCGTCCATGTTGACGGCCGTGCGCGCCGCGGCGCCGCGCAGCTTGACCTCCTCGGCGCCCTTGGGCACCGGGGCAGACGGCTGCTTCGGCTTCACGGCGGCCGGCGCCGCCTTGGGTGGTGCCGCCTTGGGCGGCTCCTTCGCTGGTGCTGCGGGGGCGGGCGCGGGCGCGGTAGCCGTGCCGTTCGCCGCCTCCCTGGCCGGGGTGCGCCCCGGTCCGTAGTCAGGGTTGTAGTCAGCGAAGAAGTTCCACCAGGCCTTGTCTACAGACTCGGGGTCTTGGAGGTACTTCTGGTACAGCTCGTCGACAAGCCATTCATTCTGACCAAAGCTTGCCAGCGGGTTTGTCCGCGACGACTCAGACGACACGGCGGAAATCGCCCTCTTCCGCAGATCGGCGTTGATGATAGAGAACTTGTCCAAGGCTACTCGCCCGGACCGGCACAGCGCGCAGCCTAGGCCGTTGCGCCACGGCTGATCCTCTCAGGGGTGTCCAAAGAGGTCACGCCTCCCTCGTCAGTACAGGCGGTGCTGAAAATATTACCGTTTGGTATCAACATCATTGGATGGTGTTTACTTCCCGCTTGATACAAGCCTGGTGGTGATGCGGACCTCGGGAGTGAGCCGGGTCAGCAGGTCGGCGAGCTCCTCGCCGGCCTCCTTCAGCTCCTCCAGCGTCATCGGCTCCAGCCGCTCCAGCAGGAAGATCGCGTTGGTGGTCTCCTCGGTGAGCCGGGTGCGCACCACCTGGCGCCAGTTCCACCTGCGGCAGGTCACGCCCACGTCGTCGCGCCAGATCACCTCGCCGGGCTCAGGCTGCCCCAGCGCCTCCTCGGACGCCTCGTCGCCGGTCGCCCTGACCAGGCGGGCCGGGCCGGAGTAGCGGTCGAGGTCCTCGCCGCCGATGGGCAGCGCGTGTCTGACGCTGACGGAGTTGTAGGCGTCGACCACCAGGTTGATCTCCGGCAGCGGCAGCCTGCGGGTGAGCGCGTCGACCGACGGGCGGGTGCGCTGCGGCTTGGCGCCGAAGGCGCGGTAGGCGTCCTTCCAGGCGTCGATCTTGGCGTCCTGGACCGGCCGCGCCGCCTCGGCCGCCTCGGCGAGCCAGGCGCGGGACCGGTCGTCGGTGGGCCCGTTGCGCAGGCCGAGGGCCGTCATCGCGAGCACCGTGAAGTCGGGGCGGAGCGCGGCGACCGCGTCGTCCACCCAGATGTCGTCCAGCATCCGCCCAGTCTACCGATCTCGGAAAACCGCAAAATTGCCTTTGCAAAAAACTCTTTGCGGTTTACGCTCGATCGTATGGAAGAGCAGTACACGATCAGTGACCCGCGGGTGCTCAAGGCGGTCGCCCACCCGCTGCGGGTGCGCCTGCTCGGCCTGTTGCGCGGCGACGGGCCGGCCACCGCGAGCGAGCTGGGCCGCAAGGTCGGCGAGAGCTCGGGCTCGACCAGCTACCACCTGCGCGAGCTGTTCAAGTACGGCTTCATCGAGGAGGACGCCGACCAGCGCGACGGCCGCGAGCGCCGCTGGCGCGCCCGCCACCGCTACACCTCGTGGGACGCCGTCGAGCTGTCCGCCAGCGCCGAGGGCCGCGAGGCGCTCAGGATCATCCACCTGCGGCAGGCCGAGATGGTCGGGCGGGTGATGGAGGAGTACGGCCAGGCCGGCTGGTCCGAGGAGTGGGCGGACGTCTCCGGGATGAGCGACCACCTCCTCACGCTGCCGCCCGCCGCGCTCCGCGAGTTCAAGGACCGGGCCGAGGAGCTCCTGCGCGACCTCGTCGCCCGCCACGCCGGCGACCCCGGCGCCAGGAAGGTGCACGTCTGGCTGGGCGCCGTCCCCCGCACGTCCCAGGAGGAGGAGTCATGACCGCCCGTTCCGCGTTACGCCGCTACACGCTCGTCTGCTTCCTGGCCTGGTTGCCGGTCGGGCTGCAGGTCCCCTCGATGGTGCTGCTGATGACCGAGAGAGGTCTCGGCCTGGCGCAGATCGGCCTGGTGGTCACGGTCTTCTCGACGGTCACCGTGGCGCTGGAACTGCCCACCGGCGGCCTGTCCGACGTCGTGGGGCGGCGCGTGATGCTGGCCGTCTCCGCCGTGTTCCTGACAGCGGCGCTCCTGCTGATGAGCGTGTCCACGGCGTTCTGGATGTTCCTGGTCAGCGGGGCGCTCAAGGGCGTCGCCAGGGCCCTGTCCAGCGGTCCCGCCACGTCCTGGTACGTCGACACGCTGCACCGCCTCGAAGGGCGCGACGCCGACCTCAAGCCGGGGCTGTCCCGCGGCGCGGCCATGGAGTCCGTGGCGCTCTGCCTCGGCGTGCTGGCCGGCGGCGCCCTGCCGCTCGTGGTGCCGCCTGAGCTGGTGTTCCCGCTGGCCGCGCCGAGCCTGGTGGGCGCGGTGGCGGCGGCGGTCCTGCTGGCGGTCGTGCTCCTCGCGCTGCCCGAGCCGCCGCATGCCCGCAGGTCGCTCGGCGGCGTGCTGCGCGAGGTGCCCGCCACGGTCGTCTCCGGGGTGCGGCTGGCGGCCGGCGGGCGCGTGCTGCGCCGCCTGATGCTCGCGTCCGCGGCCTCGGGCGTGATGCTGATGTCGATCGAGCTGCTCACCCCGGGCCGTCTGGCCCAGCTGGCGGGCACGGCCGAGCAGGGCAGCACGGCGTACGCGGTCGTCGCCGCGCTGGGATTCGCCGGCAGCGCCGCGGGCAGCGCGCTGGCGCCCCGGGCCGCCCGCCTGGCCGGTGGCTCTGCCAGGGGAGCGATCGCCGGCCTCGTGGCGACCGCGCTCTCCGTCGGCGCGCTGGCCGCGACGGCCGGGCTCGGCGGCGCGGCCGGGCTCCTGACCGCCGGCGCGGCCTACGTCGCGCTGTTCGTCGGCTCCTCGGTGACCGGGCTGCTGTGCCTGGAGATGACCCACAACGCCGTCACGGCCGCCGAGCGCACCACCGTCACCTCCACGTCCTCGCTCTCCCTGCAGTCCGGCGGCATCCTGGCCAACCTGACGCTCGGCACGCTCGCCGTGCAGGCCGGCGTGGCCGCCGCCTGGGGGGTGAGCGCGGCCGTGGTGCTGGCCTCGGCGCTGCTGTTCGTCCGGATGCCGGTCACAGGCTCCAGTCGAGCTCCGGTCCCAGCGGGACGAGCCGGTTCGGGTTGATGGTCGTCTGGGTCATGTAGTAGTGGCGCTTGATGTGGTCGAAGTCCGTGGTCTCGCGGAAGGCCGGGATCGCGTACAACCTCCTCGCGTACGCCCACACCGCCGGATAGTCCGTCAGCCGGCGGACCGAGCACTTGAAGTGCGCGTAGTAGACCGTGTCGAACCTCGCCAGCGTCGTGTAGGCACGCACGTCGCTCTCGGTCAGCCGGTCGAACAGGAACTCCGACCCCGTCAGCCGCTCCTCCAGGAAGTCCAGCGTGGCGAACACCCGGCGCACCGCGTCCTCGTACGCCTCCTGGCTCCTGGCGAAGCCCGCCTCGTAGACCGCGTTGTTGAGGCCGTGGTAGAGGCGGTCGTTCACGGCGTCGATCCCGTCGCGCAGCTCCTTCGGATACAGGTCGGGCGTGCCGCCCCAGCGGGTCTCCAGATCCAGGGTGATCTGCGGGAAGTCGTTGGTGACGATGCGCCGTTCCTTGACGTCCCACACGCACGGCACCGTGTGGCGGCCCTCGAAGCCCGGGTCGGTGGCCAGGTAGAGCTCCGACAGGAACCCGCCGCCCGGCACCCGCCAGCCCCGCTCGTCCCTGATCGGGTCCACGATCGCGACGTCGAGCAGGTCCTGGAGGCCGAGCAGCTCGCGGACGATCAGCACCCGCTGCGCCCACGGGCAGGCGTAGGAGGCGTAGAGCCGGTAGCGGCCCGGCTCGGGCGGCCCCAGCCGGTCGGTGAAGTGGTTGGCCTGCCTGACCCAGCGCCCGTCACGTACCGCGTCCATGACCCCAGTAGAACATGGTTCGGGAAGTACGGGCAGAATCACGGGCATGGCGAAGTTCGTGGTGACCCCCTCCAGCGAGAAGCAGCGTGCGGCATGGACGGGCGGCGGCATCCCCGAGGTCGAGCGGGTCCGGCCCGGTCTCTGGTCGATCCCGGTGCCCATCCCGATCAACCCCCTGCGGTACGTGCTCGTCTACGCGCTGGAGCTGGCCGACGGCGTGGCGATCATCGATGCCGGGTGGGACACCGACGAGGCGTACGAGGCGCTGACGGCCGGGCTCGGCGTGGCCGGCTACACGATCGCGGACGTCAAGGCGGTGCTCGTCACCCACATCCACCCCGACCACTACGGGCTCGCCGGGCGGGTCCGCGAGGCGTCGGGCGCGTGGATCGGGCTGCACCCCGCCGACGCCGGGCTGCTGCGCGAGCGGTACGACGAGGAGTTCATCGACGCGCTCGTCGCCAAGGAGCGCGCGCAGCTCCTGCGGTGCGGCGTGCCCGCCTCGACCGTGGACGAGCTGGCGGGCGCGTCCATGATGATCCGCACCTTCGTCACGATGGCCGCGCCCGACCGGCTCATCGAGGACGGCGACCGGCTCGACCTGTCCGGCTGGGACCTGCGCGCGGTGTGGACCCCGGGGCACTCGCCCGGCCACCTGTGCTTCGCCGAGTCGTCCAGGAAGCTGCTGTTCACCGGCGACCACGTGCTGCCCAGGATCACCTCCGCCGTCGCCGTGCACCCGCAGTCGGCGCCGAACCCGCTGGCCGACTACCTGGACGCGCTGGCCGCCCTGCGCGCGTTCGACGTGGAGGAGGTGCTCCCCGCGCACGAGTACCGGTTCCTGGAGCTGGCCGGGCGGGTCGACTACGTGATGGAGCACCACCGCGAGCGGCTGGCCGAGATCGAGGAGGTCGTCTCCGGCACGGACGGCGTCACCTGCTGGGACGTGGCCACCAAGCTCACCTGGTCGCGGCCCTGGGAGTCGATCCCGTCGTTCATGCGCCGCGCGGCCGGCAACGAGACGCTCGCCCACCTGGTGTGGCTGGAGTCGCGCGGCCGGGCCCGCCGCCTGCCGGGCGAGCCGGAGCTGTGGACCCGAGCTGAGGGCTGACCGCGGGGCGCTGGGTTATCGTGCAGGTAACAGAATGTTGTTCTCCTGTGCTGGAGGTTCGATGCTGCGGTTCGATGACAGGGTCGCGATCATCACGGGGGCCGGGCACGGCCTCGGCCGCTCACACGCGCTGCTGCTGGCCGAGCGCGGCGCCAAGGTGGTCGTCAACGACCTCGGCGGCGCGCTCGACGGCACCGGCGCCTCGACGGGCCCCGCCGCCGAGGTGGCAGAGCTGATCACCAAGAACGGCGGGCAGGCGATAGCCAGCACCGACAACGTCGCCACCCCCGAGGGCGCGCGGGCGATCGTCAAGTCCGCGGTCGACGCCTTCGGCAAGGTCGACATCGTGATCAACAACGCCGGCATCCTGCGGGACAAGTCCCTGGGCAAGATGACGGTCGAGGACTTCGACAACGTGCTCGCCGTGCACGTGCGCGGGTCCTTCCTGGTCAGCCAGGCCGCCTATCCGCACATGAAGGAGGCCGGCTACGGCCGCGTCGTCAACACCTCCAGCCCGGCCGGCCTGTTCGGCAACTTCGGCCAGGCCAACTACTCCACGGCCAAGATGGGCCTGGTCGGGCTGACCAAGACCATCGGCATCGAGGGCGCGCGCAACGGCATCAAGGCCAACGCCATCGCCCCGATCGCGTGGACCCGGATGACCGAGGCGCTGCTGCCCGCGGAGTTCGAGGCCAAGTTCACCCCGGAGCGGATCAGCGCCCTGGTCGCCTACCTGGTGCACGAGTCGTGCGAGGTGAGCGGCGAGGTGTTCAGCGTGGGCGGGGGCCGGGTGGCCCGGGTGTTCGTCGCCGAGGGGCCGGGCTGGAAGACCGACGACCTCACGCCCGAGTCGATCGCCGACCACTGGGACGAGGTCATGGCCGAGCAGCCGTACGTCCAGTCGGCCACGGAGTCCATGCAGCGCATGCTCTGATCGCGGCACGTCAAGGCCGGGCGGGGGGACCCCCGTCCGGTCTTCGTCATGTCCGGCCAATCAGACTTTGTTCGATGAACGGCGTAAGTATGGGGAGTTATGTCACCTCGCCCTCTTGAATTGCGCGTTGTGTGATCTTATTGTCGCGGCATGACCCTCGCCCCGGGCTCGCCCGGTGACGTCCTGACGCTCATCAGCGCAGGCTCAGCCACGACCCGTTCCGATCTCGCCCGGCTCACCGGCCTGGCCCGCTCCACGATCTCGCAACGGGTGGACGCGCTGATCGAACGCGGGCTGGTCGAGGAGACCGAGAGCGGCGAGTCCACCGGCGGACGGCCGCCGCGCCAGCTCCGCCTGCACGCCGAGGAGCACGCGTTCGCCGGCGTCGACCTGGGCGCCACCCACTGCCGGATCGCGCTCATGGACATGACCGGCGACCTGCTCGCCCAGTGCGAGGACTCACTGCTCATCGGCGAAGGCCCGGAGAAGGTCCTGGCCCACGTCGACGGGCGGATCGACCGGCTGCTCGCCGAGGCGGGCCGGCCCAGGGCGGCGCTGCGGGTGATCGGCATGGGTGTGCCTGGGCCGGTCGAGTTCGCCACCGGCCGGCCCAACAACCCGCCGATCATGCCCGGCTGGAACGACTACCCGATCCCCGACTACTTCCCCGGCGTCGACGTCCTGGTCGACAACGACGTGAACGTGATGGCGCTCGGCGAGCACCGCAACGCCTTCCCGGCGGCCCGCCACCTGCTGTTCGTCAAGGTCGGCACCGGCATCGGCTGCGGCATCGTGGCCGAGGGCACGCTCCACAGGGGCGCCCAGGGCTCGGCCGGCGACATCGGCCACATCCGTGTCAGCGGCCACGAGGAGTCCGGCTGCCGGTGCGGCAACAGCGCCTGCCTGGAGGCCGTGGCGGGCGGCGCGGCGGTGGCGCGCCGGCTCACCGAGCTCGGCGTCCCCGCCGAGACGGGCGCCGACGTCGTCGCCCTCGTCCAGGCCGGCAACACCCAGGCGCTGCGGCTGGTCCGCGAGGCCGGACGGCTCATCGGCGAGGTGCTCGCCAGCCTGGTCAACTTCTTCAACCCCGAGGCCATCGTCATCGGCGGCGCGCTCTCCCGCGTCCACGAGCACCTGCTCGCGGGCATCAGGGAGACGATCTACCGCCGCTCGCTGCCGCTGGCCACCCACCATCTGTCGATCGTGCCGAGTCGCATGGGAGTCGACGCCGCGGTCATGGGCGCCGGAATCCTGGCGATCGAGCACTACCTGTCCCCGGACAACATCAACAAGATCGTCAACGCCTGAAAGGGAGCCCCATGCTCGTCATGAGGGGCATCGTCAAGCAGTTCCCCGGCGTGCGCGCGCTCGACGGCGTGGACCTCGACGTGCGGGCGGGAGAGGTGCACTGCCTGCTCGGCCAGAACGGCGCCGGCAAGTCCACGCTCATCAAGGTCATGGCGGGCGTGCACCAACCGGACGAGGGCACGGTCGAGTTCAACGGTCAGCGGGTCCGCCCGTCCGGCCCCAACGACGCGATCAAGCTCGGCTTCGCCACCATCTACCAGGAGCTCGACCTGGTCGACGGGCTCAGCGTGACCGACAACATCTTCCTCGGCCACGAGCACGCCAGGCTCGGCTTCGTCAACCGGGCCGCCGGCAACCGGGCCGCCCGCCAGGTGCTCGAACGCCTCGGCCACCCCGAGATCCGCCCCACCACCGAGGTGGGCCGGCTGTCCCCGGCCGCCAAGCAGGTCGTGTCCATGGCCAGGGCACTGTCCCACGACGCCCGGCTGATCATCATGGACGAGCCGTCGGCCGCGCTCGCCCACGACGAGGTGGCCAACCTCTTCCGCATCATCCGCGAGCTGACGAGCCAGGGCGTGGCCGTGGTCTACATCTCCCACCGGCTGGAGGAGATCCGCGAGATCGGCGACCGCGTCACCGTGCTGAAGGACGGCCGCACCGTCGCGGTGGGGCTGCCCGCCCGCGACACCCCCACCTCCCAGATCGTCTCGCTGATGACCGGCAGGAACGTCGAGTACGTGTTCCCGCCGCGGCCGGAGGCGCCCGCCGGCGGGCCGCCCGGCGAGGAGGTGCTGCGGGTCGAGGGGCTCACCTCCCCGGGCGCGTTCCGCGACGTGTCCTTCGCGGTGCGCGCCGGCGAGATCGTCGGGCTGGCCGGCCTGGTCGGCTCCGGGCGCTCGGAGATCCTCGAAGCCGTGTACGGGGCGCGCCCGTCCTCCGGCCGGGTGGTGCTCTCCGGCAAGCAGGTACGGAAGAGCGTCGTCGGCAACGTGCGCCGGGGCATGGGCCTGGCCCCCGAGGAACGCAAGGCCCAGGCGCTGCTGCTGGACCAGAGCGTCACGGCCAACATCACCCTGGGCAGCCTGCCCGGGTTCGCGAAGTTCGGCTGGCTGGACCGTACCCGGGAGAGGGCGGAGGCCGAGCGGCTGGCCAAGGCGCTCGACATCCGCCCGCCCGACCCGGAGCGGCCCGTCAAGACGCTGTCGGGCGGCAACCAGCAGAAGGCGGTGCTCGCCCGCTGGCTGCTCGGCAGCCGCAAGCTGCTCCTGCTCGACGAGCCGACCCGGGGCGTCGACGTGGGCGCCAGGGCGGAGCTGTACGCGGTCATCCGCGACCTGGCCGACCGCGGCATCGGCGTGCTGCTGGTCTCCAGTGAGGTGCCTGAGGTGCTGGGCCTCGCCGACCGCGTGCTGGTGCTGCGCGAAGGGTCGGTCATCCACGAGGGCGACGCCCGCGAGCTCGACGAGCACCTCGTACTCGACATGATCATGAACGGGAGGGCGGCCTGATGAGCGACCCCACGAAACCACGGTCGGACACCGGGCCGCCAGGCATCGCGCTGCCTGGGCGGGCGGGCGGCAACCCGCTCGGCAGGCTGACCGAGGCCGGCCACATGGGCCTGCTGGTGGCGATCGCGCTGCTCGTCGTCGTCGGCCTGGTGACCAAGCCGGCCGCGTTCGCCACCACCTCGAACCTGGTCAGCATCCTGTCGCTGGCCGCCACCATCGGCGTCATCACCGTCGGGGCCACGTTCGTCATCATCGGCGGCGGCATCGACCTGTCGGTGGGCGCGATCATGGCGCTGGCCTCGGTGTGGGCGACGACGGTGGCCACCCAGGAGTTCGGCCCGGTCGTCATGGCGATCTGCGCCATCCTGGTCGGCACCGGGACCGGGCTGGTCAACGGGCTGCTCATCGCCTACGGGCGGCTGGTGCCGTTCATCGCCACCCTGGCCATGCTGGTCGCCGCCCGCGGGCTCGCCCAGCGCATGTCCGACCGCAAGACGCAGCTCATCCAGCCGGAGAACTCCGCCATCGTCGAGCTGTCGACCACGCGGGTGCTCGGCGTCCCGCTGCTGGTCTACATCTTCGCGCTGGTCGTGGCGCTCGGCTGGGTGCTGCTCAACCGCACCACGTTCGGCCGCCGCACCTACGCCGTCGGCGGCAACCCCGAGGCGGCCCGGCTCGCCGGCATCGACGTGCGCCGGCACACCATGCTGCTCTACGCGCTGTCGGGGCTGTGCTGCGGCATCGCCGCGGTCCTCATCATGGCCCGCACCACCACGGGCTCGTCCACCCACGGCGACCTGTACGAGCTGGACGCGATCGCCGCCGTCATCATCGGCGGCACCCTGCTCACCGGCGGCCGGGGCACGATCATCGGATCGATCCTCGGCCTGCTCATCTTCACGCTCATCACGAACCTGTTCATCCTCAACGGGCTCAACACCAGTGACCAACTGATCGCCAAGGGCCTGATCATCGTCGTCGCCGTCCTCCTCCAGCGGCGGAACTTGAAGGAGAGAGCACCATGAGTGAAAACGTCGCGCGCCGGGGTTTCCTGATCGGCGGGCTCGGCGGAGCCGCGCTGCTGGCGGCCGGCTGCACCAGCAACGAGCCGTCCGCCGCGCCGACCTCGGCCGCCCCCGCGCCCACCCAGGCGGCCGGCGGCAACGACGAGCCCGGCACCAAGGTGACCATCGGCTTCTCCGCCCCCGCCGCCGACCACGGCTGGATCGCGGCCATCGCCAAGAACGCCGAAGCCACCGCCGGGCAGTTCTCGGACGTCGAGTTCCAGCCCGTCGAGCCCACCAACGACATCAACCAGCAGATCTCCGCGGTCGAGTCGCTCATCGCCGCGAAGGTGAACGCGCTGGTCATCCTGCCCAACGACGGCCAGCAGCTGAACCAGATCGCGCTGCGGGCCACCGAGGCCGGCATCCCCGTGGTCAACCTGGACCGGATCTTCCCCGACAAGCTCGCCTACCGCACCTGGATCGGCGGAGACAACTACGGCATGGGCGTGGCCGCCGGCCACTACATCGGCACCGCGCTCAAGGAGAAGAACGTCTCGAACCCGGTCATCGTCGAGATCCAGGGCATCGCCACCCTCCCGCTGACCCAGGACCGCAGCAAGGGCTTCGCCGACGCGCTCAAGACGTACGGCTTCGAGGTCACCGCCCAGCAGGACGCGCAGTTCACCGTCGAGACCGGCAACGAGGTCGCCACCTCGCTGCTGCAGGCCCACAGCAAGATCGACGCGCTCTGGAACCACGACGACGACCAGGGCGTCGGCGTGCTCGCCGCCATCAGCGAGGCCGGCCGGGACGAGTTCATCATGGTCGGCGGGGCCGGCTCGGCCAACGCCATGCGGGCGATCAAGGAGGACAACACGGTCCTGAAGGCCACCGTCACCTACAGCCCGACCATGGCCTCCTCCGCGATCAAGCTCGCCCGCCTGATCGCCCAAGGGAAGGGCATGAGTGATCTCGTGGAGAACCAGGTTCCCCAGTCGATCACGCTGGCATCCGAGACCATTACCAAGGAGAACGTCGAGCAGTATCTGCCACTCGGCTTCGAATCCTGATCGGGGGTTGCATGTCAGACAGAACCGTCGGCGTCGGCATGATCGGCTATGCCTTCATGGGCCGCGTCCATTCCCAGGCCTGGCGCAACGTCGCCGCCTTCTTCGACCTGCCCGTCACGCCCCGCATGCGGGTCATCGCGGGCCGGTCGAAGGACGCCACAGAGGCGGCGGCCGAGCGGCTGGGCTGGGACGAGGCGGTGACCGACTGGCGGGAGGTGGTCGGGCGGGCGGACGTCGACGTGGTCGACATCTGCACGCCCGGCGACACACACGCCGAGATCGCCATCGCCGCACTCCGCGCCGGCAAGCACGTCATCTGTGAGAAGCCGCTCGCCAACACCGTGCCCGAGGCCGAGGCCATGGCGGCGGCCGCCGCCTCGGCCACGGGCAAGAGCATGGTGGCGTTCAACTACCGGCGGGTGCCCGCCATCGCGCTGGCCCGCCGCCTGGTGGAGGAGGGCCGGCTCGGCGAGATCCGCCACGTGCGCGCCCAGTACCTCCAGGACTGGATCGTCGACCCGGACTTCCCGCTGGTGTGGCGGCTGCGGAAGGACAAGGCCGGCTCGGGCGCGCTCGGCGACATCGGCGCGCACATCATCGACGCCGCCCAGTTCATCGCCGGCCAGCACCTCGTCGGGGTGTCCGCGCTGACCGAGACGTTCATCAAGGAGCGGCCGCTGGCCGAAGGCTCGGCGGGCCTGGCCGCCAGCGGCGGCTCCGGCAGGGGAGCCGTCACGGTCGACGACGCCGCCCTGTTCGTCGGGCGGCTGTCCGGCGGGGCGCTCGGCTCGTTCGAGGCCACCCGGTTCGCCACCGGCCGCAAGAACGCGCTGCGGATCGAGCTCAACGGCTCGCTCGGCAGCCTCGCCTTCGACTTCGAGGCGATGAACGAGCTGTGGGTCAGCGACGGCGGGCGCGGCTTCGAGCGCATCCTCGTCACCGAACCCGACCATCCGTACGTGGGCGCGTGGTGGCCGCCCGGCCACGGCCTCGGCTACGAGCACACGTTCACCCACGAGATCAAGGACTTCCTGGAGGCCATCGGCCAGGGCGCCGATCCCACGCCGTCGTTCGCCGACGGGCTGCGTGTCCAGCGCGTGCTCGCCGCCGTCGAGCGCAGCGCGGCCGACGGCAGCCGCTACACCACCGTGGAGGACTGATGAGACCCGTCACGCTGTTCACCGGCCAGTGGGCCGACCTGCCGTTCGAGGAGGTGTGCCGGCTCGCCGCCGAATGGGGCTACGACGGTCTGGAGATCGCCTGCTCGGGCGACCACTTCGACGTCGCCCAGGCCGTCTCCGACCCGTCGTACGTCGAGCAGAAGCGCGCCCAGCTCGACAAGCACGGCCTGAAGGTGTGGACCATCTCTCACCACCTCGTGGGCCAGGCCGTCTGCGACCACCCGATCGACGCGCGGCACAAGGCGATCCTGCCCGCCCGCATCTGGGGGAACGGCGACCCCGAGTCGGTGCGTCAGGCCGCCGCCGAGGAGATGAAGAACACCGCCAGGGCCGCCGCCCTGCTCGGCGTCGACACCGTCGTCGGCTTCACCGGCTCGTCCATCTGGCACACCGTCGCGATGTTCCCGCCCGTGCCCGCCTCCATGGTGGACGCCGGCTACCAGGACTTCGCCGACCGGTGGAACCCGATCATGGACGTGTTCGACGAGGTCGGCGTGCGGTTCGCGCTGGAGGTGCACCCGAGCGAGATCGCCTACGACTACCACACCACCGTGCGCACCCTGGAGGCCATCGGCCACCGGCCCGCGTTCGGGCTCAACTGGGACCCGTCCCACATGGTGTGGCAGGACCTCGACCCGGTGGCGTTCATCCTCGACTTCGCCGACCGCATCTACCACGTCGACTGCAAGGACACCCGCGTCCGCGTCGGCGACGGCCGCCGCGGCCGCCTGTCGTCGCACCTGCCGTGGGCGGACATGCGGCGCGGCTGGGACTTCGTCTCCACCGGCCGCGGCGACGTGCCGTGGGAAGACTGCTTCCGCGCGCTGAACTCCATCGGGTACGAGGGACCGATCTCGATCGAGTGGGAGGACGCCGGGATGGACCGGCTCGACGGGGCCAGGGAGGCGCTGTCGTACATCCGCACCATGAACTCGATCACCCCGCCGACGGCGGCCTTCGACGCGGCCTTCAGCAACGGCTGACCATCGGGCGAGGGCCTCGGACCCGAGGCCCTCGCCCGACGCTGACCGTCAGTGAAGAATTGGAAACCCTCAGTGTTTGACACGAGGGGCGTTAGCGGACAAACAAGGGCATGAGAAGAATCGCATCCATGCTCCTGGCCGCCGCATGCGCGACGTCCGTCGTCGTCCTGCCCGCCGCGGCGACGGCCCAGGCGGAGGGCGTCGACGTGGACCGGAGTGACACCCCTCCGGCGGACTGGCTCGACCAGCTGCGCCAGGCGACGGCGAAGTACAAGGACCCGAAGGTCGCCGAGCAGGACGGGTACGAAAGGGCCGACGATTGCTGGGAGTTCCCGTACACGCTGCCCGGCGGTGAGCGGCTCGGCGGCATGGGCTACCACTACGCCAACACGCGGCTCATCGAGGACCCGAAGATCGAGCTGATGCGTCCGGAGATCCTCGTGTACGTGCCCGACGGCCACGGCGGGCGGGAGCTGGGGGCGGTCGAGTACTTCCAGCGCGACAGGGACCAGCGCATCGCGACCGTCGACGACCGGCCCACGCTGCTCGGGCACGAGTTCCAGGGGCCGATGGGGCCGCACGTGGACGGCATGCCCATCCACTACGACCTGCACCTCTGGATCTTCAAGGAGAACCCGAAGGGCATGTTCGAGCAGTGGAACCCGAGCGTGAAGTGCCCGGCCGGCGCGACCCACGGCCATGGCTGAGACGCCCTGTGGCCGCCGGTGCCCTGGGCGTGGACGATCCACCCGGGGCGCCGGCGACCGGAACCGCGATCAGTCCATGATGACGATCTGGCGCAGCACCTCGCCGCTCTTCAGCGCGGCCACCGCGTCGTTGAGGTCGGCGAGCTTGATGCGGGAGCTGATCAGCGACTCCAGGTCGAGCTGCCCGGCCTTGTAGAGCTTGGCGAAGTACGGGAAGTCATGGCGGACGTCCGCTTCCCCGTACAGGCTCGACAGCAGGTTCTTGCCCTCGAACAGCAGGCTGAAGGCGGAGATCGAGACCATGTCGTCGGCCGCGCCCGCGCCGACCACGATCACGTCGCCCCCCGCGCGGGTGATCTGCCAGGCCGACTGGATGGTGGCCGACTTGCCGACGACCTCGAAGCCGTAGTCGAAGCCGGCGCCGCCGGTGAGCTCGGCCAGCGCGCCAGGCACGCCCTCGGGGGTGACCGCGTGGGTGGCGCCGACCTTCTTGGCCAGCTCGTGCTTGGACTCCAGCGGGTCGATGGCGAGGATCGTGCGGGCGCCGGAGATGCGCGCGCCCTGGATCACCGACAGGCCGACGCCGCCGCAGCCGATCACCGCGACCGTCGAGCCGGGGCGCACCCTGGCGGTGTTGATCGCGGCGCCCACGCCGGTGGTGATGCCGCAGCCGATGAGCGCCGCCGCCTCCCACGACACCTCGGGGTCGATCTTCACGACGCCCACCGACGGGACCACGATCTCCTCGGCCCAGGTGCCGCAGCCGGCCATGCCGAAGGCGGTGGTGCCGCCGCCGAAGCGGAAGTTGCCCTTGGTGAACGACTCGATGATGTACTTCATGCACAGGAAGGGCTGGCCGCCCAGGCACAGGTCGCACTCCTGGCAGGCCGGCCGCCAGCTGATCACCACGTGGTCGCCCGGCTGGACCGAGCCGACGTGCTCGCCGACCTCCACCACCTCGCCCGCGCCCTCATGGCCGGGGATCAGCGGCACGGGTTGCGGCAGCACGCCGGTCATGGCCGACAGGTCGGAATGGCAGACGCCCGTCGCCTTGATCCGTACGCGGACGTCACCCGGCCCGACGGGGGCCAGCGTGATGTCGTCGCGGATGTCCAGCTTGTCGTCGCCTACGGCGTGCAGGAGAGCTGCGCGCATGGTTTCCTCCTCCGGCTAATCCTCAAGGGAGAGGGCGGCTTTGGGGCAGGACCGCACCGCGTGGCGGACGCGGTCGAGCATCTCGGGGGGTGGTTCGGGGAGCAGGATGTGGAGCTGGTCGTCGTCATCCAGCTCGAAGACCTCGGGCGCGAGGCCCACGCAGACGGCGTTGGCCTCGCAGACCAGCTCGTCGACACTGACTTTCACGTGATTCTCCGGTGATCCCATGAGACCACTTTGGCAGGCTCGACCACGTACGCGAGCCGCTTGCGCCCGGTGTGCTCCACGTAGGGACGCAGTTGCTCGTCAGCCACGCCGGGAGTCATCCGGCGCGCCACCCGCATGCCGGTGTCAAGCACGTCCTCGGGGCTGTCCAGCGGCGTGACCCGCCCGTACACCAGCACCCCGCGCAGCTCGCTGTAGTCGTCGCCCAGCTCGACCAGGCAGCTCACCCGCGGATCGCGGGCCAGGTTGAGCGCCTTCTGCGACTTGGCGTACGTCCAGAACGTGATCCTGCCCTTGTCGTCCAGGCCGTAGAACATGGTCACGAGGTGGGGCGTGCCGTCGGCGTTGATGGTGGCCAGCTGGAGCTTACGTCCCGCTTCCAGGAACGCGGCGACCTCTTCCCCGGACATGGAGATGCGAGCGCGCTGATTCACGCTGCCAAGTAGAACAGGTTGCATAATGGCGGGCAAGGGGTGGCCCGAATAATATTCGGTGCCGTTAGGGTGCTGGGCATGACGATGCCGCCCGCGCTGCTCTACGCAGCTGAGCACGCCAAGGGTTTCATGCCCGCGCAGGAGGGCCTGGCCCTGTACGAGGCGGCTCGGACATACGGGTCCCGCGGGCCGATCTGCGAGATCGGCACCTACTGCGGCAAGTCGGCGATCTACCTCGGCGCCGCCGCCCGCGAGGCCGGCTCCGTGGTCGTCACCGTCGACCACCACCGCGGCTCCGAGGAGATCCAGCCCGGCTGGGCGCACCACGACCCGACGCTGGTCGACCTGCGCTTCGGCAAGATGGACTCACTGCCGACGTTCCGCGCCACGATCGCGGCCGCCGGGCTGGAGGACGAGGTGATCGCGATCGTCGGGCACTCGGACCGGGTGGCGAAGCTCTGGACGACGCCGCTCGGCATGCTGTTCATCGACGGCGGCCACTCCGAGGAGCCGGTGACCCGCGACTACGAGGGCTGGGCGCCGCACGTCATGCCCGGCGGGGCGCTGGTCTTCCACGACATCTACCCCGACCCCGCCGACGGCGGCCAGGCGCCCTACCGGGTCTACCTGCGGGCGCTGGAGTCCGGGGCGTTCGCCGAGGTGGGCGTGACGGGCTCGCTGCGCGTCCTGGAGCGCGTCGCCGACGGCATCTAGCGCGCCGGGTCAGGCCGGCTGGTGGCGGCGCAGCCAGAGGCGGCGGGTGTGCGCCTGCCAGGCGAGGAACTCCTCGTGGCCGCACGGGTCGTCCGCGAGGGTCAGCAGCGCCCGGTCGGCCCAGGCGACGGCCTCCTCGGCCGTGCCGCCCGCCAGGATCGGCGCCGCCTGCGCCACGTGGTCCGGCAGCGGCCCCGCCTGTGCCCTGGCCGCCGCGGCGAACGCGCAGCCCTGCGCCAGATGGGAGCGGAAGCCGTCGCCGCCCGCGTGCTCGGTCAGCCACCACAGCTCGTCGGCCTCCGCGCCGCCGGTGTAGGCGGCCGCGAAGCCCACGCCGCTCCACAGCGCCGCCCGCCGCGCCACCGGATAGGCGGCGATCCTGGCCGCCACGTCGTCGGGC
Organism: Nonomuraea harbinensis; assembly: GCF_019396385.1. GTDB lineage: Bacteria > Actinomycetota > Actinomycetes > Streptosporangiales > Streptosporangiaceae > Nonomuraea > Nonomuraea ferruginea. Next base: position 9,042 of record NZ_JAHKRN010000043.1, on the reverse strand, counting down.
GAGGCGCAGTCGTGATACCAGAGCAGCCGCCCCAGCCCCTGGTCGAACAGCGCGCAGTGGGCCCGCGACAGCAGGTCGGGCATGGCCCGCTCGCCCACCATCCGATCGGCCCGCGCCATGCTCCACTGGAACCCGAACCCGTCGAGCGCCAGCCAGCGCAGCAGCGGGTGGGCCCGCCGGGCGGCGCGCACCGGCCGCATCCGCAGCATGGCGTAGCCGCGGCCGGCGCCCAGGTGGACGGCGAACGCGTGGTGCGCGGCGGGGCCGGCCAGTAGCTCGCGAAGGCGCCGGCCCCGGGTCAGGGTGACCAGATCGAGCACCGCGCACGCGGCCCCCGCCCCTTCGTAGGCGAAGGCCAGCTGATCACGGGAGATGTCCTCGATCCGTTCGACATTCCGTGAGACGACCGCGTTGAACCCGGTGAGGTAGGAGCTCTCCGCGCGTTCGATGACGGCCCTGGAGGCCGGCCGCGTGAGCCGGAACCTCCGCCTGCTCAGGTCCGATTCGCTCGGATCCCTCGACAGCAGCCGCCGCCATCCTCGGGCCGGGCTCGCCACCGGCTCGCTTCCGGCGTGCTCCAAGAACGATGTCGTGCCCGTGTCGCCCACGCTTCCCCCGAAGACGCCTCGTACGGTCGCTCCCGAAGCTAGTAACCGCATTGGGCGCTTTCACGGAGCCGCACGGGCCTCGCGCGCAAAGACGCGGCAAAACCGCTTGCGCGTCACGCCCGCGCGGGCGTACAGCCGCACAGCTCCGGGCGGCCGGTGAGGCCGGACGGCGCGGCGGTGTCGCGGAAGATCCCGCCCCCGCCGGTGAGCCCCTGCAGGGCGTCCGCGGCCAGGATCACGGCCGCGGCCGTGTAGCCGGAACGCTCGTACGGGAAGTGCTTGCGGTTGGCGAACTGCCAGCCCGTCCAGTACGAGCCGTCCTCGTGCCGCAGGTGCTGCATGTCGGCGAAGAGCGCGACCGCGCGGTCACGGTCGCCCAGCGCGTCCAGGGCCAGCGCCAGCTCGCACGTCTCCGCGCCGGTCACCCACGGCTGGTCCGACACGCAGCGGATGCCGAGCCCGGGGACCACGAACGTGCCCCACTCCCGCTCCAGCAGCTCGAAGGCGGCCTGGCCGCGCACCGCGCCGCCGAGCACCGGGTAGTACCAGTCCATCGAGTAGCGGCTCTTGTCGGCGAACGCCTCCGGGTGCGCGGCGAGCACGTGCGCCAGCCGGTCGGCGGCCAGCTCCCAGTGCGGCTGCGGGTCGCCCAGGCGGTCGGCCAGCAGCACCCCGCAGCGCAGCCCCTGGTGGATGGAGGCGCAGCCGGTCAGCAGCGCGTAGGTGGCCGGCCGGCCGTGCGCGTCGCGCTCCCAGACGATCTCGCCGCGCTCGGTCTGCAGCCCCGCCACGTAGTCGAGCGCCGCCTTGGCCATCGGCCAGCGCTCCTCGGCGAAGGCCCGCTCGCCGGTCACCAGCCAGTGGTGCCAGAGCCCGACCGCGACGTAGGCGGCGTGGTTGGACTCGCCGCCGCGCTCCACCGCGGCGTCGCCGACCACCTTCATCGGCCAGGAGCCGTCCTCGCGCTGGTGCGCCGCCAGCCAGGCGTAGCCCCGCCCGACCGGCTCGCGCAGCCCGGCGACGGCCATGGCCATCAGGCACTCGATGTGGTTCCACGCGTCGACGTGCCCCTCGGGCCAGGGCACGCCCCCGTCGTCCTGCTGGATGGCCGCGATGCTCTCGGCCGTCTGTACGACCTGCTCGCGCGAGATCACGCCTCGGGCTTCCGCACGTAGAGCACGACGCTCTTGCCGATGATCGGGTTCAGCAGAGCCTCGGCGATCCTGGTGGCGGGCGGGCGCTTCATGATGTCCCACACGAGCAGCTCGTGGTACGCCTTCGCCAGCGGGTTGTCGTCGTTGTTGACGCCGACGGCGCACTTGATCCACCAGTAGGGGGCGTGCAGGCCGTGGGCGTGGTGGTGCGGGCCGATGACGAACCCGGTGGACTTCAGCTTGGCCGACAGCTCGGCCAGCGTGTAGATGCGCACGTGCCCGCCTGGGGCCGTGTGGTAGTCCTCGTCCAGCGCCCAGCAGATGCGCTCGGGCAGGAAGCTCGGCACCGTGATCGCGGCCGTGCCGCCGGGCCTCAGCACCCGGAAGATCTCCCGCATCGCCGTCATGTCGTCCGGGATGTGCTCCAGCACCTCGGCGGCGATCACGCGGTCGAAGCTCGCGTCCTCGAACGGCATGTCGAGCGCGGTGCCCTGGACGGTCTCGCCGGTGCCCCCGCCGGGCACCTCGCCCGCCTTGTCCATCGCCGCGAACATCGCCGCCACGCTGTCCAGCTCGGTCTGGTCCATGTCGAAGGCGACCACGTTCGCGCCGCGGCGCAGCACCTCGAAGGCGTGCCGGCCACCGCCGCACCCCAGGTCGAGCACGCGCACCCCAGGGCCCACGGGCAGCCGGTCGAAGTCGACGGTCAGCACGAGAAACGTTCTCCTGTCTTCGGACGGGGCGATCAGCGGGACCGGCGGGCGGCGATGGCCTCCCGGTAGGCCTCGACGGTCTTCTTGGCGACCACGTGCCAGGTGTAGCGCTCCATGACCCGGTCGTAGCCGGCCCGGCCCACCCGCTCGCGCTCCTCCGGCGAGTCGTGCAGCCGGCGCAGCACCGCGGCCAGCTCCTCGGCGTCGCCCGGCGACACCTGGACCGCGGCGTCGCCCACGACCTCGGGCAGCGCCCCCGTACGGCTGGCCACCAGCGGCGTGCCGCAGGCCATGTGCTCGACGGCGGGCAGCGAGAACCCTTCGTACAGCGAGGGGACGACGGAGATCTCCGAGGTGGCGATCAGCTCGCCCAGCTCGTCGTCGGAGATCCCGTGCACGAACCGGACCCGGTCCTGCAGCGACAGCTCCTGCACGAGCTGCTCGGTGGGCCCGCCGGGGGTCGGCCGGCTCACCACGGTGAGGTTGACGTCGCGCTCGGTGGCCAGCTTGGCGACGGCCCGCAGCAGCGTGGCGACCCCTTTCATCGGGGAGTCGGCGCTGGCCACGGCCACGATCGAGCCTTTGCGGCGGGGCTTGTCCGGGCGCGGGTGGAAGTAGCGGGTGTCGACGCCGAGCGGGATCAGGCGCATGTTGGCCTGTGGCACGTTGAAGTCGCGGTGGATGTCGGCCAGCGACGACTCGCTGACCGTCAGGATCGGGTTCAGCCGGGGGGCCACCTTGGCCTGCATCTTCACGAACCCGTACCAGCGGCGCATGGTCAGCTTCTTGACGCCCTGGGCGGCCTCCAGCTCGATGCGCCGGTCCACGCTGATCGGGTGGTGGATGGTGCCGACCACCGGGAACAGCTTCTGGATGCCGAGCAGGCCGTAGCCGAGGGTCTGGTTGTCCTGCACCACGTCGAAGTCGCCGACGCGCTTCTTCAGCTCGCGGTGGGCGCGCAGGGTGAAGGTGAGCGGCTCGGGGAAGCCCGCGGTCCACATGGTGCCGACCTCCAGGAGGTCGATCCAGTCGCGGTACTCGCCGAGTCTGGGGGTGCGGAACGGGTCCTCGTCGCGGTAGAGGTCGAGGCTGGGCACCTTCCGCAGGATGACGCCCTCGTCGAGCTCGGGGTACGGCTGGCCGGAGAACACCTCGACGTGGTGGCCGAGCGCGACCAGTTCGCGGCTCAGGTGGCGGAGGTAGACGCCCTGGCCGCCGCAGGTGGGCTTGCTGCGGTAGGACAGCAGCGCGATCCGCAGCGAGTCCGTGCTCACGGACACCCCTTTCTCCGCCGGTAGGCCCGGAACGCGGGCGTGTACCGTGAAAGATGACCTTAGTCCGAGAAGGCTACCATTCGGTAGGTCATCTGGAATGGTTCACAGTCACACGGACAAGCCGTGCGAACTGCGGCATTAGCCTGACCGAGCGTTGTTCGGTGGAACGTGTTCTAGATAGTATTCCCCGGGTAGGCGAGAGTTGGAGGACCCTTGGCCAGGCGCGCTCTGATCACCGGCATCACCGGCCAGGACGGTTCCTATCTGGCGGAGCACCTGCTCGATCAGGGCTACGAGGTGTGGGGGCTGGCCCGCGGCCAGGCCAACCCGCGCGTGTCGCGCATCCGCAAGCTTCTGGCCGACGTCCACCTCGTCAGGGGCGACCTGCTCGACCAGGGCTCGCTGATCTCCGCGGTGGAACGCGTTCAGCCGGACGAGGTCTACAACCTCGGCGCGATCTCGTTCGTGCCGATGTCGTGGGAGCAGGCCGAGCTGACGGCCGAGGTCACCGGGATGGGCGTGCTGCGCGTCCTGGAGGCCATCCGGGTGTGCTCCGGCGTCTCACGCGGCGGGCGCCCGTCGGGCGGGCAGATCCGCTTCTACCAGGCCTCCTCCTCGGAGATGTTCGGCCAGGTCGGCGAGACCCCGCAGAACGAGAGCACCGGTTTCCACCCGCGCTCGCCGTACGGGGTCGCCAAGACGTACGGGCACTTCCTCACGCAGAACTACCGCGAGTCGTACGGGATGTTCGCGGTCTCCGGCATCCTGTTCAACCACGAGTCGCCCCGGCGCGGGGCCGAGTTCGTCACCCGCAAGGTCTCGCTCGGGGTGGCCCGCATCAAGCTCGGCCTGGCCGGCGAGCTGCGGCTGGGCAACCTGGAGGCGCGGCGCGACTGGGGGTTCGCCGGCGACTACGTGCGCGCCATGCACCTCATGCTCCAGGCCGATAAGCCCGAGGACTACGTGATAGGCACCGGGCGGATGAAGTCCGTCAGGGAGCTGGCCGAGGCCGCGTTCGCGGCGGCGGGGCTCGACTGGGAGCGGTACGTGGTCACCGACCAGGCGCTGCACCGGCCCGCCGAGGTCGACCTGCTGTGCGCGGACCCGAAGAAGGCCAGGGTGCAGCTCGGCTGGGAGCCGACGGTGTCGTTCGACGAGCTGGTGGCGCTGATGGTCGAGTCGGACCTGCGGCTGCTGACCGACGGCGGCGACCCCGACCAGGAGTCCTCCTGGCCGTGACGGGTCACAAGGCGGCGGCGCGGTAGGCGGCGGGGGTGAGCCCGAAGCAGCGGCCGAACCAGCGCGTCAGATGGCTCTGGTCGGCGAACCCGGTGAGCGCCGCCACCTCGCCGATCGGGGTCCCGCCCGCGATCAGCCGCCGCGCCTCCCGCAGCCTGAGCAGGCGCTGGTAGTCGCTGGGCGCCATCCCGTAGGCGGCGCGGAACGCCCGGTAGACGGCGAACCTGCTGGCGCCCGCCTCCCTGGCCAGGTCGTCGGCCGTCACGTCGTCGAGCGGGCGGTCACGCAGCACCGCCCTGACCCTGGCCGCCACCCCGCCGGAGCCGCCCGCCACGGTGACCGGCCCGGTGGCCGCGCGCCGTACCAGCGCCCTGACCGTGTCGGCGAGCAGCTCGTCGCGGCGCAGCGCGGGCGCGCCCCCGAGCAGGGCCGCGTGCAGCGCGCGCAGGGCGGCGGCGAGCGCCGGGTCGTGCACCACCGGCTCCGCGAACAGCGGCAGGCCCGTGCGGCGGCCCGCCAGGTCGTCGAGCACCTCCGACATCAGGCCGGGGCCGAGATGGACGATGCGGTAGGTGAAGCCGAGCGCGTCGGTGGGCCGGCCGTCGTGCGGGTCGTCGGGGTTGAAGGCCATGACCATGCCCGGGGTGCTCGTGTGCGCCGACCCCCGGCAGGTGAACGACTGCGCGCCGTCCTCGGTCATGCCGAACGAGTAGGTCTCGTGGCTGTGCCGGTGGTAGACGTGGCGCGCGAAGTGGGCGTGCATGGCCTCGATCGGCCGGTCGGGAGACCTCCAGTAGCGGGACCATTCACGTGCCACGCCTCCGATTCTATTGACAAACAGTGTTTTTACGTAAAGGATGATTTTTGCGATGAGAGAAGTCCTGTATCTGGAAGAGATCGAGCAGGCCGAGGCGCTGCTCAAGCCGCAGCGCGTCGAGGTGCTGCGGCAGCTCGCCGAGCCGCGCACCTGCAGCGAGGTCGCGGCCCGGCTCGGTCAGACCCCGCAGCGGGTCTACTACCACGTCAAGCGGCTGGTGGACGCGGGGCTGGTCGACCAGGTGGCCGAGCGCAAGGTGCGCGGCATCAGCGAGGGCATCTACCAGGCCGGCGCCCGCTCCTACTGGCTGTCGCCGCGCCTCGTGGGCCGCATCGGGCTGACCAGGGCACGCGACGAGCTCAGCCTCGGTTACCTGCTCGACCTCATGGAGGAGGTCCAGGCCGACATCGCCGCGCTCGACCGGACCGCCCCGGAGTTGCCGTCCATCGGCCTGTCCGGCGAGATCCGCGTACGGCCGGAGCAGCGGCAGGAGTTCCTCGACGACCTGCAGACCGTGATGCGGGACCTGTTCACACGCTATGGGGGAGCCGAAGGCGACGCCTTCAAGCTCGCCCTCGCCTGTTACCCCAAGGGAGAGAGCCCATGATCATTCGTGCCCGCGTGCAGGCCCCGGTCAAGGAGGTCCGGCACGCCCTCACCGACCCCGCCGCGCTGCGCGTCTGGCTCGCCGAGCACGCCGAGGTGGAGCTGCCCGACCGCTACGCCTTCTGGGGCCGCCACACCCCCGAGGGCGACGCGCCGCACCAGCGGCTGCTGCACGCCGACGACCGTACGGTCCGGTTCGCCTGGACGCTGGACGGCGTCGAGACGACCACCGAGCTCCGGCTGGAGGAGGAGGGGCCCGAGACCACGATCGTCACGGTCGAGCAGAGCCATTTCAGCATGGAGGAGGCGCTGGCGGAGAGCTCGATCAGGGGAGTGCTGCAGACGTTCTGGTGCCTGGCGCTGACCAACCTGGCCGAGCACTTCGAGGGCCGCGAGCTCACCCCGAAGATCGACTTCACCGCCACCGGCGACCTGCGCGCCTCGGTCCTGGTCGACGCGTCCCCGGAGCAGGTGTTCCACTCGCTGATCGACTCCGAGTCGGCCACCCGCTGGTTCGGCTACCCGATCGAGATCGAGCCGCACGTCGGCGGGCGGTTCGCGATGGGCGGGATCGAGAACAACCCCCACCCGGCCAAGATCCTTGAGCTGGAGACCGACCGCAAGGTCAGCGTCGACTGGGGCGCCACCGGCGTCGGCACCTGGGAGCTGGAGGGCACCGGCGGCAAGACCCGGCTCACCATGATCCAGAGCGGCTTCGACCGCCCGCCCTTCGCCGCCTGGGGAGGCAACCTCGCCGGGCTGGCCGAGCTGCGCCGCTACCACGAGGTGCCCGGCTGGCAGCCGGTGCTGGCCGGATAGCCGCACCAGCGTTCAAGACCCCGAGGGGGCGGTGACGGCAGCCTGGACGCCATGCGTTTCGACACGAAGATCGGCATCGTGGTCCGCGACGACCTGGCCACCTGGCAGAAACTGAACGTCACCGCCTTCCTCGCGAGCGCCGTGGCCGGCGGCGAGCCGGAGACGATCGGGGAGCCGTACGAGGACGGGTCGGGCAACGCGTACCTGCCGATGTTCCGCCAGCCGGTGCTCGTCTACACGGCCGGCTCGCTCGCCTCGGTCCGTGAGAAGGCCGTGGCGCGGGGGTTGCGGGTGGCGGTCTACATCGAGGAGATGTTCAAGACGGGCCACGACGACGCCAACCGGGCCGCCGTGCGCGCGGTGGCGGCGCCGGATCTGCAGCTCGTCGGCCTGGCGGTGTACGGTCCCAAGAACGCCGTGGACAAAACCCTCAAGGGCCTCCACCTGCACCCGTAACCTCTGGGGATGACGCCCGGCCGTCCACAGAACCCCGCTCGGCCGCACCGCCTCGATTCCTCTCGCGCATGCTCGACCTATGACCGTCCGCGACGTCGGGTCCGGCTCCGACCGCCCGCATGCTGAGCCCGTGGCCGTCCCGGATGCCGGGTGCGCCGCCGACCGCCCGCGATCTTCGGGCTCCGGATCCCGCGTCCCCTCCGGTGCGCCGGGGGACAGCGATTCTCCTCCTCCCCTGCTTGACGACCTCGTGGGGGAGAGCCCGGCGCGGGCGCTCAAGCGGGAGAAGACCATGCTGCTCGTCCGGGCGCGGCGGGTCACGCGGGCGCTGCCCCATGCGGTGGTGTGCCGGGCGACGGCGGCGCGGGTGTGGGGTGTGGAGGTCCTTCACAGCCCTGGTGCCGGGCAGCCGCTGGAGCTGATCATCCCCGAAGGGCTGGAGATCCCCGGCTGCGTCACTCACGCCGGGGTCCTGCCCGCCGCCGACGTCACGCTCCACCACGGGATCCGCGTCACCACCCCGGCCCGCACGGCCTTCGACTGCGCCCACTGGCTACCCAGGGCCGAGGCGGTGGTGGTGCTTGACCAGCTCCTCCGCCGGGGCGTCGACCTCGGCCCGCTGTGGCACCGCACCCTTTCCGGCCGCGCCCGGGACGTGCTCACCCTCGCCGACCGGCGGGCCGCGTCCCCGAGGGAGAGCCTGCTGAGGATGATGCTCGCCGACTGCGGGCTGCCCAGACCCGCTCCGCAGCTCCGCGTCACTCTCCCCGGAGACCGCCACGCCTGCCTGGACCTCGGATGGGAGGCCTACAAGGTGGCGGTCGAGTACGACGGCCGCGAGCATCACACCACCCCCGCCGACCGCCGCCATGACGAGTCGCGCCGGGAGGAGCTGCGCGGCCTCGGCTGGCGGATCGTCGTCGCGGGCCCCGACGTCATCCCCGGCCGGGCCGCCGACCTCCTGGAGGCCGTGGCCAATGCCCTGATCGAGCGCGGGTGGCAGCCGGGCCCCGAGGGCATGGTGCGGATCCTCGCCCGCATCCGCGCCACCCGCCGCCCCCGCACCTCCCGCCGCGGCAGGTCGTACGGGTAGAACCCCCTTTACGTGGCGCGTTCGGGGTCATCCACGGAGAACGGTGACCTGGCGGCCGGACGGGGTGGTCGCCTCCTCGAAGGCGCCTCGGTCCTTCCACGGCGGGGCCTCGGGGCGCCGGTCGAAGATCACCAGGACGCCGGTGGTGAGGCTGAGCCGGTCCAGATATCCGTCGAGCTGGGCCAGCCCTTCGGTCAGCGGGTCGTCCTTGCCTGCTCGCCAGACCTTGAGCTCCATCGCCTCGCGCTGCACCAGGCGTTCGC
>NZ_JAHKRN010000042.1 GCF_019396385.1 Nonomuraea harbinensis | reverse complement strand
CAGCATCACCGCGGTCGGCGCGAACAAGTGCCTGGACGTCAGCGGCGCCGGCACCGCCAACGGCACCAGGACGCAGATCTGGACCTGCCACGGCGGCGCCAACCAGAAGTGGACCCGCGCCTGACGGGCCCCGTCTCCACCGCGGCCCGAGGCGGAATCCCGGGCGCCTTGCCCTGACTGGTATTCCTGTCGCAGGAGGGAACACCCATGTCCCGACGTCCGTGGCTCACCTTGCTGACCACGATGGCACTCGTCACTTCAGGAGCGCTCGCGCTCGACGCCTCCCCGGCGAACGCCCTCGACATCCCGCCGTCCGACTACCAGCAGGTGTCCCTCGCGTCAGGTGGCGCTGAGCTGGGTGAGGCGATGTCGCTGGCCGTGATGCCGAACCGGTCGGTGGTGCACACGGCGCGCGACGGCACGGTGCGTGTCACCGATGCCACCGGCGCCACGAAGGTGGCCGGCAGGCTCAACGTCTACACCCACGACGAGGAGGGCCTGCAGGGAGTGGCGGTCGACCCCGGCTTCGCGTCGAACCGGCACCTGTGGATCTACTACTCCCCGAGGCTGAGCACCCCGAACGGCGACGCGCCGAGCACCGGCACGCAGGCCCAGTTCGACCAGTGGAAGGGCGAGCTGTACCTGTCCCGGTTCACCCTCAAGGCGGACGACACTCTCGACATGGCCAGCGAGAAGGTGGTCCTCCGGGTCCAGAACGACCGCGGCCAGTGCTGTCACGTGGGCGGGGACATCGACTTCGACGCCGCCGGCAACCTGTATCTGACCACCGGCGACGACACCAACCCGTTCGAGTCGAGCGGCTACTCCCCGCTGGACGAGCGGACCAACCGCAACCCGCAGTACGACGCCCAGCGCTCGTCCGCCAACACCAACGACCTGCGTGGCAAGCTCCTGCGCATCAAACCGCAGCCCGACGGCACCTACACGATCCCCGCCGGCAACCTGTTCCCGCCGGGCACGGCGAGGACCCGGCCGGAGATCTACGCGATGGGCTTCCGTAACCCGTTCCGGATGAGCGTGGACAAGGCGACCGGCATCGTCTACCTCGGCGACTACGGGCCGGACGCGGGCGTGACCTCCTCCAACCGCGGACCGAGCGGGCAGGTGGAGTTCGACCGCATCACCGGTCCGGGCAACTACGGCTGGCCGTACTGCACGGGCACGAACACCGCGAGCGAGACCTACAACGAATGGAACTTCGCCACCAACAGCACCGGCCCGAAGTACGACTGCGCGGGCGGCCCGGCCAACAACTCCTTCCGCAACACCGGCCTGGCCACGCTGCCTCCGGCCAAGCCGGCGTGGATCCGGTACGCGGGGGACGCCGGAAGCCCGCCGGAGTTCGGCTCCGGATCGGAGTCGCCGATGGGCGGCCCGGTCTACCGTTACGATCCCGGCCTGAACTCGGCCGTCAAGTTCCCCCAGTCGCTCGACGGACGGTACTTCGCCGGTGAATACGGCCGGCGCTGGATCAAGGCGATCGAGGTGAAGCAGGACGGCGCGTACGGCGAGATCTCGGCGTTCCCCTGGACAGGGACGCAGGTGATGGACATGGCCTTCGGTCCTGACGGAGCCCTTTACGTCCTCGACTACGGCACCGGGAACAACAACCAGGCGCTGTATCGCATCGAGTACATCGGCGGCGCCAACCGCAACCCGATCGCCAGGGCGTCCGCCGACAGGACGTCGGGACCGGCTCCGCTCGCGGTGAACTTCTCCTCGGCGGGCAGCTCGGATCCGGAGGGCGGCGCGCTGACCTACTCGTGGAACTTCGGCGACGGCACCACCTCCACGGCGGCGAACCCGGGCAAGACCTACACCACGAACGGCGCCTACACGGTGACGCTCACGGTCCGGGATCCGCAGGGTCTCACCGGCACGGCGAGCGTGATCGTGACCGTCGGCAACACCGCGCCGACGATCAGCCTCACCACCCCCGCCCACGGGCAGCCGTTCTCCTTCGGGGACACCGTGCCCTTCCAGGTCACCGTCAGCGACCCGGAGGACGGCACGATCGACTGCGGCGGCGTCACCGTCGCCTACTTCCTCGGCCATGACAGCCACCGCCACCAGATCACCTCCACGACCGGCTGCTCGGGCTCCATCGCGGTGCCGGTCGACGGCGAGCACGACGCCGCGGCCAACATCTACGGCGTCTTCGAGGCCTCCTACACCGACCGGGGCGGTCTGACCTCCACCAGCGCCCGTACGCTCCAGCCTCGGCACCGGCAGGCGGAGCACTTCGGCGCCCAGCAGGGCGTCCAGACGGCCGACCACGCCACCGCGGAAGGCGGCAAGACGGTCGGCTTCACCGACGACGGCGACTGGATCTCCTTCCAGCCGTACAGCCTGGGCAGCGCGACCCGGATCACCGCCCGGGTGTCGTCGGGTGGCGCGGGCGGCAGGATCGAGGTGCGGGCGGGCTCGGCGACCGGCACGCTGCTGGGAACGGCGAACGTGGCGAGCACCGGCGGCTGGGACACCTTCACCGACGTCTCGGCGAACCTCAGCGGCGCGCCGGCCGGCACGACGACGTTGTACCTGGTCTTCCGCGGCCCGACCGGACAGGGCTACCTGTTCGACGTGGACGCCTTCACCCTCGACACCGGCACCCCGCCCTCGGGGAGCACGAGCGCGTTCAAGGGCGTGGGGTCGAACCGGTGCCTGGACGTCAACGGCGCCTCCCAGGCGAACGGCGCCCTGGCGCAGCTCTGGGACTGCAACGGCCAGCCCAACCAGCAGTGGACCGCCACCAGCGCCGGTGAGCTGCGGGTGTACGGCGGCAAGTGCCTGGACGTGAACGGGGCCGGGACGGCCGACGGCACCGCGGTGATCATCTGGGACTGCAACGGCCAGAACAACCAGAAGTGGCGCCTCAACGCCGACGGCAGCATCACCGCCGTCGGCGCGAACAAGTGCCTGGACGTCAACGGCACCGCCAACGGCACCAAGGCCCGCATCTGGACCTGCACCGGAGGAACCAACCAGCGCTGGACCCGCGTCTGAAAGGGACATCCCATGTTGCGACATCTGACCCCAGCCGCACCCGGGGGCGGCCGCAAGACCTCTGTACTGCGGCGCCTGTCAGTGGCGGTGGCCGCGATCACCGCCGCCGCGACGTTGATCCCCGCCATCCCCGCCCAGGCCGCCGCCTTCAAGGTGCTGGTGTTCTCCAAGACGGCCGGGTTCCGGCACGACTCGATCCCCGCCGGCATCCAGGCCATCCGCGAGCTGGGGGCGGCCAACGACTTCACCGTCGACGCCACCGAGGACTCGACCGCCTTCAACGCGGCCAACCTGGCCCAGTACCAGGCGGTGGTGTTCCTCAACACGACCGGTGACGTGCTCAACGACAACCAGCAGGCCGCCTTCCAGACGTACGTGGACGGCGGGGGCGGTTCCGTGGGCGTGCATTCGGCCGCGGACACCGAGTACAACTGGCCGTACTACGGGCAGCTCATGGGAGCCTGGTTCGCCAGTCACCCGGCCATCCAGCAGGCCACCGTACGGAACGAGGACCGGGCGCACGCCGCGACCGCTCACCTGGGGGCGACCTGGTCACGCACCGACGAGTGGTACAACTACCGCGCCAACCCCCGCCCGAACGTCCGCGTGCTGCAGAGCCTGGACGAGGGCAGCTACAGCGGCGGCAGCATGGGCGACCACCCCATCACCTGGTGCCACCCGCAGTCCGCCGGCCGCGCGTTCTACACCGGCCTGGGGCACACCCAGGAGTCGTACGCCGATCCGGCCTTCCGCACGCTGCTGCTCGGCGGGATCCGGTACGCGGCCAGGGCCGCCAACGCCGACTGCCGCCCGGAGACCGGGTACACGACGTTGTACAACGGCTCGACCACGGGCTGGTCGCAGGCGGGGCCGGGGTCGTTCACCGGCAACGACGCCACGCTGACCTCCCAGGGCGGCATGGGGATGCTGTGGTACAACGCCAAGGAGTTCCGCTCCTACTCGCTCAAGCTCGACTGGAAGCTGACCGGCGACTCCAACTCCGGCGTGATCGTCGGGTTCCCGGCCACCAGTGACCCCGGCGCGGCGCTCGACACCGGATACGAGGTGCAGATCGACGCGACCGACACCCCCGACAGGACCACCGGGGCGATCTACGGGTTCAAGGCCGCCGACCTCGCCGCCCGCGACGCGGCGCTGAACCCGCCGGGGCAGTGGAACACCTATGAGCTGCTGGTGGAGGGCGAGCGGCTGCAGGTGTTCCTGAACGGCAGCAAGATCAACGATTTCACCAACGCGGATCCGGCCCGCTCGCTCCAGCAGGGCCACATCGGCATCCAGAACCATGGGCCCGGCGACGTGGTGTCCTTCCGCAACATCCGCGTCAAGGAACTGACCAGCACACCGGGCGGTACGAGCGCGCTGCGGGGCGTGGCGTCGAACCGGTGCCTGGACGTCAGCGGCGCCTCGCAGGCCAACGGGGCGCAGGCGCAGCTCTGGGACTGTCACGGGCAGGCCAACCAGCAGTGGACCGCCACCAGCGCCGGTGAGCTGCGGGTCTACGGCGGCAAGTGCCTGGACGTGAACGGGGCGGGGAGCGCGGACGGCACCGCCGTGATCATCTGGAACTGCAACGGCCAGAACAACCAGAAGTGGCGCCTCAACGCCGACGGCACCATCACCGCCGTGGGCGCGAACAAGTGCCTGGACGTCAACGGCACCGCCAACGGCACCAGGGCCCGCATCTGGACCTGCACCGGAGGAACCAACCAGCGCTGGACCCGCGTCTGATCGGTCGGTCACCCGCCGGCGCGGCGATCCGCGCCGGCGGGTCTGTGCGCGGTCAGCGGTTCGTCCGGGCCAGGGCGGTCAGGAGTCCCTTGACCTCGGTCGCCTCGTAGAAGTCACGGTCGAAGGGGCCGATGATCAGCGGCCCGTCGTCGGGGAGATCGGGCAGCCGGCCGTGACTGCCCCGCACCGGCGCCGGGTCGAGCGGCACCACCCGCATCGTGTACCGGAAGCCCAGCTTCTTCCTGGCGAGCGCCGCCGCCGCGCGCAGCTTGACGAACGGATCGCCCGGGTCCATGAACAGCTCGGCGGGGTCGTAGCCGGGTTTGCGGTGGATGTCCACGAGCCTGGCGAAATCCGGGGCGCGGTCGTCGGAGAGCCAGTAGTAATAGGTGAACCAGGCGTCCGGCTCCGCCACCGCGACGAGCTCGCCGGCGCGTTCGTGGTCGAGCCCGTACTTCGCCTTCCCCGCCTGGCCGAGCACCTCGTCGACGCCGGACAGCTCGGCGATGACGGCGCGGGTGCGGTCGAGGTCGCCGGGGTCGCGCACGTACACGTGGGCCACCTGGTGGTCGGCGACGGCGAAGGCCCGGGACGCCCACGGGTCGAGATACTCCATCCCGGCCTGGACGTAGACCTCCAGGAGGCCCGCGGCGCGCAGCGCCCGGTTGATGTCCACCGGGCGGGACACCGGGGTGATGCCGTATTCGGAGAGCACGACGACCTCGGCGTCCTCGGCCAGGAGCGGGGCCAGCGCGGCGTCGACGGCCCGGGCGGCCGCGATCGCCTCGGGACCGGCGGGGCCGTGCCGCTGGAGGTCGTAGTCGAGGTGGGGCACGTAGACCAGCAGCAGATCCGGCCGTTCCCGGGCCAGGATGCGGCGGGCCGCCGCGATGATCCATTCGCTGGAGGCGATCCCCGCGTTGGGTCCCCAGTAGGTGAACAGGGGGAACGGCCCCAGCGCGGCCTCCAGGTCGTCGTGGAGTGAGGGCGGGCGGGTGTAGCAGTCGGGCGACTTGCGGCCGTCGGCGTGGTAGATGGGACGCGGGGTGACGAGCAGGTCGGCCGGCGCGCCCATCGCGTACCACCAGCAGACGTTGGCGGTGCGCAGGCCGGGCGCGGCGGTCCACAGCTGGTCGCCCTGGATGAGCGCGTTGTGCTGGCGCCACAGCAGGACCTCGCCGAGATCCCGGAAGTACCACCCGTTTCCCACGATGCCGTGGTCGCGGGGCATCGAACCGGTCAGCAGGGTGGCCTGCATCGAGCAGGTGACGGCGGGCAGCACGGGCCGCAGCGCGGCCGCCGAGCCCGCTTTCGCCACGTTCGGCATGTGCGCGAGCAGGCGCGGGGTGAGCCCGACGACATTGATCACGATCAGCGGTGCCATCACGTCTCCTTCAGCCCGAGGGCGGCCAGCTGCCCCCGCATCCAGTCGAGCTCGGCGGCGATGCCCTGCGCGACGTCGGCCGGCGCGCCGGGAAGCACGTGCCAGGTGTAGGTCTCCACCTCGACGTGCCTGGTCAGCGGACGCTCCCCGCCGAGCAGCGTCTCCAGCAGGCGCCGCAGGTAGGGGGCGCTGGTGGTGAGCGGAGGGGGCGGCGCGCCGTGCAGCGGGACGTGGAAGTGCACGCGCCAGCTCTCGTCCGCGGGCAGGCCGCCGGCCAGCGCCTCGCCCAGGTCGTCGGCGTATCCGGTGGCGGAGCGCGTCTGGTGGAGGAACCGGGCCTCGTCGAACGCGGCCAGCGCCCGCTGCGCCCCAGGCGGCGCCACCAGGGCGCACGACGCCTGGAGCTTCACGATCGGCAACCCGATGGCCGCGCCCGCGTCAGGGTCCTCGAAACCCACGGCCATGTGGCAGGCGTCCAGACAGAGGCCGAGGTGGTCGTGGTCCACGTCACTCAGCAGGGCGCGCGCCTGCGACGTCGTCTCGACGACGCAGCCGGGCTCCGGCTCGAAGCCCAGCCGGATCACCTTGCCGGTACGGCTCGCCAGCGCCCGCAGGCCCTGGGCGGCCGCGTCGAGATGGGCCGTCACCGCCGCCGCCTTCGCCCTCGTCCACCCGGTCCGCCAGGCGAGGGGAAGGGTCGAGATCGTGCCCTCGGTGACGTCGTCCGGCAGCAGCGCGGTGAGGATCTCGGCGAGCCCGAGCGTGTAGCGCAGCCGGTCCGCGTCGGCCCAGTCAGGGGTGTAGACGCGGTACTTCACGACCTCGTCGTGGAAGCCGCGGTAGGGGAACCCGTTGAGGGTCACGACCTCCAGCCCGAGCGCGGTCAGCCGCTCGCGCAGCGCCGCGAGCTCCCCGGGCCGGGCGGTGAGGTCCGCGGCGGCGTGCTGGGACAGCCACAGCCCGAGCCCGAGCCGCTCGACGCCGAGCAGGCGCCTGACCCGCGCCGCGACGCCGGACAGCTGAGCGTGGATGCCGGGGAGATCCTCGGCGGCGTGGACGTTGGTGCAGTAGGACAGATGCACCGTCGAGCCGTCCGGATGGCGCAGCCGCATGGTCAGCCCCGCTTGATCGTGTTGCCGGCGTAGTCAGATCCGGATTCCGAGCCGGAACTGAGGTCGAGCCGGCCGCTCTGCCCGTAGAAGGCGACCGGGTTGCGCCACAGGACCTGATCGACGTCGTCCTCGCCGAAGCCGGCCGCGAGCATGGCGTCGGCGACCTCGCGCGTCTTGAGCGGGTCGCTCCGTCCCCAGTCGGCGGCCGAGTTCACCAGCATCCTGTCCGTGCCGTACTGCTTGAGCAGGGTCACCATCCGGTCCGGGGCCATCTTGGTGTCCGGGTAGATCGAGAACCCCATCCAGCAGCCCGAGTCCGCGACCATGCCGACGGTCAGCTCGTTGAGGTGGTCGACGAGCACCCGCCCGGGGGGAATCCCGGCGGCCCGCACCACGTCGAGCGTCCGGCGGGTGCCCTCGGCCTTGTCCCGGTGCGGAGTGTGCACGAGCACCGGAAGATCATTGTCCTGGGCGAGCGCCAGCTGGGCCTCGAACGCCCGTTCCTCCTCTGCCGTCATCGAGTCGTAGCCGACCTCGCCGACCGCCACGACGGAGTCCTTCAGCAGGTATCGCGGCAACTCGGCCAGCACCGGCGCGCAGCGCGGATCGTTGGCCTCCTTGGGGTTGAGCGCGAGCGCGCAGTGGTGGCGGATGCCGTGCTGCGCGGCGCGGTAGGGCTCCCAGCCGAGCAGCGCGTCGAAGTAGTCGAGGAAGCTGCCCACGTTGGTCCGGGGTTGCCCCAGCCAGAAGGCGGGTTCGACGACGGCCCGGACCCCCGCGTCGTGCATGCGCCGGTAGTCGTCGGTGGTCCGGGAGGTCATGTGGACGTGCGGGTCGAAGATGCGCATTCAGATCCTCTCCAGGACGTCGCTCGGGACGGGGCGGCCGGCCGCCCGTAGCTCGGCCGCGTAGTCCGCCAGCATGCGGGCCAGCTCGGCGTCGAAGCGGCGGTCCAGCCCGGCCACCTCGTCCAGGGGGATCGACATGAAGACGCACTTGAGCACCCCTTGCCGGAAGGAGTGGTCGCCCAGCCACGCCGAGCCGTACGGGCCGAGGGCCGCGGCGACCAGCCGCGCGTCATTGGTGCGAAGCGCGTCCTCCACCAGCGCGACCGCCGTGCCGTCCAGGTCGAGCTCGTGCAGGACGGTCAGGATCGCCAGCCGCTCGCCGCTGTCGCCGGCCTCGTACAGGCTTCGGATCACCGCGGGGTCGCCGCGCAGCGCGCCGAGCAGCGCGCGCCGGGCGTCTGGACCGCCCCGCCGTCCGGCCTGCGGGAAGAGCCGGTGGATCGCGTGCGGGTCAGCCTCGACCTGCCGGACGGCCGAGGCCTGCCACTCCTGTGCGGGCTCCTTCATGTGCCCTCCTCAAGAAGTCGATCGATCGGCGGGCGACCTGCGGGGCCGCATGGCTGTGCCGGGCCAGTTCCACGGCCACCAGGCCCCGGTAGCCGCGCAGAGCGGCGAGCGCCGGCACGAAGTCGATCTCACCCTCGCCGAACTCCAGGTGCTCGTGGACTCCCCGGCGCATGTCCTCGATCTGCACGTGCACGGTGTACGGCAGCGCCCGCCGGACACAGGTGGCCAGGTCCTCCCGCTCCACGCAGTGACAGTGCCCGATGTCGAGGGTGAGGCCGAACCGGGGATGGGCGCCGAGCATCGCCCGCAGCCGCTCGTAGCCGTCCAGGTCGGCGACCAGCATCCCGGGTTCGGGTTCGAATCCCAGCGTGACGCCCACCCGATCGGCCTCGTCGAGCAGCCGCGCGCACTGGCGGGCCAGTCGCGTGTACGCCTCCGCCTCCGGCATGCCGTCGGGCCGGACGCCGCTCCACAGATGCACCACGGGAGCGCCCAGGTCTGCGGCGACGCGCATCGCCATGACCAGGAACTCCACTCTGCGTCCGGCGTCCTCGCTGATGAGGGTCGGATGGTGTTTGCGCAGGGGATCGAGGGTGTAGCGCCCGCCCGTCTCGACCACGGTGCCGAGGCCGAGGCGAGCGCAGATCCCGGCGATCCTGGACACCTCCGCGGCCAGCCCGGGGGAGAAGGGGTCGAGATGACCGTGGTCGAGCGTGATGGCCGCACCCGTGTACCCCAGATCGGCCAGGACCGCGAGCGCCTCGGGGAGCCGGTGGCCGGCGAATCCGTTGGTGCAGTAGGCCCACTTCACGATGTCGCCAGCCGGGATGAGAGCCACCGCCCCACGGGGAGCGAACACAGCAGCGCGCCCGCCGTCGCGAACCGGCCGCCGCCCGCGACCGCCGCCGCCTGGAGCGGGATCAGGCCGAGGATGCTCAGCCGGACGGCCCGCCGTACGTTCTCGGGGTCGGGAAGGGTCCGTAACCCGGCCTGGACCGGGAGGGTGGAGGCGAGATAGCCGGCGATGAGGACGCCCGCCCCGGCCCGCGCGGCGGCTCCGCCCCGCGCGCAGGAGGCGGCCGCGAGCCCGGCCGCCACCGTGCTGGCCGCGACCGCGCGCCCGGCGGTCCCGGGCGCCGCCCCCGTCACCTCGGCGCGGCCCAGGATGCTGATCCCGTAGGTGTGCGCGCCTATCGCCAGCGCCGCCGGCAGGGCGGCCCTGGTCTGCTCGCCCGCGCCGAGAAGCACGTCGAGCACGCGGCAGGCCGCCATCGACGCCGGTCCCGCCGCCGTCCGTTTGAGACCCAGGTCGTAGGCCCACACCGCGCCGGCCAGCACCCCGGCGACGGTGAGACCGCGACGGCCGCCGGCGAGGGCGGCGGTGGCCAGGCCCGCGCCGGTCAGGGCGGCCGCGAGCCCGAGCGCGGCGCCCGGGCGGACCCGGCCCGACGGGATCGGGCGCTCGGGACGCTCGACGGCGTCCGCCTCACGGTCCGCCCAGTCGTTGAGCGCCATTCCGGACCAGTACACGAGCACCGACGCCAGGGCCAGGCCGGGTGCCGGACGCCGTCCCGCGGCGGCGGCCCCCGCGATGGTGTCCCCCGGCACCGACAGCGCGGCGGGTGCGCGGACCAGTTCGAGCAGCGCCCTCATGACAGCTCCTCGGCGAAGGCGCGCAGCCGGGCGTACTGGGCGGCCAGGGCGTGCTCGTCCGTCCCCAGCGGGCTCTTGAAGAAGTACCCGAGCTCGGGCAGGACGCCGTGCCGCCCTTTCTCGTGCGCGCGGGCGACCAGCCGGGCCAGGTCCAGGACGAGCGGGGCGGCGAGCGCCGAATCGCAGCCCTGCCAGGTGAACTGCAGCGTCATCCGGACGCCGAGAAAGCCCTCGAAGCTCACGTGGTCCCAGGCGGTCTTCCACTCCCCGAGATCCGGGACGTAGTCGATGTGCGTCTCACCCTCCACGGGTTCTCCGAGGACCTTCGTGACGACCTGGTCCTTGGAGAGCCGCTTGCTGGACCTGGCGGCCGGATCGGCGAGTGTCGCCCCGTCGCCGCCGCCGAGCAGGTTGAGCCCCGACCAGGAGCGGACCCGGAGGGCCCGGTCCGCGAACATGGGCGCCAGGGCGCTCTTCACCAGGGTCTCGCCGGTCTTGCCGTCGCGTCCCGCGTACGGCACGCCCCGCCGGGCGGCGAGTTCCGCCAGGGCGGGCAGGGTCGGCCCGGTGGAGGGGGTGAACTCCACATAGCCGCATCCCGCATGGAACGCCGCATAGGCGTACAGCGAACTCGGCGGCAGGACGTCGTCGCCCGCGGCGAGCCGCTCCTCCAGGTCGGCCAGCCTCTCGAACTCCGGGCGCGGATCCACCGGGGGCTCGGTCGACGACACGTTGATGACGACCACCCGGGCCAGCCCGTGCCGGGCGCGGAAGCCGGTGATGTCGTCGATCAGCCGGGTCGCGGCCGGTCCGTCGCCGGGGACGTGGCCCGGCCGGATCTCGGCGTCGGCGGCTTCCAGGTCGGAGGCGAGCAACCCCGGGAGGTCCGGTGAGATGACCTCCGCTCTGCCCAGTTGTTCGGCGCGCTTGCGTAAGGAGGTCTCGGCGATGTCATGTCCACCGAAGACCAGGTCGGTCAGCGGAACCAGCTGCCCGGGAAAGCCGGCGGACTCGCTCACGCATCCACGGGGGGAGGCCGCTCCCGCCCTGATGGCCGCGGCGCCCACGATGGCAGTGGTCGCCACGGATCCTCGTGCCCCGATAAGCCACACACCGAGCTTGTCCATGAAAGCTCCATCGTGTCCGGGACTACCCCGCATGCGAAGGCATCCGGTAGGTGAGTCTTCGCGATGGTAAAAGGTATTTTCGTCGATGGTCAAGCATAAGTAGGCTCATCGTTGTCTTATGGTCTGCCGTCCATGGCCATCGCCGCCCGTTCGTCACGTCCCAAACCCGGGCAATTTAGGCGTACTGGCGACCAACTTTTGCTTGACCGTCGATATAAGCCCGCTTAACATCCCGCACCATGAGCCATAGGCCTGAAAGTCGGCGGGGACGGCTGACCGGATGCTGAGCCTGCGCGGCATCGGCAAGAGCTTCCTGGGCGTGCGGGTGCTGTCCGGGGTGGACCTGGCCGTGACGGCCGGCGAGGTCCACGCCGTCGTCGGCGAGAACGGCGCCGGCAAATCCACCCTCATGAAGATCATCTGCGGGGTGCACGCGCCCGACGAGGGCACGATCGAGCTCGACGGCCGGCCCGTCTCCTTCGGCCATCCGCTCGACGCGCGGCGCTCCGGCATCGCGATCATCTACCAGGAGTTCAACCTGCTGCCCGAGCGCACCGTCGCCGAGAACGTGTTCCTCGGGCGCGAGCCCGTCAGGCGCGGCCTGGTCGACCGGGCCGCCATGGAGGAGGCGACCGCGCGGCTCCTCCACGAGCTGGGCGAGGAGGCCTTCGGCCCGCGCGACGCCGTCAAGCGCCTGCCGGTGGCCCAGCAGCAGATCGTCGAGATCGTCAAGGCGTTGTCGGTGAACGCGCGGCTCATCGTCATGGACGAGCCCACGGCTGCCCTCGCCGAGCACGAGGTCGAGTCGCTCTACCGGCTCATCGGGCGGCTGAGGGAACGCGGCGTCGCCGTCGTGTACATCTCCCACCGATTACGCGAGGTGTTCGATCTCGCCGACCGGGTCACCGTGCTCAAGGACGGCGCGCGCGTCACCACCCTCCCGATCGGTGAGGTGACCCCCGGCGAGCTGATCCGCCTGATGGTGGGCCGCGACCTCGGGACCTACTTCCCGCCCCGCTCGGCGGGCGCCGGCGAGGTACGCCTCAGCCTGCGAGCGGCCGGCAACCACCGGCTCCATGACATCGACCTGGAACTGCGCGCCGGGGAGATCGTCGGCATCGCGGGCCTCCAGGGATCCGGCAGATCGGAGCTCGCCAGAGCGATCTTCGGCGCGGAGCCCTTCACCACGGGCGAGATGATCCCGTCGCGCCCGCGCTCGGTCCGGGAAGGCGTGGCCCTGGGCATCGGACTCGTGACCGAGGACCGCAAGGCCGAAGGACTCGCGCTGCGCCAGTCCGTGCGCGACAACGTCCTGCTCGTCGCCCGCGCGGTGCGCGCCGGCGACCGCGCCGGCGTCCGTGACCTGCTGGAACGGGTACGCCTCTCGCCCGTACGCCGGGAACAGGAGGTCCGTTACCTGTCCGGCGGCAA
Source organism: Nonomuraea harbinensis (assembly GCF_019396385.1). GTDB lineage: Bacteria > Actinomycetota > Actinomycetes > Streptosporangiales > Streptosporangiaceae > Nonomuraea > Nonomuraea ferruginea. Next base: position 66,298 of record NZ_JAHKRN010000042.1, on the reverse strand, counting down.
CCAGCAGAAGGTCGTGCTGGTCAAGTGGCTGACGATGGCGCCGCGGGTGCTGCTGTTCGACGAGCCGACCCGGGGGATCGACGTCGGGGCCAAGGCCACGATCCACGACCTGATGCGCGAACTGGCGAACGGCGGCATGGCCATCATGATGATCTCCTCCGAGCTGCCCGAGCTCATCGGCATGAGCGATCGCGTCGTCGTCCTGCGCGACGGCCGTATCGCGGGCACGCTGCCCGCCGGTGCCTCCGAGGAGGCCGTCATGCGTCTGGCCGCGGGAGAGGCGGCCTGAATGCCCCTGCTCACGCGGCTGCGCGAACCCACGCAGGTGGTGTTCCTCGCGCTGCTCGGCCTGGTCGCGGTCGGCTGGGCCCTCGTCGCGCTCGACGGCGGCCAGTTCCTCACCCTGGAGAGCGTCGTCGGGATCCAGCAGCGTTCCGCGGCCCTCGGCATCGTGGCGATCGGGCAGACGCTGGCGATCCTGGCCGGGTCGCTCGACCTGTCGGTGGCGTACCTGATCAGCCTGGCCTCGCTGGTCGCGGCGGAGATCATGGCGGGCCAGGACGGGAACATCGGGCCGGCGGTCGCCGCGGTGCTGGCCATCAGCGCTCTGGTGGGGCTGGTCAACGGGCTGGTCATCACCGGGCTCCGGGTGCACGCCTTCATCGCCACGCTCGGAGTCGCCCTGATCATCAAAGGCGTCGTCGACCACCTGTACGACGGGCCCGCGGGCAAGGTGCCCGAGTCGTTCCAGGTCCTCGGCTACTCCCGGATCGGGCCGATCCCCGTCTCCGCGCTGCTCTGGGCGGGCGTGGCCGTGCTGGCCTGGTTCCTGCTGAGCAGGACCCGGCTCGGATACCGCATCTACGCGGTCGGCGGGAACGAGGAGGTCGCCCGCCTGTCCGGCATCCGCACCGGCCGGGTCATCGTGCTCACCCACGTGCTGTGCTCCGTCTGCGCAGGCATCGCGGGCCTGCTGCTGGCCAGCAGGCTCGGCGCCGGGGCCCCCACGGTGGGCACCGACGGCGGCTACGACCTCGAGTCCATCGCCGCCGTCGTGCTCGGCGGGACCGCGCTGGCCGGCGGCAAGGGCGGCGTCGCCGGAACCGTGGGCGGCGTCCTGCTGCTGGCCGTCCTGGACACCGCCTTCAACCAGCTCGAGGTCAACTCCTTCGTCAAGGACGTGGTCCGCGGCGTGGTCATCGTCGTCGCGGTGGCCGTCTACGCCCGGCGTACCGTGGGACGGCCCGCATGAGGCGGGCCCTTCCCATCCTCGCGGTCCTCGTGGCGCTGCTCACCGCGATCGCCCTGGTCAACCCCCACTTCCTGGAGCCCGCCGGATTCCTGGCGTTCCTCAAACGGGCCGCGCCGCTGGTGATCCTCGCCGCGGGACAGTACTTCGTCATCGTCTCCGGCGAGTTCGACCTGTCGGTCGGCTCGCTGGTGACGGCCGAGGTGGTGATCGCCGCACGCCTCATCGACGGCGACGAGTCCGCCACCTGGCCGGTCCTCGTCCTGCTGATCGTCATCGGGCTGCTCGTCGGGCTGGTCAACGGCGTGGCCACCACCAAGCTGCGGGTGCCGTCGTTCATCGTGACGCTCGGCATGCTGCTCATCCTGTCCGGGGCGGTGTTCCTGTGGACCGGTGGCGCGCCGCGTGGCGCGCTGTCGGAGGGCTTCCGCGTCTTCGGCCGCGGCGGCCTCGGGCCGGTGCCGTGGTCGGTGCTGATCCTCGTGGCCCTGGGCGCGGCGGCGATCCGGCTCATGCGCGCCGACTTCGGCAAGACGCTGATGGCCGCCGGCGACAACGAGCGTGCCGCGGCGCTGTCCGGGGTCCGGGTCGACCGGGTCAAGATCTTCGCTTTCATGCTCTCCGGCCTGGCGGCGGCCGTCGCGGCGATCCTGCTCGGCGGTTTCGCCGGCGTCTCGGCCCAGGTCGGTCAGGGGCTGGAGTTCTCCGCCATCACCGCCGTCGTTCTCGGCGGCGTGGCGCTCGGCGGCGGCCGCGGCTCCGTGCCGGCCGCCATGGCCGGGGCCGTCACGCTGGAGGCGCTGTTCACCCTGCTCAACCTGTACGGGATCTCGGGGGCGCTGGAGTTCACCGTGCAGGGCGTCATCATCATCGCCGCGGTCGCGGCAGGAGCCATCCGGCTTCCCTGGAAGCCCACCCCCCGAAGAGGAGACGCACATGCCGCGTCCTGAGGCCGCAATCGCAGTGTTGGCCGCGCTGCTTCTCGCCGGCTGCACCACCGACAGGCCGACGGCCACCACCCAGCCCGCCGCACCCGCCACGAGCGCTCAGGGCTCCGGCACGGGCACGCAGTCGAAGTTCTTCGTGCAGGCGGATTTCGACGCCCAGCTGGCCATGCGCTCCCAGACACCTCAGGGCCCCGCGGCCAAGCCCTGGGAGCAGGCCATCGACCCGAAGATGATCGACACGGCACAGTACAAGAAGGACGGGCCGTACCACCTGTGCTTCTCCAACGCGGCGGTCAACAACCCCTGGCGCCAGGTCGGATGGAAGACGATGCAGGCAGAGGTGGCCCTGCACGAGGAGATCGGGGAGTTCACCGCGCTGGACGCCGAGGGCAAGGACGACAAGCAGATCTCCGACATCGCCGAGCTGCAGGCCAAGGGCTGCGACGCGCTGATCGTCTCGCCGAACACCACGGCGACGCTCACCCCCGCCGTGACGGCCGCCTGCGCGAAGGTGCCCGTCATCGTGTTCGACCGGGGCGTGGAAACGGACTGCCCGGTGACGTTCATCAAGCCCATCGGCGGCTACGCCTTCGGCGCCGACGCCGCCGAGTTCCTGACCGAGAAGGTGCCGGCGGGCGGGAAGGTGCTGGCGCTGCGCATACTGCCTGGCGTCGACGTGCTGGAGACCCGCTGGTCGGCGGCGAAGGTGGTCTTCGACAGGAGCCGCCTCCAGGTGGTGGGGGTGGAGTTCACCGACGGTGACGCCGCCAAGACCAAGAGCATCGTCAGCGACTACATCCAGCGGCACGGCACGATCGACGGTGTCTGGATGGACGCGGGCGCCACGGCGGTGGCCGCGATCGAGGCGTTCGAGGACGCCGGCCTGCCGGTGCCGCCGATCAACGGCGAGGACCAGCAGGACTTCCTGCAGAAGTGGAAGGACGCCGGGCTCACCGCCGTCGCGCCCACGTACCCGACCTACCAGTGGCGCACCCCGATCATCGCCGCTCTGAAGATCCTCAAGGGCGAGGAGGTGCCGGAGAGGTGGAACCTGCCGCAGCCCAAGGTCACCGGCGACAACCTGGCGGACTACCTCCAGCCCGACATGCCGCCGCTGCACTACGCGCTCTGCGGTTGTGAGGACCTGCCCGGGTTCCCGGAGACCTGGGGCGGGAAGAAGGGCTGATCGGCCCCCTCCCGCGAACCGACGACGAAGAGGGACGCCATGTTCTCCATCGGAGTGAACACCTGGGTCTGGGTCTCCCCGCTGACCGACGACGAACTGGCGCGGCTCGCGCCCCGCGTCGCCCGGTGGGGCTTCGACGTCATCGAGCTGCCCGTCGAGCGGCCCGGCGACTGGAACCCGGACAAGGCCGCGGCGGTGCTGGCCGAGCACGGGCTGGCCGCGTCCGTGGTGCTGGTCATGCCGCCGGGGCGCGAGCTCGTGGCCGCGTCCCCGGGGACCGTCCGCGACACCCAGGACTATCTGCGGCACTGCGTCGACGTGGCGGTGACCGTCGGCTCCCCGGTGATCGGGGGGCCGGCGTACGCCTCGGTCGGCCGTACGTGGCGGCTCTCGCCGGACGAACGCCGGGGGGTCTACGCCGAGTTGCGCGAGCATCTGCGGCCCGTCCTGGACCATGCGGCCGAGCGCGGGGTGAAGCTCGCCGTCGAGCCGCTCAACAGGTACGAGACCAGCCTCGTCAACACGGTCGAGCAGGCGCTGGAGGCGTTGCCCGAGGACTGCCACCTGGCGCTCGACGTCTACCACATGAACATCGAGGAGAAGGACCCCGCCCAGGCGGTGCGGCTGGCGGCGGATCGCATCGCGCACGTGCAGGTGTGCGGCACCGATCGCGGCACGCCGGGAGCCGACCGCTTCGACTGGCCGGGCTTCACCCGGGCGCTGCGCGACACCGGCTATCGGGGGCCGCTCGTCATCGAGTCGTTCACCGCGCACAACCGGACCATCGCCACCGCGGCCTCCGTCTGGCGGCCCCTCGCGGAGAGCCAGGACAGGCTGGCCGTGGACGGCCTCGCCTACCTTCGGACCCTGTGATTGAAAGTTTCATACTTATCCTGCTGGGTGGAAGCGGGTGCGGTAGCGACCTTCGGCGCGTTGACCTGCTGTTATCGATGGGCACTCGCCAGATAGGTGGACAGAGCCGGTTTCCCAACTCTGAATAAGCAGGCTTAATGGGGCTGTGGCGAGGCGAGACGCCTTCACGTCCTCCCTCGTCATCCTCCGACTCCGACCCGTTGCCGGCACCCCCCAGGAGATCCTTCATGCGAAGATCACGCCTGTTCCCCGCCTTGGTCGCAGCCCTGTCAGGGCTGTTGATGTCCTTGTCGCCGCAGGTGGCGCAGGCGGCCGCGCCGTTCAGGGTGCTGCTGTTCACCGAGACGGCGAGCGGCGCCTACCGGCACGACTCCATCCCCGCGGGTGTCGCGATGTTCCAGCAGCTGGCGGCCGACCACGACTTCCAGCTCGACCACAGCGAGAACTCCGCCGTCTTCACGCCCGCGACCCTGAACACCTACGACGCGGTGATCATGCTCCAGACCAGCGGCATGGTGTGGGACAACGACGCCCAGCGTCAGGCCTTCCAGGCCTACGTGCGCGCCGGCCACGGCGTCGTCGCGATCCACAACGCCACCGACATGAACATCGAGGCGCAGTTCCCCTGGTGGGACCAGGTCGTCCTGGCGGGCGCCCACATGACCGCGCACTCGTCGATCCTCCAGGGCACCGCCAAGGTGGCCGACAAGGCCCACCCCTCCACGGCAGGGCTGCCCGACCGGTGGGTGCGGGCGGAGGAGTGGTACAACTTCGACAAGAACATGCGGGGTTCGGTGCACGTGCTGGTGACCGCGGACGAGACCACGTACGACGCGGGGCCGAGCAAGATGGGCGTCGACCACCCGATCTCCTGGTGTCACAACCCGGAGGGCGGCCGGGTGTGGGCCACCGCGATGGGCCACCAGGCGTCCTCCTACGCGGAGCCCCTGTTCCGCCAGCACCTGCTGGGCGGCGTGCGGTGGGCGGCGGGCGATGCGCCGGGTGACTGCGGCGGCACGGTCGCGGCCCGGTTCCAGAAGGTGACCCTCGACGGCGCACCGGACCAGCCGATGGAGCTCGACGTGGCCGCCGACGGCAGGGTCTTCTACATCTCGCGCTCCGGCAAGGTGAACATGATCCCCGCCAACGGCGGGGGCACGCGCGTCATCGGCACCCTGCCGGTGTACGACGGCGGCGAGGACGGCGGCATCGGGCTGGCGCTGGATCCGAGCTTCGCCACCAACGGCTGGATCTACGTCAACTACTCGCCGTTGAACGGCGGTGAGGTGAACCGGGTGTCGAGGTTCACCTTCAACGGGACCAGCCTCGACCTGGCCAGCGAGAAGAAGATCATCGAGGTTCCGGCGTACCGCAACGTCGACGAGCCCGGCCACACGGGCGGCTACCTCGCGTTCGGGCCGGGCGGGAACCTGTACATCGGCCCTGGTGACGACACCAATCCCAACGGGTCCAGCGGGTACGCCCCGATCGACGAGCGGCCCGGCCGGGAGCATTACGACGCTCAGCGGTCCTCCGCCAACACCAACGACCTGCGCGGCAAGATCCTGCGCATCCACCCCGAGCCCGGCGGCACCTACACGATCCCGTCCGGCAACCTGTTCGCGCCCGGCACCGCCAAGACCCGGCCGGAGATCTACGCGATGGGCTTCCGCAACCCGTTCCGCTTCTCGGTCGACAAGGTGACGGGCTGGATCTCGGTGGGCGACTACGGACCGGACGCGGGCGCCGCGAACCCCAGCCGCGGTCCCGAGGGCACCGTCGAGTGGAACCTGATCAAGCAGCCCGGCTTCTACGGCTGGCCGTACTGCGTCGGCGACAACCTCCCGTTCAACGACTACAACTTCGCCACCAACACCTCCGGCCCGAAGTTCACCTGCTCGGCACCGGTCAACGACTCGCCCAACAACACCGGCCTGACCAACCTGCCCGCGGCCAAGCCCGCGACCGTGTGGTACGACTACCACGCCTCGGCCCAGTTCCCCGAGATCAACTGCTGCGGCGGCGCCGCCCCGATGGGCGGCCCGTTCTACCGCCATGACCCGGCCAGCGGTTCGGACCGGAAGTTCCCCGCGTACTTCGACGGCACGCCGTTCTTCTACGAATGGAGCCGCAACTTCGTCAAGGAGTTCCGCCTGGACTCCTCGGGCAACCTCCTGAAGATCAACCCGTTCGTGGCGCAGATCGCCCCGCGTGCGCCGATCGACATGAAGTTCGGGCCGGACGGCGCCCTGTACATGGCCGACTGGGGCAACGGCTTCGGCCACGCGAACACCGATGACAGCATCTACCGGGTCGACTACGTGGCCGGGAACCGCGCGCCCCTGGCCAAGGCGAGCGCCGACCCCGACTCGGGCACGGCACCGCTGGTGGTGGCGTTCTCCTCGGCCGGCTCGACCGACCCCGACGGCGACCCGATCACCTACGCGTGGGACTTCGGCGACGGCGGGACCTCCACCAGCGCCAACCCCTCGCACACCTACAACGCCAACGGCACCTTCACGGCCAGGCTGACCGTACGGGACTCCGGCGGGAAGACGGGCAGCGTCACGGTGCCCGTCGTCGTCGGCAACACCCGTCCCGGGGTGACCTTCTCGGCCCCGCCCGACGGCGGGTTCATCGACTTCGGCGACCAGGTGGACTACACGGTGAACGTCACCGACGCCGAGGACGGCGCCGCCGACTGCACCAAGGTCAACGTGATCACGGCGCTCGGCCATGACCAGCACGCCCACGACACCGGCCAGTACACCGGTTGCTCCGGGACGGTCACGACCACCGCCTCCGGCCATGACGAGGCCTCCAACGTCTACTACGTCCTGTCCGCCGACTACACCGACAGCGGCGGCCTGAAGGGCTCCGCCGGCCTCACCCTGCAACCGAAACACAAGCAGGCCGAGCACTTCACCGGCTCGTCCGGCATCCGCGTCATCGACGAGTCCGGAGCCGAAGGCGGCAGGCGCATCGGCGACATCTCCAACAACGACTGGATCTCCTTCAGCCCGATCAACCTGTCCGGGATCGACACGGTGTCCTTCCGCGTCTCGGCGCCGTCCAGCACCGGCGCGTCCATCGAACTGCGCGCCGACTCGCCGACCGGGGCCCTCCTCGCCTCCAGCCCCGTGCCGGCGACCGGGGGATGGAACACCTACGTGTCGCTGTCCCCGGTGCGGGTCACCGACCCCGGTGGCACCCGCAATGTCCACGTGGTGTTCAAGGCGCCGTCCGCGAACGCGTTCGACCTGGACTCCGTCACCTTCAACGGCACGGGCGTCGGGCAGGGCGACGACCCGCCCCCGGGCGGCACGAGCGCGCTGCGGGGCGTGGCGTCGAACCGGTGCCTGGACGTCAACGGCGCCTCCCAGGCCAACGGCGCGCAGGTGCTCATCTGGGACTGCAACGGCCAGGCGAACCAGCAGTGGACCGTCACCAGTGCCGGTGAGCTACGGGTCTACGGCGGCAAGTGCCTCGACGTGAACGGGGCCGGGACGGCCGACGGCACCGCGGTGATCATCTGGGACTGCAACGGCCAGAACAACCAGAAGTGGCGCCTCAACGCCGACGGCAGCATCACCGCCGTCGGCGCGAACAAGTGCCTGGACGTCAACGGCACCGCCAACGGCACCAGGGCACGCATCTGGACCTGCACCGGCGGCGCCAACCAGAAGTGGACCCGCGTCTGATCTCCGCGCGACACCCGCGTGAGCCGGGGACCGACCACCACTCCGTAGGAAACGGGATGCGAGATGTCTGACCTATCACGAAGGCAAGTCCTCAGATTCGGCGCCGCCGGAGCCGAAGCCTTCATGCTGCCGCCGGCATGGACCGCCGCCGCCCGGGCCGCCTCGGCGCCCCCTCCGGAGGTGAGCGCCGCGAACGATCTGGCCCTCTGGTACGACGAGAGCGCCGGCACGGACTGGCTGCGGGCGCTCCCGATCGGCAACGGCCGCCTGGGCGCCATGGTGTTCGGCAACGTCGACACCGAGCGGTTGCAGCTCAACGAGGACACCGTCTGGGCCGGCGGACCGTACGACCAGAGCAACCCCCGAGGGGCGGCGGCGCTGGGCCAGATCCGGCAACTGGTCTTCCAGAACCAGTGGAGCCAGGCCCAGACGATGATCGACCAGAACATGCGGGGAAACCCGGTGGGACAGCTGGCCTACCAGACCGTCGGTGATCTGCGGCTCGGCCTCGGCAGCGCCGCCGGGGTCGCGGAGTACAACCGTCATCTGGATCTCACCACGGCCACCACCGCCGTGTCCTATCTGCAGAACGGCGTCCGGTACCGGCGCGAGGTGCTCGCGAGCGCGCCCGATCAGGTGATCGCCGTCCGCCTGACCGCCGACAGGCCGGGCTCGATCACGTTCTCCGCGACCTTCGGCAGCCCGCAACGAGCGACGCGCTCCAGCCCGGACGGGACCACGGTCGCGCTCGACGGCATCTCGGGCGACATGGAGGGAGTGGCCGGTTCGGTCCGCTATCTGGCGCTGGCGCGGGCCGTCGCCGAGGGCGGCAGCGTCAGCAGCTCCGGCGGCACCCTGCAGGTCAGGTCCGCCAACAGCGTGACGCTGCTGGTCTCCATCGGCTCCAGTTACCGCAACTTCCGCGACGTCGGCGGCGACTACCAGGGCATCGCCCGGCGCCATCTCGACGCCGCCACCGGCAGGACCTACGACGACCTGCGCGGCCGGCACGTCGCCGACTACCAGCGGTTGTTCGGGCGCACCACGCTCGACCTCGGCCGCACCGCGGCAGCCGACCAGCCGACCGACGTGCGGATCTCGCAGCACGCGAACACCGACGACCCGCAGTTCTCCGCGCTGCTGTTCCAGTACGGCCGATATCTGCTGATCTCCTCCTCCCGGCCGGGCACGCAGCCGGCCAACCTCCAGGGCATCTGGAACGACTCGCTCACCCCGGCCTGGGACTCGAAATACACCATCAACGCGAACCTGCCGATGAACTACTGGCCGGCCGACACGACGAACCTGTCCGAGTGCTACGAACCGGTGTTCGCCATGCTCGACGAGCTCGCGGTCAGCGGCGCCCGGACGGCCCGCGTCCAGTACGACGCCGGCGGTTGGGTGACCCATCACAACACCGACGCGTGGCGGGGGACGTCGGTCGTCGACGGCGCGTTCTGGGGCATGTGGCAGACCGGCGGAGCGTGGCTGGCCACCCTCGTCTGGGACCACTACGGTTTCACCGGCGACCTGGAGTTCCTCCGGCGCTACTACCCCGCGATGAAAGGCGCCGCGCAGTTCTTCCTGGAGACCCTCGTACAGGAACCTCAGCTCGGGTATCTGGTCACCAACCCGTCGAACTCTCCCGAACTGGCCCACCACGCTGGCGTCAGCGTCTGCGCCGGCCCCACCATGGACAACCAGATCCTGCGCGACCTGTTCGACGGCTGCGCCCAGGCCTCCCAGACGCTCGGCGTCGACGCCGACTTCCGGGCGCGGGTCCTGGCCGCCCGGGACCGGCTACCGCCGATGAAGATCGGCTCGCGCGGCAACATCCAGGAGTGGCTGTACGACTGGGTCGAGACCGAGCCCGCCCACCGGCACATCTCCCACCTCTACGGCCTGCACCCCGGCAACCAGATCACCAAGCGCGGCACCCCGGCGCTGTACACCGCCGCCCGGCGCACCCTCGAACTCCGCGGGGACGACGGGACCGGCTGGTCCCTGGCCTGGAAGATCAACTACTGGGCGCGGATGGAGGAGGGCGGCCGCGCGCACACGCTGCTCCGCCTCCTGGTGACGACGGCCCGGCTGGCGCCGAACATGTTCGACCTGCACCCGCCGTTCCAGATCGACGGCAACTTCGGCGCCACGTCCGGCATCGCCGAGATGCTGCTGCAGAGCCACAACGGCGAGCTGCACGTGCTGCCGGCCCTGCCGCCGGCCTGGCCGAACGGCACGGTACGGGGTCTCCGAGGACGCGGCGGCCACACCGTGGACGCGACCTGGAGCTCCGGCGGGGCCACCGAGATCCTCCTGAGGTTCGACCGTGGCGGGACGGTCAACGTACGCGCCCGGATCTTCGCCGGGACCTACCAGGTGGTCGAGACCACGACCGGCGATGCCGTCAGCGTCGCCAAACCCGAGAACGACGTCATCAGACTGACCGGTCAAGCCGGTCGTACGTACCGCATGACCGGGTCCGGCCCCGCGCCCGCGAGCCACGTGCGGATCACCAACGCGACCACCGGCCTGGTGCTGGACAGCGGCGGCAACGTCGCCTCCGGGTCGAACCTCAAGCAGTGGAACTGGGACGGCAGCACCAACCTGCAGTGGCAGCTCGTGGACCTGGGCGGCGGCTGGTACCGCATCGTCAACCGCACCAACGCCATGGTCATCGACAGCTGGGGCAACACCGCCAACGGCGCCAACGCCCGGCAGGCGGCCTGGAACGGCGGCGCCAACCAGCAGTGGCGACTCAACAGCACGGGCAACGGCCGCCACCAGATCATCAACCGGGGCACCGGCACCGCCCTGGACGGCATGGGCAACAGCACCGCCGGCTCCACCGTCGCCCTGTGGACGCCGAACAGCAGCACCAACAACCAGTGGACGATCATGAGCACCTGACCGTCCATACCCGTCCGTGGAACGGTGCGCGGTTGGCGGCCATGCCGTGCTGCGCTACGGTATGCGCGGAGTGCCGGGAAGCCTGGTCGGCGGCGTCTTCAGCCGTACGACTCCACGGGGGCTCCCTGATGCGTGGCTCATGGCCTGCTGCCCAGCAGCCGGCGAGGGAGGGGTAACCGGAAGGCACGGCGCCGGCCCGCGGTGCCGGGCCGCGGCCGGCACCCGGCAGTGATGATCTCGGTGGGATTCGGGACCGCTGTGCTGATCGGCACGCTGCTGCTCGGCCTCCCGCTGGCCACCACCGAGGGCGACTCCTCCCACTGGCTCACCGCGCTGTTCACCGCCACCTCGGCCGTCTGCGTGACCGGCCTGATCGTGGTGGACACCGAAACGCACTGGTCGGTGTTCGGCGAGGTGGTGATCGTCTTTCTCATCCAGGTGGGCGGTCTGGGCATCATGACACTGGCCACGCTGATCATCGTGATGATCTCGGGCCGGATCGGCCTGCGCGCCCGCCTGTCGGCCCAGTTGGAGACCAAATCGGTGGTCGCCGCCGACCTTCGCCGGGTTCTGCGGAAGGTGGTGATGTTCAGCATCGTCTGCGAGGCCGCCGTCGCGGTGGTCCTCACGGTCCGCTTCGTCACCGGATACGGCGAGCCGCTCGGCCGGGCAGCCTACCTGGGCCTCTTTCACTCGGTGTCGGCCTTCAACAATGCCGGCTTCGCCCTGTGGCCCGACAGTCTGATGCGCTTCGTCGCGGATCCGTGGATCTGCCTGCCCGTGGCACTGGCTGTCGTCGTCGGCGGGCTCGGCTACCCCGTCGTCTTCGAACTCCTGCGGACCTGGCGGCATCCGGGCCGCTGGTCGATATGACCCGGGTCACCGTCGGCTTGAGCGTGGTCCTGCTCGGCGGCGGTACGTTGACGTTCCTGGCGAGCGAGTGGCACAACCCCGCCACGATGGGTCCGCTGGATGATTCCGGCAAGCTGCTGGCGGCCTTCTTCGCCGCCGTCATGCCACGCTCCGGAGGCTTCAACTCCATGGACATCGGCCAGATGAACCCCTCCTCCTGGCTGCTCACCGACGTGCTGATGTTCATCGGGCGCATCGGCCCGCTGACGCTGGGCTCCGCGCTCGCCCTGAAGCAGCGCACTCGTCGTTACGAGCTGCCGGAGGAGAAGGTGATCGTCGGCTGACACCGGCACCGGTCACAGCAGGTTCACAGGGTCAGATCGCGGCGGCGGAGTCCGTACAGACCCACCGCGGCCAAGCCTGCCGCCACGACGGTGAGCCCGGCCAGCGTGCCCGGTCCGGGGCTGGCCAGCGTGGAGTAATGGACGTGGGCGAACGGGGAGATCATGAAGAGCGAGTCGTTCACCAGGCCGACCTCCCAGGCGACTTCGAGGGCGATGGTCAGGACCAGGGCGGTCCACCCCACGACCGCTCCGGCCCGCCGGAACAGCCCGAACGCCGCCACGGCGATCCCGGCCATCACCCAGATGCCGGGCAGGATGACCGTGGTGAGGGCCAACCCGCCGGCGAAGTCGCCGGTGCCGAGGCCCAGCGCGAGGCCGGCGATCACCAGCATGGCGACGGGGACCGTCACCGCGAACAGGAGATGGGCAGCCGCCCAGCGGGTCCGGCTCACCGGGCCGGACAGGAAAAGCTCGGTGGCCTCGTCGCCGCGCAGGCGGAGCACGGTCATGATCGCGTACAGGGAGACGGAGAACACCGCCAGCTCGTACACGACGAGCTTGAAGAAGATCCGCGCGGGATCGTCCTCTCCCGTGCGCCCGGCCCAGTAGTCCAGCGCTCCGCTCTGACCGAACGTCTCGACGGCGGTCTGCCCGCCGAGCCCGAGCCCCGCGCCGATGAAGGCGGCGCCCGTGATCCACGCCAGTGCCGCCCCCCGGTGCGTCCGCCAGGCCAGCCCGAGCGGTCCGCGCAGACCGGCCGGCGCGCGGGCGGGGCCGAGGCGGGGCGGCAGGAGGCCGGCGCCGAGGTCGCGGCGGGCCGACAGCGCGAAGGCCGCCCACGCCATGGCCGCGACGAACGCCGCGACCAGCGCGAACACCCACCACTGCTCGCCGCCGAAGGCGCGCGCCCGCAGGAACCAGCCGTTCGGTACGAGCCAGCCCAGCCATTCCATCCCGGGGCCGCCCAGGTCGCTGACGCCCCGGAGGAGGTAGGCCGCGAAGAACACGGTGAAGGCCGCGGCTCCGGCCACGCGGGCGCTCTGGGTGAGCTGCACGGCCACCGCGGCCAGCGCGGCCCCGACCCAGCCACCCGACGCGGCGGTCAGGCCCCAGGCGAGGGAGCCGGCCGGAGGGAGCCCGGCGCTCACGCCGACCACCGCGATCAGTGCGGCGAGCATCAGGTTCGCGCCCAGCACGACGGTGAGGGCGGCGGTCAGCGGGGCGCGCCGCCCCACGGCGGCCGAGCCGACGAGCTCCCGCCGTCCTTGCTCCTCGTCGGAGCGGGTGTGCTTGACCAGGAGGACGATGCTGGCCAGGGCGGCGAAGATGGTGGTGGCGGCGGCCCGCTGCTGGGCGGCGGCGGCGCCCACGCTGTCGCCGTACGCGGGTCCCTGCAGCAGGAGGATGACGGGGTTCCGCGCGATCTCCTCGACGTAGTGCAGGACCGCGTCCCGGGTGGGGAGCAGTTGCCGGATGGTGGCCACCGTGGTGGCGACGAAGAGGGCGACGGACAGGATCCACAGCGGCTGCCAGACGCGGTCGCGGCGCAGGATCAGCCGGATCAGCGCTGTCGTGTTCATCGGTAGTGCCTCATGAACAGCTCTTCGAGAGTGGGCGGCTGGGCGGTGATGTCGCGCACTCCGTACTGCGCCAGGTGGGCCAGCACGTCGCCGATGTGGTCGGTGTCGGCCTGGAAACGTACCCGGCCGCCGTCCGTGCTCAGGTCGTGGACATGGGGGAGCCCACCGGCCGGGACCCTGGCGAGTTCGGCCGTGACGGAGACGCGTGTGAGATGGCGCAGCTGCGCGAGGGTGCCGGCCTCCACGATGCGGCCGTCGCGGATGATGCTCACCCGGTCGCAGAGCGCCTCGACCTCGGCGAGGATGTGGCTGGAGAGCAGGACCGTGCGGCCCTTGCGCCGTTCTTCCGCGACGACCTCGCGGAAGATCGCCTCCATCGGCGGATCGAGGCCGGAGGTCGGCTCGTCCAGCAGGAGCAGCTCCACCTCGGAGGCGAGCGCGGCGATCAGCGCGACCTTCTGCCGGTTGCCCTTGGAGTAGGTCCGGGCCTTCTTACGAGGATCCAGGGCGAAACGCTCGATCAGCTCGTCGCGCCGCCTGGCGTCGGCGCGGCCGCGCAGCCGGCCGAGCAGGTCGATCACCTCGCCGCCGGACAGGCTCGGCCAGAGGGTGACGTCGCCGGGGACGTAGGCGAGCCGCCGGTGCAGCTCGACGGCGTCGGCCCAGGGGTCGCCGCCGAGCAGCCGGACCTGGCCGCCGTCCTTGCGCAGCAGGCCGAGGAGGATGCGCAGGGTCGTGGTCTTGCCGGCGCCGTTGGGGCCGAGGAAGCCGTGCACCTCTCCTTCCCGCACGGTCATGTCCAGGCCGTCCAGCGCGCGGACCCGGCCGAACTCCTTGGTCAGCCCGTGGATCTCGATCACGTCAGTCACGGGGGCGCTCCTTCATGTGGTGATCGGTGACGGCCTGGCGGACCTGGTCTCCGGGTCCCGAGGTGATCCACTGCCCCAGGTGCGCGTAGACGTCGGCCATGGCGATGCCGAGCCGGGGGAGATTCGTCCTGCTCAGCGCGTCGACGCCCATCCGGCGGGACAGGTGCGCGTGGAGCACGATCGTGCTGAGGTGCATCGCCGCCATCACGGCGGCGCGTTCGCGCACCTTGGACTCGTGCGGGGGGAAGTCGTCCGGCCAGTTCTCCATGAGGAACCGCTCGGCGGCGTCGGCGCCTTCGTCGAACAGCACCGCCGCCACGCCCCAGCCCTCGGCCAGGGCCCGGGCGAGGTAGCGGACGCTGAGCTCGTTGGCCTCGTACATGCCCTGGATGACGTCGGGGGTGACCTCGACGCCGTCCTGGACCTGGCCCGCGGCGCCCATCATGGTGGCACGGACGTGCGCGTCGCAGGCCTCCCGCAGCCCTTCTTTGGAGCCGAAATGGTGCTGCACCAGGCCGACCGAGACACCGGCGGCATCGGCGACGGCCTTCAGCGTCGCCCCCTTGAAACCGCGTTCGGCGAACTCCGCCAGGGCCGCGTCGCGGATCCGCGCGCGAGCGGTCAGGTCCTCGGGCGGTCGATCATAGGCTGAACACATGACCCGGATACTATATGGACATATTGTTTCCAACAAGATCGTATTGTTCTGGAGTCGGCGGGCCGATCCGGTCAGCCGATGATCATCCTTTCCTCCGGCAGTTCGTAGCGGCGTGTGCGTTCCTTCAGCGCCAGCGCGGAGCCGAGCGTCTGAACAGCACCACGTTGCGCACGATGCGCCGCAGATCGCCGGCGGTGAGTGACTTGGTCTCGGCCTGGGCGAACAGCCGGGCGCGCAGCCCCAGCCGCCCGGAGATCAGCAGGGTGAACACGGTGGCCAGGGTCATGATGCCCAGACCGCCCACCTGGATCAGCAGGGCGATCACCGCCTCGCCGAACGCCGGCCGATGTCCGCCCGTGTCGACGATCACCAGGCCGGTCACGCACACCGCCGAGGTCGCGGTGAACAGCGCAGTGATCCAGTCGGTGGGTTCCGCCGAGGCGCTGGCCAGGGGAGAGGACAACAGTACGGTGCCGACGAGCACCGCGGCCGCGAAACCAGTCGTGATCACCTGTGCCGGGTGCTGGAACCGGCCCAGCAGAGCCGCGACCGGTCCGCCGCGCCTCACCACGTTTCCCGGCGCAGGTAGCGGACCGTCCCGGATTTCCTCTCCCGTTTCGTGGTCTTCACGTTCACCGCTCCAGACTTCACCTTGAGAACAGCGGAATCACGTCGAACGCTGAGGAAGGCTCGGCCCGCGTTCGTCGTGTCGCTGTGTACCTGGCCTCTATGGCGGCGATCGGGTTCGGTTCCGGACGCCAGGGGCATACCGACCAACGGAATCCCCACATCGCCGCTCCCCGACAAGCGGTGCAGGAAGGACCTTCATGATCGGCTTCATTGTCGCAGGGCTCATCATCGGCGCTCTCGCGCGGCTCATCAAGCCGGGCAAGCAGAACCTCGGCCTGCTGGCGACCCTGCTGCTGGGCCTGGTGGGCTCGTTGATCGGCGGCACCGTGGCCAGCCTGCTCGGCACCGGCGACATCTTCGAGCTCAATGTGCTCGGTTTCGTCGTGGCTGTGATCGCCGCGGTGGCCTCGGTGGGTACCGCGGAGGCCATCGTCGGCTCAAGGCGCCGGCGAGAGGTGCGATGATCGCAGCGGGCTCTCCGCCGCGTTCGGCGATCGCGCACGCGTTGCCTCGTCGACCGCCGTCGTGCGCGGAGCTTCTTCGACCGGCCTGTACGAGCGCGGCCATGATGCCGTAGCGCCGGCCCGATCGACCCGTGGCCGGCTCAGCCGCGGCAGGCGGTCAGCGCGGCCAGGATGACCTCCACCAGCCGCGCCAGGACACCGGGATCCAGCGGCTCCGAGGGCTGCCACGGCGTCCGCGGGCGCAGGTAGGCCAGGCCGATCAGGCAGTCGGTGGCCAGGTCGAGATCGAGGTCGGCGGGCAGCTCGCCGCGGTCGACGGCGCGCTGCAGCAGCTCTGTGGCGGCGGCGCGGCGGGGCAGCTCGGCCGTGGTGTGCATGGCCGTCGCCAGTCGCGGGTTGCGGGTCGCCTCGGCGGTCAGGTCGGTGAGGATCCGCATGGCGCGGGTGTCGGCGCGCAGCGCCGAGGTGTGGCGGACGAAGCCGGCGACGTCCTCGTACAGGGTGCCCGTGTCGGGAAGGGGCACGGCCTGGTCGGCGAGTTCGGTGAGAAGGTCCAGCACCAGGGGCTCCTTGGAAGACCAGCGCCGGTAGATGGCCGCCTTGCCGACGCCGGCCCGGCGGGCGACGGCGTCCATGGACATGCGGGCGTATCCGTGGTCGGTCAGCTCGGCCAGGGCGGCCTCGATGATCGCGCCGGTGACCTCTTGGCGCAGGACGGCCGCGCCGGCGGGCCTGCGGCTGGAGTCGGACATGCGCGACATTCTCCCATGAGACGGAACGGTTGCGTTCCATTGTAGGCGGGCCGTACCGTGGAAGGGCCGGAACGGAATCGTTCCGTTCTAAGGGAGATGTCATGAACGAATCCACGGATGTCCTGGTCGTCGGCGCCGGGCCGGCCGGGCTGGCGCTGGCCTGCGGCCTGCTGCTGCACGGCGTGCGGGTGCGCGTGGTGGACCAGGCGGCGGGGCCGGCGACCACGTCGCGGGCCAACCTCCTGCACGCCAGGGGCGTCGAGGTGCTCGACCGGCTGGGCGCGCTCGGTGACCTGCCCGAACGCTCGGCCCAGGGGCTGGTGCTCACCACCTACATCGGGGGCCGGCCGGTGATGCGGATCCGCTTCGGCGACCCGATCCTCGGCACTCCCCGGCCCGCGCTGGTGCTGCCCCAGACCGAGATCGAGGCCGCGCTCCGCCGCAGGTTCGCCGAGCTGGGCGGCGGCGTGGAATGGGGGACCGGACTGGTCGACGCACGCCAGGACGGGGACGGCGTCACGGCCGTGCTCGGCGGCGGGCGGACCGTACGCGCGAGCTGGCTGGCCGGCTGCGACGGCGCGCACAGCACGGTACGCAAGCTGGCCGGCATCGGATTTCCCGGCGCGCCCCTGACCGACCAGTGGCTGCTGGCCGACGGTCACGCCGGCTTCGGCCTCGGCCGCGAGGGCGGGCACGGCTGGGCTCATCCCGACGGGCCGCTGTTCGTCATGCCGATGCCCTCGCCCGGCGGCACGGGCGACGACCTGTGGCGGCTGATGGCCTACCTGCCGGGCGCCACCGACGAGAAGCTGGACGAGGCCGAGATCCTGGAGGCGTTCCGGCGCGTCGTGGGCGAGCGCGCGGGGCTCGCGGGTGAACAGCTCAAGGACCTCGTCTGGGCCTCGATGTTCCGCGTCCACCGGCGGCTGGCGACCGGCTACCGGCAAGGGCGCGTCCTGCTGGCCGGTGACGCGGCCCACATCCACAGCCCGATGGGCGGCCAGGGCATGGTCACCGGGATGGGCGACGCCGAGAACCTCGCCTGGAAGCTCGCGCTGGTCGTCCACGGCCGCGCCGGCCACCGGCTGCTGGACACCTACCAGGCCGAGCGCCGCCCGCTCGCCGCCGAGGTGCTCCGCTCCACCAGCGCGACCGCCCGGTTGCAGATCGGCGACAGCCCGCTGCTGCGTCTGCTGATCAGGTGGGTGCTGGTGCCTCTGTTCAACCGGCCGGCGGTGCAGCGCCGGGGAACCATGGCCGCCTCCCAGCTCGGGGTGACCTACCGTCGCGGCCCGCTGGCCGGTCGCGGATCGCGGCTGGGACGCCGGCCGCGGCCGGGTGACCGGGTCGCCGATCTCGCGTGCGCCGGCACGCGGCTGCACGCCGAGCTGGGCGGGCGCTGGGCCCTGCTGGCCACCGGCCCGGGCGCGCGGCTCTGCGAGCCGCAGGTGAGCGCCGCGCTGGGTGACCGCGTCGTCACTCTCACGCCGGACGGCTGGCGCGATGACGAGGTGTGGCTGGTGCGCCCGGACGCCCACCTGGCCTGGCGCGGCCGTCCCGGCTCGGACGGCCTCGGACGCTGGCTGCGGCGCGCGTCGATACACCCCGAACCATAGGTCGTCGCCGTGGTGCCGCCGAAGACATCGCGCGGTTGTCGCGGATCGTGGCGAGGCGTTCCCGGCGGCAGGCCGAGGCTGGGCGCTCGCGCCGGCCGGCGGGCTTGGGTCAGGCGCTCTGCTGGTGCCAGCGGTGCAGCAGGGCGGGGAGTTCGCCGAGCAGGAACGCGTAGAAGTCGCGCATCTGGGTCAGGCGCTGATGGGCGGGGTTGCCGCTTTCTGTGGCGGCGATCCCGGCGGCCGCGGCCTGGAGCATGGCCTGAATGACGGTGTTCTGGCTGGTGAACAGGGTCGCCCAGGCGTCGTCGCGGAGCCGGTAGTGCTCGCGGCGGCTGCCCGGCGCGGGCAGGCGTTCGATCAGGCCGACCGTCAGCAGGGATTTGATCGCGCCGGAGACCGAGCCCGCGCTGGCCTCCAGCCGGTCGGCGATCTCGCCGGCGGTGACGCTTTCCTGGTCGGTGAACAGGAAGACCGCGAGGGTGCGCGCGGACATGCGTTGCATCCCGCCTTCGATCAGGGTCAGGGCCAGCCGTTCGGCCGCCTGCCACTGCTCATGCCTGTCGTTCACGTGTGCCTCCTTGCGGAAGCAGGATATCGAACACACCATATCTTCAGAAATTTCTGAAAAGTCGGTATAGTGTTGGCATCGGCCTCCGCGGGAGGTTCGATGGTGTGCCGGGAAGCCTGGTCGGCGATGTGACATCCAGTTCAACGTCGATAGGGAGTTGACCGGCTATGACCCTGCTCAGTCGTGTGTACGGCGTGCGGCCCACCTTGCGTCACCGGGTGCGGGTGCGGCGGAACGTGGAGATCCCGGCCGCCGACGGTGTGCGGCTGCCTCACCACCCGCCCGCTGCGCGAGACCCTCGCCGACACCTGGGCCTGGCTGCGGGCCGAAGGCGATCCGGCACCCCGCGCGGACGCCCCTTCTCCCGACACCTGGCTGGACGCCACCGCCGAACAGCGGCTTCGACCATCTCGCCTCCTGAGGAAGCACACCTTTCATGCGCGCCATCATCATCGGAGCCGGCATCGCCGGCCTGGCCACCGCCCTGCGCCTGCACCAGATCGGCTGGGACACCCTCATCGTCGAACGCGCCCCCGCCCGCCGCGGCGGAGGCTACGCCGTCACCTTCGGCGGCATCGGCTACGACGCCGCCGAACGCATGGGCATCCTGCCCGGCCTGCTCGGCAAGGGCTTCATCACCGACGAACTCGTCTACCACAAGCCGAACGGCGACCGCCGCTTCTCCCTCGACCGTGCCACCATCGCCGCCACCACCGGCCGCCGCTCGATCACCATCCTGCGCGGCGACCTCGAAGCCGTCCTGTACGAGAAGGTCGAGGGCGGTGAGGGTGGCGCCGAAATCCGCTTCGGCGCCACCCTCACCGCCGTCGACCAGGACGAGCACACCGTACGCGTGACCTTGACCGACGGCACCGAGGAGGAAGGCGATCTGCTGATCGGCGCCGACGGCCTGCACTCGGCCACCCGCGCCCTGCTGTTCGGCCCGGAAGAGGACTTCCTGCTCGACCTGGAGCACAAGGTCGCCGTCTACATGCTCGACAAGCGCCCCGCCTCCATCGCCACCGGCGCCACCGGCACCCTGTCCTCCGGCGGACGCACCGCCGCGGTCATCAGCATCCCCGACGGCCGCAACGTCGCCTTCTTCGGCTACCGCGCCGACCACGCCCGCCCCGGCGAGGACGTGACCACCGAACTGCGGCGCGTCTACGGCGACCTCGGCTGGGTCATCCCCGAAGCCCTGGCGGGTCTTCAGCGGGCCGAGTCGGTCTACTTCGACACCATCAGCCAGGTCGTCGCGCCGTCCTGGAGCAAGGGCCGGGTGGTCCTGCTCGGCGACGCCGCCTGGTGCGTCACCCTGTTCGCCGGATACGGCTCCTCCCTGGCCGTCGGCGGCGCCGACCGCCTCGGCACCGAACTGGCGGCCCACCCCGGCGACGTCCCCGCCGCGCTGGCCGCGTGGGAGGCCGCCATCCGGCCCGAAGCCGAGCGCAAGCAGAAACTCGGCCGCCGCGTCAAAGGCGTCTACGCCCCTACCAGCCCGCTCCTGCTGTGGCTAAGCTTGCTGCCCCTGCGGCTGGCCTCCCTGCCCCTGGTCCGCCGCTACATGATCCGCCGCTTCATCGAAGGCTGACCATCGGTCCATCTGGCCAATGGAAGATCACACCGCTTGCGGCCGGCGTTCGCGTGGGACCGCTCGTCTCAAGGCCGGGGCCAAGCCGGCGGAGGCGGTGAACTGACGGCCGGTATCGCCGCGTCCATGGTGTCGAAGATCGGCAGGTGAGCTTCCAGGCCAGTGATGCGCAGCCATCGTGTGACCGGTGCGCCGGGCTGCAGGAAGGCCATGGCCACACCTGCTCGCTGCAGGCGTTGGTGGGCTGTGATCAGGCTGGCAAGCCCGGAGGAGTCGAGGAAGGCAAGAGCCGACAGATCGATCAGCACCGGCATTTTCGCGTCGGTTGCCAGGTGCGTGTCCAGCCACGATCGCCATCTGGTCATGTTCTCCCAGCTCAGATCTCCGGAGAGCCTGACGAGGAGCACGCCGTGCTCCTCGGCGACGCCCACGATGAGCGCGCTGTCGCTCATGCCGAATCCTCGCGTCGGCCGCCCGGCGGACGCGAAACGTCCTGTGAGGGCCCGGCGGAACACCGGACGACACCGCGGCTTCCTGATGGCGATACGGGTGGGTAGAGCCTGCTCGGATGGGCCGCCGCCAGCGGCAGAGCATCCACAGGGATCCCGAGGAAGGGGATGGACCAATCCCGTGTGCGCATATCGAGGGCCTCTGATTTGGGTCGGCGACAACAATTGCCGACCAGGCTTCCCGGCACACCGTTTTTCAGCGTAGCAAACGGTTACAGTCGGCAGAAGTGATGCCGTTATCGGACCAGTGGTGTCATCAAAGCTCCACCCGCGAGCGGCTCAGGTGCGCTTTCGCAGGGTGTCGAGGAGCGCGGGCAGGAGAGTCGCGTCCTCGTGCGGACCGAGATGACCCACGCCCGGGACGCTCACCACGTTGGTATCCAGCAGGGCGAGCGCAGGCCCGTGAAGGCGGGCGGGCGGATAGAAACAATCCTCCTGTCCAGTGGCCACCACCACCGGGGTGCCCCGCCAGCGGCTCACGAGGGGCGCGGGGATCGGCGACGGAGCCAAGCTGGTGCGACTGTGCCGGGCGACCAGGGTCATCCACTCCGCCAGCCGGTGATCCGAGCCGTCCGTCTCGTGCGCTCGGCCGCTCATGTGACGCAGCAGCGCCTGACTGCGCTCGACGGTCGGAACGGTCAGCCAGGGCAGCGTGACCCTGATCAGCGCGGGAGTCAGGCGGGCCCGGCTCAGCCCGGCCGCGGACACCAGTAGCAGGCCGCCGATGCGCGGCCCCGGGCGCGCCGCCAGGGCTACCGCCGCTCCCAGCGAGTGACCCACGACCACGACGGGTCCGCTGTCCAACTGGTCGACTATCTCTCCGACCCAGCGGCCGTAGCCGGCCAGGCGTCCCCGCCCAGGCCGACGTGCCGTGCTCAGGCCCGGCTGGCCCGGCAGGTCCACCATGATCACCTGGTGGCCGGGGAGCAGAGCCTCGGCCACCTCCAGCGAGGTCGCGGCACAGAAATTGGTGCCCGGCAGCAACACCACGCCGCGGCCCTGGCCGGCGCTGACGACCGCCGTGGTGCCCAAACTGGTCTCCAGGGTGTCGAGCCGGTGTCGCACTGTCCAAGAGCGCAGCCGGTCACGGCACCAGTCGCGCACTTCCCGCTCGCCCGCGGGTGAGGTGTAAAGGGTGGGGGAGGCCACAGAGAGAGCCCTTCCTCGCAGGTAGGTCGATCATCTGCCGACCAGGCTTCCCGGCTCACCAACCCCGAGCCTCCGTGAGCGAGGCCAAGGCACGATGTCACCCTGGCAAAGATCCACGCCACCCGCAACAAGCATGCTGTTGTTGCGAAAGTGCGGATTGATCCGAACAAGTGGACCATGAGGGGGGAACAGGCAGGGCTGGTGGAGCGGTTCCGGGGCGAGCGGCGCGACCGGTACCGGCTGGCCGAGGACGTCTCCGCCCGCGCGTTCCGCGCCAAGATGGCCGGGTTCGCGAGCTTCCACGCGCTGGCGGAGCAAGGGCTCGAAGCGGTGGGCGGCGACCCTGAACGACGCCGGCCGTTCGACCACGACCTCCGCCACGGCCAATCCAGGCGACCGGTTACGAGGTCGGCGCGAACCCAAGAACAAGCGTCACCAGCGCCACGCGAGTCATCCGTCCGACGGAGGGACGGTGACACGTTGGACATCACGTTGGACATCACGGTGGGCAGCGCGGCGGTTGGCGTGCAGGCTCGTGATCGTGACGGTCGTCAGGGCCACGACGATGACGCCGAGTGAGACCAGGGTGGGGATGTCCGGGACTGCGGGCCAGACGCTGTGCGCCCAGTTCAGGACGAGTTTGACGCCGATGAACCCCAGGATGACGCTGAGCCCGTGATTGAGGTGCCGCAGCTTCTCCAGCACGCCCAGCAGCACGAAGTACAGCGCCCGCAGGCCCAGCAGGGCGAAGGCGTTGGTGACGAAGACGAGGAACGGGTCTTCGGTGACGCCGTACACCGCGGGCACCGAGTCGACCGCGAAGACGATGTCGGTAGCGAAGACGGCCACGATGGCAAGCGCCAGCGGCGTCAGGGCCAACCGGCCGCCCTGGCGGACCATCAGGCGCGAGCCGCGGTAGTCGGCGGTGACCGGCATGAAGTGCCGCAGCACATGGATGGTGCGCATGGAGGAGATGTCGACCTGCTGCTGAGTGCCGTGCAGCGCGTCTCTGAGGATCTTCCCTGCGGTGATGATCAGGATCACGCCGAACAGCAGGAACGCCCAGGTGCCGCTGGCCAGGGCGGCCGCGCCCAGGGCGATGAAGATCGCGCGCAGCGCCAATGCCCCGATGATCCCGTACAGCAGGACCCGCTGGGCCAGTTCACCAGGCACCGCGAAGGCCGACAGCAGCAGCATGAACACGAAGAGGTTGTCCACCGACAACGACTTCTCCACCAGGTAACCGGTATAGAAGCCCACCGAGGCCTGCATCCCGAACGCGCGCCACACGTAGACGCCGAACAGCAGGGGCAGCGTCAGGTAGAAGACCGACCAGCCGACCGCCTCACGCATCCGTACCTCGTGCGGGCGCCGGGTCAGCACGAAATCCGCGCCCAGCAGCAGCGCAAGGCCGCCAACGGTGGTCGCCCACAGCTGCGGCGAGCCGATCGATTCCAGAGGGGCAGCCGTCATCAGCCCTATGGGGACGGGCATGGAACCTCCTCGGACCGGTCGGGCCTTTCGAGGTCTCCTTCGCCCACGACCGTGCGGGCGGCCGCCCGGGGACGAAGTCACGCCCGTACTGACCGGGCCGGCTCTTGGGAAGTACTCCCCTCGCCCTTCCAGGCTAGGCACACCGGTCCGGTCTGTTCCACTTCGGCGGCTCCCGCGGTGATCGTCAAGCGTTTGACCGGCGCCGCAAGCTGGGCCGATAGTGGAAGAAAGGGGAGTACCCGCCGTCGGACATCCCGGTCGTCATCACGGTCTGCAGGCCTGGACAGGCCCGGCGGGATGGCCCTCCGGCCGACGCGGCTGCCGGGGCGGAGGGTGCGGGAAGACCTTCGTCCTCGTGGCGACACCTCCAGGCGAAGCCCAAGAGGAGTCCTCATGTCGATCACCGTGCTGCTGGAGATCCTGGCGGGCGTCCTGCTGATCTTCTCTGCGCTCGTGGCTGCCGCTGCGCTCTGGGTTCCACCGCCGCGGTCCCGCGCCGCCGTTCGCCGCCGTGCCTCTTCTCGCACGCCGCCCGTCGAGGACCGCCCGGAGCGGCCGGGGGGCGCGGCTATGACGGGTAGCGGCACGTACCCTCAGTACGAGGCGCGACCAAACTTGGCTACGAGGTGTCGACGCTGATCGCCGCCCGGAGTGCGGCGAGGACATCACCTCAGCGGTGGATCAGCGCACCATCGCAGTACGTCTCTCAGGCTGCGGATCACTGCGCACCCCACCGCTTCACCAGGTGACGTGGAGAGCCTTCGGGCCGGCGTCGACCCCGTCGCGGACCCACTCGACGCTCTCGGCCGGGCCCGCCAGGCACAACCCGGGCAGTTGCCGGGCCGGCGCTCCGATCACGGCCGCGACCTCGAGGCGGGCCAGCGGCGCGCCGAGGCAGTAGTGCGCGCCGTGCCCGAACACCAGTGACGGGCTCGATGTCCGTTCCGGTACGAAGGCGTCGGGATCGGGGAAGTGCCGGGGATCGAGGTGTGCGGCCTCGAGGCGTACCAACACCAGGTCACCGGCTCGGATCCGGGTCCCGGCCAGCTCGACGTCGGTCTGGGCGAAGCGGGGGAAGGGCTCGCCTGTCTGTCCGGACTGCAGGCGCAGCACCTCCTCGACGGTCGCGCCCAGCCGCTCGGAGGCCGTGGCCAGGCGTCCCTCGCGCAGCAGCCTGAGCACGGCCGCGGAGATGGCGTTGCGGGCCGACAGGTATCCGGCGGAGACGATGGTGGCGGTCATGGCGACGAGCTCGCTGTCGCTGAGCCTGCCGTCCTCGGCGTCCCGTACGGTGATCAGGGAGCTGAGCAGGTCATCGCCGACGCGCCTCGGCCAGGGTCGCGGCGTACGCCGACAGGCTCTCCCACGCCTGGGCGCCCTGGGCCATCTCCTCCTCGCCGCCGAAGACGAAGTCGACGCCGCCGGCGGCACCGGCGACGGCCTGGAAGTGCTCGCGGTCGGCGATCTCCACCCCGAGCAGCTTGCGCGCCCCCGGCGTGTCACCGTGCTGGGCGCGGGCGTACAGCTCCCGCCGCGGCAGCCGAGCGGCCCGTTGAAAACTGCACATACCGTGCCTCTTCTCGCGTGCGCCTCCTTTATCTAACGTCGCGTTGTCGGTGTAGATCACTGCTGCGAAGGACACACGATGGCGCAACCCCCCGCATCCGTCGGCTTACCCGCCGACACCGGCCTGGCCCGTGACGACTACGCACTCGAACGCGTCCCCGCCTCCGCCCGCTACGGCTGGACCACCATCGCCGTGCAACGGTTCGGTCTGCTGTCGGCGCTGTCGCAGTTCCTGCTCGGCGCGACCCTCGGCATGGGCATGACCTTCTGGCAGGCCGTCCTGGCCGTCACCCTCGGCGCCGCCATCCTCGAGGTCGTCGCGATCGCGCTGGGCATCGCCGGCATGCGCGAGGGCCTGTCGACCAGCCTGCTGGCCCGCTGGGCCGGGTTCGGCCGCTACGGCTCCGGCCTGGTCGGCCTGGTGATCGCGGTCAGCCTGCTCGGCTGGTTCGGCGTGCAGACCGCCGTGCTCGCCCAGGGCGTCTCCTCCCTGCTCGGCGGCTCACCGGCGTGGATCTGGGCGATCGCCGGCGGCCTGGCGATCACCGCGATCGTCGTGCACGGCTTCGCCGGGATGGCCTGGACCGCGTGGATCACCGTCCCGGCCTTCCTGGCGCTGGCGGGCTGGGCCATCGGCGTGGAGCTCGCCGAACGGCCGCTCGGCGAGCTGATCGCCTCGCAGCCCGCGGGGCCGGCGATGAGCCTGGCCCAGGGCGCCACCCTGGTCGCCGGCGGGTTCATCGTCGGCGCCGTCATCTCGCCCGACATGTGCCGCTTCAACCGCAACGCCGCCGACGTCGTCAAGCAGACCGTCCTCGGCATCTCGCTCGGCGAGTACGTGCTCGCCCTGGTCGGCGTCCTGCTCGCGCACGCGCTGCGCACCGGCGACGTGGTCACCATCGTCACCACCACCTCCGGCACCGTCGGCGTGCTCGTGCTGATCACCGCCACCGCCAAGGTCAACGACTGGAACCTGTACGCCGCCAGCCTGGGCGTCACCAACACCCTGCACACCGCGTTCGGGGTGAAGGCGGGGCGCGCCGCCGTCACCGTGGTGCTGGGGATCGTCGGCACCGCGCTGGCCGCCCTCGGCATGGCCGACCATCTGGTGGACTTCCTGGTCCTGCTGGGGGTGGCCATCCCGCCCATCGCCGGGATCATGGTCGCCGAGTACTTCGTGGTGCGCACCTGGCGCGCCGCCCTCGACAGCTCGCGGGAGCGCGGAGAGCTGCCCGCCCACGCGCCGGGGTGGGTCCCGGCCGCGCTGGTCGCCTGGGTGGCCGCCGCACTGATCGGCCACTTCGTCACCGCGGGCATCCCGGCGCTCAACGCCCTGCTGGCGGCCTTCGTCCTGTACGCGGTCGCCGGCCGGCTCGGCCTGACCGGCGCGGCCCGGCCGTCGACGTCATGACCCGGATCCCCGGGAAGGAGCACGCGGCTGTGCGCATAGGGATCGACGTGGGCGGCACCCACACCGACGCCGTCCTTCTGGACCAGGACATGAACGTGGTGGCCGGCATCAAGACGGCCACCACGGCCGACGTCACCGGCGGCGTCGTCACGGCGCTGTCCACGCTGCTGGAAGGCAGCCGTCTCGATCGCGGCCGGATCTCCGCCGTCATGATCGGCACCACCCACTTCACCAACGCCCTCGTCACCCGCCGCCGGCTGGCCCGCACCGGCGTGGTCCGGCTCGCGCTGCCCGCCACCGCCGCGCTGCCGCCCACCTCCGCCTGGCCGGCCGAGCTGGTCGACGCCGTCCGCCCGGTGGTGCGTCTGTGCCACGGCGGCCACGAGTTCGACGGCCGGCCCATCTCCCCGCTCGATCCCGACGAGCTCAAGCGGGTCGCCGCCGACCTGGCCGCCCACGACATCACCACCGTGGCGATCAGCTCCGTCTTCTCCCCGGTCACCGCCGAGGCCGAGCTGGCCGCCGCCGGCATCCTGCGCGCCGAGCTGCCGCACCTGCGCGTCAGCCTCTCCCACCAGATCGGCCGCATCCGCATGCTCGAACGGGAGAACGCCACCGTCGTCAACGCCTGCCTGCTCGACCTGGCCGACGAGATCGTCGACGCGTTCGCCGCCGCCCTGGCCGCCGTCGGCGTGCGCGCCCCGCTGTTCCTGTCGCAGAACGACGGCACGCTCATGGACGCCGAGTACACCCGCAGCTACCCGGTCAGGACGTTCGCCAGCGGCCCCACCAACAGCATGCGCGGCGCCGCGTTCCTGGCCGGGCTGGCCGACGCCGCGGTGGTCGACATCGGCGGCACCACCACCGACGTCGGCGTGCTGACCGGCGGCTACCCCCGCCAGGCCGGCACCGACGTCGACATCGCCGGGGTGCGCACCAACTTCCGCATGCCGGACGTGGTCTCCGTCGGCCTGGGCGGCGGCAGCCGCGTCACCCGGCGGCCGGAGCTGCGGATCGGCCCCGACTCGGTCGGCTACCAGCTGACCGAGCAGGCGCTGGTCTTCGGCGGCCGTACCCTGACCGCCACGGATCTCGCCGTCGCCGCCGGGCTGGCCGAGGTCGGCGATCGCTCGCTGGTGCGCGGCCTGGACCGTGACCTCGTCCGGCGCGGCGCCGCCTGGATGGCGGACCGGGTGGCCGGCCTGGTGGATCAGATGCGGCTGAGCGCCGAGCCGCTGCCGGTCGTCATCGTCGGCGGCGGCGCCATCCTCATGCCCGCCGAGCTCCCCGGCGTGCCCGAGGTGCGCATCCCCGGCCACCACGGCGTCGCCAACGCCATCGGCGCCGCCATCGGGCAGATCGGCGGCGAGGTCGACCGGCTGTTCCTCATCGGCTCCCAGCTCACCCGCGACGACGTGCTGGACCAGGCCCGCGCCGAGGCGACCGACCTGGCCGTCTCAGCCGGGGCGGTGCCCTCCAGCGTCGAGATCGTCCACGTCGACGAGATCCACGTGAACTACCTGCCGGGCAACGCCGTCCGTGTCATCGTGCGCGCCGTCGGCGACCTGGACCTCGGCCGCGCCCGTACTCCCGAGGAGGATCCGCAGTGGGCTACGACCTGACCCCGCAAGGGCTGCACGACCTGGCCGAAGGCGCCGCGGTGCTGGGCACCGGAGGCGGCGGCGACCCGTACATCGGCCGGCTCCTGGTGGAGCGGGAGATGGCCGCCGGCCGCCGGGTGCGCGTCATCGGCGCCGACGAGCTGCCCGGCGACGCGCTGGTGCTGCCGTCGTCGATGATGGGGGCGCCGACCGTGTTCGTGGAGAAGCTGCCCTCCGGCGGCGGCAACGTGGCCGCCTTCCGCGCTCTGGAGGAGCACCTCGGCCGCCGGGCGCACGCCGTCATGCCAACCGAGTGCGGCGGGCTCAACAGCATGATCCCGCTGATGCTCGGCGCCCAGCTCGGCCTGCCCGTGGTCGACGCCGACGGCATGGGCCGCGCCTTCCCCGAACTGCAGATGCAGACCTTCGGCGTGCTGGGCGTGTCCGGCTCGCCCATGGCCATCGCCTCCGACCACGGCGATGTCTGCGTCATCACCGCCGGCGACAACAAGCGCATGGAACAGCTGGCCAGGGCGCTGACCATCCAGATGGGCGGCGCCTCCTACATCAGCGACTACCCCATGGACACCGCCGAGGTCCGCCGCACCTCCGTGCGCGGCACGCTGTCGCTGTGCCGCGACATCGGCCGCACGCTGCGCGAGGCCCGCGCCGCGCACGCCGACCCCTTCGACGCGCTCTCCGTCATGCTCGCCGGCACCATCTACAGCCTGGGCGTCGTGCTGTTCCGCGGCAAGGTCGTCGACGTCGAGCGCCGCACCGTCGACGGCTTCGCCCGCGGCAGGGCCCGCCTGCAGGCCGCGGACGATCCCGGCGACGTCCTGGAGATCACCTTCCAGAACGAGCACCTCGTCGCCCGCCGGGACGGTCGCGTCCTCGCCATCGTCCCCGACTTGATCTGCACCCTGGCCACCGAGACCGGCGCGCCCGTCCCCACCGAGTCGCTCGCCTACGGCCAGCGGCTGACCGTGTTCGCCATCTCCACGCCGCCGATCATGCGTACGCCTGACGCGCTGGCCTGCTTCGGCCCGGCAGGCTTCGGCCTGACCGACCCGTACGTCCCGCTGGAGAACCTCCTGCCCGGAAGCCTCGCGAAGACCCCAGCACCCTAGGCGCCTTCCTGCTGGGTCGCGCGGGCACGCAGGCCCAGCAGGACATCGACGGCCAGAAAGGCGAGCAGGGACAGGCCCATCAGGGGCAGGAACCAGCCCACAGCCACGACGAGGAGGATCAGCGGTACGAGGACCGCCCAGCCCAGCCGGTGCCAGCCGCCGCGCGGGTACGGCTCGCCGAAACCGCGCGTGGGACGACGCTGCCACCACATCCGGTACCCGAGCACGATGAGCGTGATCGCCCCGGCGGCGAGCAGCATCAGCACGATCTGGTTGGCCAGGCCGAACAGCAGGCCCATGTGCCCGTCGATGCCCCACTGCGTGAGCTTGGCGGCGAGGTTGTAGTCACTGAAGCGCAGCACGGCGGTGACCTGACCGGAGCCGGCGTCGACGGCGACCTGGTCGAGGCGCTGCGGAACCGTCTTGTCGATCTCCTTGATCACGTAGGGTGCGCCCGGCTCGGCGGGCCACACGATCTCCAGCGGGCCCGACAGGCCTTCACCCGCCCCGGCCCGGGCGACCTGATCGACGCTCACGGCCGGGCCGCCGTGCCGGTGGACTCCCTCACCGGCATGGGCGGCGTGATCACCGGAGGACGTGGTGACCGCCGGCGTGGTCCAGCCGAGCGCGGTGCGCACCTCGCCGACGTTCTCCCCGGCGTACGTGGACCAGGTCAGGCCGGTCGCCGACAGGAAGAGCAGGCCCAGCACCGCCCACAGGCCGACGGAGCCGTGCCAGGACAGGCGCCGGCGCGCTCCCGGCAAGGACCGGTCGGGGGCGAGCAGGCCGCGCAGGCGGCGGGCGCCGCGGCGCCTGGTGACCCAGAGCGTCAGGCCGCCCAGGGCGACGACCCACAACCAGCTGGCCGCCAGCTCGCTGTAGAGCCGCCCCGGCTCGCCCAGGTGCAGGTGACGGTGAAGGTGGGAGATCCACGCGCGGACCGGGAGCGCGCCCGAGCCGCCGTAGCTGTCCAGGGTGCCGCGCACCTGACCCGTGTACGGATCGACGAAGACGGCCAGCTGAGTGCTTTCCGGCAGGCCGGGCACGTCCATCAGGACGCGGGTGCTCGCGTCCGCCGCTTCCGGGGTGCGCACCGCGGTGACCTTCCCGTCAGGTCGCGCGGCCTGCGCGGCGGCGACCTGCTGGGTCAGCGGCAGACGCTGCTCGCCGACGGGAACGGTCAGCTCGTGGCGGTGCGCGACCTGCTCGATCTGGAAGGAGGCGGCGTACAGCAGGCCGGTGGAGGCGGCGACGAGCAGGAAGGGAGCGATGAGGATCCCGGCGTAGAAGTGCAGGCGAAGGATCAGCGGCTTGAGCGCGGTCCAGGCCGACGCCCGGCTGGGGGACGGGTCGGGGCCGGCGGTGGGGCGGGTGTCGGTAGAGGTCACGAGAGTCTCCGTTACGGGCGCGCGCCACGACAGGTGCGTGCCGCCGCGAGATGAGGTGTTCGTCCGCGCGTCGGCGCGGCAGGGAGACGGGGGGTGGCGGCAGCGGCCGGCCACGACCGTGAAGCGGGCTACGGCCCGATCAGAGAGCGGCGACCGGCAGGGGAGGCCCGCGGCGGCGCAGGCTGGAGGCCAGCAGGAGCCGCAGCCGGGCATGCTCGTGATGCGCCAGAGGGCGGCGCGGCAGGCGTGCGGTGACCGGCGAGACGGCGAGCAGCAGGCCGGCCCAGAGCACGCTCAGCGACGTGACGGCCAGGTGCGCGATCATGGCCAGGGCGGTCTCGCCGCGTTCCAGCCACCACGACGACAGCAGAGCCACCGCCACATGGACCAGGAGCATGCCCACCCCGGTGCCGCCGTGGGCGTGGGCGAGGGGGACGGCGGACGCCTCGGCGCCGGCGCTGAACAGGTGGTGCATGCCGTACTGGGCGGCGAAGCACGCGGCGAGCAGCACGCCCCGGCCGTGCTGGCGGGCACCGATGGCGTAGGCTCCGCCCCAGGTCAGCGCCACCGCCGCGGCCAGGAACCCGGGCCGTACGGCCGCGCCTCCGGCCAGCACGTGCACGACGGCCGACACCAGCACGCAGACCACGGCGAACACCGTGGCACGCGACGCACGCAGGAAGGGCCGGCCGACAGGCACCCGCACATCGTTCCCTGGGGGCACACCGCTGACACCCCGGAACCCGCCCGGCGTGGTGCTCGGTGAGAATGCCGCAGGCCGCGGGATCGCCTGCCGTGAACCTTTCACCCGCGGCGCAAGGACTCCGTGCCGAGACGCGCGTCCTCAGTCTTGGGGCGGAGTGCGGCGCAGGAGGTACGTGTCCATGATCCAGCCCTTGCGGGCCCGGGCCTCCGCGCGGAGCTCGCGGATGCGGTCGCCCACTTCGGTCACCGGCCCGGACACGAGGATCTCGTCGGGCGTGCCCAGGTAGGCGCCCCAATAGACGGTGAAGTCGTCGAGGCCGGTGAAGGAGCAGTGGGCGTCCAGCATGACGACCGTGTCGTTGGCGGTGGGGCCTTCCGCGGCCAGGCGGCGTAGCCGCTTCGCCCGTAGGAGTGTAGGCACTGGTGAGCGGATGAACGCGACCGGACCATGCCAGAAGCGTCGATATACGATGTTGGTCGCCATCGCCTGAGGAGGGTCGTGAATCTGGTCGAGCAGGGGGACGGCTTCGCCGCGTTCTGGCAGGAGCGGCATCTGTGCACGCTCGCCACCGCGCGTCCCGGCGGGCCCCCGCACGTGGTGCCGGTGGGCGCGACCCTGGATCTGGAGACCGCCACCGCCCGGGTGATCACCTCGGGGTCCTCGTACAAGGCCCGGCTCATCGGCGAGGCCGGCGCGCTGGTGGCGCTGTGCCAGGTGGACGGCCGCCGCTGGTCCACGCTGGAGGGCCGGGCCGTGGTGCGGGCCGAGCCGGAGCGGGTGGCCGACGCCGAACGCCGCTACGCCGCCCGCTACAAGCCGCCTCGCCCGAACCTGTCCAGGGTCGTCCTGGAGATCGAGGTCACCCGCGTCCTGGGCAACGTGTGATCACCGTCGTCGGCGTCGGCGTCGGCGCGGACGGCCGGGACGGACTGCCCGCCGACTCGCGGCGCACGGTGGAGGCGGCGGAGGTGCTCATGGGCGCCCCCAGGCAGCTCGATCTCGTCCCCGCCTCCGCGGCTGAGCGGGTGGCCTGGCCGTCGCCGCTGCTCCCCGCGCTGCCGGGGGCCGAGCGGCCGGCTCGGCGGCGACCTGGTCAGGCTGTCGGTGCAACGGGCCTCACCCGTCGGCGGGTTCACCGGATGGCGGGCCGCGATGCCGGTGACCGTGTGGTCGGTCATCAGGAAGGATGAGCCGTGACCGTCTACTTCATCGGGGCAGGCCCGGGGGCCGCCGACCTGATCACGCTGCGCGGCCTGCGGCGGCTCCAGACGTCGCCGGTGTGCCTGTACGCGGGCTCGCTGGTGCCGCGCGAGCTGCTCGACTCGTGCCCGGTCGGCGCACGGCTGGTGAACACGGCGGACCTGACGCTCGACGAGATCGTCGCGGAGCTGGTCGCCGCGCACCGGGCCGGACTCGACGTGGCGCGGCTGCACTCCGGCGATCCGTCGGTGTTCAGCGCCGTGGCCGAGCAGATGCGCCGCCTGGACGCGCTGGAGGTGCCGTACGACGTGGTGCCGGGGGTGCCGGCCTTCGCCGCGGCGGCCGCCGCGCTGGGCAGGGAGCTCACCGTCCCCGGCGTCGGCCAGACGATCATCCTGACCCGCACGTCGGCCAGGGCGACGCCGATGCCCGACGGCGAGGACCTGTCCACGCTCGGGGCGAGCGGGGCGACGATGGTGCTCCATCTGGCCGTGCAGCGGATCGACGCCGTGGTGGCGGAGCTGCTGCCCTCGTACGGGCCGGACTGCCCGGTGGCGGTGGTGGCGCGGGCGAGCAGGGCGGACGAGGTGATCCTGCGCGGGACGCTGGCGGACATCGCCGGGCAGGTGCACGAGGCCGGGATCCGCCGCACGGCGGTGATCGTCGTCGGGCGGGTGCTGTCGGCGTCGGAGTTCCCCGACAGCCACCTCTACAGCGCGAAGCGGGCCAGGACGTGAGGCGGATCCTCATCCTGGGCGGCACGGCGGAGGCGCGGGCCCGTGACAGAGGACACGGGCACCGGCCCGACCTGCCGGAAGAGCTGAACTGGCACCGGCTGAGCAGGTGGCGCGTCGAGGCCGGGACGCGGCCTCCATCGCCTGCTACGAGCATCTCTGGAGCCGCCGTGGCGCCCTGCTGAACTTCTCGCTCGACTGGCTGATGCTGGACGGCTTCCTGCGCTCACGGGGCGCGGGTGCCTACTACGCCTTCGCCTGGGACATGCTGCCCAGGAAGCTGGACGAGCAGAGCGCGGCGCTGCTGAGCAACCTCGACGCCGCGAAGGTCTTCGGCACCCCGGTGAGCGCGCGCTGATCAACCCTTGAGGTGGTCGCGCTCACCATCGAGGTTTCACGCCCGCCTCACCGACGTCAGAGGGCTTGGGAAGCGGGAACGTGGCCTCCACCTGCGTCCCCGGCCCGGTCAGGGGCGCCTGGGTGATCCGGCAGGTGCCGCCCAGCTCCGCGGCGCGCTCGCGCATCGAGGCGAAGCCGACGCCGGAGCGCTGGTGGCCGGTCAGCCCTTTGCCGTCGTCGCGCACCCGTACGACCAGCGCGTGTTCCGAGCAGGCCAGCGTGACGACGATCCGGGTGGCGTCGGCGTGCTTGCGCACGTTGGTCAGCGCCTCCTGCGCGATCCGATACGCGGCCACCTCCACGGCCGCCGGCAGGTCGCGGGTCTCGCCCTCCACCTCGACCTGGACGGGCGGGCCCGGCTCCGCGGCGAGCGCGCGCACCGCCCCGAGCAGTCCGAGGTCGTCCAGGCTGGGCGGGCGCAGGCCGTAGACCAGCTCGCGGACCTCCTGGCTGACCGAGTCCATGCTGCCGCGCAGGTCCCGCAGCATCCGGTCGGCGGTGGACGGCACCTCGCGCAGGCGCAGCTGGGCCATGGTCAGGGACATCGACATGTTGGTGAGCGCCTGGCCGAGGCCGTCGTGCAGGTCGCGGCGGAGCCTGCGCCGCTCCTCCTCACGGGCGTTCAGGATGTGCTCCCTGGAGCGTTGCAGATCGGCCGTCATCAGTACGGCGTGCGCGACGTCGGCGACGTGGACGGTCGCCGTGCTGATCAGCCGTTCGGTGTAGGCGGCGGAGAAACGGCGCGGCCCTGGCGGCCCGATCAGCATCCGGCCGACCGGCTCGCCGTGCCACACCAGCGGCACGGCCCGCGGGTCCGGACCGGTCGTCCCCAGCTCCACCCGCATGCCCGCGGCGCCGGCCTCTGTGCCGACCTCGGTGCCGACCTCGGTGCCGGCCTCTGTGCCGACCTCTGTGCCGACCTCGACGACGACCCCGGTCACGCCGAGGCCGTCGTGCACCACGGCCGTGACGGCGGCCAGCGCGTTCACCGGCTCGGTCTCGCCGACCTCGCGCGCCAGTCTCCTGGCCAGTTCCTCCGGCTGGCCGTGCCTGCCGTACAGCATCACGTCGGTGAGGCGGCGCAGACGGGTGCGCAGCGGCTGGAAGAACACGCCCGTCACCAGCGCGGCGGCCAGCCCCGCCACCTGGTCGTAGCCCGACACCAGCAGCGCGGCCAGGGCGCCGGTGCCGAAGTAGGCCCCGCCGACCGCGGCGATCAGGCCGGTCGCGATGACGGTCCGGCTGATGACGGTGTCGATGCCGTACAGGCGGTACTGCAGCACCGCGAACGCGATCGTCACCGGAAGCAGCCCGGTCCAGATCGTCGCCGGGAGCCAGTAGGCCTCACCGAGCAGCACGAACACCGTGTAGACGACGAACGCGCTCAGCGGCCAGGCGATCTGCCTGCGCGCCGCCGGGGACGCGTGCCGCAGCCGCACCAGCAGGGAGATCAGGGCGAGCACCACACACGCGTTGATCAGCAGAGTCAGCGAGCGCGTCAGCACCCCCTGGTAGGGAGCCAGGGCCTCGATCGCCAGCGGATTCGGGATGACCTCCGGCCAGCGGTAGGTGCTCGCGGGCGGCGTCGGCCGCGCGATGGTGCGCACGCCCTCGACGACGGTCGCGGCCACACCGGTGATCGCCACCGGCAGCCAGCGGCGGGAGGGCAGGCGATCGTCCGGTGAGAGCAGCGGCGTCAGGATCCCCAGCGCGCAGGCCCCGACGATCCAGCCCACGACGGCCAGGATGCGCAGCCATCCGGCGCTCTCCAGGTCGCCGGCCGACGCCTGCGCGAACTGCAGCCCGGTCACCATCACGTTGACCGCGCAGCCCAGGCCGCCGGCACACATCAGCCAGGCCAGCTTCAGACGGGGACGGTGCGCGATCAGGAACGCGCCGATCAGCGGGAACGTCAGGCCCGCGCCGTGGTCGGGCGCCAGAGGCGGCCACGGCGACCACTCCTCGGGCAGCGATAACTGGATCGCGGTGCCGGCCACGGTCAGCGACACCGACAGCACGGCCAGCACGACGGACACCCACGCCCGCACCCGGCCCGCGCCCGGCGCGCCGCCCCCGTCTGCCTTCACTGTTCGCATCCCCTGCCCCGCGGAACTCTCAGCGCCCGTCGGCGAACCGACCAGGCGTCCGCGAGCATCAGCGTAGAACGCTATCCGGCGCGCATGGCCCCTGACCAGGCACGTGCCCGGCGGTTCAGCCGAAGGCGGCGTGCGGTGCGCTGGTGCCCTCCGGCACGCGGACCGGCCCGGACGCGCTGGGCCGGACGTCGACGTCGAAGATCGCGGTCGGCAGGTAGACGGTGGCGCAGGAGTTGGGGATGTCCACCACCCCCGACAGCCGGCCCTCGATCGGGGCGGCGCCGAGCAGCAGGTATGCCTGCTCGGGGCTGTAGCCGAACGTCGTCAGGTAGTCGATCGCGTGCAGGCAGGCCCGCTGGTAGGCCAGTTGCGAGTCGAGGTAGCGCTGCTCGCCGTCCAGCGTGACGGAGATCCCGGAGAACGCCAGCCACTCGCTGTACTGGGGGGCGGTGCGGCCCGGCATGAAGATGGTGTTCTCGCCGACGCGGTACGTCCGCATGCCGTCCTTGATGAGGTCGACGTGCAGGTCGACGAAGCCGCCCATCTCGATGGCGCCGCAGAAGGTGATCTCGCCGTCGCCCTGGGAGAAGTGCAGGTCGCCGAGCGACAGGTTCGCCCCGGGCACGAACACCGGATAGAAGACGCGGGAGCCCTGGGTGAGGTTCTTGATGTCCTGGTTGCCGCCGTTCTCCCGGGGCGGCGCGGTGCGGGCGGCCTCGCCGGCGATCCTGTCGAACGCGGACGAGGACACCGATCCGAGGATGGCGTCCTGCGGCTCCGGGGGCAGGGCCAGCGGCGGCACTCTCGCCGGGTCGGTGGCGATCAGCGCGCCCTCCCGCTGGTTCCACTTCGCCAGCAGCTCCGCCGACGGCGCGGT
This sequence comes from Nonomuraea harbinensis, assembly GCF_019396385.1. Taxonomy (GTDB): domain Bacteria; phylum Actinomycetota; class Actinomycetes; order Streptosporangiales; family Streptosporangiaceae; genus Nonomuraea; species Nonomuraea ferruginea. Next base: position 29,248 of record NZ_JAHKRN010000042.1, on the reverse strand, counting down.
GCCCATGAGCCCGATGTGGGTGATGCCGGTGAACGACACCGCCGGGATGTGGCGCGAGGTGGCTTCCTGGCCGCGGAAGTCCCAGATCGCCTTGTAGGCGTCGGGGAACTGGTCGGTGAGGAACGAGCCGCCGTTCTTCTTGGCGAAGATGCCGGTGTAACCCCAGCCCTGGCCGGCCAGGGGGCCGCTGTCCTCCTGGGGGATGGGTCCCACGTCGAGGATGTCCACGATCAGCAGGTCGCCCGGCTCTGCCCCCTCCACCGCGAACGGGCCGCTGAGCGCGTGCACCTTCGTCAGCGGGGCGTCACGGATGTCCTCGGCGGAGTCGTCGTTGTGGATCGCGCCGTCGAACCACTCCCGGCAGTGGACCCGGAAGCTGTCGCCCGGTTTGACCCGCGCCACCGGCGGGATCTCGGGATGCCAGCGGTTGTGACCGATCTTGGCCTGGTCGGTGAACTTCTTGGTCGAGTCGAGCGGGAAGATCAGCTCTGGCACGGCTGGATCCTTTCGGCACAGGGACGGTCACGGGCGCGGCAGGCGACCGGTGGCGGGATGAATGGGCACCGCGGCCGGGGCGCGGCGCGGCGGCAGGGATGTGACGACCTCGGGTTCGGAGGCGCTGCGCTCCGCCCGCCGCAACCGGGCCGCCAGGGCGGCCGGAGTGCGCGCCAGCATCGGCGCCGAGAACCTCCGCGTCGAGGTCGCGCCGCAGTCCGGGCACCGCACCGCGGCGGGTGCGGTGCCGATCGGAAAGGCGACCTCGATGTCGCGACAATGCGGACAGCGATAGCCGTATGTCGCCATGGAAGGTGCCCCCCGCGTTTTCGAACAAAAGCCCCAGGCCGCGACGTCTTATCGACGTGACCTGGGGAAACAACCTCAGAAACGGATATACGCAACTTAACGCGTGAATGACCTGCGATCGATCGCACTTCTGCCAAGCTTGCTCGCGGAGTAAGGCAGGCCGCCGAATACCTAGGCAAAACCCATGCCACGTACATCCCGTATGTTCATGGCTGATCGACGGGAGTACGTTGCGGAGTCGCGCCCGGTAAGAGCAAGATCGGTACGTGAGCGAGAACGACGGGGCCCAGGCGCATCCCGCGCTGGCCGGTGGCGCGCTGTACCTGGACTACAACGCCACCACCCCGGTCGACCCCGAGGCGCTGCGGGCCGCGCCGCCCTCGGCTCCCCGGGGCGGCAGGTCGTCACCCTGGCCACCGAGCATCCGGCGGTGCTGCGCTCCTGCGAGAGTCTGCGCGCGGACGGGTTCACCGTGACGCGGGTGCCGGTGGACCCGCACGGCCGCGTCGACCCGGACGTGCTCCGCGCCGCCGTCCAGGAGCGGGAGACCGCCCTGGTCTCGATCGCCTACGGCAACAGCGAGACCGGCACCCTGCAGCCGATCGCCGAGCTGGCCGCCGTCGCGCACGAGTCGGGGGCCCTGTTCCACACGGACGCCGCGCAGGCCGCCGGGAAGGTGCCCCTCGACGTGTCCGCCCTCGACGTGTCCGCCCTCGGCAGGGCCGCCGAGCTGGCCCGGCTCGAACTGCCCGGCAGCGCCGTACGGCTGGCCGCCCTGCGCGACCTGTTGCACGCCGAACTGGAGGCCCGGTTGCCCGGCCGGGTCCATCTCAACGGTCACCCGGCCGAACGGCTGCCGGGGACGCTGAACGTGAGCATCGACGGCGTCGGAGGCCGGGCCCTGCTGGCCGCGGTCCCCGGCATCGCCGCCGCCACCGGATCGGCCTGCCACGAAGGCGTCGACGTGCCCTCGCCCGTACTGCTCGCCATGGGGCTGCCGGCCGGGCGGGCGTCCGAGGCGGTGCGGCTGTCCCTGGGCCGGTGGAGCACCGAGCGGGAGGTGCGGCAGGCGGCGAGGCTGATCGCCGAAGCGGCCGCCTGAAACGTCACGTCCACGGACGTGACCGGTCCGTCCGAGAGTCGCCGGAATACGCCCCCCGAAACGGGGCATGGATCGCACCATGGCAGGAAGGGGATGGCCGGCCCGCTGGCCGGTGATCCGGCAGCTCAGAGGCCAGGACGGCAGGGGTGAGGCGGCACGGTCGCGCCGCACCGACGCCCTGCGCCCGCGCACCGAGGACGCCGCCACGGTGGCCCGGTCCATCTGCCCCTACTGCGCGGTCGGCTGCGGCCAGCTCGTCTACGTCGAGGGCGGCAAGATCACCCAGATCGAGGGCGACCCCGACTCCCCGATCTCCCGGGGACGGCTCTGCCCCAAGGGGGCGGCCAGCAAGCAGCTCGTCACCCATCCGGGACGCCAGACCCAGGTGCTCTACCGCAGGCCGTACGGTACCGGCTGGGAGCGGCTCGACCTGGACACCGCGATGGAGATGATCGCCGACCGGGTGGTGCGCACCCGGCGGGAGACCTGGGAGGACACCCACGAGGGCAAGGTCGTGCGCCGCACGATGGGCATCGCCAGTCTGGGCGGGGCGACGCTCGACAACGAAGAGAACTACCTGATGAAGAAGCTGTACACCGCCCTCGGCGCCATCCAGGTGGAGAACCAGGCGCGTATTTGACACTCCTCCACCGTCCCCGGTCTGGGGACCAGCTTCGGGCGTGGCGGCGCGACGACCTTCCAGCAGGATCTGGCGGAGGCGGACTGCATCGTCATCCAGGGCTCCAACATGGCCGAGTGCCACCCCGTCGGGTTCCAGTGGGTGATGGAGGCCAAGGCGCGCGGGGCGAAGGTCTTCCACGTGGACCCGCGGTTCACCCGCACCAGCGCGCTGGCCGACCGGCACCTGCCGATCCGCGCGGGCAGCGACATCGTGCTGCTCGGCGCGCTGATCAACCACGTGCTGGCGAACGAGCTGGACTTCAGGGAGTACGTGCTGGCGTACACCAACGCCGCCTCCCTCGTGTCCGAGGACTTCCGCGACACCGAGGACCTCGACGGCCTGTTCTCCGGCTGGGACCCGGAGACGGCCACGTACGACCCGAGGAGCTGGGCGTACGAGTCCACGCCTGAGGGCCGCCCTTCCGAGCAGGCGGAGGGCGGAGCCCGGCACGCCAAGACGGCGGGGCCGGACACCTACGGCGCGCGCGGGGCCGCCGTGCACCCCAGCCCGCCCACGGACCCGACGCTGACCCACCCGCGCTGCGTCTACCAGATCGTGAAACGGCACTTCGCCCGCTACACCCCGGAGCTGGTCGAACAGCTCTGCGGCATCCCGCGTGACGACTTCGCCGAGCTGGCCGAGGCCATCACCGCGAACTCCGGCCGCGAGCGCACCACCGCCTGGGTCTACTCCGTCGGGTGGACCCAGCACAGCGTCGGCGCGCAGTACATCCGCACCGCCTCGATCCTGCAGCTCCTGCTGGGCAACATGGGACGGCCCGGCGGCGGCATCCTGGCGCTGCGCGGCCACGCCAGCATCCAGGGCTCGACCGACATCCCGACGCTGTTCAACATCCTTCCGGGCTACCTGGACATGCCGGACGCCGGGCGGCACGAAGGCCTGGACCACTACCTGGAGCTGGAGGGCGGCAGCACGGGCTTCTGGGGCAACCGGCGCGCCTACCTGGTGAGCCTGCTGAAGGCGTGGTGGGGCGAGGCCGCCACCGAGGAGAACGACTTCTGCTTCGGCCACCTGCCGCGCATGACCGGCGACCACGGCCACTACACCACCGTGATGAACCAGATCGACGGCATCGTGAAGGGTTACTTCGTGGTGGGGGAGAACCCCGTGGTCGGCTCCTCCGGCGGCCGGGCGCAGCGCCTCGGCCTGGCGAACCTCGACTGGCTCGTCGTCCGTGACCTGGCCCTGGTGGAGACCGCCACGTTCTGGCTGGACGGCCCGGAGCTGGAGACGGGCGAACTGCGCACCGAGGACATCGGCACCGAGGTGTTCTTCCTGCCCGCCGCGAGCCACGTGGAGAAGGAGGGCACGTTCACCAACACCCAGCGGCTCCTCCAGTGGCGGGAGAAGGCGGTCGACCCGTCCGGCGACTGCCGCAGCGAGCTGTGGTTCTACTACCACCTCGGCAAGCTCATCAGGCGGCGGCTTACCGACGACGAGATCGACCGGCCGGTGCGCGAGCTGACCTGGGACTATCCGGAGCTCGGCGTGCACGGCGAGCCCTCGGCCGAGGCCGTGCTCCGCGAGATCAACGGGGTCGGCCCCGACGGGCGGGCGCTGTCGTCCACCAGCCAGCTCCGCGCCGACGGCTCCACGACCTGCGGCTGCTGGATCTACTGCGGGGTGTACGCCGACGAGGTCAACCAGGCCGCCCGCCGCCGCCCCCGCCGGGAGCAGAGCGCGGTGGCGCCCGAATGGGGCTGGGCGTGGCCGGCCAACCGGCGCATCCTGTACAACCGGGCCTCCGCCGATCCGGAGGGCCGCCCGTGGAGCGAGCGCAAGGCGTACGTGTGGTGGGACGCCGAGCGCGGCGAGTGGACCGGCCACGACGTGCCCGACTGCGAGATCGGCAAGCCGCCCGGTTACGTGCCGCCCGAGGGCGCCTTCGCCCAGGACGCGCTCGCCGGGACCGACCCGTTCATCATGCAGTCCGACGGCAAGGGCTGGCTGTACGTGCCGCTCGGGCTCGTCGACGGCCCGCTGCCCGCCCACTACGAGCCGCACGAGTCTCCGGTCGCCAACCCCCTGTACGCCCAGCAGGCCAACCCGGCACGCCACACCTACAACCGGCCGGAGAGCCCGTACAACGCGCCGGACGGACGCTTCCCCTACGTGCTGACGACGTACAGGCTGACCGAGCACCACACGGCGGGCGCGATGAGCCGGCCGCTGGCCTACCTCGCCGAGCTGCAGCCCGAGCTGTTCTGCGAGGTGTCGCCGCGGCTCGCCGCCGAAGCGGGGCTGACCAACGGCGGCTGGGCCACGATCGTGACCAGCCGCGCCGTGGTGGAGGCCAGGGTGCTGGTCACCGGGCGGATGCGGCCGCTGCGCCTCGGGGGCGTGATCGTCCACCAGGTCGGCCTGCCGTACCACTGGGGGTGGGGCGGAGGCGGCCTGGTCACCGGTGACGTCACCAACGACCTGACGCCGCTGGTCCTCGATCCGAACGTCTACATCCAGGAAGGCAAGGCGATGACCTGTGACGTGCGGCCGGGGCGCCGGCCGAGGGGCCCGGCGGCGCTCGACCTGCTGGAGAGGTACCGCCGTGGCTGAGCGGATGGGCTTCTTCACCGACACGAGCGTGTGCATCGGCTGCAAGGCGTGCGAGGTGGCCTGCAAGGAGTGGAACCAGATCCCCGACGACGGCTTCGTCTTCGAGGCCACCTCCTACGACAACACCGGCATGCTGGGGGCGAGCACCTGGCGGCACGTCGCGTTCATCGAGCAGTCACGGCCGGTGGCCGTCGGCGGTGACGAGGGCGTGGACCGGTGGCTGATGTCCTCCGACGTGTGCAAGCACTGCACGCGCGCCGCCTGCCTGGACGTGTGCCCGACCGGGGCGCTGTTCCGGACCGAGTTCGACACGGTGGTGGTGCAGGCCGACATCTGCAACGGGTGCGGCTACTGCGTGCCCGCCTGCCCGTACGGCGTGATCGACCGGCGGGAGGGCGACGGGCGGGCCTGGAAGTGCACGATGTGCTACGACCGCCAGCGCGGCGGCCTCGAACCGGCCTGTTCCAAGGCGTGCCCCACCGACTCGATCCAGTTCGGCCCGCTCGACGAGCTGCGGGAGCGCGCCGAGCAGCGGGTGGCCCGGCTGCGCGCCGACGGGAACGAGCGGGCCCGCCTGTACGGGGAGAGCCCCGATGACGGGGTGGGCGGGACGGGGGCGTTCTTCCTGCTGCTGGACGAGCCCGAGGTGTACGGCCTGCCGCCGGATCCGGTGGTGACCACCCGCGACCTGCCCGCCATGTGGGGCTGGGCGGGCGCGGCCGCGCTGTCGGCGGCCGGCGCCGTGGCTCTGGCGTTCCTGCGTACGGGGGAGCGGCGGTGAAGCGGGAAAGGGCCGTGGCGCAGGAGGTGGTGCCGGAGGCGGAGTTCCGGTCCTACTACGGCCGCCCGGTGATCAAGCCGCCCATCTGGCACGAACCCCACATGCCGACATATCTCTATTTGGGGGGTGTGTCGGGAGTCTCGTCCTCGATGGCCGTGATGGCCCGGCTGACCGGCCGGACCCGCCTCGACCGCACCGCCCGCGTCGCGGCGGCGGCCGGGGCGGCCCTGGGCGCCGGGCTGCTCTCCGCCGAGCTGGGCAGGCCCGAACGGTTCCTCAACATGTTCCGCGTCTTCAAGCTCACCTCGCCGATGAGCGTCGGCTCGTGGATCCTCGCCGCGCACGGCGGGCTGTCGGCCGCCGCCCTGGCCGGTGACCTGACCGGCATCCTGCCGGCCGCCGGTGACGCGGCGCTGCTGGCCACCGCGGTGACAGGGCCGCTGACCGCCACCTACACCGCCGTCCTGGTCGCCGACACCGCCGTGCCCGCCTGGCACGAGGCGTACCGGGAGCTGCCGTTCCTGTTCGCGGGCAGCGCGATGGCCGCTGCCGGGGCGGCCGGGATGCTGGGCACGCCGCCGGCCCACGCCGGTCCCGCCCGCGCCGTGGCCGCGCTCGGGGCGGGCGTGGAGACGGTCGCGGGGCACCTGATGGAGCGCCGGCTCGGGTTCCTGGGGGAGCCGTACCAGGTGGGACGGGCGGGCCGGCTCATGCGCGCCGCGCGCGTCCTGACGGCCGGCGGCGGGCTGCTCGCCGTGGTCGCCGGACGCAGCCGCGCACTCAACGCCGTGTCCGGCCTCGCCCTCACGGCGGGCTCGCTGTGCACCCGCTTCGGCATCCTCGCGGCGGGCCGCGCCTCCGCCGCCGACCCCAAGTACACCGTCGTCCCCCAGCGCCGGCGCCTCGACGAAGCCTCCTGAAGCCGGATCCCGCCCGGCTGCGCCGGGTCACCGGACGGCCCTCACCGATTTTCAGGAGGCCGAGGTCCTCGGCCCGGCGGGTTCGATTCCCGCCCGCCTCCGCTTATGTTCGGGAATATGGATCGACGCAGGCGGGTGCCACGCACCGACGCCGTGCTCGCCGACTCGCGCCTGGTGGAGGCGGGCGGGCGGCTGGGCCGGTCGGTGGTCAAGGCCGCGGTGGCGGCGGCGCAGGAGCGGGCCCGGCAGGGCGAGATCGCCCCCGAGGAGGTGGCCGACGCGGCGGTGAAGGCGCTCCCGGCCCGCGCGGCGAGCCTGCGTCCGGTCGTCAACGCCACCGGCGTGCTGATCCACACCAACCTCGGCCGGGCCCCGCTGTCGGCGGCGGCCGTCGAGGCGATGACCGCCGCCGCCGGGTCCGCCGACGTGGAGTTCGACCTGGCGACGGGCGCCCGGTCGCGGCGGGGCCGGGGCACGCTGGCAGCGCTCGCCAGCGCGGTGCCGATGGCGCAGGACGTGCACGTCGTGAACAACAACGCCGCCGCCCTCGTCCTGGTCGCCACCGCGCTCGCCGCCGGGCGGGAGATCGTGATCAGCCGGGGCGAGCTGGTCGAGATCGGCGACGGGTTCCGCATCCCCGACCTGCTCGCCTCCACCGGGGCGCGGTTGCGCGAGGTGGGCACCACCAACCGCACCTCCGTCCGCGACTACGCCGACGCGGTGGGACCGGCGACGGGGTTCGTGCTCAAGGTCCACCCGTCGAACTTCCGGATCGAGGGCTTCACCGGCTCGGCCGAGGTGCCGGAGCTGACCGGGCTCGGCGTGCCCGTCGTGGTGGACATCGGCTCCGGCCTGCTGGCCCGTGAGCCGCTGCTGCCCGCAGAACCCGACGCCACCACCATGATCGAGGCGGGCGCGGACCTGGTGACGGCCAGCGGCGACAAGCTGCTCGGCGGGCCGCAGGCGGGCCTCCTCCTGGGCCGGTGCGACCTGGTCGAACGCTGCCGCCGGCACCCGCTCGCCCGCGCGCTGCGGGTCGACAAGCTCACGCTCGCCGCGCTGGAGGCGACGCTGCGCGGTCCCGTCCCGCCGGTCCGGCGGGCGCTGCACGCCGATCCGGCCGTGCTGGAGAGGCGCGCCACCGCCCTGGCCGGTCGCCTGGCCAGGGCCGGGATCGACGCCCTGGGGGTGCCGAGCGAGGCCGCCGTCGGCGGCGGCGGCGCCCCCGGGGTGCTGCTGCCGAGCGCGGCCGTGAGCCTGCCCGAACGGTTCGCCGTCCCGCTGCGGACGGGCGATCCGCCGGTCGTCGGCCGGATCGAGGGCGCCCAGCTGCTGCTGGACCTGCGTGCCGTCCCGCCCGAACGCGACGACGACGTGGCGCGCGCGGTGCTGGCGGTCGCGGAGGTGGTGGGCTGATGCACGTCGTGGCCACCGCGGGTCACGTCGACCACGGCAAGTCCACCTTGGTACGGGCACTCACCGGCATGGAGCCCGACCGGCTGGACGAGGAACGCCGGCGCGGCCTCACCATCGAGCTCGGGTACGCGTGGACGAACCTCCCATCCGGGGAGCCGCTCGCTTTCGTGGACGTGCCAGGTCATGAGCGGTTCCTCGGCACGATGCTCGCGGGGGTCGGGCCCGTACCGGCCGTGGTGTTCGTGGTGGCGGCCGACGAGGGGTGGATGCCGCAGTCGGAGGAGCACCTGGTGGCCCTGGAGGCCCTCGGGGTGCGGCACTGCCTGCTGGTGGTGACCCGCTCGGATCTCGCCGACCCGGCCCCGGCGATCGAGCGGTCCCGCGCCCGCCTGGACGAGGCTCTCGGGAAGCCGGGCGGTGGGGTGGCGGCGGTCGCCGTGAGCGGGCGCACCGGTCAGGGGCTGGACGAACTGCGGCGGGCGCTGGACCGGGTGGTGGCGGGGCTGCCCCGGCCGGATCCGGGGGCGGCGGTCCGGTTGTGGATCGACCGGACGTTCAGCGTGACCGGCAGCGGGACGGTGGTGACCGGGACGCTGCCCGCCGGGACGGTGTCGGTGGGCGACGAGCTGCTGCTCGACGGCGAGCCGGTGCGGGTCAGGGGCCTGGAGTCGTTGAAGCGGGCGCGGGACACGGTGTCCGGGGTCGCCCGGGTGGCGGTCAACCTGCGCGGGCACGACCTCCCCGAGCGCGGGCAGGCGCTCGTCACACCGGGCGGGTGGACGTACACGGAGTCGGTGGACGTACGCGTCGCGCCCGTCGGGAAACAGCCGCAGGAGGATCCCGGCCTGCCTCGGCGGCTGACCGTCCACGTGGGGTCGGCGGCCGTGACGGCCGAGGCGCGGCACCTCGGCGGCCGCTTCGTACGGCTGCGCCTGGACCGGCCGGTGCCGCTGCATCTCGGCGACGTGCTGCTGCTGCGCGACCCCGGGCGCGCCCGGTCCGAGGTGCGGGTGCTCGCCGGGGCGGCCGTCCTCGACGTGCGCCCCCGGGCCCTGCGCGGCCGGGGCGCCGGCAGAGAGCGAGCCGCCCAGCTGGAAACGGCCCTTCCGAAGCCCGCCCCCGAGGCTCCCGACAAGCCCGCCGGGCTCGACGCGGCGTTCGCGTTGCGGGTGCATCGGCTGCTGCGGGCCGCCGACCTGCGGGCCATGGGGGCGGCGCCCGAGGTTCCCGGGGTGGCGGGGGAGTGGCACGCCGATCCTCTGTACTGGGAGGAGTCGCGGAGGCGGCTGGGCGAGGCGGCGCGGCGGTACGCGGAGCGCAATCCCCTGGAGCCGGCCATGCCGGTCGAGGCGGCCCGGCGCGAGCTGGGGCTGCCGGACCGGCGGCTGGTCGCGGCGCTGGTGGGGCCGCCGCTCACGCTCGCCGGCGGGCGGATCGTGGCGAGGCAGGCAGGGCTGCCGGGGCCCGTGGCGCTGGCGGTGGAGCGGGTGCAGCGGGAGCTGGCGGCGCGGCCGTTCCAGGCGCCGGAGGCGGGGCGGCTGGCCGAGCTGGGGCTGGGCCCGAAGGAGCTGGCGGCGGCCGTGCGGGCGGGGAGCCTGCTGCGGGTGGGCGAGGGGATCGTGCTGCTGCCGGGAGCCGACGGGCGGGCGGCCGAGGTGCTCAGCCGGCTGCCGCAGCCGTTCACGGTCAGCCAGGCCAGACGCGCGCTCGGCACCACCCGCCGGGTCGCCGTGCCGCTGCTCGAACACCTCGACAGGGCCGGTCTCACCGAGCGGCTGGACGAGGTGCGCCGCCGCTGCGGATGACTCCGCTTAGGGGCCTGGACCTGGGTATATATATTGGGAAATCAGGGGGATTGTGAACCATCGTCATCTGGGGGTTGCGATGGTCGGAGACCTTCCACGGCGGCTCGTCGCGGAAGCCATCGGGACAATGCTGCTGGTGATCTTCGGTCCGGGATCCGTGGTGGCCGCGTTGCTCATGGGCAACGGTGAGCTTTCCTACGCCGCGCTCGGCTTCATCTCGTTGTCGTTCGCCGTGGTCGTCGCGCTCGTCATCTACGCCTTCGGCACCACGTCGGGCGCGCACATCAACCCGGCCGTCACCCTCGCGCTGGCGGCGGGCCGCAGGTTCCCGTGGGCGGAGGTGCCACCGTACATCGTGGCGCAGCTCATCGGGGCGTTCGCCGGCGGTCTGCTCATCGTGGGCGGCTTCGGCCGCCGGGCCGCCGACCTGGGCACCGGGCTCACCGCTCTCGGCGAGGGCGTGAGCTATGGGCAGGGCATCCTGCTGGAGGTGATGGGCACGTTCCTGCTGATGCTCACCATCATGGCGATGGCCGTGGACCGCCGGGCGCCGAGCGGCTGGGCGGGGTGGATCATCGGCATGGCCGTCGCCTGCGAGATCTTCGTGATCGGCCCCATGACGGGCGGCTCCGTCAACCCCGCCCGCACCTTCGGCCCGTACCTGACGACGAGCGTGTTCGGCGGTGACACGCCATGGTCGGAGTTCGGCGTCTACATCATCGGCCCGGTCGTCGGAGCCGTACTCGCCGTGCTCGTGTACGACCAGGTGGCGCGCCCGGCGCGCGAGCTGCCCGAGGCGGCCGAGCAGGGCACCGCCGGGGAGATCACCGGCACCCGGCGGCCGGGTGACGAGGAGGACCTCGCGCGGGACGTCCCGGTGGCCCGGAGCTCTCGCGACGACCCGGTACGCGACCGCCCGGCGCACGGCCCACGCCGCCGCCCCGGCCCCGGGGGTGATCGATGACCACGTGACCACCCGCCATTCGCACCCCGTACAAGGGAGAGGGCACGTCATGTCAGGTAACAGAGGAGTCTCCTACGAGGGCCCCGGCAAGGTCGAGGTACGCGTGACCGACTATCCCGACTACGAACTCAAGGACGGTCCGGGCGTCAACCCGGCCAACGTGGGCCGCAAACTGCCCCACGCGGCGATACTCAAGTCGGTCGCGACCAACATCTGCGGAAGCGACCAGCACATGGTCCGAGGCCGTACCACGGCCCCGACGGGCCTCATCCTCGGTCACGAGATCACCGGCGAGGTGGTCGACACCGGCCCCGACGTCGAGTACGTCAAGAACGGCGACCTCGTGTCCGTGCCGTTCAACATCTCCTGCGGCCGCTGCCGCAACTGTAAGGAACGCAAGACCGGCATCTGCGAGAACGTCAACCCGGACCGGCCCGGCTCCGCCTACGGCTACGTCGACATGGGCGGCTGGGTGGGCGGCCAGGCGGAGTACGTCCTGGTGCCGTACGCCGACTGGAACCTGCTGAAGTTCCCGGACAAGGACCAGGCGATGGAGAAGATGCTCGACCTGGCCATGCTCTCGGACATCTTCCCGACCGGGTTCCACGGCTGTGTGAGCGCCGGGGTGGGGCCGGGCTCGACCGTCTACATCGCCGGGGCCGGACCGGTCGGGCTCGCCGCGGCGAGTTCGGCGTTCCTGCTCGGCGCCGCCGTCGTCATCGTCGGCGACCTGAACAAGGACCGTCTGGAGCAGGCCAGGAGCTTCGGCTGCGAGACCGTCAACGTGGCCGAGGGCGAGCCGAAGGACCAGATCGAGCAGATCCTCGGCGAGCCCGAGGTGGACTGCGCCGTGGACGCCGTCGGCTTCGAGGCCCGCGGCCACGGCAAGGAGGCGGAGAAGGAGCAGCCCGCGACCGTGCTCAACACGGTGATGGACGTCACCCGGGCGGGTGGCGCGCTCGGCATCCCGGGACTCTACGTGACCGGTGACCCCGGCGCGGCGGACGAGGCGGCCAAGCAGGGCTCGCTGTCGATCCAGATCGGTCTCGGCTGGGCCAAGTCGCTCAGTTTCGTCACCGGCCAGTGCCCGGTCATGCGGTACAACCGCCAGCTCATGCAGGCGATCCTGCATGACCGCGTGCAGATCGCCAAGGCGGTCAACGCCACCCCGATCTCGCTGGACGACGCCCCGCGCGGCTACCACGAGTTCGACGAGGGCGCGGCGCGCAAGTACGTGATCGACCCGCACGGCATGCTCGCGTCCAGGTGACCATGCGCCGCGAGCGGCGCGAGCCGTCGCTCGCGGTCCCCCGGGCCGTCACCAGGCCGGGTCCATCACCGTCTCGGGCGCGATGGGCAGGCCGCGGACGCGGCGGCCGGTCGCGTGGAAGACGGCGTTGGCGATGGCGGCGGCCACCCCGACCTGACCGATCTCCCCGACCCCCTTGACGCCGAGCGGGCCGACGACCTCGTCGCGCACCTCGACGAGGTCGACCGTGACCTCGGGCGCGTCGGCGTTGACCGGCACGAGGTACTCGCCCAGGTTCGCCGCGGCCCAGCGGCCCGTGCGCGGGTCCGCGTGGTCGCCTTCCAGGAGAGCCTGGCCCAGGCCCCAGAGCATGCCGCCCATCAGCTGGCTGCGGGCCAGGAGCGGGTTGAGGACCCGTCCGGGCGCGAACGCGCCGCTCAGCCGGCGGACGCGGACGAGGCCGAACTCCGGGTCCACGGCGACCTCGGCGAACTGGGCGCCGAAGGTGAGCAGGCCGTGCGGCGTGTCCAGCGGCGGCGGCCGCCACGTGCCCGTCGCCTCCGCGTCGGACAGGTGGTGGCGTTCGAGCAGGCGTGGCGGTCGCCTGGACGACGTCGTACGAGACGCGCACCAGCGAAGCCGCGTACCGGGCCTGCTCGTACGTCTCGGCGACGACCAGGGCCACCGGCTGTCCCGCGTAGTGCACGACGGTGTCCTGCATCGGGAAGAAGCTCTCGCCGGGCGCGGTCAGGCCCGCCAGCGACGGCAGCAGGCGCGGCGGCGCGGCGATCCTCGGCAGGTTCTCGTGGGTGAGGACGGCGAGGACGCCCTCCGCCGCGTGCGCCGCGCCGGTGTCCATCGCGGACACCCGGCCGGCGGCGACGGCCGCGCCGACGATCGCGAGATGCGCCGCCCCCGGCGGCGAGATCTCCGCTGAATACCGCGCGGCGCCGGTCACCTTCGCCGGGCCGTCCACCCGCGTGACCGGCGTGCCGACCGTGGTCATGGCCGGGCTCCCCTCAGGCTGTGGGTCAGGCCGCGCACCACCGCGCGGCGCGCGAGCTCGACCTTGAACGCGTTGTACCGGCGAGGCACGGCGGCGTCGAGTTCGAGCGCGGCGGCCCGCCGGAAGGCCGCCTCGTCCGCCGGGCCGCCGACGAGCGCCGTCTCCGCCCGCCTCGCCCGCCAGGGCTTCGTGCCGACCCCGCCCAGAGCGAGCCGGACGGGTGGGGTGGCGATGCAGCGCTCGCTGGTGCCGAGGATCGCGTGGCCCCGGTTCAGCCCGTCGAGCGCCGAGCAGCCCGTCCCCGGTTCGCGCTTGTTGCAGGGCGAGACGCCGTCGCGCAGGTAGGGGCAGCGGGTGCGCTGGCAGAGGTTGCCGCCCATCGTCGCCATGTTCCGCAACTGCTCGGAGGCGCCCAGCAGCAGCGCCCGGGAGATCGCCGGGAAGCGGCGGACGACGATCGGCGCCCGCGCGACGTCGGTCATGCGGGCGAGCGCGCCGATGCGCAGGCCGCCGCCGGGACGGTCCTCGACGGCCGTCAGCGGCAGGTCGTCGATGTCCACCAGGTGGCCGGAGCGGGAGACGCCCGCCCGGATCAGGTCCACCTCGTTGGTCCCGCCGGCCAGGAAGGCGCTCGCGGGACTCGCCGCCGCCAGGGCGATCGCGTCGCCGACGTCCCTGGCCCTGCTGTAGGTGAGCGGCCTCACGACGCGCCCCCCGCGCCGTCGCGGACCTGCCGGATGGCGGCGCGGACGTTCGGGTACGCCGCGCAGCGGCAGAGGTTGCCGCTCATGAACTCGGCGATGTCCTCGTCGGTGGCGGCGTTGCCCTCCTCGATGAGCTTGACCGCGGACATGATCTGTCCAGGGGTGCAGTAGCCGCACTGGAAGGCGTCGTTTCTCGACGAAGGCCCGCTGCATCGGGTGCGGCCCGTCGTCGCCGGCGAGCCCCTCGATCGTGGTGATCTCGCGCCCCGCGGCGGTGACGGCCAGCATCAGGCAGGCGAGCACCCGCCGGCCGTCGGACCACACGGTGCAGGCCCCGCAGGTGCCCTGGTCGCAGCCCTTCTTGGTGCCGGTCAGGCCGAGGTGCTCGCGCAGCGCGTCGAGCAGGCTCACGCGCGGCTCGACCTGGAGGACCCGGGGCCTGCCGTTGATCCTCAGCGACACCGGGACGCTCTCCGGCCCCTGGATGACGCGCGGGCGGCGACGGTATCGGACATGGTCTTCCCTTCCCCTGGCCGCTGGCCTGTCCTTCCCTACCCGGCGAAGGTACGGAGGAGCTGAGGCGAGGGCTTGGGCCGGGTAAACCCGGGCGCCCCGCACCGGCCTTCCCGTTTTCGGAAGCGGGGCGGGGGAAGCCTGACACCTACGTGGAAGAGGGGATTCACCATGCGTGGAGCAGTTCTGTACGCTCCGGGCGACGTCCGCGTCGAGGACCGTCCCGACCCGGTGATCGTCGAGCCCACCGACGCGGTCATCCGGCTCTCGGCGACCTGCGTCTGCGGATCCGATCTGTGGCCCTACCGGGGGGTCGAGAAGCTCGACGGGGCGGCTCCCATGGGGCACGAGTACGTCGGCGTCGTGGAGGAGGTCGGCGGCCAGGTCACCACCATCAGGCCGGGTCAGTTCGTGGTCGGCTCGTTCTGGGCCTCCGACAACACCTGCGAGATCTGCCGGGCGGGCTACCAGAGCGGCTGCGTCCACCGGGTGCTCATGGGCTCGATCGGCACCCAGTCCGAGCTGGCGCGGATACCGCTCGCCGACGGCACGCTCGTCGCGACCCCCGGCATGCCGGACGCCGATCTGGTGCCGAGCCTGCTGGCCGCCTCCGACGTGCTGGGCACCGGCTGGTTCGGCGCCGTCGCAGCCGCGGCCGGGCCGGGCAAGACCGTCGTGGTCGTCGGTGACGGCGCCGTCGGACTGTGCGGGATCCTCGCGGCCGGGCAGCTCGGGGCCGAGCGGGTCATCGCGATGAGCCGGCACGCGCCCCGGCAGGAGCTGGCCCGCCGGTTCGGCGCCACGGACATCGTCACCGAACGCGGCGACGAAGGGGTGGCCCGGATCAAGGAGCTGACGGGCGGGCTCGGCGCGCACAGCGTCATCGAGGCGGTCGGCACCCAGGAGTCGATGACGCAGGCCATCCGCTCCACCCGCCCCGGCGGCCACGTCGGCTTCGTCGGCGTCTCCCACGACGTCGCGCTGCAGGGCGACGAGCTGTTCTTCTCGCTCGTGCACCTGCACGGCGGGCCGGCGCCGGTGCGGCAGTATCTTCCCGAGCTGATCGGGCTGATCTGCGACAGGAAGATCGATCCCGGCCAGGTCTTCGACCTGACCCTGCCACTGGACCAGGCCGCGGAGGGCTACCGGGCGATGGACGAGCGCCGCGCGATCAAGGCACTCCTCCTGCCCTGACTACAGGTTGGTGCGGGCGTCCAGGGCGAGCCCTTCGTCGATCGCCGCCGCCGGAACGTCCCTGAGTCCCAGGTGGTCCTTGGCGATCTGCCCGAGTGTGGGCAGGCTGTCGCGGGCCGGCCAGGTCTCGGGCTTCCACAGCGACGACCGCAGGAACGCCTTCGCGCAGTGCATGTAGAGCTCCTCGACGTCCACGAGCACCGCCAGCCGGGGCCGCCTGCCCCGGGCCACCAGGTCGTCGAAGAACGGCGCGTCCGACACGAGGGTGGCGCGGCCGTTGACCCGCAGGGTCTCGTTCATCCCCGGCACGATGAACAGCAGCCCGACGTGGGGGTTGTGGAGCACGTTGCGGAAGCTGTCGACGCGGTGGTTGCCGGGCCGGTCGGCGAGCGCCAGGCGGTGGTCGTCGAGGACCAGCACCGACCCGGCCGGGTCGCCGCGCGGCGAGACGTCGCACGTCCCGTCGGGGTTCGAGGTCGCCAGCAGCACGAGCGGCGAGTGGGCGATGATGGCGCGGGCGTGCTCGTCGATCCGGCCGATGTCCTTGTCCCAGATGCCCTGCGACGGCTCCGGCACGATCTCCCGGAGCTCGGCCTCGGTCGTCACCGTACGGATCTCAGAAGCGTGATGCACCGCCTCAATATAGTGGTGGGCACGCCGCCCGCAGCCCCCGGCCCGTACGTGAGCATCCCCGGGTGGATCACCCTCCACGGATGCTTTACCGTGGAGGGCAACGAGGGGAGTACTTCCCAAGCGTCGAACCCGGTCAGTACGGACCTGTGGCGGGTCCCCGGGCGGCCGCCCGCGTCAAGCGGGTGAAGGAGACCTCGAACGGCTCAGCGTTCGAGGAGGATGCATGCCCGCCACGTCAGTCTTGGCTGCCGTCGAACTGCAGACGATCGCCTCACCCCAGCTGTGGGCGATCACCATCGCGGGGCTGGTCGCCCTGCTCGTACTCGACTTCGTCGTCACGCGGCGCCCGCACGAGGTGCGGATGCGCGAGGCGGCCGGCTGGTCGATCTTCTACCTGGCCCTTCCCGTGGTGTTCGGGTTCGGCCTGTGGGCGTGGGCCGGGTCCACCGTGGCGGTGGAGTTCTTCACCGGCTACGTCGTGGAGAAGTCGCTGTCGGTGGACAACCTGTTCGTGTTCATGCTGCTGCTGGGCGCCTTCGCGGTGCCGGCCGCGCTGGCCCAGCGTGTCCTGCTCTACGGGATCATCGGGGCGCTGGTGCTGCGGGCCGTCTTCATCGCGCTCGGCGCCGCCGCCCTGCAGAGCGGCACGTGGGCGTTCCTGCTGTTCGGCGCGATCCTCGTGCTGACGGCCGGGAAGGTCTTCAAGGACGCGGCGAGCGGCCGGGAGCAGGAGGTCGACATCTCCTCCATCCGCTCGATCCGGCTGCTGCGCCGGTTCGTGCCGGTGACCGACGACTACCGGGGCTCGCGGCTCGTCGTCAGGGAGGCCGGGCGGTACGCGCTGACCCCGCTGGCGCTGGCCATCGTGGCGGTCTTCGCCACGGACATCGTGTTCGCCGTCGACTCCGTGCCCGCCGTCTACGGCGTCACCGAGGACCCGTTCCTGGTGTTCGCCACCAACGCCTTCGCCCTGCTCGGCCTGCGGGCGCTCTACTTCGTGCTGCAGGGAGCCCTCAGCAAGCTCCGCTACCTCAACCACGGGCTCGCGCTCATCCTGGCGTTCATCGGCGTCAAGCTCGTCCTGCACTGGGCGCACGGCATCTGGCCGCAGGTCCCCGAGATCCCGACCCTCGCCTCGCTGGGCGTCATCGTCACGGTCCTGCTCACCGTCACGCTCACCAGCGTGCGCGCCAACCAGCGCGACGAGCGCCGCGCCGGAGAACGCCCGGACCGGTGACCCGGCGTATGCCCAGGTCAGCAAGGTTGTCTGGTTTGTCGCCCCGGAGGCGGGGGTAGCCCGGCAACCGTGCCCGACGCCCGCGACCTCGACGTGCTCGTCCCGGCCAGGGACCGTCCCGTGCTGGTCACCCTGGCCGGCCTGGCGGCGCGGCGCGTGACCGGCGCCCGCGTGGTGATCTCCGACCGGTCGCGGGCGCCCGTCGCGGACGACCCGCCGGCGGAGTCCGCGTACGAGGACGTGGTGAGGCGGCCGCGGGTGAGGGAGCGGTACGGGGGAGCGGGCCGGGCCTACCGTCTGGAGCCGCCGACGACCGTCCTGGAACAGCCGTGAGCACGGTCGCCGGGGTGCGGCGGATCGCGGTGCTGCGCGCCAACGCGCTCGGCGACTTCCTGCTGGCGCTGCCCGGCGTCGAGGCGATCAGGAACGCCTACCCGGACGCCGAGCTCACGCTGCTCGCCCTGCCGTGGCACGCGGACTTCCTGGCCGGGCGGCCGGGCCCGGTGGACGAGGTGATCGCGCTCCCGCCGATCACCGGGGTGTCCACCTCCGAGGACGGCCACCGGGCGCCTGCCGGGCTGCTGGAGCGGCTGCGGGAGTCGCGCTTCGACCTGGCGGTGCAGATCCACGGCGGCGGGCGCTACTCCAACCCGTTCGTGCGGGCGCTCGGCGCGGGGACGACGGCCGGGCTCCGCGCCCCGGACGCGCCGCCGCTGGACCGGTGGGTGCGGTACATCCACTTCCAGCACGAGACGATGCGGTATCTGGAGGTCGCGGCACTGGTGGGCGGCCACACCAGCCTGACCGAGCCGCGCCTGACGGTGACGGCGCGCGACCGGGCGGAGCTGGGCGAGCTGCCGGAAGGGCTGGTCGCGATACATCCGGGGGCCAACGACCCGAGGCGGCGGTGGCCGCCGGAGCGCTTCGCCGCGGTGGCGGACCGGCTGGGCCGGCCGGTCGTGGTCACCGGGTCGCGGGCGGAGCGCGACCTGGTGGCCAGGGTGGCCGGGGCGATGCGGCGGCCCCCGGCCGCGGTCGCCGGGGAGCTGAGCGTGGGCGGGCTGGCCGCGCTGTACGAGCGGTGCGATCTGCTGGTGGCCAACGACACCGGGCCACGCCACCTGGCGGCCGCGGTGGGGACGGCGACGGTGGCGGTCTACTGGTGCGGCAACCTGATCAACGCTGGCCCGCTCTCCCGCCACCGCCACCGGCCGCTGGTGTCGTGGACGCCCGCCTGCCCGGTCTGCGGCGCGGGCGGGCTCGACCCGCACGCCGGTCGGTGCGCGCACGAGGTGTCATGGGTGACCGACGTGCCGGTGGACGCGGTCGCGGCGGAGGCCGGGGACCTGCTGAAGTGACCCTGCGGTCCGGCGGTCACCCGGCTCCGTGGATGTGCAGGCGGTTCGTCAGCCAGTCCACCACCTTGGTCACGAAGCTGATCCGGTTGCCGATCCGCCGGATCTCGTGGCCCTCGTCCTCGAAGAAGAGGTGGTCGCACGGGACGCCGCGGGCCGTGGCCGCGTCGACGACCTGTTCGGCCTCGTACAGCGGCACGTTGGTGTCGTGCGCCCCGTGCACGACCAGCAGCGGGGCGGCCAGCCGGTCGAACGCGCGCAGCGGCGACAGGGCGCGCAGCAGGTCGCGGTCGGTCTCCGGGTGTCCGTACTCGCTGACCGCGGCCGCGGCGATCCACGGCTCGCTGCGGGCGTAGAACGTCTCGAAGTCGGCGATGCCGCTCACGGTCACGCCCGCGCGGAAGAGCCCCGGATGGGTGACGAGCGCGGCCAGGGTCAGATAGCCGCCGTAGGACCAGCCCATGCAGGCGATCCGGTCCCGCGCGGCGGCGCCGGTGCGCACCAGCCCGGCCACGCAGTCGGCCACGTCGTCGACGGCGCGGAAGCGCAGCTCGCGGTCGTCCGCCTGCCGGAAGGCGCGCCCGTATCCGCCGGAGCCGCGCACGTTCGGGGCCAGCACGCCGATCCCGGCGGCCAGCAGGTTCTGGTAGAGGGGGTTGAACGTGGGACGCTCCTGGTCCTCGGGGCCGCCGTGCAGGAACACCAGGAACGGCGCCGGCCCCAGCACGTGCGGCGGCCGGTAGAGCCAGGCGGCCAGGACGAGGCCGTCGCGGGCGGGGAAGCGCACCAGCTCCGCACCCGCCGCCGTGGCCAGCCGGCGGGCGCCCGCGACCCGCCGGTATCCGCCCCGGTCCAGGTCGCACAGCAGCACGTGCGAGGGGTCGCCGGGGCTCTCCGCGGCGAGGACGGCCAGGGTGCCGTCCCAGCTGATCCTGGCGGAGGTCACCACGTCGGCGGGCGGCGGCGGCAGCGGCCTGGGCTGCTCGGTCTCCAGCTCCAGCACGTCCAGCCCGGAGCGGCCGTGCTCGTTCCACACCAGCAGCGCGCGGCGCCCGTCCGCGCTCAGCGCGAACCGGTCCAGCTCGGCGTCCGGCCGCTCGGCCAGCACGACCGCGTCCGCGCCCTGCCGCACCGCCAGCAGCGCGGCCCGGTCGCGGCCGGCGTCGGAGACCACGTACGCGGTGCGGCCGTCGGGGGAGAGGGCGCCGGCGTCGGTGGATCCCGGCAGTCCGGAGAGCAGCGGCCGTTCCCCGCTCGGCAGGTGCGCGCCCAGCGCCTCGGCGACGAGGGTCGCCACGTACATGTGCCGCCGGCCGCGCGGGCCCCGCCGCAGCAGCATCGTGGCGTGGTCGCGGCTGATGGCGGCCGGCCACAGCAACCGGCCCGCGGCGATGACCTGGCGCCCGCCCGTGGCGGCGTCGGCCAGCACGGCGTGGGTGTGGCCGGCGGCCGACGTCTCGGCGACCAGCACCTCCTCGCCCCGCCCCGTCCAGCGGACCAGCGCGGCCGACCCTCCGGCGGGGGCGGAGAGCAGGCGCAGGTCGCCGCCGTGCGGCCGCACCGTCCAGACCTGGGTGTGCTCGCCGCCGCCCGGAGCCAGCAGCACGGCCAGCCGGGCACCGGTCGGCGCCCAGCTCACGTCGACGGCGGGCTGCGGCCCGGTGTCGACGACCCACGCCTCGGCGTCCTCGCCGACCGGCTGGATCCACACCCGGGGAGAGCCGTCCCTGTCGCTGACGAAGGCGACGGCGCTGTCGTCCGGGGCGAGGGCGGGCGCCAGGCAGCTCCACGCGGTCAGGCTGGCGGCCGACGGCAGGTGCGACAGGCCGCCGATGATCTCCGGCGTCATCCGAGGTGGGCCTGCAGCCACAGTTCCAGCAGGCCGAGCTGCCACAGCGTGTTCACCCCTGTCGCCGCCCTGTCGCGGCCGGGGTCGGCGAGGAGCCGGTCGACGTAGTCCCGCCGGAACAGGCCGCGGTCGCGGGCGGCCCGGCTGGTGAGCGCGTCGCGGACGAGGTCGAGGAGCCGCCCTTCGACGTGCCGGATCGCCGGCACCGGGAAGTAGCCCTTGGGCCGGTCGACGACCTCGGCGGGCAGCATCCGGCGGGCGGCGTCCTTGAGCACGCCCTTGCCGCCGCCGGCCAGCTTGAGCTCGGCCGGGCAGGCCGCGGCCAGCTCGACCAGCTCGTGGTCGAGGAACGGCGTGCGCGCCTCCAGGCCGTGCGCCATCGTCATGTTGTCGAGCCGCTTGACCGGGTCGTCGACCATCATGGCGGTGGTCTCCAGGCGCAGCACGGCGTCCAGCGCGGTGTCCGCGCCCGGCCTGGCGAGGTGGGCGCGGACGAGGTCGCCGCTGACGTCGGAGTCCAGCAGGTGATCGGGCGCGAGGATACGCGCCAGGTCGTGGTGCGGGCGGTCCCTGAACGCCTCCAGGTACGTGTCCGCGGCCCGCTCGCGCGGCACCCCGGCCAGCGGCGGGAACCAGTCGTAGCCGGCGAACACCTCGTCGGCGCCCTGGCCCGACTGCACGACCTTGACGTGCCCGGCGACCTCCCGCGACAGCAGGTGGAAGGCGACGCAGTCGTGGCTGACCATCGGCTCGCTCATCGCGTGCACCGCCTGCTCCACCCCCTGCGCCAGGCGGGAGTCCGGGACGCGGATGCGGTGGTGGTCGGTGCCGAAGCGCCGGGCCACCAGGTCGGAGTAGGCGAACTCGTCGCCCTGCTCGCCGCCGGCCGGCTCGAACCCGATGCTGAACGTGGCCGGCTCCCGCTGCCCCTGCTCGGCCAGCAGCGCCACGATCAGGCTGGAGTCCAGCCCGCCGGACAGCAGCACGCCCACCGGCACGTCGGCGACCATGCGCCTGCGCACCGCCGTGCGCAGCGCGTCGAGGACGGCCCTGCGCCACTCGCCGTCGTCCGCGGGCGCCGCCGGGCGCCGGTGGCGGGGCTCCCAGTAGCGGTGCTCGGTGCTCGTGCCGTCCGCCTCGATCACCCGTACGGTGGCCGCGGGCAGCTTGCGGACCCCGGCCAGGATGGTGCGCTCGCCCGGCACCAGCGAGTGGAAGGTCATGTAGTGGTGCAGGGCGACCGGGTCGATGCCGGTGTCCACCCCGCCGGCGGCCAGCAGGGCGGGCAGCGACGAGGCGAACCGCAGCCGCCGGCCGTCCTCGGACAGATACAGGGGCTTGATGCCGAGCCGGTCGCGGCCCAGGGTGAGCCTGCCGCCGCCGCGTTCGGCGACCGCGAACGCGAACATGCCGGTGAAGTGGTCCACGCATCCGGCGCCCCACCGGTGAAACGCCTTCACCAGCACCTCGGTGTCGGAGCCGGACTGGAAGCGGTAGCCCGCGCGGCGCAGCTCGGCGCGCAGCTCCCGGTAGTTGTAGAGGCAGCCGTTGAACACCGCAGCCAGGCCCAGCTCGGCGTCGACCATGGGCTGGGCCGCCTTCTCCGACAGGTCGATGATCTTCAAGCGGCGGTGGCCGAGGGCGATGGGCCCGTGCGACCACAGGCCGGAGCCGTCGGGCCCGCGGTCGCGCATGGCCTCGGTCATCCGGCCCACGGCGCCGAGGTCCGCCTCCGCGTCGTCGAAGCGGATCTCACCGCTCAGCCCGCACATCGCCTTTCCCTTTCAGGACGCCGCGGACCGGTACGGCGGGGAGTCGCCGAGGGGCCGGTTCCACTCACAGGCCCGGGTCTCGGCCAGCAGCAGGTCCACGACGTCGGCCAGCCGCCCCCGGCGGGCGAACGCCTGGCGCTGGCGCGCCGCCGAGCTGCCCCGCGCCAGCGCCTCCCGGGTCAGCCCGGAGACGAGCTCCCAGTCCGCCGACTCCTCCAGCTGCGGCCGCAGGCCCTCGACCAGGCGCCGGATCACCATGGGCGCGGCCCGCGGCACGCCGCCCACCGGGTCGATGAGCTCGCCCTCCAGCCCGGATCGCGCCGCCTGCCACGTCGCCGCCCGCACCGCTTCCAGGTGCACCTCGCGCTCCACGCCCTGGCGCACCGCCTCCAGCTCCCTGGCCACCAGCGCCCGGAACAGCCCCGCGATCAGCACGATGTCCTCCAGCCGGGGGCAGGAGTCGCAGATCCGCAGCTCGACCGTGGGCACATGCTGCGACGGCCGGATGTCGTAGTAGATCATCCCGGGATCGCTGATCACCTCCGACCGGATGAGCTCCTTGATCATCTCGTTGTACTCGGCGGCGGAGTCGTACTTCGCGATGGGACCGGCGGTGGGCCAGCGCCGCCACACCAGGCTGCGGTAGCTGGCGTATCCGGTGTCGTCGCCGTCCCAGTAGGGGGAGCTGGCCGACAGCGCCAGCAGCGGCGGCAGCCACGGCGTCAGCCGGTGCGCGACGGCGACGGCCAGGTCCGGATCGTCCACTTCCGCGTGTACGTGGGTGCCGCAGATCAGCTGCTCACGGGTGAGCTGCTGGTAGTCGCTGAGCATCTGCTCGTAGCGGGGGTCCGGGGAGACCTTCAGCTCGTGCATGTCCACCAGCGGAGGGCTGCCCGCCGCGCTGATCCCCAGGCCCGCCTCGTCGGCCAGCCCGATCAGCCGCCCGCGCAGGTCGCCCAGGTCCCGCGCCAGGTCGTCCAGCCGCAGGAAGGGCGAGCTGTTGGACTCCACCATCGAACGCTGCAGCTCGTGGGTGAAACGATCGGGCGGCAACTGCTCCAGCAACAGATCGGCGTGCCCGGTCAGGCGCCGGGTGTCCAGGGAGACCACATGGAACTCCTCCTCGACCCCCACCCGGATCGATCCCGCGTCACCCGCCACCAGTACCTCCTTCGTGCCCGTATGACATGCCCCCTCCCCTGAAAAAGGCCTTCCTCACGTGGGATCGATCACTGTGCGCGGTCGCGGGGACGGCGTGTCCGGGCGGTGTTCCGCCGGGTCCTCCGCCGACTTTGCCGGTCGTCGGCAATGTTCGTGCCGGGAGACTGCGGGCCGCGGCTCGTGGGCGGAAGCCCGCCGCATCGCCGACATCCTGCGCAAGGAGACCATCGGCCGGATCCAGCGGCTCACCGGCTACGGCCTCGGCCGGCCCATCCAACGGCACGCCCTGGAGACGGCCACCCTGGGCGCCCGCCTCCTGGGCTGGCCCGGCGCGCACGATCTCGGACCAGCAGGTGGTCCGCACCATCGGCAGGAACGCCAAGGTGCCCCGCAGGAGCATCCCGCGTAACGGGGCCACCACCGACATCCGGACGAGACCGGGCGCGCGATACGTGACCATCGCCCTCACCAGGGCCGACGGCCGGGACGTCAAGACCGGTTCTACGACCAGGCGCTCGCCCGGTTGGGGTGAGCCGGTGCCGCGCGGCCGGGTTCTGTGTGGCGCACGGTCTCCGGCGACGCTGTTAGCGTTATCACTGCGTGTCCGCATGAAAGTACGCCGACTGCCACCGCCAGTCAAGGGCATTGACCGTTGTCATGATTCGTGTCTATATTCCCCTCGACCCCTGGCGCACGGTCTCCTCCACCCCCCACCAGGAGAGGACCCATCGTGCGCCCAGCCATCACCGTCATGGCGGCCGTCGTCACCCTGCTGCTCAACACCACTCCCGCGCTGGCCTACCCGCCGCCCGGCCAGGTCGCCGGTGACACGGTCGTGCACGACCCGACGATGATCCGCACCCCG
Source organism: Nonomuraea harbinensis (assembly GCF_019396385.1). Classification (GTDB taxonomy): domain Bacteria; phylum Actinomycetota; class Actinomycetes; order Streptosporangiales; family Streptosporangiaceae; genus Nonomuraea; species Nonomuraea ferruginea. The sequence goes on along the minus strand of NZ_JAHKRN010000042.1, from coordinate 4,662 downwards.
TTCGGTTACGTCCTGTACTCCACCCACGGCCACCTGGAGGCCCGCACCTCCGCCGACGGGGTCACGTTCACCCGCGCCGGCGACGCGTTCGACACGCCGCCGGCCTGGTGGAGCACGTACTCGGCCGAGAACGACCCCTGGGCCCCCGACATCTCCCACGAACGCGGGAAATACCTGATGTACTACGCCGTCTCCAGCTTCGGCAGCAACCACTCGGCCATCGGCCTGGCCACCAGCCGCACCGGCCGCCCGGGAAGCTGGACCGACCGCGGCATCGTGTACGCCACCGAGCTCGGCATGGACCACAACGCCATCGACCCCAACCTGCTGGTCGACCGCGAGGGCCGCTGGTGGCTGAGCTTCGGCTCGTACTGGACCGGCATCCGCATGATCCGCCTCGACCCCCGTACCGGGCTGCGGCACGAGAAGGACCGCACCCTGTACCACCTCGCGACCCGCCCCGACGCGCCGTACGCGGTCGAGGCGCCGGACATCGTCGAGCGCGGCGGCTACTACTACCTGTTCGCCTCCTACGACCGCTGCTGCGCGGGCCTGGACAGCACTTACAAGATCAAGGTCGGCCGCTCGACCAGCCCGACCGGCCCGTACACCGGCCGCGACGGGCAGCCGATGATGACCGGCGGCGGCACCCTGCTCCTGGAGACCCACGGCCGCTTCGTCGGCCCCGGCGGCCAGAGCGTCATGCGCGACCGCGGCCGCGACGTGCTCGTCTACCACTACTACGACGGCGACGACGGCGGCACACCCAAGCTCGGGCTCAACCGGCTCGCCTGGGACGCCGACGGCTGGCCGCACGTGAGCTGACGATTTACCGCCGGCATACCGGAGGTGACTAGGCTGACGGCCCTCCATCGTCTGATCTTGAAGGACCCCCGTGACCCGTCTGGCGCTCGTGACCCTCGCCGCCCTCCTGCCGGCGCTCATCCCCGGCGTCGTCCACGCCGACGTCCCGGGCGTGCGGGGGACGGAAGGCAACCTCATCAGGGAGGAGGCGCCACGGGACGACGGGATCAGGCACATGGACACCAAGGCGATGATCGCGGCCCTGAAGGCCCTCAACGTGAACACGTACGTCTATCCGATGGCCGGTGACAACGTGCACTGGGAGGACCTGCGCGAGGAGTTCCTGCCGGCCGCCGCCGACGCCGGGATCAAGGTGTGGGTGATGGTGTACTCGCCGAGCCAGCAGGGCTGCTGTGTCTCCCGTCCGTTCAAGCACGACTACGTGGCCTGGTCCCGCGAGCTCGCCACCCTCTCCAAGACTCACCCGAACCTGGCCGGCTGGACCGTGGACGACTACGCCTACGACATCGGGAAGACCTTCACCCCCGCGTACGTCCGCCAGATGAGGGACGCCGCCAAGGCGGTCAACCCGGCGTTCACGTTCAACCCGACCGTCTACTACAAGCAGTTCACTGACGACTTCATCGCCCAGCAGATCCCGCTCCTGGACGGCGTGATCTTCCCGTTCAGGGACTCGCCGCACCGCGACACCTCCTGGTCGTGGAGCCTGTCCTACCAGGTCAAGCAGCTCGCCCAGCGCCTTCCCGGCACCGACGTCTACGTGATGCCGTACGCGCACCCGCTGAGCCACGCCGCGCAGAAGCCCACGGTGTCCTACGTCGAGACGATCACGAAGCAGGCGCTCGACCTCGTCCGCGCGGGAGAGGCCGCGGGCGTCATCCAGTACAAGCTCCCGCTCATGCCCCGCGACGCCAACTGGACGCGCCCCGCGACCGACGACCTCTCCCGCACCGGCGACGGACGGTTGAGCTTCGTCGTCGAGTCCGGCACTCCGACCAAGGCCGGGATGTGGTGCGGCGCCGAGCGCACGGTCCAGCTGACGCCCGGAGCGACCAAGCGCACGGTCACCTTCTACCACCGGGACGGCCGTGGCTCCGAGAGCCCGGCCGGCCACCACAAGAAGCAGCTTCTCGTGGACGGGAAACTGGTGTGGCAGCGGGACGTCACCGCCGACGCCAAGGACACGTGGACCAAGGCCACGATCGACCTGACGGACCAGCTGGCCGGGCGGACGAGCGCGAAACTCCAGTGGCGGCTGTTCGAGCTCAAGGGCGTGACGAACTACTTCGTCGACGTGAGCGTGGACGACATCGCGCTGACCGGCATCCAGCTGAGCGACCCCGGCGTCGAGAACGCCGCCACCTGGACGTCCGGCCTGTCACGTAACGGCGGCCCCGTCTACTGCTCCGCCCAGGTCTACCACCGGGACTACGGCGCCGACCTCCGCGAGCGCCTCGCCGGGCTGTACGGCGGCTAGCGTCCGCCCGGGACGCGGAGATCATTAAGCGCTAGGTTGGCCTCATGGCCATGTCTGCGATCGCGTACCCGTCGTGACGTCCTTCGGCGAGGCCGCCCTGCTGCGGGCCTGCCGGGCCGGCCAGGTCGTGCGGGCGTCACGCGGGGAAGAGCTCGTCGTCGACGCCGATCTCGTGCGCAAGGTGTGCCGGCGGGACCCGGCGGAGATCGACCCCCGCGGCCTGGTGATCGAGGGGGCCAGGATCACGGGCGGGCTCGACCTGACGGGGATGGCGGTCACCTTCCCGCTCCGTTTCGTCAGGTGCGTGTTCGACGAGCCCCTCGACCTGGACGGCGCCGACCTCCACCTGCTGGCGCTCGACGGCTGCGCGGTCCCCGGCCTGCTGGCCAACGGCCTGCGCGTACGGCGGGACCTGGATCTGTCCAGGTCCCGCATCACCGGCGACCTCCGGACTCCCGCCAGCACCTCGTCCACCGCGGCCGTCTGGCTGTGCGAGTCGGAGATCGGCGGGCGCCTGCTCTGCCTGGACACGCTCATCGAGTCCGAGGGCCGGGCGATCCAGGCGGATCGCATCAGGGTCGGCGGGACGATCCGGCTGCTGCACCGGTTCGAGGCACGCGGCGCGCTGCGGCTGATCGGCGCGCGGGTCGAGGGCTCGCTGGACCTGACCGGCGCCAGCCTCACCCGCCCGCAGCAGGACCTGGCGCTGGACCTGGGGGACGCCGAGATCGGCGGCAGCGTGTTCCTCATCGACGACCAGACCGGCAGGCGCCCGCTGGTCCGCGGCCGGATCGACCTCGGCAACACCCGCATCTCCGGACATGTCCTGATCCGTAATGCCACCATCGACCCCACAGGCCCGGTGACCGGCGTCAACTACACCAGCGGCCGCAGCACCGGCACCGCCATCAGCGCCCCCGGACTCGTCGTCGGCGGACCCCTCGGCATCGAGGGCGAGTGCAGGATCAGCGGCGGCGTGGACCTGAGCATGGGGTCGTTCAGCACCATCCAGATCAGCCGCGAGAGCGTCTTCACCGTCCCCGGCGGCCGCGCCCTCGACCTGACCAACGCCGAGCTGCGGTCGAGACTCCTCATCGAGGAGGGCGCGACCGTCGCGGGCACGCTCCGCCTGGCCGGCGCCCACATCCGGGGCGACCTCACGTTGCGGGGCACCCGCTGGAGCCACCCGGAGGAGACCTCCGTCATCTCCGCCCAGGGCGCCGTGATCGACGGCATGGTCAACATGCGGGAGGTGAAGACCGAGGGAGGCCGGCTCGGCTTCCGCGCCGCGACGGTCGGCGGCGTGGTCAACGTCCGCAACGCCCGCTTACACAACCCCGGCGGCCAGGCGCTCTCCCTCGAACAGGCCCTCATCCGGGGCCCGATCCTGCTCAGCGCCGGCTTCACCGCGGACGGCGAGGTCGTGCTCAACCGGTGCGCCGCGGAAGGCCGGCTCGACTGCGACGACGGCACCTTCACCGCCGGCATCAAGGCCGTGTCTGCCACCACGCGCGAGGGCATGCGCCTGCGCTGGGCCGAAGTGCCGCCGCACGTCGACCTGACCGGCGCGGCCACCACGGTCCTCGCCGACGACGTGACGCGCTGGCCGTCCGACACGGCGATCTCCGGCTTCGTCTACGACCGCTTCGACGACGCCTGGGACTGGCGGCAGCGCCGCGACTGGCTCCGGTCCATGACCTCGTACGACGCGAGCCCGTACGAGCAGGCGGCCCGGGTCTTCCGCCAGCACGGCCGCCCGGTCGAAGCCGAGCACCTGCTCATGGAACTGCGCCGCCGGGCGCCCCGGCGCGGCTGGATCAGGGACACCATCGACGCCCTCTACGGCCTCACCGTCGGCTACGGTTACCGCCCGGGGCGCGTGCTCTGGCTGCTCGGCGCCCTGCTCGTCCTCGTCTACGCCATGCTGCTCACTCCGGTCGTGCAGGAGACCCTGCGCGCCACCGACCCGCGCGGCAACGTGTACGCGGCGGACGGCCGCCTGGTCACCGTCGAGGCCGCCACCCCGTCGGACGACAGCACCGTCACCGTGTCCGGCCGGGATCCCCGGCCAGGTCCGTGCGGCGACGGCCAGGTGCGCTGCTTCGACCCGCTCTTCTACACCGTCGACACCGTCGTCCCGCTCCTGTCCCTGGGCCAGCGGGCGACGTGGTACCCGGAGACGCGCACCGGCGGCGGCTCGCTGGTGTCGGGGCTGCTCAACGTGGCCGGCCTGCTGGGATGGCTGCTGTCCACGGTGGTCGTGCTCTCCTTCGCCAGGCTGGCCAGGCCGGCGTGACGATCGACAAAACCGGCGCCGTGGGCGGGAGCCCCGCCCACGGCGCCGGAGCGGTCACTCAGGC
>NZ_JAHKRN010000041.1 GCF_019396385.1 Nonomuraea harbinensis | reverse complement strand
TCGCGTCCCCTCCCTCCGCGGCAGCACCGCGTCTCTCGGGTGGCGCGCGGGCCCGCCGCCGGGGCGGTGCTCGGGTTCGGGGCTGGGCTGCTCGTCGATCTCGCGCCGCCGACGGCGCACGTGGCGGGGCTGTACGCGTTCGTGTTCGCGCTGGTGGGCTATCTGGCCGGGCGGGGCGTGGGCAACAAGGTCGTCACCGTCGTGCTGTGCGTGCTGCTCGCGCCGCTGCTGGCCGCGGCCGTGAGCGGGCTGCTGTCCGACCCGCGGGTCACGGTCTCGACGCTCACCCAGCAGGTCCCGGTGACCGTGGCCTGCACGCTCATCGTCGCCCCCGTGGTGGTCTGGCTGGCTTCGCGTGGCGCGCGGGAGAGGCACCTGCTGTGAACCGCATGCGGACCCGGCTGCTCGTGGTGCAGGTGCTCGTGCTGGTGCTGCTCGCGGCGCTCGCCGTGCGGCTCTGGCAGGTGCAGGTCGTACGCGGCCCCGAGTTCGTCAACCGGGCGACCGAGACCCGTACCAGGACCGTCATCGTGCCCGCGGTGCGCGGGCAGATCCTCGACTCCTCGGGCCGCCCGCTGGTGCGCAACAAGTCCCGGCTGGTCGTCTCGGTCGACCGCAACAGGCTGGTGCGGATGCGCGACAGCGGGGTCAAGGTGCTGGGCAAGCTGTCGGAGGTGCTCAGCCGGCCCGTCTCGCAGCTGCAGAGGCGGATCACGCCCTGCGGTCCCGACGTGCCCAAGCCGTGCTGGACCGGCTCCCCGTACCAACCCGTGCCGCTCGACGAGAAGGTCGACACCCGCGAGGCGCTGCAGATCCTGGAGCAGCAGGAGAAGTTCCCCGCGGTGTCGGCGGAGATCCAGGCCATCAGGGAGTATCCCCTGGGTGAGGCCGGGGCGCAGATGTTCGGCTACCTGTCCCCGGTGACCGAGGCCGAGCTGGAGAAGCGGGTCGGGCTGAAGGCCACCTTCTCGGGCGTCGACCTGGCCGGGCGTGACGGTCTGGAGTACTTCTACGACGAGGAGCTGCGGGGCAAGGCCGGCATCCGCAGGGTGCAGGTCGACCGGATGGGCAAGCCGCTCGGGGTGGAGAAGGAGGTGCCGTCCGTCGCCGGCCACCACCTGGTGACCAGCATCGACGCGCGCATCCAGGCGGTCACCGAGCGGGCGCTGCAGAAGGCGATGAAGTCCGCGCCCGCCGCCGACGGGGGCGCGGCGGTGGTGCTCGACGCGCGCACCTCGCGGGTGCTAGCGATGTCCAGCGCGCCCGGTTACAACCCGTCCGTGTGGGCGGGCGGCATCTCCGCGCGCACCTACCGCCACCTGCTGTCGGAGAAGTCCGGCAAGCCGCTGACGTCGCGGGCGATCAACGGCCAGTTCGCGCCCGGATCGACGTTCAAGGTGTCGTCCGTGGCCTCGATGCTGCGGGCCGGATACCCGCTCGACGGCCAGTACAGCTGCCCCGGCTCCGTCATGATCGGCGACCGTGCCTTCAACGGCTTCCGCGGCATCCCGCTCGGCACGCTCACCCTCCACACGGCGCTGGTGAAGTCGTGCGACACGATCTTCTACAAGGCCGCGTACGACCAGTACCTGAAGGACGGCGGGCGGACGCCGAAGAAGCACGTCGCCGAGGTGTTCGCCAACACCGCCAGGAAGTTCGGGTTCGGCGCGCCCACCGGTGTCGACCTGCCGGGCGAGTCGCACGGGCGCATCCCCGACCGCCGCTGGAAGAAGGAGACCTGGGCGCTGACCAGCGGCGAGAACTGCAAGCGGGCGCAGACCGGCTATCCCGAGGTCAAGGACGGCGCCCGGGCGGCGTTCCTCAAGCGGCTGGCGCACGAGAACTGCGCCGAGGGGTTCATCCTGCGGCCGGGCGACTCGGCCAACTTCAGCATCGGTCAGGGGGACGTGCTGGTGACGCCGCTGCAGCTGGCTCGCGCGTACGCGGCGCTCGTCACCGACGGCAAGGTGCGCAGCCCGCGGATCGGCTGGGCGATGGTGCGGCCGGACGGGAAGGTGGTCAAGACCATTCCCGTGCCTGTCGTCGGCAGGCTCCCGGTGACGGAGAAGGAGCGGCGCTACATCAAGAACGCCCTCAGCCAGGTCCCCTCCGACGGCACCGCGGCCGGGGCCTTCGCCGGTTTCCCCATGGACCAGGTGGCGATCGGCGGCAAGACGGGCACGGCGGAGGTGTGGGGCAAGCAGGACACCTCCTGGTTCGCCTCGTTCGCGCCGACCCGTAACCCGCGGTTCGTCGTGGTCGTCATGGTCTCCCAGGGCGGGTTCGGCGCGGAGACCGCCGCGCCCGCCGCCCGTGAGATCTACGAGGGCATCTTCGGCATCAAACGGCCGGCCGCGGTGCGGGATGGCAAGCCGGTGTCGGAGCTGCCGACGTTCCGGCCCGACGGGACGGTGGTGCCAGGATGACCGGTGGTGCGCTGGCGGCGGGGCGGCGGCCGTTCACCCGCAGGGTGTTCGGGCCGGAGTCGGCGGTGTGGCGGCTGGACGTGGTGATGCTGGTCGCCGTGGCCGCGCTGCTGGTCCTCGGCTCCCTGCTCGTCTGGTCGTCCACGCGGACGTGGGCGCCCGGCTCCACCGGGCTGCTGTGGAAGCACCTGTTGAACCAGGTGATCGGGGTGGCGCTGTGCCTCGCGGTCGCGATGACCGACTACCGGGCGGTGCGGGCGTACGCGCCGGTGGTCTACCTGGTCTCGCTCGTCGGGCTGGGGCTCGTGCTGACGCCTCTGGGCGCGACCATCAACGGGTCCCACTCGTGGATCCTGCTCGGCGGCGGATTCGCGGTGCAGCCGTCGGAGTTCGCCAAGGTCGGCCTGGTGCTGATCACGTCCATGCTGCTGGCCCAGCCGGTCGAGGGCACCGACCGGCCGCGCGGCCTGGACGTGCTGCTGGCGCTGGTGGCCGCCGGGATCACGCTGGTGCTGGTGATGCTCCAGCCCGACCTCGGCACCGCGCTCGTGCTGGCCGCCGTCACGGCCTCCGCCATGATCATCTCCGGGGTGCGCAAGCGGCTGATCGCCCTGTTCACGCTCATCGGCGCCGCCGGGATCTTCTGCGTCTTCTTCTTCGACGTGCTGGAGCCCTACCAGGTGGCCCGGTTCACCGCGTTCGTCGATCCGAGCGTCGACCCGCGCGGCGTCGGCTACAACAGCACCCAGTCACTGATCGCGATCGGCTCCGGGCAGCTGTTCGGCAAGGGGCTGCTCGGGGGCGGGCAGACCACCGGCCGGTTCGTGCCGGAGCAGCACACCGACTTCATCTTCACCGTGGCGGGCGAGGAGTTCGGCTTCCTCGGCTCGGTCACCCTGGTGGCGCTGCTCGGCCTGGTGCTGCTGCGCGGGCTGTGGATCGCGCGGCACTGCAAGGACCGGTTCGGCACGCTGATGGCGGGCACGATCGTGTGCTGGTTCACCTTCCAGATGTTCGTGAACGTCGGCATGACCATCGGCATCATGCCCATCACCGGGCTGCCGCTGCCGTTCGTCTCCTACGGCGGCACCTCCACCTTCGCCAACCTCATCGGGGTCGGGTTGCTGCAGGCCATCCACGTGAGGCAGCGTGCGTTCGGCTGAACGGCCAGGCGCCGCTACCCTGGGTCGTATGACTGCGGAGTCGATTTTCCCTCGCCTGGAACCGCTGCTGCCCAAGGTGCAGAAGCCGATCCAGTACGTCGGGGGTGAGCTCAACTCGACGGTCAAGGAGTGGGACTCCGCCGACGTGCGCTGGGCGCTGATGTACCCCGACGCCTACGAGGTGGGGCTGCCCAACCAGGGCGTGGCCATCCTGTACGAGATCCTCAACGAGCTGCCCGCGACCCTGGCCGAGCGCACCTACGCGGTCTGGCCGGATCTCGAGGCGCTCATGCGGGCCGAGGGCGTGCCGCAGTTCACGGTCGACGCCCACCGGCCGGTGCGCGCGTTCGACGTGTTCGGCGTCTCCTTCTCGACCGAGCTCGGCTACACCAACATGCTGACCGCGCTCGACCTGGCCGGGATCCCGCTGGTGGCCGCCGAGCGTGGCGACGACGACCCGATCGTGCTCGCAGGCGGCCACGCCGCCTTCAACCCCGAGCCGATCGCCGACTTCCTCGACGCGGCCGTGCTCGGCGACGGCGAGCAGATCGCGATCGCCATCACCGAGGTCATCCGCGAGTGGAAGGACGAGGGCAGGCCCGGCGGGCGCGACGAGCTGCTCATGCGCCTGGCCGAGTCCGGCGGCGTCTACGTGCCCAGGTTCTACGACGTCGACTACCACCCCGACGGCCGCATCAAGCGGGTCGCGCCCAACCGTCCCGACGTGCCGTGGCGGGTCCACAAGCACACCGTCATGGACCTCGACGAGTGGCCCTACCCGAAGAAGCCGCTGGTGCCGCTGGCCGAGACCGTGCACGAACGCTTCAGCGTGGAGATCTTCCGCGGCTGCACCCGCGGCTGCCGGTTCTGCCAGGCCGGCATGATCACCCGTCCGGTGCGGGAGCGGTCGATCACCACGGTCGGCGCCATGGTGAAGCAGGGCATCGAGGAGTCCGGCTTCAACGAGGTCGGGCTGCTGTCGCTGTCGTCCGCCGACCACAGCGAGATCGGCGACCTGGCCAAGGGCCTGGCCGACCGCTACGAGGGCACCAACACCTCGCTGTCGCTGCCCTCGACCCGGGTCGACGCGTTCAACATCGACCTGGCCAACGAGTTCTCCCGCAACGGGCGGCGCTCCGGCCTCACCTTCGCCCCCGAGGGCGGCTCCGAGCGCATGCGCAAGGTGATCAACAAGATGGTCACCGAGGAAGACCTCATCCGCACCGTCACCGCCGCCTACTCCCAGGGCTGGCGGCAGGTGAAGCTCTACTTCATGTGCGGGCTGCCCACCGAGACCGACGAGGACGTGCTCGGCATCGCCGACCTGGCCAAGAAGGTCATCAAGGCGGGCCGCGAGGCCACCGGGTCGCGCGACATCCGCTGCACCGTCTCCATCGGCGGCTTCGTGCCCAAGCCGCACACCCCGTTCCAGTGGGCGGGCCAGGCCGACCACGAGACCGTCGACCGGCGGCTCAAGGCGCTGCGCGACTCGCTGCGCCGCGACAAGGAGTACGGCCGGGCCATCGGCTACCGCTACCACGACGGCAAGCCGTCCATCGTGGAGGGCCTGCTGTCGCGCGGCGACCGCCGGGTCGGCGCCGTCATCCGCGCGGTCTGGGAAGACGGCGGACGCTTCGACGGCTGGAGCGAGCACTTCTCCTACGAACGATGGATGGCCGCCGCCGAGCGGGCCGGCGTCGACGTCGACTGGTACACCACGCGCGAGCGCGAGGAGAACGAGGTCCTGCCCTGGGACCACCTCGACGCCGGGCTCGACCGCGAGTGGCTCTGGCAGGACTGGCAGGACGCCGTCTCGGGCGGCGAGGTCGAAGACTGCCGCTGGACCCCGTGCTACGACTGCGGCGTCTGCCCCACCATGGGCACCGAGATTCAGATCGGTCCGACGGGCCGCAAACTCCTTCCGCTCACGGTCGTCTGACGACGCGCCGGGTGCGCGGCCGGTGTCTCGCCGTACATGATCCTGTACACGCGGGTGCCCGGGCGGCTTATCCTGAGAGAAGAAACTCTTACAAGGGAAGGACGACAAGGCACTGAAACCTGTTCCCGACGGGCCACCGCCCGCGCCCACGGTGCAGCGCCTGCGTGTGCGCTACGCCAAGCGCGGACGCCTGCGCTTCACCAGCCACCGCGACATCTCGCGGGCCGTCGAGCGTGCGGTCCGTCGTGCCGGTATTCCGGTGGCCTACAGTGCGGGCTTCTCGCCACATCCGAAGATCTCCTACGCGGGAGCAGCGCCGACCGGCGTTGCCAGCGAAGCCGAATACCTCGAGATCGGCGTCACCACGCCGTGCGATCCCCGGCAGGTCAAGACCGACCTCGACGGATCGCTGCCGCCGGGCCTTGACGTGCTCGACGTCGTCGAGGCCGGCCCCGGCGCGCTGGCCGACCGCCTGGAGGTCTCCGAGTGGGAGGTGCGGCTGCCCGGCGCCGACCGCGAGCACGCCGAAGAGGCGGTGCAGAAGTTCCTCGCGGCCGGCCACGTGGAGGTCGAGCGCCTCACCAAGAAGGGGCCGCGGCGCTTCGACGCGCGCGAGGCCGTGCTGAGGCTCACGGTGCCGGAGGGAACAGGGAGAACAGCAGCTCAGGTGCCCGGACAGTCGTGTGTCATACTGCGCATGGTTGTTCGGCACATGACTCCTGCCGTTCGACCCGACGATGTGCTCACAGGGCTGCGCCTTGTGGCCGACTTCGCGCCGCCGGTCCCCCCCGAGGTGACCAGGCTGGCGCAGGGGCCACTCGACGCCGGCACCGGTGCACTTGCCGACCCGCTCGACCTGGACCGCGATACGACGCGCGGCGGCGAGGCGGGACCGGCGGGTGAGCACGTCGCCGGTTAAGGGGAGCGCCCCATGGGGTGTGACCGGCAGACAGGACTTGGCGCCACGCCTCCGGGTGTGGCGGACAACGAGACACGATGCTCCTGCGCGGCGCGGCGACGCGCCCGGGGGCTGACGGGAGAGCGCCCGCATGCTCGACGAGAACGAGCCCAACGCCGGGGCCAATGGCCCTGACGGGGAGACAACAGAACAGTCCCAGGTGACCAGGCGCCGCGGCGCGGCCAAGAGGCCGGCGGGGCCCCCGCCGGAGATCCCTGAGGAGAAGCCCTCCGCCCCGGTCACCGTCCCGGCCGCCCAGGCCGCGCCGTCGGTGACCGAAGGGCGGCCGCTGCCCAGTGTGGCGGCGCAACGCGCGGCCGGAGAGCCCGGCGAGGTCGTCGCCGCGCCGGCTCCGGTGAGCCCGGCCGAGGAGGCGGCCGCCGCCGTCGAGGAGGCCAAGCCCAAGCGCACCACGCGGACCCGGTCGACGGCCACGACGACCCGGCGCCGCAAGAAGACCGCCGACGAGGCGGAGACCGGTGCGTCCGGCGTCCCCGAGACCCCGGACGCGGCCGTCGGCGCCCCCGACGCCCAGGTGCCTGCCAATGGCGCTGAGGCGGCCCGTGGCGAGGCGGTCGCGGCCTCCGGCACCGAGACCCCTGGCGCGGCTGAGGTGAGCGGGGCCGCGGTCTCCGGCGCCGGTGCGCCGGGCGAGGCCGCCGAGCCGGAAGCGCCCGCGAAGCGGCGCCGGTCCCGTAAGAAGGCCGAGCCGGAGATCGAGGCGGGAGAGCCCGCTGCGACGGGCGCTGACCGCGCGGGCACCGCTACGGCGGGAGCCGACCGTGCGGGTGCCACTACGGCGGGCGCTGACCGTGCGGGTGCCGACCGTGCGGGCGCTGCTCGTACGGGTGAGGTCCGTGACGATGCTGCCCGTGCGGGTGGTGCCGGGGTCGGGTCCGCTGAGTCGCGCGTCGAGCCGGGTGTGGCCGCGCAGGTGGCCGCGGGGGCCGGGGAGGCCGCGGCAGAGCGTGACGGGTCCGCCGATGAGCAGGAGGAGATTCTCGAGATCCTGCCCGAGGACGAGCCGCTCGACGACGAGCCCGCCGGGGAGGACCTCGACGAGGACGACATCAAGGTCAACCTGCTGGCCGACCCGTTCGGGCTGGCCGCCCGCAGGCGGGACGAGGCCGGAGGTTCCGCCTTCCGGCGCCCGGCGGCCATCTTCGCGCCGCTGTTCCAGGCGCCCGACCCCACGCAGGCGCAGCCCGTACGGCCGGTGGAGCCGGAGCCCGAGCCTGAGGTGGAGGCGCACGACGAGAGCGCCGAGGTCACCGCCGAGGACGACACCGACATCGACACCGACGGCGACGCCGACACCTCCGACGACCAGGAGGAGACCGGTGGCCGGCGCCGTCGCCGCAGGCGCGGCGGGCGCGGGCGCGGCAAGTCACGCGAGCGTGACGAGAACGACGAGGGCGACGACTCCGACGAGGAGGGCCAGGAGGAGGCGTCCGAGGAGTCCCAGGACGAGTCCGGCTCCAGCTCGCGCCGCCGCCGTCGCCGTCGCCGCCGCGGCGCTGACGACGACACGGCCGACACGACGCCCGACGACCCGCCGAACACGGTGGTGCGCATCCGCGCCCCGCGCTCCGGCCGGGCGGCCGCCCACGACACCTCCGCCGACGGCGTGCAGAGCGTGCGCGGCTCCACCCGCCTGGAAGCCAAGAAGCAGCGCCGGCGCGAGGGCCGCGAGCTGGGCCGCCGACGTCCGCCGATCATCACCGAGTCGGAGTTCCTGGCCCGCCGTGAGTCCGTCGACCGGATGATGGTGGTGCGACGCCAGGGCGACCGCACGCAGATCGCGGTGCTGGAGGACGGCATCCTCGTCGAGCACTACGTCAACCGCGAGGCCAGCCAGTCCTACGTCGGCAACGTCTACCTCGGCAAGGTGCAGAACGTGCTGCCGTCGATGGAGGCCGCGTTCGTCGACGTCGGCAAGGGGCGCAACGCCGTCCTGTACGCGGGCGAGGTCAACTTCGACACCGCCGGCCTGGAGGGGCAGCCCAAGCGGATCGAGTCGGCGCTGAAGTCCGGCCAGTCGGTGCTGGTGCAGGTCACCAAGGACCCGATCGGCCACAAGGGCGCCCGCCTGACCTCGCAGATCAGCCTGCCCGGCCGCTACCTGGTGTACGTGCCCGACGGGTCGATGACCGGCATCAGCCGCAAGCTCCCCGACAAGGAGCGCACCCGGCTCAAGAGCATCCTGAAGAAGGTCATGCCGGAGAACGCCGGCGTGATCGTCCGTACGGCCGCGGAGGGCGCCTCGGAGGAGGAGCTGGCCCGCGACGTCGCCCGCCTGTCGGCGCAGTGGGAGAACATCCGCAAGAAGGCCAAGTCGGCCAGCCCGCCCGAGCTGCTGTCGGCCGAGCCCGACCTGACCATCCGGGTGGTGCGCGACGTCTTCAACGAGGACTTCAGCTCGCTGGTCGTGCAGGGCGAGGACGCCTGGGAGACGGTCGACGAGTACGTCAAGTACGTCGCGCCGCACCTGGCCGAGCGGCTGACGAAGTGGGACGGCGGCCAGGGCGACGTGTTCGAGTCGTACCGGATCGACGAGCAGCTCGCCAAGGCGATGGAGCGCAAGGTGTGGCTGCCGAGCGGCGGCTCGCTGGTGATCGACCGGACCGAGGCGATGACCGTCGTCGACGTCAACACCGGCAAGTTCACCGGCCAGGGCGGCAACCTCGAGGAGACCGTCACCCGCAACAACCTGGAGGCGGCCGAGGAGATCGTGCGCCAGCTCCGGCTGCGCGACATCGGCGGCATCATCGTCATCGACTTCATCGACATGGTGCTGGAGTCCAACCGCGACCTGGTGCTGCGGCGCATGCTGGAGTGCCTGGCCCGCGACCGGACCAAGCACCAGGTGGCCGAGGTGACCTCGCTGGGGCTGGTCCAGATGACCCGTAAGCGGGTCGGTCAGGGCCTGCTGGAGGCGTTCTCGACGCCGTGCGACTGCTGCAACGGGCGGGGCCTGATCGTCTCCACGGAGCCGGTCGAGAGCAAGCCGGAGCCGCGCGGCACGCAGGGCAAGATGGCGGTCGAGAAGGCGGTCTCCGACAAGATGGGCGACAAGGTCTCCGCGGCCAAGGACACGGGGAACCGTGATACGGTGACCGGTGCGCTTGACGATGTCCCGCATGAGGACGACCACGGCGGCCAGTCTTCCGGCAGGGGGCGGCGACGTTCCCGCCGAGCCAAGTCCGCCGAGTGACCGCTTGGCGGGCGATCCGATGAATCGTCCGGTTCGCCAGGGGCACGGATCATCCGGTACCCTAGTGGATCGGTGCGCTAGGTGGCGTGCCCTGTTGGCGCGCCCCTCGGTTCGTCGGTTTCGGACGAGCCGGAGGTCGGGCGCAGCATTCGGAGGCAGCGGTCGTCCCGCTCGGGGCGCCGGTGTATCGACAACAGCTAGTCAGTAGAAGGGTTCCGCGGTGTACGCGATCGTTCGTTGCGGCGGCAGGCAGCAGAAGGTCTCCGTCGGTGACGTCCTCGAGGTGGACAAGGTCGCCGGCGAGGTCGGCTCTTCGGTTTCGCTGCCGACGGTGCTCGTCGTCAACGACGGCGATGTGACCACGGAGGCGGGCCGGTTCACGGTCAACGCCGAGATCCTCGGTGAGACCAAGGGTCCGAAGATCCGCATTCTCAAATACAAGAACAAGACCGGTTACAAGAAGCGCCAGGGTCACCGTCAGCGGTACACCCAGGTGAAGATCACCGGTATCGACCAGGCCTGATCGGGAGTTTGAGAGATGGCACACAAGAAGGGCGCGTCGTCCACCCGCAACGGCCGCGACTCCAACGCTCAGCGCCTGGGCGTCAAGCGCTTCGGCGGCCAGCTGGTCAACGCCGGCGAGATCATCGTCCGCCAGCGCGGCACCCACTTCCACCCGGGTGACAACGTCGGCCGTGGCGGCGACGACACCCTGTTCGCGCTGACCGCCGGTCACGTCCAGTTCGGCACCAAGCGCGGTCGCCGCGCCGTGAGCATCGTCCCCGTCGCGGAGTAAATCTCCGTCGCGAGGGGTTGAGACAAGGGGTGGATCGCCTGCCGATCCACCCCTTGTCCCGTTGTACGACTCCTTCCGTGGAAGGGCCGGTTTTGTGGCCGGTCCCGTGTGGAGGGCTCGGTCGTACGGCCGGATCCTCGTACGGGGGAGCGGCCGATCGGCGGGGCACCTCTGCGGAGCCCGTTCGTCTGAGGGGGCGGAGGTACCCGTTTCCTGAGGGTGCTCGGCTGGATGTGATGGTGTGCCCGTACGCGGGCCTATGGAGGAGAAGAGCTGAATGCCGGACTTCGTGGACCAGGTGATCCTGCATGTCAGGGCCGGTGACGGGGGGAACGGCTGCGCCTCCATCCACCGGGAGAAGTTCAAGCCGCTCGGCGGCCCCGACGGCGGCAACGGCGGGCGGGGCGGGGACGTCATCCTGGAGGTCGACCCCAACACCGCCACCCTGCTCGACTACCACCGCCGCCCGCACCGCAAGGCCGGCAACGGCAAGCAGGGGCAGGGCTCCAACCGCGACGGCGCCAACGGGGGCGACGTGGTGCTGCCGGTACCGAACGGCACCGTGGTCAAGGACGCGGCGACCGGTGAGGTGCTCATCGACCTGGTCGGCGCCGGCACCCGTTACGTGATCGCCGGCGGCGGCCACGGCGGCCTCGGCAACGCCGCGCTGGCCAGCACCAAGCGGAAGGCGCCCGGGTTCGCGCTGCTGGGCGAGCCGGGCGACGCGCTGGACGTGATGCTGGAGCTGAAGAGCGTCGCCGACGTGGCGCTGGTCGGCTTCCCCAGCGCGGGCAAGTCGTCGCTGATCGCCGCACTCAGCGCGGCCAAGCCGAAGATCGCCGACTACCCGTTCACCACCCTGATCCCCAACCTGGGCGTGGTCACCGCGGGCGACAACGTGTTCACCGTGGCCGACGTGCCCGGCCTGATCCCCGGTGCGTCCGAGGGCAAGGGGCTCGGCCACGAGTTCCTGCGCCACGTCGAGCGGTGCGACATGCTCGTGCACGTCATCGACTGCGCCACCATGGAGCCGGGCCGCGACCCCGTCACCGACTACGAGGTGATCGAGGCGGAGCTGCACGCCTACGGCAAGCTGGAGGACCGGCCGCGCATGGTCGTGCTCAACAAGGCCGACGTGCCCGACGCCCGTGACCTGGCCGACCTCGTACGGCCCGAGTTCGAGGAGCGCGGGCTGCGGGTGTTCACCGTGTCGGCGGCGGCCCACGAAGGGCTGCGCGAGCTCACGTACGCGATGGGCGAGTGGGTGGCCGCAGCCCGCGCCGCCAAGCCCGTCGAGGAGCCGACCAGGCTCGTCATCAGGCCCAAGCAGCTCGGCGAGGCCGGGTTCAAGGTGCGCAAGGTCAACGACGACCTGTTCCAGGTGACCGGCGAGAAGCCGGAGCGGTGGATCAGGCAGACCGACTTCAGCAACGACGAGGCCGTCGGCTACCTGGCCGACCGGCTGGAGCGGCTCGGCGTCGAGGAGGAGCTCGCCAAGGCCGGCGCCACCGCCGGGGTCGAGGTGGTGATCGGGCCGATGGAGGGCGGTTACATCTTCGACTGGCAGCCGACGCTGAACGCCGAGGCGGTCCGCCAGGGGCCGCGCGGCACCGACAGCCGCCTCGGATAAACCGTTTGGCGGGCTCGGATAGGGTTTGGACGTGCGGGAACAGATCGGTTCAGCGTCGAAGGCCGTCGTCAAGATCGGCTCATCGTCGCTCACGACCCCCCAGGGCATGATCGACGTCGACCGGGTCGACGCCCTCGTCGACGTGCTCGCCGCGCGCCGCCGGGCCGGCACCCAGCTCGTGCTGGTGTCGTCGGGCGCCATCGCGGCGGGCCTGGGCCCGCTCGGGCTGCCCGCGCGACCGCGCGACCTGGCCACGCAGCAGGCGGCGGCGTCCGTCGGGCAGGGCGTGCTGGTCGCCCGCTACACCTCCTCCTTCGCCCGGTACGGGCTGCGCGTCGGCCAGGTGCTGCTGACCGCCGACGACATGATGCGGCGCACCCACCACGTCAACGCCCAGCGCACCCTCGACCGGCTGCTGGAGCTCGACATCGTGCCCATCGTCAACGAGAACGACACCGTCGCCACCGACGAGATCCGCTTCGGTGACAACGACCGGCTGGCCGCGCTGGTCAGCCATCTCATCCGGGCCGACGCGCTGATCCTGCTGTCCGACGTCGACGCGCTCTACGACGGCCCGCCGAGCCGGCCGGGCGCGCGGCGGCTGGCGGAGATCCGCGGGCCCGAGGACCTGGTCGGCGTCCAGCTCGGCAAGGGCGGCGCCGTCGGCACCGGCGGCATGATCACCAAGGTCCAGGCGGCCAGGATCGCCACCGGCGCGGGCGTGCCGGTCGTGCTGACCGCCGCCGCCCACGCCGCGCACGCGCTGGCCGGAGACGACGTCGGCACCTTCTTCCATCCGCAGGGCCGCCATCCGGGCACGCGCCTGCTGTGGCTGGCCCACGCCACCACCGGGCGCGGCCGGCTCCACCTCGACGCCGGCGCGGTCGAGGCCGTCGTCACCCGCCGCAAGTCCCTGCTGCCGGCCGGGGTGACCTCCGTCGAGGGCGAGTTCGCCGCCGGCGACCCGGTCGACCTGTGCGGACCACGCGGCCGCGTGGTGGCACGCGGCCTGGTCAACTTCGACGCGATGGAGATCCCAGGCCTCCTCGGCCGCTCCACCCGCGACCTGGCCACCGAACTAGGCCCGGAATACGAACGCGAACTGATCCACCGAGACGACATCGTCATACTGGAACCCCAAAGCTGACCGGAATACTGGAGTCCCAAGGCCGACCGGAACACAAAGTCCCAAGGCTGACTGGATAACAGAGTCCCACGGCTGACACACGAAGGGCCCGTCCGGTTTTGCGAAGGGCTCGCCTCGCTCTGGACTGAGGAACGCAGGGAGCGAAGCGACCGGAGTGACGAGGGAAGAGCGAGGCTTGAGGAGCCCTTCGCCGCGGAGCGCAGCGGAGCAATCAAACGGAGAGCAAATAAGCATGAACACAGAGTTCCTGAAGGTCGCCCACGCGGCACGAGAGGCCGCCGCCGAGCTGGCCCCGCTGCCGCGGGCGCCCAAGGACCGGGCCCTGCGCGCCGTCGCCGACGCCCTGGTGGCGCATGCCGCCGAGATCGTCGAGGCCAACGCCGCGGACGTGGAGCAGGCCAGGGCGCAGGGCACCGCCGAGGCCATGATCGACCGGCTGCGGCTCGACGAGGGCCGGGTGGCCGCCATCGCCGAGGCCGTGCGCCAGGTGGCCGACCTGCCCGACCCGGTGGGCGAGGTGGTGCGCGGCTCGACCCTGCCCAACGGGCTGGAACTGCGTCAGCTCAGGGTGCCGCTCGGTGTCATCGGCATCATCTACGAGGGCCGCCCCAACGTCACCGTCGACGCCGCCGCGCTCTGCCTCAAGAGCGGCAACGCGGTGCTGCTGCGCGGCTCCTCCAGCGCCTACAGCTCCAACACCGCCCTGGTGAAGGTGATGCAGGAGGCGCTGGCCGCCACCGAGGTGCCGTCCGGGGCCGTACAGCTCGTGCCGGGCCTCACCCGCGACTCGGTGAAGACGCTGATGCGCGCCCGCGGGCTGGTCGACGTGCTCATCCCGCGCGGCGGCGCGTCGCTGATCAACTCGGTCGTGGAGGAGTCCACCGTCCCGGTCATCGAGACCGGCACGGGCAACTGCCACGTGTACGTCGACGCCGGCGCCGACCTCGACCTGGCCGTGGAGATCCTGGTCAACGCCAAGGCGCAGCGGCCGTCGGTGTGCAACGCGGCCGAGACGTTCCTGGTGCACGCCGACGCGGCCGACGCGTTCGTGCCCCGGGCGCTGGAAGCGCTGAAGGCGGCCGGGGTGACCGTCCACGGCGACGCGCGCGTGGCCCGCTACGGCGACGACGTGGTGCCGGCCACCGAGGACGACTTCACCGCCGAGTACCTCTCGCTCGACATCGCGGCGGCGGTCGTCGACTCGCTGGAGGACGCGGTGGCCCACATCCGGCGTTACGGGTCCGGCCACACCGACGCCATCGTCACCCGGTCCCAGCAGGCGGCCCGGCGGTTCGTGTCGCTGGTCGACTCGGCCGCGGTGGCGGTCAACGCCTCGACCCGGTTCACCGACGGCGGGGAGTTCGGGTTCGGCGCCGAGATCGGCATCTCCACGCAGAAGCTGCACGCGCGCGGGCCGATGGGCCTGCCCGAGCTGACCTCCACCAAGTGGGTCTACACAGGCGAGGGCCAGCTGCGCACCGCCGAGGGCACGGTCATCGCCAAGTCAGGACAGTGACGTGATCGGGTCGCGGGCGGCGTGTCGGCGCCCGCGGCCCCGCGCGCGCCTCCTTGACTGGGCGCATGGAGATCGTCATCGCCCTCGCGTTCGCGGCCGCCGTGCTGTTCGGCGCCGACCGGCTGATGCTCTGGCTGGAGAGCCACGGTCACGTCAACTGGCGCAGGAAGGGGCACAGGGATCTCGGGCGCGAGCCCAGGGCCGAGCTCGACAAGCTGCTGTCGTGATCGGAGTCGGCAGATAGAAGTTTCGGCGTGCCTCAGGCGTCCACACCTTTCACAGCGCTAGGGTTGTGTCCCTTATGGGCGCGCCGAGCGGGGAGGGACGGTGAGCAAGCTCGGCAAGGTCGGGCCGTACACCCTGCTCGAGAGGCTCGGCCGGGGTGGCATGGGCGAGGTCTACCTCGCCAGCGCCCGCCGTGGCGAGCGCGTCGCGGTCAAGGTCCTGCACGACCTGACCGAGAACGACGCCGCACGCATCCGGCTCGAACGCGAGGTCCGGGCACTGCGCCGGGTCGAGAGCCCTTATGTCGCGCGCGTGCTCGACGCCGACCTGTCCTGCGACCGTCCCTATCTGGTGATGGAGCACATCGAGGGTGTCACCCTGCTGGAGCGGGTGCGCCAGGACGGGGCCCTCGACCTGGCGGAGCTGGTACGGCTCGCGCAGGGCATCGCCGCGGCCCTGGCCATCATCCACGCCGCCGGGGTGGTGCACCGCGACCTCAAGCCGGCCAACATCATCATGGGCGCCGGCGGGCCGGTGCTCATCGACTTCGGCATCGCCCAGGTGCACGACGCCACCCGGCTCACCCTGACCGGCACCTTCCTCGGCACCCCCGGCTACACCGCCCCGGAGATCTTCGCCGACGAGCAGGTCGACTCGCCCGCCGATGTGCACGCGTGGGCGGCGACGGTGGCGTTCGCGGCGACCGGACGGCCCGCGTTCGGGCGGGGGACCGCCGAGGCGCAGATGTACGCGGTGCTCAACGGGCAGGCGGACCTCAAGGGCGTGCCGGTGGAGCTGCTGCCGCTGGTGCGGGCGGCGCTCAACCGGGAGCCGCGCAAGCGGCCCACCGCCGCGTTGCTGGCCGACCGGCTGGCCCGGCTGGTCAAGGCGAGCGGTCTCGACGACCCGGACGCCGGCGCCGGTGAGCCGGGGGACGCCTCGCGCCCCGGGGGCAACGTCCCGTCGCCCCGCGGCCGTGGCTCCGAGCCGGCGGCTCGGGGGCGTTCCGGAGAGGTGCCCGCGCCGCGCGGGCGTTCAGGCGACAGCGTGCCGCCTCGGTCCCGCACAGGTGAAGGGGCGGCGTCGCGTGCTGAGGGAGGACGCGGGCGTTCGGGAGACAGCGTGCCGCCGCGGTCCCGTGCGGGTGAGGTGGCCGCGCGTGCGGAGGGGGCGCGCGGGCGTTCGGCTGACAGTGCGCCGTCGCGGTCTCGTACGGGTGAGGCGGCTGCGCGTGCCGACGGGGCGCGGGGGCGTGCCGGAGAGGTGCCCGCGCCGCGCGGGCGCGCGGCGGACGAGGGGACGGGCCGGGGCCGGGCCGACGGGACCGCCGGGCGTGGGCGGGCTGACGGCGCCGCGGGACGGGGGAAGAGCGACGGGGCCGCCGGGCGCGGGCGGGCCGACGGCGCTGTGGGGCATGGGAAGACCGACGGGGCCGCCGGGCGTGGGCGGGCCGACGGGGCCGCGGGGCGCGGGAAGAGCGACGGGACGACCGGGCGCGGGCGGGGTGAGGCTGTGGCCGCGACGGGGGCCGCGGCCGCCGGGACCGGGGGGCGGGGCAGGGCCGGTGATGGCGCCGGGCGGCGGGCCGTGGAGACGGCCGCGGGGCGCGGGCGGAGCGGCGAGGGCGCCGTGCGGGCCAGGGCGCAGACGGCGGCGCGGACCCGCACGAGGACGCAGAGCGTGGCCAAGGGCGTCAAGAGCAGGGCCGAAGGGACCACCACGCTGCCTGCCGGGAACACGGCGCTGCTGCTGCTCGCCATCCTGGCCGTGCCGTGCGTGGTGGCGTCGGTGATGTGGCCGATCGCCTCCATCGGCATCACGGCCGTGTTCGTGGTGCTGACCAGGGCGCTGTGGATGAGCCACTGGATGGTGCGCAACCACGCCGAAGGGTGGCTGCGGGCCACCATGAGGGCGGTGACGCTTCCGTTCGCGCTGTCCGGAGCGCTGGCCAGCGCCGCCGTCTGGCCGGGGGCGCCCGTGGCCGTCGCGGCCGGCGGAGCGCTGTGGATCACCGGCGGCGGTCACATCGACTCGACCTGGTGGCAGCAGCCCGCTCCGGTCACCGCCGCCGCCGTGGTGTTCGGCATGCTGTGCGGCGGCATCACCGGGCGCGAGATCGAGCGGGTCGGCGCCCGGCTGCCCGAGCTGCGCAGGGAAGGGCTGCGCGCACTGGCCGTGCTGGGCGGGTTCGTCGCCCTGTGCGCGGCTGCCGTGCGCGCGATCGCCCTGCTGCTGTGACGGTCAGCCGTCGCGGCGCGCGAACCGGTTGAAGATCCGCTCGCCGGCGTTGACCGCGCCCTCGGCCACGTCGCGGAGCACGCCGATGAACGGGTCCTGGGACTCCGACCAGGACCTGCGGTAGGACTCGGCGGCGGCCTTCACCTCTTCGCTGACGCGGGCGTTGGGGTCGTCCTCGCGGCGCGGGTAGTCGCCGCCGATGATGCGGTCGTACTCGCCGCTGCGCTGCCACTTGTCGAGCTCGGCCACGCGGACCACGGCGAACGGGTGGGTGGTGCCGAGCAGGTTGAGCACCTTGAGGAAGCCGTCGCGCAGGTCGCCGGCGGTGTCGTACTCGGCGTACTGCTCCAGGAACGCCTCGATGTTCATCTCGTGCGTGTAGTCGCCGCCGGCGAGCTTCATCAGCGCGCGCTTGGCGGCCTCCGGGTCCTGGCCGGTGAGCAGGCCGCCGCGGTCGGAGGACAGCTCGGACTTCCGGTACCACTCCTCCAGGCCGGCCACGATCGCGCGCAGGCCGATGTAGCCGAGCGGGATCCAGGCGACGCGGGCCGCGAGGCGGGTGAGGATGTCGAGCATCGTCCGGTAGACGGCGTGGCCCGACAGGATGTGGGACGTCTCGTGGCCGATGACGAAGCGCTGCTCCTCCTCGTTCATGAGGTTGAGCAGGCCGGTGGTCACGACGATGAACGGGTCGTCGAAGCCGATGGCCTTGGCCTGGACCTGCGGGTCCTGCTGGACGTAGATCTCCGGGATCCGGTGCAGGTCGAGGACGTAGGCGGCGTCACGGCCCATGTCGTAGAGGGAGCGGAACTGGGTCTCGCTCACCCGCACGGCAGAGGCGAGGTACATGAGGCGAAGGCGCCGCTCGCTGACTAGGCCGGACATCTGCTTGAGAACCGTGTCGAACCCGCTCAACTTGCGCAGAGCGACCAGAGCCGACCGGTCTGCGGGGTGTTCGTAGGCACGGGACGAGATGCCGGGCAGTTGGACGCGGCTGCGGTCCGGGGTGGTCGTCATGCCCGGCATGCTACGTCCGCGACGGGAGGTATGCGCGGCCATCGTGAAGGGGGGTGCCGTGATGTCTTGTGGAGGCTTCCGCGTAAGGTCCGTTTCATGATGAACGCGCCTGGTATGCAGGGGAAGCGACGCGTGGGAGTCATGGGCGGCACGTTCGACCCGATCCACCACGGGCACCTGGTCGCCGCCAGCGAGGCGGCCCATCATTTCGAGCTCGACGAGGTCGTGTTCGTGCCCACCGGCAGGCCGTACCAGAAGTCGGAGCGCGAGGTGTCCGCGCCCGAGGACCGCTACCTGATGACCGTCATCGCGACCGCGTCGAACCCGCGCTTCTCCGTCAGCAGGGTGGACATCGACCGCCCCGGGCCCACGTTCACCATCGACACCCTGCGCGACATCTCGGAGATCTACGGGCCGCAGGTTGAGCTGTTCTTCATCACCGGCGCCGACGCGCTCGGCGCCATCCTCGACTGGCAGAACGCCGACGAGCTCTTCCAGCTGGCCCACTTCGTCGGCTGCACCAGGCCGGGGCACCACCTGCACGACCCCGGGCTGCCCGAGGGCAGGGTGACGCTGCTGGAGATCCCGGCGCTGGCCATCTCGTCGTCGGAGTGCAGGCAGCGCGTGGCCAAAGGGGAGCCGATCTGGTATCTCGTGCCCGACGGGATCGTCCAGTACATCAACAAGCGCGACCTCTACCGCTCGCACGAGTGAAGTAGTGCCGTACGTGGGGCAGGACGGCCGTAACGGGTACCCTCCATATAGGGCATGTTGCCGACTCAGGAGGTCCGACCCGCACCGTGACAGCATCTGACACCGCCGTCCAGCTCGTGCGCATCGCCGCCGAGGCCGCCGCCGACAAGCTGGCCGAAGACATCCTCGCCTACGACGTCAGCGAGCAGCTCGTCATCACCGACGCCTTCCTGCTCTGCTCCGCCACCAACGACCGCCAGGTCCGCGCCATCGTCGACGAGATCGAGGAGAGGCTGCGCACCGAGGCCGACGCCAAACCGGTGCGCCGCGAGGGCGAGCGCGAGGGCCGCTGGGTCCTCCTCGACTACATGGACATCGTCGTGCACGTCCAGCACGAGGAAGACCGCACCTTCTACGCCCTGGAGCGGCTGTGGAAGGACTGCCCGGCCATTTCCCTGCCGGAGAGCGTCATGCAGGCCAACATCCAAAGGGCCCGCACTTGAGCAGACGCATCGTCTGCCTCCGTCATGGGCAGACCCTGTGGAACGTCGAACACCGTTTCCAGGGCCATTCCGACATCCCGCTCGACGAGACCGGCCAGGCCCAGGCGGCCAGGGCGGCGTCCCTGCTCGCCTCGCTGCGGCCGACTCTCATCGTGTCCTCCGACCTCCGGCGGGCCAACGACACCGCCCTCGCCCTCGGCCGCGTCACCGGCATCGAGGTGGCCGTCGACAAGGACTTCCGCGAGCGGGGCGGCGGCGAGTGGGAGGGCCTGACCCGCCAGGAGATCGCCGAACGCTGGCCGCGCGAGTACGTCGCCTGGGAGGCCCCCGGCGGCGAGGCCGTGACCGACGTCGCCGTCCGGGTCGCCGCCGCCATGCGGCGCTGGGCGGCCAAGCTCGACGACGACGGGCTGCTCGTCGTGGCCTCCCACGGCGCGGCGCTGCGGCTCGGCATCTGCGAGCTGCTCAGGCTGCCGCTGGAGCTGTGGTCCGCCATCGGCGGGCTGGGCAACTGCTCGTGGTCCGTGCTCCACGAGGGGCGCAGCGGCTGGCGCCTGCTGGAGCACAACGCCGGCACCCTCCCCGAGCCGATCAGCAGCGACGACAGCCCCGACGCCGAGGGGCGCCAACCGGCGTGAGCGGCCGCTCGCGTCACGCGGGCGGCTGTCTCTTTCGCCGTTCCGGGTACGGGCGTGCGATTAGGCGAATCGCCGGGATGGCTATATGCTCTCGGAGGCCCGCTCGCGAGCGGTGATCAGGGGCTATGGCGCAGTTGGTAGCGCGCCTCCATGGCATGGAGGAGGTCTGGGGTTCGAATCCCCATAGCTCCACAGACGATGCCCCGCCCTAACGGCGGGGCATTTTCGTGTCTCCGGCCTCAGTGGGCGAACGCGAATCCCGCCGCCCGGAGCCTGGCCGAGCTCACCGGCACGGCCGGCGTCCTGATCTCGCCGCGGAAGGTCAGCGGCGGCCACCCTCCGGCGGCGCAGATCTCGCCGAACACCTCCGCGTTCGTCCGGGGCGCGACGGCATCGGGGACGGCGTTGTAGATCCCCGTCAGTCCCTCGCCGACGACGAAGCCGAGGGCGGCGGCCGCGTCCCTGTAGTCGATCCGGTAGAGCAGCGCCTCGGCGGAGAAGGGGACGCTCCCGCCCAGCATCTCGTGGGCGAGCTTCACCCGCGCCGGGTAGTCCATGTCACGCGGATGCCCGTACACGTCGGGGATGCGCACGACCGCCCCGCCGGCCGTGGCGAGCACGGCGGCCTCGGCGGCGGCGAAGTTGCGCGGGGAGGCGTCGGGATCGCCGGTCACGGGCGTGTCCTCGTCCACCACGGCTCCCGTGCCGGCGCCGTAGACGGACACGGAGCTGGTGAAGACCACGCGGGGATGCGTCTCGACGGCGGTGCGGGCGCTGGCGGTCAGCGTGTCCGCGTACTCGGCGACCCGCTGGGCGGCGTCGAAGGAACGGGTCAGGCGCGGGCTCACGGTCAGGACGACCGCGTCGGCCTCCTCGACCACCCGCTGGACGGCCGCCCGGTCGCTGCCCCGCAGGACCGCCACGTCCGAGCACACCTCCCGGAGCTCGCCGACGCGGCCGGGCGTGGTGGTGGTGCCGGTCACCCGGTGGCCCGCGGCGGTCCAGCGGCGGGCCAGCTCCATGCCGACGTTGCCGCAACCGATGATCACATAACGCACGTCACGACCTCCTGAGGGAAACGCTGTTTCACTTTGCCTCATGGACCGCCCCGTACGCCAGCGAAACCGCGGCGGGCGGGGGAGTATGAGGGAGGGCTGTCGGCAGGAGGAGACATGGGCGAGCCGGTCGCGGAGCCGCGGTTGCGTCAGGTCGTGGACGGGGTGTTCGCGTGGGTGCAGCCGGACGGGACCTGGTGGGTGAACAACGCGGGCGCCGTCGCCGGTGACGGGGCCGTCCTCGTGGTCGACACGTGCGCCACCGAGCAGCGGACCAGGCGGTTCCTGGAGGCGCTGGACGAGGCCACCGGGGGCGTGCCGGTGCGGTTGGCGGTCAACACCCATCAGCACGGCGATCACGCGTACGGCAACAGCCTGCTTCCCGAGGCCGCCGTGCTGTTCGGGCACGAGGCCATGCGGGAGGCGCTGCTGGCGGACTTCGTCATCGACGGGTGCCCGCCGTTCTGGACGCCGGTGCCCGACTGGGGGAACGTCACGCGGCGGGTGCCCGACGTGGCGATCCGCGGCGAGGTGACCGTGTTCGCGGGCGGGCGGCGGGTCGAGTTGCGGCACCCCGGGTACGCGGCGCACACGCCGGGCGACGTGGTGGCGTGGCTGCCCGAGGAGCGGGTGCTGTTCACCGGCGACCTGATCTTCAACGGGCTGACGCCGCTGGTGATGATGGGGTCCGTACGGGGTGCGCTGGAGTCGCTGGAGTGGCTGGCGGCGTTCGGGGCCGAGCACGTGGTGCCGGGGCACGGGTCCCTGGCGGACGCGGCGTCGCTGCCGGGGATCCTCGCGGCGCACGAGCGCTACTACCGGCTCGTGCTCGACGTCGCGCGGAAGGGGCGCGAGCACGGGCTCACTCC
Source organism: Nonomuraea harbinensis (assembly GCF_019396385.1). GTDB lineage: Bacteria > Actinomycetota > Actinomycetes > Streptosporangiales > Streptosporangiaceae > Nonomuraea > Nonomuraea ferruginea. Next base: position 58,133 of record NZ_JAHKRN010000041.1, on the reverse strand, counting down.
CCTGGCGGCGGCGCGGGGGGCCGACCTGGGCGAGTTCGCCGCGTGGGACGACGCCGAGCGGCTGGTGCTCAACCTGCACCGGGCGTACGCGGACGCCGAGGGGGGCGAGGTGGATCTGCTCACCGCCTTCGGCGACGCGATGACCTGCCACGGCGGCCCGCTGCCGACCCGGGTCTGACGGCGGCCCGCCTTCTGGCAGCATGGCCGGGTGATCAATCCGACGACCACGGTCCGGGGGTTCGCCGCGGGGGATGAGGGGCCGCTCGTGGCGGCCTGGAACCGTGGGATGCCCGCCGACCCCACGACGTCCGGCCGGCTGCGTGACTGCGTGCTGCTCGATCCCAACTTCGACCCCGAGGGGCTGCGGGTGGCCGTGGTCAGCGGGGAGTTCGCCGGGTGCGCGTACGGGGTGCGCAGGCTGGTTCCGCTCGCCCCGTCGACCGATCTGGAGCCGGGCATCGGGTGGATCCCGTTCTTCTTCGTGGCGCCGGAGCATCGGGGGCGCGGGCTGGGGCGGCGGCTGGTGGAGGAGGCGCTGGCGTTCCTGGCGCGGCACGGGCGCACGACAGTCGAGTTCGCCCCGTACACGCCCAACTACGTGCTGCCCGGGGTGGACGCGGCGGTCTATCCGGACGCGTACCGGCTGCTGGAGAGGCTGGGCTTCCGGACGTTGTACACGCCGGTGGCCATGGACCGGACGCTCGTCGGCTACACGATGCCGGACGAGGTGCGGGAGCTGCGGGCGGCGCGGGAGCGGGAGGGGTACGCGTTCCGGGCGCCGGCCGATGGGGAGCTGCCGGAGCTGATCAGGTTCGCGGCCGGGGTGTTCAATCCCGACTGGGGCGAGGCGATCAGGAGGATGGGCGACCGGGGGCGGCTGCTCGTCGCGGTGAGGGAGCGCGTCGTGGGGTTCGCGGCGTACGGGGCGTACCGGGGGATCCCTGAGCGGTTCGGGCCGTTCGGTGTGGACCCCGCCGAACGCGGCACCGGGCTCGGCAAGATCCTGCTCCACGCGGCCATGACCGGGATGCGGGCCGAGGGGCTGCACGGGTCGTGGTTCCTGTGGACCGGCGAGACCGGCCCGGCGGGGACCCTCTACACGAGAGCCGGGTACGAGGTCACCCGGCGGTTCCACGTGATGCGGCTGGTTCAGCCGCGGTAGCGGCGGACGATCCGTTCGGCGGTGGCGGCGACCCGCTCGCGCAGCTCCGGAGGGGAGACCACCTCGGCGTCGGCGCCCAGCCTGAGGAACTCGGCCACCGCGTGCCCGACGGACTCGATGGGCAGCGTCACCGTGATCCAGCCCTCCTCGTCCGGCGGCTGGGCCGTCTCCTTCGCTGCCGCGACCACGCCGGGCGTCATCAGGTCGCGCAGCCGCTCCAGGCCGGACGGCGACAGCCGGACCACCGCCTCGCCCCGGCGCAGCCTGGCCTCGAACTCCGCCAGGTAGCCCTGCCAGTGGGCGGCCAGGTCGAAGCCCGCCGGGCGGGTGATCCGGCCGGGCAGCGGGTGGAGCTCCAGGATCTGCGACACCCGGTAGGTGCGCACGCCCTCGCCGCAGCGGGCCACCAGATACCACCGCCCGGCCTTGACCACCAGCCCGTACGGCTCCAGCCGGCGTTCCACCTCCTGGGGCGCCCGCCAGCGGCGGTAGCGGACCCGCAGCGGGTGCTCGTTCCACACCGCCTCGGCCACGGCCGGCAGGTGGGTGACCGGCTCCGGATCCCGGTACCAAGCCGGGGCGTCCAGCAGGAAGCGCTCCTGGATGCGGCCGGCCCGGTCGCGCAGCTCCACCGGCAGCGCCGCCATCAGCTTGAGCTGGGCGGCCGCCACGACGGCGCCCAGCCCCAGCTCGGCCGCCGGGCCCGGCAGCCCGGCCAGGAACAGCGACTCGGCCTCGTCGGCGGTCAGCCCGGTCAGCCTGGTGCGGTAGCCGTCGAGCAACTGGTAGCCGCCGCTCGGCCCGGCGTCGCCGTAGAGCGGGATGCCGGCGGCGTGCAGCGAGTCCACGTCGCGGTAGATCGTGCGGACCGACACCTCCAGCCGCTCGGCGAGCTCCCTGGCCGTCATCCGGCCCCGTGTCTGCAGGAGCAGCAGGATCGAGACGAGGCGGGAGGCGCGCACATCACTGACACTACATGTCAGCGACCCGCCCTTACCGTCTCCGCATGAACGACTTCGACTTCCTCGCCGGCACCTGGAACGTGGCGAACCGCCGCCTGGTCAAGCGCCTGGCCGGCAGCGACGACTGGGAGGAGTTCCCGGGCGTCTCGACCAGCACCCGCCACTTCGGCGGCGCCGCCAACTTCGACGAGATCCACTTCCCGACCCTCGGCTACAGCGGGCTGACGCTGCGGCTGTACGAGCTGGCCACGCGGCTGTGGTCCATCTACTGGTCCAGCAGCCGCACCGGCACGCTCGACCTGCCGCCCATGGTGGGCGGCTTCGACGGCGACCGCGGCCGGTTCTACGCCGACGAACTGCACGAGGGGACGCCGGTGCGCTCCCGGTTCCTGTGGACCGTGCTCGGGCCGGACGCCTGCCGGTGGGAGCAGGCGCTCTCGGCCGACGGCGAGCGGACCTGGGAGACCAACTGGACGATGGACTTCACCAGGGCCTAGGAGTTGGCCGACAGCAGCACGGCTGCGGCCAGCGCCACCACCAGCAGCAGGACGCCGCCCACCGCGAACAGCCACCACCAGCCCGACCGGGACCTCCTGGTCTCGTAGGCGACGTCGGGCAGCAGGTCCGGCGTGTAGTCCAGCCGCTGCGTCCGGTTGTCCTCCGGCGGCGGCATGCGCGGAGGCTGGGGGAACAGGGGCGCCGCGTTCGCGGGCGGCGGGAGGGGGTGCGGGGGCGTCGCCTGCCGCCGCGGCGGGGGCGGGGCCGGGCCGTCCCAGCGACGCCTGATCGTCATGTCCCCTTCGGGACCGCCGGGCTGCTCTGGATTCATGATGCCCTTCGGAGGCGGGGTGTGCTCCAAGATTGTCACATCTGCCGCCTTCGTCCCATCCGGATCGGTCAGGTCGGGGGCTGCTGCCAGCCCTGCGGGTTCTGGTAGGGCCCGGGGTTCGGGTTCTGGTACGGGCCCGCCTGCGGGTTCTGGTGCGGGCCGGCCGGGGGCTGCTGCTGCCAGCCCTGCTGGGGGCCGGGCTGCGGCTGCTGCCAACCCGGGGCGGCGGGCTGCGGGGTGCGGCGGGCTACCACGGCCCAGATCAGGAGGCCGACGCCGGTCGTCGCCAGCACGAACGAGACCAGCCCCAGCAACGCCAGCACGCCGCCCGCCTCGCGGAGGCCGACGGTCTCCACGATGGTCCGCAGGAAGATCGTCTGGCCGAGCCGGAGCAGGCCCTCCAGCAGCAGCGCGACGCAGCCCAGCAGGCCGATGACCGCCGCGCGTCCGTGGGTCCGCCGGCCCATGGCCGTGACCACGACGCCGATGCCCGGCACCGCGCAGGACAGGATCGCGAGCAGGACGTTGAGAAGGTTCGAAGAGGCCATGCCGGAGATCTCCATCCGTCAGGGGGTCTTTTTCCCGGGGGCGGCGGCGGGGCGTGCCTTCTCCACCGCTTCGATGATCGGTGCGAGGTCCAGCCTGCCTCGGTAGCGTACGCCGTTGATGAACAGGGTCGGGGTGCCTCGTACCCCGCTTTCCCGGCCTGATCGCTCGTCGCGCTCGATCCTGGCGGCGCGGGCGGCGATCGGAGCCGACAGGTCGACCTTCAGCTCGGCCGCGTAACGCGCGAGGTCGGCGTCGGCGAGCGCGCGCTGGGCGGCGTAGAGCTTGTCGTGCATCTCCCAGAACCGGCCGTCGCGGCCGGCCGCCTCGGCCACCAGCGCGGCGGCCAGCGCGCGCGGGTGCATGTCGCGGAGCGGGTAGTGGCGGAACACGAACCGCACGTCGGGGCGGCGGCGCCGCAGCTCCTCCAGGATCGGGTGCAGCCGCCCGCAGTAGGGGCACTCGAAGTCGCCGTACTCGACCACGGTGACGGCGGCGTCCGCCGGGCCGCGCACGTGGTCGTCGGGGCCGACCGGCGTGCTGAGCAGCTCCGGCCGCTCCTCCTCCGGCTCGGCGGCGGCGTCCGGAGGGGCGCACACGCCGCCCCGGTTCCACGCCAGTTTGAAGATGATCCAGCCGAGCAGCGCCGAGGCGATCGACCCGGCGAGGATGCCGATCTTGGCCTCGCTGATCAGCAGCGGGTCCTCGAAGGCCAGCTCCACGATGAACAGCGAGACCGTGAACCCGATGCCGGACACCGCCGCGCCGCCCAGCACCTGGCCCCACACCAGGTTGCCCGGCAGGACGCCCCAGTTGAGCCGGAGCGGCAGCCAGGTGCCGAGGGTGATGCCGAGGAGCTTGCCGGCGAGCAGGCCCAGCGCCACGCCGATGGAGATCGGCGAGGTCATCGCCGCGCTCAGGGTCTCGCTGTCGAGCCGGATGCCGGCGTTGGCCAGCGCGAAGATCGGCACGATCACGTAGCTGCTCCACGGGTGGAGCAGCAGCTGCAGCCGTTCGTTCACGGAGACCGACATGCGCACCAGCCGCGTCGCCTCCACGGCCGCCCGCGGGTTGGGCGCGTAGGTCAGCTCCTGCACGGCCTCGCCGGCCCTGATCAGCTTCCGGTCGCTGGGCGCGTACACGAAAACCAGCACGCCGAGCGCGATGCCGACCAGCGTCGGGTGCACGCCGCTCTCCAGCGTCGCCACCCACAGCGCGAAGCCGAGCACGATGTACGCGGGCGCGCGCCAGATCCGCAGCCACCGCAGCAGCATGATCGCGGCGAGCAGCAGCACCGCGGTGACGAGCGCGGGGACGGACAGGCTCGCCGTGTAGAAGATGGCGATGATCATGATGGCGAGCACGTCGTCCACGATCGCCAGCGTGAGCAGGAAGGCCCGCAGCGGGTCGGGGCAGCGCGCCCCCACCACGGCGAGCAGGCCCAGCACGAACGCGGTGTCGGTGGCGATCGGCACGCCCCAGCCGACGGCGCCGGGCCCGCCCGCGTTGAGCATCAGGTAGATGCCCGCGGGGACGACCAGCCCGCCGAGCGCGGCGAGGGCCGGCACGGCGACCAGCCGGCGGTCGCGCATCTGCCCGAGGCGCATCTCGTAGGAGATCTCCAGGCCGATGACGAAGAAGAAGATCGCCATCAGCCCGTCGTTCACCCAGTGGCGCAGATCGAGGGAGAACGTGGCGTCGCCGAACGTGAGCCCGACCGGGATGTGCCAGAACGCCTCGTAGGTGTCGCCCCACGGCGAGTTGGCCCAGAGCATGGCCACGATCGTGGCGGCGAGCAGCAGCGTGGTGCTGCCTGCCTCGGTCTTGAATATCGCCCGGAGCATCGGCGGCTCACCCCCTGCGCTCGATCTTAGGGTTCCGCGGGGAGTGCACGGGAGACCTTTCGGGTTAGGTAAGGCTAAGCTAATATACGGACCACAGATCGGTAAATCCGGAGGAGTCCCCATGCCCACTGTCCCGCGTAGGGGACTCGTCACCCTCGCCGTAGCCGCTCTGCTGGGAACCGCCGCGTGCGGCGGGACGGAGGCGCCGCCCGCGTCCGCGCCGTCCGCCTCCGCGCAGGAAGCCTGGACCTGGACGGACGACCGCGGCAAGAAGATCTCCCTGCCGCAGCGGCCGGAGCGGGTGGTGGCCCAGTCCGCCTCCGCGGCGGCGCTGTGGGACTTCGGCGTGCGCCCGGTCGCCGTGTTCGGCCCGCACCGGCTCAAGGACGGCGGGCGCGACCCCGAGGTGGGCGAGGTCGACATCGCCGCCGTGGAGTCGATCGGCAATACGTGGGGCGAGTTCAACGTCGAGAAGTTCATCTCGGTCCGGCCCGACCTGCTCGTCTCGGGCATGTACCTGAAGGACTCGCTCTGGTACGTGCCCGAGGAGTCGGCGGACGCCATCGAGCAGGTCGCCCCGACGCTCGGCGTCCTGCTCGGCGGCAAGAAGCTCACCGAGGTCATCGAGCGCTACGCCGGCCTGGCCGCCGCGCTGGGCGCCGACCTGGACGCCGCGCCGGTCGCCGAGGCCAAGTCCCGCTTCGAGGCCGCGAGTGCCCAGCTCAAGGAGTCCGCCGCCGCCAGGCCGGGGCTGAAGGTCATGGTCGTCACGGCCACCCCCGACAACCTGTACGTCGCGTACCTGCCCGACCACCCTGACCTGGCCTACTTCAAGGAGTTGGGCCTCGACGTCGTCTCCCCGGCCGGTCCGACGGAGAGCGAGGGCGGCTTCTGGGAGGTGCTGAGCTGGGAGAACGCCGACAAGTACGAGGCCGACGTGATCCTGGTGGACGCCAGGGCCCAGTCCATGAAGGCCGGCGAGATGGCGAAGAAGCCGACCTGGAGCGAGCTGCCCGCGGTCAAGGCCGGTCAGGTCTACCCGTGGCGTGCCGCCGAACGGTACAGCTACCTGGGGTACGCCGAGGTGATGGAGGAGCTGAAGACCAACGTGGATTCAGCCAAGGACGACGTAGTGGGCTGAAAATCGCATATCTGGGTCTTTTCAGGGTGCCGTGCTCTGGTTAACGTTCCAGCGCGACTTGAATCGGGGGAGACAGTCCCAACCAGATTCCTTGCGGAGGAGCCGAATGCGCTTCCACCTCCCCAAGGGCGTGGCCCGAGCCGGCACCCTGGCAGTGGCCCTCGCCCTTCCTGTCGCCCTCGTCACCCCGGCACAGGCGGATCCCGATCCGACGGCCTTGGCCAGATCGGTCAAGGCCAAGCCTGTCGTCCGGCACCTGGAGGCGTTCCAGAGGATCGCCGACGCCAACGGGGGCACCCGCGCCTCGGGCACGCCCGGCTACGACGCCTCGCGCGACTACGTGGCGGGCAAGCTGCGCCAGGCGGGTTACAAGGTCACGATCCAGCCGTTCGAGTTCCCGTTCTTCATGCAGAACTCCACGGCCACCATGCAACGGATCTCACCCGATCCGCGCACGTACACTCCGACCCCGCCGGACGGGAGCGTGGTCGGCGAGTTCGCGACCATGACGTACTCCGGCGCCGGGGACGTGACCGCGACCGTGCAGAACGTGGACCTGCAGATCCCGCCGCCCGCCCAGCCGGGCTCGACCTCCGGCTGCGAGCCGGCGGACTTCGCCGGTTTCACGCCCGGCAACATCGCGCTGATCCAGCGCGGCAGCTGTGACTTCCGCGTCAAGGCGGAGAACGCCCAGGCCGCGGGCGCCGCCGGTGTGATCATCTTCAACGAGGGCCAGGAAGGCCGCACCGCGACCTTGCAGGGCACCCTCGGCGTGCCCACGGTCACCATCCCGGTGGTCGGCACCGGCTTCGAGATCGGCGCCGAACTGGCCGCCACGACCAGCGTGGTGCGCCTGGCCACCGACACCGAGAGCGAGACCCGCACCACCTACAACGTGATCGCCGACTCCCGGAGCGGTAACCCGGGCAACGTCGTCATGTTCGGCGCGCACCTGGACAGCGTCACCGCCGGCCCCGGCATCAACGACAACGGCACCGGCAGCGCGGGCATCCTGGAGACCGCCCTGCTCATGGCCAAGCTGCCGACGGTCAACAAGCTGCGCTTCGCCTGGTGGGGCGCGGAAGAGCTGAACCTGATCGGCTCCGAGTACTACGTGGCGAACCTGCCGGCCGCGGAGCGCGCGAAGATCAAGCTGTACCTGAACTTCGACATGATCGGCTCGCCGAACTACGCGTACAAGATCTACGACGGCGACGACTCCGACGCGACCGGCGCGCCCGCGGGCCCGCCCGGCTCCGACGAGATCGAGGCGACGTTCGAGCGGTTCTTCGACGCGCTGCGCCTGCCGCACGGCGGCACCGACTTCGACGGCCGCTCCGACTACGGGCCGTTCATCGAGGCCGGCATCCCGTCCGGCGGCCTGTTCACCGGCGCCGAGGGCGTGAAGACCGAGGAGGAGGCCGCGAAGTACGGCGGCACGGCGGGAGTCGCCTACGACCCGTGCTACCACCGGGCCTGCGACACGATCGACAACGTCAGCACCGAGGCGCTGCTGGTCAACACGGGAGCCATCGTGCACTCCGCGGTGACCTACGCCTACGACCGCAGCCTGCCGGGCGGCACGACCGCCCGCACGAACGCCGGGGCGCCGCTCCAACTGCGCGGCGCGCCGTACCACGGGCACAACCACCAGGTCAGCCGGTAACCGTCACCGGCCGACGCTCCGGCGGGGGAGCGGCGCACCACGCCGCTCCCCCTCTCACCCCCCACGGAGGACCCCGTGAAGTTACTCCCGGCGCTCTGCGCCGTCGTGCTCGCCGTCCCACTGGCCCTGACCGCGCCCGCCGCGGCGGCGGCCGCCGCTCCCGACATCCCCCTGTCGAACGTGAAGGCCCACCTGAGCCAGTTGCAGTCCATCGCCACCGCCAACGGCGGCAACCGGGCGCACGGCAGGCCCGGCTACCTGGCCTCCGCCAACTACGTCAGGAACCTGCTCAACGCCGCCGGCTACGCCACCACCCTCCAGTCGTTCACCTACAACGGCGCCACCGGCTACAACGTCATCGCCGACTGGCCCGGCGGCGACATGGACGACGTGCTCATGGTCGGCGCCCACCTCGACAGCGTGACCGCCGGCCCCGGCATCAACGACAACGGCTCGGGCTCGGCCGCCATCCTCGAAGTCGCGCTGGAGGTGGCCCGCCAGGGGCTGCAGCCGAACCGGCACCTGCGCTTCGCCTGGTGGGGCGCCGAGGAGCTGGGGCTGCGCGGCTCCCGCTACTACGTGAACAACCTGCCCGCCGCCGAGCGCGCCAGGATCGGCGGCTACCTGAACTTCGACATGGTCGGCTCGCCCAACGCCGGCTACTTCATCTACGACGGCGACGACTCCGACGGCACCGGGGCGGGACCGGGCCCTGCCGGGTCGGCCGAGCTGGAGCAGGTCCTGCAGAGCTACTTCGCGGGCATCGGCGTGCCCACCCGGGGCACCGACTTCGACGGCCGCTCCGACTACGGGCCGTTCATCAGCGCCGGGATCCCGGCGGGCGGCACGTTCACCGGCGCCGAGGGCATCAAGTCCAGCGCCCAGGCGCAGCTCTGGGGCGGCACCGCCGGGCAGGAGTTCGACCCCTGCTACCACCGCTCCTGCGACACCACCGCGAACATCAGCGACACCGCGCTCGACCGCAACACGGACGCCGTCGCGCACGCCGTCTGGACCCTCGCCACCGCCGAGCAGCCGCAGCCCGTCTGGTCCGACACCTTCGAGACCGCCACCGGCTGGACGGTGAACCCCGGCGGCACCGACACCGCCACCACCGGCGTATGGGAGCGCGGCGACCCGCAGGCCACCGACTCCAGCGGCCCCAAGCAGCTCGGCACCACCACGAGCGGCGTCAACGCCCTGGTCACCGGCCCGCTCGCGGGTTCGAGCGCCGGCGCGTACGACATCGACGGCGGCGTGACCACCGTCAGGTCGCCGGCGATCACGCTCCCGACAAGCGGCCAGCTCCGGTTGTCGCTGTCGTGGTACCTGGCCCACGGCAGCAACGCCACCAGCGCCGACTTCTTCCGGGTACGGGTCGTCGGCACGACCACGGCGACCGTGGTGGAGCGGCTCGGCGCGGCCGTCGACCGCGACGCGGCCTGGGCCACCGCCACCGCCGACGTCTCCGCCTTCGCCGGGCAGACCGTGCGCGTCGTCGTCGAGGCGGCCGACGCGGGCACCGCGAGCCTGGTCGAGGCGGCGGTGGACGACGTGGTGATCACCCGGCAGTGAACCGGAGGGCCGGGCGGGACGCATCCCCGCCCGGCCCGTCACCCAGGACCCGGAAGGAAGGCGGAGCCGGCCTCGCCGGAGGACTCCAGGGCGTCCAGGCAGGCGGCCGCCTCCTCGACGTGGTCCTCGCCGAACACCCGGATGCCGTGGCGCTCCAGCAGGGCCGTGGTCACGCCCCGGCCCGCGGCGCGACGGCCGGTGAACGTCCCGTCGTACACGGCCAGCGTGCCGCACGACGGGCTGCCCTCCTTCAGCACCGCCAGCCGGGCCCCGGCGTCGCGGGCGGCGGCCAGCGCGGCCCGCGCCCCCGCCAGGAACTCGGCCGTCACGTCGGACCCGTCGGCGGCCAGCACGCGGGCCCGCCCGTCCAGCACCGCCGCCCCGCCCGCGCCGCCCTCGATCTCGGCGGCCGGCCGCGGCACGGGCAGCCCGCCCTGCACCTCAGGGCAGAACGCCACCAGCCGCCCCTCGCGCCGCCAGGCCGTCAGCCGCTCGTCGGAGCTGGTCTTGGCGCCGCCGTCGTAGCGGACCCGGCGGCCCATCAGGCACGCGCTGACGAGGATCCTCTCCATACCTCCGATCCTAGGCAGCGGGCCGAGGGCGCCGGACGGGATCGGGAACCGGCCCGGGCGGGCGATAACCTGTGCTGCGATGAACACCACCGTTGCCACGATCGTCATCGTCGGCGCGCTGCTGCTGGCGCTGGCGAGCCTGATCACCGCCATCCGCGACCGGCCCATGGGCGTGATCCTGCTGGCCGGGTTCGTCCTGCTCGAAGTGGCGGTCCTGGTGCAGGCGGGGTTCGTGATCGCCGCGCTGGCCGGCGGCGAGGGGCCGTCCGGCGAGACGGTCACGATCTACGGCTACCTGATCGCCGAGGCGCTCATCCCGCCCGCCGGGGTGTTCCTCGGGCTCGCCGAGCGCAGCCGCTGGGGTCCGGCCATCCTGGTCGTGGCCGGGTTCGCGATCGCGGTGATGACCGGGCGGCTGCTGCAGATCTGGCAGGGCGTGGCGTGACCACCACCGGCATCGGCTCCGGCCCCGGCCGGGCGCTGCTCGCCCTCTACGGGCTGTTCGCGCTGGCCGCCGGAGCCCGGGCCGCCGTGCAGATCGCCACCAGGTTCGGCGAGGCGCCGCTCGCCTACTCGCTGTCGGCCTTCGCCGCGCTGGTCTACCTGCTGCTCACCGTCGCGCTCGCGCGCGGCGCGAGGCGGCTCGCGCTGGCGGCGCTCCTCATCGAGCTGGCCGGGGTGCTCGTCATCGGCACCGTGAGTCTGCTCGACCCGGCCGCCTTCCCCGACGAGACCGTCTGGTCGGGCTATGGCAGGGGCTACCTGTACATTCCGCTCGTACTGCCGCTCGTGGGCCTCTACTGGCTGTGGCGCCGACGTTAGGCGCGCGCGTGCCCGGGCAGCAACGAGTCCCATGAGTACGATCGAGCACGCCGTAGAGGTCAACGTTCCGATCAGGGTCGCGTACAACCAGTGGACCCAGTTCGAGAGCTTCCCCGAGTTCATGGAGGGCGTGGAGTCCATCAAGCAGGTCACGGACACGCGTACCCACTGGATCACCGAGATCGCCGGCGTCAAGCGGGAGTTCGACGCCGAGATCACCGAGCAGCACCCCGACGAGCGCGTCGCCTGGCGGTCGGTCGAGAGGCCGCACCAGGCCGGCGTCGTCACCTTCCACCGGCTCGGCCCGGAGACCGCGAGGGTCCAGCTCCAGATGGAGTACGACCCCGAGGGGTTCGTGGAGAAGGCCGGCGACTGGCTCAACATCGTCCAGGCGCGCGTCAAGGGCGACATGCAGCGCTTCAAGGAGTACATCGAGGGGCGCGGCGGCGAGACCGGCGCGTGGCGGGGCGACGTCCCCGGCCCGCACCAGCACGGCTCCGCGCTCGGCGGCGGCGACCGCCCGGTCCCGCCCGGCACGGTCGGCGGCGACACCGGCTTCCCCCAGGACCCCGGCACGCTCCCGCCTCCCGGCCCCGTCCCGCCGCGCAACGAGCCGCCCCAGGGCCCCCGGCCGGTTCTGTAACGTCCCCGTTCCCCCGCAAGCCCCCGATGTTTCGGGGGCTTTGCCATGCCCGTGGAATAGATGTCTCATTTGTAACTGTTATCCTGTCGATTCATCCCATGACTTGATGAGTGGAGGATTCCGTCCGGCATGAGCGTGCTCACTCAGGAGGCCCGGCCCAGAACCGGCCCTCTCGCCTGGCTCCTCGTGCTGGGGATCGTCCTGGCCGCGCTGAACCTGCGCACCGCCGTCACCAGCGTCGGCCCGCTGCTCGACCAGCTCGCCGCCGCGCTCGGCATGTCCAGCGTCGGCACCGGCCTGCTCACCACGCTGCCGGTGCTGGCCTTCGCCACCGTCGGCGCGATCACGCCCACGCTGGCCCGCCGCGTCGGCGAGCACAGGCTGCTCCTGCTCGCCCTGGTCACGCTGGGCACGGGCATGCTGGTGCGGGTCCTGGTCGACTCCGCGCCGGTGTTCCTGGCCAGCAGCGCCGTCGCCCTGTCGGGCGGGGCCGTCGGCAACGTGCTCATCCCGACGCTGATCAAGCGACACTTCCCGGCCCGTACCGGGGTCATGACCACCGTCTACACCACCTCGCTGGCCGTCGGCACCATGCTGGCCGCCGCGGCCACCGTGCCGATCGAGCAGGCCTCGGGTGACTGGCACGTGGCGCTGGGGGTGTGGGCGGCGCTGGCCGCGGTCTCCGCCATCCCGTGGCTCGCGCTCCTGCGCAGTGAGCCTGAGCGGGGCGACGGCCGGCCGGGTGGCGGCCTGCGCCGGATGGCGCGGAGCAGGCTGGCGTGGGCGATCGCCGTCTACTTCGGCACCCAGTCGATGATCGCGTACATCATGTTCGGCTGGCTCGCCACCATCCTCACCGAGGGCGGTTACACGGTGAGCCAGGCGGGCGTGATCCTCGGCGTCTTCACCGCGCTGAACATCCCCGTCTCGCTCCTCGTCCCCCTCGTCGCCGCCCGCTTCCGCGACCAGCGGCCGGTGGTGGTCGGCCTGGTGGTCGCGTACACGGCCGGCTTCCTCGGGCTGTGGCTGGCACCCGCCTCCACCGCGCCGGTGTGGGTGGTGCTGGTGGCGGCCGGCATGGGCTCGTTCCCGCTGGCGCTCACCATGCTCGCCGTGCGCACCCGCACGCCGGAGACCACGGCGTCGCTGTCGGCGTTCGGGCAGAGCGCCGGCTACCTCATCGCCGGCGCCGGCCCGCTGCTCGTCGGCGTGCTGCGCGAGGTGGGCGGCGGGTGGACGCTCCCGTACCTGCTGATCTTCGCCGTGCTGGTCGCGCAGCTGTTCACGGGCCTGTACGCGGGCCGTGACCGGTATGTGGAGGACGAGCGGCGGGTGTCTCTGCCAGGATGACGTCCGTGAATTCGACAGTCGTCACCTTTCCCTACGGTCATGTCAGTGGCCGTTCCACGATCGTCGAGGCCGTGCCGGTGGGGGAGCGGCACGGCCTCATCGTCACCGAGACCCCGTTCCACCCCCTCGACCACACCTGGCCCGACCAGCCCGCCGACCGGGGCACCATCGGCGGGCTGCCGGTGCTCGACTGCGTGACCGGCGCCCGCCCGGCCGGGGGCGACATCGTCCTGGGCGGCGACATCCCGGTACGGCGCGGCGCCGAGGGCTGGGACTGGCTGGTCGTGCACGTCACCGAGACCCCGCTGGACGTGGGCGCCGAGGTCGGCCTGGAGGTCGACGCGGCGCACCGGGCCGCGCTCTCGGCCGGGCACACCGCCTGCCATCTGGCCGCGCTCGCCCTCAACGCCGCCCTGGCCGGCCACTGGCGCAAGGAGCCCGCGCGCGACCGGCTCGGCAACCCCGACTTCGACCAGAGCGCCATCACCACCTCGCGGATCTCCCCGTACGGGAGCGTCGACGCGTACCGGCTGGGCAAGTCGCTGCGCAAGAAGGGGTTCACCGCCGAAGGGCTGGACCCCGAGGAGACGGCGCGTGAGGTCGCCGCCCGGCTGAAGGCGTGGGTGGCGGCTGACGCGCCGGTCCGGATCGACGTGCCGGGCCCCGGGCTCACCGCCCGCCGCACCTGGCACTGCGCCCTGCCCGGCGGCGAGGCGTCGATCCCGTGCGGCGGCACCCACGTGCGGAGCACGGGAGAGCTGGGCGAGGTCACGGTCACGCTGGAGACCGGCGAGCAGTCGCTCACCATGCGCACCACCGTCACCTCGCCCTGACACATGACACGGGCGGCCCCGGATTCGGATACACTTGGCGACGCATCCGCAAGGGGCTATGGCGCAGTTGGTAGCGCGCTTCCATGGCATGGAAGAGGTCTGGGGTTCGAATCCCCATAGCTCCACCCCTGTCGGGCAGCCGATCCCCCGGAGGCCGTCCTCGTGGAGCTCATTCCCGTCGATTTCGAGGCGTTCGACAAGCGCATCGCGGCCGTCCGCGGCGACAGAAACCTCGAACGCCTCCACCGTGGGACCCGCTGGGCCGAAGGGCCGGTCTACTTCCCGGCGGGCCGCTTCCTGGTGTGGAGCGACATCCCCAACGACCGGATGCTCCGCTGGGACGAGCAGACCGGCGCCGTCGGCCCGTTCCGTCAGCCGTCCGGCTACGTCAACGGCAACACCCTCGACCGTGAGGGCCGGCTCATCTCCTGCGAGCACGGCGCGCGCCGGGTGACCAGGACCGAGCACGACGGCTCGGTCACCACCCTGGCCGACAGCTGGCGGGGCAGGCGGCTCAACAGCCCCAACGACGTCGTGGTCCGCTCCGACGGGTCGATCTGGTTCACCGACCCGCCGTACGGCATCCTGGGCGACTACGAGGGACACCGGGCCGAGCAGGAGATCGACGGCTGCCACGTCTACCGGATCGACCCGGGCACCGGCGCGACCGAGATGGTCGCCGGCGACTTCGCCAGGCCCAACGGCCTCGCCTTCGACCTCGACGAGAGCAGGCTCTTCGTCGCCGACACCCAGGAGCGCCACCTGCGGGTCTTCGACGTGCGCGACGACGGCACGCTCACCGGCGGCCGGGTGTTCGCCGCGCACGACGGCAAGGAGGGCTTCGACGGCCTGCGCCTGGACGACGGCGGCCGCGTGTGGGCCGCCGTCGGATCCTCGGTGCACTGCTACGACCCGGACGGCACGCTCCTCGGCAGGCTCAACCTGCCGGAGAGCGTCTCCAACCTGGTCTTCGGCGGGCCCAAGCGCAACCGGGTCTTCATCACCGCGACCACGTCGCTGTACTCGGTCATGCTCAACATCCGCGGCGCCCGCCCGGTCTGGGCCTGACCCGTCACTTGAAGGCCCAGGCGAAGAGGTGCAGCTCGCCGTCCTCCGCCGGGGCGAAGGTCAGGCTGGCCACCTTCTTGGCAGGGTCCAGCACGATCGGCTGAGCCGCGAACACGTGCGCGCCGATGGGCTGGAACGCCCATGAGCCCCAGAAGAGCCTGAGCGGCGTGCTGGCCACGGGCTCGTTGCCGAACGCCGGCGGCTCGCCGCCGAAGTCCAGGATCCATTCGCTGAGGCCGAGCTTGCCGGTGCTCGTCGAGCCGTCGGTGTAGGTGACCGTCACCTTCGACTCGGGCCAGCCGTTCACGCCCGACCCGAGGAACGCCAGCTCGCTCGCCCCGTCGGGCGCCGCCACCTCGATCGGCGCGGTGCCCGGCCGCAGGTTGTCCCACTCGCCGGGCTTGCGGTCGGGCCAGGTGAAGTCGAAGCCCTTCCAGGAGACGGTGCCGCCCGGCTCGACGCCCTCGTCGGCCAGGGCCTGCGCCGAGTAGCTGAACCCGGGCCCGTCGATGTTGGCCTCGTCGGGCACCGCGGCGTCGCCGATGCCGGCGTTGTTGTGGTGCCACGCCAGCGTGCCGCGCTCGGCCACGTTCAGCCGCACGCCGCCGGTCGCCTCGCCCGCGACGATCGGCACGGTGTGGAAGCCGAGCGCCACGCCGGGGTCCACGGTGATGCTGATCTTGCGGGTCGTGGCGCGCCCGGCCGGCACGAGCAGGCGTCCGCTCGACGGCGTCACCGTGATCCCCGGCGGCGGCGTGGCCTGCCACGCTACCGTGGCCGTCCGCTCCATGGACCGGATCGTGAGGTCGGCCTCGAAGGTCCCGCCGGGCGCCACCGGACCGCTTCCCGGGTTGAGCCCCAGCAGGTACGGCTCGGTGCCCTCGCCGAACGACGGCGGCGCGTCCGACGGGCGGGCCCCGAAGGCGAGGTTCGGCGAGCCGCCCACCGTGAAGTCCAGCCGCCCGCCCCGCGTGGCGAACGTCTCCGGCAGCCACGCCTGCGACACCGGGGCGCCGTTCACGCGCAGCGCCCGGATGTAGCCGCCCGCGGACCCGGGCGCGTTGATCTGGATGTCGCCGCCGGGCCTGTCGATGGTGATCCGGTCGAACAGCGGCGTGTTCACCAGCAGCTCGGCCCGGCCGGGAATGGCCGGGAACAGGCCCATGGCCGACCACACGTACCAGGCGCCCATCGTGCCCAGGTCGTCGTTGCCGACGAGCCCGTCGGGGCCGGGGCCGAACAGCTCCTTCTGCGTCTTCCGTACGACTTCCTGCGTCCTGTACGGCCGGCCCGCCCACGCGTACAGCCACGGCGACTGCAGCGCGACCTCGTTGCCGAGGTAGGCGTACGGCCGGTGCGGGCCGGCGTTCAGCTCCTTGAAGTAGTCGTCCAGCCTGGTCACCGCTTCCTGGGCGCCGCCCATCGCGGTGATCAGCCCCTGCGGGTTGTGCGGCACCATCCAGTGGTACTGCGCCCCGTTGCCCTCCATGTAGACGTCAGCGGCGGCCGGGTCGAACGGCGACTTGAACGCGCCGTCCCCCATCTTGGGCTGGACCCAGCCGTTGGCCGGGTTGAACAGGTGCTGCCACGCCTGCGCGCGCTTCATGAACTCCGCCCGCGTGCCCTGGTCGCCGAGCCGGGAGGCCAGCTGGGCGATGCCGAAGTCGGCCACGCCGTACTCCAGCGTCGCGGACGGGTCCGACGGCACGTACCCCTTGTCCATGTACGCGGCGTTGCCCGGCCGCTCGTCGTAGTCCAGCAACGGGTGACCGATGTCCATCGGGCCGCTGCGCCGGGCGGCCTCGGCCATCGCCTTCAGGGCTGCGGCGGCCTCGAAGTCGCGCGCGCCGAAGGCGTGCACCGTGGAGAGGATCACGTGGAACGGGTCGCCCACCATGACGCCGGTGACCGCGTTCTGGTGCGACCAGCGGTCCCACACGTTGCCGAGCGCCTGGGCGTTGACGTACATCGACTGCGCGATGTCGCTCGCCACGTCCGGCGCGAGCAGGGCCAGCAACTGGACCTGGCTGCGGTAGACGTCCCAGCCGGAGAAGGTCGCGTAGTGGTGGTGGCCCGGCTTGACCCGGTGGATCTCGTAGTCGGAGCCGACGTAGGTGCCGTCGGCGTCGTCGAAGACGTACGGCTGGAGCAGCGCGTGGTAGAGGCTGCTGTAGAAGGTGCGCCGCTGGGCGTCGGTGCCGCCCTCGATCCGCACCTGGCCGAGACGGGCGTTCCAGACGGCCTCCGCCTCGCTCGCCACCTGCTCCAGGTTCTTGGCGCCGATCTCCGTCCGCAGGTTGTTCCTGGCGCCCTCGACGCTCACGTACGACAGGCCCACCCGCATCTGCACCGGCGTGGCGGGGTCGAACTCCAGGTACGCGCCGGACCCCGGCCCGTTCACCACCACGTCGTCAGAGGTGACGACATGACCCTTCACCTTGCCTTCGGAGGCGTTGGCGACGACCCGCGCGCCGGGCAGCACCTGGTCGTCCTTCCAGGTGCCGAAGCCGGTGACCGGCCGGTCGAAGGTGGCGTGGAAGTAGACCTTGTAGCGCGTCGGGGGGCCGCAGAACCCGCCGGTCAGCACCCAGCCCTCGACGGTGTTCCCGCTGATCCGGGTCTCGCCGTCGTCCACGCCGTTGATCGAGCCGCTGGTGTTCAGCAGCAGCGTGGCCGGCTTGCCCTCAGGGAAGGTGAAGCGGCCGATGCCCGCCCGCGTGCTGACCGACAGCTCGGTCTTGACGCCGGTGTCCAGGGTGACGCCGTAGAAGCCGGGCGAGGCCTTCTCGGCGGTGTGCTGGAAGGTCTGGACGTAGTCCATCCCGTGCGTCGCGGGGGAGCGGCCGATCCGGCCGGAGAAGGGCATCACGGGGAAGTCCTGGGCGCCGGTGCAGCCCGGCCCGGAGATGTGGGTCATGGAGAAGCCGCGCAGGCGGTCGTCCTCCCAGCGGTAACCGCCGCCGGCGTCCTCCACCGTGTCGGGGCTCCACTGCATCATCCCGAACGGCAGCACGGCGCCGGGGAAGGTCATCCCCCCGCCGCCGCCGTGCCCGAAGTCGGCCGCCGCCTCCTTCGTACCGTGGAAGACGTTGACCAGCGAGGCCGGGTCGCGCACGGCGGCGGATCCCGGATCGGGGGTCGTGACGGCCCCGGCGGGGAACACCGCCGTGGCCAGCAACGTGGTGACAATCGGTAACGACCACAAGGACATGTCGCACACCTTTCGAGGGTGAGATCGAATCATCGAAACCCGCCCCCACACCCCGGTCAACGAGCGAAAACGGCGCGCACAAGTTGCCATCCGCGCAGGCGTGAATAGGGGTTGGCCGGCACCCCGGCCGTTGACACATTCGATGGGTGCCACGGGTCCACGGACCCGTGAGAGACCGTCGAGCACAGGGGATCAGGGATGACCGTCTTGCCCACGCTGCCGGACGAGCTGCCGGACGAGCTGCCGGTGAGCCGCGCGCCGGCCGAGCGCGGGGCGGAGCCCGCCGCCGACCCGCGCGCCCCTTCGGTCAGGCTGGCCCGGCTGCTGGACCCGGGCACGCCCGTCGCGCTGCACGCGGACGACGACAGCGGCGTGAGCGCGGTGCGGGGCCGGGTGGACGGGCGGCCCGTCATCGCCTTCTGCACCGACGCCAGGAAGATGGGCGGCGCGCTCGGCGCGGCCGGGGCCCGGCACATCGTGGCCGCCACCGACGCCGCCGTGGCGGAGGGCTGCCCGGTGATCGGCCTGTGGCACTCCGGAGGCGCCAGGCTCGCCGACGGCGTCGAGTCCATGGACGGCGTGGGCCGCATGTTCGCCGCGATGACCAGGGCCTCCGGCGTGGTGCCGCAGATCTCGGTCGTCCTCGGCCCGGCCGCGGGGGCCGCCGCCTACGGTCCTGCCCTGACCGACGTGATCGTCATGACCGGCTCCGGGCGCGTCTTCGTGACCGGCCCCGACATCGTGCGGAGCGTCACCGGCGAGAAGATCGACATGGCGGCGCTCGGCGGCCCCGACGCGCACGGCCCGAGGTCGGGCGTGGTGCACGTGCAGGCCGCCGACGAGGACGACGCCTGCTTCCGCGCCCGCCGCCTCGCCGGGCTGCTCCGCGCCGGGCAGGGCCGGTTCGAGCTGGCCCCGCTGCGCGAGCCGAGAGACCTGCGCGCGCTGCTGCCCGAGTCGCCGCGGCGCGCCTACGACGTGCGGCCGCTGGTGCGCGCCCTCGTGGACGGTGACGCGCGCGGGCCGGTCTTCGAGGAGCTGCAGCCCCGCTGGGCGGCCAACGTCCTGGTCGGCCTCGGCCGGCTCGGCGGCCGTCCGATCGGCGTCCTGGCCAACAACCCGATCCGCAAGGGCGGCTGCCTGGACTCGCTGTCGGCGGAGAAGAGCGCGCGGTTCGTCCGCATGTGCGACTCCCTGGGAGTTCCCCTGGTCGTGCTGGTCGACGTCCCCGGCTTCCTGCCCGGGGTGGACCAGGAATGGGGCGGCGTCGTCCGGCGGGGCGCCAAGCTCCTGCACGCCTTCGCCGAGTCCGTGGTGCCGCGCGTCACGCTGATCACCCGCAAGGCCTACGGCGGGGCCTACATCGCGATGAACTCCCGCTCGCTCGGCGCCACCGCGACCTTCGCCTGGCCGGACGCCGAGGTGGCGGTCATGGGCGCGGAGAGCGCCGTACGCGTCCTGCACCGCAAGACCCTGGCCGCCGCCCCCGACGACGAGCGCGAGGAACTGAGCGCCCGGCTGGCCGAGGAGCAGCGCCGGACCGCCGGCGGGGTGGCCCGCGCGATCGCGCTCGGCGTGGTCGACGAGGTGATCGCGCCGGAGACGACCCGGCTCAGGCTGGCCCAGGCGCTGGACCGGGCGCCCCGGGCGCGCGGACGCCACTCCAGCATCCCGCTGTGAACACCTCTCACCAAGAGGAGGCACCATGAAGGAGATCAGAGCCGTCCTGGTCGGCGGACCGGAGGCGGTTCCGGCCGAGCGGCGGGTGCAGCGCGTGAGCCCCGGCACCGAGGTGTTCAAGCTCCCGCACGGCGCCGGGTACGAGCACTTCAGGCGCGGCGGCGAGAGCGCCACCGTCGACGGCGAGCGCGCCGTCGTCTTCGAGTGGGTCATGCGCACGGCCGTCGCCGAGTGAGATCGCTACAGTGACCTGCCGGCCAGACCGGCCGGCAGGTCACGGCGGCGCGAGACGTTGAGCTTGCGGTAGATCCGCGTCAGGTGCTGCTCCACGGTGCTCACGGTGATGAAGAGCTTGCCGGAGATCTCCCGGTTGGAGTACCCGTCCGCGGCCAGCGCCGCCACGCGCTGCTCGGCCTCGCTGAGCGCCGCTTCCGGGCTCTGCCCGCCGGCGTGCCCGTTGAGCCGGCCGTTCACCTGACCGTTGACCTGTCCGTTCACCTGGCCGTTCCTGCGGGCGCGGGCCGGATCGCGGATCAGCGCGCCGGCGTGGCATTCCTGGGCCAGCGCGCCGGCCCGGCCGCTCAGCATCCCGGCCCTGCGGTGCTCGCCGATCGCGTGGTACGCCTCGGTGAGGTCGAACAGCGCCCTGGCGTGCTCGTACCGGTCTCCGCCCGCGCGCAGCAGGTCGGCGGCGCGGCGCAGGAGCATGACGCGGTGCCGCACCTCGCTCGCCGCGGCGAGCAGGCGCAACGCCATCCCGTGCACCCGCTTCGACCGCTTGCCACAGCCGGCGAGCTGGGTCTCGATGAGCCCGCGCGCCTCGTCCACCTCGCCGAGGCGGATCAGCGCCTCGGCCGCCTCCAGCCGCCACGGGACGAACTCCGGGACGTCCAGCCCCCACGCGCACGTCAGCTCACCGCACAGGCGCAGGTCGCGCAGCGCCTGCCTGGGCTGGCCCGACATCAGCGCGAAGCGGCCCTTGCCGTAGAGGTACTGGGCGGCGAACCGGGTCTCCAGCATGGCCTCAGGCACCGGCTGGGCGGCCTGGCGCAGGTAGTCCAGGTGGCGGCCCATGCCGGCCCCGGCCATCAGCAGGATGCCCAGCGGCGCGCCGACGGCGACCCCCCAGCTCTCCGGCGAGACGAGTTCCAGGGCCCGCTGGGCGTCGCGCGCCGCCGCGGCCAGGTCGCCCCGGCGCAGCGAGATCTCCGCCCGGATCGCCGACAGCCTCGCCTGACGGCTGGGCGCGTGCCGGTCGGCCGCCTCGGACACGAAGACGTCGCACCAGGGCGCGGCCCGATCGGCCCGGTCGCTGTAGATCAGGGTCAGCAGCGCGCACTCCACCGCGTCCATGGACATCTCGTCCAGGCGGGAGCCGCGCAGGATGCGCTCGGCCACGGTCACGAGCTCCTCCTGCGGGCCCTCGCGCAGCGTGGAGGCCAGCGCGTCGGCCGACACCAGCCGGCGGTCGGCGCCGAGCGAGCGGGCCGCGGCGCCCGCCTGCTCGGCGGGCGGCTCAGGCAGATGCGGCAGGAAGGCGGGCCAGCTGCTGCGCAGCCAGGCGCGGGTCGCGCCCAGCTCCGCCACCGCCTCGCGGTCCAGCTCCCCGCCGTCGCCCAGGCAGCCCAGGACGTCCTTGGCGTCGGCGACGTGGCCGTGCCACAGCAGCGCCCTGGCCAGCACGATGGCGTCGCCGCCGCCCAGATGGCCCTGGTGCAGCGCCTCGGTCAGCTCGGCCAGCTGGCCGGTCTGCGTCCCCGGGTCGATCCGCCACCTGGCCCGCACCAGCGTGGTGGTGATCCGCGCCCTGCGCCGCTCGTCGTCGCACGCCTGCCAGGCCAGCTTGAGGTACTCGATGGCCGACTCGACCCCGTCGTCGCGCAGCGCCTGCTTGGCGGCCTCCTCCAGCACCGACAGCGCCCACGGGTCTCCCGCGTGGGTGGCCCGCAGGAGGTGGCCGGCCACGACGGCGGCGGGCGCGCCCTCCTGGTAGGTCAGCTCCGCCGCCCGGCGGTGGAGGTCGATCAGCTCCGAGGTGTCCAGCCCGGCCAGCACGGCGGACGCGGCGGCCTCGTGCCGGAACCGGCCGCCGGCGAGCAGCCCGGCCCCGGCCAGCGCCTGGACCGCCCTGGCCGTGGCCGCCTCGCCCCGGCCGAGCAGCCGTCCGGCGGCGCCGGGCTCGCCCATCACGGCCAGCGCGCGGGCCACGGGGAGCAGGTCGGGATCGGCGCGCTGCAGGCAGGCCAGCACCGCGTCGGCGTACCTCTCGCCGGGCTCGCCGGTGGCCCGCAGGTCCTCCAGCGCCGCGTCCGCCAGCAGCCGGTTGCCGCCGCTCAGCTCGTGGCACCGGGCGGCGAAGCGGTCGGCCGCCTGCGCCCCCTCCCGCTGCCGCACCCGCTCGGCCACGCCCTCCTCCGCCAGGTGCGCCAGCCGCACCGGGCGGCAGTGCGGCTGGCGCTCCACCTCGGTGCGCAGGAGCGGGTGCGGGTGGGCGTGGTGGTCAGGGCCGCTGAGTACGAGCATGACCCGGGCGTACCTCACCCGGCGCGCGAGGTAGGACAGGCACAGCTGCGAGGCGCGATCGGCGTGCTGCACGTCGTCCACGACGATCGCCAGAGGGCGGCGCTCCGACAGTTTCAGCAGCACCGTGCAGAGGGCGTCCACGATCTGCGCGTCCACGTGCGCGAAGGACTCCGCGCCCGGCGCGCGTGACAGGTGCGCGCGGGCGCCCTCGCGCAGCAGGTCCAGCGTGGCCGCGCGGTGCTCGTCGGCCGGCGTGTTCCGCACGAGCTGCGAGAGCACGCCGAGTGGCAGGTCGCGCTCGGCGAGGGAGCCTGTCGCGGACAGCGGGAGCGCGCCGTGCCGGAGCGCCTGCTCGGCGAAGTCGTGCAGCAGCTCGCTCTTGCCGGTGGCGACGGCGCCCGTCACCATCGCGATCCGGCCCCTGCCGGCCTTCGCCTCCTCCAGCAGCTCCATCAGGAGAGCCGCGTCCTGCCGCCGATCGTCCGGTGCCATGATCCTCCTCTTGCGCGGGTTCAGTAGGGCAGCTTGCGTCCGGAGGGCGTCCGCAGGTCGAGCGCGTCCTGGCCGGATCGCCTGGGCCTGGGGCGTCTGGTCCTGATCCGTGACATGACGGGCTACTCTCCGGCGGCCATCAGGTGGGGGCGGTCGGCGGCCGGGCGCGCGCGGTCCTGCGCCTGGGCCGGCCGGTCGGCCCTGCGGGCCAGCCTGCGGCCCGCCGCCCGCACGGCCGACAGCGCCGCGGCCGTCACGTCCGCGCCGATGCCGGCACCCCACGCCACGCCCGTGCCCGCGCCGGTGCCCGTGCCGCACTCGGCGTAGACCACGACGTCATCGGGGGAGTGGCCGGCGAGCGCCGGCTGCTCCGGGGTCAGGTCCGCGTCCAGTGGCGGTGCGGTGCGGTGCACGGCGCGGAGCCGGACGCCCCACGGGGCGAGCGCGGCGCCGAGCGTGCGGACCGCGTCGGCGCGCGGCCCGCTCATCTCCATGCGGCCGTCGATGTGCAGCGTGGCCACGAGCGGTGTCCTGCCGATCGCCAGCGGTGCGGCGGGGTCGCCCCGGTACAGGTACTCCTCGCGGAACACCGCCCCGATCCCGCTCGGCGACAGCTCGCCCTCCAGCGTCTCGGCCCGCTCCTGGACCCGGGCGGCCAGCTCGGCCTGGAGCCCGCGCGGCAGGTTGAGCCCGTGCCAGGCGCTCATCACGTACGCGACGCCGCCCTTGCCCGACTGGCTGTTGACCCGTACCACCGCCTCGTAGGTGCGGCCCACGTCCTTGGGGTCCACCGGCAGGTACGGCATGCGCCACGGCAGGCGGGACGGGTCCGCGCCGGTGGCCGCGGCCTGGCGCTCCCGCTCGTCGAAGCCCTTCTTGATGGCGTCCTGGTGGGACCCGGAGAAGGCGGTGTAGACCAGGTCGCCGCCGTAGGGGTGCCGGGGGTGCACCGGCAGTTGGTTGCACAGCTCGACGGTGCGGCGCACGGCGTTGATGTCGGAGAAGTCGATGCCGGGGTCGATGCCGTGGGAGAACAGGTTCATGCCCAGGGTGACCAGGCAGACGTTGCCGGCGCGCTCGCCGTTGCCGAACAGGCAGCCCTCGATCCGCTCGGCGCCGGCCAGCAGCGCCAGCTCCGCGGAGGCCACGCCGGTGCCGCGGTCGTTGTGGGGGTGGACGGACAGGCACACGTGCTCGCGGTGCGGCAGGTTCCGGTCCAGCCACTCGATCTGGTCGGCGAACACGTTGGGCAGCGAGCGCTCGACGGTGGTCGGGAAGTTCAGGATGATGCCCCGGCCCGCCTCCGGCTGCCAGACGTCCATGACGGCCGAGCAGACTTCGAGGGAGAAGTCGGGCTCGGTCTCGTTGAACAGCTCGGGAGAGTACTGGTAGCCCAGGTCGCAGTCGCCCAGCACGCGCTCGGCGTGGTCCATCATCACCTGCGTGCCGCGGACCGCGAGCTGCCTGCAGCCGGCGCGGTCGAGGTCGAAGACCAGCCGGCGGAACAGCGGGGACGTGGCGTTGTAGATGTGGACCATGGCCCGGTCCGCGCCCTTGAGCGAGTCCAGGGTGGCCCTGATCAGCTCCTCGCGCGCCTGGGTCAGCACGGTGATCCGCACGTCGTCGGGGATCAGGTCGCGCTCGATGAGCAGCCGTACGAAGTCGTGGTCGTCGCGGCTGGCGACGGGGAAGCCGACCTCGATCTCCTTGTAGCCCATGGAGACCAGGAGGTCGAACATCATGAGCTTGCGCTCGGGGGTCATCGGGCGCGCCAGGGACTGGTTGCCGTCACGCAGGTCGGTCGAGAGCCAGCGCGGGGCCGAGCGCAGGCGCCTGCTGGGCCAGGTCCGGTCGGGGAGGTCGAGGGGGGTGAAACCGGTATAGCGTTCGGCGCCCTGCATGGTCTGATTTCCTTCCTGATGACGTCCTGTTCTGGGATATGCGGCGGATGGGAACCGGCCGTGGCGGAGGCGGATTCCGGCAGCGTGCCGGGGTTCTCGAATATCGCGGGATTCATCACGGAAATCGTCCCCGGAGCCTTCTCCGGAGGGCGACTTTGCGCGCCGGTCTCGAAAGTCGACGGATCTCTGGGTACGAGGGCGAAACTATAGGGGTCGCCAAGGCGGGACAAGCGGGTGCACCATGAGTTCGGGACCGGTATCCAAGGAGGCAATCTGGGGTATCGAAAGGCGTAGACCCACTACAACTTCCGTGCGCCCCTCTTATCAGGCGGGTCACCCCTGGTCACAATCCCGAATATGTCAGCCAATTGGACACTGTTGGCCCCTTTCCCCGCCCGCGTCATCACGCTGTGCCTCGCCGAATCCCGCCCGTCCGTGCTGGCCGTCTCGTCGCTCCGCTACCTGACCGGGGTCGCCCTGGCCCTGCCGATCACCTCGCTCGCCGATCCCCTCATGGTCTTCCAGGGAGGCGTCGCCTGGGTGGCCTCGATCTTCGCGATCTACCTCTACAACGGCGTCACCGACATCGCCGAGGACCGGATCAACGGCTCCGGCCGGCCGATCGCCAGGGGCGAGCTGCGCCCCCGCACCGCCGCGGCCGTGGCGGCGGTGGCCGCCGTGCTGTCGCTCGTCGCCACGGTGGGCCTGCCCGGCCCGATGACCTGGATCATCGCGGTCAACCTCGCACTCGGCTATCTCTACTCGGGGCCGCCCGCTCCGCTGAAGGCCAGTTCGAGCGGCACGGTGATCGTGCTCATGCTGTCGGGGCTGCTCTCCTACCTCGCCGGGTTCACCGTCGCGACGGCCGGGACCGGCGAGGTCGCGCCGACCGGGCTGATCGTGTTCGCCGCCGCCGCGGTCTGCTGGATGGTGCTGGTCGGCGTGCCGGCGAAGGACCTGTCCGACATCCCGGGTGACGCGGCGGCGGGCCGGCGCACGCTCGGCGTCCTGATCGGCGAGAGCGCCGCGCGCCGGATGATGATCGTGGCGGCGCCCGGACTGCTCGCCGCCTTCTGCGTGGCGGTCGTCGTGTGGGACGTGCCGCTGGTCGGCGTGCTGGCGGTGATGGCGGCCGGCGTCGTGGCCGTGGTCGTCGCGGGGACGCGCGCCGTCGGCCGGGAGCAGGGCCGCGCCGCGCGGCGCAGGCCTTACGAGACGTTTATGGCGACGCAACAGCTCGTTCATGTTACGGCTGTCCTGTCGAACATATGACGATAAATGTTGCGCACATCACTCGGATGATCGATAGTGGAAGGCGTGCTTGTACTCGGCCCACGGGCGGAGGGGACGTCAGTGGAGGGGGAATACAAGGCGGCCGATGATCCGGCGAGATGCGTGGAGGCCTGTCGGGACGAAATCCTGGCCGAATTCGAGTCGGCCTTGCTGACCGCCGGAAACGCGGCCTTCACTGCCTCTCAGGCCCGGCATCAGGCCCTATTGACCGCGCAGTACATCCTGGAGGACGTGGCCGCTACGCTACGCGCCGGAAAGGTTCAGGTAAGTAACCTCTACAAACATCACGCGCGGGAAGTCGGGAACGCGCGCGCGGCGGGAGGGGTTCATCCCGCCGCTTCTCTTGAGGCTGGCTCACTTTTCTTCGGCACCGCGGTCGCTCATCTCGCCCGGCGAATAGCCGCCGACTTCGATTCGCCCGCCGAGGTGCTGGCGCTGGCGGTCACCGGCATGGAGGAGAGCCTGTCGCGGCGGGTCCGCGAGGCCTCGGAGAGCTACCACGGCTTCCTGCTCAACCAGGTGCACCAGGCCCAGGAGGACGAGCGCCGGCGCATAGCGCGCGAGCTGCACGACCGGATCGGGCACGGCATCAGCGTCGCCCACCAGCAGCTGGCCCTGTCGGAGGTCTACCACGCCACCGACCCGGCGCGGGCCCTGGCCAAGATCGCGATCGTGCAGCAGGCCGTACAGGAGATCATGGAGAACCTGCGGCAGATCACCTCCGAGCTGCACCCCGCCGCCTCCGTGGGAAGCCTGGAGAAGTCGCTGCTGGCCTTCCTGGAGACCGTCGACGAAGACCGGATCTGCATCGGGCTCGACGTCAACGGCGACGAGTCGTGGGCCGAGCCGAGGTGCATCGACGAGGCGTTCCTCATCATCCGCGAGGCCGCGCGCAACGCGCTCACCCACGCCGAGGCGGCGGCCCTGTTCATCCGGGTGGACATCGCCCCCCACGCGCTGATCGCCTCGGTGCAGGACGACGGGCGGGGCTTCGACCCGGCGAGCGCCCGCGAGCACGGCGGTGTGGGACTGGCCTCGATGCGGGAGCGGGCCACGCTGCTCGGCGGCCGGGTCGCGATCTCCAGCGAGCCGCGCGGCGGATGCCTGGTCGAGCTTTTCATCCCGCTCAAGAGGCAGAGCGACGGCCCCGATGGTGGCTGACGACCTCATCATCACCATCGCCCTGGTGGACGACCACGCCCTGTTCAGGGAAGGGCTGCGGGAGATCCTGGAGTCCGTCGGCGACATGCGGATCGTCGGCGAGGCGGGCGACTCCATGTCCGCGGTGACCATGATCGCCGACACCTGCCCGGACATCGTGCTGCTGGACGTGGAGATCCCCGGAGACGAGGTCACCGAGACCGTGTCGCGGATCCGTACCCTGTCGCCGGACACCAGGATCATCATCCTGAGCATGTACGACGGACCCCAGCTGCTCAGCCGGCTGCTGGGCGCGGGCATCCGCGGCTACCTGCTCAAGAGCGTGCACCGGCACGAGCTGATCGCGGCGGTGCGCAGCGTGCACGAGGAGCCCACGAGGATCGTGCTCGCCGTCTCGCGCAACAGCGTCGCGCAGGTGGAGGCGACGGCCGCGCCCACGCTGACGGACAAGGAGCTGGAGGTGCTCCAGCTCGCGGCGCACGCGCTGAGCAACAGCCAGATCGCCCGCAAGCTCGGCCTGGCCGAGGCGACGGTGAAGCGCCACATGCGCAACATCTTCGTCAAGCTCAACGCGGTCTCGCGGATCGACGCGGTCAACAAGGCACTCGCCGCCTCCCTCATCGCGCCGCGCACCCGGGGCGACCTCGACTGAGGCGCCCGGCCCGCGTCAGAGCAGGGGAGCGGGCGACCGGCCGCCGGTGTCGGGGGGGAAGCCCTGGGGAGACAACCCCGTCAGCCACTCGCGGGACTCGGGAGGCAGCTCGACCGCCGAGGCGGCGATGTTCATCTCCAGGTGCACCTGGTCGCGCGTGCTGGGGACCGGCACGATGTGCTCCTCGCGCGACAGCAGCCAGGCCAGCGCCAGCCGGCCCGAGCCCAGGTCGAGCCGCGCCGCCACGGCTTCGAGCCGCTGCAGCGGCCCGGCGTGCGACCGGAGCCGCTCGGGCCGGAACCTGGGGTCGGCGCGCCGCCAGTCGCCCGGGTCCAGGCGGTCGTCGGACCTGATGCGGCCGGTGAGGAAGCCGCGGCCGAGCGGGCGGGCGGCCACGACGGACACGCCCAGCTCGCGCGCCGTGGCGAGCAGGGCGGAGTCGACGCAGGTGCCCCAGAGGGAGTACTCGATGGCGAGCGCCGTGACCGGATGCACGGCGTGCGCCCGCCGGAGCTGGTCGGGAGTGCCGTTGGACAGCCCGATGTAGCGGATCTTGCCGGCCCGCACCAGGGCGGCCAGGCGGGTCATGCTGTGCTCGATCGGGACGCGGGAGTCCTGGCAGTAGAGGTAGTAGATCCCGACGTGGTCGGCGCCGAGGCGCTTGAGCGAGGACTCGCAGGCCTGTTCGAGATAGTCGGGCCTGCCGTCGAACTCCACCGGCTCCTCCGGCCCGCGCACGCGGGCCCCGCCGCGGGTGGCCACCACGACGTCGTCGGACCGCCCGGCGACGGCCCGGCCGATCAGGCGCTCCACCTCGCCGGCGGCGTAGAAGTCGGCCGTGTCGAGGAGGGTCACACCGGCGTCGAGCGCCCGGCGGACCACCCGTTCGGCCTCGGCGGGGTCGACGCTGCCGTAGGCGCCGCTCAGAGCCAGCGAGCCGAGCCCGATGTTCGAGATGAGAGGCCCCATCCGGCCTAGCCTCGTGTAACGCACCGAATTCCCTTCATGCGTCCATTATCGGGAACAGTTCCCGGTGAATCGCCGGTATTTTACGACCACTCGGGTAGAGCAGGTGCCGTGATTTGCCCGAGATGTGTTATGCCACAGACTCCCCCTGCGGCAGTAGGGGTTTCAAGGCCGGGCCCGGCAGAGACCCCCCTATCAGCCCCCTAATTCCGGTGACAGAGGCGGAGGTCCTTCTTTCGGGGCCGCAGGAAATCGTGGTATTTCGTTACTGTGCGCGGGTTTCCCGCGGCGACGGGTGCGAGGAGGGAGATGCGGGTGATCGAAGCGATTCTGCCCGCGACGATCCACTCCTACGACGCCTTCGGCGACCCGCCCGACGCCGTGCTCCTGCCCGCCGAGGAAGAACTCGTCCGCCAGGTTGCCGACAAACGGCGCCAGGAGTTCACCACGGCCCGCCACTGCGTGCGCAAGGCCATGGAACGACTGAACCTGCCGCCGGTGCCCGTCCTCACCGGCACCTACGGCGAGCCCCGCTGGCCGGCCGGCCTCATCGGCAGCATCACCCACTGCGACGGCTACCGTGCCGCGGCCGTCGGCGCCGTCGGCGGGACCGTCGGCATCGACGCCGAGCCCGACGCCCCGCTGCCGTCCGGCGTGGAGGAGGCGGTGACCCTGCCCAGGGAGCGCGAGATGCTGCGCCGCCTGGCCGCCGAGCACCCGGGCCTCAACTGGGACCGCCTGCTGTTCAGCACCAAGGAGTCGGTCTACAAGGCGTGGTTCCCGCTGGCCAGGCGCTGGCTGGACTTCCAGGACGCGGCGATCGTGCTGGACCCGGAGCGCGGCACGTTCCACGCGCGCCTCATGGTGCCGGGGCCGCGCTGGCAGGGCCGGCCGCTGACCGGGTTCCACGGCCGGTGGACGGCCGGGCGCGGTCTCCTCCTCACCGCCATCGCCATGATCGAGCCCCGGGCCGCCGCCGTGCCCCGGCAGGCCCGCCGCTCCGAAGGAGCCGCCCGATGACCCCTCTGCGGTTCGGCGTCGTCCTGATCACCGAGGACTGCTCGGGGGCCGGATGGGCGGCCAAGTGCCGGCGCGCGGAGGCGCTGGGCTACGACGTCATCGCGGTGCCCGACCACCTGAACCTGCTCTCGCCCTTCCCCAGCGCGACGCTGGCCGCCGAGGCCACCGAACGGGCGGTCATCGGGACGTACGTGCTCAACGCCGCGTTCCACCACCCCGTCCTGCTGGCCAGGGACGTCACCACCACCGACCGGCTCATCGGCGGACGGCTGGAGCTGGGGGTCGGCACCGGCTACGTCAGGTCCGAGTTCGCGGCCCTGGGCCTGCCCGACGACCCCGCCTCGCGCGTCCGCCGCCTGGAAGAGCTGGTCGGCACGCTCGACACGCTGCTGCGGCACAAGGGGCCGCCGCTGATGATCGGCGGCCACGGCGACCGGGTGCTGCGGCTGGCCGCCCGCAGGGCCGAGATCGTCAGCTTCACCGGCGCCCCCTACCGGGCGGAGTACGGCAGGACGGCGCTGGTCGACGCGGAGACGCTGCTGCGGCGGGTCGAGTTCGTCCTGGCCGAGGCGGGGGCGCGCGCTCCGCGGATCGAGCTGAACGTGCTGTCCAAGGCCACGGTGCTGACCCGCGACCGGCGGGCCGGCGCGGAGACCGTCCGCCGCTACGCCCCGGACCTGCCGCCCGAGCGGCTGCTGGAGCTGCCGACGCTGTTCGTGGGGACGCCCGCGCAGATCGCGGAGCAGGTGCGCGAGCACCGGGAGAGGTTCCGCCTGTCCTACTTCACCGTGATGGAGCCGGCCATGGAGGACTTCGGCAAGGTCATCGAGCTGCTGCGGTGAGCCGCTCGTCGCGCGTCAGGCCGTGCAGGCAGGCGACGAGGGTGCGGGCCTCCACGTTGAGGTAGTAGCTGTGCCGCAGCAGCTCGTCCAGCTGGTGCAGGGCCAGCCAGCGGAAGTCCGGGTGGCCGGGCAGCGGGTCCTCGTCGGTCTCCACCACGAGGTAGCGGTTGCGGGCCCGGTAGAAGCGGCCGCCCTCCTCCGACAGCACCGTGTCGAAGCGCACGCTGTCCGGCCGGGCCGCCAGCACCTCCGTCAGCAGCGGCGGCCGGGCGCGCGGCGGCAGGTGGTCGTAGTTGCCGGGGGTGCACTGCACGGTCGGGGCCAGCTCCACCACATCGGTGTAGCCGGGGTCGGCGCGCGCGTGCGCGAGAGCGTGCAGCACCCCGCCGATCCGCATGACCAGGAACGCGACGACCCCGGTGCCGACGGGCGCGATCATCGGCTGGTCCCAGCCGCCGACCTCGCGCCCATGCGCCCGCACGCGCACCCCGATGACCTCGAAGAACCTGCCGGTGTCGTGCGCGATGCGGCCGCCGGCCCGCCGCCACCCGCGCAGCCGCCCGAGCGCCAGCGGCCTGGCCTGGATGTCGGTCGTGGAACGCAGGCCGCTCAGCCAGCTCAGGATCTCGCCCATGCCGTGCGCGGCCCGCCGCCCCGGCACGCGGGAGCGCGCCACGAGCGCGCCGAAGCCCTCGTCCCCGTCCCGCGCGCCGCCCTGGGGCGGCAGACAGGCCAGGACCGTACGGGCGTCCATGTTCACCAGGTCGGGCACGGCCAGCAGCTCGTGCACGTGCCGCAGCGGCATCCAGCGGAAGCCCTCGGCCGCCGGCACGTGCGCGGCGACCTCGACCACCATGTTGCGGTTGCGCTTGCGGTAGAACCACGCGCCCTGTTCGGACTGGCGCACGTCCACGAGCACCCGGCCGCGCGGCTCGCGGAAGAAGCCGAGGTACGGCACCCGCCGCCCCTCGTGCACCCGCGTGTAGTTGCTCCTGGTGGCCTGCACGGTGGGCGAGAGCTGCGGCCCGCCGACGTTCCCCGGCTCGTTCTTGGCCTGCATCAGCAGGTACGGCACCCCGTCCACGCGCTTGAGCAGGATGCCGAGTATGCCCGCCTCGGGCTGGTTGATGATCGGCTGCGTCCAGGAGGTCACCGGCCCCGCGGGATGCCGGACGTCGAGGCCCTCCACGGTGAAGAACCGCCCGCTCCGGTGGCGGATGTCGCCCGTCTCCGGGTCCTCCCGCCAGCCGGTCAGCTCGTCCAGGGGCACCCGCGTCGCCTGCATGAAGGTGTGACCGGCGATCTCCGCCAGCCAGCCGCGAACGTCGATGATGGCAGCCTCCTCACCCCTGGCCCCCGTCACGGCCGAACCTGTCACGGCGCGGCGACGCCGCTCAACCCCTACCGGCCCGGCCTCGGTCCCCTGTCGGGCCGGCCTCGGGGAAATAGGGGTTATGCGCCGGTGAGACCCTTCATAGCCTTCTAGGGTGGACGCCATGACCGAGCAGCCGGACATGCGAGCAAGCGACCAGGATCGTGAGAGAGTGGCCGAGATGCTCCGCGTCGCGGTCGGCGAGGGACGCATCACCCTCGAAGAGCTCAACGAGCGGGTCGACCGCGCCTACACCGCCATCACCCGTGGACAGCTGGAAGCGCTGGTGGCGGACCTGCCGCAGATCGGCCTGCCGGTCCCGGTCAGTCCCACGATGCCGCTGTCCGTCCCCACCACCGGCGGGCTGGAGTTGCACACCCGCAGCGGCAAGGTCGTGCGCCACGGACGCTGGTCGGTGCCCCCGTACATCAGCGCCAAGGCGGGCCGCTTCGGCACCGTGAAGATCGACTTCACCATGGCCGACTGCCCGCACCGGGAGATCGTGCTCGACGTGGAGATCACCTCCTGGTTCGGCGACGTGGTCGTCATCCTGCCGCGCGGCTGGCTGGTCCGTGAGGAAGGAGTCGTACGGCGCTGGATGGGCGCGGTCTTCAACCGCCCGCCCGTGCCGCTCGCGCACGACGGTGTCCTGATCCGGCTCACCGGTTACGTGCAGACCGGGGACGTGTGGGTGCGCTACCGCCATCCCGAGGGCTGAACGATCATGGAGGAGCGCATGGAGTGCCGCGTCTGTTCAGGAAAGCTGCACCGGTTCGCCGACTTCGGGAGGCAGCCGCTCTCCGACCACTTCGTCCTCCCCGGTGACCCGGCGCCCGAGTTCTTCTTCCACCTGGCCGTGGGGGTCTGTGAGGACTGCTCGATGGCCCAGCTCCTCGAAGAGGTGCCGAGGGAGCGGATGTTCCACGAGAGCTATCCGTACCTCTCCTCGGGGTCGGCGGTGATGCGCGAGCACTTCGAGGGCGTGGCGAAGCGGCTGCTCGCCACCGAGCTGGCCGGTCCTGACCCGTTCGTGGTCGAGCTGGGCTGCAACGACGGGACCATGCTCAAGACCGTCGCCGACGCCGGGGTCCGGCATCTCGGCGTCGAGCCGTCCGGCGGGGTGGCCGACCTGGCGGCGGCCCGGGGCGTGCGCGTGCGCAAGGACTTCTTCGAGGCCGGCGTCGCCGCTGCCGTCCGCGCCGAGGACGGGCCCGCCGACGTGATCTACGCGGCCAACACGCTCTGCCACATCCCTTACGTGGACTCCATCCTGAGCGGGGCCGGCGCGCTGCTGCGCCCCGGGGGCGTGCTGGTCTTCGAGGACCCCTACCTCGGCGACATCGTGACGCGCCGCTCCTTCGACCAGATCTATGACGAGCACTTCTACTTCTTCTGCGCCGCCTCCGTCCGAGCCATGGCCCGCCGCCACGGGTTCGAGCTGGTGGACGTGGAACGGCTGCCGGTGCACGGCGGCGAGGTCCGGTACACGCTGGCCAGGCGCGGCGCGCGGACCCCTGCCCCGGCGGTGGCCGCCCTGCTGGCGGAGGAGGAGGCCCGGGGGCTGACCGAACCGGCGACGCTGCGCGACTTCGCGGCCCGGGTCGCCGCCAACCGCGACGACCTGGTGGCGCTGCTGACGGGCCTGCGCGAACAGGGCGCCCGCGTCTACGGGTACGGCGCGACCGCCAAGAGCGCCACCGTGCTCAACTACTGCGGCATCGGCCCGGACCTGGTGGCGTTCGTCTGCGACACGACGCCCGCGAAGCAGGGCAGGCTCACGCCCGGCTCCCACATCCCGGTGCGCGGGCCCGAGGCGTTCGCCGACCCGTACCCCGACTACGCGCTGCTGCTCGCCTGGAACCACGCGGAGGAGATCATGGCGAAGGAGACCGCCTTCCGGGAGGCGGGCGGCCGCTGGATCCTGTACGTCCCCGAGGTCCACCTCGTGGGGGCCTGACCGTGGGCCCCGGCCGTGCGCGGCGGGCCGGAGGGCGCCCGTGAGGCACCGTGAGCTCGCCGTGACCGGCGCGTACGCGTTCGATCCGGACGTCTTCCGCGACGAGCGGGGCGACTTCGCCTCGCCTTACCAGGAGAGGGCGTTCGTGGCCGCGGTCGGGCGGCCGCTGTTCCCCGTCGCGCAGGCCAGCAGGAACGTCTCCCGGCGCGGCGTGGTGCGCGGCATCCACTACACGCTCACGCCGCCCGGCACCGCCAAGTACGTCTACTGCGCGGGAGGGCGGGTCCTCGACCTGGTGGTGGACCTGCGGGTGGGGTCGCCGACGTTCGCCCGGTGGGACGAGGTGGAACTGACCGCCGGCAACGGCCGCGCCGTCTACTTCCCGCCCGGCGTCGGCCACGCCTTCGTCGCGCTGGAGGACGACACCGTGGTGAGCTACCTGCTCTCGGCGGAGTACCGCGCGGAGAACGAGCTGACGCTCTCGGTGTTCGACGAGGAGATCGGGCTGCGGCTGCCCGCCGGCCCGCCGCCGATCCTCTCGGAACGCGACAGGACCGCGCGCACCCTGGGCGAGGCCGCGGCGGCCGGCCTGCTGCCGGAGTACACCTCCTGAGCTGTCACAGGACGTCGCGGAGCGCGGAGATGACCTTCTCCTGGAGGCCGGGCGGCAGCGACGGGTACATCGGCAGCGAGAAGATCTCCCCGGCCAGCGCCTCGGTGACCGGGAGGCTGCCCGGCGCGTGACCCAGGTGCGCGAAGCCCTTCATGGTGTGCACCGGCCACGGGTAGCTGATGTTGAGGTGGATGTCGTACCCGCGCAGCGCCTCGATGATCTCGTCGCGCCGCGGATGGCGCACCACGTACAGGTAGTAGGCGTGCTCGTTGCCCTCGGCGGTCTCGGGCAGCACCAGGCCGGTGCCGGCCAGGCCGTCGGCGTAGCGGGCGGCCACCGCCCTCCGGCCGGCGACGTAGCGGTCGAGCCGGGTCAGCTTGCGGCGCAGGATCTCCGCCTGCACCTCGTCCAGGCGGGCGTTGTGGCCCGGCGTCTCGACGACGTAGTAGGTCTCCTCCATGCCGTAGTAGCGCAGCCGCCGCAGCGCGCGGTCGACCTCGCCGTCGGAGGTGATCGTCGCGCCGCCGTCGCCGTAGGCGCCCAGCACCTTGGTCGGGTAGAAGGAGAACGCCGCCGCGTGGCCGATCGACCCCGCCGGCCTGCCGTGGTGGCGGGCGCCGTGGGCCTGCGCGCAGTCTTCGAGTATCACCAGGTCGTGGCGGGCCGCCAGCCGCTCCAGCGGCGCCATGTCGACGCACTGGCCGTACAGGTGGACGGGCAGCAGGCACCGCGTCCGCGGCGTGAGGGCCGCCTCCACCTGGGCGACGTCCATCAGGTACGTCCGAGGGTCGACGTCGACGAAGACCGGGACCGCCCCTACCGCGTCGACGGCGACCACGGTCGGCGCGGCGGTGTTGGCCACGGTGACGACCTCGTCGCCCCTGCCCACGCCCAGCGCCTGCAGGGCCAGCTTGATGGCGTTGGTGCCGTTGTCGACGCTCACGCAGTGGCGCACCCCGTGGTAGGCGGCGAACTCCGCCTCGAAGGAGCGCACGCTCTCGCCCAGAACGAGCTGACCGGAGCGGAACACGGTCTCGACGGCGTCGATGATGTCCGCTCGCTCGGATTCGTATTCCGGTAGATAGTCCCAGACCCGCGTGGGCATCGTCGTCCTCCTCGCAATTGCGGCCAGGGTAAACAGCGCCGCAGGCCGCGCGGAACCCCTAGGAATGGGGGTGGATTCAGGGGGAGGCGAAGCGCGGTGAGGGGGAGTTTAGGGGTGCTGCCTTCCGGCGGCCGATCATTAGCTTGAGTGAGCGACCGATACGCTGAACCAGCGGGAGAGTTGACATGACACGGCACTTTCTTTTCATGTGTCAGCCCGATCACGGTCATGTGATTCCCCACCTTGCCGTGGTCGCCGAATTGGTCCGCCGGGGAAACCGGGT
Source organism: Nonomuraea harbinensis (assembly GCF_019396385.1). Lineage (GTDB taxonomy): Bacteria > Actinomycetota > Actinomycetes > Streptosporangiales > Streptosporangiaceae > Nonomuraea > Nonomuraea ferruginea. The sequence goes on along the minus strand of NZ_JAHKRN010000041.1, from coordinate 22,049 downwards.
CACTTATATGACCGCGCGCTCGATGGCGCCTCAGATCGAGAGCGCGGGCGCCACGGTGCTCTGCTACGACTCGGCCTACCAGTCGGTGGATCTGCGCAAGCTGGAGGACGACCCGCTGGGCCTGCTCTCCCTTTTCCTGGACGAGAGCGCGGCGATGCTGCGGGCGGCCGAGCGGCTGCGCGACCGGCCCGACCTGATCGTCTACGACATCTCGATCCTGCACGCCGGCCGCGTCCTGGCCAGGAAGTGGAAGCTCCCGGCCACGCAGCTGATCCCGGTGTTCGCGTCCAACGCCCACTTCTCGTACCTCTCGTCCATCTACGGCGGGCAGGAAGCGGAGCGGGAGCTGCCCGGCTGGGTCGACGACATGCTCGGCAGGACGCGGGACCTGGCGCTCGCGCACGGCGTCGAGGCCGACCCGGCCGAGCTGTGGTGGGAGGTCCAGGACTCCAACCTGGTCACCCTGCCGCGCTCGTTCCAGTTCGCCGGCGAGACCTTCGACGAGCGGTTCGCCTTCGTCGGACCGTGCCTGGGAGAGCGGGCCTTCCTGTCCGGATGGGAGCCGCCGGGCGACGGGCTGCCGGTCGCGCTGCTGTCCTTCGGCACCGTCGCCAGCGGGCGGCCCGACCTGGTGCGCACCTGCGTGCGCGCCTTCGCCGAGCTGCCCTGGCACGGCGTGGTGACGCTGGGCGACGGCATGGACCCGGCCGAGCTGGGCCCGCTGCCGCCCACGATCGAGGTGCGCCGGTGGGTGTCCCACCTGCGCGTGCTCGAACACGCCTCGGTGGCGGTCACCCACGGCGGCATGGGCACGGCCATGGAGGCCCTCTACTGGGGCTGCCCGATGGTCGTGGTGCCGGCCACGGCCGTCGACCGGCCGGCCGCGCGGCGGATCGGCGAGCTGGGGCTCGGCCGGGTCGTCGAGCCGGCCGAGCTGACCCCGGAGAGCCTGGTCGACGCGGTCCTCGCGGTGGCGGCTGACCCGGAGTCGCGCCGCAACGCCGAGGCGATGCGCCGCGACATCAGGGCCGCCGGCGGCACCTCACGGGCCGCCGACGTGCTCCGGCGCCGCGCGGCCGGGGCCGCCTGATGGGCGCGCCGCTGTCCGGGCCCGCGCCGGGGCCCGCCTTCGAGTTCCGCGTGCTGGGGCCGCTCCGGGTGTTCAAGGACGGCGACGAGCTGCCGATGAGCGCCAACAGGGAGCTGGCCATCCTCGCCTGCCTGCTCCTCAACGCCAACCGGGTGATCAGCGTGGACCGGCTGGTCGAGGCGGTGTGGGCCGGCTCCGCGCCGCGCAGCGCCTGGCGGCAGGTCGCGATCTGCGTGTCACGGCTGCGCCGCAGGCTCGGCGCGGGCGTGATCGAGACCTCCAGCCCCGGCTATCTCCTGCGGGCGCCCGACGACAGCATCGACTGGCTCAGGTTCACCGCCATGGTGGCGCGGGCGCGCGAGCAGGCCGCCCGCGACCAGCAGGGCGCCGTCACGCTGCTGCGCGAGGCGCTGGCGCTGTGGAGCGGCAGCCCGTTCGAGGACCTCAGAGGGCTGCGGTACGACGTCGCGCGGATGGCCGAGTGGCGGCTGGAGGCGCTGGAGACGTGCCTGGAGCTGGAGATCGAGCTGGGCAGGCACCATCAGGTGATCCCCGAGCTGCTCGCCCTGGTCGCCGAGTCGCCGTTCCGCGAGCGGGTGCGCGCCCAGCTGATGCTGGCCCAGTACCGCGCCGGGCGCCGGGCCGAGGCGCTGCGCACGTACCAGGAGACGCGGCGCTTCCTGCTGGAGCAGATCGGCCTGGAGCCGGGGCCCGCGCTGCGGCGGCTGCACGAGCAGATCCTGCGCGACGAGACCGCGCTGATGCGCCCGCCCGCGCAGCGGCCCGCCCCGGTCGTGCCCAGCCAGCTGCCGCCGCAGGTGCTGCCGTTCGTGGGCAGGGACGGGGAGCTGGCCGGGCTCGACGCCGCCCTGCGGCCCGGCCGGGAGGCGCCCGGCGCTCTTGTGGTCACCGGTCCGCCGGGGGTCGGCAAGACCACGCTGGTGCTGCGGTGGGCGCACGCCAGGATCGACTGGTTCCCCGACGGCCAGCTCTTCGCCGACCTCGCGGGCATCGAGGGCCACGCCGTGCTGGACCGGTTCCTGCGGGCGCTCGGCGAGCGTGACCTTCCCGCCGACCACGCCGAGAAGGTGGCCCTGTACCGCAGCCGGACCGCCCGCCGAAGGATGCTGGTGGTGCTGGACAACGCCGGCGACGGCGACGAGGTGGCGTCCCTGTTACCGGGCGGCGCGGGCTGCCGGGTCGTGGTGACCAGCGCCGACCCGCTGGACGACCTGGTCGCCAGGCAGGGCGCGCACCGCGTGTTCCTCGCGCCGCTGGGGGAGGAGGCGGCGCGTGAGCTGGCGGACATGCTCGTGGGCGCGGCGGGCACGGCGCTCGGCCCCGAGGCGGTGACCGACCTCGTCGCCACCTCCTGCGGCAACCCGCTCTCCCTCCGCCTCGGCGCCGCCCGCCTCCGCACCCGCGTCGCCCGTGTCTGACCCGCGCGGCCGCTCCCTGCGTCCGCGTCGCCCGCGTGCACCGCGCCCATGCTCTGCGCGCCCGCGTTCGGGGTGCCTTTGACCTGCGCGCTCGCGGTCGGGGCGGGTGTCAGTTCCGGGCGAGGACGGCCGAGAGCGCTGTGGACAGCTCTTGCGCCGCGTCGTGCGGAGGGGACGTGGTTCGCCAGGCGACATGGCCGTCCGGGCGGATGAGGACCGCGCCGGCCTCGCCGACGCCGTACTCCTCCGTCCAGGTCCCCGAGCTGTACGGGGCGGTGGGGGAGATTCGGACCGTGGCCAGGTCGGCGCCGGTCTGGGCGGAGGCGCGCGCCCACGCGGGGTCCGCCGTCATCAGGGTGAAGCGGGGGCCGAGCAGGTCCAGGGTCGAGACCTGCCCGCCGGGGCCGGTCAGCCACACGTGGGGGGCGCGGTGGCCGGGCCGGGCCGAGGGGACGTAGGTGCGGTAGGGGTCGGCGGGCGCGGGGGCGGGAGTGCCGTCCGGGACCACGGCCGCGGACTCGTACGCGAAGCCGAGCACCAGCCCTTCGCAGCTGCGCCGGCCCGCCTGCTGGTCGACGGCCTCCCGCATGGACAGCCGCCCCTCCATCATGTTGAAGGTGATCAGGGCGTTGTTCAGGCTCTCGTCCACGGTCCACACGGCGACCGGACGCCGTTCGGCCGTGTAGGTGTCCAGCAGCGCCGGGCCCGCCGCGCCGCGCAGCACGGCGGCCAGCTTCCAGGCCAGGTTGTGGGCGTCCTGGATACCGCAGTTCATGCCGAACCCGCCCTGGGGCGTCGCCACGTGCGCGGCGTCCCCGGCCAGGAAGACCCGGCCGGACTGGAAGCCGTCGGCGACCTTGGCCTGCTGCAGCCAGGGCATCACGCCGAGGATGGTGACCGGCAGGCCGGGCACGCCGACGGCGGCGCGCACGGCGGCCAGGCACGCCTCCTCGGTGAAGTCGGCCGGGCTGCCGCCCTCCTCGGGCTCGTACCCGGTCTGCACCATCCACCGCCGCCCGCTGTCGACCGCCTCCACGGCGCACGGGGGGTCGCGCAGGAAGGACAGCGCGGCCCGCCGGTCGCGGGGCAGGAAGCCCAGGTCGGCCTCGAACATGATGCTGATCATGTGGCCGAGTACCGGCGGCCCCTCGGCCTTGATGCCGAGCGAGTCGCGCACCCCGCTGCGGCTGCCGTCGGCGGCGACCACGTACCGGCAGCGCACCAGGGTCTCCTCGCCGCCGCCCGAGACGACCGCCTCGACGCCGCCCGCGACCTCGCGCATCGAGGTCATGGTGGTGCCGAACCTTACCTCCGTCGCCGGCCCCGACTCGGCGGTGCGGCGCAGGATGACCTCCAGCAGGTCCTGGGAGCAGAGGAAGGTGTAGGTGGGGCTGTGCGGGGCGTCGCGCCGCAACGCCGCCGCCGACCGTACGAAGTCGTCCGCGGTCAGCGAGCTGCCGACGCCCACGGCGAGGAACTCCTCGCGCGGCATTCCCACGGCTTCTACCTCGTCCTGAATTCCCCACGAACGGAAAATCTCCATCGTGCGGGTGGTGATGAGCCGGGCCTTGGGGAAATGCGACGTCCCCTCGTGTTTTTCGACCAGCAAGGTGGATATTCCGTGGCGGGAAAGCTCGATGGCCGCGGACAATCCGACGGGCCCGCCCCCGACCACCAATACATCGGCCTCGCGCTGATCCATGGCGTCAGCATCGAATATGTCGATTACCTCAGTCAATGCGGGGATATCCGCATGATACAGGCGTGATATCCCCAGTTAGTAGCTTACATGGGGTAGATCCAGACAAGTCATTCTGCGATTGCCGAATTCCTGGAGACGCCGATGCTGTTCACCCAAGGCTCCGTGGCCCTGGTCACAGGGGGGTCGCGCGGGATCGGCCGGGCCGTCGCGCTCGACCTGGCCAGGGAGGGCGCCCACGTCATCGTCAACTACGCCAGGTCGGAACAGGACGCCAAGGAGGTCGTCGCCCTCATCGAGGAGGAAGGCGGCAGCGCGACGAGCGCGCGGGCGGACGTCACCGACGAGGAGTCGGTACGTCGCGTGTTCCGGGAGATCCGGGCCGACCACGGCCGCCTCGACGTGCTGGTGACCAGCGCCGGCATCACCCAGGACCGCTTCCTCATCGCCATGAGCCTGGAGCAGTTCCGCGGCCCGGTGGACACCAACCTCATCGGCACCTTCCTGACCTGCCGGGAGGCGCTGAAGCTGATGCAGCACCAGCGCAGCGGCTCCATCGTGACCCTGTCCTCCTCCAGCGGGCTGGACGGCGGCTTCCCCGGCCAGACGAACTACGTGGCCTCCAAGGGCGCCATCATCGCCTTCACGCACGCGCTGTCCAACGAAGCGGCCCCGCACGGCGTGCGGGCCAACGTCGTCGCGCCCGGGTTCGTCGCCACGGACATGACCCGCAAGGTCCCCGTCGCCATCAGGAAGCAGTACGAGTCGCGCATCCGCCTCGGCCGGATGGGCCGGCCCGAGGAGATCGCCTCGATCGTCAGCTTCCTGGCCTCCGACAAGGCGTCGTACATGTCCGGCTCGGTGGTCGTCGCCCACGGCGGCGGCCTCGGGTGAGCCGGCCCTCCCGACCCAAGGCACTAGGCCGTGTTCTTAGGAGAAATCATGACCATCGACGAACTGCGCGCGAAGGCCGCCGAACGCCAGCAGACCTGCGACCAGATCAAGAAGATGATCGTCTCGCGGCTCGACCTGGAGATCGAGCCGGGCTGGATCACCGACGACCAGCCGCTGTTCGGCCGGGGCCTGGAGCTGGACAGCCTCGACGTGCTCGAACTCTACGTCGCCATCGAGGCGGAGTTCGGGGTCGCGCTCTACGACAGCGAGATGGCCGTCTTCGGCTCGGTGTCGCGGCTGGCCGACGAGATCAACCCGGCGCTGCGGGCCCGGGGATGACGGTTACCGAGGCGAAGCCCGCCGGCCTGCGGCCGGTGAACGGGCTGACCCACGACCAGATCCGCGCGGTGCTGCCGCACCGCTGGCCGATGCTGCTGCTGGACCGGGTCGGCAAGGTGGAGCCGGGGGTCAAGGGCACGGCCACCAAGAACGTCGCCGGCACGGAGCTGTGGTTCCAGGGCCACTTCCCGAACGAGGCGGTGCTGCCCGGGATCGTGATCGTCGAGGCGCTGGCCCAGCTCGCCGGCGTGGTCTTCGCCCTGGCCGGAGCCAGCGAGATCAGCTACCTGGCGGGCGTCAGGTCGATGCGCTTCCGGCGCCCGGTCGTCCCCGGCGACCAGCTCGCCCTGACGGCCGAGCGGACCGGAGGCGGCGGCGGATTCGCGGAGTTCCGCGTGTCGGCCCGGGTGGCGGGCCAGGTGGCCGCCGAAGGAATTCTCACGATCGCCGATCCGGCGGGTCAACGTTCTGTGCGAAAGGTGTGAACCATGACCAACGTCCTCGCGGCCACGCATCCTGAGGGCACCGTCTACGGCGAGATCGGCGACGCGACCGTGCCGCTGCGTTTCTCGGCCTCGCCCGAGGCGCTGTCGGAGGAGTACACGGCGCTGAGGGAACGCGCCGCGGTCATCGACCTCGGCGGGCACCGGCTCATCGAGATCACCGGCCCCGCCGCGGTCGAGTTCGCCCAGCGGGTGCTGGCCCGCGACGTGGAGTACCTCACCTCCGACCGCTGCATGATGAGCCTCGTCCTCGACGAGGACGGGCGGATCGTGGACCAGGTGATCGCCTTCGGCCGGGAGGACGGGATCCTCCTGGAGAGCTCCTGCGGCGCGGGCGCCCGCCTGCTGGAGCACCTGCGGGAGCGGAACGACGAGGGCGCCGAGATCGCCGACCGCTCGGAGGACCTGGCGATCGTCGGGCTGGAGGGCCCGTACGCCTGGGGCGTCGTCGGCCGGTTGATCGACGCCGAGCTGGCCTCGCTGCCGTTCGAGTCCGTGGCGGAGGCCACCTGGGACGGCGTGGACGTCGTCTTCGCCAGGACGGGCTTCACCGGCGAGTACGGATACCAGATGATCGTGCCCCGGGAGTCGGCCCCGGGCCTGTGGAGCCTGTCGGTCGAGCACGCCCGCCCGGCCGGGCAGGAGGCCCTGGAGCTGGCGATGCTCGAGGTCCGCCAGCCGATGCCGCGCCACGAGGCCACCCCGGGCGCCTCGGTGATCGAGATCGGCGCCAACTGGCTGGTCGACATCACCAAGGAGTCGTTCGTGGGCCGCGAGGCCGTGCTGGAGGCGTTCGAGTCGGGCGCCGGGCGCTCCACCGTCGGCTTCACCTGCGCGGTCGGCGTGCCCGCGCCGGGTACCCGGCTCATGGCGGGCGACCAGGTCATCGGCGAGGTCGTGCACGCCGTGCACAGCGTCGGGCTGAACGCCACCCTCGGCCTGGCCCGCGTGGACCGCGACCTGGCGGCGGCCGGGCTCGAACTGTCGGCCGGCGGCGTCGGTGTCACCACGCTCACCAGTCCCTACATCGTCCCCAAGAGCTGGAGCGTGCCGATCATCTGATCGGCCGGCCCGCTTCTCGTGAAGGAGACATCCATGGCGCTGCGGCCCGTCGTCGTCACCGGCCTGGGCATCATCTGCGCGGCCGGTCGCGACCCCGCGGACTTCTGGCTCCGGCTGACCAGCGGCAGCGGTGGCCTCACCCCCATGCGGGACGAGGCGTACGCGGTGTTCGAGGCCAGGCACGCGGGTCAGGTGCCCGACGAGTGGATCACGTCGCAGCTGCCGGACGCCGACGCCTCTCTCGACCGTACCGCCCAGCTGGCGCTCGTCGCCGCGCGCCAGGCGATGGCGGGGCTGACGGCCGCCGACCCCGGGCGGTTCGGGATCATCCTCGGCAAGTGCCAGGCGACGCCGGACCAGGCGGGGCGCTACCAGCCGATGCACCGCACCGGCGACGTGGTCGCCGAACGGCTGGGCCTGCGCGGGCCCCGCATCCTGGTCTCGACCGCCTGCGCGGCCGGCGGGAACGCGGTCGGCCTCGCCAAGGACAAGATCCTGGCCGGCGAGGCGGACGCCGTCCTGGCCGGCGGCGTGGACCCGCTGCTGTTCGGCACGTACGCGGGCTTCGCCGGGCTGCAGGCGCTCAGCACCGGCCCGTGCCGCCCCTACAGCCGCTCCGACGGGCTCAACCTGGGCGAGGGGGCGGCCTTCCTGCTGCTGGAGCCGCTGGACCTGGCCCTGGCCCGGGGGGCGGTCCCGCTCGCCGAGGTCGCGGGCTACGGCCTGTCGGCCGACGCCTACCACGCGACGGCGCCCGACCCGACCGGCAGGGGAGGGGCCGCGGCCATGCGCCGCGCGCTCGCCGACGCGGGCCTGTCGCCCGGCGACGTGCACTACGTCAGCGGTCACGGCACCGGCACCCCGGCGAACGACGCCATGGAGGCCAAGGTGATGCGCCTGGTGTTCGGCGAGCGCGCCGGGCAGGTGCCCACCAGCAGCATCAAGTCCTTCCTCGGCCACACGCTCGGCGCGGCCGGCGCGGTCGAGGCGGTCGCCGCGGTGCTGGCGCTGCGCCACGGCGTGGCCCCGCCCACCATCGGCTTCGACGGGGAGCCCGCGGCCGCCGACCTGGACTTCGTGCCGAACGTGGCCCGGCCCATGGACATCGAGACGGTCGTGTCCAACAACTACGCGTTCGGCGGCAACAACGTCTCCCTCGTGCTGACGCGGCCACGCGGGCCGCGCGCGTACGAGGACCCGCCCCGCAGGGAGGCGGTGATCACCGGGCTGGGGCCGGTCACCGGCGCGGGCACGGGCATCGCCGAGGTGAGCGCGGCCATCTCGGCCGGGCTCCGCGCGGCGGGCCGCCCGCCGTCGCTGGACGGGCGGACGTACGCGCCGCGCTCGCTGTGGCGGCACATGAACCGGCTGTCCCGGATGGCGATCGCGGCCTCGCGCCTGGCGTGGGAGGACGCGGGGCTGAAGCTGCCCAGGAAGGCGCTGGACGACGTCGGGCTCATCTTCGCCACCGGCGCGGGGTCGGCCGAGAGCACCGGCGGCTTCGACGAGAGCATCGCGCTCAACCCGAACAAGCCGGCGGTCCTGAGCTTCTCCAACGTGGTGCTGAACGCCACCGGCGGAGCCGTCTGCCAGACGCTGGGCCTGCGCGGGCCCACCACCACCATCTGCAACGGCGGCGCGTCGGCCTCGATCGCGCTCGACTGCGCCCTTGAGCTGATCAGCGCGGGCAAGGCCGAGGTGGTCCTGGTGGTCGCGGCCGACGAGCGGCCCGGCGAGGCGTTCGGTGACCCCTCCGACCCGCCGACCCCGTACGAGACAGGCGCGGCGGAGCCCGTGCCGGGGTCGGCGGCGGTGGCCTTCGTCGTCGAGTCCGCCGACCACTGCGCGGGCCGCGGCGGCCGGGCCTACGCCCGGGTACTCGCCACCACCCACACCACCCACGACCCCACGGACGCCCTTCACCCGGCCCTGGAGTCCTCGGCGGGGGTGGTGGTCGGGGTGGGTGCTGGTTCGTCGCGGGACCGCGAGGAGGCGGCGGCGGTGCTGGGGACGGCGGGCGGGGTGCTGACCTCGTCGGCCGCGCTGATCGGCGACTGCCAGGCGGCGAGCGGGGCGATGAACATCGCCATGGCCGCGCTGGCCGTCCGCGACGGGATCGCGCCCGCGCTCACCGGGCTCGCCCGGCCGGTCGCCGGGGACCTCGGCCGGTATCTGACCGATCCCGTGCTGCCGGGGCCGGTGGAGCAGGCGCTCGCGCTCACCGCCGCCCCCGGGTCCGTGTCGGGCGCCGTTCTGCTGGGGGCGGTATGAGCACACCGCCCTTCGACGTGGCCGAGACCGACCGGCTGCTGACGACGACGCGGTCCGTGCGCCGCCGGCTCGACCTGGACCGGCCGGTGCCGCCCGAGATCGTACGGGAGGCGCTGGAGGTCGCGGTGCAGGCGCCGACGGCCAACAACCACCAGAACTGGCGCTGGCTGGTGATCACCGAACCGGCGGTGAAGGCGAAGCTGGCGGAGATGATCCGCTCCTCCTGGACCTTCCACCGCAACGACATCTGGACCAACGCCGGCCGCCGCCGCAACGACGCCCGCGCCAAGCGCAACTACGCCTCCGCGCTCGCCCTCACCGAGACGCTCGAAGCGGTGCCGGTCCTCGTCATCCCGTGCGTGCTCGGCCGACCGCCGGACATCGCGGCCATCAACGAGGCGTGGCGGGTGCGGATGGCGGACAAGGTCGCGGAGGACCCCGGCCACCTGGTGCGGCACGGCGAGACCAGGGCCAGCATCTTCTACGGCTCCATCTTCCCGGCCATCTGGTCCTTCCAGCTCGCGCTGCGCAGCAGGGGCCTCGGCAGCACCATCACCTGCCTGCACGTCCCCCACGAACGGGAGGTCGGGCGCCTGCTCGGCATCCCGTCGGGGGTCACGCAGGTGTGCATGATCCCGGTCGCCTACACCCTGGGAACCGACTTTCGCCCGGCTGAGCGCTACAGCGCGGAGGAACGCACCTACTGGGAGAGGTGGGGGAGTTGACACACGTGTCCGAGCAGCCCGACGTCGTCATCGTGGGCGGCGGCATCGCCGGAGCGTCCGCGGCCTGCAAGCTGGCGGCGGGCGGCCTGTCCGTGGTGGTGCTGGAGAAGCAGGAGGCCTACAAGGACCTGGTGCGCGGCGAGTGGCTGGCGCCGTGGGGCATCAGGGAGGCCCGCCGCCTGGGCGTGGAGGACTGCTTCTGGGACGGCGGCGGCTGGGAGATCCGCGAGTGGATGACCTGGGACGAGGCGGTCGCCGACGACGAGGTCGAGGCCGTGGACATGACCGGTTTCATCCCCGGCTTCGGCGGCCCGATGGCCTTCCCGCACCACGCCGTGTGCGAGCTGATGTCGGAGCAGGCCGTGGCCGCCGGCGCCCGGCTGGAGATGGCGGCCGCCAAGATCACGGTCACGCCGGGGCCGCGCCCGGTCGTCTCGTACGGCACGCCGCTGGGCCCGCGTGAGCTGCGCCCCCGGATCGTGCTCGGCGCGACCGGCCGGGGCTGCACGGTCGGCCGCCAGGTGGGCATCACGATGCGCAACTCCATGCACCACTGGGGCGGCGGCATGATGGTCGAGGGCATGGACGGCTGGCCGCCCGACGTGCAGGCCATGGGCACCGAGGGCGACGTCATGTTCATGGTCTTCCCGCAGGGTTACGGCCGGGCCCGCCTCTATCTCAACTTCCCCACCGTGAACAAGCACCGCTACCGGGGGCCCGGCGGCGTGGACCGGTTCCTGGCCGCGTACGAGCTCAAGTGCCTGCCCGACCACGGCAAGGCGGTGACCGCGGCCACGCCGGCCGGGCCGCTGTCGGTGTGGCCGTCGGTGTCCAGCGTCCCCGAGGGGCCGCCGCTGACCGAGGGCGTGGTGCTGATCGGCGACGAGGCCGGCAACGCCGACACCGTGCTCGGCACCGGCCTGTCCTGCGCGCTGCGCGACTCCAGGACCGTCTGCGACATCCTGCTCGGCTCGGCCGACTGGTCGCCGGCCGCCTTCGCGCCGTACGTCGAGGAGCGGGAATTCCGCCTGGAGCGGCTGGACTTCGGCGCCTCCATCATCAGCAGGCTGCACGTCGAGTTCGGGCCCGCCGCCGTCGAGCGCAGGCGCCGGGTGCGCCGGCTGATGGCCAGGAACTTCGCCGCGCAGGTGACGGGACTGCTCAACATGGTCGCCCCCGAAGAGGTGCCCGAGTTCGGCTTCAGCGAGTTCTTCGCTGAGCGGTTGTTCAGGGAGACGGCATGATGGAGAAGAAGACGGTCCACGTCAACGGCGTCGACCTCGCCTACGTCGACGAGGGCGAGGGCCCTCCTGTCGTGCTGCTGCACGGCTTCCCCGATTCCTCCTACCTGTGGCGCAACCAGATCCCCGCGCTGGTCGAAGGCGGCTTCCGGGTCATCGCGCCCGACCTGCGCGGCTTCGGCGACTCCGGCAAGCCGCAGGAGGTCGAGGCGTACGGAATGCAGACCATCGTCAACGACGTCGTGGCGCTGACGATGGAGCTCGGCGTGAGACGGCCGCACCTCGTCGGCCACGACTGGGGCGCGGCCATCGCCTGGATGTACGCCTTCCTCATGCCGCGCAGGATCGACCACCTGGTGGCCCTGTCGGTCGGGCACCCCGGCGTCTTCGCCACGCCGTCGATCGAGCAGCGGGCGGCCTCCTGGTACATGCTCTTCTACCAGTTCCCCGGTGTGAGCGAGGAGCTGCTGCGCCGCAACGGCTGGCGGCTGTTCAAGGAGATCATGGGCAGGGACGGCGACCACGACCGCTACCTGCGCGACCTGGCCAGGCCGGGCGCGCTGACCGCCGGGCTCAACTGGTACCGCGCCAACCGCTCGCCCGCCTCCGAGCTGCGGATCACCCGCCGCTTCCCGCCGGTGCTCGCGCCGGCCCTGGGCATCTGGGGCGCGGGCGACAAGGCGCTGCTGGAGGAGGGCATGGCCGCCTCCGGCAAGTTCGTCAAGGGGCCCTGGCGCTACGAACGGATCGAGGACGCCGGGCACTGGCTGCCCCTCGACGCCCCCGACCAGGTCAACAAGCTGCTGCTCGGCTTCCTCGGTACCGAGCGGCCGGCCCACGAGGAGCGCCGGCCGCGCCGCCGCCTGTGAATGGAGCTCACTTCATGTTCGGCTATCTCTTCCCCGGCCAGGGCACCGTACGGGTCGGCATGGGGGCGTGGCTGCGCCGCAGGCCGGTGGCCCGCGACCGGCTGGACGAGGTCGACGCGCTGCTGTCGCGGCCGATCTCGCCGCTGTGCGCGCGCGGCCCGCTCGACCGGCTGGTGTCGACCGAGCACGCCCAGGTGGCGGTGACCGCCTGCAACCTCGCCGCCCTGGCCGTGCTGACGGAAGAGGGGTACGAGCCCGCGGTCGTGGCCGGGCACAGCGTGGGCGAGCTGACCGCCCTGCACGCGGCGGGCGTGCTCGACCTGGCCGGGACCGTACGCCTGGTGGAGACGCGCGCCCGGCTCATGGCCGGGGCCGGGCGGGTCGCGGGCGGTATGCGCGCGGTGATGGGGCTGTCCGCGGAGCGGGTGGAGGAGCTGGCGTCGGCGGCCGCGGCGCCGGGGGAGCCCGTCGTGGTGGGGCTGGAGAACGCGCCCGGTCATGTGGTCGTCTCCGGTGCTGTCCCGGCTCTGGACCGGCTGGAGAAGCTCGCCACGGACGCCACCAAGATCGTGCCGCTCAAGGTGGGGGGCGCGTACCACTCCCCGCTCATGGCCGGCGCGGTGCCGGGCTGGGCGGCGGCGGTGGACGCGGCCCCGATGCGGGAGCCCCGCGTCCCCGTCGTGCCGAACGTCACCGGCGAGCCCACCACGGACCTCGGCGCGCTCCGGCGGGCGCTGGTGGCGCAGCTCACCGGCAGGGTCCTGTGGACCCGTACGGTCGGCGCGGTCGACGCGGTCGCGCCCGGGGTGGAGGTCGGCGACAGCAAGGTCCTGGCCGGGCTGTCCCGCCGGGCCGGGGCGCGCTGCCTGAGCATGGCCGATCCCGGCACCCTGCGCCGCCTGGCCAGGGAGGTGGCGGCGTGAAGCGCTGGGGCGGCGCGGCGGTCGGTTACGCCGGGCTCACGCGGCCGGTGGAGCTGCTCGACGGGATGCGGGTCGAGGACGTCTTCACCTCCGCCGAGCGGGTGCGGTCGTCGGGGCGCACCCTGGACCACTGGGCCGGGCGGCTGGCCGGCAAGCGGGCGGTGCTGCGGCTCCTCGGCCTGCCGCCGACCGCGACCCACCTCGGCCAGGTCGAGATCCTGCCCCTGCCCACCCCGGCCTGCCAGGCCGACGCGACCTGCCTGGACGGCCACCCACCGGCCGTCCACCTGCACGCCGACCTTGCCCGGCGGACCGACCCCCGCGGCATCCGCGTCTCGATCAGCCACACCGGCAGCCACGCCCTGGCCGTCGCCCTCTCCTCCCCCCACCTCCCGGAGGACGACCGCCGGGGTGGGGTGGCGGGCGGCGTCGTGCTCTCCTCTGTTCGCGGCTCGGCGGAGCGGGGTGGGGTGGTGGGGGCGTTGCGGCTTTCTCCGCCCGCCTTTTGGAGGGGAGGGGCGCATGGGTGACGTGCGGAAGGTCGTGGAGGCGCAGCTGGCGGCCTGGAGCGCGGGGGATCCGGCGGCGGTGGCGGCCACGGTGGCGTCCTATGCCGATCCCGACTCGGGGGGCGTGCTGAGCGGTGACGGGCTGGCCGGGTACGCGGCGCGGGTGCTGGGGCGGTTCGCCGGTCAGCGGTTCCTCGTGGAGCGGATGGTGGGCGGGGAGGACGAGGTCGCCGTCTTCTGGACGTTGCGGGCCGGTCACCGCGGCGCGTACCTGGGGATGCCGGCGACGAACGGGACCGTCACGGTGTCCGGCACCGACCTGGTGACGCTCGGCCACGACGGCGCGCACGTCCGCAGGAGCTACGACAGGCTCGCGCTCGCCGAGGCGCTCGGTTACGCGGCGCGATTCGTACCGGCCGCTGACGAGACCCGCCAGTACGGCATGAGCGCCAGGGTTCCCACGGGCCGCACCGAGCGCCCAGGCGCGCTGGTGCTGACCTGGCTGGAGATCCGCGACGACGCGGAGGCCGCCGACGTGGACCTGCTCAGCGTGGAGATCGTCAAGTCGCTGCGGGCGTCGCGCGGCTTCCTCGGGGCGGCCACCTTCGACGCCGGCGACCGCAAGTTCACGCTGAGCGCCTTCGACCGGCCGGAGTCGCTGCGCGCGGTGCACGCCCGGCCGCACCAGCGGGCCATGCGCCGCTTCTTCAGGAGCGGCCTGTGCACCCGCGTGCACACCAGCGTCTGGTATCCCGCCTCCGCGCGGGACTACGCCCGCTGCCCAAGCTGCGCCGCCGTCGTCGCGACCGGCGAAGGCGCGGCGTGCGCGTGCGGGTGGACCCCGGAGGACGCCGCCACGCTGTGATGCCCGAGCCCCCTGCGAACCATGTGGAGACGGAAGTGACCGGAGCCTCGATGATGGACTTCACCGCCGAGCACCGGCTCGGCGACAGCCCCAGGCCCGCCGTGGTGTTCATGTCCGCGCTGTTCGCGGGAGGGTGGATCTGGGAGCACCCCTACCGCCACCTGGAGCGGGCCGGCCTGCCGGTGCTGCGTACGAACGAGGCCATCTGCGCGCTCGACCGCCGGGTCGCCGGCTCGATCGAGCGGCTCGGCGACGCGCTGCTGCGCGCCTGCGACGAGGCGGGGGCCGGCGAGATCATCCTGTGCGCCAACTCGCTGGGCGGCCTGGTCGCCATCGACCTGGCGGGCCGCCGCCCCGACCGGGTGCTCGGCATCGTGGTCAGCGGCGCGCCCGGCCTCACCGCCGACCCCGACGTCGGGCTCAGCTTCGACCGGCGGGGGAGCGTGCGGCCGTTCGGCGACGAGTTCGGGGAACGCATGGTGGCCGCGCTGTTCCACGGCGGGCGCAGCCTGTTCTCCGACGACCGCATGGCGGAGGTCGGCGACATGCTGCGGCGGCCCGAGTCCATGGTGAGCATGGCCCGCAGCCTCAAGGCCACCCGCGGGTACCGGGTGCGGGCGGCGCTGGACCGCGTGTCCTGCCCGGCCATGTACCTCTGGGGCAGGCACGACAGGATGACGCCCGTCGATCCGTGGCTGGAGGTGCTCGCCGGCTACCCGGGCAACGAGATCCTGCTCGTGGAGGACTGCGGGCACATCCCGATGGTCGAGCGCGCCGACGAGTACACCGCCGCGCTGATGCCCTTCGCGGACCGCTGTTCGGGGGCGTTGGCGTGAGCGCCGGCGCCGCCCTCATGGGCGTGGACATCGTGGAGGTCGACCGGATCGCCCGCGCGGCCCGCCGGGGCGGGGACGTGTTCGCCCGCCGGCTCACCACCGCCGCCGAGCGCGCGCTGGGGCCCGGACCGGCCGCGTTCTCCGTCAAGGAAAGCCTCATCAAGGCCGTGGGCAGCCGGCCTCCCGGGTTCACCTGGCACGACTTCGAGGCCGAGGCCCGCCCGCCGTCCGGCTGGAGCGCCTCCCTGCTGGAGGAGGCGGCCGGCGAACTGGCCGCCTCGACCGGGCTGCGGCTGACCGGAGGCGCGGCGTACACGGTCCGGGGCGCGAGCGGCCGGGCCGCCCTGGCGCGGCTGCGCCCCGCCCCGGACGGCGCGGGCCGAACCGCCGCCGGGGCCGCGGCGGGTGCGGCCCGACGGCGGAGCGGCGACGGCGGGATCGTGGCCGGGGCCGCCCGCTGGGGGAGCGGCGACGGCCTGTTCGTATCGCTGGCGATCGTGTTCGTGGACGGGAGTGTGGGATGACGCGGACGATGACGGTACGGCCCGGAGAGTCGATCCAGCGGGCGCTGGACGAGGCGGGCCCGGGGGCGCGGATCTCGCTGGCGGAGGGCGTCCACCGGCAGCACGTGTGGATCAGGCACCCGGGGGTTACCCTGACCGGGGCCGGGGCCGGCCGGACCGTGCTGGCGCCCGGCGAGGGCGGGCCGGTCGGCGTGCCCGGGTTGCACGACGCGGGCGACGACGTGGTCAGCGGCGTCACGGTGCACGGCGAGGGCGTCGCCGACGTGCGGGTGGAGAAGCTGTCCGTGCGCGGCTTCTCCGGGGCGGGGATCTACGCCCACACCGTCTCCGGCGTGACCGTCCACGAGGTGACCGCCGAGGACAACGCCGTGTGGGGCGTCTACCTGCGCGAGTCGAGCGGCTGCGCGGTGACCGGCTGCCGGGCCTCGGGCAGCCAGTACGGCGGCGTCGCCCTCAGTTTCTGCCCCCGCTCCGGCGCGCTGCTCGACGGCAACGAGACCTTCGCCAACGCCTTCGGCATCTTCGTCGACAACTCCTCCGGCGCGCGGGTGGTGCGCAACTCCTGCCACGGCAACGCGATCGGCGTGCTGCTGCTCAACCAGGTCTACGAGGGCGAGCCGGAGGGCGGCGTGCGTGACTGCCTGGTCGCCGGCAACGACCTGTACGGCAACGACCTGGCCGCCGGCGTGGAGCCGGACGGCCTCGGCGCGGCGGGGCCGCCGATCTCCGGCGTCGGCCTGGCGCTGATCGGCACCCACCGGGTGAGCGTCGTCGACAACCACATCCACGACAACCACCCCAGCGGGGAGTCCGTGATGGGGGCGGGCTTCGTGATGGGCTCCTCCAAGGAGTGGGGCGGCGACGACGCCCTGGACAACCACGTGCTGTGGAACCGGATCACCGGCAACAGCCCGCTCGATTTCCAGCTCGGCACCGACCTGGCACGGCAGGTGTTCGCCGGGAACGTCGCCGACAAGGGCGAGCCGCCCGGGCTGACCGCCGCCGAGGGCTGGGGCCCGCGGTGACGGCCACGCTGGCCTGCGAGGGCCTGCGCAAGAGGTACGGGGACGTGACGGCGGTCGAGGACGTCGGCTTCTCGATAGCGCCGGGCCAGGCCTACGGACTGCTCGGCCCGAACGGCGCCGGCAAGACCACGACGATCTCCATGCTCGTCGGCCTGCTGCGCCCCGACGCCGGCACCGTCCTGGTCGGCGGCACGGACCTGGCGGCCGACCCGAGGCGCGCCAAGGCGAGGATCGGCTACGTCCCGCAGGAGATCGCCCTGTACCCGGAGCTGACCGGCCGCGAGAACCTGCGCTTCTTCGGCAGGCTGTTCGGCCTGGCCCGGCGCGGGCTCGCCGGCCGGATCGAGGAGGTGCTCGACCTGATCGGGCTGTCCGACCGGGCCGACGGCAGGCTGGACACCTACTCCGGCGGGATGCGGCGGCGGATCAACATCGGCGCCGCCCTCCTGCACCGCCCCGACGTGCTGATCCTGGACGAGCCGACCGTGGGGGTGGACCCGCAGAGCCGCAAGGCGATCCTCGACGGCCTGGAACTCCTGGTCGGCGACGGCATGTCGCTGCTCTACACCTCCCACTACATGGAGGAGGTCGAGCGGGTCTGCGACCGGGTGGCGATCATCGACCACGGCCGGATCATCGCCGAGGGCACCAGGCGCGAGCTGATCGCCATGGTCGGCAGCGCCGACAAGATCGAGCTGGTGCTCGACGGGGACGTGGAGGCGGCCTACGCCAAGCTCCGCACCGTCGAAGGCGTCATCGAGGCGGCCAGGACCGGCGCCGAGTCCGTACGGCTGATCGCCGAGGGCGGCAGATACCTGCTGCCCGCGCTGATCTCCGCCGTGGAGGGCAGCGCCACCGTCACCGCCACCCAGGTCATCGAGCCCGACCTCGAGGCGACCTTCCTACACCTCACCGGCACCTCCTTACGGGACTGACCATGTGGCGGGCGATGCTCACGGTGAGCGCACTCGAACTGCGCACCCGGCTGCGTGACGGCACCGCGATCGTCATCGCGGTGATCGTGCCGGTGACGCTGGCCACCCTGTTCGGCCTGGCGCTCGGCGGCGACGATCCGCCGCTGCGCGCCACGGTCGGCTTCGTGGACCTGGACCACGGCGAGTTCCCCGCCTCCGTGCGCCGCGAGGTGCTGGCCTCGGAGGAGCTGAAGGGGGCGGTGACCCTGCGCGACCTGCCCGGCGAGGAGCAGGCGCGGCGGGCGCTGGACGCCGGGGAGATCGGCTCGGCCATCGTGTTCCCCGCCGGGTTCAGCCAGAGCGTGGGGGCCGGGCGCGGCGGCGACGTCGCGGTGCTCACCTCGCCGGAGTCACCGCTGGCCGGGGTGGTCGCGGGCGCCGTCGTGGACCGGATCTCGGCGGTGGTGGACGCCAGGACCCTCGCCGTGCACGCGGTCCTGCTCGCCGGAGTGCCCGGCGAGCGGGTCAAGGAGCTGGTGGAGCGGAACGGGGCCGCGGGCCCCGCGCTCACCCTGGCCGAGGACCCGCTCTCCGGCGGCAAGGTGGACCTGTCGGTCTACTACGGCTCCGGCATGGCGGCGCTGTTCGCCTTCTTCGTGGTGGGCGCCTCGTTCCGCGGCCTGCTCACCGAGCGCAAGCTCGGCACCCTGGACCGGATACGGGCCGGTCCGGTCGCGGCGTGGGTGCCGGTCGCCGGCAAGGGGGTCGTCGGGTTCGGGCTGGGCGTGGTCAGCGTCTGCGTCTGCTGGGCCTCCTCCACGCTCATCTTCGGCACCACCTGGGGGGATCCGGTCGCGGTGTTCGCGGTGCTGGTCGCGCACGTGCTGGCCGCCGCCGCGATCACCATGCTGGTGGCCAGCCGGGTGCGGACCGACGCGCAGGCCGACGGGGTGATCATGGTCGTCTCGTTCGTGGCGGCGTTCTTCGGCGGCAGCCTGGTCCCGCTCTACGACCTTCCCGAGCCGTTGCGCGCGGTGGCGCTGCTCACCCCGAACGGCTGGACCTCCACGGCGCTGACCGAGCTGGCGGGCGCGGGCGCGGCGGGTTCCGTCGGCGCGGTGGCCGGCCCGATCGGCGTGCTGTGCGCCATCGCGCTGGCGGCGGGCGGGACGGCCGTCGCCGGCTTCAGGAAGGGACTGCTGCTATGAGCGGACGCCCGCGGCCGGTGGCGGCGCTCGTGGCCGCCAACCTGCGACGCCTCACGCGTGACCGGGTCGGCCTGTTCTTCATGGTGATCATGCCGTTCGTGTCCATCGCGTTCGTCGGGATGGCGCTCGGCGGCGGCACCGCCGGCTCCGACCGGCTGCCCGTCGGCGTCGTCGCCGAGGGCGCCGAGGGCTCCGACCCGGTCACCACCGCCGTGCTGGCCGAGCTGCGCCGCCATCCGGACCTGACGGTGATCCCCATGGACGACGCCGCCGACCTGCGCTCCGGCGTACGGGAGGGATCGCTGGCGGCGGGCCTGGTCGTCCCCTCCGGCTCGACCCGGCTGGAGCTGGTCATGACCGGGACCAACGGCAGCGGGATGGCCGCGCGCGGCGCGGTGGACGTCTCGGTGAGCCGGGTGGCCGCCGTGCTGGAGGCCACCAGGGCGGCGACCGTCGCGGGCGCCACCGAGACCGAGGCCGCCGAGTACGTGCGGCAGGCCCAGGCCGAGGCCGGCCGGGTCTCCGTGAACGACTCCGCCACGACCGGCGGCGACCCGCGCGGCTTCGCCTACACCGCCCCGGCCAACCTGCTGCTGTTCACCTTCATCAACTCCATGGCGGTCGCCGCGGCGCTGGTGGAGAGCCGCAGGCTGGGCATGCTGCAGCGGGCGCTCACCGCCCCCGTGCGGCAGCGGTCGGTGCTGTTCGGCGAGGCGGTGAGCAGGTTCCTGGTGGCCGCCGCCCAGGCCGTGCTGATCATGGTGGTGAGCTCGCTGGCGTTCGGCGTCTCGTGGGGCGACCCGCTCGCCGTGGCCGTCGTCGTGGGCGTGTTCTCCCTGGTCGCCACCGGCGCCGCGATCCTGGTGGGCACGCTGCTGCGCTCGCCCGACCAGGCGCCCGCGATCGGCCCGCCGCTCGGCGTCGTGCTGGGCATGCTGGGCGGCTGCCTGTGGCCGCGCGAGGCCTCGGGCGAGGTCATCAACGCCATCGGCCACGCCTTCCCGCACGCCTGGGGCATGGACGCGCTGCTCACGCTCACCCGGCCGGGCACCGGGCTCGGCGCGGTCCTGACCGAGGTGGCCGTGCTCGCCGGGATGGCCGTCCTGCTGCTGGGCGGCTCCCTGATCCTGTTCGACCGGCGCACCCGGGTCACCTGAACGCCGGGAGGGGATGGTTCGCATGAAGGGGATACTGCTCGCCGGGGGGCGCGGCACGCGGCTGCTGCCCGCGACGCTGGCGGTCTCCAAGCAGCTCCTGCCCGTCAACGACAAGCCGCTCGTCTACTTCCCGCTGTCGGTGCTGATGCTGGCCGGGATCCGCGACATCCTGCTGATCTCCACGCCGCAGGACCTGCCGCAGGTCCGCCGGCTCCTCGGCGACGGCTCCCGGCTCGGCCTCCGCCTCACCTACGCAGAGCAGGCGGAGCCCAACGGGATCGCCGAGGCGCTTGTGCTCGGCGCCGACCACCTGGGCGGCGAGCCGGTCGCGCTCATCCTGGGCGACAACGTCTTCCACGGCTACAACTTCCAGGAGCTGCTGCGCGAGGAGTGCCGCGCCGTCGACGGCTGCGTGCTGTTCGGCTACCCGGTACACGACCCGCACCGGTACGGGATCGCCGAGACCGACGCCGGCGGCCGGCTGCTGTCCATCGAGGAGAAGCCGGAGCGGCCCAGGTCCAACCGGGCGATCGTCGGCCTCTACCTCTATGACGGCGATGTCGTGGACATCGCCAAGAACCTCACCCCGTCGGCGCGCGGCGAGCTGGAGATCACCGACGTCAACCGCGCCTACCTGGAACAGGGGAGGGCGAAGCTGGTCGACCTCGGCCGCGGCTTCGCCTGGCTCGACGCCGGGACCCCCGACTCGCTGCTGCAGGCGGGCCAGTACGTCCAGCTACTGGAACGCCGGCAGGGAGTGCGCATCGCGTGCCTGGAGGAGATCGCTCTCCGTATGGGCTACATCGACGCCGAGGCCTGTCATCGGCTCGGCGTCGAACTCGAGAAGTCCACCTACGGCCAGTACGTCATCTCGGTGGCCGAGCAGTTCATGAACAGGTGAGAGGAAGACCGATCGATGAGTGTGACGACATTGTTCCCGGGCAGATCGCCCGCCTTCGGCGATCTGGTGACCGACGTGTACCGCTACGCCTCCCGCAAGGGCGTGATCGAGGCCGTCGAGGTGGCCGCGGAAGATCTCGGCTTGACCGTCCGCGACGTGCGCGAGGCGGTGGCGAACCTGGTGGAGAGCCGGCTGCTCAGGGTCGACGACAGCGAGGGCGTACGGTTCGTGCCGGTGGACCCCGAGCTGGCCGCCGCCTCCCTGGTTTCCTCGGTGGAGCGGGAGATCTACCAGCGCCGCGAGCTGATCGACCAGATCCGCGAGCGGATGGGGGCGTTGCAGTCGGAGTACGCCGGCGCCGGCCGGGGTTCGGCGGCCGGTGCGGTGGAGTATCTCGTGGGAGCCATGGAGGTGCGCGGCTTCCTGAAGACGGCCGGCGACGCCTGCCGCGACGAGGTGCTGGCGATGCAGGCCGGTGGCGGCGACGTCGAGGACCTGTCACAGATGTATCTGACGCTGCTGGCCAGAGGGGTGACGGTGCGCCTCATCTGCCAGCACCGCAACCGGGCCGACGTGTCCACCCGGATGCTGCTGAAGCGGCTGACGGACGCCGGCGCGGCCGTCTTCACCGTCAGCCACGTCCCCAGGTCGGCGGTCGTCTTCGACCGGGCGCTGGTCGTCATGTTCGGCGTGGAGGACGACGGGGAGGCGAGCGTCGCCCGGGTGCACAACCACGGCATCGCGCAGTTCCTGCTGGACCTCTTCAACCACCTGTGGGAGACCGCCACCCCGCTGGAGGGCGTCGAGGTCGGCTACGCCAACGTGGCCGACGACCTCCAGCAGGCCATCGCCGCGCTGATGGCCAAGGGCTACACCGACGAGGTCGTGGCCAGGAAGCTCGGCATGTCGGTGCGCAGCTGCCGCAGGCACATCGCCTCGCTGATGCGCGACCTGGACGCGACCAGCAGGTTCCAGGCCGGGGTGCAGGCCGCCAGGAGATACCTCGGGGCCGCCGGTTGACGTCCCGTCCGCCGCGTTCCCGGGAACGCGGCGGA
>NZ_JAHKRN010000040.1 GCF_019396385.1 Nonomuraea harbinensis | reverse complement strand
TTGGGGGGGGTGGGGTGGGTGGGCCAAGGGCGGGCCTGGGTGGGGGGAGAAGTTCTGGGGCGGGGCGTCGTGGGCGGCGGCGAGCATGCGGTCCAGGGCGTCGGGGCCAGGTCTGGCGGCGGGGTCGCGGTTGAGCAGGGCGAACAGCACCGGGGTCAGGCCGCCCGCCCGCTCCGGCGCCGGCACCTCCTGGTTGAGCACCGCCGCCAGGGTGGCCAGCGGAGTGGCGCGCCGCAGGGGGTGGCGACCCTCGACGGCCACGTACAGGAGCATGCCGAGCGACCACAGGTCGGAGGCGGGGTCGCCCTCGTGGCCGTTGATGCGCTCGGGCGCCATGTACTCGGGCGAGCCGATGAACGAGCCGGTCGCGGTCAGCCCGGGCGACTCCCGCACGGCGGCGATGCCGAAGTCGGTGAGGACCGAGCGCCCGTCGGGGCGGAGCAGGACGTTTCCCGGCTTGACGTCACGGTGCAGGATGCCGACGGCGTGCGCGGCGCGTAACGCGGACAGCACCTCACGCCCCAGCCGGGCCGTCTCCGCCGGGGCCATCGGCCCGTCGGACAGCCGGTCCTGCAGCGAGCCGCCGGTCACCAGCTCCATGACCAGCCAGGGGAAGCCGTCTTCGCCGGTGTCGACGATGTGGTGGATGGTGACGACGTGCGGGTGGTTGAGCCGGGCCAGGGCGCGGGCCTCGCGCAGCACCCTGGCGCGCAGCTCGCGGTCCCGGGCGGGGTCGGGGTCGCCCAGGGCGGGGTCGGGCGGCCGCACTTCCTTGAGCGCGACCTCCCGGTGCAGCGCCTGGTCCCAGGCCCGCCACACCAGCCCCATGCCCCCGCCGCCGAGCCGCTCCACGAGCTCGAATCGGCCGTCGATCACCCGATTCACCATGCGCAGCAGCGTACGGCCTCAGCGGGCGCCGGTTCTCTTCACCTGTCGCCTGACCTTGTCACCCGTACGGTGTCAGGCGCCGGGTGCGCCGAACCCGGCGCCCGGCCGCGGCCGTCAGTCGTCGTCGACCATGCCGCGCAGCAGCAGGCCGATGCCGAGGCTCTCCATCAGCGACTGCCCGTTCGGCTGCACGTAGACCTGCGAGTACTGGTACGGCTGCACCTGAGCCTGGGCCCGCTGCTGCCCCCGGCCCTGCCACTGGACCTGCGGCTGGATCTGGACCTGCTGCTGAATTTCAGGCCGCGGCTGGGCCTGGGGCTCGGGCTGCGGCTGGGCGTCGGTGCCCGGCGCGGCCGGGGCCGGGGTCGGGTCGTCGGACAGGGCCTGCGAAGCGGACCCGGCCTGCGGGCCGGGCTGCGGCTGGACGGCCGTGGTGCCGGGCAGCATCGACGGGTCGCCGACGCAGACCGAGGCGGTGCCCGACGACCGCTCGATGAGCTCCCTGACGCCGAGCGCGTCGAGCATCGGCCAGTTCGGCGACCAGCCGGGGCCCACCCGGTACCTGATGCAGTTCTCCTCCTCGTTGTCGGCCGTCCGCGCGACGTGGCCGTCGGCGCCCGACTGGCAGGCGAGCTGACCGAGCAGCGCCTTGGCGCCCGACTCGTCCAGCACTGGTGCCGCCGGGCCCGGCTGGACCACCTGGACCAGCTTCTCGACGAACCGCTGGGTCTCCGCGGTGTGGGCCGGAGCGGTCACGCCGCCCACGGAGCCGGATTTCGGGACGGAGCCCGCCGCGGCCGGCGCGCACTGGCCGGCGTCCTCGGCTGCCGCGGGACCCGCGACCAGCAGCACGCTGGTGGCGGCGGTGGCTAGTGCGGTCATGGCGTACTTGTACATGCATCCCCCTGAGGGCGGTGATGTGATCATCCGAAGTGATCAGTACCCATAGTGAGGGATTGGCTACTTAATGTTTGAATCTACTGATCTTTACTCGGGGTTCTTCCGGACGATCTCCGCGTTCAGGGCGGTGGCGAACGCCGTCCACGTCGCGTACGGGACCAGGAGCAGCCCCGCGGTGCGGTCGGCGCGCATGGCCTTGCGCACGAGCAGCACGTTGGCGGTGTTGAGCGCGACGATCTCCGCCAGCGCCAGGCGCGGCGAGCGGACGCCGAAGAACAGCGCCGGCCAGGCGGCGTTCAGCGCCAGGTTGGCGGCCAGCGTGCGGCCGAGGGCGGCGCGCTCGTCGCCCGCCCGGTCCAGGGCGCGGGCGCCGCCGTAGGCGATGAGCGCGTACAGCGGGTTCCACACCAGCGGGAAGGCGGCCGGTGGCGGCTGCCAGGAGGGCTTGTCGAGCTTCTGGAACCAGGGCCGCCCCGATCTGGTGGCGATCCCGCCCAGGGCGGCCGCGGCGGCGGTGCCGAGCGCCGTGGCCAGCAGTGTCTTCTTCATGACGGTCGCCCCTGCCCCGTCAGCGTGGCGGCTCACCCGCGGGGTTGACACGCGGGCGGTGACGGTCTTGTCTGCAAAGGGGATTACCAGGCACGGGGCGGGGCGCGTGCGGTTCCAGAGGGAGCTTCGCATGGCTGCTGTCCGCCGGTTCGCGCTCGCCCTGGTCGTCGCCGCCTCGCTGGCCGGGTTGCCGCCGCTGCCCGCGCACGCCGCCCCCGCGCCCGGCGGACCCGGCTCGGCGTCCCACTTCGGGCTCGCGCGCAAGGACTGCGTCGGCACGTCCGCGGGCCGCGAGTCCAAGGTCTGGTTCACGGTGGCGGGCGGCGTGCTGTCCGACGTGTACGAGCCCGCCATCGACAACACGAACGTGGAGACCATGCGGTTCGCGGTCACCGACGGCCGCACGTTCACCGAGCTGCAGTCCCGCGACACGACTTATGAGGTGACCACCAGCCGTTCCGGCATGGCCTGCACCGTCACCGCCACGAGCAGGGCCGGCCGCTACCGGCTGACCACCACGTACGTCACCGACCCGGACCGGGACGCCGTCGTGGTCAGCGCCCGGCTGCGGCCCGCGAACCTGCGGCTGTACGCGCTGCTGGACGCGAGCGTGAACGGCAACGGCGGCGGCGGGACCGCGAACGGCGGCGCCGACAGCGGCACGGTCGACGCCGCCACCGGCGCGCCGGTGGTCTCCGACCTGAACACGGTGACGTCCGCGCCCGGCCGCGACTACGCCGTGCCCACCCACCTGGCCCTGCGCGCCGAGCGGCGGCTGCCGGAGGCGAGCGTCGGCTACGCGGGCACCGGGAGCGACGGCGCCGTCCAGCTCGACGGCGCACGCTCGCTCACCCAGTACACCACCGCCCCGGACGGCAACGTGGTGGCCGCGGCCCGGCTGCCGCTCGACCGGTCGGGCGAGGTGACGTTCGCGCTCGGCTTCGGCCGCACCAAGGCCGCCGCGCTGCGCACCGCGGGCGACGCGGCCGGGCGTCCCTTCGCGGCCACGCTGGCCCGGTACGAGGCGGGCTGGACGGTCTACGACGCCGGGCTGCGGCGCCCGCCGGGACCGCTGGCCGACCGCTACCGGCTGTCGGCGAACGTGCTCAAGGCCAGCGAGGACAAGACGTTCCCCGGCGCGGTCGTCGCCTCGCTGGGCAGCCCGTGGGGGCAGGCCGTCGACGCGGGCACCGTGGTGGGCGGCCGGGCCGTCTACTTCGGCTCGTACCGCCAGGTGTTCGCCCGCGACGCGTACGAGACGTTCACCGGGTTCCTCACCGCCGGGGACCTGGCCACGGCGCGGGCCGTGACCCGCTTCCTGTTCGAGCGCCAGCAGCTGCCCGACGGCCGGATGCCGCGCAACTCGCTGATCAACGGGAGGCTCGCCCCCGACTCGGGCGGCGACCAGCTCGACGAGACGGCGTTCCCGATCCTCATGGCCTACCAGGCGGGGCTCTCCGGCGACCGGAAGCTGTGGCCCCGGGTGCGGGCGGCGGCGGACTTCGTGGTCGCGCACGGGCCGGCGTTCGGCGTGGAGCGGTGGGAGGAGCAGTCGGGCCACTCGCCGTCCACGATCGCCTCCCAGATCGCCGGGCTGGTCGCCGCCGGGGAGATCGCCTCCCGGCAGGACGACCCGGCCAGGGCCAGGCTCTACCGGGCGACCGCCGACCACTTCGCCCGCTCGGTCAAGGGCTGGACCGTGACCACGACGGGCCCGTACGCGGACCGCTACTTCCTGCGGCTGTCGCGCCACGGCGACCCGGACGCCGCCGACTCCTACAACCTGGGCAACGGCGCGCCGACCGAGGACCAGCGGCGGGTCGTCGACGCGGGCTTCCTGGAGCTGACCAGGCTCGGCGTCCTGCCGCCCGGCGACCCGGACGTGCTGGCCAGTCTCCAGGTGGTGGACCGGGTCATCCGGCGGACCACGCCGAACGGCCCCGGCTGGTACCGGTACGGCTCCGGCACCGAGGGCACCGAGGACGGCTACGGCGACTGCTACGAACCCGACCCGACCGCCTGCGCGCCCACCGGCAGCCCGTGGCCCACCACGAACACCGGCTCCGGCCACCTGTGGCCCGTCCTGTCCGGCGAGCGCGCCGAGCACGCGCTGCAGACCGGCGACCGGGCCACCGCCGGATCGCTGCTGGACGCCATGCACGCCATGTCCTCCGGCACCGGCCTCGTCCCCGAGCAGACGTGGGAGAACCCCGCGCTGCCCGCCTCCCCGTACGGGTCCGACCCGGCGACCGCCTCCATCGGCTTCACGACCGGCGGGCCCGCGGGTTCGGCCTCGCCGCTGACCTGGGCGCAGGCCCAGGAGCTGCGGCTGATCCTGTCGCTGGCCGAGGGCCGCCCGCTGGAGCAGCCCGAGGTGGTCCGCCGCCGCTACGCCGACCACGGCATGCCGGGAACCGTCCCCCTCACGGTCACCGCCCCCGAGGACGGCGCGACCCCCTCCGGCACCTCCGTCACCGTCACCGGCACCACCGCGCCGGGAGCACGGGTCGACGTCGCCGCCACCCCGGTCGACACGGGCGCCCCAGCCCGCCTGGTGTCGGTACGGGCCCGTACCGACGGCTCGTTCACCGCCGCGGCGCCGGTCTCGTTCGGCGAGGTCGCGCTGGTCGTCACGGCGACCGCGGACGACCGCACCGCCTACGCCCGCCGCTCGGTCGTCGGCGACATCACCGGGGCCACGACCGTGCTCGACGTGACCGACCCGGACGGCGACGACCACGGGCCCGGCACGTACGCCTACCCGACCTCGCCCGACTTCCACGACGGCGCGTTCGACCTGCGCCGCTTCCAGGTGATCACCGACGAGACCACCGTCTACCTCCGGGCCGAGGTACGCGACCTCACCCCGACCTTCGGCAACCAGATGGGCGCCCAGCTGCTCGACGTCTACGTCCAGGACCCGCAGGTGGCCGAGCGGTCGGCCGAGGCCGCGTTCCCGCAGCGCAACCACCGCCTCGCCGACCCGTGGACGCAGCGGGTGGAGGCGCAGGGGTTCGCCGCGCCCGTGTGGGTGACGGCCGGCGGGACCGCGCTGCCGGGCGCCGCGGTGCGCGCCTCGGGCGCCACCAGGACGATCACCGTCGCGCTGCCCCGGGCGTCGTTCGGCACGCCGGGCCCCGGCTGGCGCTTCGCCGTCGTGCTCACCGGCCAGGACGGCTTCAGCGCCGACCAGGCCAGGGGCTTCGCCCCCACGCCGCAGCCGTTCCAGTTCGGCGTGTGCGCGCCGGGCGGCGCCGAGCCCATCTGCTCGTCCGCCCCTGGCGCGGTGCCGAAGGCGCTCGACGTCGTCCTGCCGGCGGGCGTCTCCCAGGCCGACGTGCTGAACCCGCTGCCCGGCCCGGTGACCATCCCCGCCGTCCCCGTACCCTGAGGGGGTCCTGACATGGCCGTCCACGAGCTCCGCATCGACCCGAACCGCACCCTCGCCGAGGAGCCGGCCACCGGCCACAACCGGTGGCATCCCGACATCCCGCCCATCCTGCGTGTCCAGCCGGGCGACGAGGTCGTCATGGAGACCCGCGACGCCTTCGACGGCCAGATGGGCCCCGACGCCACCCTGAAGACCGTCGGCTCCCCCGACCTCGACGTCGTCCACCCGCTCACCGGCCCCGTCTACGTCGACGGCGCCCAGCCTGGCGACCTGCTGGAGATCGAGATCCTGGAGGTCGTGCCCGGCACCTACGGCTACACGGTGCAGGTGCCCGGCTTCGGCTTCCTCCGCGACGTGTTCCCCGACCCGTACATCGTGCGCTGGCACCTGTCGGACGGCTGGGCGTACTCCCCCGGCCTGCCGGGCGTCCGCATCCCCGCCGCGCCCTTCATGGGCACCATCGGCCTGTCCCCCGGTCACCAGAGCCTCGCCAGGACCACCGCCCGCGAGCAGGCGTCGATGGAGCGCGGCGGCTTCGTCCTCCCGCCGTCGGCCGACGGCGCCGTCCCCCGCGACCCGGCCATCGCCACCCGCGCCCTGCGCACCATCCCGCCCCGCGAGCAGGCGGGCAACGTCGACATCAAGCAGCTCGGCGCGGGCAGCCGCCTCTACATCCCGGTGGACACGCGATGATCGACCACCTCGGGGAGCGGGGATTCGACAGGCAGCAGGCGTACGCGATCTGCAGCGTGGCGGTGGACCTGCGGGTCAGCCAGCTCGTGGACGTGCCCAGTTTCCTGGTGTCGGCGCTGCTGCCGGAGGACATCTTCGCGGGCCGGTGATCTCCGCGCTCGACGGCGGCGAGGAAGCGCCGTCCGCCTTGTAGGCATACAGGTAAGACCGTGACCGTGCTCACCGGCTCTCCTCGCCGTGACGGCCCGTGCCCGGGGTCCGGACGGGCCGGAACCCACCTGGAAAGGGCGGGTCCCGGAGGGTTGTCAGCCCTGCTGCTGGTCGGGCTGGTCCTCGCCCTCGCCCTTGCCGCCGCCGTAGCGGCGCTGCGCGGCGTCCACGCCCTTGCCTATCTGCTCGTCGTACTTGCCGCCGGTCTTCTCGCTGGCGGCCTGCTCGCCGCGCTCGAGGATCTCGTCGGCCTTGTCCGGGTTCTCCTTGGCCAGGTCTTCGGCCTTCTTGGCCCAGTCGCCCATGCCGCTCATCATCAGTCCCCCTTTCCGATGACTCCGTGCTTTCCGATGGCTCCGGGTCCCCTTACCCGTCAACCGGACGAGGGAACGGCCTCCCCCGCCGGCGCGGATCCTGAAAGTTACAGCGCTTCCCCGCCCATCCGCGCAGGTCACGCCCTTGCGGTGGCCGGCCGCCTTTCCGGGGCGGATCGGGCTCCTTACGATCTGCGGAGGCGACGACGGGAGCGGGCGATGGCGAGGGCGCGGGTCATCCTGGTGGCGGTGCTGGCGTTGGTGGCGGCGATGCTCGTGGCCGCGAACGGGACCGCGGCGGGCGCCGCCGCGACCCGGATCATGCCTCTCGGCGACTCGATCACCGGCTCCCCCGGCTGCTGGCGTGCGCTGCTGTGGAACCGGCTGCAGGACACCGGTTACCAGGACGTCGACTTCGTCGGCACCCTCCCTCCGCAGGGCTGCTCGGTCGCGTACGACGGCGACAACGAGGGGCACGGCGGCGCGCTCGTCACCAACGTGGCCCGCCAGAACCAGCTGCCGGGCTGGCTGGCGGCCACCAGGCCGGACGTCGTGCTGATGCACTTCGGCACGAACGACGTGTGGAGCAACGTCGCGCCCGCCACCATCCTCGGCGCGTTCACCACGCTGGTGGGTCAGATGCGGGCGAGCAACCCGGCGATGAGGATCCTGGTCGCGCAGATCATCCCGATGAACCCGAGCACCTGCGGCGAGTGCGCGCAGCGGGTCGTGGCCTTCAACAACGCCATCCCGGCCTGGGCCGCGGGCATCTCCACCGCGCAGTCTCCGGTGGTGGTGGTCGACCAGTGGACGGGGTTCAGCACGAGCGCCGACACCTACGACGGGGTGCACCCGAACGCGGCGGGCGACCGGAAGATCGCCGACCGGTGGTACCCGGCGCTGGTGGACGTCCTGTCCGGCCCGCAGCCGACGGTCACGCCCACCGTCACGCCCACTGTTACCCCCACGGTCACCCCCACGGTCACCCCCACGGTCACGCCGCCGGGCGGCTGCACCGCCGTGTACCGGAACACGAACCAGTGGCAGGGCGGGTTCCAGGGCGAGGTGACGGTCACCAACACCGGCGCCGCCGCGACGAGCGGGTGGCGGGTGTCGTGGACGTTCGCCGACGGGCAGCGCGTCACCCAGATCTGGAACGGCACCCTGGCGGCCTCCGGCGCGAACGTGACCGTGACGCACGTCGGCTGGAACGCCCTCCTCGTCCCCGCCGCGTCGACGAGTTTCGGTTTCCTGGCGTCATGGAGCGGCACGAATACCGCGCCCACCCTTTCCTGCTCGACAACCTGACATTTCTCGAAATGTCGCCCAGCATTTCTCGTACAACTTTCAACGTTGCGGAATCGTGACGACCACACTTCGGCGAAACTCGGCTGACCCTCGTCAGATCACGGTGAAACGACCGCTTAAAGGGAAAGCCGAGACACGATTCCGATGCCGAAAAACCGTAAGAATCGAGCGATAAAGGTCTTCACCGCCCTCCTGGCCTCGGTCGGGCTGGTGTATCTGGGCGTCACCGTCCTCGTGCGCGGCACGAACGCGGCCGACGAGGTCTCCGGCGTCATCGGCGGCTTCGTCGTGCTCCTCACCATGCTCGGCCTGCTCAGGGCCAGGGGCGAGCCACCGCCCCGGCGCGGCAAGGCCGCCCGCGGTGCGCGCCCGGAGGCCGTGGCAGGACCTCCGGTCAGCCTCACCAACACCGGCGCCCACGCGCTGATGACCGCGCTCGGCCTCCCGGCCCGCCCCTCGTGCGACCGGCAGTCCGGCGGTCCCGAGTGCGGGCGCCTCGTCAACGCCCGCCCTTTCGCCGCGCCCGCCGAACACGCCGCCGGCCCCTGCGCCGGGAAGGCCGGGCGCCCCGTGGTGGTGGTCGTGCTCAACCGCGCGGAGCCCCGCCTCTGACGGACGCGGGAAGACCGGGCCTCGGTGGCGGGGCCCGGTCAGGGAGGGTGCGGGTCAGATCGGCCCATTGCCCGGCGGCGGAGTACCTCAAGAATTAATCACAATAAAAACGGATAAATGAACACCCTCTCGTTCACAGAGAAGATAACGGCGTCCAGCCGTACCCTCATCGAAAAAGGGGCCGACGAGGGCGTCCGGACCGGCCGTCAGCCCCACACCTCCCGGGCGGTCTCCGCGATCAGCGCCAGCTTGGCGAACTGCTGGTCGGAGGTGAGCACGTTGCCCTCCACCGTCGAGGAGAAGCCGCACTGCGGCGAGAGGCAGATCTGGTCGAGGTCGACGAACTTGGCGGCCTCGTCGATGCGGCGCTTGAGGGTGTCCTTCGACTCCAGCTCGCCACGCTTGGTGGTGACGAGCCCGAGGACCACCATCTTGCCCGGCGGCACGAACCGCAGCGGCTCGAAGCCGCCCGAGCGCTCGTCGTCGAACTCCAGGAAGAACCCGTCGACGGCCAGCTCGGAGAAGAGCGCCTCGGCCACGAAGTCGTAGCCCCCGGCGGCCGCCCACGAGGAGCGGAAGTTGCCGCGGCACATGTGGGTGGTGATGGTCATGCCCTCGGGCTTGGCGGCGAGCGCGGCGTTGATCTGCTTGATGTAGCGCAGGTGCATGTGATCGGCGTCGTCGCCGCGTCCGGCCAGTTCGGCGCGCTGGGCGGGGTCGTTCAGGTAGGCCAGGCTGGTGTCGTCGAACTGCAGGTAGGTGCAGCCCAGCTCGCCGATGCGGCGCACCTGCTCGGCGTAGGCGGCGCTGAGGTCGGCCCAGAACTCCTCCACGTCCGGGTAGACGTCCGGGTCGATGGCGGCGGGGCCGCCGCGGTAGTGGACCATGCTGGGCGAAGGGATGGTCAGCTTGGGCACCGCGGTGGTGACGGTGTCGCGCAGGAACGCGAAGTCTCCGGCGAAGATCGGCTCCTCCAGCCGGATCCTGTCGTGCACGCGCAGGGCGGCGGGGGTGAACTCGATGTCGCCCCGCTCGTTGTGGAAGCGGACCGTGATGTGCTCGTCGGAGGCCTGGCCGATGCCGCCGAGCCGGTAGATGAAGTCCATGTGCCAGGAGGCGCGCCGGAACTCGCCGTCGGTGGCCGACTGCAGGCCGATCTCCTCCTGCCTGCGCACGACCTCGCGGATCGCCTCGTCCTCGATCTCGCGCAGCGCCTCCCCGGACAGGGTCTCCCTGGCTTGGAGCAGCCGCTGGGGTCGCAGCAGGCTGCCGACGTGGTCCGCGCGGAACGGCGGTGAGGTGCGCATGCGGGGTCATCTCCTCGTGTCACGGGGATCGGGCGGGCCGGAGCCGGCCTCGCCATAGAGGGCTCTGATCCGGGTCTTGAGCAGCTTGCCGGCCGCGTTCCTGGGCAGCTCGGGCACGAACTCCACGTGTTTCGGGATCTTGTAGCGGGCCAGCCGCCCGTACAGGTGGGAGATCAGCTCGTCGGCCCGCGCGCCCGCGCCGGGGCGGAGCACGACGAGGGCCTTGCCGACCTCGCCCCACTTGTCGTCGGGGACGCCGATGACGGCGACCTCGGCGACCGCGGGATGGCTGTAAAGGGCGCTCTCCACCTCGGCCGGGTAGACGTTCTCGCCGCCGGAGATGAACATGTCGCCGATCCGGTCGGAGATGCGCACGTACCCGTCCTCGTCGGCGACCCCGATGTCGCCGGAGCGGAACCAGCCGTCGTCCGACAGCACCTCGGCGGTCTCCTCGGGCCGCTTCCAGTAGCCGGGCGTGACGTTCGGGCCCTGCACGTACACCTCGCCCGGACTGCCGGGCGCGGCGGGAGAGCCGTCGGGGGCGACCAGCTTGACGTCGGAGAAGAAGCATGGGACGCCGGCCGTGCCCGCCTTGGCGATCGACTGCTCGGCGGCCAGGAACAGCGCGCCGGGCGCGGTCTCGGTCATGCCGTAGCCCTGGAGGAACGTGAGCCCGCGGTCCTGGTAGAGGCGGATGAGCGGCTCGGGCACCGGGGCACCGCCGCACAACAGGTGGCGCAGGCTCGTCAGGTCGGCGTGCGGCCAGCGGTCCGACTGGGCGAGGAAGGTGAACATGGCGGGCACGCCGAACATGACCGTGACGCGTTCGGCCTCGACGAGGTCGAAGGTGCGGCCGACGTCGAAGGACGGCTCCAGGACGACCCGGCCGCCCTTGAGCACGGTGGGGACGAGCGTCTGGGCGAGCGCGGCGATGTGGAACATCGGGGCGCTGATCAGCGTCACCTCGTCATGCCGGAAGGGCACGTCCACGAGCAGGTTGAAGGTGTTCCAGATGAGGTTGGCGTGGGTGAGCACGGCGCCCTTGGGCCGCCCGGTGGTGCCCGAGGTGTACATGATCAGGCACATGTCGTCCTGGGCCACGGGCTCGTCGAGCGGCGCGGGGTCGCCCGAGGCCACCAGGTCCTCGTACTCCCCCGCCCCGATGTGCCGTCCGGGCAGCCCGGCGCCGTCGTGGCCCTCGCCGAGCAGCAGGATCTCCGCGCCCGCGTCGCGCAGGACGTAGTCCAGCTCGGGCGCGGCCAGGCGGGTGTTGAGCGGCACGAAGACCGCGCCCAGCGCCCCGGCCGCGAAGAACGTCTCGACCAGCGCCGGGTGGTTGGCGCCCAGGTAGGCGATCCGGTCGCCGCGCCGCGCGCCGAGCGCGCGCAGCGCCGACGCGAGCCGGTCCACCCGCGTGGCCAGCTCGCGGTAGGTGCGCCGGTCATCCCGGTACGTGAGAGCCACCCCGTCGGGCGTCATCCGGGTCCTGCGTGCCGGCCACGAGCCCAGCCCCTGATTCCGCATCGCGCTCCTCGACGTTCTCGCCATCAAGTTAGGCCACTATGCAACGGCTGTCACGGTTCTGCCCAACATAGATCGGGAACGGTGTCGAGGAGTTCGTCGGCGATCGCCGTCGCCTCCGGCTTGAACCGCCGGTGCAGCGCGTGGCAGAGCCGCTGGGCCTTCTCGGCGGGCCAGTCGGGCGGCAGGTGGCGCAGCGGCAGCCGGGGGTCGGTCCTGATGATCTGCAGCCACTCGGTGAGCAGCAGCAGCGAGCGGGCCAGGTCGTCGGGCGCGGCCGGCACCGGGTCGGGCCGGTCCCACCGGCGCAGGAACCCCTCGTAGCGCCGGCCCAGCCCCGCCAGGTCGTAGGCGTCGGCCACCAGCGCCTGCATGTCGGTGGGATGCCGGGGCTCGGCGGAGAACACCTTCACGCCGCCCAGGTCGTCGATCAGGCCGGAGGCGTCGACCTCGCCTGGAGCGATCCACAGCCCGTTCTGCAGCGGGCCGAACCCGGCCCAGATCAGCCGCGAGCGCAGTTCGTGCCGCTGCCGCTGCCACGACTCCGGCAGCGAGAAGCCGACCAGGGTCCACCGGTCGCCGGCGGCGTCGTTGACCACGCCGGTGTGCCAGATCCGCCGCTCGCCGTCCTTGAGCACCTCGGCGCTGGTCGGGGTGAGCCCGAAGTACATGCGCCGCCCCGCGCGCTGGCGGCGCAGCAGGCCGCGCCGGACCATCCGGGTGAGGGTGGACCGGGTGGCCTCCTCGGAGATGCCGACCCGGCCGAACGCCTCGATGAAGCTGCCGGAGAACACGCAGGAGCGTCGGCCGTACACGTGATCGCCGAGAAAGGTCAGGATCACCGATTGCGGCCGCACGCCGCCGTCCCGTTCCACCACAGCCCGCTCCGCCGCAATGTTAGGCATTGTCTTGACAGCCGTAATGTACCTGCCTACATTCGGGCCACTCCCACCAGGAGGTCTTGATGCGCAAGCTTCTACCGTTCCTGGCAAGTCTCGCCGTGGCGCTCGCCGCGTGCGGCGGCAACGGCGGTGGTGGCGGCGGTGGCGGCGGCTCCGGCGCCCAGGACCCGATCCGGGTCGGCCTCATCGTCTCGCTCACCGGCAACTACACCCCGCTCGGCAGCGAGGACAAGAAGGCGGTCGAGCTGGCCGTCGAGCAGGTCAACGCGCAGGGCGGGCTGCTCGGGCGGCAGGTCGAGCTGGTCGTGCGGGACGACAAGACCGCGCCGGACCAGGGCATCGTGGCCTACAACCAGATCAAGGGCGAGATCGACGCGCTCATCGGCCCGGTGTTCTCCAACTCGGCGCTGGCCATCGAGCCGCTCGCGCAGCGCGAGAAGATGCCCTACCTGTCACTGGCCCCGGCCGTCGAGCAGGTCGAGCCGATCAAGTCGTACATCTTCGTCACGCCCGCGCTGTCGAGCATGTACGCCGAGCGCTACCTGCAGTACATCCAGGCCGAGGGCATCAAGACGATCGCGGTGGCCTGGGACTCCAAGAGCGCCTACTCGGTCTCCGGGCACGAGTCCATGGTCGCGCTGGCGCCGAAGTACGGGGTCACGATCGCGGTGGACGAGCCGTACGAGACCACCACCGCCGACTTCAGCCCGGTGTTCCAGCACGTGCGCGACTCGGAGGCGGAGGCGCTGGTGTTCTGGGGCTCGGGCGCGCCGGGCGTGACCGCGGCCAAGCAGTACGCGGCGTCCGGGCTGAAGACGCCGCTGTTCCTGACCGCGTCGCAGGCCAGCAAGCTGTGGCTGGAGCCGATGGGCGAGGCCGCCGAGGGCATGACGGTGCAGAGCGCGATCGGCGTGGTGGGCGAGCACCTGCCGGACGGCAAGCAGAAGCAGGTCATCGAGCAGATGGCGAAGCCCTACCTGGAGAAGCACGGCTACCCGCCGCCGCAGTTCGCGCAGGACGGCTACAGCGCGAGCCTGCTGCTGTTCGAGGCGATCAGGAAGGCGGGCGGCACCGACAAGGAGAAGGTCCAGCAGGCGCTGGAGACGATGGACCTGATCACCCCGAACGGCCGCTTCCGCTACTCCCCCACCGACCACTCCGGCCTGACGCCCGAGTACATCTCGGTCAACACGGTGCGGGACGGCGCGTTCGTGCCGACCGAGTGGGCGCGGGAGCAGCTGACCAAGACTGTCGCCGGGCTGGGGTAGCGGGTGCTGGCGGTCACCGGGGTGTCGCGCTCCTTCGGCGGCGTCTACGCCGTGCGGGACGTCTCGCTCGCCGTGGCCGAGGGTGAGCTGTGCGCCATCATCGGGCCGAACGGGGCGGGCAAGTCGACGCTGTTCAACCTCGTCACCGGCCACCTGGCGGCCGACCACGGGGAGATCGCCTTCCTCGGGCACCGGGTGGACCGGCTGGCGCCGCACCGGCGGGCCCGGCTCGGCATGTCGATCGTCTTCCAGGGCGCGCGGGTGTTCCGCGCCATGACGGTCCGGGAGAACGTCATGGTCGGCATGCACGGCCGTACCCGGTCGGGGTTCGTGTCCGCGGCGCTGCGGCTGCCCCGCCACCGTCGCGACGAGCGGGAGATCGGCCGTGAGGCGGATGCCGCGCTGGCGCGGGTGGGGCTGGCCGAGTGGGCGGGACGGCCGGCCGACCGGCTGCCGATCGGCCAGCAGCGGGCGCTGCAGCTGGCCCGCGCGCTGTGCGCGCGGCCCCGGCTGCTGCTGCTCGACGAGCCCGCCTCAGGGCTGCGCGGGCACGAGCGGGAGCGGCTGGCCGCGCTGGTGGAGGAGCTGCGCGCGGACGGGCTGACGATCCTGCTCATCGAGCACGACGTGGGGTTCGTGACCCGGCTGGCCGACCGCGTCGTGGTGCTCGACCTGGGGCGGGTCATCGCCGACGGCCCGCCGGCCGAGATCCGCGAGGATCCGCTCGTGCTCGCCGCCTACCTCGGACAGGCCTCATGATCGACGTCACCGACCTGGTGGTCTCGTACGGCACGGCCATCGCGCTCGACCACGTCACGCTCGCGGTGGGCAAGGGCGAGATGGTGGCGCTGCTCGGCCCGAACGGGGCGGGCAAGTCGACGCTGGCCAACACGCTGGCTGGGCTGCTCACTCCGGCGTCGGGCACGGTTTCTGGCACGGTGCGGGTGGAGGGCAGGCTGGCGCTGGTGCCGGAGGGCCGCCAGCTTTTTCCGGATATGTCGGTCGCTGACAACCTGGCGCTGGGCGGCTGGCGTTCCGGGCAGCGCGACCCGGCCCCCGTCTACGAGCTGCTGCCGCGCCTGGCCGAGCTGGCCGGGCGGCGGGCGGGCGTGCTGTCCGGCGGCGAGCAGCAGATGGTGGCCGTCGGGCGAGCGCTGATGTCCCGGCCGCAGGTGCTCGTGGTGGACGAGCTGTCGCTCGGCCTGGCCCCGAACATCACCGCCGACCTGGCCGCCCACCTGGCCACGCTCAACCGGGAGCAGGGGCTGGCGGTGCTGCTCATCGAGCAGAACGCGCGGCTGGCGTTCGAGCTGTGCTCGCGCGCGTACGTGCTCGAATCGGGGCAGGTGCGTGCGGAGGGGGCGTGCGCGGAGCTGGCGGACGACCCGCGGGTGGCCAGCGCCTACCTGGGCGGAGCGATCACATGAGCGCGTTCCTGACGTACCTGCTGAACGGGCTGGCCGTGGGGTGCGCGATCGCGCTCATCGCCAGCGGGCTGGTCGCCATCCACCGGGTGACCGGGGTGGTCAACTTCGCGCAGGGCACGTTCGCCGTGGTCGCGGGGCTGTGCACGTCCTCGCTGCTCGGGCTCGGGGTGCCGCACGGGGTGAGCGAGGCGGCGGCGGTCCTGCTGGCCGGCGTGGCCGGGCTGCTGACCGGGCTGGCCGCGATCGGCCGGCCGGGCACCACGCCGCTGTCGTCGCTGATCATCACGCTCGGGGTCGGGGTGCTCGCGTACGCGGTCGAGATCGTGCTCTGGGGCGACCAGCCGCGCTCGGCGCCGGGGCTGGCCGGGTCGGTGACGATCGCCGGGGCCCGGATCCAGACGCAGCACCTGCTCGTCATCGCCGTCACCGCCGCCACGTTCGTGCTGCTCGCGCTCTTCTTCGGGCGCACCTACCTGGGCAAGGCGCTCACCGCGTGCGCCTCCAACCCGTACGCGGCCCGCGTGGTCGGCATCGACACCCGGCGGATGGGGCTGCTGGCGTTCGCCCTCGGCGGGCTGCTCGGCGGGCTCGCCGGGGTGCTGATCACGCCGCTGCGGCCGATCTCGTTCGACACGGACGTGACGCTGATCGTGAACGCGTTCGCCGCGGCCGTGTTCGGCGCGCTCACCCGCCCGGTCGTCGCGCTCGGCGGGGCGCTGCTGCTGGGGGTGGCCGAGACGATGGCCGCCGGGTACGGGTACGGCTCCCACCAGCTGGAGGTGGCGCTCGGGCTCATGCTCGTGGTCATGATCGTGCAGGCGAGCCGCCGGTCGGCCATCCATGAGGAGGCGGTGTGAAGAGGATCGCCGCCGCGGCTCTGGCTGTGGCCGTCGCGCTGGGGTTGCCGCTGGTGCTCGACGACAGCGCGCTGGCCGTCTACGTGCTGCTCGGGCTGGCGGCCATCGTGACCGTCGGGGTGTCGCTGCTGATGGGGTTCGCCGGGCAGGTCTCGCTCGGGCAGGGCGCGTTCTACGGCGTCGGCGCGTACACGGCGGCGCTGCTGGCGCTGAACGGGTTCCCGCCGCTGCTGGGGCTGGTGGCCGCGCCGCTGATGGCGGCCGTCTTCGCGGTGCTGATCGGGATGCCGCTGCTGCGGCTGCGCGGCCACCATCTGGCGTTCGCGACGCTGGCGGTGCAGCTCATCCTGCTGTCGCTGGCGGGGCAGCTGGAGTTCACCGGAGGCGACATCGGGCTGCAGGGCATCCCGCAGTTCGGCATCGGGTCGTGGGAGATGGACAGCGCGGCCGCGTACGCCTGGCTGACGTGGGCGGCGCTGGGGCTGGTCATGCTGGTCACGCACCACGTCATCGCCTCGCGGCCCGGACGGGCGCTGCGCGCGCTGGCCACCAGCGAGACGGCCGCCGCCTCCTCCGGCATCCCGGTGGGCCGCTACAAGCTGGTCGTGTTCGCGCTGTCGGCCGCGTTCGCGGGGCTGGCGGGCGGCATCTACTGCTTCTACACCGGATACGTGGCGCCGGGGTCGTTCCCGGTGCTGATCTCGATCCAGTACATCGTCATGGCGGTCGTGGGCGGGCTGGGCACGGTGTGGGGCGCGCTGGCGGGGGCGAGCGCGATCACGCTGCTCGTGCAGGGGCTCGACCGGCTGGCCGCGCTGCCGGGGATGCCGACCTACGCGCCGAGCGTGCTGTCGTACGCGGTGTACGCGCTGGTGCTGATCGGGGTCGTGCTGTTCCTGCCGCAGGGGCTGGTGCCGGCGCTCACCCGGCGGGACCGGCCGGGGCGGCGGGGGCGGGCCTCCTAGAGGGCGCCGGAGTAGACCCAGCGGCCTTCGTGGCGGACGAACCGGCTGTGCTCCTCCATCTCGCCCGGCTTGCCGCGGTGGACGTAGTGGGCGCGGAAGCGGACCGTGCCCTCGGTGTGGACGACGCTGCCGCCGGTGGTCTCCAGGATCTCCAGCCGCACCCAGCGCGTCTTCCGCTCCAGGTCGATGCCGGGCGGGCGGCTCGCCGGGTGCCAGGTGCGCATCAGGTAGGCGGAGTCGCGGACGCTGAACGCGGCGAACCGCGAGCGCATCAGCTGCTCGGCCGTCGCGGCGGCGGCCTCGCCGCGGTGGAACCGGCCGCAGCAGTCGGCGTAGGCGGCGGGCAGGCCGCAGTGGCAGGTGGCGGGCATGACCCTATTGTGCCCGCAGCGGCGTAGTGGTCGCGGTGAGAGCGGTGAGGGTGGCGCCGAGCGGGGCGTCGACGGTGAGGGTGGCGTGGTGGTCGCCGCCCGTGGCCCCCTGGTTGACGATCGCGATGGGCAGGCCGAGCGCGGCGGCCCGGTCCACGAAGCGCAGGCCGGAGCGGATGGCCAGCGACGAGCCGAGCACGAGCAGCGCCCGCGCCGACCCGACGAGCTCGAAGCACCGCTCGACGCGCGGGCGCGGCACGTTCTCGCCGAAGAACACCACGTCGGGCTTGAGCACGCCGTCGCACGAGCGGCAGCCGACCAGCCGGAAGCCCTCCACCTGTTCGTCGGTGAGCACCGCGTCGCCGTCGGGGTTGATCTGCCCCGCGTCGGCCGCCCAGCCGGGGTTGGCGGCGCGCAGCCGCAGGTCGAGCTCGGCCCGAGGGGTGCGCTCCCGGCAGGACAGGCAGACCACCCGGTCCAGGCCGCCGTGCAGCTCGATCACCTGCCGCGCCCCGGCCGCCTGGTGGAGCCCGTCGACGTTCTGGGTGACGATGCCTGACAGGAGGCCGCGCCGCTCCAGCGCGGCGACCGCCCGGTGCCCGGCGTTGGGGAGGGCGGCGCCGATCTGCCGCCAGCCGACGTGGCTGCGCGCCCAGTAGCGGCGGCGCGCCTGCTCGCTGCCGACGAAGCGCTGGTAGGTCATCGGCTGGGCGTTGCGGGACCGGCCGGTCGGGCCGCGGTAGTCGGGGATGCCCGACTCGGTGGACAGGCCCGCCCCGCTGAGCACCACCACCCCGCCGCACTCCACCAGCCCGGCCAGCCGGCCGAGCGCGGTGCCTTCTGCTACGGTCACGTCTCCATGGTGCACGACCGGGCGGGATGCCCGGTCACCCGGCCTCGCGCAGCAGGCCCTCCTCTGTGACGGCCGACAGCAGCAGCTCGCGGTAGCCGCCCTCGTGGAACAGCACGGTCAGCCGGTCCTCCTCACGGCGGATGACCTCGCCCGGCCCCCACTCGACGTGCTCGACGCGGGCGTGCATCGGGAACCGGACGTCGCCGGCCGGCTCCGGGTCGGACGCGGTGCCGGCCAGGCAGGT
The DNA here is from genome assembly GCF_019396385.1 of Nonomuraea harbinensis. Lineage (GTDB taxonomy): Bacteria > Actinomycetota > Actinomycetes > Streptosporangiales > Streptosporangiaceae > Nonomuraea > Nonomuraea ferruginea. The sequence continues at coordinate 63,369 of NZ_JAHKRN010000040.1, read as the reverse complement.
GTCGCAGGCGCCGCACGGGCCGGGCAGCCGCTCGCCGAAGTAGCCGAGCAGGAAGCCGCGGCGGCAGTCGCGGGTCTCGGCGTAACGGCGCATCATCTCCAGCCGGGTGCGCTCCACCTCCCGGTGCCGCTCGGCGACCTCGCGAGCGGCCCGTGCCGCCTCCTCCGGGGCGGGCGCGTCCTCGGCGGCGGCGACGGAGCGGGTGCCGAGCCGGACCGCGCCCGCCTTTTCCAGCAGGTTCAGCAGCGACGTGACGCGGCGCGCGGTGATGCCGAGCCGTTCGCGCAGATGCTTGCGGTCGGTCCGCCCGCCCTCCTCGCCGATGGCGCGGGCGACCACGGCCAGCGCCTCCTCGTCCGGCAGCCCGCCGGTGAAGAACCGCTGCATCCCCAGATCCTCCGCCCGGTAGAAGAGCACCGCCGCGGCGGGCTCGCCGTCCCGGCCCGCCCTGCCGATCTCCTGGTAGTACGAGTCCAGCGAGCCGGGCACCTGGGCGTGCACCACGAACCGGACGTCCGGCTTGTCGATGCCCATGCCGAACGCGTTGGTGGCCACCACCACGTCGAGTTCCCCGGCCATGAACGCCTCCTGGACGGCGTCGCGGTCGGCCCGCCGCATCCCGGCGTGGTAGGCGGCCGCCCGCACGCCCCGCTCGCCCAGCCGTCCGGCCAGCTCGGCGGCCCGCTTGCGGGTGGCGGTGTAGACGAGTCCGGGCTTGGCCAGCGCCTCGACGGCCTCGGCCACGTCCTCGCCGTCGCCGGTGGTCCCCCGTACCTCCAGGCTGATGTTGGGGCGGTCGAAGCCGCACACCACCTCCAGCGGGTCGCGCATGCGGAGCCGTTCGACGATCTCGGCCCGCACCGGGGGCGCGGCCGTCGCGGTCAGCGCGGCCACGACGGGCCGGCCGAGAGCGTCGGCGACGGCGCCCAGCCGCAGGTAGTCGGGCCGGAAGTCGTGGCCCCAGGCCGAGACGCAGTGGGCCTCGTCCACCACCAGCAGGGACGGCTTCGCCGCGGCCAGCTCGCGCACCACGTCGGGCCTGGCGAGCTGCTCGGGCGCGCAGAACAGGAACTCGGTCTCGCCCGCGCGCAGCGACTCGAACGACGACTCACGCTCGCCCTTCGAGGTGCCGGCGTCCAGCCTGACCGCCTGCTCGTCACGCTCGCGCAGCGCCTCCACCTGGTCGCGCTGGAGCGCGATCAGCGGCGACACCACCAGCGTCGGCCCGTCCAGCAGCAGCGCGGGGACCTGGTAGACGGCCGACTTGCCGCCTCCCGTCGGCATGACCACGAGCGTGTCGCGGCCCTCCGCCAGCGCCGCCATCGCCTCGGGCTGGCCTGGCCGCAGCTCGTCCAGCCCGAGAGCCTCCCTGGCCACCTGTTCCACCCGCCGCTCGGCGCTCGTCCCCATCCGGCCTCCCGTCCGCGAAGGCTCTCCTCTGCCCCTCGGTCCCGGTTTTCACTCCTGGCCGAGCAGTTCGGCCACGGTCACGAACCGGTACCCGTCGGCCCGCAGCCCGGAGACGACGCCGCCGATGGCCTCGCGGGTCCGGGCGCCGCTCTCGTACCAGGGATGGAGCAGCACGATCGAGCCCGGCCGCACCTGCTCGCGGACCTCGGCCACGATCCGCTCCGCGCTGGGGGTGCGGCCCGAGTCGGGCTCGACGTCCCACATCACCGTGACCCGCTCCCGTTCGGCCAGGTAGAGAGGGAGCGCGAGCAGCTTCTTGCCGGTGGGCGGCCGGAACGGGATGTCGCCGCGCTGCCCGGCGGCGCGGATGAGCGCGTCGGTCGGCTCCACCTCTTCGGCCACGGTCGAGCCGGACACGAACACCATCCTGCGGTGCGTGAACGTGTGGTTGCCGAGCTGGTGGCCGGCCCGCACCAGCGCGGCCGCGTGCCCGGGGCGGGCGCGCAGCTCCGATCCGACGACGAAGAACGTGGCACGCACCCGCTCCTTCGCGAGCACGTCGATGATCTCCCGCGTGTGCTCGTCGGGACCGTCGTCGAAGGTGAGCGCGACGACCTTCTCCGCCGTCTCCACCCGGTCGACCAGCTTCCCCGCGAGCTGGAACGTGCGTGCGTTGACCAGCTCGTAGCAGCCCCACGCGGCTACGAGGACGAGCGCCGCCACGGCGGCCCACAGTTTTCTTTTCATGATCCAGAGGAGTGTAAGGGTTCGATCACTTGCTCCATGGAGGTTCGCGGGTGAATCATCTTCGATCAGGTTCGATCGGTACTATGAGGTGGCTCCCGAGGAGGGACTATGACGAACACGGCGACCGGCCCGCCCCTCCGGGCCGCGGAGACCGCCCGTCCCGGCCCACTGCTCAGCCTCTGGGGAGCGGCCGCCTCTCCGGGCGCGCTGGCCCGCGTCCTGCTGGATCCCGGCCGCGCGCTGCCCGCCCCCGACCTGGCGGGCGAGCCGGCGCGGCGGGCGCTGGAGCCGGTGCGCGAGCGGGCGGAGGCCGAGCGCGGCTCTCCGTGGCCGCAACCGCTCGCCTCGCAGTACGCGCGCTACTTCCAGGACGGCGACCGCACGGTCTACGAGCGCAACGTGTTCGAACGCCAGGACCGGCTGACCCGGGCCGTGCTCATGGCGGCGGCCACCGGCGACGACGGGTGGCTGGCCGAGGCCGCCGACGGGATCGTGCTGCTGTGCGAGCAGAGCTCGTGGTGCTGGCCGGCGCACGAGGAGTCCTGCCGGCCGCGCGGCGCCGTGCTGCCGGACCCGGCCGCCCCCTGCCTCGACCTCGGCGCCGGCGACGTGGCCGCCCAGCTCGCCTGGGCCGACCAGGCGATCGGCGAGCGGCTGGACGAGCGCTTCCCCGGCGTGCGCGAGCGGGTGCGCGCCGAGGTGCGGGCGCGGGTGCTGGAGCCGTTCACCCGGCGGCGCGACTGGCACTGGCTCGGACTCGACGGTCAGGTCCACAACTGGTGCCCGTGGATCTGCGGCAACGTGCTGGTCGCCGCGCTGCGCCTGGCCGAGCCGGGCGAAGAGCGGGCGCTGCAGGTCGCGCTGGCCGTCGAGGGCGTCGACCGCTATCTGGCGGCGCTGCCTCCCGACGGGTCGGTGGACGAGGGCTACGAATACTGGTGGAACGGCGCCTGCCGCGCGCTGGAGGCGCTCGACGTGCTGGCGCACGCCACCTCGGGGGTGCTCGACGCGGCCGGGGCGCCGGTGGTCCGCGCGACCGTGCGCTTCCCGTACCTGATGCATCTGGGCGGCGGGTGGTACGTGAACGTCGCCGACGCCCGCGCGCGGCCGCCCGCCGGCCAGCCCTGGGACGTGCTCCACCGGTGGGCGCGGCGGGTCGGCGATCCCGACGGCGTCCGTCACGCCGCCGCCCAGCGCGCCGCCGCCGTCTCCCCCGCCGCCGAGCTGGGGCGGGTCATGACCGCGCTGGGCGACCCGGCGTGGCTGGAGGCCGAGGCCGCCGGGCCGCCGCTGGTCGCCTCCGCGTGGCTGCCGGGCACCCAGGTGGGCGTCGCGCGCGCGGCCGGCGGCACCGACCGGGGGCTCGCGCTCGTGGTCAAGGGCGGGCACAACGCGGAGAACCACAACCACAACGACGTCGGCTCCGTGATCGTGGCCGTCGACGGGGTGCCGGCCGTGGTCGACGCGGGGCGGCCCACGTACACGGCGCGGACGTTCGGGCCCGACCGCTACGCGATCTGGACGATGCGCGGTGACTGGCACAACGTGCCCGAGGTCCGCGGCACGCCGCAGCGTGCGGGCGCGTCCTACCGGGCCAGGGACGTCGAGGTGGCCGACGAGCCCGGCCTCTTCCGGGTACGGCTGGACCTCGCGGCCGCCTACCCGGTCGGCGGGCTGGAGCGGTGGTGGCGGACGGCGCTCCTCGACCGGTCGTCCGGCGAGGTGACGATCGAGGACGCCTGGCGCTTCACCGGCGACGGGGAGCCGAGCGCGCTGCGGTTCCTGCTGGCCGGCGAGGTGCGGCAGGACAGGCCCGGGGAGGTGGAGGTGCGGCCGCCCGGCGGCGGGCGGGCCGCGGTCCTCACGTGGGACCCGGAGCGGGCGGCCGGTTCGCTGACCGTGCGCGAGCTGGACGACCCGATGCTCACCTCGGTGTGGGGCGACCGGCTGACCCGGCTGGAGCTGGCCCTGCCCGGCACCGCCGAAGGGTCGGTCCTGGTGCGGGTGGGGGTGCGGGGATGACCGGGACCGGTTCGCCGGCGCCGCTGCCGGACGAGCGCCGCGCCCAGGTGGTCGAGCTGCTGCGGCAGCGCGGCGTGGTGCGCGTCACCGACCTGGCCGAGGAGCTGGACGTCTCCGCCATCACCATCCGCCGCGACATCGCGCTGCTCGCCTCCCAGGGGGTGATCCGGCGGGTGCGCGGCGGGGCCGTGCTGCACGGCGGCGCGCTCGTCGGCGAGCCGGAAGGGGCCGCGCCGCCGCAGCCCGTCCCCGAGGAGAACGGCGGCGAGGCGCGGCGGCTCACGATCGGGATGGTCGTGCCGTCGCTCGACTACTACTGGCCCGACGTGATCCGCGGCGTCCGGCAGGCCGCGGCGGCGGCCGGGGCCAGGATCGTCCTGCGCGGCGCCTCCTACCAGGCGGCCGACGAGCGGCGGCAGCTGTCGTGGCTGGTGGAGTTCGTAGGCGTGGACGGGCTGCTCGTCGCGCCCACGACCACCGGCGACGACGGCGAGGAGCTGGTGCGGTGGCTGCGCCAGGCGCCCGTCCCGGTCGTGCTCGTCGAACGCGCCGCCACCATCGGTCCCTACCAGGAGGCCATGGAGTCCGTCGTCAGCGACCACGCGCTCGGGGCCGCGATGGCCGTGCGCCACCTGGCCGCGCTCGGGCACCGCCGGATCGGCGTCATCACCACCGAGCAGAGCCCGACGGCGCCGCACGTGCGGCGCGGGTGGCGGCAGGCGAGCGAGGAGCTCGGCCTGGAGGGCGCCCCCGACCTGACCGTGGTCGACCGGCGCGACCCCGGCTGGACGGCGGCCCTGGACCAGATCCTCGACGCCTGCCTCGCCACGGGCACCACGGCGCTGCTCGTCCATCCGGATCCGGAGGCGATCGGCCTGGTCGAGCGCTGCCAGGAACGCGGCCTGCGGGTGCCAGGAGACCTGGGGGTGGTCACGTACGACGACGAGGTGGCCGAGCTGTGCGACCCGCCGCTGTCGGCGGTGCGTCCGCCGAAGGCGGCCATCGGGCGCGCGGCGTTCGCGCTGCTGGCGGCCCGCCTGGCCGACCGGGACCCGCACCGCCCGGCCCACCGCGTGGTCGTCGAGCCCCGGCTGATCGTGCGTTCCTCCTCCGCCTGACCGCCGTCCCGTCAGCGGAGGAGGGCGGGAAGGTCGAGGGTGTCGGTGACGCCGTCCGGCCAGGTGATGCGGGCGGTGGTGGCGGTCCAGGCGATCTCGGGGGCCGGGGAGGCGGCCGTGCCGAGGTGGACGCCGGCGACGTACCAGCGGCCGGGCTCGGCGGCGGCGGTGGTGCCGCACCAGGGGATGAAGGTCTCCGGGGACAGCGGGGTGGCGTCCTCGGCGCGGGTGACGTCCGCCAGGTCGAGGCCGGGGCCGGGGACGATCAGGGAGTCGGAGGCCGACGAGACCGGCCAGCCGCCGATCCGCAGAGGGGACGAGCAGGGGGCGGCCACCTGGACGAGCCGGACCTCCCAGGGGCCGCGCAGCGCGGACACGACTGTGAGCGTCGGGCCGGGGGTGACGGCGCCGGCGCGGCCCGAGCCGTGGTCGGGGGCGTCCAGGCCGGGCTCGACCCAGTGGGCCCGCCAGCGGGAGGCGCCGAGCGCGGTGCCGGTGGGGAGGGTGTCGGCGAGGAGGGCGTCGAAGCCGGTGCGGTGGCTGGGCCGGCCCGACGGGTCGAGGAGGGTGACCGACTGGTCGAGCGGGTCGGCGGCGTGCGGGCCGGCCAGGACGGGCGAGGTGGCGGTGGAGTAACCCAGGCGGGCGTAGAGCGGGGAGTCGGACAGCTGGTCGCCGGGCAGCGCGTGGTCGGTGCCGTGGTTGACGACGCGGACGACCCCGTCGGCGCGGGTGCCGGAGACCAGCCAGCCGGGTGACCGGATCGCGAGCTGGAAGTCGCCCTCCTCCACCGGCAGCGGCTCCTCGACGGCGGTCCACACGGGGTGGTCGGCGGGCAGCGCCAGGCCGTACAGGCCCTTGGCGGCCCAGTAGGGCGAGCCGGTGCCGGAGTAGGACTGCGCGATCGACCGCCACGGGCCGTGCCAGCCGAGCGTCAGCAGGCCGTCGTCATCGGGGGCGCCGCGCTCGGCGAAGTGGCGGACGATGCCGGAGGCGGCGCGGCGCAGCAGGCCGGGCGACCCGACCCCGGCCCTGGCGCCCGCCCAGAACGGGGCGGCGGCGGCGAACCGGTAGGTGAGGCTGCGGCCCTGGATGAGCGGCGACCCGTCGGCGCCGACGAGGTGGACGGCGTCGCGCAGGAAGCGCTCCAGCCTGGACAGGTAGGCGGGGCGGCGGGTGTCGGCGGCCGGGTCGCCGGCGGCCATCTCGGTCCACAGCAGCGGGTAGAAGTGCAGCGCCCAGCCGACGTAGTGGTCGTAGGCGCGCTTGTCGCCGTCGGCGTACCAGCCCTGCTCGCGGGCGAACCCGTCGGTGAGCGCGAGCCCGGCCTCGATGTCGGAGGGAGAGCACGGCCCGCCGACGGAGGCGAGGAACTGCTCGACCACGATCTGGAACCACACCCAGTTGATCGGCGGATACCAGGACCCGATCGCCGGGGCCAGATAGGCGACCACCCGCTCCCGGACGCCCTCGTCGAGCCGGTCCCACAGCCACGGCCTGGTCAGGTGGAGCACCAGCGCGATGGAGGCGGCCTCGACCTTGGCCTGGTCGTGCTCGTCCAGCCGCACCCACCGCTCGGGAGAGCCCGGGTCGGTGCCGGCGGCCAGGCCGCGCGCGTACCACTCCAGGTGGCCGTGCGGGTCGCGGCCGCCCTCGCCGGCCACCCGGAACCCGGCGGCCAGGAACGTGCGCGCGAAGCCTTCCAGCCCGTCCACGTCGGGGCCGTAGCCGCCCGGCTCGCCGGGGAAGGAGATCCGCGCGTGCGAGGGGGACGCGTGGCGCCGCGCCGACAGCAGGAGATGGTCGGCCAGCGCCGCCCAGTGGTCGCGGGTCCAGCCGGTGTGGGGCGAGAGTTTCCGGTCGTCCAGCTCCCGCAGCCAGCGCATCGGGCCTCCCCAGTCAGCGATGAGTTCAGGCGATGCTGGCATCACCGAGCGAACACGTCAAGCAAAGACTGATCAAAAGCGCTCACTTCGATCAGCCTTCACGCCGAAATGCGCCGCCAATCCTGACCTTGACGATCGATAACGATCGTATAGCGCCCTAAAGAGATCTTGACGTGATTGAAATGATCGGACATGATCAGCGACACTGGTAAGCGCTTGCTGCCGAAAGGATCCGGGTGAGAGACCGTCGTCGACCACAGGCCCTGCTGGTCATGGATCCTGCGCACTTCGGGGTGCAGTTTCAGGAGCCGCAGTTACGACGGTTGCACGAACTCGTCGAACTCACCGATCCTATCTCGACCATGAACTTCGACGACCCGCTCGTACGGCGCAGGCTGCGCGAGGTCGAGGTGCTCGTCACCTCGTGGGGCTGCCCCCCGCTGACGAAGGAGCTGCTGGCCGGTGCGCCGGAGCTCCGGGCGATCTTCCATTGCGCGGGCACGGTACGCTCCTTCGTCACCGACGAGGTATGGCGGCGCGGGATACTCGTGACCAACGCCGCCGACGAGAACGCGATACCGGTCGCCGAGTTCACCCTCGCCGCGATCATCTTCGCGGGCAAGAAGGCCCCGTTCCTGGCCCACGACGCGCGCAAACATCGCGACGACTGGTCCTACGCGGCCGGGCGCGGCGAGCTGTCCAACCGCGGGCGCACGATCGGTGTCGTCGGCTTCTCGCGGGTGGGCCGCAGGGTCACCGAAAGGCTGCGCGGCCTGGAGGTCGACATCCTGGTGGCCGACCCGTACGCCGACCCGGCCGAGGTGCGCGCGGCCGGCGGCAGGCTGGTCGAGCTGCCCGACCTGCTGCGGCGCTGCGACGTGCTCACCCTGCACGTGCCCGCGCTGCCCGAGACGCGTCACCTGATCGGGGCGGCGGAGCTCGCCCTGCTGAGGGACGGCGCGACCGTCATCAACACGGCGCGTGGGTCCGTGCTCGACACCGCCGCTCTGGAGAGCGAGTGCGTGACGGGGCGGCTCGACGCGATCCTCGACGTGACCGACCCGGAGCCGCTGCCCGCCGACTCGCCGTTGTACGACCTGCACAACGTCATGATCACCCCCCACGTCGCCGGATCTCTGGGATCAGAGACCCGGCGGATGAGTGAGAGCGCCCTCGACGAGCTCGAACGCTACCTGTCCGGCCTGCCGCCACGGGCGCCGGTCACAGCCGACGAGATCAGCGTGAGCGCCTGAGCCCGGCTTCATGGAAGGAGACCGGATCAATGATCCCTTCGAACCCCCCCAAGGCCAGAGTGCGCCGCCATCTTGTGAAGACCGCGGGAGTGGCCGCCGCGCTCGCCCTCGCGGTCGCCGCGTGCGGTGGCGGCGGCTCCGGTGAGACCGCCGAAGGCGGCGGGAGCACCACCCTCACGATCACCGTGTGGAACCTCGCCAAGACGCCGGAGTTCACCGCCCTGTTCGACGCCTTCGAGAAGGCGAACCCCGGGGTCACGGTGAAGCCGGCCGACATTCTCGCGGACGACTATCCCGAGAAGGTCACCACGATGCTGGCCGGTGGCGACAAGACCGATGTGATCACCATGAAGAACGTGACGGACTACTCGCGCTACTCCGCCCGCGGGCAGCTCCTCGACATCACGGACATGGTCAAGTCGACCGACACCTCCAAGCTCGCCGGCCTGGACGCCTTCAACGTCAACGACAGCTACTTCGCGCTGCCGTACCGCCAGGACTTCTGGCTGCTCTACTACAACAAGGCCATGTTCGACAAGGCGAACATCAAGCTCGACGGCCCCATCACCTGGGACGACTACGCCAAGTACGCCCAGCAGCTCAGCCAGGGCGACGGCAACCAGAAGGTCTACGGCACCTACCACCACACCTGGCGGTCGGTGATCCAGGCGATCTCGGCGGCCCAGACCGGCGGCGACCAGCTCAGCGGCGACTACAACTTCTTCGCCGACCAGTACAACATGGCGCTGGGGCTGCAGAAGGGCGGCAACGCGCTGGACTTCGGCACCGCGACGGCCCAGCAGGCCGACTACCGGACCATGTTCGAGACCGCCGCGACGGCCATGATGCCCATGGGCACCTGGTACATCTCCGGCATCCTCGAGGCCAAGGAGAAGGGCGAGAGCCAGGTCGACTGGGCGCTGGCCCCGATGCCGCAGCGGCCGGGCGCCACCGACGTCACCACGTTCGGCTCGCCGACGGCGTTCGCGGTGAACAAGCGGAGCGAGAACGCCGACCTGGCCAGGAAGTTCGTCCAGTTCGCCGCGAGCAAGGCCGGCGCGGAGGCGATCACCAAGGTGGGCGTGGTGCCCGCGCTGCAGGACCCGGCGATCACCGAGGCGTACTTCGGCCTCAAGGGCATGCCGGCCGACGACCTGTCGAAGAAGGCGTTCGAGCCGGACAAGGTCGTGCTGGAGATGCCGGTGAGCGACAAGACCTCCGACGTCGACACCATCCTCAACGAGGAGCACCAGCTGATCATGGTCGGCGACAAGTCGGTGACCGAGGGGATCAAGTCGATGAGCGACCGCGTCAAGAGCGAAGTCCTCAACTAAGGGACGCCGTGGCGGGCGCAGGGGGGCGCCCGCCGCTCCCGCATCAGGTTCGCGAGGAGTCTTTCGCGAAAGGATTCACAGAGGGACACCATGGCGCACGTAATGACGCACCCGGCGCCGGGCGGATCGCAGACGCCCCGCCGCCGGCGGGCCTGGCGCGACACCCTGATCGGGTGGAGCTTCATCCTGCCGAACTTCCTGGGTTTCGCCCTGTTCACGCTCGTCCCGGTGCTCGCCGCGTTCGCGCTGGCGTTCATGGAATGGGACTCCGCCAACGACCCCGAGTGGGTGGGGCTGGAGAACTTCGCGCGGCTGTGGAACGACGAGAACTTCCACGTGGCGCTCCGCAACACCATCTACTACTCGGCCGGACACATCCCGCTGACCCTCGCCGCCGCCCTCGGGCTGGCCATGGCGCTGAACCGCAGGCTGCGCGGCGTCGAGTTCTTCCGCACCGCGGCGTTCTTCCCGTACGTCACCTCGCTGGTCGCGGTGGCCGTGGTCTGGAACATGCTGTTCAACCCCACGGCGGGGCCGGTCAACCTGTTCCTGGAGGCGATCGGCGTCCAGGACCCGCCGCGCTGGGTCGCGAGCACCGACTGGGCGATGCCCGCGGTCATCGCCACCAGCGTGTGGCGTGACATGGGCTACTACATGGTGCTCTATCTGGCCGGTCTGCAGACGATCCCCAAGGAGTACTACGAGGCCGCCATGGTCGACGGGGCCAACGCCTGGCAGCGGTTCTGGCGCATCACGATCCCGTCGCTGCGGCCGACCACGTTCTTCGTGCTGGTCATGCTGACCATCCAGAGCTTCAAGGTGCTCGACCTGATCGTGGTCATGACCGACGGCGGGCCGGGCCGCAGCACGCTGGTGCTGGCCCAGCTCATCTTCCGGGAGGGCATCAGGGAGGGCGAGTTCGGCTACTCCTCGGCGATCGCGCTGGTGCTGTTCCTCCTGGTGTTCACCGTGACCGTCGTCCAGTTCCGCATCAACGAACGGAGGAGCTCCTGATGACCACGCTGCGCGAGGCTCCCCCGGCCGCCGGCCCCGGCCCGAGCCAGGCCGGCCCGCCGCCGCGCGGGCCCCGGATCTTCCGCAGGACGCTGGCGTACGTGTCGCTCGTCGCGGTGACGCTGCTGGTGCTGCTGCCGCTCGGGTGGATGGTCACCTCGTCGCTGAAGCGGAACAACGAGGTCTTCACGATCCCCATCGAGTGGATCCCGCGGGAGTTCCGCTGGTCGAACTACGTGGAGATCTGGGAGCAGATCCCGATGGCGACCTACCTGGGCAACTCGCTCTACCTGTCGGTCGTCATCACGTTCCTTCAGGTGCTGACCGGCAGCTTCGCCGCCTACGGCTTCTCCAAGGTGAGCTTCCCCTGCCGGGACGGGCTCTTCCTGGCCTACATCGCCACGATCGCGGTGCCGTGGCAGGCCTACATGGTGCCGCAGTACATCATGATGCAGCGGGCCGACCTGATCAACACGCACCTGTCGATCATCCTGCTGCAGGCGTTCGGCGCGTTCGGCGTCTTCCTGATGCGGCAGTACTACATGTCGATCCCGGACGAGCTGTGCCAGGCCGCGCGGATCGACGGGCTCAGCGAGTACGGCATCTACCGGCGGATCATCCTGCCGCTCTCCAAGCCGGCGCTGGCGAGCCTGGCCCTGCTCACGTTCGTCAGCACCTGGAACGACTACATGGGGCCGTTCATCTACCTGACGAGCAACGAGCTGTGGACCGTGCAGCTCGGCCTGCGCTCCTTCGTCGGGCAGTACCAGGCCGACTACGCCATGATCATGACGGGCGCGGTGCTGTCGGTGCTGCCGGTCATGGTCATCTTCCTGTTCGGGCAGCGCTACTTCATCCAGGGCATCGCGACGAGCGGGCTGAAGGGATGAGCGCGGTGCGCCTTGATCGGACCAGCCTGCTGCGTCCGGCTCGGCAGGAGACGTACGAGAAGGTCTTCGGCACCGTCTACGTCGGGCTGATGACGAACGTGCTGCTGGCGCTGTCGTGCGCGCCGCTGCTGGCCGCGCTGGCGCTGGTGCGCGACCCGCTGCTGTCGTGGCCGTTCTTCGCGGTGCTGTCGGCGGTGTGCGCGCCGGCGCTGGCGGGCGCGTTCCGGTGCTTCGCCCTGCTGGACGACGGCTCGACGGCGGTGCTGCGCGCCTTCTGGTCCGGCTACCGGCGGGCCGCGACGCGCGCGCTGGCCGCGTGGCTGGCGGGCACGGTAGCGGTGAGCGTGCTCGCGCTCGACGCGGTGGTGGTCGCCGGCACCTCGTGGGGTGCGGCCCTGGTGCCGTTCTTCGCCACCGGGGCCGCGCTGGTCGTGGCCGTGACGGTGGCGGTGCTGGTGGTGGTGGCGGAGTCGCCGCGCCGGGTGCGCGAGCTGGTGCGGCCGTGCCTGTACCTGGTGGCCCGCCGCTGGTACCTGACGGCGCCGACGCTCGCGGTGCTCGCGCTCGCGGTCGCGGTGGTGCTGCTCAAGCCGGTGCTCGGCCTGCTGCTGGCGCTCGCGCCCCTGCTGTACGTGGTCTGGGCCACGATGAGGTACGTGGTGCGGTCGCTCTTGACGGAGAGCTGATCCGCAAGGTCCATCGGACGTCCACTTCCGCGTCAACACTTCGTCATGACGGCACGTCAGGTTCGGTGCGTAGGCGACTCCCCGCTATCGAGGAGACCCATGTCCCGAAGCACACGCACCGTCCTCATGACCGTCCTGGTGGCCCTGGCCATGGTCACCAGCCTGGTCACCAGCCCGTTCACCGTCCCGGCCGGGGCCGCGCCGCCCGCCGGGGTCTCCAACGTCGCCCACCGCGGGGCCTCCGCCTACGCTCCCGAGAACACGATCGGCGCTCTCAAGCTGGCTGCCCGGCAGGGCGCCGACATGTTCGAGCTCGACGTCCAGGAGACCAAGGACCGCGCGCTGATCCTCATGCACGACACCACGCTCACCCGCACCACCGACGTGGAATCCGTGTTCCCCGACCGGTCGCCGTGGCGGGTGGGCGACTTCACCCTGGCCGAGATCCGCCGGCTGGACGCCGGCTCGTGGTTCGGTCCCTCGTTCGCGGGCACGCGGGTGCCGACCCTCCGGCAGGCGCTGAAGGCGATGAACCGCACCGGCCTCGGCCTGCTGCTGGAGATCAAGGCCCCGGAGCTCTATCCCGGCATCGAGCGCCGCACGGTGCTGGAGCTGCGCCGCTCGTGGCCGGGCCCGGTGGTGGTGGAGTCGTTCGACTGGGACTCGATGCGGACCTTCCACCGGCTGATGCCGGACGTGCCGGTCGGCCTGCTCGGCACGCCCACGGCAGACGAGCTGGCGGGGCTCGCCGAGTTCGCCGGCCAGGTCAACCCGCCGTACCGGGACCTCACCCCCGGCTACGTGGAGGCGGTCCAGGAGCTCGGCATGCAGGTCTTCACCTGGACGGTGGACGACCCGGAGATCATGCGGCGGCTCGTCTCGTACCGGGTGGACGGCATCATCACCAACCGGCCGGACGTGCTGGCGGGCCTCTAGCGGGTAGCGCCAGGACATGGCAGATCAGCACGTCAGCGGAGATCCCGACCCCGCGCACCGGCGGCCGCCGGGCGTGACCGACGAGGTCGTCGAGGCGCTCGGCCTGTTCAGCGAGGCCCTGGAGAAGATCCACCGGGCGCGTGGCCACCTCTACGCCTTCCACCAGCTCACCGGCGGCGCCGACAACGCCCTCGACGAGGTGGCCGAGCTGCTGCGCGGCGCCGGGCACGGCGAGCTGGCCGGGCGGATCGAACGGGAGCTGATCGGGCTGAACGTGCTGGAAGGCCGGTGGACGTTCCAGGTCGTCGAGGAGTACGACGCCGGCTACTACGCGACGTTCCAGCGGCTGGAGGCGGAGGCCCGCGACCGGCTGGTGGGCGGGCGCACGCACGTCTACGAGGCCGAGATGAAGGCCCGCCGCCGCACCCGCGGCCTCCCGGGGCACGAGAGCGCGCCCGGCGCGGCCACCTGATGACGTTCCCGGCTCAGGTCCTCGAACCGGCGCGGTAGGCGGGCAGCCCGAGGCGGTCCCTGATCGTCTGCTGGACCGTCGCCTGGTCGTCGCGCGCGTCGACCACCACCACGTACTCCTTACGGCGGAACAGGTCGATCACCGGGTCGGTCTTGCCGTGGTAGTCGCGCAGCCGCCTGGCCAGGGCCTCCGGCGTGTCGTCGGCTCGGGTGACCAGCTCGCCGCCGCACACGTCGCACCGGCCCTCGGTCTCGGGGCGGTGCGCGATGAGGTTGTAGTCCATGCCGCAGCGCGAGCACAGGCGGCGGGCCAGCACCCGGCGGCGCACCTCGTCGTCCGGCAGGTCGAGCAGGATGACGCCGTCGATGTCGTAGCTCTCCAGGAAGAACTCGGTCTGCCGCCGGTTGCGCGGGAAGCCGTCGACGACGAAGCCGAAGTTCCAGTCGTGCTGCTGGAGCCGCTCGCGCACGACGTCCTCCACCAGGTCGTCGCCGACCAGCTCACCGGCCGCGACGAGGCGGCGGACCTGGGCGCCGATCTTGGTGTGGTTCTTGACGTGCCAGCGGAAGATGTTGCCCACGTTGATGTGCACGAGGTCGAGATCGTCGCAGAGCATCGCCGCCTGCGTCCCCTTACCGCTCCCCTGCACCCCCATGATCACGAATTTCCGCATGTCTGCCTTTCTGCCACCGTCAGGGCACCGTACCCAATTTCTCGCAGCACGGCCGGAGACGTCAGCGGGTCCGGGGGCGTAACGGGGTGCTCTCGCGGAGCAGCACCGTCGTCGAGGTCTGCACGCTCACCGGCCCCGGGTCGTCCGACAGGGCGACCCGCATCGCGGTGAGCCCCACCTCGCGCAGCGGCACGGCCACGGTGGTGAGCGCGGGCGTCACGTCCACGGCGGAGTCGATGTCGTCGAAACCCGCGACGCCGATGTCCCTGCCGGGGACGAGGCCGGCGTCGCGGAAGGCGGACATGGCGCCGATCGCCATCACGTCGGTGACGGCGAAGACCACCTCCACCCCGTCCAGGCCGCGCTCGGCGAGGCGGCGCGCGGCCTCGTAGCCGCCGGCGCGGGTGAACTCGGTCTCGACCACGAACCGGTCCTCGACGGCCAGGCCCAGCTCGCGCAGTCCCGCCAGGAAGCCGGCGCACCGGTCACGCGAGGTGCGCACGGTGACGGGCGCGCGGAACAGCGCGAACCGCCGGTAACCGGCCGCCGCCAGCGCGCGGGCGAGCTGGTACGCGCCGCCCGCGTTGTCGATGGTCACCGTGTCGAACGGCAGGTCGCGCTGGCTGATCATGACGACCCGGCCGCCGGCGGACCGGTACGCCTCCAGCTCGCCGGAGAGCGCGGCCCTGGTCGCGGCGCCGTCGATGCGGCTGCCCGCGACGGCGATCAGGCGGGGGCGCTGGCCGCGCAGCGTGCGGATGATCTCCAGCTCGCGTTCGGGTGAACGGCCGGCCACCGCCATGGTGACGATCAGCCCGGCCGCCTCCGCGGCCTCGGTGACGCCGGCGGCGATGGCGGAGAAGTACGGGTCGGCCACGTCGCCCACGACCAGGGCCGCGGTCCTGGTCTGGCCCCTGGCGATGGCCTGCGCCGACAGGTGCGGCCGGTAGTTGAGCTTGGCCGCGGCGGCCCGGACCCGGGAGGCGTTCTCGGTGCGGACGTTGCGCGCGCTGCCGTTGAGCGCGCGGGACGCGGTGGCGACGGAGACCCCCGCCTCCCGCGCCACGTCATGCAGGGTCACCGCGCCCGGCCCCTCGGCCCCGTCAGGCATCACGGCCGGACGCCGGGCGCGCGGAGGGAGAGACGGGGGCGTGGACGATGGGGCGGGTGACGTCGTGGGCGCGCAGGTGGCCGCACATGCCCCAGCGTTCCTGCGGCGGCGCCTCCAGGAGCATGGCGTGCCGCAGGTGGATGCCGTCGCCGCGGCCGAGGGCGTCGAGCACCTCGGCGGTGTCGCGGGTCCCCGCGGCGACCGTGGTCTCCCAGATGCGCCGCCACCCCGCGACCTTGGGCCGGACCAGGGCGACGGCGCTGTCGTAGAAGCGCAGCAGCGGCCCGTAGTCGCCCGCGCGGGCGCTCTCGGCCAGCCGGAGGAACCCCTCGACGGCGAGGTCACGCCGCCGCGCCACGGCCGCTTCCTCCCCGCCAGCGGGCAGCCCGGCCGCCTCCTGGTAGGCGTCCCGGTCGGACACCACCTCCGGCGGGAACGTCATGACGGCGTCGCCCGCCTCGGGCAGCCCGGCGTTCTGCATGACGACGACCACCTCCAGGCCGCCCCGGTTGACGGCCCGGTGGATGGTGCCCGGCGTGAACCACACGGTCGTCCCCGCGGTCAGCTCCGTTTCGCGCAGGCCGTTCATGTCGAGCGTCTGCAGCGCGCCGCGCCCGCCGGTGACGACGTAGGCCTCGGTGGAGGCGGTGTGCAAGTGAGGGGTGCCGCCTTCGAGCCCGTCGGCGCACGCGCCGGTGTAGACCGACAACCGGGAGACGGAGGTGCCGCCGGGGAACGCCGTCATGCGACGGCCCCGCCCGGCGGCGCCAAGGCGGCGGACACGTCGGCCGGCACGTCGGCCGGCACGTCGGCCAGCACCGCGCGGCCCCGCTCGGCCAGCAGCGCGCTGCCCTCGTCGCCCCGGTCTCCGTCGGCGATCACGACCGCGTACCGGAAGCCGAGCGTGCGGCCGTGCTCCACCCGCAGTTCCTCGTCGAAGAACGGCGCCGGGCACAGGCAGGCGAACATCTCGCTGCGGGCGAACCACCGCGGCGGGTGCTGAGGGTTGGCCGCGTCGTCCACCATGACGATCGTGGACCAGCCGCCGGTCTCGTCGTGACGCCCGCGGAAGCCGAACCACTCGGCCCGCGTCCCCCGCAGCTCGTCGCCGCCCGCCCCGGACGGCGACTGGATGATCCCGCCGGTGAACGAGCGCGGGCCGCGCCAGAACAGCCCGCCGTAACCGGCGTTCTCGCGTCCCTTGGTGGTCGGGGAGCCGAAGTCGAGCGGCCCGCCTGACACGTTCGTCATGGCCGTACCGAACACCAGCGCCCAGGCCGTCTCGTCCAGCACGGTGGCCGTGAGCGAGCGCCGCTCCTCGATCACCGGCCGCCCCTCCTGGGAGATCCAGTCGAGCCGGTGCGCCAGGCCGGCGCGCCCGCCGTCCGCGCCGAGCGCGGTCATCTCGCGGTGCACGGCGCTGCCGTTGTTGTCGAGCTGTACGTAGCCGCGCCCGCGTTCGTACGTGGGCCCGCCCCAGAAGTTGTGCTCGCCCACGTGCGGCAGCGACCAGGCGATGCCCTTGTGCCAGACGTGGTCGTGCGGCCGGTAGAGCGAGACCACGTCGCCGCCCAGGGTGCGCACCGGGTGCAGGTAGGGCTTGGGCGACTCCAGGACGGGCGTGTCGGGACGGTAGACGTAGGCGAACAGCTCGACGTCCCCGGCCGTGACGGCGACGGACCGGCCCAGCGTGTGGACGGCCTGGAGGGTGGTCATCCGTCCGTTCCTTCCCAGGGGGCGCCGGTGCCGTCCATGCGCCGGGCGAACGGGCTGCCGGGGCCGACCTGCCCGCGCGTGATCCGCTCGCCGGTGAAGGCGGAGGCGTACAGGGCGGCCACGAACTCCATCGTCACGCGGGCGTCCGCCAGCGTGACCGGCGGCGCCTCGTCCCGGTCGAGCGCGTCGAGCACCGCCGCGAGCTGGCCGTGGTGGCCGCTGGAATCGGCGCTGCGGCCCTCGGCCGACCAGCGCTTGGCCACGTCCTCGCAGCCGGGGGCGGGGGTGACGCTCCAGTCGGCGTCGGTGTAGCCGTACAGGTGCTCCAGCTCGACGGTGGCGCGCTCGAAGTCGAAGCGGAGCACGGACGTCTCGCGCGGCGACAGCACCGAGTTGACCACCGAGGCGACCGCGCCGCTCTCGAACGTGACCATGGCCATCGACACGTCCTCGGTCTCGGTGTCGCGCGCCTGGCGGACGGCCAGGCCGCTGACCTCGCGCCACGGGCCGAGCACCGAGAACAGCAGGTCGAACTGGTGGATGCCGTGGCCCATGGTGGGGCCGCCGCCTTCCGAGGCCCAGGTGCCGCGCCAGGGGACCTCGAAGTAGGCGTCGCCGCGGTACCACTGGGTCAGGCAGGTGGCGAGCAGCGGGCGGCCCAGTTCGCCGCCGGCCAGCATGCGGCGCAGCCGGGCCGCGCCGGGGCCGAAGCGGTGCTGGAAGACGGTCGCCATGTGGGCCGTCGAGCGGCTCTCGGCCTCGGCGAGCGTGTCGAGCTCCGCCAGGGAGAGGGTGGGCGGCTTCTCGACGAGCACCGTGACGCCCGCTTCGAGGCATTCGAGCGCGAGCGGGGCGTGCAGGAGGGGCGGGGTGCAGAGGTGGACCAGATCGACCCGCTCCTCGCGGAGCAGCTCGGTCAGAGTCGTGAAGGTGCGGGGAACCTGCCAGGTGGCGGCGAAGGTCTCGGCCCTGCCGAGGTCGACGTCGACGGCCGCGACGAGGCGGGCCCGCCCGCCGGACCCGGCGACGGCCTGTGCGTGGGCGGTGGCGATCCCGCCGGTGCCGACGATCGCGGACCGGTAGCTGCGTTGAGACATGTGACCCTTCGGGGGCGTGGGGGCGCGCGCCGGGAAAACGCATTCCGCAGTCTGCCTTTCCCGGACTTCACCGTCAAGGGGCTTTCAGCCGGACGGCGACGCCCGCCTCGGGGCGGGTGGAAGCCTCGGCGGGGAACGGTTCCCGCGGGTCAGGGGCGGGTGGTTCCGCGGATGACGAGAGTGCCCTGGACCGTCAGGTGTTCGGGTTCGGGGGTCTCCCTGAGCGCCAGGCGGATGGCTTCGGCGCCGACGTGGGCCAGCGGGAGCGCGACCGTCGTCAGCCTCGGCGTCACGTCCTCCGCGAGCTGGATGTCGTCGATGCCCGCCACCGACACCTCGGCGGGGACGGGCACCCCGGCCTCGCGGAGGGCCGCCAGGGCGCCGATCGCGAGGACGTCGCTGACCGCCGCGACCGCATCCGGCGGCCCGCTCCTGATCAGCCGCCGGACCGCCGCGTACCCGCCGTCCCTGCCGGCCTCGCAGGGCACGACGCGCACCTGGCGGGCGGGCACCCCGCCCCGGCGCAGGCCCTCGGCGCAGCCCGCGACCCGGGCTGCGAAGTTCGCCCGGTCCTCGGGGCCGGCCAGGATCGCCACCCGCCGGTGGCCGGTCATGGCCAGGTGGGTCCCCATCACCCGGCCCGCGCCGTGGTCGTCGAAGGCGATCGAGTCGAACGCCCGGTCCGTCACGCCGACGATCACCACCCGTCCGCCCGCTCGCTCGTACGCGCGCAACTCGTCCGTCAGGCGGTCGCCGAGCGCGTTCGCGCGGAACCGGGAGGAGGTCAGCACGAGCGCGCGCGGCCGCAGCGCGCGCAGCAGGCGCACCGTTTCGAGCTGCCGCTCCAGGGCGCCGTGGGTGGCGGAGACGGTCACGAACACGCCGGTCATCCTGGCCTGGCGCTCCATCGCGGACACGACGACGCCCATGGCGGGGGTGGTCAGGTCGTCGGTGACGAGGGTGATGGCCTCGCTCCCCCGCCGCATGGCGCGCGCCGCCGCGTCGGCGGTGTAGCGCAGGGCCTCCGCCGCGGCCAGGACACGCCGCTCGTACTCAGGGGCGACGGCGCGCGAGCTGCCGCCCAGCACCCGTGACGCGGTCGCCACCGAGACCCCGGCGGCCGCCGCCACGTCGCGCAGCGTGACCGTACGTCTCGCCGCGTGAGGCATTCGGCCGGCTCCCTTCTTCCGCGACGCCGACTCACGGCGGCGCGGCCGGAGCCGACGCCCATGCGGGCCGGCTCTTCCGCGACGCCGACTCACGAGGGTAAGGGATGCGCCGCGGCTCCGAAACTTTCGGAGCCGGGAGGGAACGCCGAAGGCCCGGACGCGCGCGCCCGGGCCCTTCACGGTGAGACGATCACTCGTACGACCGCCCCGGCTCACGTCCGGTGCGGTCGGCCGGTCAGCTGCTGCTGCCCAGGAAGCCGTTCTGCTCCAGCCATTCGGCGGTGACCGTGCCGGGCTCCTTGCCGTCCACGTCGACCTGGGCGTTGAGCGCCTGCATGGTGGCGTCGTCCAGCTTGGCGATGACCGGGTTCAGCACCTGCTCCAGGGCCGGGTGCTTCTTGTACAGGTCGTCCTTGACGGTGACCGCGGCGTTGTAGATCGGGAAGAAGTTCTTGTCGTCCTCCAGCACGGTCAGGTCGAGCGCGGCGATCCGGCCGTCGGTGGTGAACACCTCGCCGAAGTTACATGTCTCGCCCTTGTCCGTCTCGGTGTAGACGACGCCGGTGTCCAGCAGCGCGATCCGGTCCTTGGGCATCTCGAAGTCGTACTTCTTGGTCAGGCCGGGCAGGCCGTCGTCGCGGGTGGAGAACTCGGTCTCGATGCACATCGTGACCTCCTCCGGCTTGGTCTTCGCCAGCTCGGCCACGTCGGAGACCGTCTTGACGCCCAGCTCCTGCGCCTTCTCCGAGCGGATGGCCAGGGCGTAGGTGTTGTTGAGCGGCGTCGGGCCGATCCAGCGGATCTGGTTCTGCTCCAGGTCGGCCTCCGCGGTGGCCTTGAACTGCTCGGCGGAGTCCTGGATCGGCTCGGTCTTCTTCAGGTGCTCGATCCAGCCGGTGCCGGAGTACTCCCAGTAGAGGTCGATCTCACCGGCCTGCAGCGCCTTGCGGTTGGTGACCGTGCCGCCCAGGTTGGTCTTGTCCTCGACCTCGGCGCCGTGCGCCTTGAGCAGCTGCACGGCGATCTTGCCGAGCACGATGTTCTCGGTGAAGTCCTTGGAGCCGACGACGAACGAGGCGCCCTCCAGCTCGGTGCCTGCGCTGGACGCCTCGACGGCGCTTCCGCCGCCACCGCACCCGGCGGCCGCTGTCAGGGTCAGGGCCGCTGCTGCTAGCACGGCGAACTTACGGCGGACGGGGCGGGAAAACACGTGAAAACACCTCTCGCGGTGGGGGCCTTACGAAAAATCGGGATTCGAGGGATGGGAAGTCGGCGGGGTCACATGCCCCGGGGCTTGAGCAGCTTCTCGGCGAGGCTGCCCAGCCAGTCGATGAAGAAGGCGATGCACGCGGTCAGCACGCCGCCGACGATGGTGACGGGCATCCGGTTGAGCTTGAGCCCGTTGATGATCAGTTCGCCCAGCCCGCCCGCGGCCACGAAGGCGCCGAGCGTGGCGACGCCGACGGTCAGCACCAGGGCGGTGCGCAGACCGGCGAGGATGGCGGGCACGGCGAGCTTGAGCTCGACCCGGCGCAGCACCTGGCCCTTGGTCATGCCCATGCCGCGGGCGGACTCGACGAGCGCGGGGTCGATCTGCTGCAGCCCGACCATGGTGTTGCGCAGCACCGGCAGCACGGCGTAGATGACCAGGCCGACCAGCGCCGTCTGGAAGCCCACGCCCAGCACGAACGTGGCCAGCACGAGCAGCCCGATGCACGGCACGGCCTGCCCGAGGTTGCCCGCGGTGAGGATCACCGGGGTGATGAACCGGTTCCTGGAGCGCGAGGCGACGATGCCCAGCGGGACCGCGATGATCACCACGAGGGCGGTGGCCGCCACGGTCATCTGCAGGTGCTCGACCACCTTGGCGACGATCACCTCGCGGTTGAGGCTGCGGCGCTCGATGGAGTCGAGCTCCAGCGTGCTCACCCAGGCGTAGAGGGCGACCAGGACGACGGCGATCGCGGCCGGGGTGAGCACGTGGCGCAGTCCGGAGGCGCGGACGGGCGCGCCGGACCGGCCGATGGCGATCGTGTCAGCGGTCACCGGCCGCCACCTCCTCGTGGCCGGTCTTCGCGCCGTCCGTGCCCACGGCCTCGCACAGCGCGGTGTAGGTGAGCACCCCGGACGGGGTGGCGCACCTGTCGCTGCCGTGGGCGACCATGGTGTCCAGCGCCTCGCGCAGGCTGGTGCCCGCGTCCACCCGCGGCAGCCCGTTGCTCGACGGTACGGGCCCGACGGCCGGCACGTCGTCCACCGTCAGCAGCGCCAGCCGCTTCAGCGTGGCGTCCTGGCCGATGAAGCCGGCCACGTAGTCGTCGGCGGGCGCGGCCAGGATGTTGGCGGGCGTGTCGTACTGGGCGATGTGCGAGCGCTCGCGCAGCACCGCGATGCGGTCGCCGAGCGTGATCGCCTCCTCGAAGTCGTGCGTGACGAAGATGATCGTCTTGCGCAGCTTCTTCTGCAGCTTGGCGAACTCGCTCTGCAGGTGCTCGCGGGTGATCGGGTCGGTGGCGCCGAAGGGCTCGTCCATCAGCATCACCGGCGGGTCGGCGGCCAGCGCGCGGGCCACGCCGACCCGCTGCTGCTGCCCTCCGGACAGCTGGCGCGGGTAGCGGTCGTGGTACGCGCCGGGCTCCAGGTTGACCAGCGAGAGCAGCTCCTCGACCCGGTCCGCGACCTTGGCCGCGGGCCAGCCGAGCAGCTTGGGCACCAGGGCCACGTTCTCGCCCACGGTCAGGTGGGGGAACAGCCCCACCTGCTGGATGGCGTACCCGATGTGCCGGCGCAGCTCGTCGGGGTGCAGGTTGAGCACGTCCTCGCCGCCGATGCGGATCTCCCCGGAGGTGGGCTCCACCAGCCGGTTGATCATCTTCATCGTGGTGGTCTTGCCGCAGCCGGACGGCCCGACGAAGACGACCAGCTCACCGGCCGGGATGTCGAGGTTGACGTTGTCGACCGCTGGAGCCGGCTGCCCCGGGTAGTGCTTGGTCAGCCCCCGCAACTCGATGCGGACGCCTGCGGGATCACGGTCGAACACGAAGCCCCCTAGGGGTGGTCAGCTGGCGGACGGCGAAGAAGAACGCGTCGAAGAGCACCGCGATGACCACGATGCCGAGCGTTCCGGCGAGCGTCGCGTTCAGCGAGTTCACCGAGCCGAGCCTGGCCAGTCCTTCGAAGATCTGGGTGCCGAGGCCGGGGCCGTCGACGTAGGCGGCGATGGCCGCGATGCCGATGAGCATCTGGGCCGAGACCCGGACGCCGGTCAGGATCAGCGGCCAGGCCAGCGGGAGCCGCACCTTCAGCAGCACCCTCGCGGCGCTCAGGCCCATCCCGCGGCCCGCCTCGACGGTGGCGGCGTCGACGCCGTCCAGCCCGGTCACCGTGTTCCTGATGATCGGCAGGAAGGCGTACCCGGTGAGCGCGACGAGCGTGGGCCCCCAGCCGAGTCCGGTGATCGGGATGAGCAGAGTGAGCAGTGCCAGCGAGGGGATGGTGAGGATGCCCGCGGACAGCGCCAGCGAGGCTCCGCGCACCTTGGGCGCCTGGAAACCGAGGAGTCCGATGCCGACGCCCACCACGGTCGCGATGCCGATCGCGATGGCGACGACCAGGGCGTGTTCGGCAGCGGCCAGCGAGAGAGTCCCCCATCGAGAGACCACGTACTCGCCGAAAGTCATGAAAGAACCGCCTTCGCTTACTCTTGCACTGGCATGTAAACGTATGACCGTGTTGCGGTGATTGCAAAATCTGTTGCACTTAGCGCAACACCATTGTTATGAACGGATGAGCATGACCGAGAGGCCGGCAGTGTCGTCGGCGGGTCTCCGCCGAGACCTGGAGATCCTTGACGTTCTCGCTGGTCACGGCGCTGAACGTGACGCCGAGGGATTCGGCGTGAGCTGGATCGCGCAACGCCTGGGGCGGGAGAAGAGCCAGGTGTCACGGGCGCTGCGCGCACTGGAGGCCGAGGGCATGGTCGAACGCGACCCGCTGACCCGTCGCTACCGGCTCGGCTGGCGGCTGTTCGCGCTCGCGGCCCGCACCCAGCAGGCCCGGCTGGCACAGATGGCGGCGCCGTGCCTGCGGCGGCTGGCGTCCACCTTCGACGAGGACACCCACCTGTGCGTGCTCCGCGGCGAGCAGGTGCTCACCCTGTTGTCGGCCCCCTCGTCACGGGCGTACCACCGGGTCTGGGAAGGCGTCGCGGTGCCGGTTCTCATGGCGGGCGCGGGGCGGGCGCTGCTCGCCGACTGGCACCAGGACCACGTGCGCGAGCTGCTGCACGCCTCCCTGCCGGGCGGCCTGGACTCGGCGATCGCCGACGAGGAGCAGTGGCTCGCCGACCTGGCGCACGTCCGGGAGTTCGGGTACGTGGTGAGCGCGGTCGAGCTGGACGACCTCCCCGGGGGCATCACGGCCCCGGTGCGCGACCACCGCCGCCTCATCGTCGCGGCCATCAGCATGTCGCTGACCCGCGTGCCCCCGGAGTCGCGCCTGGAGGAGATGGGCAAGGTGGTGGCGGAGTCGGCCCAGGAGCTGTCCGCCGCCCTCGGTTACCCGCGGCCCTAGCGTCACCGGCCCCCGCGTCCGCGCGGGGGCTTTGTCGCGCCTTGACTGCAACCGCTTGCCGCAGCAACAGTGCAGTTTTACTAGGAACCATTGACGTTTCAGGAGAGCTACGTCAACGTTTCGTGCAACCGATTGCCACCCTCACGAGAGGTTGCGCATGCGACTTCTGTCACTCCCCCCGGTGATCGCCGTCATGATCATCGCGGCGGCCGCCCCCGCCGCCGCCGCTCCCCCGCCCAGGAGCGTCATCGTGGTCGCCGCCGACGGCTCCGGCGACCACACCACCGTGCAGGACGCCGTGGACGCCGTGCCCTCCGGCAACGCCAGGCCGGTGACCGTCCTCGTCCGCGAGGGCACCTACAAGCAGCAGGTCGTCATCCCCGCCGACAAGCCGCACATCACCCTCGCAGGAGACACCGACGACCCCGCCAAGGTGGTGCTGACCTTCGACGCCGCCGCCACGATCCAGCGGCCCGACGGCTCCGGGCCGTACGGCACCTCGGGCAGCGCCTCGTACGTGATCAGCGCGCCCGACTTCACCGCCCGCGACCTCACGTTCGAGAACTCCTACGACGAGGCCGCGCACGGCCCCAGCCAGGCCGTCGCCGTCCGCACCACCGGCGACCGGCAGGTGTACGACAACGTCCGGTTCATCGGCAACCAGGACACGCTCTACGCCAACACCGAGAGCGCGGGCGCGACCGCCCGGCAGTACTTCCACGACTGCTACGTGGAAGGCGACGTGGACTTCATCTTCGGCCGGGCCACCGCCGTCTTCGACCGGTGCGTCATCAAGGCACTGGACCGGGGCGACGCCGCCAACAACGGCTACGTCACCGCCGCGAGCACCGAGGTGGCCAACCCGTACGGGTTCCTGATCCACCGCAGCCACCTGGTCAGCGACGCCCCCGCCGGGACGTACCACCTGGGCCGGCCGTGGCCGGCGGGCGGGTCGCCGACGGCGCGCGGGCAGGTGCTCGTCCGCGAGTCGTGGCTGGGCCAGCAGTTCAAGGACGCCCCGTGGACCGACATGTCGGGCCTGAGCTGGCGGGACGCGCGCCTGTCCGAGTACCGCAACCACGGCCCCGGCGCCACCGCCGGCGAGGACCGGCCGCAGCTCTCCACCCGGGACGCCGCCCGCCTCACTCCTCACCACTACCTGAGGGGCCGCGACGGCTGGAACCCCGTCCGCCACCACCACGACCGGCCCGACCCGTACCGGCTGGGCCGCGAGACGCTCGGCGAGAAGGACGGCTGGGCGGCGGCCGGCACCGGCACCACGGGCGGTTCCGCCGCCCGCCCGGAGGACGTGCACGTCGTCTCCACCAGGGCCGGGCTGATCGCCGCGCTCGGCGCGCCGGCCGACAACCGGCCGCGGATCGTGTACGTGAAGGGCGCGATAGACGCCGACACCGACGCCGCGGGCAACCCGCTGACCTGTGCGGACTACGCCGTCGGCGGCTACAGCCTGGAGGCGTACCTGGCCGCCTACGACCCGGCCGTGTGGGGCCGCTCCAGCCCGCCGTCAGGGCCGCTGGAGGACGCGCGCCGCGCCTCGTACAACGCCATGAGCGAGTACGTGAGCATCGCGGTCGGCTCCAACGTCACCCTGGCCGGCCTGGGGCGCGACGCCGCGCTGAAGAGCTTCGGCCTGCGGATCAGGAACGCCGACAACGTGATCGTGCGCAACCTCACGATCAGCGACACGGCCGACTGCTTCCCGCAATGGGACCCGACGGACGGCGAGGAGGGCAACTGGAACGCCTCCTTCGACAACGTCGAGATCTCCGGCTCGACCCACGTGTGGCTGGACCACAACACGCTGAACGACGGCGACAACCCGGACGCGAACCAGCCGCTGTACTTCGGCCGGCCGTACCAGGTGCACGACGGGCTGCTCGACGTGGTGCGCGGCTCGAACTACGTGACCCTGTCGTGGAACCACCTGAGCGACCACGACAAGGTGACGCTGATCGGCAACACCGACAACCCCGCTTCGTACCAGGAGGCGGACAAGCTGAAGGTGACCGTGCACCACAACTACTTCGAAGGGCTCGGCCAGCGGACCCCGCGGGTGCGCTTCGGCCAGGTGCACGTCTACAACAACTACTTCACGGGTGGCGGCCCGTACGTGTACAGCATCGGCGTCGGCTTCCAGTCGCAGGTGTACGCGAACGCCAACGCGTTCGACGGCATCGCCGCCGAGAAGGTGCTGACCGTGTTCAAGGGCACCGCCATCACCGCGAAGGACAACCTGGTCGACGGCCGGCCGGTCGATCTGGTCGCCGCCCACAACGCCGCCGCCGGCGCGAGCCTCGGCGGTGACGCCGGCTGGACGCCGGCCCTGTACACCCGCGTCCACCCGCCGCGGGCGCTGCGCGCCCTGGTTCCCGCCGGTGCGGGCGCGGGACGCATCCGCTGAAACCTGCCACGCGCTGGTCTGCGTGACCGGCCGCGCAGCGGATGCGCGGCCGGGAGGGCCCGCCTGACCCGGGCCCTCCCGGCCGGACCGGCCGCCGTCAACGGCCGGCGGCCAGCTCCGCCAGGCGGCGCTCGATCGCGGCCAGCCGGTCGTCGAGCGACCGGCTGTGCAGCAGCTCGGCGAGCCGGTCGGCTTCGTCGGGCTCCAGCTCGGCCGTGCGGCCGACGTCGTCGGAGTCGTTCTCGCCGTAGAAGGTCAGCGCGCGTCGGCCGTCGTGGTAATCGATGAAGGCGAGCCGGTCACCTCTTCTGGTTCTGATCTGGTAAATGTGGCCGGTTCCGGGGACCGTCGCCGGTGTGATCTCCATCTCCCTCTGCCTCCGTTGTTCTTGTGGGGTCGGTCGGGTCTGGGGTCCGGATCGCCGCTCTCGCCGTGCCAGCGGGCCAGCCGGCCGCGGCGGCCGACGGCTCGCAGGCGCCGCTCGACCTCGTCGCGGGTGCGGGAGGTGGCGACGATCAGCAGCTGGTCGCCCTCGTACAGCCGGGACTCTGGAAGGGGCACGAGCGCGGAGCTGCCGCGGATGACCAGGCTGATGACCGCCGGACGGGGCAGACGCAGCTCCGACACCTCCACCCCGTGCAGCATCGATCCTTCGGGGACGGAGACCGTGAGCAGCTCGGCGTCGAGCACGTCGAGCGGCGCCGACTCGATGTCCACCTCCCGGGCCTCCTCCGGCCTGACCAGGCCGAGCAGGCGGGTGATCCCGAGCAGGGCGGGCCCCTGGATCAGGGTGAACACCACGACCAGCACGAAGACGATGTGCAGCAGGTCGAGCGCGCCGGGCACCTGGGCCACGATCGGGAACGTCGTCAGCACGATCGGCACCGCCCCGCGCAGCCCCGCCCAGGAGATGAACGCCTGCTCGCGCCAGGGCACCCGGAACGGCACCAGGCACAGGAGCACCGAGACCGGCCGGGCCACCAGCAGCAGGAAGGCGCCGATGACGAGCGCCGGCAGCAGCGCGTGGAGCAGCTCGCTCGGGTCGACCAGCAGGCCGAGCATGACGAACAGCCCGATCTGCGCGAGCCAGCCCGCGCCCTCGGCGAAGGACCGGGTGGCGGCCCGGTGCGGCAGCACGGCGTTGCCGAGCACGATCCCCGACAGGTAGGCGGCGATGATGCCGGAGGCGTTGGCCGCGCCCGCCGCGGCGAAGGCGCAGATGCCGAAACCGAAGGAGGCCAGCGGGTACAGCCCGGTGGCGGGCAGCGCCACGTAGCGCAGCGTCACCACGCCGACCAGGGCCACGCCCAGACCGATGAGCGCGCCCGTGGTGATCTGGTAGACCATCTGCCCGCCGATGGCGAACGGGCCGGGCAGTCCACCGGAGGCGCTGAAGACCAGCACCAGGATCACGGTGGGCGCGTCGTTGAAGCCGGACTCGGCCTCGACCATGCTGGCCAGCTTGCGCGGCAGCGGCAGCGACCGCAGCACGGCGAAGACCGCCGCCGCGTCGGTGGACGACACGATGGCGCCGAGCAGCAGCGCGAGCTGCCAGTCCATGCCCAGCAGGTAGTGCGCGCCCGTGGCGGTCACGAGCACGCTGATGACCACGCCGGCGGTGGCCAGCATGGCCGAGGGGGCGAGCAGCCGGCGGACGTCGGCCCACCGGGTGCTCAGCCCGCCCTCGACCAGGATGACGGCCAGCGCCGTCGTTCCCAGGGTCTGGGCGAGCTGGGCGTCGTCGAAGGGGATGCCCAGCACGTCCTCCCCGACCAGGACGCCCAGCCCGAGGAACAGCAGGAGGCTGGGCAGGCCGAGGCGGGCTGCGGTGCGCGCCGCGGCGATGCTGGCGAGCAGCACCAGGCCGCCCACCAGCAACACCATGTACAGCTGCGGCAACGTCATCGTCGCCCCTCCTCACTCAGACGAAATAGCGCAGCCAGACGTAGAGCCAGGCCATTGCTGTGCTGATCGCCGTGACGAGGATGCCGTACTTGGTGAACTGCCAGAACGTGATCTTGTGGCCGGAGCGGGCAGCCAGGCCGATGGCGACCACGTTCGCGCTGGCCGCCACCGCGGTGCCGTTGCCGCCGAAGTCCGCGCCCAGCGCGAACGCCCACCACAACGCCTGCCCGGTGTCAGGATCGGGAGCCTGCGCGACCAGCCCTTCCACGATAGGTGCCATGGTGGCCACATAGGGGATGTTGTCGAAGAACGCGCCGAGGATCGCCGAACCCCAGACCAGCGCGGTCGCCGCGCCGAAGAAGTTGTCGCCGACAGCCTCGACCGCCCAGACGCCGATGGTCTCGATGACCCCGGTGTGCACGAGCCCGGCGACCATGACGAACAGGCCGATGAAGAAGACCAGCGTCGGCCACTCGACCTCGGCCATGACCTCGGACGTCTCGGCCCGCGCCACCAGCATCATCACGCCCGCGCCGACCAGCGCCACGATGGACGGCTCGACGTGCACGATGGCGTGCAGCCCGAACCCGACGATCACCAGGGCGAGTACGATCATGCACCGGACCAGGAGCTTCGGGTCCGTGATGGCCCGCTTCTCCTGCAGCTTCATCACTTCGGCGACCCGGTCGGGGTTGTACTGGAACGACTTCCTGAACATCACCCGCGTCAGCAGCAGGAAGGCCACGAAGACCACCACGACGATGGGCGACATGTGCACGAGGAAGTCGTTGAAGGTCAGGCCCGCGCGGCTGCCGATGATGATGTTCGGCGGGTCGCCGATGAGGGTGGCCGCGCCGCCGATGTTGGAGGCGAGCACCTCGGCGATGATGTAGGGCTGGGCTGGGATGTCAAGACGTTCACACACCATCAACGTCACCGGCACGACCAGCATGATCGTGGTGACGTTGTCAAGGAAGGGGGAGGCGATCGCGGTGATGGCCATGAGCATCACCATCAGCCGGTAGGGCTTCCCCTGCGACTTCTTCGCGGCCCAGATGGCCAGGAAGTCGAAAAGTCCCGTCTGTTTGATGATCCCCACGATGATCATCATGCCGAGCAGCAGGAAGATGACGTTCCAGTCGATGCCCTCATGCTCGGAGTAGAAGACTTCCGCGCCGGGGATCAGCCCGAGCACCGCCATGATGCCGGCGGCCACGAGCACCACCTTGACCTTGTTCACCTTCTCGGTGGCGATGAAGTAGTAGGCCACCACGAAGACGGTCAGGGCGATGACACCGCTCATCGGGCGTGCCCCGGCGGGCCGGTGCGAGCCGGACGGCAAACGGGCAACAGATACGGTGCAGATATGGCGGGATGTCTCATGGTTTCCAGTTTCGGTAACGGACCGGTAACCACGCCATCGGGTCTGACACCCATCTCCGGTGGGGGAAACCATGTAGGCACGCACAAGGAGATGGGTGCTGCTACGGATGGACACGCACGCCGTCCGGCGGCGACTCTGAGGATATGAAAGAGCGACGTCCGGTATCCGCCCGCTCACCTGCGCAGGCGCTGTTCCGGCGGCTCATCGTGATCAACGGCCTGGTGTTCACGGTCGGCACGCTGGTCCTGGCGGTGTCACCCGCCACGGTGTCCGCGCCGGTGCTGCTCACCGAGATCCCGGTGCTGACGATCGGCCTGGCGCTGATGCTGAGCGCCAACGCGGTGCTGCTGCGCCGCAGCCTGGCCCCGCTGGTGGCGCTCACCGCGCTCATGCAGCGGGTCGACCTGCTGCGCTCCCGCGACCGGCTCGCCGAGAGCGGCAACGGCGACCTGACCGACGTGGTGGCGACCTTCAACGCGATGCTGGACCGGCTGGAGGCCGAGCGCAGCACCGCCGCCGCGCACGCGCTGGCCGCCCAGGAGGGCGAGCGGCAGCGCATCGCCCGCGAGCTGCACGACGAGATCGGCCAGAGCCTGACGGTGGTGCTGCTCGGCCTCAAGCGCGCCGTCGACCTCGCGCCGGAGGAGCTGCGCGAGGAGCTGCACAACATCCAGGAGACGGTACGGGGCAGCCTGGACGAGGTGCGCCAGGTCGCCAGGCGGCTGCGCCCGGGGATGCTGGAGGACCTGGGGCTGATCGCCTCGCTGAACGCGCTGGCCGCCGACTTCGGCGAGATGTCCGACGCCCACGTCACCCGCCGCCTGGAGTCGCACCTGCCGGAGCTGGGCGAGGAGGCCGAGCTGGTGGTCTACCGCATCGCGCAGGAGGGGCTGACCAACGTGGCCAGGCACGCCAGGGCGACCAAGGTCGAGCTCTCGCTCTGCCGCCGGCCGGACGGCGTGGTGCTGAAGATCGCCGACAACGGCCGGGGCGGCCCGATGACCGAGGGCACGGGCGTACGCGGCATGCGTGAGCGCGCGCTGCTGATCGGCGCCCGCTTGACCATCACCAGCCCACCGGGCGGCGGAACGACCGTGCGGCTGGCCATACCGGTCCGGCCGGAAAGGAACTGATCAGGTTGGAACGGACCCGCATCCTGCTCGCCGACGACCACGCCCTCGTACGGCGTGGGCTGCGGATGATCCTGGACGCCGAGCCCGACCTCGTCGTGGTCGCCGAGGCCGGCAACGGCGCGGAGGCCGTCGAGCTGGCCGGCGAGGGAGTCGACCTGGCCATCCTCGACATCGCCATGCCGCGCATGACCGGCATCCAGGCGGCGCGCGAGATCTCCCGGCGCGCCCCCGAGGTGCGCCTGCTGATGCTGTCCATGTACGACAACGAGCAGTACCTGTTCGAGTCGCTGAAGGCCGGGGCGTCCGGCTACGTGCTCAAGTCGGTGGCCGACCGCGACCTGTTGGAGGCGTGCCGCGCGGCGATGCGCGGCGAGCCCTTTCTCTACCCGGGCGCGGTGACCGCGCTCATCCGCGACTTCCTGCAGCGCGACACCCGGGGCGAGGAGCTGCCGGGGAGCCTGCTCACGCCGCGCGAGGAGGAGATCGTCAAGCTCATAGCCGAGGGCCACTCGTCCAAAGCGATAGCGGACATGCTGGTGATCAGCATCAAGACGGTCGACCGGCACCGCGCCAACGTGCTGGCCAAACTGGGCATGCGCGACCGGCTGGAGCTGACCCGGTACGCGATAAGAGCGGGTCTCATAGAGCCCTGAGCTCCCGCCCGTTGACATCCCGACAAACCGCCCCATACGTTTTGCGAAACGTTTCGATCCGCGTCCTGCAGGAACCGGAGGGGCATGACCTCGTTGCGCGACGTGGCCGAGCGCGCCCAGGTGGCCGTCAGCACGGTCTCCGCCGCGCTCAACGGGACCCGTCCGGTGAAGGCGGAGACCAAGCGCCGCATCGAGCGGGCCGCGGCCGAGCTGGGCTACCGGCCCAACCTGCTGGCCCGCGGCCTGGTGTCCAAGCGGACCCGCATCCTGGCACTGCTGTTCCCCCCGCCCGGCAGCGGGTTCGGGCTGACCGAGATGCAGTTCGCGACCGGAGCCGCCGAGGCCGCCGCCGAGCTGGGCTACCACCTGCTGCTGTCGCCCGAGAGCGCCGACCCGGTGGAGGAGCTGCGCTACCTGACCGGGATGGGCCTGGTCGACGGGGTGCTGCTGATGGAGGTCCGGCTGGCCGACGAGCGGACGGACTTCCTGCTGGAGTCGGGCACGCCGTTCGCCATGATCGGCCGTACCCGGGAGCCCGGCTCACTCGACTACGCCGACATCGACTTCGCCCGCACCGCCAGGGACGCCGTCGCGCACCTGGCCGGGCTGGGCCACCGGGCCATCGCCTTGCTGAACCACTCCACCGGCGCCTACTCCCCCGGGTACGGGCCCGCCGTCCGGGCCGGCGAGGAGTTCGCGGCCGCGGCGCGCGAGGCCGGCCTGTGGTACGCGGGCGACGTGCGCGCCGACACGGCCGGCGAGGGCCGGCTCGCCTTCGAGCGGCTGATGGCCGAGCACCCCGAGGTGACGGCGGTGGCCGCGATGAGCGACCAGGCGGCGGTCGGCGTGCTCCAGGCGGTCGAGGAGCGCGGCTGGCGCGTCCCCGGTGACCTGTCGCTCCTGCTGGCCAGCGCCTCGGCCCGGGTGGCGGAGATGTTCCGGCCCCGGCTGACCACGCTGGAGCCGCCCGGGGCCGAGCTGGGCAGGCTGGGCGCCCGCATGCTCATCGACCGGCTGGAGTCCCCCGGCTCGCCGCCGGCGCAGCGCCTGGTGCCGTGCCGGCTGGTGATCGGCGACAGCTCGGCGCCGCCGCGCGGGAGCGGGGCCGCGCGGTGAGTCCCGGCCTGCGCGACCTGACCCGGCGGCACGGGCTGCTGTTCGGCGGCGACTACAACCCCGAGCAGTGGCCGGAGGAGGTCTGGGCCGAGGACGTCCGGCTGATGCGGGAGGCCGGGGTCAACCTGGTCACGGTCGGCGTGTTCAGCTGGGCGCGGATCGAGCCGGAGCCGGGCGTCAGGGACTTCGGCTGGCTGGACCGGGTGCTCGACCTGCTCGCCGGGGCTGGCGTCGCGGTGGACCTGGCCACGCCCACCGCCTCGCCGCCGCCCTGGCTGGGGCACCGGTGGCCGGAGACGCTGCCGGTGGACGAGTCGGGGCACCGGCTCTGGTACGGCTCGCGCAACCAGTTCTGCCCGTCCTCGCCGGTCTACCGGGAACGGGCGCTGGCCCTGGTGGAGGACCTGGCCGGCCGCTACGCCGGGCATCCGGCGCTGGCCATGTGGCACGTGGGCAACGAGTACGGGCAGGTGTGCCACTGCGACACCACCGCCGAGGCGTTCCGTACCTGGTTACGGGAGCGGCACGGCGACCTCGGCGCGCTGAACGACGCGTGGGGCACGGCCTTCTGGAGCCAGCGTTACAGCGCCTGGGAGGAGGTGCTGCCGCCCCGGCGCGCTCCTTACCTGGTCAACCCGGCGCAGCGGCTCGACTTCCGGCGGTTCTGCTCCGACGCGCTGCTCGCGCATTTCAGGGCCGAGCGCGACGTGCTGCGCGCCCACACCCCGGACATCCCGGTCACCACGAACTTCATGGGGTTCTTCAACCTCGTCGACTACTGGTCGTGGGCGCCCGAGGAGGACGTCGTCTCCGACGACTGGTACCCGGACCCGGCCGACCCGCTGTCCCACGTGCGGGCCGCGCTCACGCACGACCTGATGCGCTCGCTCGCCGGCGGGCCGTGGATGCTCATGGAGCAGGCGGTCTCCGCCGTGAACTGGCGGCCGCACAACCTGCCCAAACCACCCGGACAGCTGCGGCTGGAGTCCTTCCAGGCCGTGGCGCGCGGCGCGGACGGGCTCTGCTACTTCCAGTGGCGGGCCTCCCGCTCCGGCTCCGAGCGCTTCCATTCGGCGATGGTCCCGCACGCCGGGCCGGACACGCGGCTGCATCGCGAGGTGCTCGCGCACGGCGCGGAGCTGCGCGCGCTCGCCGGGGTGGCGGGCACGCGGGTGCCCGCGCGGGTGGCGCTGGTGTTCGACTGGCCGAGCTGGTGGGCGGCGACCGAGCGCGGCCTGCCCAGCGACCGGCTCGACCCGGTGGAGGAGCTGTTCCGCTACTACCGGCCGTTCTGGGAGCGCGGGGTGAGCGTGGACCTCGCCCCGCCCTCGGCCGACCTCTCCGGCTACGCGCTGGTGGTGGCCCCCAGCCTGTTCCTGCTCGGCGAGGACGACGCGGCGTCGCTGACCTCGTACGTGCGCGGCGGCGGGACTCTCGCGGTCGGCCCCTTCTCCGGGATCGCCGACCGGGACGCGCGCGTCCACCGGGGACGGTTCCCCGCGCCGCTGCGTGAGGTGCTGGGCCTGTCCGGCGAGGAGTGGCTGCCCGTGCCGGAGGACCGGGCGGTGCCCTGCGCGTGGACGGACGGCGGCGCGTTCACCGCCCGCCTCTGGACCGAGCTGGTACGGGCCGAGGGCGCCGAAGCGGTCGCCGTCTTCGCCGGGAGCGGGGATCCGGCGGTGCTGCGGCACCCCTGCGGCGCGGGCACCGCGTGGTACGTGGCCACGCGGCCCGAGCACGACGCGCTCGCCACGCTGGCCGGGCGCCTGCTCGCCGACGCGGGCGTCACCGGCGCGCTGCCCGGCCCGCCGCCGCCCGGCGTCGAGGCGGTCCGGCGCGGCCCCGCGCTCTTCCTCCTCAACCACGGCGACGGAACCGCCCGCGTGCCGATCCCCGGCCCCGCGCGGGACCTGCTGACCGGAGCCGTCGTGGACGGCGCGGTCACCCTGGCCCCCCGGGAGGCCGTCGCCCTGCAGAGCCCGGAGCACGAAGCATCGAACACTGAGGAGTGACTCCCCGATGACAACCTTCCCCGACGACTTCCTGTGGGGCACGGCCACGGCCGCCTACCAGGTCGAGGGCGCCTGGAACGAGGACGGCCGCGGGCCGTCGATCTGGGACACCTTTTCCCACACGCCCGGCCTGGTGACCGGCGGCGACACCGGCGACCTGGCGTGCGACCACTACCACCGGCTGGAGGAGGACCTGGACCTCCTCGCGGCGCTGGGCGTCGGCGCCTACCGCTTCTCCATCTCCTGGCCGCGCGTGCTGCCCGGCGGCGGCGACCGGGTGAACCAGGCCGGGCTGGACTTCTACCGGCGGCTGGTCGACGGACTGCTGACCAGGAACATCGCCCCGGTGGCCACCCTGTACCACTGGGACCTGCCGCAGGAGCTGGAGGACGCGGGCGGCTGGCCGAACCGCGACACCGCGTACCGGTTCGCCGAGTACGCGCGGCAGACGGGCGAGGCGCTCGGCGACGGCGTGCGCACCTGGATCACGCTCAACGAGCCGTGGTGCTCGGCCTACCTCGGCTACGGCTCCGGCGTGCACGCCCCCGGCCGCACCGATCCGGCCGCGGCGCTGGCCGCCGTGCACCACCTGAACCTGGGCCACGGGCTGGCCGCCCGCGCGCTGCGCGAGGTGGTCGACCCGGCCGCCCAGGTGTCGGTCACGCTCAACCTGCACCACGCGCGCGGCGTCTCCGAGCAGGACGCGGAGGCGGTGCGCCGGGTGGACGCGCTGGCCAACCGGGCCTTCCTCGGCCCGATGCTGGACGGCGCCTACCCGCGCGACCTCATCGACGACACCGCCTCGGTCACCGACTGGTCGTTCGTCAAGGACGGCGACGAGGCGACCGCCGCCGCGCCGATCGAGGTGCTGGGCGTCAACTACTACAACCCGATCCTGGTGCGGCAGTGGGACGGGACCAGCGCCCGCGACACGGCCGACGGGCACGCGGACGGCGCGGCCTCACCGTGGATCAACTGCGCGGACGTCGAGTTCGTCCAGCAGCCCGGACCGTACACCGAGATGGGCTGGAACATCGACGAGACCGGCCTGACGGAGTTGCTGCTGCGGCTGCGCCGCGACTACCCGTCGCTGCCCGTCATGATCACCGAGAACGGCGCGGCCTTCCCCGACGAGGTCTCCGCCGACGGCCGCGTGCACGACGACGACCGGATCGACTACCTGCGCCGCCACCTGACGGCGGTGGCCGAGGCGATCGAGGGCGGCGCGGACGTGCGCGGCTACTTCCTGTGGTCGCTGATGGACAACTTCGAGTGGGCCCACGGGTACGGCAAGCGCTTCGGCATCGTCCGTGTGGACCGCGACACCATGGAGCGCACCTGGAAGGACAGCGCCCGCTGGTACCACGACGTGGTGGCGGCCAACGCGCTCCCCGCCGAGGCGGCCTCCCCGGCGTCGTAGGCACTATCAGCAAGGGCATCGGCCGCCGCGTCGCGGGAGCGCTCCCGCGACGCGGCGGGCCGGGCCGTCAGGTCAGGACCTCGACGGTGCCGCGCTCGCCGTCCACGCGGACGCGGTCGCCGTCGCGCAGCCGCATCGTGGCGTTGCCCGTGCCCACCACGGCGGGGATGCCCAGCTCCCTGGCCACGATCGAGGCGTGCGACAGCGGCGCCCCCATGTCCGTCACCACCGCCGCCGCCCTCGGGAACAGCGGCGTCCAGCCCACGTTGGTCAGCGTCGTCACCAGGATCTCGCCCGGCCTGAGCCGGTCGCCGTCCTCCGGCCCGCCGATCAGCCGGGCCACGCCCTCGACCACCCCGGGGGCGCCGGGGAAGCCGGTGACCGTGTCCTGGGGCGGGACGCCGCCGCGCGCGTCGAACAGGTCGGCGCGCCGGTCGGGGCCGGCTGCCCAGCGCACCGGGTCGAACGGGCCGACGATCAGCGCCGGGTAGGCGGGCAGCGCGGCGTAGCGCTCGTAGGTGGCGCGCCGCACGGGCACCTCGGCCAGCGGGCCGGTGTCGCCGCGCAGCACCGCGGCGATCTCCTCCCGGTCCAGGAAGAACAGCTCGTCGCCGCGCCCGGTCAGCTCCCCGGCGCGCAGCACGTACGCGCGCACCACCCAGAACGCGCGGACGACCTCCGAGCGGGCGGTCTCCCGGTCGCGCACCACCGCGTTCCAGCGCCGCACCTTCTCCCACATCCCGGCGACCTTGCGCGGGTGACTCCGGGCGAACCTGGCCCACGCCGCGCCGGCCGCCTCGCGCTGGCGCTCCAGCAGCGTCCCGGTGTCCTCGGGCAGGTCGCGCAGCCCGGCGAGCTGGGCGTCGAGCCAGGCCGGGTCCTCGCCCGGACGCGGCATCGAGATCTCGAACTCGTGCGGGCCCCGATGCCCGTGGCGGCGGGCGAACTCCTCGCGGGTGATCTCGCCTCTGGCGACCTTGCCGAGCCCGGTGAGCAGGCCGAGGCTGGCCAGCTCGCCGTCGGCGTTCACGCCGGTGAGCATGGCGTCGGCGTCCACCTCGCCCGCCAGCTTGCGCAGCCGCACGCGGGTGAGCACCAGCGCCGCGCCGCCCTGCCGCCCGGCGGCCTCCAGCATCCGGCAGGCGGTGACGAGGTACGGCAGGATCTCGCGCTCCCCCAGCTCCGCCAGCTCGGGCCCGGAATCGACGGCGGCGATCCGGGCGCGCAGCTCGCCGGCGCGCTCCGGCGCCTCGGCCAGGAACGCCCGCATGCCCTTGAGGTTGCGGCGCACCCGCCTGCGCACCTCGACGGCCACCGGCAGGACCCGCCTGAACAGCTCCCAGCGGGACACGTCGAGCAACGGCACGTCCAGCCCGGCCGGGACCTTGCCGAACACCTCCTCCAGCGCGCTGAGCCGGGACTGGAGCCCGAAGGCGTGGGCCACGGAGTAGGCGATGCTCAGGTTCATGTAGAACCGGCCGCCGATGTTGCCCACCAGGCGGAACCCGGGCAGCGTGGACGCGTACATGGCCTCGCGGATGAAGAGCCGCACGAACGACCAGGTGGCGGGCGTCATCACGTCGGGAATGGCCTCCCCCAGGTTGCCCCCGCTCCACAAGTGGCCGCCCTCGGCCGCGTCGTTCCACTCCTCGTAGCGCTGCCCGAGCGCGGTGATCGGGCGCGCCTGGAGGATGGCGAACGCGCCGTCGCGCCTGGCCCACTCCACGTCCATCGGCGTCCCGTACAACTCCTCGACGCGCGCGCCGAGCGCGGCGAGCTCGACCGCCTGCCGCTCGTCCAGCACGGGCGCGCGGCGCAGCTCCGCGGGGACGGGCCGCTCGCGGGTGCCGTCCCCGGTGCGCACGGTCATGACGGCCTTGTCACCGGTACGGGAGCGCGTGACCCGCCCCTGCGAGACCACCACCGTGTCGGGGGTGACCTGGCCGCCGACGACCGCCTCGCCGAGACCCCAGGCGGCGTCGATCACGGTCTCGTCCCGGGCCCCGGTGACGGGGTCGGCGGTGAACATCACGCCCGCCGCGTCGGCGTCCACCAGCTCCTGCACCACCACGGCGAGCGCCACCTCGGCGTGCGGGACCCGGTTGTGGTCGCGGTAGGCGATGGCGCGGGCGTTCCAGAGGGAAGCCCAGCAGCGCCTGACCGCGTCGAGGAGCGTGTCGGCCCGGACGTTCAGGTACGTGTCCTGCTGGCCGGCGAACGACATGTCCGGCAGGTCCTCGGCGGTGGCCGACGAGCGCACCGCCACCGGGGCCCCGACCGCCTCGTAGGCGGCCAGGATCTCGGCGGCCAGGTCGCCCGGCACGTCCCGGGCGGCGAACAGTCCGGCGATGCGCTCGGCGTCGCCGGCCTCGGCGGCTTCGAGGATCTCGTCCCGGAAGCCGGCGGTGAACGCGCGGTAGGCCTCTGTGGTGACGACGAACCCGCCGGGCACCGGCAGCCCCGCCCCGGCCAGCCGCGCCAGCGAGGCGCCCTTGCCCCCGGCCGTGGCGAGATCACCCGCGGCGTCGAGCGGGATAACAGCCTTCATCACGCCTCCTTGGGTTCAGGAAGCCCGCGCCGGGCGGTCTTCGCCAGCTCGGGAAGGGCCGCGCCAGTCAGTCCGCGACGGGCGGTCTTCTTCATCACGTCTCCTTCGGCTCGGGGAGGGCCGCGACGCCGAGGGAGCCGGCGAGCTTGCGGCAGGCGATCTCCTCGATGGCGTCGAGGCAGGCGCGGGTGGCGCGGGCGACGCCCGGATCCGGAGGCGCGCCGGTGCCGAGCGTCCGGCCGACGGCGTCGGCGACCAGCTCGGCGACGCGCTCGTCCGGCAGCCGCCACTCCTCAGGCCGCATCCCCTGGGGGACCAGGAACCCGTACAACAGCGCCGTGACCAGGGCGAGCCCTTCGTCGGCGCCGAGGTCGGAGCGGACGGCGCCGAGCGCGGCCAGCTCGTCCAGGTAACGGTCGAAGGCGGCGGCGCCCTCGGTGGCGCCGCCGCTCTCCAGCTTCTGCCGGGTCAGCTTGCCGAGCATCTGGGAGTCGCCGACCACGGCCGCCCGCGTCAGCGGCCGGCGCAGCAGCGCCGTGGTCAGCGCGCCGATCAGCTCGGGCAGGGTGCCGGGCGCCGCCGCGCGCACCTGCCGCACCATGCGCACCCGGTCGCGGCGGAGCAGCGCGACGAAGAGCGCGTCGCGGGTCTTCCAGTGCAGGTAGATCGTGCCCTTGGCGACACCCGCCGCGCGGGCCACGTCCTCGATGGTCGTCTTGTCGTACCCCCAGCGCAGGATCAGCTCGGCGGCGGCGTCGAGGATCCGGTGCGCCCGCTCCAGCTGGCGGGCCGGGTCCTGCGGCGGCCGTCCTGGTCTGGCCATCCGTTCCCCCAAATGTTTGACCAGA
Organism: Nonomuraea harbinensis; assembly: GCF_019396385.1. Taxonomy (GTDB): domain Bacteria; phylum Actinomycetota; class Actinomycetes; order Streptosporangiales; family Streptosporangiaceae; genus Nonomuraea; species Nonomuraea ferruginea. The sequence continues at coordinate 23,822 of NZ_JAHKRN010000040.1, read as the reverse complement.
TGAGCTTATCCGGTCATTTTATTCACCACAAGTTTCCTCTCGTACGGCGAAATGTCGGTTTTTAGGGGAGTTTGGCGAGCAAGGTCTTGGCCTCCAGCGTGAACGTCTCGTCGCCGCTCGCCACGGCCCGCTCCAGCAGGCGGCGGGCGGCGTCCGGGTCGCCGTCGGCCATGCGGACCTCGCCGAGCCGGCAGGCGGCCTCGGCCACCAGCTCCGGCCGGTCCGTCAGCGTCAGGGTCAGCTCGTAGTACCGCACGGTCCCGTCGCGGTCGCCCAGCCAGTACGCCAGCTCGCCCAGATGCGCCGCGGCCATCCCCGCCTCGGGATCGCCGGCGTCGATCACCCGCTGGTACCAGCCGAGCGCCTCGGGGAAGTCGCGCCGCCGCTTGGCCAGCGCGCCCAGGTACATCGCGCCGAGCGCGCTCACGTGCCCCTCGGTGGCGTGCACCGCCTGCACGTACCAGGCACGGGCGGCCGCCTCGTCCTCGTCGTGGTAGGTGTTGCCGAGCGCCACCATCGCCCGCGCCGCCGCCTCGGGGTCGCCGGCCTCCAGCACCCGCCGGTAGGCCGCCCGCCCTTCGGCCTCCTTGCCGGCGGCGACCAGGGCCTGCGCGTACACGGTCAGCGCCGTCGGCTCGCCGCTCTCCGCCGCCTCCCGCAGCGTGCGCAGCGACGTCTCGGTGTCGCCCTGCCGTTCCTGCAGCATGCCGAGCAGGCTGCCGAACACCGGCCGCGCCGGGCTGTCCGCGTCGCCCGCCCGCCGTTCGGCCAGCCGGTAGAAGGCGTCGGCGTCGCCCTGGGCGTCGAGCAGTTCCAGCAGCCTGCTCCCGGCCACGAACCGCACCTCGGGGTCGTCGTCCTCGTTCAGCCGCTCGTAGACCTCCCTGGCCTGCCCGGTCTCCCCCAGCGCGGCCAGCCGCGCGGCCGCCTCCAGCTCGGCGAACGGGTCGCCCGCCAGCGCGTAGTAGGCGCGCACGGCCTCCGGGTCCTCGCACTCCTCGCCGATCTCCCGGCCGGCCGCGGCGGCGTGCTCCCCCATCCGCGACAGCACCTGGAGGGCGAGCCGGTGCTCGCCGCGGCCGCACGCCTGCCGCGCCAGCACGGTCAGGTTGCCGACGGCCAGCCGGGCGGCCTCGGACCCGCCGCCCGCCCCGTCGCCGTGGGGCCGGGCGGCCTCGGACCCGCCGCCCGCCCCCACGGCGACGGCGAACGCGTCGGCCGCGCCCAGCGGGTCGCCGTCCTCGTGCAGCCAGCAGCCCAGGTCGAGGGCCGCCTGCGCGGCCGCGTCCGCGTCCTCGGACTCGATCGCCAGCCGGGCCTCCTCGGCGGCGCCCGCCGCGTCGCCGAGCGCGCGCAGCGCCCTGGCCAGGTCGCCGCGGACGGCGGGCACGGCGCGCCGGTATCCGGCCTCGACGGCCTTGCGCAGCATCAGCACCGCGCCCGCCAGGTCGCCGCCGCTCCGGCAGGCCTCGCCCCACGCCCAGTAGCCCATCGTGACGGTCTCCTGGTCGCCGGTGCCGGCCGCGCGCTCCGCCTGCTCCTTGACTTCCTCGTACGCCTGCTGCTCCAGCAGCACCACGAGCAGGTGGCGCAGGCTCTCCAGGTCACCGGCCGCGACCCCGGCGGCGAGCGCCGCACGCGCCCCCTCCCCGTCGCCGCGTTCCCGCCGCAGCTCGGCGAGCTGTACGGCGGAGCCCGGCATGGCGGCGTGCAGCGCCTCGGCGGCGCCGTCCAGGTCACCTCTGGCGCGCCTGGCCCGGCCGATGCCCTCCCAGGCGTGGGCGGCGGCGTCCTCGTCCCCGGTGGCGGGCAACAGGCACAGCTCGGCGCGGCAATGCTCGCCCCGCCCGGCCAGCACCCCGCCCAGCCCCAGCCTCGCCTGCGCGGACACCCTCGGCTCGCCGAGCTCCACCAGCATCCGGTACAGCTCCTCCGCGGGCTCCTCACCGTCCAGCCCCCGCGCCGCCGCCAGCACCTCGTCGTACGACTCCGCGGCCGGCCGCTCCACCAGCAGGTGCCGCACCTCGGCGACGTCGTCCTCATGCAGCGCCAGCAGCAGCTCCGCCATCTCCGCCGACCCGGCGACCCCGGCCAGCGCCGTCAACGCCGCCTCCCGCTCCCCCAGCGCGGCCAGCGCCCACGGCAACTCCTCCGCACTCGCCCTCCCCAGCCGAGCCCTGGCCACCGCCGCCGCCCTCTCGTCCGCACCCCCGGCAGCCCGCTCGAACGCCTCCCACGCCCCCCGAGAGTCCCCACCCTGAGCCAGCAATTCCCCCAGCAACAACTCCCCCTCACCCCCAAGCACCCCAACGACGGCAGCGCGCTCACCGAAGGCGTGGTCACCCCCGAGACCGGTGCGCCCCTCACCGACGATGGCGGCGCGCTCGCCGGGGGCCGCCTCCCCAACGGCGCCGACGTGCTCGCCTGGGGTGGGGTCCTCACCGCCGAGAGCGGTGCCCACCTCCCCGGACGCTGCACCCAGTGGGATGTCCGGCTGGGCGCCTCGGGCACGGGCGGCTTGGAGGGTGGTGATGGCTTCGGTGAGGTGGCCGTGGGTGCGGAGGGAGCGCGCGAGGTGGAGGGCGGCGTCGTGCGGGGAGTGCGCCGGCAGGAGGGCGTGGGCCTCGGGCAGGCGGCCCGCGGCTACCAGGGCGTCCGCGAGGCGGGTGGCCGCACGGACGTCGGCGGGGTCACGGTCGAGCGCGCGCCGGTACGCCGAGGCCGCGTCGTCGTGGCGACCGGCGGACTGCCGCACGGCGCCCAGGTGGCGCAGCGCCATCGCGGCCAGCCTGTCGTCGTCACCTTCGGCGGCAAGTTCCCATGCCGAGGCGGCCCCCGCCAGGTCGCCGGACTCCTGGCGGAGCGCCCCCAGATAGCAGGCCGCCTCCTGGACGACCCCGGCGTGCCCGGAGTCCAGCGCCAGCGTCAGCGCACTGTCGGCCGCCTCACGGTCGCCACGCCGCTGCCAGGCGTGCGCGCTCTGCATCGCCAGCATCGCCGCGAGCCCACGCACCTCCCCGCCGATCCCGCCAAGCGCCCGCCCCGCCGCCGAGAACTCCCGATCGAGCAGCGCCCTCCCGTACCGCCCGAACTCCCCGTACGAGTCCCGCCCGTCCGAGACCACCCCAGACGCAGCAGCCCCCTCGAACCCGACGGCCCGATCTTCAGCCGCGTCCGACCCCAGTTCCCCGTACGAGTCCCGCCCCTCCGAAACCATCCCGGACGCGACCCGACTCTCGGACACGGACGGAACGTCGGACACGGACCGACTGTCGGACGCGGACCGATCTCCGGACGTGGAGCGACTCTCGGACGCAGTCTGGCCCTCGGACGCGACCCGACCCCCGGACGCACGGTCACCCGCCCCGTCCGGCACCAGTTCGAAGGCGGCCCGTGCCCCCTCCAGGTCGTCCAGCCGCACCCGGGTGAGGCCCAGGAGCCAGGCGGCGCGGACGGCGTCCCGGCCGCCGTGCGCGATGACCCGCTCGTGCAGACGGCAGGCCGCGAGCAGGTCACCCTGCTCCTCGTACACCCGCGCCAGCCCCGCCGCCGCCTCCCGCCGCAGCCCTTCGTGCGTGGACGACAGGGCCTCGGTGTACGCCTCACGGGCCAGGGCCAGCTCGTCGGTCATGCCCGCGAGCGCGTGCGCGACCCACGGCGCCAGCGCGGGATGCCCGCCGAGCCGGGCGCGGCGCAGCAGGTCCGCGGCCTCGTCCCGCTCCCGCAGCACGTCCCTGCCGATCACCGCCGCGTACGACAGCGCCAGCGGGTCGCCGGAGCCGGCGGCCCGCCGCAGCAGCCCGGCCGCCTCCGACAGGTCGAGCCCGAGCGAGCCCGCCACCTGCGCGAACACGGCGGTCCCGACGGCCGCCACGCCAGGGTCGGCGGCGTCCATGGCCTCCCGGTAGCGGGCCAGCCCCTCCTCCCGCCCCAGCCGCTGATGGGCGACGACCGCCCGCAGCACCGGGTGCGGCTCGTCGCCGGAGCGCTCCAGGAGGCACAGCAGGAACGCCGCGGTGAAGCCCTGCGGCACGTCCTCACCCTCGGCGACGTAGGTGAGCAGCTCGTCCGCCTGCTCCCGGTCGCCCTCGCCCAGCTCCAGCTCGGCGAGCGCCATCATGGCCCGCACCGCCTGGGCGCCCGCGCCGGAGTCGGCGGCCCGCCGCAGCAGCCGCCTGGCCTCAGCCAGGTCTCCGGCGCGCAGCTGGGCCAGCCCCTCGTCGGCGTCCTGCAGCGCCTGCTCCTCGACGGGGTCCGACAGCGGCTCCCGCCGCGCGTCGTGGTCGAGCAGCAGCGCCGCCTTGAAGGCGGCGTCGGGGTCGGGGTGGCGGGAGGCCGCGCACACCAGCTCCATGATCTCCTCGTACGCCTCCGCGTGCCGTTCGAGCAGCATGGCGAGGAGCGTCACCGACACCGAGGCCCACTCGCTCTCCCCCGCCGTGAGCACGACCCGCAGCGCGTCCAGCGCCTCGGCCACCTCGCCGGCCTCGGTATGCAGCTGGGCCAGGCAGGCCTGCGCCTCCAGCGCGTACTCGCGCTGCCCGCTGGCGATCACCCGGCGGAAGATCGCCTTGGTCCGGTCCTCGTCTCCGAGATGGCCGATGACCTTGGCCTGCTCCAGCAGCGCGGGCAGCCGCATCTCCGGCCGCGGGTCCTCGGCGGCGCGGGCGTAGGCGGCCACCGACTCGGCGTACTCGCCCAGGTCCACCAGGACGGCGCCGAGCAGCTTGTACGCCATGGACAGGTGGTCGGGGTGACCGGCGGCGACGGCGTGCTCGCAGACGGCCCTGGCCTCCTCGAACCGCTCCTCGTCCGCGTACTGCCGGTAGAGCCGGAACGCCGACAGCGACACCACCTCGGGGTCGCCGCCGGTGAGCAGCTCCCGGTAGTCGTCCTCGTCCCGCGCCTGCTCGTACAGCTCCCTGGCGGAGCCGGCCGGCGGGAAGTCCGGCAGCCGCAGCCGGGCCGCGAGCTCGGCCACCGCGGGGCTGCCGGAGCGGCGCGCCCGGTCCAGCGCCTGGCCGGCGCCCGCCTCGTCGCCCAGCTCTGTGCAGACCAGCACCATCGCCGTCTCGGCGAGAGCGGCCACCTCGAAGTCGGCCCCGTCGGCCGCGATGGACAGCACCCGGTGCGCCGCGGGCCACTCCCTGGCGTTGATCAGCATCATGCCCATGGCCATCGCCGAGCGCTGCCCGTACACCGGGTCGCCCGACTGGATCACCGCGCGGTGCGCGGCCTCGGCGCCGTCCAGGTCACCCTGCTCCTCCAGCAGGCACGCCAGCAGGTGCGACGCCTGGGCGTCCCCGGTCGCGGCCACCTCCCTGAACAGCGCGGCGGCCCCTTCGAGATCTCCCGCTTCCCAGCGGTCCATGGCCGGCCCGAGCTGTTCTGACGTCATTTACGCTCCCTGTTTAACCACTGAAGTGAAAAAACTACACATCTGTCACCTGCGTCACAGGCCATTCGGTGATACTCGGCGCCCGGCCCGCGCCGTACGGTAGAGCTCATGGGCAAGGCGTTCTGGATCGACCAGGAGTTCGACAGGGACCGTGACGGGCGCTACGCCGTGCACGTGCGCAAGAACCTCGACGCGTTCGAGTGGGGCGACATCGCGCCGGTGCGCTTCGCGTGCGCGGCCTGGGAGCTGGCCACGCCGCCGTCGCTGTCGCCCGGCTACGTACGCTGGGACCGGCGGGTGCTGGAGGCGGCCTGCGTCCGCAACACCTGGGACGGCACGCTCAACGCGCGCATCAGGCTCGCCTCGCCGCCGCCCGCGGAGCTGACCCGCTCGCGCGCCTGGTGGCGCGACCGCGGCTGGCTCGGCTGGCAGGAGACGTTCGGCCAGTACGTCGAGCCCTCGCAGTCCGACCTGGCCCGCCACCCGTTCCTGCGGGCGAGCCTGCTCGTCGAGGCGCCGGTGCCGCTCGACGACCTGCCGCCGGAGCCCGAGGGCCCGCACGACGAGGTGGAGCAGAGCGCCCGGCGGGCCGTGACGGTGCTCGCCCGAGAGCTGAACGCGCTGGTCGCGCCGATCCTGGAGCAGCTCGGCCCCTGAGCATGCCGGATGGTCTTCCGGGTAGCCCACGGTCATGAGACTCGTCGTGAGTGTGATGCTCGCGGTGCTCGCCACCGGCTGTGTCGCCGACACCGCCGGGCCCTCCAGGGCCGCGGAGCGCTTCCACGCCGCACTCGCCGACCGCCAACTGGAGGCGGCCTGCGGCATGCTCGCCCCCAAGACGGCCGACAAGCTGCCCGATCCCGGTCAGACGTGCGCCGACGCGCTGCGCGAGCTGGCGCTCGGGCCGGGCGGCGGCGTCATCGAGGTGAGCGTCTGGGGTGACGAGGCGCAGGTGCGCCTGGAGGGCGACACCCTGTTCCTGCACCACTTCGCCGACGGCTGGCGGGTCGTCGCCGCGGGCTGCGCGCCGGTCCGCGACTTCCCGTACGAGTGCGAGGTGGAGAACTGATGAAGGTGATGTTCACGCTCACCCTGCTCGTCATCGGGTCCGGGCTGGCCTTCTTCTACGCGATCGGATGGTCCCACCTTTGAGGCGGTTCAAGGACAACGCGCTGTCCGCGGCCTTCCTCGTCCTGTTCCTCGTCTGCCTGGCCGGGCAGGCCCTGGCCGGGATGCTGGACTACAACGAGCGGCAGCTCGTCGACGGCGGCGAGCCGGTCTCCTTCCTGCGGTACGTGTTCTCCTCCGACTACGCGGTGGACGTCGCGGAGAACTGGCAGTCGGAGTACCTGCAGTTCTTCATGTTCATCATGCTCACCGTCTGGCTGGTCCAGCGGGGCTCGCCTGAGTCGAAGGAGCCGGGCCAGGCGGGCGCCGAGTCCGACGAGCAGCAGCTGATCGGCCGATACGCCGGTCCCGGCTCGCCCGCCTGGGCCAGGGCGAAGGGGGCGCGCCTGTGGCTCTACAGCAACTCGCTGGGCCTGGTGATGGGCTCGATCTTCCTGCTGTCGTGGGGGGCGCAGTCGGTGGCGGGACTGGCGTCGTACAACGCCGAGCGGCTGACCGACCTGCGCGACCCGGTCGGCTGGGGCTCGTACGTGACCTCGCCCGACTTCTGGAACCGCAGCCTGCAGAACTGGCAGTCGGAGCTGCTCGCCGTGCTGTCGATGGTGGTGCTCTCGATCTACCTGCGTCAGCGCGGCTCGCCCGAGTCGAAGCCGGTCGGCGCGCCCCACGCGGCCACCGGCGTCGAGGGCTGACCGGTGACCACGGCGACGACGCGGGCGCCGGCGGGGAAGACGCCGCGGCGGGCCAGGCCGACGATGCCGAGCAGCATCTTGGCGACGTAGACCCGCTCCACCCGGTGCTCGGCGGCGAACGCGGTGAGCTCCGGCGTGGTGCGGGCGTAGCCGCCGAAGTGGTGGCCGAGGTCGATCGCCCAGTTGTCCCATACTCGCCCGTACGCCTCGCGCTGCAGCCTCGCCACCTCGCCGGCGAGGAACGCGGCCCCCTTGAGCACGGCGAACCCGAGGGCCCGCTTGCCCTCGGGCAGCCCGGCCGCGATGCCGGCGAGCGTGCCCCCGGTCCCGACCGGGCAGCAGACCACGTCGTACGGGACCGGGATGTCGGCGGGCAGCTCGGCGCAGCCGCGGACGGCGGCGGCGTTGCTGCCGCCCTCGGGCAGGATCGCCACGTCGCCCCAGCGCTCGCGCAGCCGCGCCACCACCTCGGGGGTGTCCTTGCGCCGGTACGAGTCGCGGTCGAGGTAGTCGAGCCGCATCCCGCAGGCGACGGCGTAGGCCAGTGACGGGTTCAGCGGGAGTCGCTCCTCGCCGCGGATCACGCCGACGGTCTTGAACCCGTGGCGGTGCCCGGCGGCCGCCACCGCCCTGATGTGGTTGGAGTAGGCGCCGCCGAAGGTGAGCACGCGCGGGTGGCCCAGGTTGTGGCGGAGCTTGCGCGCCTTGTTGTCGTCGTGCATGAGAAAGACCCGCACCGAACCGAGCGCGGGATCCAGCAGCTCCTCCACGCTCCTCCTGGTGCCGCTCGTACCGCTCGTGCCGCTAGTCTACGGTCGGGTCCTTGTTGAAGGGTGTTGGAATATGCGGGTTGTTGAAGCTTTCCGTGCCGCTTTCGGCGCCGAGCCGGCGACCGTCTGGCGCGCGCCCGGCCGGGTCAACCTGATCGGCGAGCACACCGACTACAACGACGGCTTCGTGCTGCCGTTCGCGGTCCCGTGGGGCGTCACCGCGGCGGTCAGCCCGCGCGACGACCAGACGATCCGCCTGCTGTCGCTGCAGGCGTCCTCGCCCGAGCCCGTGGTCCTCGCGGCCCGCGACGACGCCCGCGGCTGGACCCGCTACGTGGTCGGCGTCCTCGCCATGCTGGGCGACCGGGTGCGCGGCGCCGACATCGCCGTCGACGGGGACGTCCCCCAGGGCGCCGGGCTCAGCTCCAGCGCCGCGCTGGAGGTGTCGGTGGCCTCCGCGCTCAACGAGCTGCACGGCCTCGGCATGAGCCCGATGGAGGTGGCGCTGCTCGGCCAGCGGGCCGAGAACGACTTCGTCGGCATGCCGTGCGGCATCATGGACCAGGCCGCCTCGGCGCTGTGCCGGGAGGGCCACGCGCTGTTCCTCGACTGCCGCACCCTCGGCTCCCGCAACGTCCCGCTCGACCTGGCCGCCCACGGGCTGCGCATCCTGATCATCGACACCCGGGTGCACCACGAGCACGCGGGCGGCGAGTACGCCAAGCGGCGGGCCGAGTGCGAGTCCGCCGCCCGCGCGCTCGGCGTCGACGCGCTGCGGGACGTGACCGACCTGGGCGCGGCGCTGGCCCGGCTGCGGGGCGAGGAGCGCAAGCGGGTCGAGCACGTGGTGACCGAGAGCCACCGGGTGGAGGCGGTCGTGGGCCTGCTGCGCGCCGGCCGGCCCGCGGAGATCGGCGCCCTGCTCAACGCCTCCCACCTGTCGCTGCGCGACAAGTACGAGGTGTCGTCGCCCGAGCTGGACGTCGCGGTGGAGGCGGCCGTGCGCGGCGGGGCGCGGGGCGCCCGCATGACGGGCGGCGGCTTCGGCGGCTCGGCCATCGCCCTGGTGGCCGAGGACCGGCTGGACACGGTCCGGCAGGCGGTGTCCTCGGCCTACGAGGAGCGTTCCTGGCAGCCGCCCCGCTTCCTGCCCGCCACCCCGGCCCCCGGCGCCCACCCCCTCACCTGACGCCGCGGGCCCCCGGGGCGCGCCGGGTCAGAGGGAGGGGAAGTCGGGGTCGCGGCGCTCCACGAAGCTGGCGACGCCCTCGGCGAAGTCCGGACGGCCGAACGACGCCAGCATCTCCTCCGTCGCCCGCTGGTACGACTCGTCCAGCGTCGCCACCCAGTCGCCCCACACCTGCCGTTTGATCACCGCCATCGAGGCCGGGGAGCTGAGGGCGGCCAGCTCCCCCGCGTACGCCCGCGCCTCCTCCAGCAGCCGGTCCCCGGGCACCGCCCGCAGGGCCAGGCCCATCTCGCACGCCTCGCGCCCGGTGAACGTCCGGCCCGACAGCAGCACGTCCATGGCCCGCTGCTGTCCCATGATGCGCGGCAGCACCCATCCCAGCCCGTACTCGGCGACCAGGCCGCGGCGCGCGAAGGCGGTGGTCCACTTGGCGTCCTCGGCGGTGAACACCAGGTCGCACATGAGCGCGTGGACCAGCCCGAGCCCGGCGCAGGCGCCGTTGACCGCCGCGATCACCGGCTTGGCGATCGTGACGGGGAAGGTGTTGGGCCGCGGGTCCGGCTCCCCTTCGTAGGTGCCCTGCTGGATCGACGCCAGCGCCTCGAAGTCGGCCCCCGCGCAGAAGCCCCGGCCGGCTCCCGTGACGACGACGGCGCGCACCCGCGGATCCTTCTCCGCCTCCGCCAGCAGGTCGAAGTAGCGGCGGCCGAGGGCGTCGGTCCAGGCGTTGAGCCGGTCCGGGCGGTTGAAGGTGAGCGTGAGCACGCCTCGGTCGAGCGAGGAGAGTACGAGTTCTGCCATGGGCCAACAGAAACATGTTCTAGAGCGGGGTGCAACGCCCATCAGTGACGAGCCACGAAGTTCGGCGTGAGCAGGGGGTTGTCGTAGTAGCGGTGGAAGACGGGGGTGACGCCGCCCGAGATGGGCGGCACGATCCAGGACCAGTCGGCCGGGCAGACCCGCCCCGCCTTCTCCTCCCTGGCCAGGTGGGTGAGGAACCGGCGGGACTCGGTGTGGTGGTCGGTCATCGTCACCCCGGCCTTCTCGAACGAGTGCAGCACGGCCACGTTCAGCTCCACCAGCGCGTGGTCGCGCCAGAGCGACCGCTCGGACGAGACGTCCAGCCCGAGCCGCGCGGCCACCACGGGCAGCTGGTCGTAGCGGTCGGCGTCGGCCAGGTTGCGGGCGCCGATCTCCGCCCCCATGTACCAGCCGTTGAACGGCGCGCACGGGTAGCACACGCCGCCGATCTCCAGGCACATGCCGGAGATCGCCGGCACGGCGTGCCAGCGCAGCCCCAGCTCGGCGAACCACGGGAACTCCGGATGCTCGATCGGCACCTCCAGCACCACGTCGCCCGGCACGTTGCACAGCAGGGGCTCGCCCATCCCCGGCTGGATCACCAGCGGCAGCACGTCGAACCGGCCTCCCCCGCCCCGCCAGCCCAGCGAGGTCGCCAGCTCGGTGAGGCCGACGTGGCGGGGATCGCCGACGACGGACCCGCCGGGTTCGCGGTATCCGGCGTAGCGGATCAGCTGGTCGTTCAGCACCCGGGGCGCCCTGCGGGCGGGCAGGTCGGGCGGGAACACGGTGATGACCGGCCTGATCTTGCCGCCGTTGGTGGCCTCCCGCAGGTGCTCCACGCACTCCAGGGCCACCCCTTCGGCGCTGGTGGTCCGGCGGCGGTCACGCACCTTCAGCGACTTCCAGTACAGCCGGCCGATGCAGCGGTTGCTGTTGCGCCAGGCCACCCGGGCGCCGAACTCCAGTTCCTCGGAGGTGTGCGTGTACGAGCCGCGCCGGGCGATCTCCCTGGCCACGTCCCGCAGCCGCGCGGCCGGGTCGCCGGCTTCCGGGTGCTCCTCGTGGAAGAGCCTGATGAAGCGCTCGGCCTCGCGATGGTCGGTGGTGCGCTCGATGAGGGTCGGTACGGGCAGGGCGTCGAAGGGTCGCAGCGTTCTGATCCAGGTAGGCAACGCAGTAACCAGCACTTTTCCGGTCACGGATCGCCCTGCCGGTTCCGGGCCGGCAGTACGTCCTGGTGGCGGCGCCCTCTCCGCACCGCCGTGACGGCTTGTCCGCGGCAGCTTTCATCCTGACCCGTCGGTACCGGTTCTGTCCGGCAAAACAGGAAAGTGGGCAGCGTGAGGCGCATATGCCCTATTTGTTCTGTTAGAAGCGATATAGCGTACATTATCTCTATTGTAATAATTAAAGCCGTTACGTTCCTCTAGCTCGTAATGCTGTGCAATTCACCCAGAGTTTGAGCCCTTCACCCGAGTGGGAGGATATTTGTGCCACAGAACTAATCTGTGTCCTTATGGGGGAATCTCATGTATGCAAAAACTCTGCTCGTCGGCGGCCTGGGGGGCATTCTGCTCGCCTGCGCCCTGCCGATGGCCGCTTGGGCGGCGCAGGACGGCCACCACAGAGGCGAGACCACCGTGACCTGCGGACAGGTCATCACCAGATCCATCAAGCTGGCCAACGACCTGCACGACTGCCGCGGCATAGGGCTGGAAGTCGGCGCGCGCAACATCACCATCGATCTCAACGGCCACACCATCGACGGCAGCGGGAGCGCCCTGCCCTTCAGCGGGATCGACAACACCCCGGAGGGATCGTCCCGCACCGGTCACTCCGGAGTGACCATCAAGAACGGCACCGTCACCGAATTCGGGGCGGGGGTCAGTCTCGGGGATGGGGCTGACCGCAACCACGTCCGGAACATTCTCGCCACCGACAACGGCGGCGCCGGGATCGTCGCCCGGGACGTGGATCGCCCGCATATCAGTGACAGCGCCACCGACAGCGCCCGTTTTGGGATTTTTATCGAGTCCGTCACCAACGCACGCGTCGAGCGCAACGCCGCCCTCAACAGCAGCGATGAAGGAATCGTCGTCACGGCGAGCACAAGGACCGTGCTCCACCGCAACAGCGTGGTGAACAACAGGGGCACGGGCATCTTCGTCACGGTCAGTTCGACCGCCACCCTCATCGACGACAACGACGCCAACGGCAATGGCCAGGGCAACGACGGGGGAAGCGGCATCAACGTCACCGCGACCGATGCGGCCACCGTGATCAGGGACAACCGCGCACGCAACAACGACGACTTCGGCATCCGAGCCGAACGAGGGGTCACCGACGGTGGCGGCAACCGTGCCAGCGGCAACGGCAACCCGGCCCAGTGCCTCAACATCAGGTGCAGGCCCTGAGCCGAGGAAAATGACATACCGGCACGGATCCAACACCCGGATCCAACACCGATCTCCTCGGGCCGGTGATCCCTGACCGGCTCCGGGAAACAACTCAGGCCCCTCTCCCTTGATCCAGGAGAGGGGCCTGATCTGCGTCTTGCCGAAGCTCCCGCGAGAGGACTCGAACCTCTAACCTGCCGGTTAACAGCCGGCTGCTCTGCCGTTGAGCTACGCGGGATCGATCGGATCCGCGCTGATCGGAGGGCCTGTCGGGCCGCCCGTCGTGCGCAGGAATAGATTAGCGCACTCCTGGAGTGCGTGTCGCATCGTGATCCGGGTAGTGCCGTGAGAGCGGAGGTGCAATATGCGGTATCGAATGCCATTCGTTATGGGACTGGCCGTCGGGTACGTGCTCGGCAGCCGGGCCGGACGTGAACGGTACGAACAGATCAAGAGAACGGCCCAGCGTGTCGCCGACGACCCCCGGGTCCAGGAGGCCGCGGGGGTGATGGGCGCGAAGGCGTCCAAGGTAGGCGAGATGGCCCGGTCGAAGATGAGCGGGTCCATGCAGGACAAGATGCCGTTCGGCAAGAAGCACAAGGCCGACCAGGGCACCGGGTGGCCGGACGAGAAGGTCACCGAGCCGGCCACGGCCGACCGGACGGGGATTCCCTACTGACGGGAGCATGGGCGTGTGACTCGTCACACGCCCATGCTGCGTCGCATCCCTTCGAGCGCCTGCTCGGCCTGGGCCCGAAGGCCCGGGTCGTCGGGGTCGAGGCCCTCGTCGAACACGAGCTTCCAGCCGACGACCTCGCCGCCGGGTCTGCGCCTGGCCACCAGGCGCACCCCGCCGCGGCCGGGCAGCTCCACGTGCTTGTTGACCACGATGGTGGCGTTGACGCGCTCGCGCAGGGTCTCGGGCAGCAGCCGCGGCTCTGCCACCCGCACGGCGTGGATCGTGCCGTCGCCGGTGACCAGCCGCAGGCCGTCCTCGTCCCACGAGGCCTTGTCGATGGTCTCGTACGGCACTCTCGTGCCGTCGGGCAGGAACAGCGCCAGTGTGGTCGCCACGAGGTGGCCGTCGTCTGACGGGGTGAAGGCGAGCACGCGCTCCCCCGGCTCGGTGGTCAGGGACTCGCGGACGCTAGCGGGCAGGCGACGGAAGACTTTCACCTCTCCACCGTATCCACCGTGTCATCGGTCGTGTCGGCGAGCAGGTCCAGGGTGAGCGCCGCGCTCCAGGAGAAGTCCCGGCAGCCGCGGCCGCTGCCGTCGAACGGGTCGAAGCACTCGCGGAACCCCGCCTGCCTGACCAGGCGCAGCGTGCCGTTGGTGAGCTGCCGGCCGAGCGACTCCAGACCGTGCACGGCGGCGGCGCGGCGCAGCAGCCAGTTGGTGTTCACCCAGGACGGGCCCCGCCAGTAACGGGTGCGGTCGAACTGGACGGCGCGGATCTCGCAGCTGGGCACCGGATAGCCGGTGGCGCCCATGAACCGGGCCGACTCCAGCACCTCGACGGCCGTGTTCACCTGCAGGGCGGGCAGCCCGGGGTCGAGCAGCGGCCCGAACCCGCCGACGGTGCAGATGCGGACGAGACGCTCGTCGCGCAGGTCGCGGGCGTAGAAGCAGCCGTCCCACAGCCGGTCGAGCAGGGCGCTCCTGATGCGCTCGGCCTGCTCGACGTGCGGCACGGGGTCGGCACCCGCGATCGGGGCCAGCTCGGCCAGGGCCTGGCACGAGGCGAGCCAGATGCCGTTGAACAGCGGGTCCTCGATGGCGAACGGGTGCTCGTCGCGCAGGTATCCGGCCTGGTAGCCGGCGTTGCGGTAGCGCAGCGCCAGCCACACGTACCGGTCGTGGTCGCTGTCGGGGTGCCGCTCGTCCAGGTCGACGTTGCGGTAGCCGTAGCGGATCTCGGGGAGCGCGGCGAGCGCGCCGTCCCACGCCGGGCTGTCGTCCATGCCCGACTCCCAGGGGTGCACGATCGCGGCCAGCCCCGCGCCGCCGAGGTCGCGGGCGCCGGCGAGGTAGGCGTGCTGCGCGGCCAGGGCAGGGAAGGCCCGCCTGACGAAGGCGTCGTCGCCGGTGTGCCGGTAGAGCCACCACAGCGCCAGCCCGTGCAGCGGCGGCGCGGTCAGCCCCGAGGTGAGCACCCGGGGCGCCGCCGGGTGGTCCTCGGAGCGCCATACGGCCGGGCCGGGGAAGTACGCCTCGGGCGTGTGGAAGACGATGTGCGGGATCATCCCGGTCGCCCACTGCCCGTCCAGCAGGCCGAGCAGCTCGGCGCGGGCCCGGTCGGGGCGGTGCCTGGCCAGGCCGATCGCGACGAACGCCGAGTCCCAGCTCCATTGGTGCGGGTAGAGGCCGGGCGCGGGCACGGTGGCGCTTCCCGTCCAGTTCGCCTCGAGCACGGACAGTGCTTCGCGCCCGAGCGCGGCGTCGTCGACCGCCGGCCGCGCTTCCATCCACCCACTATGCGCCGGTAAGCCCGAGGACGCTACGTCCCGCTGCTCCGCTTCGTCAGCAGCATGACGCCGGCCGCGACGGCGCCGATGATGAGCGCCCACTTGAGCAGGTCGAAGATGAATCCGACAAGTGGCCCGAGCAGGATAAATGCCGCGATGATGGCTGCGATGACCAGAAGTATTCGTCCCATAACTTGAACGGTACGAGATCTTTTAAGCGGATTGCAGGTAAGACAGGGTTCAATCAGGGACAAGTCAGGGTCCCCCCTATGGCATCGGGAGCGTGATGAGCCAGGGCCCACCCATGAGCAGAGAAGGCGCCGAGCACGCGCTGCGCGCGAGGGCGGCCGAGCGTGACCGCATCTCGGGCGACCTGCTCGATCTGGAGTCGCACACGACCTACCAGTTACTCAAGGGCGCCTCCTTACGCGACGCGACCCGGCTCCGCTGGGAGGAGGCGCAGGCCGCGCTGGCCAGGCTCTGGTCCCTGTACGACGCGTACCGGGGGGTGCTGCGCGACGCGGAGCAGGTCAGGGCCGAGCGGTCCCGGCTCGGCGGCGAGCAGCTGGAGGCGCTGACCGCGTTGCTGTCGGGCCGGTCGGTGCTGCTGAAGGCGCCGGCCAAGCCCGTCGAGCAGCGCTCCCTGCTTCCCCCGGTGGAGGAGCGGCTGACCCTGGACGAGACCGTCCTGCGGATGGACGCGGCCTTCCAGCTCGCCACCGACGCGCTCACCGAGATCGACTCCGTCTGGTCGGCGCTGCTCCCCCGGGTGGACTCGGCCGCCGCCGCGCTCGCCGGGGCGCGCGAGCTGGGCAGCCGGCTGGGCGAGCCGGTCGACCTGACCCGCCAGGACGCCGACCTGACCCGCCTGCGCGCCGCCGTGCTGGCGGACCCGCTCGGATCGGGACACGTCAAGCAGGAGCTCGACACGCTGGTCCGCCACCTGGAGAACGTCCGCGCCGACCTGGAGCAGGCGCTGACGGTCAAGGACGAGTACGGCGCGCGCAGGGAGAACCTGAAGGCGGCGCTCGACCTCGTACGGGCGGCCGAGAGCGAGGCGCGGCTGGCGCACGGCGCCGTCGTCGTCAAGATAGCGCTGCCGCCGCAGGCGCAGCCCAGGAGCGGCGTGCCGGAGCTGGAGGCCGCGCTGGCGGCGTTGGACGCCTCGGCCGGCTCGTGGCTGGAGCGGGCCAGACGGCTCACGGTGCTGGAGCGACAGGCCGAGGAGGCCGAGGCGAAGGCGGGGGCGGCAGCGCGGGCGCTGCGCGGGCTGCTGAACAGGCGCGACGAGCTGCGCGGCCTGCTCGGCGCCTGCCAGGCCAAGGCCGCGCGCACCGGCATGGTCGAGGATCCGGCCGCGATGCGGCTGTACGAGCGGGCGCGGCTGCTGCTGTGGAGCTCGCCGTGCGACCTGACGAGGGCGGCCGCGGCCGTCGACGAGTACAAGCGGGCCATCAACGGAGGTGGGCGATGACGTCGTGCGCGCAGCCCGGCTGCACGGGCACGATCGACGAGGGTTACTGCGACCTGTGCGGTCACGCCGCCGTCTCACCCCCGGTGGCCGCGCAGGCGAGCGGCCCGGCGGAGGGCTCGGTCGGGGTGTGGACCGGGCACCCGGCCGTGTCGCAGCCCGCCGGCGTCACCCGGCCCGTACGCGGGACGGGGCCCTCCAGCAGGGGCGTGTCGGGGCCGATGAGCAGCGGCCGGTCGCGCGCCGGTGTGCTCGCGGAGATCGCCGATCTGCCGTCCGTGCCGTACCGCGACCCCGCGACCGCGGTGCAGTCCGACCCTCAAGTGCCGGAGAACAAGCGGTTCTGCGCCAAGCTCGACTGCGGCAAGCCGGTCGGCCGGTCGGTGGACGGGCGGCCAGGCCGCACCGACGGGTTCTGCCCGCACTGCCGGACGCCGTACTCCTTCTCTCCCAAGCTGGCCAAGGGCGACCTGGTGGGCGGCCAGTACCGGGTGCTCGGCTGCCTGGCCCACGGCGGCCTCGGCTGGATCTACCTGGCCTCCGACGAGAACCTGGACGGCCGCTGGATGGTCCTGAAGGGCCTGCTCAACACCGCCGACGCCGAGGCGCTCGCGGCGGCGGAGGCCGAGCGGCGCTTCCTGACGATGGTCGACCACCCGAACATCGTCAAGATCTTCAACTTCCAGCGCTCCGGCGGCCTCGGCTACATCGTCATGGAGTACGTCGGCGGCCAGTCGCTGCACGAGCTGCGCGGCCAGGGCCCGCTGCCGCTGCGGGAGACGCTCATGTACGGGCGTGAGATCCTGCGCGCGTTCGCCTACCTGCACGAGCACGACCTGGTCTACTGCGATCTCAAGCCGGCCAACGTGATCCGGGTCGGCAGGCGGCTCAAGCTCATCGACCTGGGCGCGGTGCAGCGCGTCGGCTCGCCGCCCGGGTCCTCCTGGGTGACGACCGGTTACCACGCGCCCGAGCTGGACACCCAGCCGTCGTCCGTCGCCTCCGACCTCTACACGGTGGCCAGGACCCTGGCGGCGCTGGCCGTCCCCGGGTTCAGCCCCACCAGGGGCGGGGTGGCCGCGCCGCTGCCGGACGACTGCGGCCACGAGTCGTTCGCCCGGCTGCTGCGCCGCGCCACCGACCCGGACCCGGCCGCCAGGTTCCACAGCGCGCAGGAGATGGAGGAGCAGCTCGTCGGCGTGCTGCGCGAGATCTCCGCGCTGGAGGACGGCGTGCCGTACCCGGCGCCGTCCGCGCTGTTCGGGCCCGAGCGGGACGCGGTGGGCAGGGCGCTGTCCGACGACCCGCAGCGGGTGTTCGACGCGCTGGACCCGATGGCGGCGGTGACGTCGCTGCCCGTGCCGCTGGCCGACCCCGCCGACCCCGCGGCCGGGGCGCTGGCCGGGCTGGCCGGCAGCCACCCGCACGAGCTGGCCGCCCAGGTGGGGGCCATGCCGGAGACGCCGGAGACCCGGCTGACGCTGGCCAGACTGGCGGCGGAGGACGGCCTCGCGGGAGTACGGGACATGCTCGACGACCTGGACCGGGCACTGCCGGGCGACTGGCGCGTCACCTGGTACCGCGGCGTGGCCGGGCTCGCCGTCCGCGACCCCGATCTCGCGGTGAGGTCGTTCGACCGGTGCGTGTCGATGATGCCGGGAGAGCGGGCGCCCAAGCTCGCGCTCGGCTTCGCGCTGGAGCTCGCAGGTCGCGATCCGGTCCCCTGGTACGAGAGCGTGTGGCGGACCGACCACGCCTACGTCAGCGCCGCCTTCGGGCTGGCCAGGACGGGCCGGACGGCGGTGCTCGACGAGGTGCCGGCGTCCTCCAGTCACCGGGTGGCCGCGCAGCTCGCGCTGGTGGCCGCCGCCGCCCGGCGGGACCCGCGGGCGCTGCACCCCAGCGAGCTGACCGCCGCCGCCGACCGCCTGGGCAAGCTGGCCGACCTCGACCCGCGCCGCCGCAAGCGACTGACGGCCGAGATCCTGCGTGCCGCGCTCACCTGGCTCGACGGCAACCAGCCGGCGCCCGGCGCGCGGGTTGCGGACACCCCCTTCACGGAGCGGGGCGTGCGCGGGCGGCTGGAGTCGATCTACCGCGAGCTCGCCGGCGCGGCGTCCTCGCGGCAGGAACGGTACGCGCTGGTCGACCTGGCCAACACCGTCCGGCCCCGGACGTGGCTGTGATGTGCCCGCTGTGCGAGGCGCCCGTGGCCCGGGGCGACTCCTTCTGCGAAGCCTGCGGCCACCCGCTCGCCTCCCCCTCCTGCGTGTCCTGCGGCGCCGCCGCCGTGGACGCGGAGGGCTACTGCGAACGCTGCGGCGTGCGCCAGCCCACGGCCAGGGACCATGCCGAGTCCGTCCTCCCCCACGGCGCCGCCGCCGTCACGGACCGCGGCCTGCGCCGCGCCCGCAACGAGGACGCGGTAACCCTGCTAACGCTCACCCCACCCCCGCCGAACCCGATCCCACCAGAAGCGACCACCATCCCGGTAACCACATCAGCCCCAAGAACACCCCCACCCGGCCCGCCCCGAACAGGCGGGACAATCCCGCCAGAGACACCCCCTCCCCGCGCGGCGAGGGCTGTCCCGCTAGGGACGCCTCCCGGCGCGACCCCGGCAGACCCGGCGGACACTTTCCCTCCTCCCGGCGCGACCTCAGCAGGCAGGCCGGTCCCGTCGGGCACGGCCACTTCCGGCGCGGCGGGGACAGTCCCGTCAGGGACGTTTCCTCCCAGCGTGACTCCAGCAGGTGGGGCGGTCCCGTTGGGGGCGGTCGGTTCGGGGACGATCGCTGTGGTCTGTGATGGGGTGGGGAGTTCGCCGCGGGCTGATGAGGCGGCGGCAGCGGCTGTGGCGGCGGCAGCGGCGGCGCTGGCGGAGGGGCGGCCGCATGAGGAGGCGTTCGGGCTGGCCGGCCTGGCGGTCGGCAAGCTCGCCGGCTCCCCCGACCATGCTCCGGCCTGTACGTACGTGGCCGCGGTGGCGCGCCCCGGCGAGATCACGCTCTGCTGGGCGGGCGACACCCGCGCGTACTGGCTCGCCGACGTCCCCGCCGACGGGGGCGTGCGGCGGGAGGGGACGCTGCTCACCGAGGACGACGTCGCGCCCACCGGGGAGATCACCGCCTGGCTCGGGGCCGACTACCCCGACGTGCGCCCCCGTACGCGCGTCTTCACGCCGCCGGGACCCGGCCTGCTGCTGGTGTGCAGCGACGGGCTGTGGCGCTACCTCGCCGGCTACCGCTTCCCCACCGAGGGAACCCCGCTCGACCAGGCCCGCCAGATGCTGCGCCACGCGCTCGACTCCGGCGGCCACGACAACGTGACCATCGCCTTGATCCCTCTAGGAGGCACGCATGGGTGACCAGCCCACCTTCACCTTGCAGATCGACCAGAACAAATTCCTCTCGGTGGACGGCCGGGAGGTGCACGCCATCCTCACGATCGGCTCCACCGGCCAGGCCGTGGCGGAGACCGCCGCCGAGGCCGCCGAAGTGATCATCGTGGACACGTCGGGCTCGATGAGCGGCAGCAAGATCCGTGACGCCCGGACGGCCGCCGCCACGGCCGTGGAGACGCTGCGCGACGGAGCGTACTTCGCGGTGGTCTCCGGCACCTCGACGGCCAAGGTGGTCTACCCGCACGGCCACGGCCTGGTCCGGGCCACCCCGGCGACCCGGGCCGAGGCGCAGCAGGCCATCTCCAGGCTGACCGCGCGCGGCGGCACCGCGATGGGCGAGTGGCTCAACCTGGCCGGCCACCTGCTGTCGGCGCATCCGAACGCGGTCCGGCACGCCCTCCTCATGACCGACGGCCAGAACAACGAGCGCGAGGAGACGTTCCAACAGGTGCTGCGGGCCTGGAGCGGCAAGTTCGTCTGCGACAGCCTCGGCGTCGGCGCGGACTGGGTGCCCGCCCAGCTCCGCATGGTGTCGGAGGCGCTGCTCGGCAGCTTCGAGTTCGTCAGGAACCAGCACGAGCTGGCCGAGTTCTTCCGCCGGATCACCCAGACGGCGATGGCCAAGACCGTGCCCGACCTGTCGCTGCGCGTGTGGGTGCCGCAGACCGCCACGCTCAAGTTCGTCAAGCAGGTCTCGCCCACGCTGCTCGACCTGACCGGCAAGCGCGCCGACGTCAACCCGATGACCGGCGACTACCCGACCGGCTCGTGGGGTCAGGAGGAGCGCGAGTACCACCTGTGCGTGGAGGTCGCCCCCGGCCAGATCGGCCAGGAGATCAGGGCCGGATGGGTGAAACTGGTGCGGCCCGACACGGACGAGGTGCTGGCCTCGGGCAACGTGCTCGCCCAGTGGACCGACGACCTGGCCCAGTCCACCCGGATCAACCCCAAGGTCATCCACTACACCGGCCAGGCCGAGCTGCACCAGCTGATCCAGGACGGGCTGAGCGACCGCGCGGCCGGCAACGTGGAGGCCGCCACCGCCCGCCTGGCCAAGGCCAGGAAGATCGCCGCCGACTCGGGCCGCGAGGACACCGCGCGGCTGCTGGACAAGGTGGTCGAGGTCGATCCCGTCCAGGGCACCGCCCGGCTGGTCACGAACGTCGACAAGGCCGACGAACTGGAGCTGGACACCGGCTCCGTACGCACGAGCAGGCTCCGCAGGACGGAGGGCAGCTGATGGCGACCTGCCCGCAGGGGCACGCGTCGAGCACCGACGACTACTGCGACGTGTGCGGGACGCAGATGTCCGCGCCCGCCCCGCAGCAGCCGGCCCCGTCCCAGCCCCAGGGGTCGCGGCCGGCGGAGAGCTGCCCGATCTGCGCCACCCCGCGCGTCGGCCAGTTCTGCGAGGTGTGCGGCCACTCCTTCGACGGCGGCGCGCTGCCCGCGCAGACCTCGGTGGCCGGGGCCCGCTGGGAGGCGGTGACCGCCGCCGACCGCGCCTACTACGACCAGGTCATCGCCCAGAACGGCCCGGACGCCGCAGCCATGGCCTTCCCCCCGTACTGCCCGGAACGCTCGTTCCCGCTCATCGGCGAGCAGGTGCGCATCGGGCGCAGCCGCAGGGGCCGTGACCTGACGCCCGAGATCGATCTGGCCGGGCCGCCGACCGATCCGGGCGTGTCGGGCCTGCACGCGGTGCTGCTGGCCACGCCCGGCGGGACCTGGATGCTGGTCGACCCGGGCTCGGCGAACGGCACCCAGGTCAACGGCAAGCCCGTCACGGTGAACGTGCCGGTCCCGGTGGGGCCGGGCGACCGCATCCACCTCGGCGCGTGGACCGTGATCACGATCAGGGAGGGCACGCCTTGACGGTGACACCGATCTCACCCGCGCCGCCCGCCCCGCGCCAGGCCGCGCCTCCGGTCAGGCGGCGGGCCGCGCGCAGCGTGCCCGGCAGGGTCCGGGTGCTCACCGGGGTGGCGGCCGCGGCGCTCGCGCTGCTGTTCGCCGCCGTCGCCGCCGGCGGCACCACCGCGGGCGACGGCCTGCGCGTCATCGGCCGCGACGCCGGCCCCCAGGTGGTCGCCACCTCCGGCCTGTACTTCGGGCTGAGCGACATGGACGCGCTGATCGCCGACGTGCTGGTGATGGGCCCCGAGGACGGAGGACTCAGGGCCAAGGCCCTCGCGCGGTACGAGCAGCAGCGCTCGGCCGCCAACCTGGCGCTGCTGGAGGCGTTCCAGCTGGCCGGCGACGACCAGGCGGAGCGCCGTACCATCCAGTCCGTGCTGGACGGGCTGGGCCGCTACGAGCAGTTGGTCGCGCGGGCGCTGTTGCTCGACAGCCAGTCCAGTCACGCCGCCGGGGACCCGCCGGCCTCGGTCCTGGGGGTCTACCGGGACGCCACCGACCTGATGCGCCAGGTGCTGCTGCCGCAGGCCTACAACCTGACGCTGGAGAGCGGCACCATCGTGCGCCGCACCTACGACGACACGGCCGGGATGCTGCCGCTGGTGCGGGCCGCGGTGATCGTGGCCGGGCTGCTCGCGCTCGGGTGCCTGCTGTACCTGCAGGTGTACCTGGCCCGGCGGTTCCGCCGGGTGCTCGGGCTCGCGCTCGTCGGCGCCACCCTGGCGACCGCCGGCGCGATGGCGGCCGGGCTGAGCGTGATCCAGCGGGACATCGACTTCCTGCGGACGGCCAAGTTCGAAGGCTTCGACTCGGTGGTGACGCTGGCCAGGGCCCGCGCCATCGGCAACAGCATGCAGGGCGACCAGAGCCGCTTCCTGCTGGACAAGGAGCGGGCCGACACCTACGAGCACCGGTTCCTGGACAAGTCGCAGCGGCTGATGTACGTCGAGGCGGGGAGCCTGGCGAAGTACCAGACCGCGGTGCAGAGGGCCGAGGACTTCCGGGGCATGCTGGGCCCCGAGCTCGCCGGCGCGACCGCCGAGCCCGTGCTCGACGCCTACCTCCGCTACCAGGAGGCCGACAGCCTGATGCGCGCGCGGGCGGCCACGGGCCGCACCGGTGAGGCGGTCGCGATCAGGCTCGGCGAGGTGCGGCAGGCGTTCGCGACGTACGACGAGGAGCTCGTGAAGGTGGCCGAGCGCAAGCAGAGCGTCTTCGCCTCGGCGGTCGACCGCGGCGAGCGGGCGCTGGACGAGCTGTGGACCGTGCTGCCGTTCGCCATGGGCGGCATCGGCGTGCTGCTGGCCCTGGGCGTGTGGCCACGACTGAGGGAGTACCGTTGAAGCGGCTGATGATCGTGATGCTCGCGGCGGTCGCGCTGGTGGCCGCCGGATGCGGCGCCGGAACGCCCGAGTCCATGCTCGACAAGGACGAGATCGTCATCGGCGTCCGGCCCGACCTGCCGTCGGTGGGGTTCAGGAAGGGCAACGGGTTCGAGGGCTTCGACGTCGACGTGGCCGCCTACGTCGCCGAGCGGCTCGGCAAGGACTACCGGCTGATCCCGGTGCTGGCCGCCGAGCGTGAGGACGCGGTGCTCTCCGGCGAGGCCGACCTGGTCGTGGCCACGTACACGATCAGTGAGGACCGCAAGCAGAAGGTGCTGTTCGCGGGCCCGTACCACATCTCCTACCAGGACATCCTGATCCGGCCCGACGAGAGCCGGATCAAGGACGTGCGCGACCTGCGGGGCCGGCGCATCTGCGAGGTGGAGGGCGCGAACGCGGCCCAGCGGGTGGTCGAGGAGCGCGGGGTGGCGGCGGAGGTCAAGCCGTTCCCCGACTACCAGGCGTGCATGGTGGCGCTGAAGCAGAACCAGGTGGACGCCATCACCACCAACGACGTCATCCTGGCCGGGCTGGCCAAGCAGGACGGCGGCGGGCTGCGCCTGGCCAACGCCCAGTTCAACGAGCAGCGGACCGGCATCGGCATGCGCCGGGGAGACGTGGCCGGATGCGAAGAGGTCAACCGGGCGATCACCGACATGTACCAGGACGGGACCGCCGCCAAGCTGCTGCGCGAGTGGTTCGGCGGCACCGGCCTGGACTTCGGCACGGTCGCGGTGCCGCAGTTCGAGGGCTGCTCGTGACACGACGGGGGGGCCGGGGGGGGCCCCCCCCCCCCCCCCC
>NZ_JAHKRN010000004.1 GCF_019396385.1 Nonomuraea harbinensis | reverse complement strand
TCACCTCGGCGCTGGCCTGACGAGACACGGTCCGGCGGCGGGAGACTCCGGTCTCCCGCCGCCGTCCCATGTCAGGAGATCCGGCCGAAGACCACCGGCAGCCGCAGCGACGAGCGGCCGGGCGACAGCGTCACCTCGGTGCCCGCCGGGTAGCGCAGGGTGTAGTCGTGGTCGGTCGAGATGATCACGACGCCGATCCTGTGCCCCTTCTTGAACAGGTAGTCCTGGGGCTGGAAGTCCCAGGTGAAGCTGTACTCCTTGCCCGCGCGGACCGGCTCCGTCCGGTCGGCCCGGTTCCGGTTGCGCACGTCCAGCCAGCCCCGGGTGACGATCTTGTACGCGGTCTCGGCCGTGCCCAGCCGGCGCAGCACCGTACAGCCGGTGTCACCCGGCACGCCCTGGCCGTAGCAGTACTCCTCGCCGGTCGACAGCAGCCTGCCGTCGGGCCGCGTGTCGGTGCCGTAGTCCACGAGCAGCGCGGTCAGGAACGGCGAGGAGCCGTTCTTCAGCGAGGCCCGCACGGTGACCTCCGGTGTGCCGGAGATCCGCACGTCCGTCGGCAGCATCCCGGTGAGGTAGGCCAGCCGGTTCGGGTCGGCGGCCGGGGCGTTCTCCACCAGCTGCTCCGCCGTGCGGGTCTTCTGGTCGACGAACGACTCGCGCGCCGAGAGCGGTCGCGGCAGCAGGCCCAGCTTCGCGTCCGAGCCCATCCACAGCCGCACCGGCGCGGTGCCCGGCAGCGGCCACGACCTGTGCTGACCCCACTGACCGGCCGCGATCTCCACGTCGGCCTGCGGCTCACGCATGATCCCGCTGTCGATCCCGTACAGCCAGTGGTCGAACCAGCCGTGCAGCTGGCGCAGCCACTCGGCGGTGCGCAGGCTGAACGGGTTCATGTGGGTGCCCTGGTGCAGCCAGATCTTGCGCGGCACCTTCCGCTCGGCCAGGGCGTACCACCACTGGGCGGCCTGCTTGGTCTTGACGTTCCAGTCGTTGAGCCCGTGCACGAGGAAGACGCTGGCCCGCACCTTGCGCACGTCGTTGAGGTAGTTGCGGTCGTCCCAGAAGTCGCTGTAGTCACCGGTGACCCGGTCCTGGGCGGCGGTCAGGTGGTCCATGACCGGGCCGCACACCTCCTGGCCGTTCTCCCTGGTGAGCACGTACTTGGCCAGCACGTCCGCGTCCTCGCCCTGGAACCCGCCGGGCGCGACCACGCCGCCGTTGGCCCGGTAGTAGTCGTACCAGGAGGAGATCGCGGCGATCGGCACGATCGTCTCCAGGCCCTTGACGCCGGTCGCGGCCACCGCGTTCGGCAGGGTCCCGTTGTACGAGACGCCGATCATGCCGACCTTGCCGGTGGACCAGGTGGCCTCGACCGGGTTGCCGGCGGCGTCGAAGGCCTTGGCGCGGCCGTTGAGCCAGTCGATGGCGGCCTTGGGCCCGGCCGTCTCGTTGCGGTCGCCGGTGGTCGGGCAGCCGGTGGCGCGGCCGCTGCCCAGGTTCTCGACCAGGGCGACGGCGTAGCCGCGGGGCACGAAGTAGTTGTCGTAGTAGGAGTCGAACGGCTCGCTCGACAGCTTGGACTGCCCCCGCAGGGTGCTGGGCAGCGGATTGCCGTGCTCGTCGACGTCCACGACGTGGTTGGCGACGTCGTTGCCGCCCGCGTAGTACGGGCTGGCCTCCATGATGACCGGGACCTTGAGTCCCTGGTCGGTCTCCTTGGGCCGCAGGATGTCGACGGCGACCCGGTCGGGGCTGCCGTCGTTGTCGCTGTCGGTGCCGGCCACCTCGACGAAGACCGTCTGTTTGATCGCGTCGGCGCGGGAGAAGACCGGTTGGGTCGCGCCTCCTTCGACCTTGACGGCGGGGGTGTCCGCCGATGCCGCGGGCGGCGCGGACGCCATGGTGAGCACCATGGCCGCGGCCAGCGGCACGGTGATTGCCTTCCAGGGGTGCATGCAGGACTCCTGAGTGGTTGCCCCGGTTGGGGGAATGCCCTGTCATGATCGATCCCCTCGGACCGGATGGCGAGGCCCAAAATTGGGCAAAGCTTCCGGACGTGGGTGAGGGCGCGGCCAGGTCACAGTCCCGCTTGAGGTCGATAACGGAGCGGTTGCGACCCTGTGTGCCGGTTTGGTATGGCCTGGTCAACCAACTATCTTCCGTGCAGGGTTGCCGTGCATTTCTTCGCGCCTGCGATGAAGTTTGACGGCCGGGGAAATGGAAGGAGTCGCCTTGCTCAGCAAGCGATTCGGCAGGTTGGCGACCGGCACGCTGGCCGGTGCCATGCTCATGGCGGCCGCGGCTTGTGGCGGCAGCGGCAGCGGCGGGGAGACGACGGCGAGCACCGCGCCGTCCGCGGACAGCAGCAGCGCCCCCGCGGGTGGCGCGCTCAAGGTCGGTCTCGCGTTCGACATCGGCGGACGCGGCGACAAGTCGTTCAACGACGCCGCCTACGCGGGCCTGGAGAAGGCGAAGGCCGAGCTCGGCGCGGAGATCAAGGAACTCAGCCCGGCGTCCGACGGCTCCAACCGCGGCGAGCTGCTGACCCAGCTGGCCGACGCGGGCTACAACCCGATCATCGGCGTCGGCTTCGCCTACGGCGAGGACATCAAGAAGGCCGCCGAGGAATACCCGGAGATCCAGTTCGCGGTCGTCGACTCGGCCTCCAACGCCACCAACGTGACGGGCCTGCTCTTCGCCGAGGAGCAGGGCTCCTACCTGGCGGGCGTCGCGGCGGCGCTCAAGGCCGAGAGCGGCCACGTGGGCTTCGTCGGCGGTGTCGAGAACGACCTGATCAAGAAGTTCCAGGCGGGCTTCGAGGCCGGCGTGAAGTCGGTCAAGAGCGACGCCAAGATCGACGTGACGTACCTCACGCCCGACGGTGACTTCACCGGCTTCCGCGCCCCCGACAAGGGCAAGGTCGCGGCCGAGAAGATGTACCAGGACGGCGCGGAGATCGTCTACCACGCGTCCGGCGACTCCGGCCTCGGCGTGTTCCAGGCGGCGGCCGCGGCCAAGAAGAAGGCCATCGGCGTCGACTCCGACCAGCGCCAGACGGTCAAGGAGACCAACCTCCAGGAGGTCATCATGACCTCCATGCTCAAGCGCGTCGACGTGGGC
Source organism: Nonomuraea harbinensis (assembly GCF_019396385.1). Taxonomy (GTDB): domain Bacteria; phylum Actinomycetota; class Actinomycetes; order Streptosporangiales; family Streptosporangiaceae; genus Nonomuraea; species Nonomuraea ferruginea. Next base: position 334,602 of record NZ_JAHKRN010000004.1, on the reverse strand, counting down.
GTGTTCGAGTTCGTCAAGGCCTTCCAGGGTGGCGCCAAGGGCGGCACCGACGTGATCTACGACCTCAAGGTGGACGGCGTCGGCCTGTCCACCACCGGCGGTGAGATCGACGACATCGCGGACAAGATCGAAGCCGCTCAGAAGGACATCGTCGACGGCAAGATCACGGTCCCGACCAAGCCGTGATCTGAGGAATGCCTCCCCGAGGGCCCGGCGTCCCCTGACCCGGGCCTTCGGCCTGTATCTGCCAAGGAGAGATCGAATGAGCGGCCGATGAACGCCGAGACCGTCGCCGCGGTTCCACCAGCCGTCCAGCTGGAGGGCATCACCAAGCGCTTCCCCGGTGTCGTGGCCAACCACGACGTCAGCCTCACCGTCGACGCCGGAACGGTGCACGCGATCGTGGGGGAGAACGGCGCCGGCAAGTCGACGCTGATGAAGATCCTCTACGGCATGCAGAAGCCGGACGAGGGCACGATCAGGGTCAACGGCGAAGAGGTCGCCTTCCGCACCCCGAGCGACGCCATCGCCGTCGGCATCGGCATGGTCCACCAGCACTTCATGCTCGCCGACAACTTCACGGTGCTGGAGAACATCGTGCTGGGGGCCGAGCCCGGCACGGCCGGCGTGCTCGACAAGGCCGGCGCCCGCCGCCGCATCAACGAGCTGGCCGAGCGCCACGGGCTGCGGGTGGACCCCGACCGGCTCGTGGAGGACCTGGGCGTCGGCGACCGCCAGCGGGTGGAGATCCTCAAGGTCCTCTACCGCGGCGCGCGGATCCTCATCCTGGACGAGCCGACCGCGGTGCTCGTGCCGCAGGAGGTCGACGAGCTCTTCGACAACCTGCGCGAGCTCAAGGCCGGCGGCCTCACCGTCATCTTCATCTCGCACAAGCTCGACGAGGTGCTCAGCATCGCCGACGCGATCACCGTGATCCGGCGCGGCACCACGGTCGCCGGCGTCGACCCCGCGGGCACCACCGCCCGCCAGCTCGCCGAGCTCATGGTCGGCAACGAGCTGCCCACCCCGGAGACCCGCGAGTCCACGGTGACCGACACCGTCATGCTCAAGGTGTCCGGCCTGACCCTGGAGGCGCAGGGCGGGCGGCGCCTGCTGGACGAGGTGTCGTTCGAGATCCGCAAGGGCGAGATCGTCGGCATCGCGGGCGTCGAGGGCAACGGGCAGTCCGAGCTGATCGAGGCCATCATGGGCATCCGCCAGGCGCGCGGCGGGCTCACGCTCGGCGCCGAGGACATCTCCGCCTGGCCCACGCTGCGCCGCCGTGAGGCGGGCATCGGCTACATCCCCGAGGACCGCCACCGCCAGGGCCTGCTGCTGGAGGCGTCCCTCTGGGAGAACCGGGTGCTCGGCCACCAGACCAGGCCACCGGCCCGCCGCGGGTTCTGGATCAACCGGCGCGTGTCCAGGGCCGACACCCAGCGCATCGTCGAGGCGTACGACGTCCGCACGCCCGGCGTCGACACGCTGGCCCTGGCCCTGTCGGGCGGCAACCAGCAGAAGCTCATCGTCGGCCGCGAGATGAGCGGCGAGCCGAAGGTACTCATCGCCGCCCACCCGACCAGAGGCGTCGACGTGGGCGCGCAGGCCGCCATCTGGGAGCACCTGCGCAACGCCCGCGCCGCTGGGCTGGCCGTACTGCTGATCTCGGCGGACCTCGACGAGCTGATCGGCCTGTCCGACACGTTGTACGTGATCTACCGAGGGCGGCTCGCCGCCCGGCTCGACCCGTCCGGCGTCACGCCAGAGCGGCTGGGCGGATACATGACCGGTGCCATCACCGGCACTGAGGAGGCGTGATGCCCGCGGGGCTCTTCAGGGCGCTGCTCACCGTCGCCGGCGCCGTCGCGGCCATCGTGCTGGCCATCGGCATCTCCAGTGTGGCGATCGTCGCCGTGGGCGCCAGCCCGGCGGACGCGTTCGCCGCTTTCCTGAACTTCGGCGCCACCGAGAAGGCCGTGTCGACCAGCATCGCCGACATGCTCAACCGGGCGGTGACGCTGTTCATCGCCGGGCTGGCGGTGGCCATCGGCTTCCGGATGAACCTCTTCAACATCGGCGTCGAGGGCCAGTACCGCATCGCGGCCATCTGCGCCGCGTTCGTCGGCTCGACGTTCGTCGCACCCGCGCCGATCCAGATCACGGTGATCATCATCGTGGCGGCGGCCGCCGGTGGCCTGTACGCGCTGATCCCGGCCGTGATGAAGGTGACCCGGGGGGTGAACGAGGTCATCTCCACGATCATGCTGAACTACATCGCGATCAACCTGGCCGCGTTCCTGGTCCGCGGCCCGTTCGCCGGCGAGCGGGCGGAGGGGCAGCTCACCACGAGCACGCCCGTGCTGCCCGAGTCGGCGTGGTTCCCGAATGTGAACGCGCTGCTGGAGATGTTCGGCCTGCCCGCGCCGCGCGGCGACGGCCTGTGGGGCTTCCTGATCGTGGCGATCCTGCTCGGCGTCGGGATCTGGCTGGTGCTGGAGCGCACCAGGTTCGGCTTCGAGGTCAAGGCCAGCGGCCTCAACGCGCCGGCCGCGCTCGCCTCGGGCGTCGACCCGAAGCGGATGGTCATCTCCGCGATGGTGCTCTCCGGGGCGGTCGCGGGACTGATCGGCCTGCCCGAGATCCTCGGCGACGAGCACGCGTTCGGCTCCAACTTCACCCCGGGCCTCGGCTTCCTCGGCATCGCCGTGGCCCTGCTGGGCCGCAACAAGCCCGCGGGCATCGCGGTGGCCGCGCTGCTGTTCGGCTTCCTCGACCGGGCGCAGGGGCCGCTGCAGTTCGCGGACGTGCCGCCCTCGGTCATCACGATCATGCAGGGCACCATCGTCCTCCTCGTGGTCATCGCCAACGAGATCACCAGCAGGATCGCGCTGCGGCGCGAGGAACGGCGGGCCGCCCAGGCGCTCGGCAGGAACACTCCCGTTGAGGTGGCAGCATGACCAGGACCCGCAAGTACCATCTGGCGCTCGTCGGCGTCGCCGCGGCGATCCTGCTCGTGGCGCTGATCCGCCTGATCACCGGAGCCGACGAGATCACCTCGTCCGGCACCTTCGCGGCCGCGCTCATGCTGGCGGTGCCGATCGGGCTGGCCGGGCTCGGCGGACTGTGGGCCGAGCGCGCGGGCGTGGTCAACATCGGCCTCGAAGGCATGATGGTGCTCGGCACGTGGTTCGCCGGCTGGGCCGGCTACCAGTGGGGCCCCTACGCGGCGCTCGTCGCCGGGCTGCTCGCGGGCGCGATCGGCGGCCTCATCCACGCCATCGCCACCGTCACCTTCGGCGTCGACCACATCATCAGCGGTGTGGCGATCAACCTGCTCGGTCCTGGCGTCACCCGGTTCCTGTCCGAGGTGCTCTACAAGGAGGGCAGCCCCGCCAACCAGGCGGGCGCGGGCATCACCACCTCGCCCGCGATGTCGTCCGCGGCGCCCGAGCTGAGCCTGCCGCTGCTGTCGGACGGGCCCGACTGGCTGGGCAGCCTGGAGAGCACCAGGTGGTTCCTGATCGGCGACGTGGCGGGCATCCTGCGCGGGCTCACGCACAACGTGAACGTGCTGGTCATCCTGGCCGTGCTGATGCTGCCGCTGACGTTCTTCGTGCTCTGGCACACCTCCTTCGGTCTGCGGCTGCGCTCCGCGGGCGAGAACCCGTGGGCGGCCGAGTCGCTGGGCGTCAACGTCTACCGGATCAAGTACATCGCGGTGGTCATCTCCGGCGCGTTCGCCGGGCTGGGCGGCGTGTTCCTGGTCTTCGTCAGCACGAAGTACGTCGAGGGGCAGACGGCCGGGCGCGGCTTCATCGGCCTCGCCGCGATGATCTTCGGTAACTGGCGGCCCGGCGGGCTCGCGGCCGGCGCCGCGCTCTTCGGGTACGCCGACGGCCTGCAACTGCGCAGCCAGGGGGCGATCACGTCCTTCCTGCTCCTGGGCGCGATCCTGCTGCTGATCTACCTCGGCGTCAGGGCCCGCCGGGCGGACGGGCTGTCGGCGCTGACCGTCAAGGACTACACGGCGATGGGCGCCGCCGTGGTGGGCGCGGCCGTGCTCTTCTGGCTCTGGCTGACCGTCGACCGGCTGCCGAACGAGTTCGTCTTCATCACGCCGCACGTGCTCACGCTGCTGGTGCTCCTCGTCGCGTCGCAGCGGCTGCGGATGCCCAAGGCCGACGGCGTACGCTACCGACGGGGGGAACAGCATTGAGCATCGACTGGGAGTCACTGCGCGCCGAGGCCGCGGAGGCCATGCACCACGCCTACGCTCCATACTCGAAGTTCCCGGTCGGCGCCGCCGCGCTGGTCGACGACGGGCGCGTGGTGACCGGCTGCAACGTGGAGAACGCCTCCTACGGCGTGGGGCTGTGCGCCGAGTGCGGGCTGGTGTCCGCGCTGCAGGCGTCCGGCGGCGGCCGGCTGGTGGCCTTCACCTGCGTCGACGGCCACGGTGAGCTGCTCATGCCGTGCGGGCGCTGCCGTCAGCTGCTGTGGGAGTTCGGCGGCGCCGACCTGCTGGTCGAGACCGTCGACGGGCCCAAGCGGATGGCCGAGATCCTGCCGTACGCCTTCGGCCCCGACGACCTGTCCCGGATGGCGTGATGGACGCCATCGAGGTCATCGTCGCCAAGCGCGACGGCGGCGAGCTGACGGCCGCCCAGATCGACTGGGTGATCGACGCCTACACCAAGGGCGCGGTCGCCGACGAGCAGATGGCCGCGCTGGCCATGGCGATCCTGCTCAACGGCATGAACCGGCGCGAGATCGCCGGCTGGACCGAGGCGATGATCCGTTCCGGCGAGCGCATGGACTGGTCGGCGCTCGACCGGCCGACCGCCGACAAGCACTCCACCGGCGGCGTCGGCGACAAGATCACGCTGCCGCTGGCGCCGCTGGTCGCCGCCTGCGGGGCCTACGTGCCGCAGCTCTCCGGGCGCGGCCTCGGCCACACCGGGGGCACGCTCGACAAGCTGGAGTCGATTCCCGGCTGGCGGGCCTCGCTGTCCAACGACGAGATGCTCGGCGTGCTCCGCGAGGCGGGCGCGGTGGTCTGCGCCGCCGGGTCCGGGCTCGCGCCCGCCGACAAGAAGCTGTACGCGCTCCGCGACGTCACCGGCACCGTCGAGTCCATCCCGCTCATCGCCTCGTCGATCATGTCCAAGAAGATCGCCGAAGGCACGGGCGCGCTGGTGCTCGACGTGAAGGTCGGCTCCGGGGCGTTCATGAAGACCCCGGAGCGGGCTCGCGAGCTGGCCGAGACCATGGTGGCGCTCGGCACCGACGCGGGCGTGCGCACCGTCGCGCTGCTCACCGCCATGGACCGGCCGCTGGGCCTGGCCGTGGGCAACGCCCTGGAGGTCGAGGAGTCGGTCGAGGTCCTCGCGGGCGGCGGGCCGTCCGACGTGGTGGAGCTGACCGTACGGCTCGCGCGGGAGATGCTGGAGGCGGCCGGGATCTCCGGCAAGGACCCCGCTGACGCGCTGGGCGACGGGTCGGCCATGGACGCCTGGCGGCGCATGATCGCGGCCCAGGGCGGCGACCCGGACGCGCCGCTGCCCCGGGCGGGCGAGATGATGACCGTCGAGGCGCCGGCGTCCGGGGTGCTGGCCCGGCTCGACGCCTACGCGGTGGGCCTGGCGGCCTGGCGGCTCGGCGCGGGCCGGGCGCGCAAGGAGGACCCGGTGTCGGCGGGCGCGGGCATCACCCTGCACGCCAAGCCCGGCGATCCGGTGCGCCGGGGGCAGCCGCTGATGACGCTGCACGCCGACGAGGCGGCGCGGTTCGAACGGGCGCTCGCGGCCCTGGACGGTTGTTACGAGGTGGGCGAGACCGCGGGGGAGCAGTTGCCCCTCGTGATCGGCCGCGTCACCGCGTGACGGCAGGGTGATCCGCCGCGTCGCCGTCCAGGGCTCGGGTGGGTTCAGACCGTGATGAACGCGTACAGGGCCAGGTGGTTGGACTTCGTGCTGTTCACCGTGTGGTCGACGGGTGACGGCCGCACGGCGCCCTTGACGAACAGGTGGTCGATCTTCCTGGTGCCCATGGTGGCCTTCGCCCCGTAGCCGGTCATGCCGAAGCCGCCGAGGGTGGTGCGGGCGATGCCGGTGCGGTTCGCGTCGATCCCGATCACGCGGACGGCCGAGGCGTTCATCAGTCTCGTGGCGTCCGCGCCGACCTTGATGCCGGAGTTCGCGATGCCCGGGTCGCCGGGCCCCGCGCAGGCGTTCTTGCCGTTCTGCTCCGGCAGGTGCATGGAGGCGGCGAAGACCGACGTCCCCGTCCCCTTGATCGTGAACCTCGCGGCGATGGCGCTGGTGCGCTTCCACTTGTGCTTGTTGGCGGCGGCGGCGTCGTTGCTCGGCGGCTTGTAGAGCGTGCACCCGGCCCCGCCGGAGTAGGACGTGCCGGGCTTGAGCCAGCCCGCGCTCCAGTATTTGGAGGTCTCGGCGAGGCCCAGCGTCCTGGTGTTGTAGATGATCCCGTTGGTCTGGCGCTTCTTCAGGTCGCCCAGCGACTGCTGGCTGCAGTGGTGGGAGCCGCCCCACTGCTCGGGGTCGTCCCAGGCCACGATCGCCCTGTAGGTGCCCGCCGGAAAGCCGAACTTCGCCGAGAGCTGGTCGGCGTAGGCCGTGGCCTGGCCGGTGCCGCGCACCTGCTGCACGATCAGGAGATCGGGAGCCCGCACGCCGGACGTGCCCGTCCTGCCGTTGTCGTCGACCAGCATCGAGGTGAGGTGGTCGGGGCCCGAGATCCGGGTGCAGGAGCCGTCGGCGTTGTTCCTCACCAGGTTCTCGATGTTGTTGGTGTAGACCCGCAAGACCTGGTCCGCGGTCCTGGTCGCTTCGTGCGTCGTCGTGGCCGGGGCCACGGTGAGCGCGGCGGCCACCGCGAGCGTCAATGATCCGTGAATGAGGAGCATCGCCGTAGAGTAGCGACGATTGACAGCCGGAGTCAGGTGCTCAGAGACGTGGCGGCGTCGTCGAAGATCTCGGCCAGGACGGCGCGCTGGGTGGGGAGCGCCGCCGCGTGACGGGCCCGGCCCTCCTCCGTGATGCGCACGAACACGCCCCGCCGGTCGGAGTCGCACACGCCGCGCGACACGAGCGCGGCCTTCTCCAGGCGGGCCACCACCCGCGAGAGCGCGCTCTGGCTCAGGTGGACCTCGTCGCAGAGCTCCTGGATGCGCAGCTTCCTGTCGTGGGCGACCATCCGGTCGAGCACCTCGAACTCGCTGGGCCCCAGCCCGTGCTTGTCGCCCAGCTCGCGCTCCAGCGCGCACATGGCCCTGGCGTGTTTGGAGAGGACGTCATGCCAGGTGTCGACCACGAACCGCTCGTCCATGCGCGGAGGTTACCACGCCGTAAAGATCATGGTTAGATGCACGCGCATCCAGGTGGGAGGTCGCGAAACCGCCGAACCTATCGTGCCCCGTGGTTCCCGGGCGTCCCCCGATGCCGATCAGGTCGCCGGCGCATCGGACGCGCGGTCGCCGGGCATCCAGTGCACATGACCCCGTTCGTACGGGCCGCCGTCGCGTTCCTCGCGTGTGGCGCGGTCCTGATCTCCTGCGGCACGGCGCCTCCCGCGGACACCCCGGCGGAGAGCGCCGCGTCCCCCGGGCCCGCCACCGAGCCGCACACGGCCACGCCCGTCCCCGGCCCCACCGCCACCGCCCCCGTCCGGGTCGAGCGGAACGACGCCGAACCCGCCCTGGTCACCGGGGTGCGGTTCGGCCGGCATCCCTCGTTCGACCGGGTGGTCGTCGACTTCCAGGGCGGCGTCCCCGGCTACACCGTGCGCTGGGTCCGCGAGGCGCACGAGGAGGGCTCGGGCCGGCCGATCGACCTGAAGGGCGGCCGCGCCCTGCACCTCCGGCTCGTGCCCGCCAACGCCCACACCGAGGACGGCACCCCCACCTGGAACGGCACCACCGTGCCCGCGTCCGGGGGCATCACCGGCATCGCCAAGACCGGCGACTTCGAAGGCGTCGTCGGCATCGCCCTGCTGACGGCCGGCGTCACGGGTTTCAAGGTCAGCGAGCTCGCCGCCCCGCCCAGACTGGTGGTCGACGTGGCACACTGACCGGGTGGTGAGAAAGATCGAAGGACCTTCACGCATCCCGGTGCCGGGCGGCAAGCTCATCGACGAGCACGTGGGCCGCGTCAACAGCGGCGACGAGGCGATCTCCATCGCCCACATGGTCGCCCCGCCCGGCTGGGACGAGCCCGCCCAGGCCCCGGCCTTCACCGAATACACGCTCGTGCTGCGCGGCACCGTCCTGGTCGAGCACGCCGGCGGCACCACCGAGGTGTCCGCCGGTCAGACCGTCGTGACCGAGCCCGGCGAGAAGGTCCGCTACCGGGTAGGCGACGAAGGCGCCGAGTACGTCGCGGTGTGCCTGCCCGCCTTCAGCCCTGATTCGGTCAACCGCGACGAGTGACTCGTATCATGGGCGGATGAGCCCCACGATTGACGAGATCCGGCGCGCGCCCAAGGTGTTGCTGCACGACCATCTCGACGGTGGTCTCCGCGCCGAGACCATCGTGGACCTGGCCCGCGACACCGGCTACGACCGGCTGCCCACCACCGACCCGGACAACCTGCGCCAGTGGTTCGAGGAGGCGTCCGACTCCGGCTCGCTGGAGCGCTACCTGGAGACGTTCCAGCACACCGTCGGCGTCATGCAGACCCCCGAGTCGCTCGCCCGCGTCGCCGCCGAGTGCGCCGAGGACCTGGCCGCCGACGGCGTCGTCTACGCCGAGGTGCGCTTCGCCCCCGAGCAGCACACCACCAACGGGCTGAGCCTCGACGAGGTGGTGCAGGCCGTCCTGGAGGGCTTCCGCCAGGGGTCCGAAGGGCGCGGCATCCGCGTCGGCACGCTCCTGACCGCCATGCGCCACCAGGCCCGCTCGATGGAGATCGCCGAGCTGTCCGTACGCTACCGCGACGTCGGCGTCGTCGGCTTCGACATCGCCGGCGCCGAGGCGGGCTACCCTCCCACCCGCCACCTCGACGCCTTCGAGTACCTCCAGCGGGAGAACGCCCACTTCACCATCCACGCCGGCGAGGCGTTCGGCCTGCCGTCCATCTGGCAGGCCATCCAGTGGTGCGGCGCCGACCGGCTCGGCCACGGCGTGCGCATCATCGACGACATCTCCGTCTCCGGCGACGGCACCGCCAAGCTCGGCCGGCTGGCCGCGTACGTGCGCGACAAGCGCATCCCGCTGGAGATGTGCCCCACCTCCAACCTCCAGACCGGCGCCGCCGCGTCCATCGCCGACCACCCGATCGGGCTGCTGCGCCGCCTCCACTTCCGGGTCACGGTCAACACCGACAACCGGCTGATGAGCTCCACCACCGTGTCGCAGGAGTTCGCCAAGCTCATCGAGGCGTTCGACTACGGCTGGGACGACCTGCAGTGGTTCACGGTCAACGCGATGAAGTCGGCCTTCCTGCCGTTCGACGAACGCCTCGCGCTGATCAACGGCGTCATCAAGCCCGGATTCGCGCAACTGAAGTGGCAGCCGTGAAACAGGTCTTCCGTTCCAAGACCGCCTTCGTCTTCGGCTGGATCTGGGTGGCGTTCGTCGCGGCCAACGTCATCGACCTGACCCTCCGCTACAGCGGCAAGCCGTCCATGGTCGCGCTCGCCGTGCTGGGCGTGCTCACCGCCGTCGTCTACGTCGTCGCCATCCGCCCGGCCACCGTCCTCACCGAGCCCGGCCTTGTGGGCCGCACCCCGCTGCGGTCCACGTTCGTGCCGTGGGCCTCGGTCGAGGACGTCACCGTGTCCCACTCGATCAACGTCTCCCACTCCGGCTCGCAGACGCTGCGCCTGTGGACCCCGATGACCTCGGCCCGCGAACGCGCCAAGGCCGTGCGCCGCGGCGCCGCCCCGGTCCGTCACGGCCGCTACCAGACCGAGCCCGTGCTCACCAAGGGCGAGCAGGCGGCGGCCGAGGCGATGGCGGGCAAGACCCACGCCGACTGGGTGGGGGAGCAGATCACCTCCCGGGCCGAGCAGGCGAGACTCCGCAAGGACGAGGTGGGCCAGGTCCATGTGACCTGGGCGTACGACTCGATCGTGGCTTTCGTCGTGGCGGTGGGGTTGATCGTCGCCGCCGTGCTCGTGCCCTGAGATTCGCCCCCGAGCCCCGGGCGAGGGGAGCTACCGCCCCTCGCGCGGCCCGGTCCCAGCGCGAAGCGGTTCAAGGCCGTGCCGTTGTGCGGCGGCCCGCGATCAGAGGCGTGGTCCGAGGAACAGGCCGCCACTCGCGTCGATGACCTGACCGGTGATCCAGCGCGCGGCGTCGGAGGCGAGGAAGGCGACCACGTCGGCGATGTCGCCGGGCCGGCCCAGGCGGTCGAGCGCCGTCGTCGCGGCGATGAGTTCGGCCAGACCCGGCGCTTCGAAGGCGGTCCCGTTGGCCGGTGTCAGGGTGGAGCCGGGAGCGACCGCGTTCACCGTGATCCCTCGGGCTCCGAGCTCGTTGGCCAAGGTCATGCTCATCGTCTCGACAGCGCCCTTGGTCATGGCGAAGGACGTCTGGGCGGGGTTGGCCATCCGGGTCGCCACGGACGAGATCGTGACGATGCGGCCACCGTCCCGCAACAGCGGCAACGCTCGCTGGATGATGAAGTACGGCGCTCGTACGTTGACCGCGAAGAGGTGGTCGAACTGCGTGCGCGTCGTGACCCCGATCGGGCCGGCGGGCGCGGCCGCCGCGTTGTTGACGAGGATGTCGAGCGCACGCCCGGCCAGGCCGGCCTCCACTCCCGCGAAGAGGGTCTCGGCGTCGTCATCCACGCCCAGCTCCGCCCTTACGGCGAACGCGGCGCCGCCGCCGCGCTCGATCTCGTCGACCGTCGCCGTCGCGCCGTCCTGGTCCGTGCCGAAGTGCACGACGACGGTTGCCCCCTTGGCCGCCAGCCGCGTGGCGATCGCCTGCCCGATGCCGCGCGATGCTCCGGTCACGAGAGCCGTCTTGCCGGTCAGATCACACATGTCGATCACCTTTGCCTGTGAGTCACTACCAATCTGGTAGTAACTATCAATGCGATAGTATCTATCACATGCCCGTCCAGCACTCAACGTTGCGCGCGCAGCGCCGAGCCGAGACACAGCGCATGATCCAGGCGCACGCGGTGCGGCTGTTCACCGAGCGCGGATACGACGCCACGACCGTGACCGAGGTCGCCGAAGCCGCGGGCGTGTCACCCATGACCGTGTATCGGCACTTCCCCACGAAGGAGGACCTCGTCCTCGTCGACCAGCACGGTCAGCTCGTGGCAGAGCGGATCGCCGCGTCGCCCGCCGCGCACCCCTTGGTCCGCCGCATCGGCGGCGCGCTCATCGGCTCGGCCGCGACGTTGACCGGAGACGACCTGACGACGGACAAGCAGTTCCTGCTCGCCCGCCTCCGGCTCATGATCTCCACACCGGCCTTGCGGGCCAGGCACCTGGACAACCAGTACGCCTTTCAGCAGGCGATCGTCGAAGCTCTCGGCGACGACGACACCGATCCCGACGCGGCGTTCCACGCCCAGGCGGCGGCCAGCGCATGCCTGGCCGCCCTGCACACGGCTCTGGTGCGCTGGGCCGAGGACGAAGGGCGGACCGAGTTGCCCGCCCTGATCGCCAAGGCGCTCGCCGCCGCCTTCGGCGATGACATGGTCGAAGGCGGCCCCGTCGCGGCGGGCGATCAACCCAGAGGATGAGCGGCTCCTCCGAAGCCGGGCGTTGGCGTCGCCCTCCGCGCGCCCCTCATGTGCCAAGGTGAATCGCATGACGACATTCGCCCAGCTTCGCAAGACCGCGCTTTCCAGCCCTGAAGTGGTCGAAGGCGTTGTCGACGGCGCAAAGGTCTTCGCCGTGGGCGGCAGGGAGTTCGCCCGGCTGGATCCGGACGCCCACGTGCGCCTTCGGCTGCCGGCCGCGGAGGCCGAGGACATGGCCTCCCAGCATGCGACGGCCGAGCGGGCAGGCGACGTCGTAGGCCTGCCTGTCAAGGACATCAACGGCCAGGCCCTCAACTACTGGGTGCGGCGTGCCTGGCTCGCGTGTGCGCCGCCGGAGCTCTCGGCCCGTGCGTCCGCTGCCGACGGGGCCGGCGCGGGCGAGGTCGGCGACCTGCCGAAGGCGATCGGGCGGCCGGCCACCCGGGCGCTGGCGAGCGCCGGCATCACGACGCTCGACCAGGTCGCCCGTCTCTCGGATGCGGAGCTCAACGGGCTGCACGGGGTCGGACCGAAGGCCGTGCGGATTCTCAGGGAGGCGCTCGAGTCCCGCTGATGGCCCCGTGGTCCGCCGTCTCGCGAGACGGTTGATCTTCAGCACGGCGGCGACCTGGCGACTCAGGGCCGGAGCCGACAACGGTTCGAACCTCGCGGAGTGCTCGAACGTCTGAAGGTCATGCGCTTCCTCGCCTTCCTGGCCCTCATCGGGCTGACCGCCTGCGGCACCGGAGCGGCGGCGGACGAACCGGTCACGTACGCGGCCGACGCCGTGTCCGTCCTGGAGAGCCCCAACCACGGGCCGCAGCTGTGCCACGCGATGGCCACGTCGCTGCCGCCCCAGTGCGGCGGGCCGGACATCGTCGGCTGGGACTGGTCCACGGTCCGGCACGAGAACGTCCGGGGCACGAAGTGGGGTCAGTACCGGGTGGTCGGCACCTGGGACGGCTCCCGGCTGACCCTGACCGAACCCCCAGGGGCGGCGGTCCAGGGTGTACCGGAGGAGCCCAGCTTGGACAGTCCGTGCCCCGTCCCGGCGGGCGGCTGGCGGCCGGCCGATCCCGCCAAGGCCACCCAGGAAGCGCTCCAGGTGACTCAGCAGCGGCTGGACAACGAGGAAGCCGTGGGCGGGGTGTGGCTGGACCAGAGCTATCTGGACTCGATCCCCGGCTACGACGGCAGCAAGCGGGAGCGGTCGGAGAAGTACGCCAATGACCCGGCCAAGCTGGTACTGAACGTGAAGTTCACGGGCGATCTGACCGGCAGGGAGGCGTGGATCCGGGAGAGCTGGGGCGGGCCTCTCTGCGTCAGCCAGGCCAGGCGCAGCCTGGAAACGCTGCGGCAGATCCAGGAGTTCATCAATGACGATCTTGGCCAGCCCTCCCTCTCGACCTCCGTCGACATCATGAAGGAGCAGGTGGTCGTGGACGTCTGGGTTGCCAGCGAGGAACTCCGGCAACGGCTGGACGACAAGTACGGCGAGGGCGTCGTGCACCTGCGGGCGACACTGAAGCCGCTCTAATAGCGGAGCCGTGGAGCCAGTGACCGCCCTGACACGGTGACAGAGAGCCGGCACGTCGTCGGCGCCCAAGGCGTTCCGCCCAAGGCGTCCACCGGTTCCAGGCCCGGACTGTCTCCGGCGACCAGCGCGATGGCCTCCCGGGTGGGTCGAAGACGAACAGTAGGTGGATCCCCGCCTCGCCTGGCACCCGGGGCCGTGGTTCCGCGCCGAAGATCGTCTTGATCTCACACCGTCCTGCTTGCCGTCGATCTTTCCTATAGCCGGCGACCCGGTAACTTCGGAGATGCCTGCTTGAAGTGATCGGTGAAAGGGGCTGTCGTGGCGCACCGGTCAAGGTCGGGGAGCGCGAGGGGCGGGCCCCTCGCCCGGGGGCGCGGGGGCTTGCCCCCGCTGAGAACAGCCCGAGCTGAAAGGGCGCGGAGCGCCCTCTATGGCGAGGACCTTGCTGGTACGCACGGCGGGTCGGTGCGAACCCTTGCCCTTGCTAGTGAGCAGGGCGGGCCGGGGGGACAACCCTTCCCTTGAGCAGGGCGGGCCGGGGGGACAACCCTTCCCTTTGCTGGTGCACAGGGCGGGCCGAGGGGGCGAACCCTCCCCAGACCGCCGCGCTGGTGCGCACGGCGGCCTGGGAGGGCGAACCCTTCCAGGCCGCGTGCGGCGGCGAAACGGTTCCGTCGAGGTCAGCGGTCGCGGTTGACGAAGCGGTCCATGCCGGCCTTGGCGATGCCGGAGCCTTCGACCTCCTTGGCCGCCTCCGTCTCCGCCGCGAAGGCGCGCTCCACCTCCTCCAGCGACGGGCGCAGGAGGCGGAGGTGGACTCCGGTGGCCGTGCCGGGGAGGGTCCAGCGGTGGACGAGGCCGATGGCGGTGTCCAGGAGGGCGTCGGGGGCGACGATCTCGTCGAGGATGCCGAGCCGCTGCGCCTCCTCCGCGCTGATCCGGGACGAGTCCAGCACCAGCCGGAGCGCCCGTCCGCCGCCGACGAGGCGGCTCAGCAGCAGGCTCGACGCGTTGGAGACCGACAGGCCGATGTGGTTCTCCGGCCAGAAGTACTCGGCGCCGGGGGTGCCGACGCGGGCGTCGAAGCAGAGCGTCCACTCGGCGGCGCCGCCCACGGACAGGCCGTTGACCGCGGCCACCACGGGCACCCGGGTCTCCAGGACGGCCCTGGTCAGGTCGTGGAACAGTTCGACCTCGTCCAGCAGCGACCGGTCGACGGCCTGGTTGATGTCCTCGCCGGACGAGAACGCCCGCCCGGTGCCCGTCACCACGATGCCCCGGGCCGAGCCGTCGCCGTGGGCGCGTACGGCCGCCGCGAGGTCCCGGCGCATGCCGGCGGTGAGGGCGTTGAGCTTCTCGGGACGGTTCAGGGTGATGACGGCGACCTCGTCGCGGACCGTGATGTCAATCATGATCTCTCCTCTTCGACGGCTTCGACGGCTTCGACGGCGAACGCTCCGGCACGCTGGTCGGGGCGGAGCAGGTGGCGCTTCTCGACGCGGGCGGACGGGGTGAGCCGGAAACCGTCCACGAACTCCACGAACGCGGGGACCTTGAAGCGGGCCAGGCGTTCCCGCGCGTGCTCGGCCAGGCTCACGGCCGTCTCCCTGGAGGCCGGATGGCCCGGCCTGAGCTGGACGAACGCCTTGGGCAACTCGCCCCACAGGTCGTCGGGCACGGGCACGACGGCGGTGTTCAGCACGGCGGGGTGCTCGCCGAGCACGCGTTCGACCTCGGCGCAGGAGATGTTCTCGCCGCCCCTGCGCACCATGTCCTTCAGCCGGCCGGAGTGGTGGATGTAGCCGTGCTCGTCCTGGAAGCCCAGGTCGCCGGTGTGGTACCAGCCGCCGCGGAGGGCCTCGGCGGTGGCCTCCGGGTGGTTCCAGTAGCCCTTCATCATCGGCGTGCCGCGGACCAGGATCTCGCCCGTACTCTCGTCGATCTTGACCTCCTTGCCGTCCGGGGGCAGGCCCATGGCGCCGGTGCCCACCGTGTCGGCGGCGTCCACGGCGGCGAGCAGGTCGGGGCCGCTCTCGGTGGACCCGTACAGCTCCCGCCAGGGCGCGCCCCACCGTTCCTCGAACGTGCGGTGCAGGTTCGGGGCGATCCCGGAGCACAGGACCAGGCGCATGCGGTTCTCCCGGTCGAGCGGGTGCGGCGGCTGCTTGTGCAGGAGCAGCGGCATCGTGCCGAGCACGTACGTGAGCGTCGCGCCGTGCTCGCGGACGGCGGGCCAGAAGCCGGAGGCGGAGAAGCGGGGGAGCACCACGTGCGGGATGCCGCCGATCAGGCACATCAGCGTGGTCCACTGCGGGTCCATGTAGGAGTGCGCCTGCGCGATGATCATGACGTCGTCGTCGCGGAGCCGTACGTGGTCGGCGACGATGCGGGCGCAGCGGATCCAGTAGTCGTGGGTGAGCAGGCAGGCCTTGGGGAAGCCGGTGGTCCCCGAGGTGTACTGAAAATTCGCGATATCGTCCGCGTCAGGCGAGATGTCGGGCGGGACGGCCGGGCCGTCCAGGGCGTCCAGCGTGTACGCGGGACCGGGGATGTGCGGCACGTGCTCCGGCGTCGTCAGCGTCACCACCGCGCCCGAGTCGCGCAGCACGTGCTCCAGGTCGGCGGCCCGGTAGCGGACGTTGACCGGCACGGTGATCGCCCCCGCCTTGAGCACGGCCAGCCAGCTGAGCGGCCAGCCGGGGACGTTCTCCATCATGATCGCCACCCGGTCGCCCCGGCGGACGCCCTTCGCGGCCAGCGCCCCGGCCAGCCGGTCGGACTCGGCGTCCGCCTCGGCGAAGCTCAGAGACGCCTCGGGGAAACGCAGGAACTCGCGCCCGCCGTGCCGCTGCGCGGCGTGGCGGACCAGCTCGGGGATCGTTCGGTACGGTTCAGTCACGGGGCGGCTCCCAGGGCAGTTCGGGCAACAGGGAGAAGTCGGCGATCGGCAGCGGGCGGGCCGGGGCGCGGACGGCCGCCAGCCCGATGGCCACGAACTCCGCGCACACCTGCTCCAGCGTCGAGTCGCCGTCCGGGCGGTACCACTCGCTGGTGCCGGTGCACATGGTCATGAGCGCGAGCCGGGTCAGCCTCTGGTCGGCGACGTGGAAGACGCCCGCGCCGACCCCGTCGGCCACGGCCCCCCGCCAGAGATCCTCGTACGCGTCGCGCAGCGCGATGACCTCGGCCAGGGCGGCGGAGCCGGGGGTGAGGGCGCGCAGCTCGCCGTCCATGACGCGGGTGGTCATCGGGTTCAGCGCGTGGATGGCGGTGAGCGAACTGATCAGCAGGGCCAGCCGCTCGGCGGCGTCCTTCACCCCGTCGAGCACCCGCTCCGCGGCCTCGATGAGCCCGCGATGCCCGGATATGAGCAGGTCGGCGAGGAGGGCTTCCTTGCTGGTGACGTGGTGGTAGATGCCGGCGTTCGTCATGCCGACGGTACGGGCGAGGTCGCGGATGGTCGTGGCGGCGTACCCCTGGCGGGCGAACAGCAGCACCGCGGCCGTCCTGATGCGCAGGCCGGCGTCGGAGTCGCGGTCGGTGAGGTACGCGGAGAGGGGGGTCATATGGCCTACCGAACGTTCGGTTGATCCGATATTCCGCACGATAAAGGACAAAAGCCGTATTGCCTAGAGTGGCAGCGCGGGTGCCTGCGATCTGGTCTCACGGATGAGACCAAAGGCCAGGCTTCAGCGCCACGCCTCGATGAGCTCTTCCGGTGTGACGTGCCGGACCCCGTCCACGGTGCACCCCGCCCGGGAGACCGCGTACAGCGGTGTGTCGGCGTCGGCGCCGGGCATCTTCGACCGGTGCACGATCAGTTCAGTCAGGTCGTGGTGGTCGAACGGCCGGTTCTCCAGCCACTTGATCGACCCGAGCAGGGTGACCCGCTTGGCCACCGGCTCCCGGTCGGCGCCGACGAGATCGATCTCCGGATCATTGGTCCGCGTCCAGTAACCGCCCACGGCGCCCGTCTCCTCGGGCAGGCCGTCCATGCGCCGCAGCGACTCCCGGACGACGGGCTCCACGGCCATCCCCCGCCAAGCGGTCCATGAGCGTTCGATGCGCTTCAGGGCCAGGTCGCCGCGGCCCCGGTCGATCTCCGTCAGTCCAGGCTCGACGAAGGACAGCCAGAACCGGAGGTGGGTGTCGGCGATGTGGTAGCGGGTCTCTCTGGAAGGCTTCGTGGACAGGGGCAGCTCAGCGGTAACCATGCGCTTGTCCAGCAGGACCTGCATGCCGCGCTTCGCTGAAGTGGTCGGCATGCCGCCTGTGGCCCGCAGGACGGACGAGAACGTGCGCTGCCCCGACCCGATGGACTTGAGCAGCATCGTGGCCTGCGATTCGGGCGGGAACTCCGCTGCCATGGCGCGCACGCCGCTCACGGTGAGCGCCGACATGGGGTCGGGGATGGCGCCGTCGAGGTACTCCCAGAGAGAGGCACCCGTGGGCCACTCGTCGAGGATCATCGGCAGTCCGCCGGTCACTAGATAGGCGTCGATGGCCTCGGCCGGCGGCAGTCGAAGCCGCTCGGCCACGTCCGCCGGAGTCAACGGATGGATCACCATGTCCGACGCCCTCATGTAGAAGGGGCGGTCGTACTGGTTGATCGCCTCCATGACCGAAAGATCGGAGCCGATCAGGATGAGCAGCATCGGCCGCCGGGAGAACTCGCGGTCGAAGAGCCGCTGCAGTCTGCCCTCCAGATGCGGGTCCTGAGCGATCATGTACGGCAGCTCGTCGATGACGACGATGCTCGGCGAGTCCTGGGGCACCGCCTGCGCCAGGAGTCTCAGCGCACTGTCCCAGGACGTTGGGGCCACCTCGCCGAAGAGCGCCGCCCCCGGCAAGTCGGATGTGGCGACGGAGGCACTGAAGCTCGCGAGCTGTTCGCTGATCGGCTCCGTGGCCGCGGTGTAGAAGACGGACGGCACACCGGACCGATGGATGAACTCCTCCGCCAGCCGCGACTTGCCGACCCGGCGGCGACCCCGCATGAGGACGGCCCGCCCCGGCCGATCACCGGTGCCCACCCTGGTGAAGAAACGCCCCAGAGCCGCCAGCTCGCGGCTACGCCCGATGAACACGCTGCACCTCCCGATAGAACCAAATTTGGACCCACCAAAAGTGGACGGTCCAAATTTGGTCCTATCTTAGGTGGCCTTCAGAGCCGCAGGGCGGTGGTCAGGTCGGCTTTCAGGGTTTCCAGGTCCTGGGAGGCGCGGGCGCGGGCGGGCGTGACCTCGTCCGTGACCGGGACGACCACCTCCAGGTAGCACTTGAGCTTGGGCTCGGTGCCGGAGGGCCGGACCACCACGCGGGCGTCGCCCGACAGCAGGAAGCGCAGGCCGTCCGTCGGGGGGAGGCCGCCGTCGCCGCGGCTCAGGTCGTCGATCCGGGTCACCTCGCGGCCGCCGAGCCGGGACGGCGGGGTGGCGCGGAGGCGGGTCATGGCCTCGGTGATGAGGGCCAGGTCGCTCACCCGGAAGGACAGCTGGGCCGTGGCGTGCAGGCCGTAGCGGCGGGCCTGGTCGTCGAGGAGGTCCAGCAGCGTGCGGCCGGCGCGCTTGGCGCCGGCGGCGATGGCCGCCACGGTGAGGGCGGCGCCGATGCCGTCCTTGTCGTGCACCGGCAGCCCCGCGGCGCCGCCGACGCTGTAGCCGATGGCTTCCTCGTAGCCGAAGACCAGGCCGGGGCCGGCCTTGATGATCCACTTGAAGCCGGTCAGGGTCTCGCCGTAACCGACGCCGTGGGCGCCGGCGATCTTGCCGAGCAGCGTCGAGGACACGATCGTGGTGGCCACCATGCGCTCGCCCGAGGTGTGGGTGATGACGTGCTCGGCGAGCAGGCCGCCCACCTCGTCGCCGGTGAGCATGCGGCAGCCGCCGCCGGGCAGCGGGACGCCCACCGCGCACCGGTCGGCGTCGGGGTCGTTGGCCAGCACCAGGTCGGCGCCGGTCTTGGCGGCCAGGGCGACGGCGAGGTCCATCGCGCCGGGCTCCTCCGGGTTGGGGAAGGCCACGGTCGGGAAGTCGGGGTCGGGCTCGCGCTGCTCCTCCACGGGCAATGGAGGCTCGAACCCTGCCGCCTCGAAGGCCCGCGCGAGCGTGGCCGCGCCGACGCCGTGCAGCGGCGTGTAGGCGACCCGCAGGTCGCGGGCGTCGCCCAGCGGCAGCGCGGTGACGGCCTCGATGTAGGCGTCGACGATGGAATCGTCCAGAAGGGTCCCCGGGCCGCCGAGCGGCAGCTCGGAGACGGACTCCACGGCGTCGATCGCGGCCGAGATCTCGGCGTCGATCGGCGGCACGATCTGCGAGCCGTCGCCCCAGTAGACCTTGTAGCCGTTGTCGCGGGGCGGGTTGTGGCTGGCCGTGACCGTCACGCCCGCGTCGGCGCCCAGACGGCGGACCGCGAAGGCGAGCACCGGGGTCGGCAGCGGGCGCGGCAGCACGGAGGCGCGCAGCCCGGCGCCCTCCAGCACGGCGGCCGTGTCACGGGCGAACACGTCGGACTTGTGGCGGGCGTCGTAACCGATCACCACGTGCCTGCCGGGGCCGAGCACCCGGGCCAGCCCGGCGGCGGCGCGCATGACGGTGACGCGGTTCATCCGGTTGGGCCCGGCGCCCAGCTCGCCGCGGAGCCCGGCGGTGCCGAACTCCAGCTTGGCCCCGAACCGGTCGCGCAGCCCCTCGGCGTCGCCGCGCTCCAGCATCGCGGCCAGCTCGGCGCGGGTGTCGGGGTCGGGGTCCTGCGCCAGCCAGGCGCGGGCGCGCTCCTCGATGCTCACGACAGAGGTCAAAGCCGGTCGACCACCTTCGCGAGCAGCACCCCCATGCGGGCGGCGGTGGCGCGCCCGACCTGGAGCACCTCCTCGTGGTCGAGCGGGTCGCCCGCCAGGCCCGCGCCCGGGTTGGTGACCAGCGACACGCCCAGCACGTCCAGCCCGGACTCGCGGGCCGCGATGGCCTCCAGCACGGTGGACATGCCGATCAGGTCGCCGCCGAGCGTGCGCAGCATCCGGATCTCGGCGGGCGTCTCGTAGGTGGGGCCGCGGAAGGCGACGTAGACGCCCTCGGACAGGCTCGGGTCGATCTCCCGTACGAGGTCGCGCAGCCGCTTGGAGTAGACCTCGGTCAGGTCGAGGAACGTGGTGCCGGTGATCGGGTTGGCGCCGGTCAGGTTGATGTGGTCGCTGATCAGCACCGGGTCGCCGACCTGCTGCGTCTCGGGCCGCAGCCCGCCCGCCGCGTTGGTCAGCACGATCGTGCGGATCCCGGCGGCCGCGGCGGTGCGGACGCCGTGGACCACCGAGTCGACGCCGCGCCCCTCGTACAGGTGACTGCGCCCGAGGAAGATCAGCGCGTGGCGGCCGGCGTCGGTGCGGACGACGCGGATGCGGCCGCCGTGGCCCGCCACGGCGGGGGCGGCGAACCCGGGCAGGTCGGTGAACGGGACCTCGGCCACCACCTGCCCGATCGCGTCGGCGGCCGGGACCCAGCCCGACCCCATCACGAGGGCCACGTCGAAGGTGTCGAGACCGGCGGCCGCCTGCAGAGCGGCGGCCGCCTCGCCGGCGAGGGAATAGGGGTCGGTGCTCACGTCAGTAGTCTAGGAGGAGGCGCTCCAGCACCCGCACGCCGAACTGGAGGGCGTCGACCGGCACCCGCTCGTCGACGCCGTGGAACATCGAGGCGAAGTCCATGCCGGCCGGCAGCCGCAGCGGCACGAACCCGAACCCGCGGATGTCGAGGTCGGCGAAGAACGTCTTGTTGTCGGTGCCGCCCGACATGCAGTACGGGATCGCGCGCGCGGCGGGGTCCTCGGCCTTCAGCGCCGCGATCATCGACTCGACCAGGGCGCCGTCGAACGTCGTCTCCAGCGCGATGTCGTGGTGCACGAACTCGCGGCGCACCTTCGGCCCGATCAGCGAGTCGATCGTCTTGAAGAAGTCGTCCTCGAAGCCCGGCAGGAAACGGCCGTCGATGACGGCGCTGGCCTGGCCGGGGATGACGTTGGACTTGTAGCCGGCGTCGAGCTGGGTCGGGTTGGCGGTGTGGCGGAGCGTGGCGCCGACGAACCGCACCAGCGGGCCGAGCCGGTCGAGCAGCACCGACGGGTCGTCCTCGTCGAACGGCAGCGCGTACGCGTCGGCGATCTCGGCGAGGAAGCGCCGCACGGTCGGGGTGTAGGCGAGCGGCCAGTCGTGCGAGCCGATCCTGGCCACCGCCTTGGCGACCTCGGTGACGGCGTTGTCGGAGTTGAGCATGGAGCCGTGGCCGGCGGTGCCGTCGGCCACCAGCTTCATCCAGGCCAGCCCCTTCTGGGCCGTCTCGATGAGGTAGAGCCGCAGCGACGGGTCGACCTCCAGCGAGTAGCCGCCGACCTCGCTGATCGCCTCCGTCACGCCCTCGAACAGGCCGGGGTGGTGCTTGGTGAGGTACTTGGCGCCGAAGGTGCCGCCGGCCTCCTCGTCGGCCAGCCAGGCGAACACCAGGTCGCGGCGGGGCCTGCGGCCGTCGCGGGTGAGCTGGCGCAGCACGGCCAGCATCATGGCGTCCATGTCCTTCATGTCGACCGCGCCGCGGCCCCAGATGTAGCCGTCGCGCACCTCGCCGGAGAACGGGTCGACCGTCCAGTCCTCGGCGTTGGCCGGGACCACGTCCAGGTGGCCGTGCACGAGCAGGGCGGGCAGCGACGGGTCCGTGCCCTCGACGCGGGTGATCACGTTGCCCCTGCCGGGCGCGCTCTCCAGGTAGGTGGCCTCGATGCCGACCTCCGCGAGCCTGGCCATGACGACCTCGGCGGCGGCCCGCTCGCCCGGGCCGCTGCCGTCGCCGTAGTTGCTGCTGTCGACCCGGATGAGCTCCACGCACAGGTCGGCGACTTCGAGTTCGGCAGGGGTCATGATCTCTTCTCCAGGGTTGAACGGGCCGGTACGACCTGGATGAGAGTCTGCACTACCCGGGCGGGTCCGGGTATGCGCCGGGTCAGTCGCCGAGTGACTTGCAGGGGCGTCCGCGCAGCTCCTTGACGTAGTCGTCGGGGGCGCCCGCGCGCTCGGCGGCGTCGGCCAGGATGCCGAGATAGCGGGCCGAGGGCAGGCCGCCCTCGTAGCCGTCGAGGACGTAGAACCAGGCCACCACCTCGCCGTCGAGCGTCTGCACCCGCAGGCGGACCTTGTGGTAGAGGCCGCGGGCCGCGCCCTCCCACTGGTCGAGGGACTGCTCGTCGAACTCCGGCACGTCGTAGAGGGCGACGAAGACGTGATCCGTCGGGTCTTCCACGATGGTGGCGAGCGCGCCCTCCCAGCCCAGGGTCTCCCCGCCGAAGGTCAGGCGCCAGCCGGGCAGCCAGCCCACGCCCCGCACGGGAGAGTGAGGGGCCCGCATGGCCATCTGCTCCGGGTCCATGTTGCTGCCGTAGGCGGCGTAAACAGGCACAGCATGCAAGAGTAGCGTGACCGTGGCCGCCCCGTTCGTCAGCAGCTCAGAGGATGCGGGACAATAGGTACGTGACGAGGATCGTGATCATCGGTGGCGGACCCGGCGGCTACGAGGCGGCGCTGGTGGCCGCCCAGCTAGGCGCGCAGACCACGATGATCGAGCGCGACGGTCCCGGCGGGGCGTGCGTGCTGACCGACTGCGTGCCGTCCAAGACGCTGATCACCACCTCGGTCCGCAAGCAGGCGCTGCTCGACGCGCCGTCGCTGGGCGTCGGCTTCGACGGCGGGCTCGACGGCGAGGTCGGTGTGGCCCACGTCGACCTGCCCCTCGTCAACAAGCGCGTCAAGGAGCTGGCCCAGGCCCAGTCCGCCGACATCGGCGCCCGGGTCGAGGCCGAGGGCGTGGAGATCATCAAGGGGCCGGGCCGGCTGGTCGACCCGCAGGTGGTCAAGGCCGGCGACCGCACGATCCGGGCCGACGTGGTGCTGGTGGCCACCGGCGCCACCCCCCGCATCCTGCCCGGCGCCGAGCCCGACGGCGAGCGCATCCTCACCTGGCGGCAGCTCTACGACCTCGACAAGCTGCCCGAGCACCTCATCGTGATCGGTTCCGGCGTCACCGGCGCCGAGTTCGCCGGCGCCTACCGCTCGCTGGGCGCCGAGGTCACGCTGGTCTCCAGCCGCGACCGCATGATGCCCAACGAGGACGCCGACGGCGCCGAGGTGCTCGAAGAGGTCTACCGCCGCCGCGGCATGAACGTCATGGGCCGCAGCCGCGCCGCCTCCGTCAAACGCACCGCCGACGGCGTGGTCGTGACCCTTGAGGACGGCCGCACCGCCGAGGGCTCCCACGCGCTGATGACGGTCGGCATGATCCCCAACACCTCCGGCATCGGCCTGGAGGAGGCCGGGGTCCAGCTCGACGACCACGGGTTCATCAAGGTCGACAAGGTCTCGCGCACGTCCGCGCCCGGCGTCTACGCGGCCGGCGACTGCACCGGCGTGCTCATGCTCGCGTCCGTCGCCGCCATGCAGGGCCGCATCGCCGTCTGGCACGCGCTCGGCGAGGCCGTGCAGCCGCTGCGGCTGGCCACCGTCGCGTCCAACATCTTCACCGATCCGGAGATCGCCGCCGTCGGCGTGGCGCAGCGGGCCATCGAGGCGGGCGAGATCGAGGCCAAGGTGGTCAAGCTGCCGCTGGCCACCAACGCGCGGGCCAAGATGCAGGGCTTCAACGACGGCTTCGTCAAGTTGTTCTGCCGCCCCAACACGCAGATCGTGCTCGGCGGCGTGGTGGTGGCGCCGCGGGCGTCGGAGCTGATCCTGGCGGTGTCGGTGGCGGTGCAGCAGCGGCTCACCGTCGACCAGCTCGCCCACACGTTCGCGGTCTACCCGTCGCTGTCCGGTTCCATCACCGAGGCCGCCCGCCGCCTCATGCAGCCCGAGACCTCCCTCGACATCTGACTCTCCTCCGCCCGGCCGATGATTTCGGTCGGCTGGTGTGGTCTGATCAAACGTGCGCAAACTCATCATCCAAGAGCTCGTCTCGGTCGACGGCTACGTGGCCGGGCCCGACGGGGACCTCGGCTTCTTCGAGTCCGTGACCGACTACAGCCAGGTGGACCAGGACAACCTCCGGATCCTGGCGGACGTGGACACCGTCCTGCTGGGGGCGGAGACGTACCGGATGTTCGTCCAATACTGGCCCACCGCTGACGAGACGGTCGCCAAGACGGTGAACACCCTGCCCAAGGTGGTCTTCTCCGCCACCCTGGACGAGGCGCCGTGGGGTGACTGGGAGGCGGCGCGGGTGGTGCGCGGCGACGCGGCCGAGGAGGTCGCCGCGCTCAAGCGGCAGCCGGGCGGGGACATGATGCTCTGGGGCAGCCTGTCTCTCGCCCGCTCGCTGATCCGCGCCGGCCTGCTCGACGAGCTCCAGCTCCGCGTGATCCCCGTCGCCGTCGGCGAGGGCCGCAAGCTCTTCCCCGGCGACCTCAACCGGCTGGACCTGGAACTGACCGAGGCCAGGCCCTACGCCTCGGGCATCGTCTCCCTGCACTATCGTCCGAGGCGCCCGCCCGCCGCCTGACCGCGCCTGCGGGCCTGGAGGACGGTGTCGTGGAGGGGGATCTCGCGGCCGCCGTGAGACATGACGCGGGACCCGTCCCCGGCGACGGCGATGTCCCATCGGCCGGGGTCGAGGACGGCGGCGAGCTCTCCGATCTCGACGTGGGCCTCCGGGGTGGTGGCGGTGTGGTGGTCCGACGGGTGGTGGCCGACGAGGAGCAGCGTGCCGCCGGGCGCGACCGCTGCCGCCAGCCGCCGGAACAGGTCGCCGGGTGCCGCCGCCGGGTGCACGTAGTGGGAGCAGACGAGGTCGAAGCGCTCTTCGGCGGGCGTCCACGTGGTCAGGTCGGCCTGGATCCAGTCGATCCCGGTCGTGACGCCGGCGGCCGCGGCGTGCTCGCGCGCCCGGTGCAGGGCGGTGTCGGCGATGTCCACCGCCGTCACCTGCCAGCCGTGGGCGGCGAGCCAGATGGCCTCGGCTCCCTCGCCACAGCCGGCGTCCAGGGCCGTGCCGGGCGTGAGGTCCCGGGACGCCGCCAGCAGGTAGGGGTTGGGCCCGCCGGCCCCGGCCGGGGCGTGAGCGTCGTAGTGCTCGTCCCAGTACGCCTTGTCGAAGGTTTCGGACACAGTCGTTCCTTTCGGGGTCAGCGGGATCCGGCCGAGGTCAGCTCGCGGTGGGCGGCCACCGCCTCGCGGGTCTCCTCGGCGACGAGGTCGGCGTTGATCTGGGCCGCCGCGCCGGCGCCCGCCGCCGCCGCGGTGCCGACCTGGGCGACCAGGTCGGTGACGTTGCCCGCCACCCAGACCCCCGGCACCTCGGTGCGGCCGGTCGCGTCGGCGGGGATGTGCTCTCCGGCGCCGCCCGGGTGTTCGACGGGCCGCAGCCCGAGGGTGGCCAGGAAACCGGCACGCGCCTCCATGCGGGAGGCCACCGCCAGGACCTCACGGCTGACCAGGGTGCGGTCGCTCAGCCGTACTCCCACCAGGCGGTCCTCGGCGACCTTCAGGGACGCGACCTCGCCCTCCACCACCCTGATGCCGCGCGCGGCCAGGCGCTCCGCGTCCTCGCCGGTGGGGGCGGGCATGGTGTGCGTGAAGTACGTGACGTCGTCGCTCCACTGCCGGAACAGCAGCGCCTGGTGCACGGACATCGGCCCGCTCGCCAGCACGCCGATGGCCCGGTCGCGGACCTCCCAGCCGTGGCAGTTCGGGCAGTGCACGACGTCCCGGCCCCATCTGGCCCCCAGCCCCGCCACGTCGGGCAGTTCGTCCACCAGCCCCGTGGTGACCAGCAGCCGGCGCGCCCGGACCGTCCGGCCGTCGGTCAGCGTCACCCCGAACCCGTCGTCGTCGCGGACCGCGGCCTCGACCTCGCCGGTCAGCACCTGGCCGCCGTAGTGGCGTACCTCCGCCCGGCCGCGCTCCAGCAGCTCACCCGGCGGCATGCCGTCACGGGCCAGCAGGCCGTGCACGCCTTCGGCCGGGGCGTTGCGCGGGCTGCCCGCGTCGACCACCAGCACCCTCCGCCGGGCCCGCGCCAGCATCAGCGCCCCGTTGAGCCCCGCGGCGCCGCCGCCGACCACCACCACGTCATAGCTGTCGTTCAGCTGCTCGGTCATCGTGACCACCTCCGCGCACACTATGCGGAGTCGCACGCCGGAAACGCAAACCTCTTTGCTGGTTCGGCAAAGCTGGAACTTCCGAGCGGTACGCGATAAATCGGGTCAACTGTGAAAGGGTTGGTGGGAATGGGTTCTTAGGAAGAAATCCTCCTCAAGTGCACCGGGTGGCCTTATGCATCCTTCAGCGAACGCGGTCATGCCTGCCTCGGTACGGGCGGCTCGGGTCATCCTGTGTGTGCAGATGGTGGTGGCGGCCATCGTGACCCTCGTCCTGCTGCTGCCGCTCGTGAGAGGGATCTTCCTGGTCCAGGTGCTCTATGTCTTAGGCGTGGCCGTGGTCTCCGGCGTGGTGGTGTTCGGGATGCGGAGCCGTCGGTCCTGGGTCCGGTGGGCGGGGGTGGCGATCCAGGCCGTGCTGGTGATCCTTTATGTTCTGCAGTTGTCGGTCCAGCCGAGTCTTGAACCAGTGTTCGGTCTTGGCCTAGCTGTGGCGGCTCTCGTTCTCCTGCTGACCTCCTCTTCCGCTGCCTGGTTCGACGACTCGTCCGGTCGGGGAGCGTGACGGCCGGTCAGTCGATCGCCGAGAGGCGGTCATGCCGATGTAGGAGTGCCAGGCGCCGGGGTTGTCGTCGCGCCATACGGTCGTATAGCGGGCGGTGCCGGACATGCGCAGGAGCTTGGCGGAGCTGATGCCGTGCTCGGCCACGAACCGGTTGTCGGGATTCTTGATGAAGATGGACCCTTTCGTCCGAAGGACGGGTGCGCGGTGGGGACCAGGGGCACCGCGCGCCCGCCCACGCGGGCTCGCCTGGATGCACTTTTTCCATTAGAGATGCATCCAGTCAATGTGCGCCCGTGGGTCAGTGCCCGCCGTAGTAACCGGCGAGGGCGGCGAAGGCGGCCTTGGGTTCCCAGGGCAGGCCGGGGTAGGTTTCGCCGGTGCCGTGGTCCAGGATCTTGACCACGCCCCAGCTCCCCAGGTCGAGGTCCTTGCGGGGGTCGGGGCGGTGCGGCAGGCCGTAGCAGACGAAGGTGCAGGCGAAGGCGGCGTCGACGCCCTCCTCGGTGAAGACGTCCAGCAGTTCGCGGAGGTAGGT
The DNA here is from genome assembly GCF_019396385.1 of Nonomuraea harbinensis. Lineage (GTDB taxonomy): Bacteria > Actinomycetota > Actinomycetes > Streptosporangiales > Streptosporangiaceae > Nonomuraea > Nonomuraea ferruginea. The sequence goes on along the minus strand of NZ_JAHKRN010000004.1, from coordinate 307,113 downwards.
GGCCTGCTCCTCCTCGTCGCGGACGTAGTCGCCGTTGATCCCCACCGGGATGACGCCGTCGTACTCGATGATCTCCCCGCTGCGGGCGCCGAGGTCGGCCGCGCCGCGGTAGGGGGTGCAGCCGAACTCGGTGATCGCGACCGGCTTGTCCTGGGCGACCAGGGAGCGGATGCCCTGCTGGTAGAGGTGGGCGACCTCCTTCGAGCGGTGCGCGTCCACCGACACGATGTCGAACGGCGTCCAGTCGACGTTCTCCAGGGGGATCGAGGCGTAGGTGACCTTGCCGCCGAACCGCTCGCGCACCACGGACACGGCCTCGCCGAGGAAGTCGTTGACCTGGGCGGACAGCCGGCCCAGCTCCGGCCCCCGGGCGAGGAGGGCGCCCACGCGTTCCTGGATGGTGTCGCCGGGCACGAACCCGCGGTTGAACAGGCTCACCTCCGCCCCGGCGACGAACACCACCTCGGCGCCCCCGCGGCGGACCCGCTCAGCGCGCTCGGCCGCGTCGGCGAGCAGGTCGAGGAGCTCTCCCCGGTCGAGGTGATGCGGGAACGGCGAGAACCAGACCTCCAGGCCCAGGCCGGCCGCGTGGTGGGCGGCGAACTCGATCCGGTCCGGCTCGGTGCCGAATATGCGCACGGCGGTGCAGTGGAGGTCGTCGCGGATGATCTGGAGCTCCCGTTCCATGATCGTCCGGTCGAACGGCCTGTTCTCGACGCCGTCGAGAATGATCCCCGTGTCGTAACCGATGCCCTTGGCTCGCATGCCGGTATGTCCTTTCCCTCGATAGGGTACGAAACGTACCGTAAATTTCAACCGCGAGTCCAGGCATTTTCGGCAATGGGGTACGTACGGTACCCTAAGCGCGTGAGTGCGGCCGGAGAGTCAGCGGCGAAGCCCGCGAGCAGGCGTCGTGGCGCCGAGCTGGAGAGCGCCATCCTGCGCGCGGCCGTGGAGGAGCTCTCCGAGTCCGGCTATCCGGGGCTGACCATGGACCGGGTCGCCCGCCGGGCCGGCACCAACAAGAACGCGATCTACCGCCGCTGGCCCAACCGGGCGGCGCTGGGCGTCGCCGCATACCAGCGGCTCGCCACGGAGAAGCTGCGGCCGCCGGACACCGGAGCGCTCCGTGACGACGCGCTGGCGCTGCTGCGCCGCGTCAACTGCGACCTGTCCTCGCCGCAGGCCGAGATCCTCCGCGGCCTGCTCGCGGGCGTCGGCGACGAGCCGGAGCTGCTGGCGCGGCTGCACGACGCCGTCGCCGACGGCGGTTCCGGCGTCTGGCTGACGATCGTGGGCCGTGCGGTGGCGCGCGGCGAGGTGCCGCCCGAGGCCCTGCATCCGAGGGTCGTCACCGTGGCCCTCGCGCTGCTGCGCAACGAGTACGTCACGCGAGGGCTCACGACCGTGCCCGACGACGTCCTGGTCGAGATCGTCGACGAGGTCTACCTGCCGCTCCTGCGGAGCCGGGGCCCCGCCTGATGAGGGGCGGCCGCGTCCTCCTAGATGAAGGCCGTGACGCCGGCGTACTCGGCCCGGGGCGCCTGGCCTGTCGTCCGGTATTCGAGGAGCAGCAGGCCGTTCGGCGTCGCCTCGTGATGGGTCAGGCGGAAACCGGACGCGTCGCCGTCACCGGACAGGAGGCGGCGGCCGGTCCTGAGCACCGTGGGGGCGACCACGAGACGGAGCGTGTCGACCAGCCCGGCCGACAGCAGCGTGTCGCCCAGGCGGGCGCTGCCGTGGATCTGGAGTTCCCGCCCCGGCCGTGACTTGAGCGCGGCGACCGTCCGGACCGGGTCGCCGGCGAGCACGGTCGTGGGGTCCCAACCGCCCTCGGTGAGGGTGTTCGAGACGACGTACTTCGGCAGCGCGTTCATCCGTCCGGCGAACGGGTCGGCGGGGTCGGTGATCTTCGGCCAGTCACGCGCGAACGCCTCGTAGGTGCGCCGGCCGAGCAGCAGGCCGTCGGCGAGGTCGAGCCAGTCGGAGGCGCGCCGGACGAACGTCCCGTCGATGTGCGGCACGAGCCAGCCGCCACGGGTGAAGCCGTCGCTGGTGTCCTCGTCGGGCGAGCCGGGGCCCTGGCTGACGCCGTCGAGCGTGACGAACTCGGTGATGGTGATCTTCATTGCGGTGCCTCCGTGAAAGCGGCCAGCTGGCCGGCGACGGTGCCCCAGCCCGCGGCGAAGCCGATCTTCTCGTGATGGGCGCGGGACGCCGGGTCGCCGTGCCGGACGAGCATCCGGTAGCGGGTGCCGTCAGGGTGGTCGTCCAGCGTGATCGTGGCCGTCATCGCGACCGGGTCGGGGTTCGCGGGACGCCACGCGCTGGTGATCGCGTTGGTGAACACGATCCGCTCCAGGTCGTCGACGGCGAGGAAGCACGCGTCCAGATGCGGTACGAAAACGGCGCCGTCGTCGCTGAGCCGCGTCAAGAACGCCCCGCCGGGCCGCAGGTCCAGGCGGTCCACGCGGCAGCGGGACGGGGCCGGGACCCACCAGCGGGCGAGCTTGGCCGGGTCGGTCCAGGCGCTCCACACGGTCGCGCGGGGGGCCCGGATGATCCGTTCCAGGGCGAGGTCGAGATCGGGGTTCACTGGTCGTCCTCCGTGACGAACCGTTCGAGGCGGTCGGTGCGCTCCTCCCAGACGCGGCGCTGCTCGGCGAGCCAGTCGTCGACGAGGGCGAGCCGCTCGCGGTTGAGCACGCACGTGCGCACCCGGCCGGACTTGACCGTGCGGATGAGCCCGTTCGACTCGAGCGTCCGCACGTGCTTCATGAACGAGGGGAGGGTCATCGGGAACTCGCGGGCGAGGTCGCCGACGCTCGTGGGCCCGTGGCCGAGGCGCCGGACGACGGCACGCCTGGTCGGGTCGGCCAGGGCGACGAAAACGCCGTCCAGTTGTGCCGAATACTGTGCCATGCGGCTAAGTATTGCGGAGGCCGATGGTTAGCGCAAGGGCTAAGTGTTCATCGCGCTCACGGAATACCGTTGACGTTTGTTGGTATGGGCGCCAAACTAATTCACGAGTTTTGCGCTGTCTGGAAGAGGAGCGTCCATGCCCTACCGCCCCCCACTCGTCGCGCACGAGTACTTCGTCGCCGACCCGCCCGAGCTGCCGGTGCGCGCCCACGGCGAGGGTGGACTGTCCGCGCTGACCGCCGCCGAGCTGGTCGCCGCCGACGGCGCGGGAGTGATGCTGAAGGCCGTCACCACGGCGGAGGAGACCCTGGTCGTGCAGATCGGCGTCGCGGGCGAGGGCGTGATCCGGGTCCGGCTGAGCGAGGACGCCGACGCCCGGCCCCGCTCGGAGCGGGCCATCGCGATGGTGACGCCGGGCTCGTACGCGGGAGCGCGGGCCGAGGTGACGCCGGGGGAGCCGATCGTGATCGACGCGGGCTCGCTGCGGGCCGAGATCAGGCTGGCGCCGTGGCACCTGCGCTTCACCGACGCCACCGGCGCCCCGCTGCTGGAGCAGGACCGGGGGCACACCGACATCAGCGGCCGGCTGCGTACGCTGCCGTTCGGCCGGTCGTCGGCGGGCGGCGCGCACGTGGCCTTCCACGAGAGCTTCGAGGTCGCGCCCGACGAGGCGTTCGCCGGGTTCGGGGAGTCGTTCGCGCCGCTCGACAAGCGCGGCCAGCGGCCCCTGATGTGGAACTTCGACGCCTTCGGCGCCGAGTCGCAGCGCGCGTACAAGAACATCCCGCTGTACGTGTCGAGCAAGGGGTACGGGGTGCTGGTCGACAGCGGCGCGCCCACCGAGTTCGACGTGTGCCAGTCGACGCACAGCGCGGTGCAGATCGTGGTGCCCGACGACGTCATGGACTACTACGTGCTGGCCGGGCCGACCCCGGCCGAGGTGCTGGAGCGCTACAACGGGCTGACCTGCCGGCCGGTGCTGCCGCCGAAGTGGGCGTTCGGCACCTGGATCTCCTCCGGCTTCTGCGTCGACAGCCAGGAGCGGGTGCTGGCCAGGGCGCGCACGATCAGGGAGCGCGGCATCCCGTGCGACGTGCTGCACCTGGACACCTACTGGCAGACCGACGGCCACTGGTCGGACCTGCGCTGGGACCCGGTCAACTTCCCCGAGCCGGAGGCGATGCTGGCGGAGCTGGACGGGATGGGGTTCAAGGTCTGCCTGTGGATGAACCCGTACATCTCCCATCAGAGCCCGGCGTTCCAGGAAGCAGCCGATGCCGGATATTTCCTGAAAAAGCCCGATGGTGAGCCGTACGTGGCCGACACCTGGCACGGCTCCTACCCCGCCTGCGGCATCCTCGACCTCACCCACCCCGACGCCGTCCGCTGGTTCCAGGACCGGCTCAGGGCGCTGCTGCACCAGGGCGTGCAGGCGTTCAAGACCGACTTCGCCGAAGGCGTGCCGCACGACGCGGTCGCGGCCAACGGGATGACCGGCACCGACCTGCACAACGTCTACACGCTGCTGTTCAACGACGCCGTCGCCGAGGTCACCAGGGAGGTGCACGGGCACAGCCTGGTGTGGGCGCGCTCGTCGTTCCTCGGCGGTCAGCGGCACAGCGCCCAGTGGAGCGGCGACACCTACACGAGCTACGCCGCGATGGGCAGCACGATCCGGGGCGGGCTGGCGCACGGCCTGTCCGGGGTGCCGTTCTGGAGCCACGACGCGGGCGGCTTCACCGGCAGGCCCACCGACGACCTGTTCGTCCGGTGGACCCAGTTCGGCGCGCTGTCGCCGCTGCTGCGGCTGCACGGCACCACCAGCAGGGAGCCGTGGGAGTTCCCGGCGGTGGAGGAGCACGCGGTGGCCGCGCTCCGGCTGCGCTACCGGCTGATGCCCTACATCTACTCGGCGGCCGTGGACGCCGCCAGGACGGGCGCCCCGATGATGCGCGCGCTCTGCGTCGACCACCCGGGCGACCCGGTCGCCTGGCAGGCGGACCTGCAGTACCTGCTCGGCCGCGACCTGCTGGTGGCGCCGATGACCTCGCCGGAGGGCGCGCGGGAGGTCTACCTGCCGGAGGGCGAGTGGGTGGACTACTGGACGGGCGAGGTGCACGCCGGCTCCCGCTACGTCCGCGTGGTCAAGCCGCTCGCCGAGCTCCCGCTGTTCGTCCGGTACGGTGCCTTGATCCCTGTCGCCGAGCCGGGGGACACCGTGCGGACGCCGGACCGGATCACGCTGGTCGCCTTCGGGAGCGGCGACCGCCGCATGCGGATCCACGACACCGACGGAGAGACCGCCGTCACGGCCACTCTGGAGGGCGACACGCTGCGCGTGACCGTCACCGGGCCGAAGCGGGTCGCCGCCGTCGAGTTCGCCCCGGTGCCGGGCGCGCCCGGCCGGGCCGTCATCACCCAGGAGGAAATATGATCAAAAAGTCTGGCGTGGCGGCGCTGGCAGCCATGGTGCTGGCCCTCTCGGCCTGCGGTTCCGGCTCGGAGAGCCCGCCCGCGCAGAGCGACGGGCCCCGTGTGCTCAAGCTCTGGCACTACGAGGCGGCCGAGTCCGCCATGGGCAAGGCCTGGGCCGAGGCGATCAAGAAGTTCGAGGCCTCCCACCCGAACGTCAAGGTGGAGTTCGAGGAGAAGAGCTTCGAGCAGATCCAGAAGACGGCGAGCATGGTGCTCAACTCCGACGAGGCGCCCGACCTCATGGAGTACAACAAGGGCAACGCCACCGCCGGCCTGCTGTCCAAGCAGGGCCTGCTCGCCGACCTGAGCGCCGAGGTCACCGGGCGCGGCTGGGACAAGCTGCTGCCGGGCGGCCTGCAGACCACGGCCAAGTACGACGAGCGGGGCGTCATGGGCGCCGGCAAGTGGTACGGCATCCCGAACTACGGCGAGTTCGTGATGGTCTACTACAACAAGGACCTGTTCGAGAAGCACAAGGTCGAGGTGCCGACGACCTTCGAGGAGTTCACCGCCGCGCTCGACACCTTCGTCAAGGCCGGGGTGACCCCGATCGGCACCGCCGGGGCCGAGTATCCGGCGCAGCAGATCTTCTACCAGCTCGCGCTCAGCAAGGCCGACCGGGCCTGGGTGGACGCCTTCCAGGCGTACCAGGGCAAGGTCGACTTCCACGGCCCCCAGTTCACCTACGGCGCGCAGACGTTCGCCGACTGGGTCGGCAAGGGCTACCTCGACAAGAAGTCCTCCGGGATCAAGGCCGAGGACATGGGCGTGTCGTTCATGAAGGGCGAGCACCCGATGATGGTCAGCGGAAGCTGGTGGTACGGCCGGTTCGCCTCGGAGATCAAGGACTTCGAGTGGGGTCACTTCCTGTGGCCCGGGGCCACGATGGCGCCCGGCTCCAGCGGCAACCTCTGGGTCGTGCCGGAGAAGTCCGAGAACAAGGACCTGGCCTACGACTTCATCGACATCACGATGAGCAAGGACGTCCAGAACCTGCTGGGCAACTCCGGCGGCGTGCCGGTCGCGGCCGACCCGGCGGCGATCACGGACGCCAAGAGCAAGGAGCTGATCGAGAGCTTCAACACGCTGACCGCCAGGGACGGGCTGGCGTTCTACCCCGACTGGCCGGCGCCCGGCTACTACGACGTCATGGTCGCCGCCACGCAGAACCTCATCAACGGCAGCAAGCAGCCCGCCGCGATGCTGGACGAGCTCGCGCAGCCGTACGAGGACAACCTCGCCGACCTCGGCAACTAGATGCGCGTCCGTAAGAAGGGCTACTGGCTCTACCTGGTGCCGAGCCTGGTGCTGTTCCTGGCCGTCATCGTGGTGCCGTTCCTGATGAACCTGGGCGTGAGCTTCACCCGCTGGTCGGGGGTGGGCACGCCCAGGTGGGTCGGGCTGGAGAACTACGCCCGGTTACTGGAGGACGAGCGGTTCTGGCTGTCGTTCCAGAACAACGTGGCGCTGATCTTCGCGATGGCGATCGTGCCCACGGTGCTCGGCCTGGTCCTGGCGGCGGCGCTGTTCGACTACATCGGCAGGCGGTTCGGCCCGCGCACCGCCTCGGCGCTGCGCGCCATGTACTACCTGCCGCAGGTGCTGCCCGTGGCGGTGGCCGGCGTGGTGTGGGGCTGGATGCTGCACCCGTCGTACGGCGCGGTCAACCAGGCGTTCGGCCTGGAGCTCGACTGGCTGGGCGACCCCGACCTGGCGCTGGCCACCGTGATGGCGGTGATGGTGTGGTTCCAGCTCGGCTACCCGGTGGTGATCTTCATGGCGGGGCTGCAGCGGGTGGACCCGGCCTACTACGAGGCGGCCGAGCTGGACGGGGCGTCGTGGTGGCGCAAGGTGTGGCACATCACGATCCCGCAGATCCGGCCGGAGATCTTCGTGGTGCTGCTCACCTGCACGATCGCCGCGCTCAAGGTGTTCGGGCCGATCTTCGTGCTCACCCGGGGCGGGCCCGGCAACGCCACGCTGGTGCCGTCGTACTTCTCGTACCTGAACTTCTTCCAGAAGAGCAACGTCGGGTACGGGTCCGCGATCGCGACCGTGCTGGCCCTGATCATCGTCGTGGTGACGTTCCTGTTCCTGCGGGTGCAGGAGCGTGAGTCATGAGAGGGCCGGGCCGGTGGGCCGTCCTGGCGTCGATGACGGTGGCGGCGCTGGTGATGGTGTTCCCGTTCGCCCTCGTGGCGCTCAACGCGGTCAAGACGCCCGAGGAGTACGCGTCGGAGGGGCCGCTCGGGCTGCCCGGCGGGCTCTATCTCCAGGGCATCGTGGACTTCTGGAACCGGGTGGACTTCGGCGAGAAGCTCTGGAACAGCCTGCTCATCAGCGGCTCCGTGGCGGTGCTGGCGGTCGTGCTGTCGGTGCTCAACGCGTACGCGCTCGGCATCGGGCGGGTGCGCGGGCGGCTGTCGATCCTGGTGCTGTTCCTGGTGGCCAACACGCTGCCGCAGGAGGCGCTGGCCTACCCGCTGTACTACCTGGCCAAGGAAGCCGGGTTGTACGACACCAGGCTGTCGATGATCATCATCTTCACCGTGATCCAGGCGGCGTTCGGCACGTACCTGCTCAGCGCGGTGCTCGGCCAGTTCCCGAAGGAGATCCTGGAGGCGGCCGAGATCGACGGGGCCGGCCGGTTCAGGGCGCTGGTCCGGGTCGTGGTGCCGATCAGCAGGCCGACGATCAGCGTCCTGATGATCTTCTTCTTCATCTGGACCTGGAACGAGTTCTTCCTGCCGCTGATCTTCCTCATCTCCAACGACAACCAGACCGTGCCGGTCGCGCTGGGCGTGCTCCAGGGCGAGCGGTACATGGACGCGACCATGTCCAGCGCCTCCGCCCTGCTCGGCATCGTCCCGGCGGTGGCGTTCTTCCTGATCTTCCAGCGCACGCTCACCCGAGGCATCACGGTCGGCGCCGTGAAGTGAGCCTCCCTCCCGAGGAGAACCCCCCATGAAGAAACCGATCCTGATCGCCTTAACCCTGGTCGCGTCGCTGCTCGCGGCACCGGCCGCGGCGCAGGCGGAGTTACCGTTCCGCGACCCGTCGCTGCCGGTGGAGCAGCGGGTCGCCGACCTGCTGGGCCGGCTCACCTTGCAGGAGAAGCTGGGCCTGCTGCACCAGTCGCAGGAGGCCATCCCGCGCCTGGGCGTCCCGTACCACAAGAACGGCACCGAGGCGCTGCACGGCGTCGCCTGGTCCAACGCGCTCGACGACAACTGGAACCAGAAGCTGGCCAAGGGCACCGTGTTCCCGCAGGCCGTCGGCCTGGCCAGCACCTGGGACCCGGAGCTGATCAAGCGGGTCGGCTCGGCCGTCGGCGACGAGGCGCGCGGCTACAACGCGACCGACCCGACGCTGTGGGGCCTGCAGGTCTGGGCGCCGGTGGTGGACCCGCTGCGCGACCCCCGGGCGGGCCGCAACGAGGAGGGCTACTCCGAGGACCCGCTGCTGACCGGCGCCATCGCGACCGCGTACGGCAAGGGCCTGCAGGGCGACGACCCGTTCTACCTGAAGACCGCGCCGGTGCTGAAGCACTACCTGGCCTACAACAACGAGGTGAACCGCAGCCTCACCTCGTCCAACCTGACGCCCAGGCTCAAGCACGAGTACTACGAGCAGGCGTTCAGGTCGGCGATCTCGGCTGACGCCGCGACCGGGGTCATGGCCTCGTACAACCTGGTGAACGGCCGGCCCAACCACGTCAACTCCGACCTGGAGGAGGTCGTCAGGTCCTGGACGGACAAGACGCTCTACAACGTCAGCGACGCCTGGGGCCCGCACGCGCTCACCGACCTGGAGCGGTACTACGACGACAAGGCCGAGGCGTTCGCCGCGGTGCTCAAGTCGGGCCAGGACAGCTTCACCATCGACGGCAGCGACAAGGGCCCGATGGTGCAGCACCTCACCACGGCCCTGGAGCGCGGCCTGATCACCGAGGCCGACGTCGACCGGTCCGTCAGCCGGGCGCTGACCATCCGGTTCCGCCTGGGCCACTTCGACCCGGACGGCGGCCCGTACAAGGGCATCGGCGCGGGCGTGATCGACAGCCCCGCGCACCGCGCGCTCAACCGTGAGACCGCGGCCAAGGCGGCCGTGCTGCTGAAGAACTCCGGCACGCTCCCGCTCAGGTCGCCGAAGTCGGCGGCCGTGGTCGGCCCGCTGGCGGACGAGCTCTACAGCGACTGGTACGCGGGCACGATGCCGTACGAGGTCACCCCGCTGGACGGGATCAAGGAGCGGGTCGCCGACGTGACCACCGGGGCGGGCCTGGAGCGCGTCGCGCTCAAGCACGTCGAGTCCGGCAAGTACGTCACGGCCACCGGAACCGGGCCCGACGCCAACGCCGCGCTCGTGGACACCGCGCCGACGCCCGCCTCGCAGTGGGACGTGACCGACTGGGTGAGCGACATCTCGACGCTGCGCAACGCGGGCAACGGCAAGCTGCTCGGCGGCGACTGGCGCTCGCTCGACACCGACGACGACGACCCCAACGGCTGGTACGTGTCGCAGCAGTTCTCGCTGGAGAAGCAGGGCGACGGGACCTTCCTGATCCGGTACGCCGGGTTCGAGGCGGTCGAGGGCTGGTACGCGCTGCCCGACCCGTACGTGACCGTGACCGCCGACGGCGCGCTCGCGCTGGCCCCGAAGGCGGAGGCGGCGAGGTTCGCCAAGGAGGTCGTCTCCGACGGCATCGCCGCGGCGGCCGAGCAGGCCCGGAAGGCCGAGGTCGCGGTCGTGGTCGTCGGCAGCCACCCGTGGGTGCACGGCCGCGAGTTCCACGACCGCGACGACCTGCGGCTGGGCGACGGGCAGAAGCGGCTGATCGAGGCCGTGCGGAAGGCGAACCCGAGGACCGTGGTGGTGCTGGAGACCAGCTATCCCGTGATCGTGGACGCCCCGGCGCTGCTGTGGACCACGCACGCGGGCGCGGAGACCGGGCACGCGGTCGCCGACGTGCTCTTCGGCGAGGTGAACCCGGCCGGGCGGCTCACCCAGACCTGGTACGCCGGTGGCGAGCTGCCGAGCATCCTGGACTACGACCTGGCCAAGACCGGGATGACGTACCTGTACCACGAGGGCCGGCCGCAGTTCGCGTTCGGCCACGGGCTCAGCTACACCACGTTCGGCTACCAGGGGCTGAAGGCGCAGGGCGAGCAGGTGAGCGTCAAGGTCACCAACACCGGCCGCGTGGCGGGCGAGGAGGTCGTGCAGCTCTACACCCACCAGCGGCAGTCCCGCTTCGACCAGCCGGTCAAGCGCTTGCGCGGCTTCCAGCGGATCGCGCTGGCGCCGGGCGAGTCGAAGACGGTGACGTTCCCGCTGAAGAAGTCCGACCTGGCCGTGTGGGACCACACGCGGGACACGTGGGTGGTCGAGGACGCCGCGCACGACGTGCTCGTGGGCTCCGCCTCGGACAAGATCAGGCAGCGTACGACGCTGAAGGTGAGCGGGGAGAAGGTGCCGCCGCGCGACCTGACGAAGCCGACCAGGGCGATGAACTTCGACGACTACGCGGGCGTCACGTTCGCCGACGAGAACAAGGTGCGCGGCGACGTGGTGGCCGGGTCGGACGGCGGCTGGATCTCGTTCACCGACGCCGTCTACGGGGCTGAGCTCAGCGCCGGGGTGGCCTCGGTCGCGGGCGGCTCGATCGAGCTCCGCCGCGGCTCACCGAAGGGCGCTCTGCTGGCCTCCGTCCAGGTGCCGGCCACGGGCGGGGTGTACGAGTACGCCACGGTCACGGCGCGGCTCAAGCCCGGCAAGGGCGACCTGTACGTGCTCTTCAAGGGCGGGATCCGGCTCAGGGATCTGACCCTGGCCCGGTGACGGAGCGTCGGCCCGGCACGGGGAGCATGGCTCCGCGCCGGGCCGACTTATTTGGTTGTGCGTCCAAACTATTGACGGGCCGTTGAGGCGTGTGTGAGCCTCTAATTGCTCATGCGCGAGGGCGCGGCGATGGTCAGGGTCCTGCAACCTGGTCGTGCATGGCGGTCATCTGTTTGTCCTCAGGTGCGCTCTTTCGGCGTGCCAGGAAAGGGAGAGCCGCTCATGCGAAAGGCATTACTCAGCCTGCTCGCGATCACCGCCGTCCTGCTGGCCACAGCAGTGGTGCGGATGACTCCGGTCGCCGCCGTCGCGGCGGACCCGTACACCTACAAGAACGTGCGGATCGACGGCGGCGGGTTCGTGCCCGGCATCGTCTTCAACCCCACGGAGCGCAACCTGATCTACGCCCGCACCGACATCGGCGGCGCGTACCGCTGGAACCAGTCGTCGAAGTCCTGGACGCCGCTGCTCGACTGGGTGGGCTGGGACAAGTGGGGCTGGAACGGCGTGATCAGCCTCGCCACCGACCCCGTGCAGACCAACCGCCTGTACGCGGCCGTCGGCATGTACACCAACGACTGGGACCCGAACAACGGCGCCATCCTGCGCTCCACCGACAAGGGCGCCACCTGGCAGGCCACCCAGCTGCCGTTCAAGCTCGGCGGCAACATGCCCGGCCGCGGCATGGGCGAGGCGCTGTCGGTCGACCCCAACCGCAACAGCGTGCTCTACTTCGGCGCCCCCAACGGCAACGGCCTGTGGCGCAGCACCGACTACGGCGCCACCTGGGCGAAGGTGACGAGCTTCCCCAACCCCGGCAACCACGCCGACGACCCGAGCGACCCCAACGGCTACCAGAGCCACCGCCCCGGCGTCGTCTGGGTGACCTACGACCCGCGCTCGTCCTCCTCGGGCACCGCCACCAGGACCATCTACGTGGGCGTGGCCGACAAGCAGAACACCGTCTACCGCACCACGGACGCCGGGGCCACCTGGCAGCGCGTGGCGGGCCAGCCGACCGGCTACATCGCGCACAAGGGCGTGCTGGACGCCCAGAACGGCCACCTGTTCATCGCCACCAGCGACACCAGCGGCCCGTACGACGGCGCCAAGGGCGACGTGTGGCGGCTCGACACCGCGACAGGCACGTGGACCCAGGTCAGCCCGGTGCCGTCGTCCAGCTCGGACGACTACTTCGGCTACAGCGGCCTCACCCTGGACCGGCAGGACCCCGGCACGCTGATGGTCGCCACCCAGATCTCCTGGTGGCCTGACGTGATCTTCTTCAGGTCGACCGACTCCGGCGCCACCTGGACCCGGGTCTGGGACTGGACCTCGTACCCGAACCGCAGCTTCCGCTACCAGATGAACGTCTCCGAGGTGCCCTGGCTGACCTTCGGCACCAACCCGCAGCCGCCCGAGGTCACGCCCAAGCTCGGCTGGATGACCGAGTCGCTGGAGATCGACCCGTTCGACTCCAACCGGATGATGTACGGGACCGGTGCCACGATCTACGGCACCGAGAACCTCACCCAGTGGGACTCCGGCGGCACGTTCACGATCAAGCCCATGGTGCGCGGGCTGGAGGAGACCGCGGTGCTCGACCTGATCAGCCCGCCCAGCGGCGCCCCGCTGATCAGCGGCCTGGGTGACATCGCCGGGTTCCGGCACACGAACCTGGACGCGGTGCCGCCGATGATGTTCACCTCGCCCAACTTCACCTCCACGACCAGCCTCGACTACGCCGAGCGGAACCCGTCCGTGATGGTGCGGGCCGGCAACTTCACCGACGCCGACCGGCCGAACGACAGCCACGTGGCCTTCTCCACCGACGGCGGCGCCAACTGGTTCCAGGGCAGCGAGCCCGGCGGTATCAACGAGGGCGGCACGGTCGCGGCGGCGGCCGACGGCTCCCGCTTCGTGTGGGCGCCGCGCGGCGTCACCCCGCACTACTCGGTCGGCTTCGGCAACTCCTGGACCCAGGTGCAGGGCCTGCCGACGGGCGCGATCGTCGAGTCCGACCGGGTCAACGCCTCGAAGTTCTACGGGTTCGACGGCGGCCGGTTCTACGCCAGCACGAACGGCGGCGCGTCGTTCACCGCCACCGCCGCCTCCGGGCTGCCCACGACCGGCAAGTTCAAGGCCGTGCCCGGCGTCGAGGGCCACATCTGGCTGGCGGGCGAGGGCGGCCTGTGGCGCTCGACCAACGGCGGCGCGTCCTTCACCAAGATCTCCGGGATCACCGGCTCGGTGAACGTCGGCTTCGGCAAGGCCGCGCCCGGCGCGACCTACATGGCGATCTTCGCGGTGGCCACGATCGACGGCGTCACCGGCCTCTACCGCTCGGACGACACCGGCGCGAACTGGCTCCGGATCAACGACGACCAGCACCAGTGGGGCAACATGGGCGAGGCGCTCACGGGCGACCCGCGCGTGTACGGCCGCGTCTACCTGGGCACCAACGGCCGCGGCATCATCTACGGCGACCGCACCGGCCCGCCGGTCACCGTGACGCCCACGGTCACTCCGACGGTCACTCCGACGGTGACCCCCACGGTGACCCCCACGGTGACCCCCACGGTGACCCCCACGGTGACCCCGACCACCGGCACCGACTGCACGGCCACCTACCAGGCGGGCAACCAGTGGCCCGGCGGCTTCCAGGCCGAGGTCACGGTACGCAACACCGGCGGCTCGGCCATCACCGGCTGGCGGGTGACCTGGACCTGGCCGGGTGACCAGAGGATCAGCCAGCTCTGGAGCGGCTCGCACACCCAGTCGGGCGCGAACGTGAGCGTGACCAACGCCGGCTACAACGGCAACCTGGCGCCGAACGCGGCCACGTCGTTCGGCTTCAACGGCAGCCAGACCAGCGCCGGCTCCACGCCGGCCCTCACCTGCACGCCTGTCTAGCCTGAGGGCGCCCCTCCGGGGGCGCCCTCACCCCTTGACGGCACCGATCAGCACGCCCTTGGTGAAGTGGCGCTGCACGAACGGGTAGATGACCAGCGCGGGGACCACGGCGACCACCACGATCGCCATCTTGATGGCCAGTGTCGGCGGCATGTCGCCCGCGCCGGTGACCCCCACGGTCGCCGTGGGCAGCGGGTTGGAGTCCACCACGTACTGCCGCAGCACCAGCGCCAGCGGCCACTTGCGGGTGTCCTCGAGGTAGAGCATCGCGTTGAACCAGGCGTTCCAGTAGCCGACCGCGTAGAACAGGCCGACGACGGCGGTGACGGCCTTCGACATGGGCAGCACGATCCGCCACAGGATGCGGAACTCGCCCGCCCCGTCGATCCTGGCGCTGTCCATGATCTCGCCGGGGATGTTCATGAAGAACGCCCGCATCACCACCACGTTGAACGCCGACACCGCCGTCGGCAGGATCAGCGACCAGTAGGTGTCCTTCAGCCCGAGCCCGCTGACCATCAGGTAGACGGGGATGAGGCCGGGGAAGAACACGAACATCAGCAGCACCGCGAAGAGCAGCGGCCGGTGCAGGAACGAGCCGGGCCGGGCCAGCGAGTACGCGCCGAGGATGCTCACGCCCAGGCTGATGGCGGTGCCGACGACGGTGACGCCGGTGGCGACCAGCACGGCCCGCCGCACCACCGTGTCCGAAAATATCTGGATATAGGCGTCGAAAGTGATGCCCTCCGGGATCAGCACCAGCCCGCCCACCCGGTTCACCGTGGCCTTGGAGCTCAGGCTCGTCAGCACGATCGTGTAGAGCGGCAGGAGCACGGCCAGCACGATGACCGTCAGCACCGCGCCCTTGCCGACCCGCCCGGCCGGTGAGGGCGGCTCCTCCCACGCCGCCAGGCCCGACGGCTTCTTCTTCCTCGTCGCCAGCAGCGTCATGATCTCGAATACACCCCTCGCTCGCCGAACGCGTGCGCCACCCGGTTGGCCGCGACGATCAGCAGCAGCCCGACCAGGCCCTTGAACAGCCCGGCGGCCGCGCCGTAGCCGAGATCCCCGGTGCGCAGGCCCGAGTAGAAGACGAACGTGTCGAACACCTCCGACACCTCGCTGCCGACCGCGCCGCGCTGCAGCATGAACTGTTCGAAGCCGACGTTCAGCGCGTCGCCCAGCCGCAGGATCAGCAGCAGGATGATCACCGGTCGCAGCCCCGGGAGCGTGATGTGCCACATCCGGCGCCACCGCTTGGCGCCGTCGACCGCCGCGGCCTCGTACAGGCTGGGGTTGATCGTGCTCAGCGCGGCCAGAAAGATGATCGCCCCCCAGCCGGCGTCCTTCCAGATCGTCTGCGTGGTGAGCAGCAGGATGAACGTGTCGGAGTTCGTCATCCAGTCGACGCCCTCGTGCCCGCGCTCGCGCAGCAGCTGCGCCAGCAGGCCGGCGCCGCCGAACATCTGCTGGAAGATGGCCACCACCAGCACCCAGGAGAAGAAGTACGGCAGGTAGACGACGCCCTGCACGAACGCCCGCAGCCTGGCCGAGACCACGCTGTTGAGCAGCAGCGCCAGCATGATCGGCACCGGGAAGTAGAAGATCAGCTGGAAGGCGGTGATCGACAGCGTGTTGACGATCGCGCGCAGGAACTGCGGGTCCTGGAAGAGCAGCGCGAAGTTGGTGAAGCCGATGACCGGGCTGCCCAGGATGCCGCCCGAGTAGGGGCTGTAGTCCTGGAAGGCGATGATGTTGCCGAGCCCGGGGATCCACCAGAACGCCACCACGAGCAGCAGCATCGGCAGGTTCATCAGCAGCAGCGGCCAGTCGCGGCGCAGCTTGGCGCGCCAGGTCACGGGCTTGCCGCGGGCCCCTCCGGCCCGGGGGTCGGTCCGGCCGCGCCGGGCCGGCTTCTTGACGGTTACCGTGCCCACAGCGGGCTCCTACCGGGAGTCACTGGTTATCAACAGGCTGGATGCCCCGTCGTTCAGAGCGGGGAGCAAAGCCGGAACGGTCGGACACTTCTGTCTCCGGTTTTGTCGGTAGCGGTCGGTAGGTTGATCGGCGTGTCCCGCTATAGGCTCAAGCCTTCGCCTGCCCAGGAGCAGGCGCTGCTGGAGCACTGCGGGCACGCCCGGTATGTGTGGAATCTCGCGGTCGAGCAGCACGCTTGCCGGCAGCCGGGACGCAAGTCCGCGCCGGGGTTCGCCGAGCAGTGCCGTCAGTTGACCGAGGCGCGGAAAGACTCCGCGTGGCTGCGCACCGGATCGATCATCGTTCAGCAGCAGGCTCTGAAGGACTTCGCGCAGGCCATGGCGACCTTCTTCGGTGGCACCCACAGGCGTCCGACATGGCGCAAGCGCGGGCGGGGTGAGGGGTTCCGGATCGTCGCCGTCAAAGCGGGTGACGTGCGCCGCCTGTCCCGGCACGTGGGCGAGGTGAAGGTGCCGAAGGTGGGCTGGATCCGCTTCCGCTGGTCCCGCGCCGTCCCCGACGGGGTGAAGTCCTACAGGGTCACCCTCGACCGAGCCGGGCGGTGGCATGTCGCGTTCGCCGCGATCCCGGATCCGATCCCCGCGCCGGGCCTGGGCGAGGTGGTCGGTGTCGACCGTGGCGTCGCGGTCTCGGCGGCCCTGTCCACCGGCGAGATGCTGCACCCTCCCGGCCTGCGCGACACGGAGAAGGCGCGACTGCGGCGGCTGTTGCGCAAGCTCGCCAGGGCCACGCGCGGATCGAACCGGCGCGCCGAGGTCAAGGCCGCCATCGCCCGGGTGAAGGCGCGCGAGAGCGACCGGCGCAAGGACTGGGTGGAGAAGGTCAGCACGGACCTCGCCCGGCGTTTCGACGTGATCGCCGTCGAAGACCTGAAGATCCGCGACATGACCCGGTCGGCGCGTGGCACCGTCGAGGCGCCGGGCCGCAATGTCCGGGCCAAGGCTGGGTTGAGTCGGTCGATCTTGGCCGCCGGATGGGGCGGTCTGGTCCGACGCTTGGAGGACAAGGCGCCCGGGCGGGTGGTGAGGGTCAGCCCCGCGTACACGAGTCAGCGGTGCTCGGCGTGCGGGATCGTGGACCGGGAAGCGCGTGAGAGCCAAGCGCGTTACCGGTGCCGGTCGTGTGGATACGCCTGCAACGCCGATGTGAACGCGGCCAGGAACATCGCACACGCGGCAGGGCATGCCGTGTCCGCGCGGGAAGGGCCACGGGTTGCCGGGCCGGTGCACCGCGAACCTCAACGCGACCTCCTCCTCGTGGGGTGATTGGCGGTTGGAATCCCTGTGGTCAGCACGGGGAGGATGTCAAAGGCGGCCGTTCTCCTTGGCGACCTTGCTGTAGAACTCGCGTGCCTCGTTGCCGCCCTGCTCCTGCCATTCCTTCACGATCGTCTTCCACTCGGAGACCGGCCGCTTGCCGCGGTAGATCTCGTTGAGCTTGTCCTCCGTCGGCTGGACCAGGCCCGCCATCTTCGACGGCACCTCCACCCGGATCCCCACGAACGGGTCGTTCTCCAGATACTTGGCCGCGCCGGTCTGCCAGTCCCACAGCGACTGGACGAGGCCGTCGTACTGGCTCATGGAGTTCGCCGGCGGCCGTCCCGACAGGAACATGTACGTGGGCGCGACCTCCTTGCGGCCCAGGGCGGTCTGCGCCACCTTGCCGCCCTCGACCTTGTAGTGCTCGCCCTCGACGCCGTTGTTGACCAGCTCGTACTCCTGGGTCCCGAACGGGGCCGAGCACCAGTCGGCGATGGCCAGCAGCTCGCGGGTGCGGGCGTCGCCCAGGCCCTTCTTGACGAAGCAGAACATGCTGGCGGGCTCGTTGCGCCAGACGATGGGGGCCTGTCCGGCGGTGGCCGCGAACGGCGCCACGGGCTGCTGGTCGAACTTCGGGTTGTCCGGCAGGAAGCGGCCGAGGTTCTCGTGCCAGGAGCCGAGCCCGTCCTTCAGCATCATGAGCTGGCCGCTGCCGAACGGCGCCTTCTGGTCGGCGAACGCGTTGGCCACGATGTCGGGGTGCACCCAGCCGTTCTCGAAGAGCTTGGTCAGGAACTCCACCGCCGCCGCGAACTCGTCGGTCTCGTACTTGTGGACCAGCGTGCCCTGGGCCGTCTTGCGCCACTCGCGGGGAGCGCCGAAGGCGCGCTGGAGCTCCTGGTCGACGCCGCCGAAGGCCCAGCGCTTCTTCTTCGCGTCGGTCAGCTCCTTGCCCAGGGTGAGCAGGTCGTCGGTGCTCTTGGGGTGCGGCAGGCCCAGCTCGTCGAGGATGTCCTGGCGGACGAAGAGGGCGAACGGGAAGGGCTCGTTCTGCCAGGGGATGCCCTGCAGCACGCCGCCGAACACGCCGAACTGCCAGGCGGCCGTGTCGTAGTTGGCCAGCAGCGGGAACTCCTTGGCCTTGTCGCCGGCGAGATAGGGCGACAGGTCGGCGAAGAGCTTGTTGGCCGCCTCGGTGAATCGGGCGATCTTGATCAGCTCCCAGCCGGGGATCTGCATCAGCTCGGGGACGTCGCCGCTGGCCAGGAGGGTGGAGACCTTCTGCACGTAGGTGTTGCCGTCGGAGATGTTGAACCGGACGGTGCCGCCGAGTCGCTCGTTGACGGCCGCGTAGTAGGAGTTGTCGCCGAGGCCGGGAGGCACCGTGCCCCACAGCGGGGTCATCGCGGTCACCTCCTTGCCGCTGGTGATCGGCTTGGTGGTGACCGCCTGCACCATCTGGGCGGGCCGGGTGAGGAAGCCGGGGGCGACGAACTCGTTGCCGGGCAGGTCGGGCCGCAGGCCGGGGATCTCGTACGGCATACGGGTCGGCACCAGGCCCGCCAGCTTGTCGGCGGCGACCGCGGTGCCCTGGGCGGGCCCCCGCTTCTCGGCGCAGCCGGTCGCCGCCGCCAGGACGCCCGCGCCGACCAGGCCGAGGAACCCTCGGCGAGTCGTCGGATTCATCGCTCGCACCCTTCTCCGAGTGGGAATGGCCAACTAGGATTAATTAGTTGGTATTACGCCCAAACAAATTAGTAGACTGTGACCGCTACCACAAGGGAGCGGCACGGTCACAGGTTGGTGAAGGGAGCCCGCGATGCGGCATGCTGGGGTCACTTCTCGGTGGGAACGGGGCTGATATTGATCACATCCACGACCGGCCCGCAGCCGGCCGACTTCGCGGACGTCCGGGCCACCAATCTCGCGGTCGTGCTCCGGTTCGTACGCGAGCACGCGCCGTGCTCCCGCGCTGACATCGCCGCCAACACGGGGCTCAACAAGGCGACCGTCTCCAGCCTGGTCGCCGACCTGATCGACCGCCGCCTGGTGCGCGAGACCGGGCTCACCGAGAACCGCGTCGGCAGGCCCGCCACCATGCTCGTCCTCGACGGCTCCCCGTACGCCGCGATCGGCGTCGAGATCAACGTCGACTACGTCGCCGCGGTCGCCACCGACCTGGCGGGGCAGCGGCTGCTGGCCTGGCGGCGCTCCTTCAGCGCGGGGGAGTCGGTCAACCAGGGCGTGGCCAACGTCGCGGCCATCGTCCGGCGGGTGGTCAACCGCATGGCCAAGGAGGAGCGGCAGGTCCTCGGCCTGGCCGTGGCCGTGCCCGGCCTGGTCGACGTGCAGGGCGCGGTGCGCATCGCGCCCAACCTCGGCTGGCGCGACGCCGACATCGGCGGCGACCTGGCCAAGGCGCTGCGCGACCCCGGCTTCTCGATCCAGGTCGACAACGACGCCAACCTGGCGGCGCTGGCCGAGCAGCGCTTCGGCGGCAACGCGGGGGCCGACGACCTGGTCTACCTGACCGGGCAGATGGGCGTCGGGGCGGGCGTCATCCTCGACGGGCGGCTGCGCCGCGGCGGCCTCGGCTACAGCGGTGAGCTCGGCCATGTCCAGCTCGACCCCGAGGGCCCCGCCTGCCGCTGCGGGCGGCGCGGGTGCCTGGAGGCGATGGCCGGCATCGGCGCCGTGCTCCGCCGGGCCGACCCGTCACCGGCCGAGATCGAGATCGAGCTGGAGGAGGTCGTCAGGTCCGCGCGGGCCGGCGACGAGGCCACGCTGGCGACGCTCGCCGCCGTGGGCGCCGGCCTGGGCAGGGGCGTGTCGATCATCGCCAACCTGCTCAACCCCCAGGTGGTCATCCTGGGCGGCTACTACGTGGCGCTGGCCCCGTGGCTGCTGCCGCCGGTGCGCGCCGCGGTGCGCGACGGCTCCATCGCGCCGCAGGCCGGAGGCTGCGAGGTGGTGGCCTCCACGCTCGGTCACGACGCGGCGGCGCTGGGCGGGGCGGCGCGGGTGCTCGACTCGCTCGATTCGGGAAGATTGCCCGGCGGAATCTCACGAACCACTTGACCTAGCTTCACAGACGCGTGCACCCTTCATGAAACCCCCAGAAACACCGACGTAACTCCACCGGCCGGTCATCGAAGCGCTTCGACACTCCCCCAGAGGATGGCCATGCACGAACCCTTCCGCGACCCCGAGATCCCCCTTCCCGACCGGATCGCCGACCTGTCGCGCAGGCTCACGATCGAGGAGAAGATCGGCCTGCTCCACCAGTACCAGGCGCCGATCGACCGGCTGGGCGTGGCGGCGTTCCGCACCGGCACCGAGGCCCTGCACGGCCTGGCCTGGCTCGGCCCCGCCACGGTGTTCCCGCAGGCCGTCGGGCTGGCCTCCACCTGGGACCCGGAGCTGCTGCGCCGCGTCGGCGAGGCCACCTCCGACGAGGTGCTGGCCTTCCACCACAAGGACCCGACGGGCGCCGGGCGCAACGTGTGGGCCCCCGTCGTCAACCCGCTGCGGGACCCGCGCTGGGGACGCAACGAGGAGGGTTACTCCGAGGACCCGTGGCTCACCGGGCTCCTGGCCGCGGCGTACGCGTGGGGCCTTCGTGGGAGCGATCTCAACGTGCTGAAGACCGCGCCCACGCTCAAGCACTTCCTCGCCTACAACAACGAGACCGACCGCTGCGTCACCTCCAGCAACGTGCCGCCCCGGGTGCTGCACGAGTACGAACTGCCCGCCTTCAGGCCCGCCATCGAGCAGGGCGCCGCGGTGGCCGTCATGCCCTCCTACAACCTGGTCAACGGCCGGCCCGCGCACCTCAGCCCACTCATCGGCGAGGCGCTGCGCGCCTGGGCTCCGGACGACCTCCTCGTGGTCAGCGACGCCTACGCGCCCGGCAACCTGGTCACGCTGCAGGGCTACCACGACAGCGCCGCCGAGGCGTACGCGCACGCGATCAGAGCGGGGCTGGACAGCTTCACCCAGGACGACGACCGGGCCGAGGCCACGCTCGGGCACGTCAGGGAGGCCCTGGATCGCGGCCTGCTGGCCGAGGACGACATCGACGCCGCCGTGCGTCACCTGCTGTCGATCCGCTTCCGGCTCGGCGAGTTCGACCCCGCGACCCCGTACGACGACGTCACCGAGGAAGTCGTCAACTGCCCGCGCCACCAGGACCTGGCCCGCGAGGCGGCGCGGCGCTCGTTCGTGCTGCTGGAGAACGACGGGCTGCTGCCGCTGCGCGACGTCGCCACCGTCGCGGTCATCGGCCAGCTCGGCGACACGCTCATGGAGGACTGGTACAGCGGGACGCTTCCGTACGCCGTCACCGCACGCGCCGGGCTGGCCGAGCGGTGCGCGACCGTCTTCTGCGAGGGCGTCGACCGGGTGACGATGACCGCCGAGGCGGGCTGCGTGACGGCCGACCCGGCGGGCGGGCCGCTCAGCCTCGGGTCCGAGCCCGGCACGTTCGACGTGTTCGACTGGGGCGGCGGCGCCTACGCGCTGCGCGCGGTGGCCACCGGCCGGTTCGTGTCCGTGGACGACGGCGTGCTGGTCAACGACCAGCCGGGGCCGAACGGCTGGGAGGTGCGCCAGACGTTCCGGATGGAGGAGCGGCCGCGCGGGGCCGTGGCGCTGCGGCACATCTCCACCGGCTGTTACGTCGGCGCCGCGGCCGACGGGACGCTCCGCCTGGTCGACGACGCCGACCAGGCGCTCTGGCTGGTGCCCGAGGTGGTCAGGAGCGGCGCGCGGCAGGCCGCCGAGCTGGCCGCCACCGCCGACGTGGCCGTCGTGGTCGTGGGCGACCACCCGCTGGTGAACGGCCGCGAGACCGAGGACCGCAGCACGCTCGCGCTCGCCCCCGCCCAGGACGCGGTGGTCCAGGCCGTGCTCGCCGCCAACCCGCGCACGGTCATGGTGATCAGCAGCGGCTACCCGCTCACCTGGGGCGCCTCCGGGGTGCCGGCCGTGCTCTGGTCGTCGCACGGCGGGCAGGAGTACGGGCACGCGCTGGCCGAGGTGCTGCTCGGCGACGCGGACCCGGAGGGCCGCCTCACCCAGACCTGGTACCGCTCCGAGCAGGAGCTGCCCGACCTGCTCGACTACGACATCATCACCGCCGACGCCACCTACATGTACTTCCGGGGCATCCCGCGCTACCCGTTCGGGCACGGGCTCGGCTACACCGAGTTCGGCTACTCCGGCCTGACGGTCGAGGTGGACCCCGGGGGCATGGTGCACGCCTCGGTGACCGTGACCAACACCGGGCCGCGCGAGGGCGTCGAGGTCGTCCAGTTCTACACCCACCAGCAGCGCTCCCGCGTCAAGCAGCCGCTGCGCCGGCTGCGCGGCTTCGAGAAGGTGCGGCTCGCGCCGGGCGAGAGCCGCGTCGTCCGCCTCGACCTGCCCGTGCGCGAGCTGGCCTGCTGGGACGTGACCAGCGGCCGGTTCGTCGTGGAGCGCGCGCCGCACCGGCTCATGGCCGGCCGCAGCGCCACTGACCTGCGCGTCACCGCCCGCTTCGAGGTCGACGGCGAGACCATCCCGCCGCGCCGCGGGCTGCTGCGCGCCGTCGACCACGACGAGTACGACGCGGTCACGTTCACCGAGGCGAGCCGCGAGAACGGCGACGCCGTCCGCGCCGACGCCGAGGGCGCCTGGATCCTGTTCCGGCAGGTGGACCTCAACGGCGCCGCCTCCTGCCTGGCCGTGCTCGGCAGCACCGAAGGCGGCATGATCACGCTGCGGATCGGCGACCCCCTCTACGGGCAGCCGATCGCCACCCTGCCCGTGCCCCGCACCGGACGGTACGACCTGCACGCCATCGTCACCTCCCTTGCGGCCACGCGGGGAGTGCACGATCTTTATGTGGTGTTCGAGAACGAGGGCGTCACGCTGAGCCAGATCGACTTCGGAGCGGCGACTTGAGCGGGCGCACGGTCACCATCACGGAGGTCGCCCGGCACGCCGGCGTGGCCGTCAGCACCGTCTCGTACGTGCTCAGCGGCAAGCGCACGATCTCGGCCGGCACGAGGCGCCGGGTGCTCGACAGCATCGACGCGCTCGGCTACCACCCGCACGCCGGCGCCCGTGCGCTGGCCAGCAAGCGGTCCAACGTGATCGCCCTGGTGCTGCCGCTGCGCGCCGGCATGCACGTGCCGGTGCTGATGCGCTTCGCCAGCGCCGTCGTCACCGCCGCCCGCCGCTTCGACCACGACGTGCTGCTGCTGACCGCCGACGAGGGCACCGACGGCATCAGGCGGGTGGCGGCCAGCGCGCTGGTCGACGCGTTCGTGCTGATGGACGTCGAGCTGGACGACAGCCGGGTGCCGCTGCTGCGCGAGCTGGCCGAGCCCAGCGTGCTCATCGGCTTCCCGGCCGAACCCGCCGGCCTGACCTGCGTCGACCTCGACTTCGCCGCCGCCGGCGCGCAGTGCGTCGCCCACCTGGCCGAGCGCGGCCACTCCCGGATCGCCCTGCTCGGCGCGCCCGCCGTCGTCTACGAGCGCGGCACCGGCTTCGCCCGCCGCACCCGCGAGGGCTTCGTCGCCGCCGTCGCCGCGCACCGGGTGACCGGGGTGGCGCTGCCGTGCGAGGAGACGTTCGACGAGGTGTACTCGACGTTGAGCAGGCTGCTCAGGGACCAGCCGGACCTTTCCGGGCTCGTCGTGCACAACGAGGCCGCGGTCGGCCACGTGCTCAGCGCCCTGCGCCAGCTCGGCAGGCGTGTCCCCGAGGACGTCGCGGTGGTCGCCATCTGCCCCGACGACGTGGCGGAACGTGCCAGCCCTCCGCTCACCTCGGTCCTGATCCCGGCCGAGGAGGTGGGCCGGGAGGCGGTCCGGCTGGTGATGGACAAGCTCGACGGCAAGCCCGCCCCCGACGCCACCCTGCTCACCCCCCACCTGGCCCTGCGCGCCAGCACCTGACCTCAGGTCACGAGGACGACCGCGAAACCGATCAGCAGGGCGGCCGGGATCGCGGGGGACAGCCAGGTGTGCCACCTCACCGGCTTCGCGCTGAGCGGCAGACCGGGCCAGCGGGTCAGCGCGGCGGCCGTGGCCGCGCCCAGGACCCCCGCCCCCAGGGCCCACACGAACGGCGGGACGACCCCCCAGGCGCCCGCCGTGTGCCCCAGCCCGAGGAACAGCATCCCGTACAGGACGCGGCTGACCACCGACACCCGGTCCAGCCCCGGCGTGCGGAACGCCGAGTAGAGCAGGCCCAGCCCGGCGAAGGGGAAGGTCAGGGCGAAGACCAGCGGCCGGATCTCCGGGCCGTCGTCGTCCGGCGCCTCGACCCCGAGCAGGCGCAGGCCCACGCCGTCCACCGGCGTGCCGGTGTTGCCCATGACCACCACGCCCCGGCCGGACGCCCGGTCGAAGCCCGCGTAGGTGCGGAACCCGCCGGTCCCGCCGTTGTGCCAGGTGATCTCCCGCTCGCCGTGCCGGGTGGTGAACCAGCCGTAGCCGATCCGCTCGTCCCGGCCGGCGTCGAACCGCGGCGTCGCGGCGTCCGCGCCCGGCGCGGAGCCCGCCATCACGCCCTGGACGAGCCGGGCCACGTCGTGGGAGGTGGACCAGACG
The DNA here is from genome assembly GCF_019396385.1 of Nonomuraea harbinensis. Lineage (GTDB taxonomy): Bacteria > Actinomycetota > Actinomycetes > Streptosporangiales > Streptosporangiaceae > Nonomuraea > Nonomuraea ferruginea. The sequence continues at coordinate 282,101 of NZ_JAHKRN010000004.1, read as the reverse complement.
GCGCCGCCCGCGCCCGCGTGGCCGTGGTCGCGCCACGGCTCCATGGGCAGCCCGTTCTTCTCCTCGCCGTGCGCGTGACCGGCGGGCAGCGGCTCGTCCGGCCCGAGCACGACGGTCGAGTCCATGCCGAGCGGGGCGAGGATCCGCCCGCGCAGCAGGTCCTCGTAGCCGGTGCCCGCGTGCTCGGCCAGGGCCTGGCCGAGCAGCGCCACGCCGAGGTTGGAGTACGCGACCTCCCCCCGGTCTCCGGCGGAGACGGCCGCGGCGTCGTCCAGCATGCTCCGCGTCCCCGCGGGGCCGTACGGGTCCTGGCCGGCGAAGACGTACAGGTACGAGCGGAGGAACGAGAGCGGCGTCACGCGGACGCTGGGCACCCCCGCGCGGTGCGAGGAGAGCTCGGCGAGGGTGGCCGACCCGACGGCGGGATCGGAGAAGCGGACGCCCGGCAGCTTCTCGCGCACCGGCGTGCCGGGGGAGAGCCCCTCCTCGGCCAGGCTCGCCAGCAGCATCCCGGTCATCGGCTTGGCGATCGACCCCAGCTCGTAGGACGTGTCCTGGTCCACCGGGCGCGGGTCGGGGCCGCCGGTGTCGCCCACCCCGGCGTGGCGGATCCGGCCGTCCTCGACGAGGGCGACCGACAGCCCCCGGTATCCGCCCTCCCCGGCGGCGCTCCGTACCAGCTTCGCCAGGGCGGGGTCGCCGGTCGTCGCCTCGCCCAGCGCGGGCGGCCTCGGGGCCGGGAACAGGGCGAGGGCGGCCACGACGAGGGCGGCCAGGGCTGCTGCTCGCTTCATAACTCCGATATTACGTAATTTCGGAGTATCCCCAAAACGCCGCGACGGACAGCGAAAAGCGCGCCCCCCGAAGGGAGCGCGCTCATGCTGGTGAGTGAGGGTGGGCTACCAGTCGCCGCCACCGAAGTCGCCGCCGCCGAAGTCGCCCCAGCCGCCACCGCCGCCGAAGTCTCCGCCGCCGCCGAAGTCGCCACCGCCGCCGAAGTCACCGCCGGCACCGGCGTCGTAGCCGCCGCCCATCATGCCGCCCATCATCATGCCGCCCATGCCCCAGCCCATCATGGAGCCCATCATGGTGCCGATGAACATGCCGGTCATGATGTCGCCGAAGCCGCCGTAGTAGCCGTAGGCGTACGGCTGGTAGGCCGGGCCCGCGTCGTAGTAGGGACGGCGCTGACCGTCGACCATGACCTCGCGCATCTGCGGGTCGAAGCCGCGCTCCACCGCCTCGGCGTCGGCCTTGCAGGCGGGCACGTCGCGGACCACGCCACCGGGCGGGGCCCAGCGCACGTCGCGCAGGGAGGGGCCGTGCTGCGGGTTGAAGAAGCAGGGGGCGCGCCGCTCGGGCACCGGCTGGTTGTCGACCCTGGCCTTCACCACGGCGAGGGCGTAGCGGCCCTCCTCGAGCGTCCCGGTGACCTCGCGGACCTGGTCGGCCCGCTCGATCGCGGCGAGCTGCGTCTTGGCCTTCTCGTAGGAGTCGAGAGCCTGCGCCCACTCGTCGATGTGCTTGCCGCCCTCGCCGGAGAGCACGACGTCGGTGTCGAGCGCGGTGATCTCCTCACCGAACTTGGTGACGTCCTCCTCGACGGTCTGCTTGACCGCGGCCAGGTCCTTGGCGTCCTGGATGGCCTGCTTCTTCTTCTTGTTGCGCGAGTAGAGGAAGTAGCCGCCACCGCCGGCCACCGCGAGCACGCCCAGCGTGGCCAGCGCGCCGAAGCCGCTGCCGTCGTTGACCGGGCCGGAGTCGAGCGCGGAGCGCGTCTTGCCCTCGGCCATGAGGTTGACCCGGGCGATGAAGTCCTCCATGCCGGAGACGACGTCGTCGTTGTTGCGCACGGCGAGCTTCGACAGCTGGTCGGTCATGCCGGCCTTGCCGAAGTTGGACGCGGCGAACAGCGTCGGGCCGTCGAGCACGGCGACGGTCCACTGGCCGCCCGACGAGGACTTCTTGGCCTCGGACACCGCGTCGCCGAGCTGCTTGATGTAGCCGGCGGGGTCGGTCACCGTGTCGTCGGGCAGCGCGGCCAGATAGATGTCGTTCTTGGAGTCCTTGAGCGCGTCGCGGATCTCGGACTGCTGGTCAGAGCTCAGCGCGGACCCGGACTGCACATAGAGTGGGTCGCCGCCCTTCCAATGGGAGAGCACCGTCTGGGCATCGGGCGGCGCCGCCGCGGCTATGGCCGCAGTTGACAGCGCAAGAGTGACGAATAGACCGGCGACGAGAACCGCGATCGCGGCCCCTGCGCGGCGCAGCGGATGTGTCATTGGCAGCAAGCCTCCTTCGCCCATGAGGACGAACGGGCGGTCGGCAAAGTTCCTCACTGGGCACGTTACCCGCCAGAAGCCCTCCCGGCGCGCGAGCCCCCCGGCGGATCTGGGGAACGCCGGGTGGTCCTCACTTCCGGCATCGCCGATATCGGGCCCGCGTGGGGCCCGATATCGCCGTCACGTGTCCTTGATCTCGCAGATCGTCGCCCCGGACGTGACCGTCTGGCCGACGTCCGCGGAGAGGCCGGTGATGACGCCGGACTTGTGCGCCGTCAGCGGCTGCTCCATCTTCATGGCCTCCAGCACCACCACGGTGTCGCCCTCGGCGACCGTGGCGCCGTCGCCGGCCACGACCTTGACGATCGTGCCCTGCATCGGGGAGACCAGCGCATCGCCGCTCGCGGCCGCCTTCTTCGCGCCGCCCGCCGCGCGCCGGGGCTTCTTCGCGCCCGACGCGGCCGGGGCGGCCGCGCCGAGGCCCGCGGGCAGCACGACCTCCAGCCGCTTGCCGCCGACCTCGACCGTGACCGTCTCGCGCGGCTCGGGCTCGTCGGCGTGGGTCTCTCCCGCGTACGGGGGGATGGTGTTGTCGAACTCGGTCTCGATCCACCGCGTGTGGACGGTGAACGGGTCGGAGGTGAACGCCGGGTCCGACACGATCGCCCGGTGGAACGGCAGCACCGTCGGCATGCCGTCGATCTCGAACTCGGCCAGCGCGCGCCGCGACCGCTCCAGGGCCTCCAGGCGGGTGCGGCCGGTCACGATCAGCTTGGCCACCAGCGAGTCGAACGCGCCCGGCACGGTCATGCCGGTCTCGTAGCCGGCGTCGAGCCGCACGCCGGGACCCGACGGCGCCCGCATGGCGGTGAGGGTGCCCGGCGCGGGCAGGAAGTTGCGGCCCGCGTCCTCGGCGTTGATGCGGAACTCGATCGAGTGGCCGCGCAGCTCGGGGTCGCCGTAGCCGAGCGGCTCGCCGTCGGCGATCCGGAACATCTCGCGTACGAGGTCGACCCCCGCGACCTCCTCGGTCACCGGGTGCTCGACCTGGAGACGGGTGTTGACCTCCAGGAAGGAGATCGTGCCGTCCTGGCCGACGAGGAACTCGCAGGTGCCGGCCCCCACGTAGCCGGCCTCCTTGAGAATGGCCTTGGAGCTGGTGTAGAGGATGTCGAGCTGCTCCTGGCTGAGGAAGGGCGCGGGGGCCTCCTCCACGAGCTTCTGGTGGCGGCGCTGCAGGGAGCAGTCGCGGGTGCTGACCACGACGACGTCGCCGTGGCTGTCGGCCAGGCACTGCGTCTCGACGTGCCGCGGCCGGTCGAGGTAGCGCTCGACGAAGCACTCACCCCGGCCGAAGGCGGCCACCGCCTCGCGCACCGCCGACTCGTACAGCTCGGCGACCTCCTCCAGCCGGCGGGCGACCTTGATGCCGCGCCCGCCGCCGCCGTAAGCGGCCTTGATCGCGATCGGCAGGCCGTGCTCCTCGGCGAACGCGACGACCTCGTCGGCCCCGGACACGGGGTCCTTGGTGCCGGCGACCAGCGGCGCGCCCACCTTCTGGGCGATGTGCCTGGCCTGCACCTTGTCGCCGAGCGCGGCGATGGCGGAGGGCGGCGGGCCGATCCAGATCAGGCCCGCGTCGATGACCGCCTGGGCGAAGCCGGCGTTCTCGGCCAGGAAGCCGTAACCGGGGTGCACCGCGTCGGCTCCCGACCGCGCCGCGACGTCGAGCAGCTTGCCGAAGTCGAGGTAGGTCTCCGCGGGCGACTGACCGCCCAGCGCGTACGCCTCGTCGGCGACTTTCACGTGGAGGGCGTCCCGGTCCTGCTCGGCGTAGACGGCCACGCTCCCGATCCCGGCGTCCTTGCACGCGCGAGCCACCCGTACGGCGATCTCGCCGCGATTGGCGATGAGAACCTTCTGCACCGACATCCATCCTTCCTCGGCGAGCACTGAGGGGAGTGTAAGTGCTGCAAATCGATCATCCGCAGGTGGGTCGGGTCGTAGGGGGCCATAGCCGCTCGGTATGGAGGCCGACGAGGCGGTGGGGGCGCATCTAGGGTGAGGGCGCTTCCCCGTCCGACTCAGCGTCCCCAACCAGGAGGTTTGCGTGAGCCAGAGCATGCTCGGCGGCGACCCTGCAGAGATGCAGGCGATGTCCGCTCAGTTCAAGCAGCAGTCCGAGGCGGTGCGCGCCACGATGGCGGCGCTGGACAAGGAGGCCGCCAAGGTCGGCACGGCCTGGACCGGCCCGGGAGCCCAGAAGTTCCAGGGCGCCTGGCAGAACTACCGGACCGCCTTCCAGCGCATGACCGAGGAGCTCGTCGAGGCGTCCCGGGTCATCGACACCTACCGGGGCAACATCGAGTCCGCGACCCGCTGACGGCGGCGCCGCGGAGGCCCCGGTCCGGGGTCGGGGCCTCCGCGCGCCGGCCCGGGCGCGCTACGCTTTCCCGACATGATCGGTCGCGCCCTCCTGGCGAGCCTGCTCGCCCTGCACCTCGTCGCGGTTCCCGCGGCGGCCGCGCCCGACGACTGCAGACCGGAGAAGGGCACGCTCCAGCTGCCCGCCGGCGAGCCGTGGGCGCAGAAACGTCTCGACGTCAAGAACGCCTGGCGGCTGACCAGGGGCGCCGGGGTGACGGTCGCCGTCATCGACAGCGGCGTCGACTACGGCCACCCGCAGCTGCGCGTCTCCAAGATCGTCGACGAGACGCACACCGGTCACCACGACTGCGTGGGCCACGGCACCGCCGTCTCCGGCATCATCGCCGCCCGCTACGTGGCCGGCGTCCCCTTCCACGGCGTCGCGCCCGACGCCAGGCTCGTCGTGCTCAAGCAGAGCAACAAGAGGGACGGCGACATCCGCAAGCTGGTCGACGCCATCAACCACGCGGTCGACGCCGGGGCCGATGTGATCAACGTCTCCGTGCGCGCCTCCGACCACACGTCCCTGCGGGCCGCGGTGCAGCGGGCGCTGGCCAGCGACATCGTCGTGGTGGCCGCCGCCGGGAACGTCACCGGCCCCGACGACGAGAGCGTGCCCGCCTATCCCGCGGCCTACGACGGCGTGCTGTCCGTGGGCGGGGCCGCGCCCGACGGCCGCCGCGTCGACTCCTCCAACGCCGCCACCCCGGTCGGCGTGGTCGGCCCCGGCACGGACATCACCGCCCCCTGGCCGGGCAAGGCCTACAAGCGCGGCCTGGAGGGCACCAGCTACGCCACCCCGTACGTGGCCGGCACCGCCGCCCTGGTCCGGGCCCGCTTCCCGGGGCTCAACCAGGAGCAGGTGCGCCGGCGCATCATCGCCACCGCCGACGGCACGGCCGGCGCGGGCACCGGCGCGGGCATGGTGAACCCGGTGCTCGCGGTCACGGCCGTGCTGCCGTACGAGGCCGCCAACGCGCCCGTGGTGGCCGATCCGCCGCCGACCGCGCTGCCGGCCGACGCCATCGCCAAGGTCCCGCCCCGCGACGAGACCGCCATCGGCATCGCCACGGCGGTGGGGGGCGGGGCGCTGCTCGCCGCCATGGTGGCGGTGGCGCTGGCGCTGCTCGTGCCGCTGGGCCGGCGCCGGGGCTGGCGGCCCGGCAGGACGTCTTGAGGCTGTCCTGTGGGTGAATTGTCAATTCGTCGGTGAAACTACTGATGCAAAAGTGGTAGATGCGGTTGAATGTCCCTTCGAGATCATGGTTTTACTGAAGGGATGGAGATGCACCCCCTGCTGCCGGGTGATCCCGAAAAGCTGGGCGCGTACGTCATCTCAGGACGGTTGGCTGACGGGCCGCGCGGAGCGGTGTTCCTCGGCAAGGAGTCCGATGACGCGCCGCTGACAGTGATCAAGTTATTGCCTCCAGTGCCGGAGGGCGGCGACGACGGCGTCGCGAGGCTCACCGGGGTGCAGCGCGTGTCCAGCGCGTACGTCGCCAGGACTTTGGAGGCCGGCGAGCACGGCGACCACCTCTACGTGGCCCGTGAGTACGTCGAGGGCCGCACGCTCGCCGAGGTGGTGGCCGAGGACGGCCCGCTCGACGGCGACGGCCTGGAACGGGTGGCCGTGGGGGTGCTCACTGCGCTGACCGCGGTCCACCTGGCCGGCATCACCCACCGGGGTCTCACCCCGCACAACGTCATCCTCGGCGCCGACGGCCCCCGTGTGACCGACCTGGACCAGGGCGAGCCGGTCGGCGAGCTGGGCTTCCGGGCTCCGGAGCAGGTCAGGGGCCTGGCGTACGGGCCCTACGCCGACGTGTTCGCCTGGGCGGCGACCGTGGTGTTCGCCGCGACCGGGCAGCCGCCGTTCGGCCATGACGAGGACGCGCTGCTGAACGCGCAGCCCGAGCTCGGCGACCTGGCCGAGCCGCTGCGCCGGGTGGTGATGTCGGCGCTGTCCAAGGACGTCGCGCAGCGGCCGACCACGTACATGGCGCTGCTGCAGCTCCTCGGCGACAAGCGCGGCGGGGTCGTCGCCCAGAAGGGCGCCCAGGCCGACGGAGAGCCTCTGCAGGGCGTGCCCGTGCAGGGGGTGCCGCTCGACGGCGTGCCGACGCAGATGATGCCGCCTCAGGGCGTGCCTCCGCAGCAGTCCTGGGGGCCGCCGCCCGTGCCCCAGCAGGGCGGGCACCCCGGCGTGCCTCCGCAGGGAGCGCTGCAGGGGAGCGCCGAGCCGATGCAGGGCGTGCCGATGCCGCCGCCGGCCCCGGCCTGGGAGCCGCCGCGCGAGCAGACGCGGCAGGCGCCCGTGGCGGGGCAGACGGTGTCCTCCAGCCCGCGGCGCAAGTTCCCCGCGGGTCTGGTGGCCGCGGTGGGCGCGCTGGCGCTGCTGTCCGGTGTGGGGCTCTGGGGCGCCAACCAGTACGCCTCGACCCAGCGCTTCGAGCCGGTGGCCGCGGCCGGGGACCAGGCCGACGGGCGGGGCTCCGGCAGCGAGAAGGTGGAGAACGGCGTCGCGCAGGCGGAGCAGAACCCGCCGCCGCAGGGTGAGCCTCAGCAGAGCCAGCCCGAGGTGACGGTGCCGTGGGCCAGCCCGACCAACGGCAACCCGAACGACGTCGGCCCCATGGTGCTGCCCAACGACTGGGAGTCGCAGTCGCCCGCGCCGCCGGAGCTGAGCACCGTGCCGACGCCCGTGCAGATCGCCACCCAGTCGGTCACGCAGCCGACCCAGGCGCAGCCGACGGTGACCGTGACGGAGCCCTCCGACGCGACGCAGACGGAGCGGTCGAGGCCGCGCCCGTCGAAGTCGGAGGACATGGTCCATCCGACGCCGACGGTCACCGTCACGCAGACGCCGACCCCGACCCCGACGCCCTCCCCGACGGTCACGGTGACGGTCACGCCGACGCCGACCGTCACGGAGACCGCCGCGCCGGAGCCGCCCCCGGCGGACACGGCGCCGCCCACGGCCAAGCCCACGGCCACGGCGAAGCCCACGGCGACGGTCAAGCCGACCGCGACGCCGACCAAGAAGCCGACCGCGACGCCCTCGGCGAAGAACCCGTACACGGCCGTCCAGGTCTGCGGTTCCGGCTTCGTCGTGCAGCGCCAGGAGGCGTTCAAGGGCGGCGAGACCTACCAGCTCTGGAACAACGCCACCGGTGAGAACTGCGCGGTCACCCTGAAGCGGGTGAACGTCGGCAAGGCCTCCGACGTGAGCGTCACGCTGGAGGTGCAGGGCGGCGAGGCGAAGACCGCTCTGGGCGAGTACCAGTACTACGCCGGACCGGTCAAGCTGCCCGCCAAGGGCAAGTGCGTCCGTTTCTCCGGCAGCGTCGGCGACGAAGGCATGAGGACCGGCTGGGGCAACTGCGGCTGACCCAGGTAGCCCCCCTCCGGGTGATGCCGGAGGGGGACGAGTCCTAAGAAAACCCCCTCCAGGAGGCCCTGGAGGGGGTTTTCTTTCCTGTCAGTGGAGGCCGGGCAGGAGGCGGGATCTGGCGGTCTCGGCTTCCTCCTCCGCACGGGTGATGGCGGCGAGGATCTCGTCGGCGAGCCGGCGGGCGTCCAGCCGGCTCCGGCTCACCGGGTGGATCCGCAGGTCGAGCAGGACGCCGAGGGCGTCCGTCGTGGCGACGACGCGGCCTTCGTCGGCCCGCCCGGTGAACCGGCGCGCGCTCCACTCGGCCGCCGCCTCCTCGGCCCGCCGGGCCGTGGAGACCAGCTCGTCCAGGCGCGCCATCGCCTCTTCCATCTCCCGCACCGCTCAGCCCTCCCGCATGACACGCTCGACGTGGGGCGCCAGCGGATCGGCGGCCGAGGCAGGATCGCCGGTCAGCTCCGCCAGCCGGTCGCCCATCGCGGTCCGCGCCGCCCCGACGGCCTCCTTGACGGCCTCGGCCAGCCGCTCGTGGTCCAGGTCGCGCAGGCCCCTGGCGTCGATGTCGAGCCCGAGCAGCCGCCCCGTGCCGGAGACCCTGGCCCGGACGACGCCGCTCGCGTCGGCGCCCTCCAGCCGCTCCCTCGCCAGCTCCTCCAACATGCCGGTGACCCTGGCGGTCCAGCCGTCCATCTCGCGCAGCAGAGCGGCGAGATCGCCCTCCCGGCCCGCGGCGAACGCGTCGATCTCGCCCATCAGTCCTGCACCGCCGGCACCCACATGTCGTCCACCGTGGCGTCCTCGATCGTGTCCGACAGGTTCAGCTCGCGCGCCCCGAGGTTCGGGTCGCCGGAGTTGTAGAAGGCGCCCCTGAGATCGTTGAGCTTCAGCTCCAGCTTGTTGAGATCGCCCTCGTACGAGTTGTAGATGTCGGCGAACTGCTTGACGAGGTTGCCGAGCGCGGTCGTGAACACGCCGACCTGGGTCGCGAGGGCGACCTTGGCGACGGGGTGCGCGCTCATGGCGGCCAGGGTCCGCAGGATCGGCGCCGAGGCGGCGTACAGCCCCATGACCGACAGGTCGTACTCCAGGACCTCCTTGTACTGGCCGTGCATCGTGCCGCTCATCTCGTCGCTGACCTTGCCGAGCTGGCTGAACAGGCCGTTGACGTTGAACCGGACGTACTGCTGCAGCATGCCCGCGGCCTGGCCGTTCCAGTTCGGAGAGATGTCGTCGAAGTAGCCACGCCACAGGTTGGACCGGTTGCCCTCCAGCGACCCGGACATCTCCTTCCAGGTCTCGCGCCGGTCGTAGAACAGGAACGGGTTGCCCAGGTTGGCCGTGGCCGCGACGTCCATGGCGAGCGCGCCCAGGCCGAGGCCGGAGAGCATCATCGCGCCCCTGGTCGTCTGCCTCAGCGGGTTGAGCTGGGTGACCAGGCGCTTGAAGAAGCCGGGGTCGGTGCGCGTGGCGGCGGGCGGCACCTGGACGGTCCTGGTGACGTTGCCGTGGTTGTTGGCGAGGTGGAGCTGCTGGGTGCCCTGCGGGGGAGTGGTCTGGCCGGGCAGGATCAGCCGGGGGTCAGGCGCCATGGTCTCTCAGTTCTCCCCGCCGGGGTTCTCCGCCTGCCGGTAGTTGGCGGCCGCCCTGCTGACCTTGGCGGCGTCCGTACGGAGCACGTCGCGGAGGATGCCCGCGCTGTCGCGCCAGGTGTCGGAGATGGTGTTGAGGCGGTTGACGAACATCAGGCCGATGACGGGGACGCCGGCCAGGGGGACCAGGTTCCAGCCTTCGAAGCGCGGGGTCCGCTCCCTGACCAGGCCCACGCCGTCGGCGGTGCCGCTCATGGTGCCGGCGAACCCGTCGATGTGGCCGGTCCGGGTCTCGTAGCCTGGCAGGTTCGTGCCGCCCGCGGGGTCGTGACGGACCGGCGTCGCCGTCGCCGCCGTGGGCCGCAGCGACGGCGGCAGGCAGACGGGCGGCGGGCACGCGGGGTTGTGCGGGCACGGGCTCAGCGGGGATGCCTCTTCGGTCGACACGTGATCTTTGTACCACCCGAACAAGCCTGAAAAATCGGCATTCGCCCAGGTGAAGGGCAATAGGCGCTCGCCGTTCACGATCATGTAACCGGGCGTTTCCCGGCCCCCGCCGTCAGGAGGACGTCACCGCTGCTCCTGCTCCAGGTACGCGGTCTGGATCAGGCGCGAGCCGTTCCGCCGGTCGACGTAGAAGCCGCGCCCCACGGGCAGCTGCTGCGGCCGGACGTTGCCGAAGAGCTGGCCCTCCTCCCGGTTGCCCGACATGATCAGCGCCGGGCTGGCCATCTCCTTCAGGCGCTGCACGGCCTGGTCGAACATGGCCCGGCTGGCGCCGCCGCTCTGACGGGCCAGCACCAGGTGCAGGCCGATGTCCCGGGCCTGCGGCAGCAGGTCGGCCAGGTGCGCCAGCGGGTTGGCGTTGGAGGTCGCCACAAGGTCGTAGTCGTCCACCACGATGTACAGGTCCGCGCCCTGCCACCAGCTCCGCGACCGGAGCTGCTCGGGCGTGAGATCGGCTGGCGGCAGGCGCTTGAGCAGGGCCGAGCGGGCGTCCTTGATCAGGTCGTTGGCCGCGGTGCTGGAGGCGGCGTAGCCGATGCGGTGGTCGGTCACCGCCGTGTCCAGCAGCGACCGCCGGTAGTCGATCACGATCATCATGGCCTCGCCCGGCGTCTGCCGCGCGACCACACCCTCCATGATCAGCTTGAGCACGTTGGACTTGCCGCACTCGTTGTCGCCGAACACCACGAAGTGCGGGTCGGTCTCGAAGTCGAGCGCGACGGGCGCCAGCGCGTCCTCGTCGATGCCGATCGCGATCCGGCGCGGGCCCGTCTGCTCCGGCCCCGGCAGGTCGGCCGCGGGCAGCAGCGACGGCAGCAGGCGCACCGGCGGCGCCGACGGCCCCTGCCACGCCTTGCGCACGTTCTCGACCAGCGAACGCATGCCGTCGGAGACGTCCTCCGCCCCGCGCCGCCCGTCGATCCGCGGCAGCGCCGCGAGGAAGTGCATGCCGTCCCTGGTCAGGCCGCGTCCCGGCGACTCTTCGGGCACGGCGAGCGACGCCTTCCTGCTGATCTCCGACTCGTACGCGTCACCCAGCTTGAACTCGATCCTGGTGCCGAACAGGTCCCTGATGGCCGGCCGGAACTCCGACCACTTGTTGGTCGTGGCCACGACGTGGATGCCGTAACCCAGCCCGCGGGCCGCCAGGTCGGTGATCACGGCCTCCAGGCTCTCGAACTCCTGCCTGATCGTCAGCCATCCGTCGATGACCAGGAACACGTCGCCGAAGCCGTCGCTCTGGGCGCTGCCCTCGCCGACCATCTTGCGGTAGGTGGCGATGGACTCGATGCCGCGCTCGGCGAACCCCCGCTCCCGCTGCCGCAGGATCCCCGACACCTCGGCCACGGTCCTGCGCACCCGGTCGGCGTCGAGCCTGGTGGCCACGCCGCCCACGTGCGGCAGCCCCTCCAGCGCGCCCAGGCCGCCGCCGCCGAAGTCCAGGCAGTAGAACTGCACCTCGGCCGGCGTGTGGGTGAGCGCCATGCCGGTGACGAGCGTGCGCAGCACGTTGCTCTTGCCGCTCTGCGGGCCGCCGGCCACGCCGACGTGCCCGGCGGCGCCGGACAGGTCCAGCCAGTACGGGTCGCGCCGCTGCTCGAACGGCTTGTCGATGATGCCGATGACGGCGTGCAGCGTCCCCCTGCCGTTCCAGCCCGGCGTGGACAGCCCGAGTTCTGGGGTCACCGAGAGCGGCGGCAGCAGGTGCGCCAGCGTGGGCGGCTCGCCGAGCGGCGGCAGCCAGATGCGGTGGGCCGCGGGTCCGTGCCCCTGCAGGCGCCGCACCAGGATGTCGAGCAGGCTGGTCTGCGAAGGGGAGCGCTCGTCCACCTCCGCCGCCGGGGCCTCCTTGGGCTTCGGCTTGACGGGCAGCGGCACGTACGCCGGGCCGTACTCGACGACCTGGCGCAGGATCGTGTGGCCGTCGTCGCCGCTCACGCGCCGGCCGTCCGGCTGGTAGGCGCCCGACACGTACGCGGCCTTGAACCTGGTCATGCCGGTGGTGTCGAACTTGAGGTAGCCGTTGCCCGGCGCGGAGGGCAGCTCGTAGGCGTCGGCCACGCCGAGCACGACCCGGCTCTCCATGGCGGAGAACGTCCGCAGGCCGATCCGGTACGACAGGTGGGTGTCGAGGCCCCGCAGCCGCCCTTCCTCCAGGCGCTGCGAGGCCAGCAGCAGGTGCACGCCGAGCGAGCGGCCCAACCGGCCGATCATGACGAACAGCTCGACGAACTCCGGCTTGGCCGACAGCAGCTCGCTGAACTCGTCCAGCACCACGAAGAGCGTCGGCATCGGCGCCAGGTCCGCTCCCTGCTCCCTGGCCCGCTCGTAGTCGCGCAGCGAGGCGTAGTTGCCCGCCGACCGCAGCAGTTCCTGGCGGCGCACCATCTCGCCGTGCAGGGCGTCGTACATGCGGTCGACCAGCGGGAGCTCGTCCTCCAGGTTGGTGATGACCGCCGAGACGTGGGAGAGGGAGTCGAGCCCGAGGAAGGTCGCGCCGCCCTTGAAGTCGACCAGGACGAAGTTGAGGATCTCGGACGAGTGCGTCACCGCCAGGCCCAGCACCAGCGTGCGCAGCAGCTCCGACTTGCCGGAGCCGGTGGCCCCGATGACCAGCCCGTGCGGCCCCATGCCGCCCTGCGCGGACTCCTTGATGTCCAGCTCCACGACCCGGCCGTCGGCGCCGAGCCCGATCGGCACCCGCAGCCTGTTGCGGCCGGCCCGCGGCCGCCAGGCGACCGCCGGGTCCAGCAGGCCGGGATCGCCCACGCCCAGCAGGTCGGTCAGCGTGGTGTTGGCCGCCAGCACGTCCTCGGCGTCGCCGCCGCCGGACGCCGAGGTGCGTAACGGCGCGAGCTGCCTGGCCAGGCCCTCGGCCCGCAGGTAGTCGAGGCCGTCGGGATCGCCGAGCCGGGTCCTGTGCTCCTTGCCCGCGTGGTCGAGCTTCACCATGTGGAACCCGTCAGGCTGGACGTCCAGCCGCAGCGTGCTCTTCTCCTCCACGTCGGCGGACGAGCCCGACAGGTCGATGACCGTCACGCCCTGGATGGCGTCGCTGCCGAGCTGAGAGTCCTGCGGCACGTGCCCGCCGTCCAGGATGAGCACGTGGTACGGGAGCGACTCGGCCGCCGCGCCGGGCCGGAACCGGGCGCGTTCCTTGAGCTCGCCGCCGACCAGCCGGTCCAGCTCGCCCAGGTTGTCGGTCATCAGCCGCACCTGGCCGGCCGCGTCCGTCTCCTCGGGATGCAGGGCGTGCGGCAGCCACTTGACCCATTCCCAGTACGTCATCCACTCGCTCCCGGCGCACACCATGATCCGCATGTCGTCGGGCGAGTGGAACACGGTCAGCTGGGCGATCATGGCGCGCACCAGGTCGCGCACGGTCCCGGGGTCACCGCCGATCCGGATCCTGGCGAACGAGCCGAGCGCCACGGCGACCGGCAGCCCGGCCACGGTGGAGTGCGCCCTGATGAACCTGCGCAGCGCGCCGGCCGCCAGCGCGTCCAGGTCCTCGACGGGCTTGGAGTCCGGCGGGATGAGCTGGATGGCCAGCTTCTGGACGCCGGTGCCCAGCCGCACGGTGGCGAAGTCCTCGTCGCGCGGGCGGCGCTCCCACAGCCGGGGTCCCATGGCGATCCACCACAGGGCGTCGGGCTCGGGCCCGCTCCACTCCAGGGCCTCGCGCTGCTGCCTGGCCGCGCGCCGGGTCTTCTTGCGCACCTGGCCCAGATAGCGGAAGTAGTCGCGGCGGGCGCCGTTGAGCTTGTACTTGCGCTCGCCGAGCTGGCGGGTGAGCTGGCCCGCCGTCATGCCGACCATGGACAGCGCGAACAGGCCGCTGGCCACGTACATGATCGGGTTGGCGTTGCCGAAGGCGGTGAACATGAGCGCCATCGCCGCCGCGCCCGCCAGCATCGGCAGGTAGGTGAGGGCCATCGAGAAGCCCTGCGGCTGGACCTCGGGAATCTCGGGCGGAGATTCGAGCAGGACCTCGCCGCGCGGCGGTTTGGGTCCCGGGCGGCGTTCTGGTCGGCGTACGACGACGATGCTCATCGAGACGTTCTTACCAGAAGAGACCCGATATGTTCTCTGTTGTCCGTGACCATTGGTGGGGACGGAGAGTAGAGATGGGACAGATCGTTCAGGGACCTCTGCCCGGCCCGCCGGCTTCGATCCCAGGGCCACCACCTGGACAGCCGCCGATGCACGGGCCACCACCCGGTGCGCGGGGGCCTGCCGGATACGCCGGGCCGCCGGGGCCGCCGCGCGGGCCGATCCAGCAGGGCGCCCTGTCGCAGGTTCCGGTGCCGCTGCCGGCCCAGTGCCACGTGACGATCGTCGGCCCCCGGCGCAAGGCCGACCTGGCCCTGCCCGCCGACATCCCGCTGCCGAACGTGCTGCCCAGCCTGCTGCGCGCGCTGGGCGAGGTGAACGGCGACTCCGCCGCCGCGCCCGGCTGGACGCTGCAGCGGCTCGGCGGCCAGCCGTTCGACCTGGGGCAGAGCCTCGGCTCGCTGGGCGTGCTCGACGGCGAGATCCTCTATCTCCGGCCGCGTGAGGCGATCCTGCCGCCGGCCCTGTTCGACGACGTGGCGGACGTGGTCGCCACCGGCGTGCGCGAGGGCCGCGGGGCCTGGTCGGCCACGCAGACCAGGGTCATGGGAGCGAGCGGCGCGACGGCCCTGCTCGTGCTGGGCGCGGTGGGCCTGGCGCTGTCCGGCATGCCGGCGCTGACCGTCACCATCGTGGCCGGGCTGCTGGCGCTGCTGCTGATCGTCACCGGCACGCTGCTGTCCAGGGCGGTCGGCGACTCGATGGCCGGGGCGCTGATCGGGCACTCGGCGCTGCCGTACGGGTTCGTCGCCGGCCTGTTCGCGCCGGGGACCTCGGCCGGGTTCGGCGCGCCGCACCTGCTGGCGGCGCTGGCCTGCCTGGCCCTGGTGGCCGCCGTGGGCGGCGCGCTGATCTCCGACGGCGTGCCCGGCTTCCTCGGCACGGCCGGCGTGGCCACGGTGGGCGGGATCTGCTCGGCGGTCGTGATGGTGTGGTCGCCGCCGCCGGCCGGGGTGGCGGCGGTGGCCATCGCGCTGCTGCTGGCGCTCAGCCCGCTGGTGCCCACGCTGTCGTTCCGGCTGGCCAAGGTGCCGCTGCCGGCCATGCCGACCACCGCGGAGGAGCTCCGCAACGACAACCAGCGCCTGGACGCGCCGGCCATCCAGGAGCGCACGCGGATCGCGCAGGGCTACGCCACCGGCATGGTCGCCGCGATCGCGCTCTCGGCGTTGATCGCCCTGGCGTTGCTGGTGCTCGCCGACGGCTGGGTGGCGGACGTCATGACGGTGTCGCTGTCGCTCACGCTCATCATGCGGGCCCGGGTGTTCCGCGGGCTCGGCCAGCGCGTCTGGCTGATCAGCACGGGCCTGGCGGGCCTGGCCATGCTGGCGATGTCGATGGTCGGCCAGGGCGAGATCGTCGGCTCCGTGGCCGTGGCCACCGGGATCCTGTGGCTGGCGCTGATGACGGTGGGCATCGGGTTGTGGCTGGCGACGGGCAGGCCGTCGCCGTTCTGGGGGCGCGCGGCCGACATCCTCGACGTGGCGCTGATCGTCCAGCTCTTCCCGCTCGCGCTGGGGGTCCTGGAGGTCTACACGTGGGTGCGCGGGCTGTCCGGCTGATCTCGTACGGGAGGTTGAAGGCATGCAGGAGTTCGGCGACTTCGCCAACATCGACATCGAGAAGCTGCTCAAGGGCATGGACGACCAGATCGCCCGCCTGGAGAAGTTCCAGCGCGGCGCCGGCGACTGCGTGGGCCGGGCCGAGGACGAGGACGGCCTGGTCACGGTGGAGTACGACCAGACCGGCCTGCGCGAGCTGAACCTGCACCCCAAGGCCATGCGGCTGGCGTCGGGCGAGCTGGCCGACCTGATCAAGGTCGTGCTGGCCGAGGCCGTGGCCGACTTCCAGGTGAAGTTCACCGAGATGGCGGGCGAGGCGTTCGGCGAGCGGGGCAACCCCATGAAGCTCGCCACCGACCCGAGCTCGGCGCTGAACGACATCAAGAATGCGGAGGCGGCCTACGACCGGGCGTTCACGGACGTCATGGGCGAGCTCGACCGCATCCGCCGCCGGCTGGAGATCTGACCCCGATCACCACAGCCGCACGTCCTCCTGGTCAGAAAGCCGCGGTTCCGCCACCAGGGCGTTCACTCGAACGTCGCTACAGCGCGACCAATCCGTAATCTGATATTTCTGGGAATCTTGGGGTTGATGTTGACTAACATGGCATTTGATGTTGTTCATGGGGGTCAGTTGCATGCTGTGCCCACGTGACGGACAACGCCATGTCGACTTGGAGGTCCAGTGGCTCTGTACGGGGCAAGTCCGACTCAGCTGACCAACGCGGCGGGTTACTGCCAGGACACCGCGCAGTACATCGAGGGCATGCGCCAGCGCGTGCAGCAGATCAAGGCCGACCTGACCAGCCAGGGCTGGCAGGGTGGCGCCGCGCAGCGGTTCAGCACGGCGCTGGACCAGTGGGACGGGGAGTTCAAGGGCGTCATCAAGATCCTTGAGGACATCTACGACCGGCTCAACATCGGCGCCGGCGTCTACCGCAACGCGGCCGACCAGAACATGGACATCGCGGGCGGCTTCGTCGGCGACGGCGGCGCCGGTCGCATCGACTCCCTCATCAACGCCAACCGCTGAGCAGGACGGACAACGCCATGACCATGCCTGACGACTACACCTTTGTCCGGTTCGGCTCCATGGAGCAGGCCTACGAGGAGCTCAAGAAGGTCATCACCGAGCTCGACAGGGCCACCGACGACCTCTACGCCGACATCCAGCGGGAGCTCGGGGCGAGCTGGCAGGGTGACGCCGAAACCTACTTCGAGACCAAGCGCCAGCAGTGGAACCAGCACGAGAAGGCCATGGGCGAGCAGCTGTTCAAGGCCGCCGAGGCCGTCAACGTCGCCAAGGGCAACTACCAGTCCGCCGAGCAGCGCAACATCAGCATCTGGATGGACTGACCCGGCTCGTACCCCCTCTCGGTCATCGTCGCGGAGCGGTGGCCGGGAGGACTGCTGCTAGCGGAAAGGAATGACGGGTATGGCCCTGCCGGACGAACGCGGTGCCGAGCTGCCGGTCGACCCCAACCTGTTCGACGCGAGGGAGAACTCGCCGGCCAGCATGCGGGTCATCGCCCAGGAGCTGAGGGCCAGCCTCGAAGCCATGCTGGGCAACGGCGAGCGGCCGAACGGCAACGTCAACCAGATCGCGACCGGCGACCGTCCGGCGGACGAGGAGATCCCGCTGACCACCTCCCAGATCGGTCAGTGGAACGACGCCTCGGCCCTCGCCGCGACCGTGGGCTCGCAGAACGCGGGCCAGAAGTTCGCCGAGGTCTACCAGAAGTTCATCGACGCGTACCGGGACGTGGTCGAAGCGGTGGAGGCCAGCGCCGCGAACCACGACGGCGCGCGCCAGGCCAACGAGGGATGATCGCCTGGTGAGCAAGCAGGAAATCGTCACCATCACGTCCTACGCCAGCGCGCCTTTCGGCGATCGGCCCTGCTCCACCAGCCAGGAGATCAACTCCTGGCTGAACAGCACCGATCCGGCCTACGTCCGGGGCGCCGGTCAGACGTACACCTTCGCGTCGAGCAAGGTCGAGCAGGCGATCAGCTCCCTGGAGGAGCACGCCGGCCGGATCGCCCAGATCTGGAAGGGCCCGGACGCCTCCAAGGCCCGCCAGGCGCTGCAACTCCTGCACGCCTCCGGCCAGGAGCTGTCGACCAAGATGCAGCAGATGGGCACCGCGCTGCAGTCGTACGCGGGCCACCTGGAGACCGCCAGGGAGGAGGCCAAGCGCGCGCCGACGGACGCGGAGATCGACGGCAACCATCTGCAGGGGACCGGCGCCGAGAAGCCCGACATCGAGCAGGCCGCCAAGAACATGATCGCGCAGGACGCGATCCACAAGCTGAACACGGAGATCGTCACGATCTTCGACAGCGAAGTCCCCGACTACATCATGTACGAGCTCCCGACGGTCAGCCTCCCCGGCACGGGCGGCGGGTACGAGAACCCCGGCTACCCGACCGGCTCCGGCACGCGGGGGCCCACCTTCGGCTCGACGGCGTACGACAGCTCCGGTGGCTGGGCCGGAGCCCCGGGCGGGACGAACCCGGGCGGGACGAACCCGGGCGGCACCAACCCGGGCGGCACCAACCCCGGCGGGACGAACCCCGGCGGCTCCGATCCCGGAGGCACCAATCCGGACGGCTCCACCCCCGGCGGGACGGACCCGAACGACCCCGGCAACCCGAACAACCCGGACCCCGGCTCTCCTGACCCCGGCGCCCCGGGGAACCAGGACCCGAGCCGGAACCCCGGCTCCGGCACCGGCGACGGCACCGCGCCGTCGGTCATCGGCAACGAGGACCGTACGACCACCGACGGCGGGACCCGCACGGACCCGCGCCAGACCGACCTCGCGACCGTCACGCCGCAGACCCTGACGTTCACCCCCACCACGCTCGCGCCCGTGACCACCACGGTGGCCCCGCCCTCGGTCCTCACTCCCGTGGGCTCGACCCCGGGCGTCCCCTCGGTGATCGGCTCCCCGGGCATGCTCGGCGGCCAGTCCGCGCTGGGCGCCGCCGGGCGCGGACTCGGCGGGCCGATGGGCGGCATGCCGCTCATGCCGTTCATGGGCGGCGCGGGGGGCGCGGGCGGCGGCGGTGGTGACTACGGCGACGTCGAGCGCACCACATACCTCTCCGAGGATCCCAACTCCTGGACGACCGGCCATGACACGACGGAACCCGTGATCGGATGAGCTGATGGGCAACACCTGGCCTACCTTCCCCACGCCCGGCTCCGACGGCCCGCCGTCGTCCGGGGTCTCCTTCACGAAGGGGGAGCTCGACCGCGCCGGGGGGCAGATCGGCGGCCATGTCACCTATCTCGAGACCCTCGGGGGCAGGACCGGCGACCTGAGCGTGCCCTGGCCCCACTTCGGCGTGCTCGGCATGGGCGTGCACGGCGCGCACGAATCGGCCATCGAGTCCCAGCGCGAGGCGCTGCAGCGGGCCAGGGAGGCGCTGGCGAGCTGGGAGCCCGCGCTCAGGGCGGCCGACGACAACTACAAGGAAGCCGACGACAACAGCGGCGGTCCCGACCTCCCCGGCGGCCCCGGCCCGGTCTCCGCCCCCAAGATGCCCGGACTCGACGGCCCTCAGCCCGAGATCCCGGGCGCCGACGTGCCCGGCCTCGACGTTCCCGGCGCCGACCTCCCCGGCACCGATCTCCCCGGCACGGATCTCCCCGGTACGGACCTGCCGGGGACGGACCTGCCGGGCACCGATCTCCCGGGCACCGATCTCCCGGGGACCGACCTGCCGGGAACCCAGGACCCGTCGGCCGGCCTGCCGGGCACGGATCTGCCGAACACCGGCCTGCCCAACACCGACCAGGTGGACACGCGGGTCCCCGACCTCGACTCGGCCCTGAACAACCCCAACAAGACCGACCTGTCGTCCTACCAGCCCACGACGCCGAACGTGCCGTCGCTCGACCCCAACGCGACCGGCCTGGGCACCCGTACGGGGAACCAGCTCGGCGGCGTGCCCGGCACCGGCACCGGCATGGGCGCGGGCTCCGGCGGGGGCGGGCTCGCCCCGGGCGCCGCGGGCGGGCTGCGCGGCACCGCGGGCGCCTCGGGCATGCCGATGATGCCCATGATGCCGATGGGCGGCGGGGGCGCGGGCAGCGGCGAGGAACGCGACCGCGACAAGACCGTCGGGCTGTCCGAGGACGAGGGCGTCTGGGGCGGCGACGAGGACATCGCGCCTCAGGTGATCGGCCAGGAGGAGCTGTGAACGGCAAGGACGCCTTCAGCGCCGCCGCCATGATGTCCCTGACGGCGGCGGTCATGATCGCCCAACCGTGGGCCTTCTACGTCGCGGCCGCCTTCGGCACGCTGGTCTCCAACCCGGAAGGCATGGACGACTCCGCCACGAACTGGCGCTCCACGGACCAGAACGGGGTGACGACCGAGCTCAACAAGCTGGTGGAAGAGCTGGAGGAGCTGAAGACGCAGCTGAAGGAGGACGGCAAGTGGGAGGGGGGCGCCTTCCAGTCGTTCTCGGGCGTCCACGGCAGCTTCGTCGAGTCGATCGGGCAGCTCAAGAACATCCGCGACGAGACCGGTAACGCCGTCTCCTCGACCGCCGACTTCATGAAGATCGTCTCCTACATCGTGCTCGCCATCGCCGGCGTCATGCTCGCCTGGGGCATCTTCTGCTTCGCGACCCGATGGCATCCGGTCTCCGCCGTGACCGTGTACGGGATGAGCGCCGCTCTGGGGAAGGCCATCCTCGCCGCGACCAAGAAGATCGTGGCGAGCAACTGGAAGAAGACGGCGATCCTGGCCGGGATCATGTTCCTGGCGGTCCAGTACACCCAGATGACCGGCCAGATGTTCCCCACCGTGGACCCCATCCCGTCGGAGATGTCGGTCCTCAACACCGGCGACCCGACGAGCATGCGGCAGCCGTTCACCAACGACGGCCTGGTCTACGACGAGGACACCGGTCAGCTCCGCCCGGACACCAACCTGCAGGTCTAGCCGTCACTGGCTGGCCTGCTGGATGGGCTGCACGTCCTGCACCGGCGTGCGGGCCGCCGCCTCGTCCAGGGCGGGGCCGTCCGGGATCAGCCGCAGCAGGTGGGCGGGCACGGGCGCGACGTCCGCGGCCTCGTACCCGAGCTTGCCCACCGTGTCCGCCGAGGTGAGCTGGAACCGCTTGCCCTGGTCGGTGACGAGCCAGTACTGCTGCACCGACGACAGCTGCCCCTCGCCCGGCAGGGTCCCCGCCAGCACGGCGCTGCCCGGCGGCAGCAGCACCTGGTCGACCTTGTCCGCGCCGGCGCTCGTCCCCGGGGTCGGGAGGCCCATCCGGCTGCCCGTGGTCAGCACCGCCTTGGTCGAGCCCTTCACGGTGTCCTCGTACACCGCGCAGAGCGGGGCCGACATGCCGGGCGAGCGGAAGCTCGGCATGGTGGCCGGGAGCCCGCTGTCCAGCAGGCGGCGCGCGGACGCTCTGGCCGCGTTGGCGGTCGCCGCGTCGATCACCGTCTCGCGGACCGGGAGCCTGCCGTAGGCGGGCTTGCTGGCCGGGTCCAGGAGCAGGAGCATGGCCTGCGTGTGGTCGATCGGCGCGAGACCGTCGGCGAGCAGCACGTACCACCGCTCGGCCGCGCCCGCCACCGACTCCACCTTGTACACCCGTCCCACCCTGGACGCCCTGCCGTCAGGCCCGCGGACCTTGTCGCCGCGCTGGGCGATCTTCGGCGCGGCGAAGTCCACCCCCGCCGGGATGGCGTTGATCCACGAGGCCGGCACGCGGCGCGGCGTCTGGTCGGTGAGCCGGGCCACGTTCGCCACCCGCATGCGGTGGTTGGCCCAGAGCACCCAGTTCTGCTGCCCGTCGCTGACGACCAGCGCCTCGTCGCCCACCGGCGTCCCGCCGAGGTCGGTGCCGGCCACGAGCGTCACGAACGGCTTGCGCGTCCCGGCCGCGTCGGTCCCCTCCGCGACGCACGCCGACCACGGGGCCTTGACCAGCCGCTCCTTGTCCGGCAGCGAGTCCGGCGCCCCCTGGATGCCGACCTTCTGCCCGCGGGCGAAACCGGCCAGGGACTCGGCCGAGACCGTCCTGACCTTGATCTCGTCGTTGCCGAGCAGCAGCCGCGCGGACACGTAGTTGGCCACCGGCTGCAGCTTGCGGCTCTGCTGGTTGTAGACGTAGGAGGCGCCGGTCTCCTCCTCGATCAGCAGCTGCCCGGCGTCGGTCAGCTTGGTGGCGTTCCCCGGGCTGAGCAGCCCCCAGATCCCGAACGCGGCCACGACCAGGATCGCGATCAGGATCCCTCCGAACGTCGCCACGGTCTGCCGGCGCATCGGAGACTCGGGCAGATCGGGCTCCCCCTGCATCAGCGCCAGACCCAGGCGCAGTGTCATGAGGCGATGCGCTTGATAGAGATCCTTCTGGGTCTGCATAGCGCCATATGTTACGCAAGTTGACTCTGTGTCTTCTGTACGGAAAAGGAACTGTTCGAGTAAGGTGCATGATCGAGTGCCCTAAGGGGGGAGGTCTCGTGGGAGAAGCAAAACCGCCCGAGGACTGGCCGGGCCTGGTCGCCGAACGGGACGGCGTCGGGTACGACGCCACGAAGATCACGAACGTCGCCGAGGCGTTGCGAGAGATCATGAAGCCGATCAACGGTGGCGGCTACGGCGAGCACCAGGGCTCGATCCAGGACCTCAGCATCAACGGCTCGCTTTCCGACGTGCGCACCCAGTTGCGCAGCATCGACCGCAACCAGGGCACCGAGTCGTTCGCCACGACGCTGGAGACGGCACACCGGGAGTTCCTCGACGTCTACGAGGACGTCCTGGAGAACTTCTCCACCGCGATCGCGCTGGTGGAAGCCGGAGCCGGCACCTACAGAGTGACGGACATCGTCAACCAGGGGGTGTGAGGGGCATGGGTGGGACCAAGCACGAGATCCACCTGATCAAGCCCTCCTGCGGCAGCTGGGCCGTCGAGACCGGAGGCCGCAGCGTCGAGCAGGTCGTGACCTTCATCAAGGGCTTCAACCTCACGAGCATCACGCAGGCGGCGAGTTCGTACGAGGACGCCAAGACGGCGGTCGAGACGGCCAGGGAAGCCATCAAGACCCAGGCCATCAAGCTCGCCGAGGTGTGGGAGGGCGAGGCCTCGGTCGAGGCGCAGACGGCCCTCGGCATCCTCTACGTGACGATGGGCGAGCTGGCCACCAAGCTCGGCGCGATGCACACGCCCGTCGACAACCTCGCCAGTGTGGTCCGCGAGCACCAGGCGTTCGTCGAGGACTCGTGGAAGGGCATCCTGCCGACCTGGACGAACGGCGGAGGAACCGGAGCCACCTGGGACGACAGCATCCCCGACATCTACAGCGCCTACGCGGGCTACTACGGCGGCGACGGCAAGGTCCTGAACGAGGCCAAGACCGACTTCGGCTCCCCGGACGAACTGGCCGGACTCCACCTGCAGACGTTCACCAACGACCTCGTGGTCGTCCACCAGGCCATCCCGGACACCGTGGACAAGAGCCTGCGCGACATCAAGCCTCCCGGCATGCCGCAGGACGATCCCACGCAGGTCGACTACCCCACGGGCCTGCCCACCGGCAACCCCTCGCCGTACTCCAACACCGGCCTGGGCCTGAACGGCGGCACCGACGGCACGGGCAACCCCGGCGGCCCCTCCTTCGCCGATTACGACCCGAGCACCGGCCTCCCGAACCCGAACGGCATGGACCCGAACGGCACGAACCCCAACGGCTATGACCCGAACGGCAACTATCCCCCCGGAACCAGCGTCCCGGGAGGCACCGTCCCCGTCGGCTCCACCACCGGCCCCGACAACGGCACGCAGCCGTCGGTCGACACGGCCGGCCTGAACCGGAACCCGCCCGGCACCGACGGCACCACCAGCCTGGCGGACTACAACCCGACCACGTCCGGCTACTCCCCGACGGGCGCCACGCCCACGACGGCGACCACCCCCGGATACACCACGCCCACCACGTCGGCCACGCCCGTCAGCTACGGCGGCACCGGCATCGGCACCGGCGGAGCCCTCGGCCCCGGCCAGGGCACCAGCCTCGGCACCCGCTCCGGCACCGGCGCCGGGATGCCCTTCCTCCCGATGGGCGGCATGGGCGGAGGGGGCGGCGGCGGCGACTCCCGGGACCGGGAGTCCACGACGTGGCTGCACGAGGACGACGACGTGTGGGGCGACGACACCGGCTCGGTGAACAGCAGGATCGGCTGACCCCTCAGGCGTCGCCCGGCAGAGCCGCCTGGACAGGCGTGATGGTGCCGGTCGTCACGAGGAACCCCCGACCGGGCGGCCCGCCCACCGTGCCGCGGGGCAGCCGGATGGTGAAGAGGTCGCCGTCGGCCTGGCCCTGCACCGCCAGCAGCAGCCCCGTACGGGACTTCCGGGTCTCGGCCGCGAACCCGCGGTAGGCGACCGCCAGATCCCCGGTCGTGCCGGCGATGAGCAGGCCGTGGTCACCGTCCCTCCCGGACCGGAGCACCTCCTCCAGGGCGGTGCCCAGCGGGGAGTCAGGGTTGACCAGCTCGGCGTCGTCCACCAGCACGACGTAGTGACGCTGGTCGGCGACCACCTCGGCGAGGTTGTCCGCGTTCCCGTCGAGCACCGCCAGCGCCCCCTCCAGCTCCCGCAGCGGGCTGCGCCGAGGGGCGACGGCGACGACAGGGGTGCCGCGCGCGATCAGGGACCGCGCCGCCGTCATGAGCGCCGACGAACGGCCGGAACGGGCCGGGCCCGCGATCACCGCGCCCGGGCCGTGCGCCAGCAGGTCGAGCCCCAGCGGCGCGAGCGCGTCGCCACCCGCCCCGACCAGCGCCCACAGCGGCGACGGCGGGCTGAACGACGGGTCGAGCTCCAGAGCCTCCGCCGCGGTGATGCGCATCGGCAGCGCGTCCACACGCAGCGGCCCCTGCCCTGCGGCACGGGACAGTCCCGCCCCTGGCGGGCCGCCCGCCGGCATCCGGTCACTGACGGTACGGGCGAGCGCCTGCAACGCTGCCACCTGCGCCGGACCGGCCGGATCCGGGGAGAGCAGGGCGATGTGGTGCTCGACGATGCCGTGGTCGCCGAGGGACAACGCCCGGCCCGGCGGTATCGACGCGGGCAGGCCCTTGATCGGGAAACCGGCCAGCCCATAGTCGGAGGGGTCGGACAGGCGCAGGAGCAGCCGGTCGTCGAACACCGTCGACACCTGGCCCAGCAGCCCCGACCGGTCACTGGTGATCACCGCCCGGAACCCCACGGCCGGTCCCTCACGCAGGAGCTGGAGCAGCGCCTCGATCAGGCGGCCGTAGTCGTAGCCCTCGAACGCGGCCACGAAGCCCTCCCAGCGGTCGAGCATGAACACCATCCAGGGGAGCCGGTGGCCCGCCTGCCGGTACTCGGCCAGGGAGGCGTGCCCGGCCTCGGCGAGGAGCTGCTGGCGGCGGCCGATCTCGGCCCTGAGCCTGGCGAGCAGGCGCTCGACCCGGTCGAGCTGGTCACGGGTCACCACCGCCCCGCAGTGCGGCATCGCGACCAGCGGCAGCAGCGCCCCCGACCCGCAGTCGATCGCGTGCACGTGCGCGTCGGCGGAGGACACGTGCGCCGCGATGGACCCGGCGATCGTCCGCAACGCCGTCGACCTGCCGCTCCGCGCGGCACCCGCGATCAGCAGATGCCCGCCGTGCGCCAGGTCCAGCGCCAGCGGCTGCCGATCCTGCGCCCACGGCCGATCGGTGATCCCGAACGCCACCGGCGCCACCTCGGCCACCACCCCGTCCCCCTTCACCCGGCCAGGACTGAACTCCCGGAACGGAACCCCCGAAGCCTGCAACGGAACCCCCCGCCCACCGCCCGAGGAAGCCGCCACCTCCCGGTCACCGGCACCGCGACCCCGAGCGGCGTCCCTGTCGCCCGCACCGGGACCGCGAGCGTCCCCGCTCTCCGCGAGGTGGGAGGCCGCCGTCTGGCGGCCACCCGGACTCTGGGCAGCCCCTCCTTCCGTGAGGGAGACCGGTCCCGCACTTCCGGACGCTCCAGGGCCGCGAGCGGTGTCCGCTCCGCTCCTCGGGCCGAGGGCCGCAGTGCCGTCACCCGTACCGAGGTCACGAGCGCTGTCTGTCGGCAGGGGAAGGACGAACTGGCTGGGGAGAGGTTCGAGCCACGGGCTCGGCTGGGGTGGGACGCCCGCCAGGCGGGCCGCCTCGATCAGGGCGTCGGCCAGCAGCGTGAGGTCGGTGACGGTCGCTTCCTCCTCGGGCTCCGGAGGCCGGGGCAGCGGCCGCCCCACCATGCGCCAGCCGACGTCGATCACCCGGACGGCGGCGGACTGCCTGTCGTGGGGGCCCGTGACCGACGCGGGGGCACGGCCGCCGACCCGAGCCGTCTGCACGGCGCTCGCCGCCCCCATCCCCGAGCGCACGTAGCAGCGGCCCGGCGTGGTCTTCGAGATGTGCGCCGCGTCCGGCAGGTCGATCACGTCGGAGGACTCGGCCGGCTCGGTCACCCGCAGCGCGATCCGGAGCGAGGTGTTGGCCTGGATGTCGGCCGTGACCACACCCGCCGGCCGCTGGGTGGCGAGGATCAGGTGGATGCCCAGCGACCGGCCACGACGGGCGATGTCGACCAGGCCGGTGACGAAGTCCGGCAGCTCGGCCACCAGCGCGGCGAACTCGTCGATGATGAGCACCAGGCGGGGCAGCGGCTCGGAGCCCGCGTAGTCCTCGATGTCCTTGGCGCCGGAGGTGAACAGGAGACGCTCGCGCCGACGGAGCTCGGCGGCGAGCGAGTCGAGGGCGCGCTGCGTCAGATGGCCGTCGAGGTCGCTCACCATGCCGACCGTGTGCGGCAGGCGGGTGCACTCCTTGAAGGCGGCGCCGCCCTTGTAGTCGATCAGCACGAACGTGAGCTGGTCGGGCCGGTTGGCGGCGGCCAGCGCGCAGATGAGCGTCTGCAGCAGCTCCGACTTGCCCGCGCCGGTGGTGCCGGCGATCAGCGCGTGCGGCCCGTCCAGCCGCAGGTCGACCGCGAACGGGCCCTCGGAGTCCATGCCGATCACCACCTCGGTGGAGCCCCGGCCGCGCCATCGGGCGGCCAGCTCCCGGCCCGTGGCGGAGCGCAGGCCCAGCAGGTCGAGCAGGCGCACCGCGTCGGGGAGGTTGCCCTCGGTGTCCTGCCTGCTCACGTCGCGGATCGGGGCGAGCGACCTGGCCAGGCGGTCGCACCAGGACGCCGACACCAGATCGGTCAGCACCGGCCCGATGACGTCGAGGCCGCCGCCGCGCAGCACCACCCGGCCGTCGGAACCGCAGGCCGCGACCGTGGCGCACTCCTCGGGCAGCAGCCGCTGGTCCTCGTCGACGGCCACCGTGTAGACGCCCGCCCGGGGCCCTTGCCGCAGCACCTGGGGCATGCCCGGCAGGCCACGCAGCGCCTGGGCGCCGTCGACCACGACCAGCACGTCGTACGGGCGGGTGTCGAACGCGGCGAACGCCGGAGGCTCCGGCCCGCCCAGGTCGTCCCACCCCGTCGGGACCTTGCCGAGCTCGGGGATCGAGGTGTTCTGGCGTTCGTCGATGAGGGCGGCCAGCTCGCCCACCCGCTTGGCCGCCGACTCCGGATCGGCGCCGATCAGCGCGACGCACTCCTCGCCGCCGCGCGGGGCGCAGTGGGGCAGCCAGCGCGCCCAGCTCCAGCGGCGCTCGCCGTCGGGGTGCGCGGAGAGGATCACGATGGCCAGGTCGCGCGGGCTGTGCAGGGTCGCGGCCTGGCCGACCAGCCATCCGGCCAGGCCGGTGGCGGCGTCGCGCGGGCCGGTGACGCCGGCGACCCCGAGCCTGCGCATCGGCAGGCAGACCGGCACCGCGCGGCAGACCGGCGGGTCGATCGGGCCGCCTTGCTCCTCGCTCAGCTCCAGGTTCGCGGGCAGGTCGGCGAGCCCGATCCGCAGCCTGAGCGCGTCCTCGTCATGGATCCTGCGCTCCCACAGCCGCCTGCGCGGGCCGATGGCGGTCAGCAGCACCTGGGCCGGGTCGGGCGAGTCGGACCGTCGCCGCCGCTCGTCGTCCGCCCTGGCCGCCTCCACCTCCTCGTCGTGGGCGGCCAGCATCGCGCGGTACTCCTTCATGGCCTTCCGGTGCTGCTTCTTGCCGTGGCGGCGGTCGCTCCACCACTGGCCGACCATGATGACCGGCGTCATCAGCGCGAACAGCAGGAAGTACCACTGGTCGAGCACGTACGCGAGCGTGACCCCGATCACGGCGGGCAGGAACGCGGCGAGCAACTGCAGCCGCATGCCCTCCGCGCGGGTGGGCTCCTTGGGCTTCTTGAACGTGCGGCGGCCCTCGGGACGGCGCAGCCTGGGCGGGCGGTTGTAGGCGACGCCGCCCTCCAGCCGGGGCGTCAGGTGGGCGTCGCGCGGCTCGATGGCGGTCAGCGTGAACAGCGACGAGCCGCAGGCCAGCAGCGTGTCCTCCGGCCACTCGACGGCCTCGCCGAGCGGCAGGGAGCCCAGCTCGGGCGCCGGCCGCCTCGCCTCGGCGGCGAACTCGGCGGCCTCGCGCTCCGCCACCCGGGCCGACAGCTCGGCGACCTCGTCGGCCCAGCGGCCCTTGAGCTTGAGCCGCGCCTGTTCGGGAGCCGCGCGCAGGGCCCGCTCCACCGTGATGGCGTCGGGCGTCACCCGGACGGTCACCGCCTCGGGGGCGAGCTCGGGATCGGCCACGGCGATGGCGCACAACGGGTCGGCGCCGATGACATGGGCGCCCAGGCCGAGCCGGTGCACCGCCCCGGCGGCCGGCCCGCCGACCACGCGCACCTCGGCGACCCCCGCGGGCTCCTCGACGATCGTCGTACGGGCCAGCCGCGCATCGAGCGTGACCTTGTCACCGTCCCGCAGCACGGCCCGCGCCGGAGCCCGCGGATCAAGAGGCCGCCCATTGCGCCACAACGCCAAGGGCCCCGACGGGACAGCCCCCGCACCGGAAACATCCGCCGGACGCGACCTCTCGCCCGGTCCGTAGGGAAAGTCCGGCGGAAACGCGGCACCATCCGGCGAACGCGAGCCCGTGTCCGGCCAGTAGGGCAGGCCCGTCGAGGACGCGGCCCCGTCCGGCGCGTGGGGACGCTCCGGCGAACGCGAGGCCCTGTCCGGTCCGTACGGGAAGCCCGGCGGGGGCGTGGCATCGTCCGGCCGTCGGGGGAAGCCCGGCGGGGACGCACTGTCCGGCCGTTGGGGGTTCGGCGGGGGTGCGCCGCCTGAACCGTTGCGGGAGCCGGAGTAGGGAGGGGAGGTGCCGGGGCGGCGGTGCCCGGGAGGACGGCCGGGACTGCCGGAGGCCGCTCCGGGAGCTCTCCCGTACGGGTCCCCAGGAGACCTGCCGGGTGGGTCCGCAGAAGACCTGCCGGGATCGCCCGGGAACGGGGTCCCAGTGCCGGAATCTCCGGGGAAGGGGTTTCCGGGGAAGTGGCCCGGGGCGCCTGGGGGCCAGTCGGGGGTGGGCGGGCGGTGGTGGTCGTCGTGGGCGGGACGTCGCTGCCCGGGGACCTGGCCCAGTGGATCGTCGGCGGGCGACATGCCGTAGGGGGCGCGGGCTCGGGGCAGGCGGACGACGGGGGCGAGCGGCCCCCGGTCGCCGAGGGCTTCGCTCACCGTGGCCACGGTGGCGTCGTCGTCGCCGTCGATCACGACGTCACGGTCGCCCTGCTCGCCGAGCACGGTGAGCATGATCCGCATGGGCCGTCTCCTCGGTCGGATTCGGGCGCCAAGGTAACGCCCGGAGCGAGGCTAGACCCCCGGGTTGACGGCAATGGCATGGATTCCCGCCCCTGTGGACAACCGCCGCCGACGCCAGAGCACGTTGTAGGGATAAAACACAAAAAATCCCGCAATAAAGCACCGATCAATATCTTCGCGTCCCATAGCCAGATCAATCACAGCCGTCAACCCGGTAGAAACAATAGGCATTGATTATGACTGGTTGACACACCTACTCCTGCGAAACCAGCATGGTTCCTCGCATTCACCCCCCGCTTCCCCAACCCAATGCACATAATGGCGGACATTCGACAATTCACCCGTGGGAGCCCGATTGAGGACCAGTGAAAAGCCCGCCGCCACCACGGCCGGTTTGTCAGGCCCGGCCTCGCGCAAGCTTCCCGTGCCGCCGCGCGAGCGCAAGCCCGCCCTGGCCGCCCTCGCCGTGCTCCTCATCCTGGGCGGCGCGCTGGCCACCACTCTCCTCGTGCTGCGCAGCGGCGACCGCGTCTCCGCGATCCGCGTCACCCAGCAGATCGGCGCCGGCCAGCAGTTCACCGCCGACGCGCTGGAAGAGGTCCAGGTCGCCGAGACCGGCGTCGACTTCGTCAGCTGGTCGCAGCGCGAGCAGGTGCTCGACAGCTTCGCGGCCGTCACGATCCTGCCCGGCACGCTCCTGACGAACGCGATGGGCGTCAAGGAGAGCGCCGAGCTCGGCCCCGGCAAGGCCGTGGTGGGCCTGGCGCTCAAGCCCGGCCAGATGCCCACGGGCCTGCGCGAGGGCGACCGCGTCCAGGTGGTGTACGTGCCCGCCCGCGGATCGGCCGACGAGAGCCGCGTCCTCGTACAGAACGCCCTGGTCCACAGCGTCGGCGACCGCGGCCGCACCGGCGCCGGGCAGATCACCGTGATCGTCGACACGCAGGTGTCGCCGGTGGTGCTCCGCTTCGCCTCCAGCGGCGAGGTCGCCGTGGCCGAGCTGCCGGGAGAACGCTGAGGTGGCCCTGATCGTGCTGGCCGCCGACAAGGGCGCGCCCGGCGTGACGACCGCCGCCACGGCGCTGGCCGCGGTGTGGCCGCGCCCGGTGCTGCTGGCCGAGTGCGACCCGGCGGGCGGCGACCTGGCCTACCGGCTGCCGGCCGTCGACGGCGGCGTGCTCAACCCGGGCAAGGGCCTGCTCACGCTGGGCGCGACGGCCCGGCGCGGCCTGGACCCCGCGCAGATCCCCGCACACACGCAGAAGGTGATCGGAGGGCTGGACGTGCTGGTCGGTCTCACCCACGGCGAGCAGGCGGCCGGGCTCACCTGGCTGTGGGGCCCGCTGGGCCGGGCGCTGGCCGGCATCCCCGAGGCCGACGTGATCGCCGACTGCGGCCGGCTGGGCGCCCACCCGCAGCTCGGCGACCTGATGGCCGAGGCCGACCAGGTGCTGCTGCTCGCCCGCGCCACCCTCGACCACGTCGCCCACCTGCGCGAGCGCCTGTCGATCAGCAAGGCCCACGGCGTCGTGGTGATCGCCGACCCGCGCAGCTACCGCGCCTCGATCGAGGAGGTGCGCCGCATCGTCGGCCCGTACGTCGGCTTCGTGCACGGCCTGGCCCACGACCCGAAGGGCGCCGAGCTGCTGCGCGGCCAGTGGGGCGGCAGGCTCGACCGCTCGCTGCTCATCCGCACCGCACGCGACCTCGCCGGACGGCTGGTGACCCGATGATCGACCACGCCCTCGTCAAGCGGTTCCGCCAGGAGGTCGGCGACCGGCTGGCCCACCAGCGCAGGCTCGACCAGGCCAACGGCATGCCCCCGATGACCGGGGAGGACGAGCGCCAGTTCGCCCGCGCGCTGATCTCCCAGGTGCTGGAGGAGCACGCGCGCGGTGAGATCGGTCTCGGCCGCACCCCGCCCACCGTCGAGGAGGAGGAGGCGCTCGCGGCCGGCATCCACGCCGCGCTGTTCGGCGTGGGCCGCCTGCAGCCGCTGCTCGACGACCCCGAGGTGGAGAACATCGACATCAACGGCTGCGACCGCGTGTTCGTCAGCTACGCCGACGGCCAGGAGCTGATGCACGACCCGGTGGCCGAGTCCGACGAGGAGCTGACCGAGCTCATCCAGATCCTCGCGGCCTATTCGGGGCTGTCGAGCCGGCCGTTCGACACCGCCAACCCGCAACTCGACCTGCGCCTGCCCGACGGGTCCCGGTTGAGCGCGGTGATGGACGTGACGGTACGGCCCGCGGTGTCGATCAGGCGTGCCCGGCTCGGCAAAGTCTTTCTTTCCGACTTAGTCGGAAATAACACAATAAGCCCGGAGATCGGGCGTTTCTTGACGGCCGCCGTCGCCGCGAGGAAAAACATCATGATCGCCGGCTCCACCAATGCCGGAAAGACCACCCTGCTGCGCGCGCTGGCCAACGAGATCCCGGCGGGCGAGCGCCTCATCACCGTCGAACGCGCCCTGGAGCTCGGCCTCGACCAGTTCGCCGAGCTCCACCCGAACGTGGTCGCCTTCGAGCAGCGCCTGCCCAACTCCGAGGGCCAGGGCGAGATCACCATGGCCGAGCTCGTCCGCAGGTCCCTGCGGATGAACCCGAGCCGCGTCATCGTCGGCGAGGTCCTCGGCGACGAGATCGTCACCATGCTCAACGCGATGACCCAGGGCAACGACGGCAGCCTGTCGACCATCCACGCGAACTCCAGCATGGAGGTCTTCAACCGCATCGCCACCTACGCCCTCCAGGCGAGCGAGCGGCTGCCGATCGACGCCACCCACATGCTCATCGCCGGCGCGATCGACTTCGTGGTCTTCATCGAGAAGCGCAACGACTACCACCGCGGCGGCACCCTGCGCCGCTACGTGTCCAGCATCCGCGAGGTCAACGGCTGCGACGGCCGCGTGCTGTCCAGCGAGATCTTCGTCCCCGGCCCCGACGGTGCCGGGCTGCCGCACGCGCCGGTCTCCTGCCTGGAGGAGCTCATGGCGCACGGCTACCACCCGGGAGGCTGGTGACCATGCCGGGGCTCGACCCGCTCGCCCTGCTGACCGGCGCCGCCGCCGGGGGCGGCCTGTTCCTGCTCATCGTCTCCCTGTACGGGATGCGTCCCCGGCCCGCGCAGCCCAAGCGCCACCTCGTACAGAAGCTGACCACCCGCACGGCCGTGGCCGCCATCGCCGCCCTCGTGGTCCTGGTGGTCACCGGGTGGCCCGTGGTGGCCGTCGGCACGGTCCTGCTGGTGTTCGCCTGGCGCGGCCTGTCCGGCGGCGCCGCCGAGGAGCGGGCCGCCATGCGCCGCCTGGAGGCGCTGGCCGCCTGGACCGAGTCGCTGCGCGACACCATCGCCGGCGCGGCCGGGCTGGAGCAGGCCATCCCGGCCTCCATCAGGGCCGCCGCGCCCTCGCTCCGCCCTCACCTGCGCGCGCTGATCGACCGCCTGCACACCAGGATGGCGCTGCCCGAAGCGCTCAGCCGGTTCGCCGACGACCTCGACGACCCGTCCGCCGACCTGGTCGTCGCCGCGCTCGTGCTCAACTCCAAGCTGCGCGGCCCCGGCCTGCGCGACGTGCTCGGCGCGCTCGCCGTGTCGGCCCGCGAGGAGCTCGACATGCGCCGCCGGGTCGAGGCCGAGCGCCGCGCCACCCGCCGCAGCGTGCAGATCGTGGTGGGCACCGCGCTCGCCTTCGCGGCCCTGCTCGTCGTCTTCAACCCCTCGTACGTGAACGAGTACGACAACGCCCTCGGCCAGGCCGTGCTCGTGGTGGTCGCCGGCCTGTTCGGCGCCGGGTTCGCCTGGATGCGGCGGCTGGCCAGGTTCGACAAACCCAGCCGGCTGCTGATGGGAGGCGACCATGGTTGAGGGCGTGCTGGCCGGCGGCCTGGCGGGCCTCGGCCTCTTCCTGCTCGTACGGGCGATCTTCCCGGCCCGGCCTGGGCTGGTGGCGCGGCTGCTTGCGCTGGACGCGGTCCGCGAGAGCACCGACGCCCCGCGCATCAGCCTGCTGCTCCCCGAGGAGTCGGTCGGCGCGTTCCGCCGCGGGCTCGGCGCGCGGCTGGCGGCGCTGTACGCGGCGCGCGGCTGGGAGGCCCGGTCTGTCAGGGCGGACCTGGCGCTGGTGGGCCGCTCGTTCGAGGGCTTCCTGGCGACCAAGGCGCTGCTGGCGGCCAGCGGGCTCCTGGCGTTCCCGCTGCTGTTCGGCTGGCTGCTGCTCATGGGGTGGGGCGCGTCGCCCGCCGTCCCGTTCTGGGTGGCGGTGCTGGCGGCGGCCGTCTTCTTCTTCCTGCCCGACCTGCAGGTCCGCAAGGAGGCCGCGGCGCGGCGGCGCGACTTCCGCCACGTCGTCGGCGCGTTCCTCGACCTGGTGTCGATGAACCTCGCCGGCGGCCGCGGCGTGCCCGAGGCGCTCATGATGGCGGTCTCCGTGAGCGGCGACCAGCCCAACTGGGCCATGGCCCGCATCCGCGACGCGCTCAGCGGCGCCAGGATCGTCGGCATCACCCCCTGGCAGGCGCTCGGCCAGCTCGGCGAGGAGATCAACATCGACGAGCTGCGCGACCTGTCGGCGGCGCTCGGCCTGGTCGCCGACGACGGCGCCAAGGTGCGCTCCTCCCTGACGGCGCGGGCGGCCACGTTGCGCCGCCGCGAGCTGGCGGAGATCGAGGGCCGGGCCGGCGAGCGCTCCCAGTCGATGCTGGTCGCCCAGCTCCTGCTCTGCGCCGGCTTCGTGATCTTTCTCAGTTTCCCGGCCGCTATGAAGATGTTGGGGTCATAAATGAACCATCCGTGGATCGTCTACACCGTCGCGCTGCTGCACGTGCGGATCCACCGCGCCCGCACCGCCCCGAGCCGCGGCGCCTCCGCCGTGGAGTGGGTCATCATCACGGCCATCGTCGCCGGGGTCGCGCTCGGCCTCGCCACGCTGATCAGGTCACTCGTCGAGAGCAAGCAGGCCGAGATCGAGGGCTCCTTCGGCGGGGGCGGCGGTGGCGGTGGCGGTGGCGACGAGTGAGCCGGCGGCGCGACGGCGGGGCGAGCGTGATCGAGCTCGCCCTGCTGATGCCCGTCGTGCTCGCCGTGGTGCTGCTGATCGTGCAGGTGGCGCTCTGGTTCCACGGCCGCCAGGTCGCCGAGGCGGCCGCGCGGGAGGGCGCCCGTGTGGCACGCGCCGCCCCCGCCGACTCGGACGGCTGGGAGGAGCAGGCCAGGGCCCAGGCCAGGGACGTGGTCGCGGCCATCGGCCCGCGGTTGCTGTCCGGCGCCGAGATCACCACCGCCGAACGCGAGCCCGACGAGCGCCACGTCACCGTGACCGGCAGCGCCGTCCAGGTCATCCCGCTGCTGCCGGAGCTGGCCTTCACGATCACCGCCACCGCCGGCGGGCCTGTCGAGTGCTTCCGGCCCGACGACGGTGGAGAGGACTGCGGTTGAGCGGCGGGGACCACGGCTCGATGGCGGTCGAGACCGTGTTGCTGGCCCCGATCTTCGTGCTGTTCCTGCTGTTCCTGGCCGGGGCCGGGCGGCTGGTCGAGGCCCAGGGCGAGGTGAACGGCGCGGCCAGGGACGCCGCCAGGGCCGCCTCCGTCCAGCGGACGCTCGACGAGGCCCGCTCGGCGGCCGAGGAGATCGCCACCGCCGCGCTCGAAGGGCAGTGCGCGGGCCCCGCCGTCTCGCTCGACGGCTCCCGCTGGGAGGAGGGCGGCGAGGTGCGCGCCGAGGTCACCTGCGAGCTGGACCTGGGCTTCCTCGGGTTCGGCGCGGCCAAGACCATGACCGGCACCGCGGTGGTGCCGCTGGAGCAGTTCAGGAGGGTCGATTGAGGCGGCGCGAGCGCGGGTCGATGTCGGTGTTCACCGTGCTCTTCTCCGTGGTGGTGTTCCTGCTGGCCGGGCTGCTCGTGGACGGTGGGGCGGCGATCAACGCCCGGCTGCGCGCCGCCGACATCGCCGAGCAGGCGGCCAGGGCCGCCGCCGACCAGGTCGACGTCGACCAGTTGCGGGAGGGCGGCCAGGTCCGATTGCTCGGCGAGGCCGAGGTGTGCGCCAGGGCCGGCGAGGTGCTCGACGCGCACGGCGACGACAGCATCGCGCTGGCGAGCTGCACCGTCGACGGCGACCAGGCCGTGGTCGCCGTCCGGGTGCCCTGGACGGCTTTCTTCCTGGGCGCCGTCGGCTTTCCTGGCTCCGAGATGGAGGCCGAGGCCGCCGCGGCTCCTGAGGCGCGGTGAACCAGACCGATTCGGGCCGGTCGGTGGAGAAGAAACCGGCGAGTCGGGACGCTGGACGTGAAAGGGGAGTGGCGATGTCAGGTCCGGCCCAGCATGCGCGCAGGCGGACGCCCGCGCGCATACCCCGCAGGCGCCGCCTGGGCGACGTGCTGGCCGGGCTCGGTGCGCTCGCGTCACTGCTGGCGCTCGTCGGCGGCGTCCCGTACGCGCTGCTGCTCTTCGTCGGCCCGCCGATCGGCCCCGAGCTGCTCGACCTGGACCTGCTCACCACCCGCATCGGGCCCAGCACGATCACGGCGGTGCTGATCCTGCTCGTCTGGCTGGCCTGGCTGCAGCTGTTCGCGTGCGTGGTGGTCGAGGTGTACGCGGGCGTGCGCCGGGTCGGGATGCCGGCCAGGGTGCCGCTGTCGGGCGGCACGCAGGCGCTGGTGAACAAGCTGGTCACGGCCGCGCTCGTGCTGTTCACCACGGGCGCCGCGATGGCGCCGATCGCCAGGCTGGCCACCCCGCCGCCCACCATGCCGCCGGTGACGGCGGTCGCGTTCACGGCCCCGGTCGTCGAGCAGCAGGTGGTCGACAACCAGCGGACGAAGAAGGTGTACGTGGTGCAGCCCCCGCACGGCCGTCACCACGAGAGCCTGTGGGAGATCGCCGAGAAGTGCCTCGGCGACGGCCGGCGCTATCCCGAGATCTTCCGGCTCAACCAGCACAAGGAGCAGCCCGACGGGGCGCGCCTGCGGATGGCCGACCTGATCAGGCCCGGATGGGTGCTCGACATGCCCGACGACGCGCGCAACACGCACATCGTCCCCGCCGGCCAGGCCAGGGCGCAGACCCTCAAGGAGCACCCCGGCCCGCCCAAGAAGTCCGCCACCGAGGGCGACCAGCGCGGCTCCGGCGACGAGCGTCCGGGCAAGGGAGGGGTCACGGACGAGCGGAAGGGCGAACGCGGCTCAGCCGGCGAACGAGGCTCGAACGACCAGCGCTCGGGTGAGCGGGGCTCGGGCGAGCGGGGCTCGGGCGACCAGGGCGCGGGTAATGAGCGTTCGGGCGACCAGCGCTCCGGCGAGCAGGGCGCGGCCGACGCGCAGGCGGGCGGATCGGCGCTGCTCGACGTGCTGTCCGGGGCGTCGCTGGCCGCCGCCGGCCTGCTGGCCCTGCTCGCCGTGCGGCGGCGCGAGCAACTGTGGCGCCGCCTGACCGGCCGCCGGGTGGCCCGCCCGCAGGGCGACGCCGCCGACGCCGAGGTGGCGCTCAGGATGGGCGCGGACATGCCCGGCGCCCGCATCCTCGACCTCGGGCTCCGGCTGCTCGGCGCCGAGCTGGGCGCCCAGGGCCGCACCCCGCCCACCGTCTACGCCGCCCACCTGTCGGCCCGTTCACTCGACCTGTGGATCCACCCCAAGGACGACCACCCGCCCGCCCCGTGGACGGCCGACGACGGCGGCCAGGTCTGGCGGCTGCCCGCACGGGAGGGCCGCCTGCTGCCCGACCACGGGAGCCCGGCCGGAGACGATCCCGCGAACAGGCACACACACCTGGGCGGCGCACCGTACCCCGGACTGGTGTCGATCGGCACCGACCGGAGCGGCCGGGTGCTGGTCGACCTGGAGGCGGCGCAGGGCCTGATCAACATCCGCGGCCCGCAGACCACGGCCGCGCTCGCCGCGCTCGCCGTGGAGCTGGCCACCAACAGGTGGTCCGACCGCATGCGGGTCACGCTCGTCGGGTTCGGCGAGGAGCTGACCGCGATCGCCCCCGACCGGATCAGAGCCGTCGGCGGCCTGGCCGAGGTGCTGCCGGAGCTGGAGGCGACCGCCGCCCCCCGCGAGGCGGTGCTCACCGGCCGCGTCACGGGACGCCCCGGCGTCGCCCACTACCTGCTGTCTGCGGTGGCGCCCACCCACGACGAGGCCCGCCGCCTGGCCCTGCTCGCCAGGAACGACCTGGCCGGATACGTGGTCGCGGGCGACGTGCCGCACGCCACCTGGACCTGGGAGATCACCGAGGACGGCACGGCCAGGCTGCCGGAGCTGGGCTTCGAGGTGAAGGCCCAGCTGCTGCCGCGCCGCCACTACCGGGCGCTGGTCGACCTGTTCCGCACCGCCGACCGGGTCGACGGCGAGCCCATCCCCGGCCCCGAGCCGCTGGCCGACCTCCGCCCGCCCGCGGTCGAGATCAGGATCCTCGGCCCCGTCCAGGTCATCGGCCCGCAGCCGCTAGAAGAAGGACGGATGGCGCTCGCCGCCGAGCTGCTCGTCTACCTGGCCACCCACCCGGGCGGCGTGCACCCCGTCGTGCTCGGCGGCGTGCTGTGGCCGCGCGGCGTGCAGCCCTCGGTCAGGGACGCCACGATCGCCCGCGTCGCGTCCTGGCTCGGCCCCGAGCACCTGCGCGCCGACGAGTCCGGCCGGCTCTCGCTCGGGCCCGGCGTGCGCACCGACTGGGCGCTCTTCCGCGAGCTGGTACGCCGCTCGCACGGCGACCGGATGGCCAGGACCGTCCTGCTGGAGAAGGCGCTCGGCCTGGTCAGGGGTCCGCTGCTGAGGGACCGCCCGCGGGGCCGGTACGCGTGGCTGGCGGCGGACGAGCTGGAGTACGACGTGTCCGCGGAAGTCGCCGACGCGGCCCGCCGGCTGTGTGAGCTCCGGCTCGCCGAAGGGGAGCCGGAGGCCGCGATCGCCGCCGTGCGGGCCGCGCTGCTGCTCGCCCCCGACGACCAGAGTCTCTGGCGCGACCTGCTGCGCGCCGCCCACGCCACCGGCGACCTGGTCCGGCTGCGGGCCGTCATCGAAGGGCTGACCAGGCGCGCCGCCGGCAGCTTCGCCCCGGAAACCGAGGCGCTCATCGACGAGCTGCTGCCGTCGTGGCGCGTCCACCTCGTCAGGGAGTCCACGGCATGAAAAGGATCACGGCCGCGCTCGTACTCCTGCTGCTGGCAGGTTGCGGGCAGCCCGCCGAGCGGCCCTACCAGCCGCGCGAAGAACCCGCCACCGGTGCGGCGCGGGCGGAGCCCGGCGCGACGCGGCCGGAACCCACCCCGTCGCAGGCGGCGCCCACCGGGGCGCGGCCGGCGACCGCCGAGGTCGGCGACCTGCGGGTGCGGTTCGACTGGCCCGCCAAGGACACCGCGCTGCTGCGGCTGTTCCCCGCGTTCTACCTCGCCAAGTACGAGGCGGTGATCTCCGGTGACGACGGCTTCCTCGACCACGTCGAGCTCGAGTACCGGGTCAACGCGATCAGGTGGGCGCGCGCCTTCACCGACAAGAAGCTCGAAGTGGCGGGCCGGTCGCGGCTCTACCGCATGAAGGTGAACGCGGTCGTCGGCCGGGGCGCCGAGGTCGACGTCTGCGTGGACGAGACGGACATGAAGGTCGTCTCCGCGGAGACGGGCGAGCCGGTCAAGCCGCAGCCCACCTCCATCCGCACGCCGTACCTGCAGAGGGTGCTCGCCCGCAAGGGCGACGACGGCGTGTGGCGCGTCAAGCAGATCGGTTACGGCAAAGAAGGGTGCGGGAGATGAAACCGCTGATCGCCGTGGTCGTCGCCGGGTCGCTGCTGTTCGGCGCTCTCGACCCGCCGAGCGAGGACGTCAGGGTCGGAGGCTCGCAGAAGGACCGCACGTCCACGGTCGTCCTCGAACATTCCAAGATCACTATCTCCGGTGACGTGCGAAACGGTCGCAGCGACGGCTACCAGATGAGAAGCCCTTGCTGGTACGAGCCGGGTCTGGACGCGGAGAAGATGTTCGAGCAGATGTCCGACCCGGTGGCCAACCGCGGCAGGGCGCAGACCGACGAGGAGGGTTTCCGCGCCTT
Organism: Nonomuraea harbinensis; assembly: GCF_019396385.1. Taxonomy (GTDB): domain Bacteria; phylum Actinomycetota; class Actinomycetes; order Streptosporangiales; family Streptosporangiaceae; genus Nonomuraea; species Nonomuraea ferruginea. Next base: position 242,466 of record NZ_JAHKRN010000004.1, on the reverse strand, counting down.
CATCCAGCAGTTCAAGGACAAGCTGGGGCAGCCCGGGCTGTGGTGGTCTCCCGCGTACAACAGCGGCGACCGGAGGGGCGCCGCCTGCTGGGCGGGGCTGGAGCAGTTCGTGTTCGTGCCGCCGGGGGAGACGCCGCCGAGCGGCATCACGTTCCAGGAGCTGGCCGAGATCGCCAGGGCCGCGCTGACGGTGCCGGAGGGCAAGGTCGAGCTGAACCCGGACGCCAAGAGCTACGTCAACCTGCCGACGTTCGTCTGGCTGGAGGGCGTGGGCGACACCACCCGGTCGGTGACCGCGACCCTGCCCGGCGTCATGAGCGCCACGGTGACCGCGACCCTGAGCGACATCAGGATCGACGCCGGCACCGGCTCCGACCGGGCCGAGGTGCGCGAGGACGGTTGCGGCGCGGCCGGTCGGCCGTACGCGCGGGGAGCGGAGTTCACCTGCGGCGTGCGCTACCTGCGGGCCTCGATCGACCGGCCGCGCGAGGTGTACGAGCTGACGGTGACCAGCGTGTGGCCGGTGACGGTGACGGGCGGGGCCGACATCCAGTTCGACCCGGTCCAGGTGGAGGCGACCAGGGACGTTCCGGTCGGCGAGGTGCAGAGCAACGTCCGGCCCTAGGACGCGGTCCGGCGGCGCCGCCGGGAATCGGCGCCGCCGGGCCGGCTGCCCGGTAATCAGTCACGCGGTCAGTCACGCGGTCGGTGACGTCCGGACTCGTGGGCGAGCAGCCACTCCTTGACGGCGACGCCGTAGTAGTAGCCGCCGAAGCCGCCCGTGCTGGGCAGGACGCGGTGGCAGGGCACGAACGGGGCGATCAGGTTCTGGGCGCAGGCTCCGCCCGCCGCCCTGGCCGCCGACCTGGGCATCCCCGCCCGTTCGGCCAGCTCCGCGTAGGTGACCGTGGTGCCCGCCTTGACCTCGCGCAGGGCCTGGTGGAGCGCCTTGCGCCGGAGCGAGCCCGGCTGCTCGACAGGGACCGCGTCCAGGGCGTCGAGGTCGCCGGCGAAGTAGTCGCGCACCGCCCGCGACACCGGACCGAGGTCGTCGACCACGGTCATGCCCTCGGCCTGGAGGGCGGGGGCGAGCCTGACGAACATCTCCTTGGGCTCGCCGGTGAAGCCGCCCGCGACGAGCACGCCGTCGCGAACCAGCACGGACAGTTCGCCCGCCGGGGTGGGCAGGACCTGAGCGTCGATCATCGATGACTCCAGAGGTGCAGGGCGGCGTAGGCCCGCCAGGGCCGCCACCGCTCAAGGTGATCCTTCGGGATGCCCAGCTCGGCCATGCGCCGGTCCAGCACCAGGTCTCCGGTGGGCCAGGCGTCGGGGTCGCGCAGCGCGCGCAGGGCGATGTAGCCGGCGGTCCACGGGCCGATGCCGGGGACCGCGAGCAGTTCCTTGACCGCCTCGGCGGGCTCCTGCGCGCCGTCGAGGTCGATCAGTCCGCCGGCCACGCGGGCGGCCAGCTCTTTCAGGGTGGTGACGCGCCTGCCGGTCAGCCCGAGGCCGGTCAGGTCAGCGTCGAGCAGCTCGGCCGCGGTGGGGAACAGCCGCCCGTCCGAGCCCGCCCGCGCCACGACGCGGCCCAGCAGGGTACGGGCGCCCGCCACGGAGATCTGCTGGCCGACGACGGCGCGCACGGCCAGCTCGAACCCGTCGAACGTGCCCGGCACCCGGAGCCCCGGCCTGGCCTCGACGAGCGGGGCCAGCGAGGTCCGGCCGAGCGCGTCGCGGATGGCCTCCGGGTCGGCGTCCAGGTCCAGCAGCCGCCGGCAGCGTGCCACGATGCGGGCGAGCTGCCGGGTGTCGTCCACCGTCACGTCCAGCGCCAGATGGCCGGGGTGCGCGGTGAGCGTGATCGTCCCGCCGGGCATGTTGCGGCTGTAGGCGGTGGCGTCCGCCGCCTCCAGCCCAGGCACGGCACGCGCGGCGAGGAAGCCGAAGACCCCTGCCACCTCGTACGGCTCCCGCCGGTGCAGCCGCAACCGCAACGACGCGGCCCCGGGGACGGGATCGGCGGTGGGTACGGGCGCGGACACCCTGGCCCAGCCGCCGGCCGTCGCGCGCAGCTCGCTCGGCGTGAACCCGTACGTCTCCCGCATCGTCGCGTTGAACTGCCGGACGCTGCCGAACCCGGCGGCGAACGCCACGTCGGTGACCGGCAGCGCCGTCTCCGTCAGCAGCTGCTTGGCCAGCAGCAGCCGCCGGGTCCTGGCCACCGCGAGCGGCCCGGCGCCGAGCTCGGCGACGAACAGCCGGTGCAGGTGGCGCTCGGTGATGTGCAGCCGCCTGGCCAGGCCGGCGACGCCGTCCTCGTCCGCGGCCCCGTCGTCGATCAGTCGCAGCGCCCTGCCGATGAGGTCGCCGCGGGTGTCCCAGCCGGGGTCGCCGGGCGAGAGCTCGGGCCGGCAGCGCTTGCACGGCCGGTACCCGGCGGCCTCCGCCGAGGCGGCATGCCGGTAGAAGCGCACGTTGCGGGCGGCCGGCGTGCGCGCCGGGCAGATCGGACGGCAGTAGATCCGCGTCGTCTTCACCGCCGTGTAGAACCGCCCGTCGAACCGGGCGTCCCGCGCCGAGACGGCTCGGTAGCAGGCGTCGAAGTCGAGCTCCAAAGGCGACATGCTTCGAGATTATGCCTGCTCACCGGCGCCGACTGGCGGGAATCGGACCTGACCGCGAAGGCCCAGGTCAGCTACTTGGACGAGACGCCCACCCCGAGATCGAACTCGCGGTAGACGCGCGCCCAGAACCCGTCGCGCAGCCAGACGCGGGCCTCAGGGTAGGGCCGCAGCGAGTGGCCCAGCTCCTTCTCCGCCTCGATCAGCAGCTCGGTGTCGATCACGGTGGGCAGGATGGGGCCGGGCAGCAGGTCGCGGATGTTGTCGCGGCCCCGCGTCAGGATCCACTTCTGCGCGACGTGCTCGCCGACGTCCTCGACCCGGGGCCGGCTCGGCCCGAGCTTGGCCACCTGGCCGGGCTTGACGTGCGGCTTGACCGGCGAGCGGCCCGCGAACACCTGGGCGGGCGACGGCGCCGCCGCCGGCGGGGCGACCGCCACGGGCTGCGGAGCACGGCTGAAAAAGGGCCTCAGGAAATCAGCGCTGATCACTTCCACGGTGTCGGACTCCCACACCAGGCGCTCGGCCTGGTTGGTGCCGTAGGGCGGCTCCACCCCCCAGAGGTGGATGCGCACCCCGTACGCCTGCGCGGCCTCCACGGCGGGGACCATGTCCTCGTCGCCGGCCAGCAGGATGGTGTCGGTCACCGCGTGGTGCCTGGCCAGCGCCTCCAGGTCGCTCCTGATCTGCGCGTCGACGCCTTTCTGCTGGCCGCGCGCGTTCAGGTTGCCCAGCCGCACCTTCACCCAGGGCAACTGGGCGATGACCCGCTGGTCGACGGTGGGCACGCGGTCACGGGCGGCGTCATACCAATAGATCCGCAACAGCTCACCAGAAATACGTTCCTCTGCATGTTTCTGAAGGCTCTGGATGAGCTCATCGGCGGCCACACGATATTCCTTGCGTTCCTTGGCGCCAAGGAGCACTTCACCTGCGGCAGCGTAGAGATAACCGACGTCCACCAGGACGGCGTACTTCGCTGCCACAGGGTGCGGCACCAGGTCTGGGATGGCCATGATGTCCTCCAGGCCGGAGCATTAGTTGATCGGCCGACTATATACGCCTACTTTCTCTAGATAGTCCCAACTACCGGAGAACTTGACACCCGATTCTCGGGATCGATCTAGGGCAGGGCACTCATCCGCCAAGCCGTCTTCCCCGGTGTGAGTGGGTTACGCATGCTTCGCGCAGGGTTTCGCCAAGATTGCGTCCGGGGCCGCGCCGGAGGTTCCGGCGCGGCGGGGCGGGCGGCGAGCACGGCGACCAGTGCCGCGAGTTCCTCCGGCGTGGCGTCGCCGCGCACGATGCGCAGGTGAGGACGTGACTGCTCGGTCATAGCGGGATGTTCCCATGCTTCTTGGGCGGGAGGGAGGCGCGCTTGTTGCGCAGCGCGCGCAGCGCCTTGACGACCTGGGCGCGGGTCTCGGAGGGGCGGATCACCGCGTCCACGTAGCCGCGTTCGGCGGCGATGTAGGGGTTGGCCAGCGTGTCCTCGTACTCGGTGACGCGCCTGGCGCGCTCGCTGTCGGGCTCGTCGGCGGCGGCCAGCTCGCGGCGGTAGAGGATGTTGACCGCGCCCTGCGCGCCCATGACCGCGATCTGCGCGGTGGGCCAGGCGAGGTTCACGTCGGCGCCGAGGTGCTTGGAGCCCATGACGTCGTAGGCGCCGCCGTACGCCTTGCGGGTGATGACGGTGACCAGCGGGACGGTCGCCTCGGCGTAGGCGTACAGCAGCTTGGCGCCGCGGCGGATGATTCCGTTCCATTCCTGATCAGTGCCGGGGAGGAAACCCGGGACATCAACAAAAGTCAGGATCGGAATATTGAAGGCATCACATGTTCGAATAAAGCGGGCGGCCTTCTCGGATGCGTTGATATCCAGACATCCGGCGAAATGCATGGGCTGGTTGGCGACGACGCCGACCGGCCGCCCGTCCACCCGGCCGAACCCGACGACGATGTTCTGCGCGAAGAGCTCCTGCACCTCCAGGAACTCCCCGTCGTCGAGCACGTGCTCGATCGCCCGGCGCATGTCGTACGGCTGGTTGGCCGAGTCCGGGATCAGCTCGTCCAGCTCCTGGTCGGGCTCCAGGTCCTCGGCGGCCTCGTACGCGGGAGCCTCGTCCAGGTTGTTGGTCGGCAGGTAGGACAGCAGCGCCTTGACGTACTCCAGCGCGTCGGTCTCGTCGGACGCCTGGTAGTGGGCCACGCCCGACCTGGAGTTATGCGCGTGCGCCCCGCCCAGCTCCTCGAACGTGACCTCCTCGCCGGTGACCGTCTTGATGACGTCGGGGCCGGTGATGAACATGTGGGAGGTCTGGTCGACCATGACCACGAAGTCGGTCAGCGCGGGGGAGTAGACGTGGCCGCCGGCGGCGGCGCCCATGATGAGGGAGATCTGCGGGATCACGCCCGAGGCGTGCACGTTGCGCTTGAAGATCTCGGCGTACAGGCCGAGCGCGACCACGCCCTCCTGGATACGGGCGCCGCCGCCCTCGTTGATGCCGATGATCGGGCAGCCGGTCTTCAGCGCCATGTCGAGCACCTTGACGATCTTCTCGCCGTAGACCTCGCCGAGCGAGCCGCCGAACACGGCGACGTCCTGTGAGAAGACGCACACCTGCCGGCCGTCGACGGTGCCGTAACCGGTGATCACCCCGTCGCCGTAGGGACGCTTCTTCTCCAGGCCGAACATGCTCGACCGGTGCCTGGCGAACTCGTCGAACTCCACGAACGAGCCCTCGTCCAGCAGCGCGAGCACCCGCTCGCGCGCGGTCATCTTGCCCTTGGCATGCTGTTTCTCGACAGCGGCGGCGGACCCGGCGTGCAGCGCCTCGTCCCGCCGCCGTTCCAGGTCAGCGATCTTCCCAGCCGTGGTGTGGATGTCCGGCATGGCCGGCACAGGTTCAGCAGCGCTCATGCGCGCAAGAGTAAACCCTGCTCATAGAGTGGCTTCATGAAGGATGCCGTTCGGACCAGCGGCCTGTTCAAAAGATACGGGCCGCAGATCGCAGTCGCGGGCGTCGACCTGGTCGTGCCGGCGGGCAGCTTCGCCGGTCTGGTCGGGCCCAACGGTGCCGGCAAGACCACCACCCTCAGTATGATCACCGGCCTGCTCCGGCCCGACGGCGGCCACGCCGAGATCGACGGCTTCCACGTCTGGCGCGACCCCGTCGCGGTCAAGGCACGCATCGGCGTGCTGCCCGAGGGGCTGCGCCTGTTCGAGCGGCTGTCCGGCCGCGAGCTGCTCCTCTACAACGGCAGGCTGCGCGGCATCCCCAAGGCGGAGGTCGAGCGGCGCGCCACCGACCTGCTGCAGCTGATGGACCTGGCCGGCGCGGCCGACAAGCTCGTCGTCGACTACTCCACCGGCATGCGCAAGAAGATCGGCCTGGCGGCGGCGCTGCTCCACAACCCGTCCGTGCTCTTCCTCGACGAGCCGTTCGAGGGCGTCGACCCGGTCAGCGCCAACACCCTCACCGAGGTGCTGCGCGCCTTCACCGCCTCCGGCTCCACCGTGATCTTCTCCAGCCACGTCATGGACCTGGTCGAGCGGCTGTGCGACTGGGTGTCGGTGATGAACGGCGGCCACATCGTCGCCCAGGGCCCGCTGGAGCGGGTGCGCGACGGACGCAGCCTCAACCAGGCGTTCCTGGAGCTCGTCGGCGGCCCGCAGACCGGCGGCGGCACCGGGCTGACCTGGCTCGGGCAGCGGGACACGCCGTGACCACCGTCCGCCTCTTCGCCGAGCTCAAGCTCCGCCTGCTGGCCGGCAACCTGCGCGGAGACCTCGCGCGCAAGCTCGGCTTCGTCTTCACCCTCGTCATGGCCGCGTTCCTGGCCGCGCTCGGCTTCTTCCTGATGAGCCTGGTCCGGCTGGCGCAGCCGGAGATCGCCGCCGACATCGTCATCGTGGTGTTCACCCTGTTCCTGGTGAGCTGGATGATCGTGCCACTGCTGGCGTTCGGCCTGGACGACACGCTCGACCCGGCGCGGCTGGCGCTGTTCCCGCTGCCGACCGCGCGGCTGGCCGTGGGCATGTTCACCGCCTCGGCCACCGGCGTGTGGCCGGCGGCGACGCTGATCGTCACCGCCGGCGCGCTGGCCGGGCTGGCCTCCGGCGCCGGCGGGATCCTGATCGGCGTGCCGGCCGTGCTGCTGCAGTTCGCTCTCTGCCTGGTCGCCTCCCGGCTGGTGACCACCTCGCTCTCCAGCGCGCTGCGCACCCGGCGCGGGCGCGACGTGCTCGCGGTGGCCGCGATCGGCGCGGTGCTGCTCTTCCAGCTCCCCAACCTGCTGATCAACAGCGACCTGGGCGACCCGCTGTCGCTGCTGCACGGCACCGCCGCCGTGCTGCGCTGGACGCCCTCCGGCATGGCCGCGCACGCGATCGCCGACGGCGGCCTGGTGGGCGTGGCCGAGCTGGCCGTCGTGGCGCTCGTGGTGGTCGCCGCCGCCTGGCTGTGGATCAAGGCGCTGAGCCGCGCCCTGGTCACGCCCGACGTGTCGAACGAGGCCGCCACCGTACGCCGCGACAGCGGTCTCGTCGACCGGATCGTGCCCGACGGGCCGCTGGCGGCCGTGGTGACCAAGGAGCTCAAGTACATCCGGCGCGAGCCCCGCTACCGCGTCGTCTGGTTCACCGCAGTGGTGGTGACCGCCGTGCTGGCGATCTCGTTCGGCCGGGGTGACGGCCCCAGCGGGCCCGGTGTGCCGATCATGCTCACCGCCGTCGGCGGGCTGATGGTGTCGCTGCAGATGTGCAACGCGTTCGGCATCGACGGCCGCTCCCTGTGGATGAACGCCGTGGCCATCGGCTCCGAGCGCGGTCTCAGCGTCGACCTGGCGGGCCGCCACCTGGCCAACGCGCTGGTCGCGGCGCCGATGCTGGTGGCGATCGCGGTCGTCACCGGGGTGCTGACCGGCAGTCCGGGCGCGATCGTCTGGGCGGTCTTCGCGGGCCTGGGCGCGCTCGGCATCGGGTTCGGCGTCGGCGCCGTGACCAGCGTCGTCATCCCGTACACGATCCCCGAGCGGCTCAACGCCTTCACCGGCGCCGCGCCCGGCCAGGGCGGGCAGGCGTTCGCCTCGTCCATGGGCGCGATGGTCGGCATCTCCCTGCTGACGCTGCCGTTCATCGTGCCGATGCTCTTCGGCCTGCTCTGGGTGTGCGCGCTCGCGCCCTTCTACGGCCTGGCCGCGGAGGTGCTCGGCCGCAGGCTCGGCGCGCGGATCGGCTTCGCCAGGATGCCCGAGCTGCTGGCCGCCGTCTCGAAGCCCGCCTGACCAGTGGTCTAGTCCAATAAGTGAGACCCCTCTGCGGCGTCCAGGAAGCGGTGTATACGCTTCGAAGCATGATTGACCAGGGGCTGGAGCATCGCAGTGCCGCAGTGACCGAGATGCCCGACGAGCTGCGCAGAGACGTGCGGTTGCTCGGCAGCCTGCTCGGGGAGGTGATCGCCGAGCAGGGCGGCGAAGATCTGCTGGCCGACGTCGAACGCCTGCGCAAGGCCGTCATCGCCGCCCGCAGAGGCGAGGTGTCCGGCGACGAGATCGTCGAGATGGTGTCCGGGTGGGAGATCGACCGGGCGGTGGAGATCGCCCGCGCGTTCACGTGTTACTTCCACCTGGCCAACCTGGCCGAGGAGCACTACCGCATCCGCTCCCTGCGCCGCCGCGACACCGAGGACGGGGTGCAGCGCGAGTCGCTGGCGCACGCCGTGCAGGAGCTGGGCGCCGAGCGCGTCGCCGAGCTCGTCCGCGACCTGGAGCTGCACCCCGTGCTGACCGCCCACCCGACCGAGGCGCGCAGGCGCGCCGTCGCCACCGCCATCCAGCGCGTCAGCCACCAGCTCACCGAGTACGACGCGCCCGAGCGGGGCGCCTCCGAGCGGGCCGAGTCCAGGCGCCGCCTGCTGGAGGAGATCGACCTGCTCTGGCGTACGGCGCAGCTCCGCAACACCCGGCTGGACCCGCTCGACGAGGTCCGCACCGCCATGGCGGCCTTCGACGAGACCCTGTTCAGGGTGGTGCCGCAGGTCTACCGGTCGCTGGACGCGGCGCTGCACGACAGCGTCGGCGAGCCGCTCGCCCGGCCGTTCATCCGCTTCGGCAGCTGGATCGGCGGCGACCGCGACGGCAACCCCAACGTCACCGCCAAGGTCACCCGCGAGGCCATCCAGATCCAGGCCGAGCACGTGCTCACGGCCCTGGAGAACGCCTGCCTGCGGATCGGCCGCACGCTCACCGCCTCGGCCCAGTTCGCCCCCGCCTCGCCCGAGCTGCGCGCCGCGCTGGCCGCCGCCGTCGACCACCACCCCGACCTGGTCTCCGAGCTGGCCACCCGGTCGCCCCGGGAGCCGCACCGGCAGTGGCTGCTGTTCGTCGCCGCCCGCGTCGCCGCCACCCGCAGCCGCGACCTCGACCTCGCCTACCGCGGCCCCGCCGAGCTGCTCGCCGACCTGCGCCTCGCGCAGGACTCCCTCGCCAAGACCGCGGTACGCCAGGCGTACGGGGAGCTGCAGCACCTGATCTGGCAGGTGGAGACGTTCGGCTTCCACCTGGCCGAGCTGGAGGTCCGCCAGCACTCCCAGGTGCACGCGGCGGCCCTGGAGGAGATCCGCGCGGGCGGCGAGCTGTCGGAGCGCACCGAGGAGGTGCTGGCCACGATCCGGGTCATCGCCTGGATCCAGGACCGGTTCGGCGTCGAGGCCTGCTCCCGCTACGTGGTCTCGTTCACCCGCTCCGCCGACGACGTCGCCGCCGTGCACGAGCTGGTCGCGCACGCCCTCGGCGCGCGCCCGCTGGCGCTGGACGTGGTGCCGCTGTTCGAGTCGGGCGAGGACCTGGTCAACTCGCCCCGCGTGCTCACGGGCATGCTCGACATCCCGCAGGTCCAGCAGCGGCTGGCCGACACCGGGCGGCGCATGGAGATCATGCTGGGTTACTCCGACTCGGCCAAGGAGCTCGGCCCGGCCGCCGCGACCCTCCGCCTGTACGAGGCGCAGGAGCAGCTCACGGCGTGGGCCGCCGCGCACGACGTCAAGCTGCGGATGTTCCACGGCCGCGGCGGCGCGCTCGGCCGGGGAGGCGGCCCGGCCAACCGCGCCGTGCTCGCCCAGGCGCCCGGCTCGGTCGCCGGCCGTTTCAAGGTCACCGAGCAGGGCGAGGTCATCTTCGCCCGCTACGCCCACATGGCGATCGCCCGCCGCCACCTGGAGCAGGTCGCCAACGCCGTCCTGCTGGCCTCCTCCCCGGCGGTCGGCGCCCGCACCGCCGCCGCCGCCGAGCGCTTCCGCCCGCTCGCCGAGCGGGTCGCCCGCGCGTCCGAGGAGGCGTACCGCGCGCTCACCGAGGCCCCCGGCTTCCCTGAATGGTTCGCCCTGGTCAGCCCGCTGGAGGAGATCGGCTCCCTGCGCCTCGGCTCCCGCCCGGCCCGCCGGGGCCTGGGCGCCCCGCGCTCGCTCGACGACCTGCGGGCCATCCCGTGGGTGTTCGCGTGGGCCCAGACCCGCGTCAACCTGCCGGGCTGGTACGGCATCGGCACCGGCCTGGCCGCCGCCGACTCCCTGGAGGAGCTGCAGGCCGCCTACGCCGAGTGGCCGCTGTTCAACTCGCTGCTCGACAACGCCGAGATGTCGCTGGCCAAGACCGACCGCTCCATCGCGGCCCGCTACCTGGCGCTCGGCGGCAGGGACGACTTCGCCGAGCAGGTCCTGGAGGAGTACGACCGCACCCGCAGGCTGGTGCTGAAGGTCACCGGCCACAAGCGCCTCCTGGAGAACCGCAAGGTCCTCTCGCGCGCCGTCCAGCTCCGCGACCCGTACGTCGACGCCCTGTCACACCTGCAACTGCGTGCCCTGACGGTGCTGCGCACCGGCGACCCGTCCGACCACGAACGCGACCGCCTGTCCACGCTCCTCCTGCTGTCCGTCAACGGGGTGGCGGCAGGTCTGCAGAACACGGGCTGATCCCGGGGGTCAGGTCAGGCTGAGGAAGAAGTCGCGGACGTCCGAGGTGAGGGCGTCCGTGGCGGTGTGGGCCGTGTAGTGGCCGCGGGCCGGGGCCGGCAGCGTCTTCCAGGAGACGATCCGGGTGTGGTCGCGGTCCGCGAACGGCCGGATCGACTTGAAGTCGCCCTCGCCCATCGCCAGCGCGATCGGCACCGTCGTGGGCTCCTTGGGCTGCTCGGCGCGGGCGTTCTCCCAGTAGAGCCGGAGCGCCGACGCGGCGGTGCCGGTGAACCAGTGGATGGCGGCGTGGGTCAGCACGAAGTCGTCGTCCAGGTCCTCGTCGAAGAGCTGGGCCAGCCAGCCGACCAGGCCCGAGGGGGAGTCCATGAGGGCGTGGGCCAGGGTCTGCGGCTGCTGCGAGTGCAGGACGTTGAAGGCGCCCTTCTCCTTCCAGAACCAGTCGAGGACGGCCAGGCCCTGCTGGTCCTCCTCCGAGAGGCCGGCGAACTCGGCCGGGTCGCCCGACGGGAAGGAGAAGAGCTGGGTCACGTGGACGCCGACGCAGTGGCCGGGGTCCACCCGGCCGATCTCGGGGGAGATCATCGAGCCGGCGTCGTTGCCCACCGCGCCGTAGCGGGTGTAGCCGAGGCGGGACATCAGCTCGGCCCAGGCGCGGGCGATGCGCAGGTTGTCCCAGCCCAGCTCCCTGGTCGGGCCGGAGAAGCCGTAGCCGGGCAGCGACGGGACGACCAGGTGGAAGTGGCGCGACAGGGGCTCGACGGCGTCGAGATACTCGGCGAAGCTGCCGGGCCAGCCGTGGGTGAGGATCAGCGGCAGCGCGTCCGGGTTGTCGGAGCGGACGTGGACGAAGTGGATGTCCTGCCCGTCGATCTCGGTGACGAACTGCGGGTGGGCGTTGAGGCGGGCCTCGACGGCCCGCCAGTCGAAGCCGTCGCGCCAGTACGAGACCAGCTGCTGGACCCGCGAGACCGGGACGCCCTGGTCGGCGCCGGGGATCTCGTCGGCGAAGCGGGTCAGGGACAGGCGGGCCCGCAGGTCGTCGAGGTCGGCCTGGGGGATCTCGATGCGGAAGGGACGGATCACGGGAGGCTCCTCGGAAGAGAACGGAACGGCTTGTTCTGTTCCCCAACTATAGCAGAACGGAATGCTTCATTCCATAAGAATCCGCTCATGGCCGGCATAGACGTTGCACCGCTCCCCCCGCAGGAAGCCCACCAGCGTCAGCCCGAACTCCGCGGCCAGGTCGACCGCCAGCGACGAGGGCGCCGACACCGCGCACACCACCGGCACCCCGGCCGCCAGCGCCTTCTGCATGATCTCGTAGCCGGCCCGGCCGCTCACCATGAGCACGTGCCCGGCCAGCGGCAGCCGGTCGTTCATGGCCGACCAGCCGACGAGCTTGTCGACGGCGTTGTGCCGGCCGACGTCCTCCCGTACCGCCAGAAGGGTGCCGTCGGCGGTGAACAGGCCGGCCGCGTGCAGCCCGCCGGTCTTGCCGAACACGCCCTGGCCCGCGCGCAACGCGTCCGGCAGCCCGTACAGGACCTCGGGGTCGATGGGCGGCCCGCCCGGCGGGAGCGGGGCGCACCGCTCGTGCAGCCGGTCCAGGCTCGCCGAGCCGCACACGCCGCACGCGCTGGAGGTCACGAAGTGACGCTCCAGCGCGGGCAGGTCGGGGATCGGCCCGCGCAGCCGCACGGTGACGGTGTTGTAGCGCTCCTCCGGCGGCAGGTCCTCGTCGGTGCAGTACGCGATGGACGCGATCTCCCCGGGCCCGGCCAGGCCCTCGCCGTGCAGGAACCCGGCGGCCAGCTCGAAGTCGTGCCCCGGCGTGCGCATGGTGATCGCCACCGTCTTGCGCGCCCCGCCGAGCCCGACGAGCCGGATCTCCAGCGGCTCCTCGGTGGCCAGGTTGTCGCGGCGCTCGCGGGCCGTGCGCCCGTTCAGCTCGCGGATCCGGGCGCGGCTGGTGGGGCCGGGCCTGCTCAAAGCGCCCGCACGGTGACGACGGCGTTGTAGTCGGGGATCCGCGCCTGCGGTGACCGGCGCGTCTCGTCCAGCAGCACGTTGCCCTCCGGCCAGTGGACCTGCAGGTTGCCGGGCACGAGCGGGGCGCGCAGCACCTTGCCCCGGTACGAGCGCTCGCCCGCGCGCAGCTCGACCGGGGCGCCGTCGGGCAGGCCGAGCCGGTCGGCGTCGTAGGGGCTCATCAGCACGGCCTCGCGCATCGCGCCGTTGAAGCCGTCCATGCGCTCGTGGACCATGCTGTTGAACTGCTTGCCGCGCCGGGTGGCGACCGAGAACGCGCCGTCGGGCCGCTCCAGCGCCGGTGGATCGACCGCCGAGAACCCGCCCCGCCCGTCGGGGGTGGGGAAGCGGCCGCCGGGGCAGAGGTGGCGGCCGCCGTACTGGACGCTGTCGCCGAACCGCCGCAGCCCGGCGATGCCTTCGTAGAAGGGCACCGCGCGCTCGATCTCCTCGCGGATCGCGGGCGTGCCGGTGAACCGCACGAGTCTCGAAATTTCGGGACGTGTGGCGGCGGCCAGCTCGGTGAAGATCTTCCACTCCGGCCACGCCTCGCCGATCCGCGGCCCCTCCACCTCCGGCGAGAAGATCACCCGCCGCTCGGTCGACGTCTCGGTCACCCCGCCCGCCATCTCGTAGCGCGTCTGCGCGGGCAGCAGCAGCACGTCGCCCTCGGCAGGCACGAGCATCTGCGACGACAGCACGATGTCGATGTGCACCCGCAGCTTGAGCCGGGACAGCGCCTCCCGGCAGTAGCCGGGGTCGGGCAGCACCTCCAGGAAGTTGCCGCCGGAGGAGACCAGCGCGTCCAGCTCCCGCGCGTGCGCCGCGTCGATCATGTCGGTCGCCGTCAGCCCCGGCGAAGAAGGCACCTCGAACCCCCACATCCCGGAGAACTTCGCCGCGTTCTCCGGCGTGACGGGCAGCCCGCCCGGCAGCCCGGTCGCGTACGCCCCCATCTCGGCACCGCCCTGCACGCCGCTGTGGCCGCGGATCGGCATCAGCCCGCACCCGTCGCGCCCCACGAAGCCTCTGGCCAGCGCCAGGTTGACGATCGCGCGTACGTTGTCCTCGCCGTGGGTGTGCTGGGTGATGCCCATCGACCACACCAGCACGGCCGAGCGGGCCTCGCCCAGCATCCTGGCCAGGCGCAGCATCTCGTCCCTGGTCGACCCCGACAGCGCCTCCAGCACCTCCCACGACTGCTCCGACACGGCCCGGCGGGCCTCCTCGAAGCCGGTGGTGTGCCCGGCGACGAACTTCTCGTCGATCCAGTCGTTCTCGATCAGGTGCTTGAGCACCCCGTTGAGGAAGCCGATGTCGCCGCCCTGGTGAACCCCGAAGAACTCATCGGTGATCTTCGTGCCGAACAGGGCCGACTCGGCGTTGGACGGCACCCAGTAACGCTCCATGCCGGGCTCGCGGTAGGCGTTGACCATCGCGATCCGGGTGCCGGCCTTCTTGGCGTGGTAGAGATACTTCATCGCCACCGGCTGGTTGTTCGACGGGTTCGACCCGATGAACACGATCAGGTCGGAGCCGATCCAGTCCTGATACGAGCAGGTCGTGGCCGCCGCCCCGATGGTGTCCTTGAGCGCCACCGTCGACGGCGAGTGGCAGATGCGGGCGGCGTTGTCGACGTTGTTGGTGCCGAGCGCCCGCACCGCCTTCTGGGCCGCGTAGTAGTTCTCGTTCGGCATGCCGCGGCTGGTCAGGTAGGCGCCGAAGCGCGCGTCGCGCAGCCCTCCGGCCGCCACCCGCAGCGCCTCGTCCCACGACACGCGGGTGAAGCCGGGCTCGCCGGCGCGCCGCAGCATCGGGTACGGCAGCCGCCCCAGCTCGCGCAGCTCGGCGCTCCTCTTCCCGGCGAGCCGGTCGGCGTCCGCCAGCACCGACACGTCGAGCGCGGGCATCGTGTTGAGCGGCAGCAGCCGCAGCCTGATGTTGCACAGGTGGACCTCCCGCATGGTCCAGTCGCGCATGCCCTTGGTGCCGAGCGCGCACCCGTCGCACGTCCCCCGGGTGAGGATCCGCCACGCGTAGCGCCTGTTGCCCTTGACCGACCGGAAGGCCTTGATCAGCTCCAGGTAGTTGTTCGGCTTGCGCAGCCCGAGGCCGAACGGCCGCCACGAGGCCCAGTTGCGCGGATCCAGTCGCTTGCTCATGCGTCCATCTTGCTCCTGGCCGATCCGTGGTTCCGCCCGGCCCTTCCGGAGTCCGGCAGGCGGATGCGACAGGATGGGAGGATGTCTCGCTACCACGACCTCGACCGGCCACCCCTGTCCGAGGCGGCGCTCAACCGCGCCCTGGTCCGCCCCGGCTCGCTGTGGACGGGCGTCAGGGTCGTCGACAGCACCGGCTCCACCAACGCCGACCTCGCCAAGGCCGCCAGGGACGGCGCGCCCGAGGGCGCGGTGCTGGCCGCCGAGGAGCAGGTGGCGGGCCGCGGCAGGCTGGGCCGCCCCTGGACCGCTCCGGCGTACGCGGGGCTGACGTTCTCGGTCCTGCTCAGGCCCGAGGCGCCGGTCACCGCGTACGGGTGGCTGCCGCTGCTGTTCGGCGTGGCCGCCGCGTCCGCGGTGCGCCGCCTGGCCGAGGTGGACGTGCGCCTGAAGTGGCCCAACGACCTGCTGATCGGCGAGCGGAAGCTGGCCGGGGTGCTCGCCGAGCGGGTCGAGGGCGGGGTGGTGATCGGCATCGGGCTGAACGTGCTGCTGAGCGAGGACGAGCTGCCCGTCGCCACCGCGACCTCGCTGGCTGTGGAGAAGGCCGCCTGCGTCGACCGCGACCCGCTGCTGCGGGCCGTGCTGCGGGAGGTCGAGACCCACTACCGCGAGTGGGACGAGGCGGGCGGCGACGCCGACGCCTGCGGGCTGCGCGCCGCCTACCTGGCCCGCTCCGCCACCGTCGGCCGCGACGTGCGGGTGGAGCTGCCCGGCGGCAGCGTGCTCACCGGACGCGCCACCGGCGTCGACCGGTCGGGCCACCTTCAGGTGAGCGCCGAGGACCGGGCCTACGCGCTGAGCGCGGGGGACGTCGTACACGTTCGGGCCACGACGTAGCCGCCGATCGGCCGAGGTGGCACCATTTGCCCATGACCATTCCCGACCACCACCTGACACAAGGTGAGCGCCGCGTCCGGTCCTTCAACCCGCACTGGAAGCGGCTGGTCGTCCCCTTCATCGCGCTCCTCCTGATCGCCGCGGCCTCCGGCGCGGCGATCTACTTCGTCCCGGACACCTGGGAGTACGCCTCCTACGCCCGCATCGCGGTCGTCGTCATCGGGCTGATCCTCATGACGATCTGGTCGTTCGTCCCGTACCTGCAGTGGAAGAACACCGGTTACGTCCTCACCACCCACCGGTTCTCGATCAGCACCGGCGTGCTCAACAAGTCGACCGACGAGATCCCGATGGCGAAGGTCAACACCGTCAGCTCCGACCAGACGCTCTTCGAGCGGCTGCTTGGCTGCGGCACCCTCACCGTCGAGTCCGCCGGCGAGCGGGGTGAGATCGTGCTGCGCGACATCCCGCGGATCCAGGAGGTCCGCACCGAGCTGTTCCGGCTCCTGGAGGACGCCTCCGACGGCGACATCGACGGCCGGTAGCCCGTGCAGCGGCTCGGGCAGCGGCTCGGGCAGCGGCCGGTGAGAGGTCTCGGCGTGGTGCGGCCCCATGTCTTGCGGAGATCACCCTCCTGGACACAAGATGGCTGGCATGCCGTACGAAGTTCAGGGTGTCATCGCCCGAGGTAAGGGCCAGGAAGTCTCACTTGAAACGGTGCTCGTCCCCGACCCGGGCCCGGGCGAGGCGGTGGTGACCGTGCAGGCGTGCGGGGTCTGCCACACCGACCTCCACTATCGCCAGGGCGGCATCAGCGACGACTACCCGTTCCTGCTCGGGCACGAGGCGGCCGGCGTCGTGGAGGCGGTCGGCGAGGGCGTCACCGGCCTGGAGCCCGGCGACTTCGTCATCCTCAACTGGCGGGCCGTGTGCGGCCAGTGCCGGGCGTGCCTGCGCGGCCGGCCGTGGTACTGCTTCAACACCCACAACGCCACCCAGAAGATGACACTCACCGACGGCACCGAGTTGTCGCCCGCGCTCGGCATCGGCGCCTTCCTCGGCAAGACGCTGGTCGCCGCCGGGCAGTGCACGAAGGTCTCGGCCGAGGCGCCCGCGTCCGTGGCCGGGCTGCTGGGCTGCGGCGTGATGGCCGGCCTCGGCGCCGCCATCAACACCGGCGGCGTCACCCGCGGCGACACGGTCGCGGTCATCGGCTGCGGCGGCGTCGGCGACGCGGCCATCCTCGGCGCGTCCCTGGCCGGGGCCGCCAAGGTCATCGCGGTGGACGTCGACGAGCGCAAGCTGGAGTGGGCGCGCGGCTTCGGCGCCACCGACACGGTCAACTCCCGCGAGAACGACCCGGTCGAGGCGATCCGCGACCTCACCGGCGGCTTCGGCGCCGACGTGGTGGTCGAGGCGGTCGGCCGGCCCGAGACGTACGAGCAGGCCTTCTACGCCCGCGACCTGGCCGGCACGGTGGTGCTGGTCGGCGTGCCCACCCCCGAGATGCGCATCGACCTGCCGCTGCTGGACGTGTTCGGCAGGGGCGGCGCGCTGAAGTCGTCGTGGTACGGCGACTGCCTGCCGAGCCGCGACTTCCCGATGCTCATCGACCTGTTCCTGCAGCACCGGCTGCCGCTCGACAAGTTCGTCACCGAGACGATCGCGCTCGACCAGGTCGAAGAGGCCTTCCACAAGATGGAGCGCGGCGACGTGCTGCGGTCGGTGGTGATCCTCTAAATGCTCGACAAGGTCATCACCTCCGGCACCTTCTCGCTCGACGGCGGCACCTGGGACGTCGACAACAACGTCTGGCTGGTCGGCGACGCCCGCGAGGTCGTCGTCATCGACGCCGCCCACGACGCCGAGGCCATCGCCCAGCGGGTCGGCGGGCGCAGCGTGCGGGCCATCGTCTGCACCCACGCGCACAACGACCACATCAACGCCGCCGCCGACCTGGCCCGCCGCACCGGCGCGCCGATCCGGCTGCACCCCGCCGACCAGGTGCTCTGGGAGCAGGTCTACGGGGACGAGGTCGCGTACGAACCACTCGCCGACGGCGACAAGTTCGAGGCCGGCGGGATCGAGCTGCAGGTCCTGCACACCCCCGGCCACGCGCCCGGCGCGGTCTGCCTGTACGCGCCCGAGGTGGGCGCGCTGTTCAGCGGCGACACGCTGTTCAAGGGCGGGCCGGGGGCGACCGGGCGGTCCTACTCGTCCTTCGGCACGATCATCGAGTCGATCCGTGAGCGGCTGCTCACGCTGCCTCCCGAGACCGTCGTGCACACCGGTCACGGCGACTCGACCTCGATCGGCGCGGAGGCGCCGCACCTGGAGGAGTGGATCACCCGAGGTCACTGAATCCGCCTTATGGCGGACCTCACATAGGCAAGCCTTACCTCAGTGGGCTACCTTAGGTGTGCCTTACCTGAGTTGTTCCCCTGAGAGGCTGCCCCGGATGTACGTGTGTGTCTGTCGTGCCGTGACCGAGAACGAGGTTCACGACTGCATCGCCGCGGGCGCCAAGAGCGCGAAGCAGGTACGCGACACCACGGGCGCCGGGGGCGACTGCGCCCGGTGTGTACGAAAGATCTGTGCGATGCTGAAAAGGTCGGAGGAACTCACGACCGCATAGCACAAGGGGCTTGTTTCATGCAGGGTGACAGGCAGATCATCGAGCTGCTCAACGAGCAGTTGACCGCGGAGCTCACGGCGATCAACCAGTACTTCCTGCACGCCAAGATGCAGGAGAACTGGGGCTACACGAAACTCGCCGAGCACACCCGCGCGGAGTCGTTCGACGAGATGCGACACGCCGAGCGGCTCACCGATCGCATCCTGTTCCTGGAGGGACTGCCCAACTACCAGCGGCTGGGTACGCTCCACATCGGCCAGACGGTCCCCGAGCAGCTCCGGGCCGACCTGGACGTCGAGCTGGGCGTCGTGGAACGGCTGCGGCCCGCCATCGCGCTGATGCGCGAGAAGGGCGACATCACCTCCGCCCGCATCTTCGAGGAGATCCTCGAGGACGAGGAGGAGCACATCGACTACCTGGAGACCGAGCTCGAACTCATCCAGACGCTCGGTGAGCAGCTCTACCTCGCCCGCTACGCCGAGCCGCCGTCCAGCGACGACTGAGCCCGTCGCCCGCGCCCGAACTTCCGTCAATGCGACCCCCGCCCGCCGGTTCTCCCGGCGGGTGCGCGCGTTTCTGGGGGACGTAAGGGTTTAGCCCCGAGTATCGCGGTAATTTAATCACGACTAACCGACATTTAGTCGCGTTTGCCCAGGTCAATAGATAGGTCAACTACGAGTCAAACCGCGCGCTGTGCCCGGGAAACGATCGCCTAAGGACCTACGATCGCCTCATGACCTGCGTACTTCTCGCCGAGGATGACACCTCGATTTCCGAGCCGCTCGCGCGCGCCCTGCGCCGCGAGGGCTACCAGGTTGAGGTGAGCCCCGACGGCCCGCAGGCCCTGGAGAGGGCACTGTCGGGTGGCATCGACCTCATCGTCCTGGACCTGGGCCTTCCGGAGATGGACGGCCTGGAGGTGGCGCGCCGCATACGTGCGGAGGGGCACGGCACTCCGGTGCTGATCCTCACCGCACGCGTTGACGAGGTGGACACGGTGGTCGGCCTCGACGCCGGCGCCGACGACTACGTCACCAAACCGTTCCGGCTCGCCGAACTGCTCGCCCGGGTGCGGGCACTGCTGCGGCGCGGCACGTCCGAGACCCCGGTGGTCCAGGGCGTCCGCATCGACGCCGACTCACGCCGCGCCTGGATGGGCGACAAGGAGCTCCACCTCACCACCAAGGAGTTCGACCTGCTGCGCGTGCTGGTGCGCGACGCGGGCAAGGTGGTCACCCGCGAGCAGATCATGCGCGAGGTGTGGGACACCAACTGGTGGGGCTCGACCAAGACGCTCGACATGCACATCTCCTGGCTGCGCCGCAAGCTGGGGGACGACGCGGCGAAGCCTCGTTACATCACCACCGTCCGGGGAGTCGGCTTCCGCTTCGAACGCGAGTAGGCATGCGCCGACGCCTGCTCACTTCAACCCTCCTCGTCGCGGGCATCGCCGTCCTTCTGCTCGGAGTGCCCCTGGGCGTCGTCGTCAGCCGGCTGATCGTCGATGATGCCGCCCAGCAGCTCAGAGCGGAAGCGACACGCCTGGTGGGCGAGGTCGAGTACGCCCGGATCCAGGAGACGCCGCTCGACCCGCAGCAACTGGAGCAGAAATATCCGGATCGCTACATCCAGATATTCGAACGCGGGAACCCCCCGAAGGCCACCGTCATCGGCACGCCACCGCCGTCCGGTCAGCAGATGACCGAGGACGCGGAGTCCGACAGCGGCATCTTCGTCCGGGTGAGCCGCGACAGGGCACAGGTCGAGCAGGACGTGTACGCGCGCCTGCTGCTGATCGTCGCCCTGGCCGTCGCGGCTCTCGCCGTCGCCGTCGGCCTGGCCATCGTGCAGACACGCCGGCTCACGCTGCCCCTGCGCGACCTCGCCATGATCGCCGAGCGGCTCGGCTCCGGGGACGCCCGGCCGAGCAAGCACCGCTACGGCATCCCCGAACTCGACAGGGTGGCCCAGGTCCTCGACCGCAGCGCCACCCGCATCTCCGACCTGCTCACCCGTGAGCGCGAGTTCGCCACCGACGCCTCACACCAGCTGCGCACCCCGCTGACCGGCCTCACCATGCGCCTGGAGGAGATCGTCGCCGCCTCCAACCACCCGGAGGTCGTGCGCGAGGAGGGCGAGGCGGCCATCGTGCAGGCCGAGCGGCTCACGGCGGTGATCGACGAGCTGCTCGCCGCGGCCCGCCGCCAGCGTCACTCCCAGGCCGAGCCGACCTCGATCGACCAGGTGCTGGTCCAGCAGGTGACGGAGTGGGACCCCGTCTTCCGCGGCGTGGGACGCAGGCTCGTGCTCGAAGGCACCCGCGACCTCAAGGCGCTGGCCACCACCGGCGGCTTCGGCCAGGTCATCGCCACGCTGCTGGAGAACTCCCTGCGCCACGGCGGCGGCACCGTCACCGTCACCACGACGAGCGGCGACAACTACGTGGTGACCGAGGTGACCGACGAGGGGCCGGGCATCGACGACGAGATCGCACCCAAGATCTTCGACAGGAACGTGAGCGGGGGCGGCGGCACCGGTCTCGGGCTGACGCTCGCCCGCGCGCTGGCCGCCGCCGACGGCGGACGGCTGGAGCTGGTCCGGAGGAGGCCGGCGACGTTCGCCGTCTTCCTGCGCCCGGCCGACGCGCCTAACAGGAACCGCGTGGTCAGCGGTCCTGCCTGAGCTCGATCGCGGGCAGCTCGGCCGGGATCGGCGTGGTCGCCTCCAGGAACACCCACTTCTTGTAGGACCAGTAGCGGAAGAGGGTGCCTAGGCCGACGCCGACGATGTTGGCGATGTTGAGGCTGACCGGGTCGTCGAACTTGAGCGTGTAGGTGGTGAACCCGATCACCAGCACGCCGAACAGCAGCGCGATGCCGTTCATCAGGAAGAACAGGAAGTATTCGCGCCCCAGCCCGCTCTGCTCGCGGTGGCGGAACGTCCAGAAGCGGTTGCCCGCGTACGCGAAGGTGGTCGAGATCGTCGTGGCGAAGACCTTCGAGGTCATCGGCCCGATGCCGACGACCAGGTGGAAGAAGTTGAGCGCGCCCAGGTCGATCAGGAAGGCGAGCCCTCCGACGATGCCGAACTTCGTCAGCTCATGCAGAAGGGCGGCGAACCGCTGGTACAAGCTCTTGACGAACCGCACGTGTCTGCTCGGCCCTTCCGCCTCGTCACGCCATGACCACTTCAGCGTACCGGGGTACCTTACCGTGGCGTGTCAGCATCTTCTTTCCTGAAGACTGCCCGTTATAGCGCGGTTCGCACCGAGGGCGCTCTACCTGCGAGCGCTCCGGAATGCGGCCGGTATGCTCACCTCACGTGAACGCATACAGTCCCATCGGCCCCGTCGTCGGCATCGTCGGCGCCGGACAGCTCGCCCGGATGTCGCAGCCCCCCGCCATCGCTCTCGGCATCGAGCTGCGGGTGCTGGCCGGGTCCTCTGACGAGAGCGCCGCCCGGGTCATCGTCGACACCCGCGTCGGCGACTACCGCTCCCTCGACGACCTGCGCGCGTTCGCCGAAGGCTGTCACGCGATCACGTTCGACCACGAGCACGTCCCCGGCGAGCACATCCGGGCGCTCATCGACGACGGCCACGCCGTCCACCCCGGCGCCGACGCCCTCGTCCACGCCCAGGACAAGGCCGTCATGCGTGAGCGGCTGACCGCGATCGGCGCCCCGTGCCCGGCCTGGGCCCGCGTCTCCGGCCCCGGCGAGGCGGCCGCGTTCGCCGCCGGGCACGGCTGGCCGGTGGTGCTCAAGGCGGTCACCGGCGGCTACGACGGCCGCGGCGTGTGGGTGTGCGACTCGGAGGAGGCCGCGGCCGAGGCGTTCGCCGGCGCCGGCGGCCCGCTGCTCGCGGAGGCGCTCGTGCCGTTCGAGCGTGAGCTCGCCGTGCTCGTCGCCCGTTCCCCGCACGGCCAGGGCGTCAGCTACCCGGTCGTGGAGACCGTGCAGCGCGACGGCATCTGCGTAGAGGTGCTCGCCCCCGCCCCCGGGCTCGACCCCGAGGAGGCCGCCGAGGCGCAGCGCGTCGCCCTGCGGATCGCCGACGAGCTGGGCGTCACCGGCATGCTGGCCGTCGAGATGTTCCAGACCCGGCAGGGGCTGCTCGTCAACGAGCTGGCCATGCGCCCGCACAACAGCGGCCACTGGACCATCGAGGGCTCCCGCACCTCCCAGTTCGAGCAGCACCTGCGGGCCGTGCTCGACCTGCCGCTCGGCACGCCCGCCATGACCGCGCCGGTGGTCGTCATGGCCAACCTGCTCGGCGGCGACGACCCCGACCTGTTCAAGCGGTACGAGCACGTCATGGCCCACGATCCGGCCGTCAAGGTGCACTTCTACGGCAAGCAGGTGCGCCCCGGCCGTAAGATCGGCCATGTCACCGCCGTCGGTGACGACCTCGACGAGGTCAGGGCCCGCGCCCGCCACGCCGCCGTCTACCTGATGACCGGGGAGTACACGTGAGCATCGGCATCGTCATGGGCAGCGACTCCGACTGGCCGGTGATGAAGGCCGCCGCCGAGGCGGTCGCCGAGTTCGGGATCCCGTTCGAGGCCGACGTCGTCTCCGCCCACCGGATGCCCGCCGAGATGATCGAGTACGGCAGGCAGGCGGCCGGCCGCGGCGTCGAGGTCATCATCGCGGGCGCGGGCGGCGCCGCCCACCTGCCCGGCATGCTCGCCTCCGTCACGCCGCTGCCGGTGATCGGGGTGCCGGTGCCGCTGAAGTACCTCGACGGCATGGACTCCCTGCTGTCGATCGTCCAGATGCCGGCCGGGGTGCCCGTCGCGACCGTCGCGGTCGGCGGCGCCCGCAACGCCGGCCTGCTCGCCGTACGCATCCTCGCCGCCACCGACGCCACCCTGCGCGCCCGCATGGTCGAGTTCCAGGAGCGGCTCAAGGAGCAGGCGCACGCCAAGGGCGAACGGCTGCGCGCCGAGGCCGCGGCGCTGAAGCCGGCCGATTGATCCGCCCGCCCCGGGAGAGGGCCGTGCTGGACGTGCTCGCGGGCCACGCCGCCCGGGTACGCGCCGCCGACCCGCTGGCCGGCGGGCAGGACCGGCTGCCCAAGCCCGGTCCCGGGGAGCAGCTCGTCGAGGTGCCCGGCGCCGTCGGCCTGGCCTCGATGGACCGTTCCGGCCTCGACACACTCAACGCCACCTGGGGCCCGCTCGTCGTCCACCGGCTGCACGCCCGCGTCGGCGGCCCCGACCCGGAGGCGGCGCTCGGCGCGCTGCTGGACGCGTGGACGGCCGTGCCCCGGCGGGAGCCCGGCCCGCTCGCGGTGCTGTGGCCCAGCCGCGACACCGCCGCCGTCCGCGCCCTGGCCGTCCGCGGCTTCGCCCCGACGGTCACCGTCGCCGCCCGCCCCCGCAGGCCCCCGGCCGGGCAGGCCACGGACCCGTGCGTACGGCCCGCCACCGCTGACGACCTGGACGGGATCGCGCGCCTGTACGAGGCGCTGGTGGCGTACGACGCGCAGTTCGGCTGGGTCACGCCGCGGCCGTCGACGCCCGCCAGGATCAGGGAGCATCTCACCGGCACGCTGCCCCGCTCCTGGGCCTGCGTGGCCGAGCACGACGGCACGGTGACCGGCGTCGTCATCGTCGACCCGCCGCCCCGGTCGCGGTGGATCGCCTCCATGGTGACCCGGATGCCGGCCGCCTACCTGGGCGTCATGTACGCCGACCCCGCCGTACGGGGCCGGGGTGTCGGCGCGGCGCTGGCCGCCGCCGCGCACGCCCGGCTGGACGCGTGGGGCGTGGCCACGACGCTGCTGCACCACGCGGTGGCGAACCCGCTGTCAGGGCCCTTCTGGGCGCGCCAGGGCTACCGGCCGGTGCACACCCAGTGGGTGCGTCAGGGGCGGCCCAGCGCCCGGTAGTGCCACCCGGCGGAGCGCCACGCCTCGGCGTCGAGCGCGTTGCGCCCGTCGACGATCTTGCGGGTGGCCACGACCTCGCCCAGCGCCTCCGGGTCCAGGTCCAGGAACTCCTGCCACTCCGTCAGCAGCAGCACGACGTGCGCGCCCCGTACCGCGTCGAGGGCCGACTCGCCGTAGGCGAGCTGGGGGTGCGCCTTGCGGACGTTGTCGAGCGCGATCGGGTCGTAGATCGTGACCCGCCCGCCCTGCCGCCCGATCGTCACCGCCACGTCGAGGGCGGGGGAGTCGCGTATGTCGTCGGAGTTGGGCTTGAAGGCGGCGCCGAGCACGCCCACCGTGCAGCCGTGGAAGGAACCCCCGGCCAGCTCGCGGGCCAGGTCGACCATGCGGGCGCGGCGGCGCATGTTGATCGCGTCCACCTCGCGCAGGAACGTCAGCGCCTGGTCGGCGCCGAGCTCGCCGGCCCGCGCCATGAACGCCCTGATGTCCTTCGGCAGGCAGCCGCCGCCGAACCCGAGCCCCGGGTTCAGGTAGCGTCCGCCGATGCGGTCGTCGTACGAGAGCGCGAGCGAGAGCTGCTGCACGTCGGCGTGCGCCGCCTCGCACACCTCGGCCATCGCGTTGATGAAGGAGATCTTGGTGGCCAGGAAGGAGTTGGCGGCGGTCTTGACCAGCTCGGCCGTCGGGAAGTCGGTCACCACCATCGGCACGTCGCCGAGCGGCTCGTAGACCTCGCGCAGCACCTTCTCGGCCCGTTCGGAGCGCACGCCCAGCACGATGCGGTCGGGGTGGAGCGTGTCCTGCACGGCGAAGCCCTCGCGCAGGAACTCGGGGTTCCACGCCAGCTCGGCCTGCTCGCCCGCCGGAGCCAGCGCGGCCAGCCGGTCGGCCAGCCGGGACGCGGTGCCGACCGGGACCGTCGACTTGCCGACGACCAGGGACGCGCGGTCGAGATGGGGGGCCAGCGAGTCGATCGCGGCGTCGATGTAGGACACGTCGGCGGCGTACTCGCCCTTCTTCTGCGGCGTGCCCACGCAGACGAAGTGGACGTCGCCGAACGCGCCGGCCTCCTCGTAGGAGGTGGTGAAGCGCAGGCGGCCGGAGTCGAGGCCGCGGCGGAGCACGGGTTCGAGCCCAGGCTCGTGGATGGGGAGCTCGCCGTTGTTGAGGCAGCGGACCTTGTCGGCGTCGATGTCAAGGCCGAGCACCTCATAGCCGAGATCCGCCATGCAGGCCGCATGCGTGATGCCCAGGTAGCCGGTCCCGATCACCGTCAGGCGATATGGCACGAGTGAGCTCCTTTCCATTGCGGAGGAATGCTACAGGCCCGCGCCCACCCTTCTTCGTGCCACCTCTTCTCAAGCACAAACCGTACCGGTTGGTAGCAAGATGCTCGGACGTCCTACTATCTGTGCATGAGCTTTCCTCTGTACGCGCCCGCCGAAGAGCACGACATGCTCCGGGAGACGGTCAGGGCCCTCGCCGACGAGAAGATCGCCCCCCGCGCCGCGGAGGCGGACGAGGCCGAGGAGTTCCCCTGGGACGTCTACAAGGCCCTGGTCGCATCCGACCTGCACGCCATCCACGTCCCGGAGGCGTACGGGGGAGCCGGCGGCGACGCGCTGGCCGCCGTCATCGTCATCGAGGAGGTCGCCCGCGCCTGCGCCTCCTCCTCGCTGATCCCCGCCGTGAACAAGCTCGGCACCGTGCCGATCATGCTGTCGGCCTCCGAGGAGCTCAAGCAGCAGTACCTGCCCGCCGTGGCCCGCGGCGACGCCATGTTCTCGTACGCGCTCTCCGAGCCGGAGGCGGGCTCCGACGCCGCCGCCATGAAGACCCGCGCCGTCCTCGACGGCGACCACTACGTGCTCAACGGCACCAAGATGTGGATCACCAACGCCGGCGTGTCGGAGTACTACACGGTCATGGCCGTCACGGACCCGTCGGCCGGGGCGCGCGGCATCTCCGCCTTCGTGGTGGAGAAGTCGGACGAGGGTGTCTCGTTCGGACCCAAGGAGCGCAAGCTCGGCATCAAGGCCTCCCCGACGCGTCAGGTGATCCTGGAGGACGTGCGCATCCCCGAGTCGCGGATGATCGGCGCGCCAGGGACCGGATTCAAGACCGCCCTGGCCACCCTGGACCACACCCGGGTGACCATCGCCGCGCAGGCCCTCGGCATCGCGCAGGGGGCGCTGGACTACGCGGTCGGGTACGTCAAGGAGCGCAAGCAGTTCGGCAAGGCCGTCGCCGACTTCCAGGGCGTGCAGTTCATGCTCGCGGACATGGCGATGAAGCTGGAGGCGGCGCGGCAGCTCACCTATCACGCGGCGGCCAAGTCGGAGCGGGCCATGAAGGGTGAGCCGCAGAAGGACCTCACGTTCCTGTCGAGCGCGGCCAAGTGCGCCGCTTCGGACGCGGCCATGGAGATCACCGTGGACGCGGTGCAGATGCTGGGCGGGTACGGGTACACGAAGGACTTCCCGGTGGAGCGCATGATGCGCGACGCCAAGATCACGCAGATCTATGAGGGTACGAACCAGATCCAGCGCATGGTGATGGCGCGCCAGCTCCTCAAGTAGTCGTTGACGTGCACGAACCCCGCCTGGGCGGGCGGGGTTCGCCGTCCCGGGATCCCGGTTCAGCTGATCACTGACACCTGAGTCATAGCGCCCCGGGGGGGCCGGGCAGGACGATCTCGAAGAAGCCCTGCGCTCTGTACGTGGCGAGCTTCCTGGCCTTGCCGGTCCTGACGTTCACCGCGTACGCGGTCATGGTCCGGTACGGCTGGTCGATCACCGCGGGCTCGTCGTCCGGCACGTCGGACGCCGGCCTGCACCGCACGGACATGGTGAGAGCGGTGACCTCCTCGGCGCTAAGCCAGGTGCGCAGCGAGATCTGGGAGACATCGGCGGGCAGGCCGCTGATGACGGTCGGCTTCCGCTTCTCGCCGGTCAGCGTGTCCATGAGGGCCAGGTCGCCGCGGCGGCACGGCCGCTCGGCGGTGCTGAGGTTCTCGATCACCGCGACGGTTCTGCCATCGGGGGCGAGAGGGCTGAAGTGGTAGTCCACCGGCAGGATGACCGACGTGGTGTCGCCCTTGGAAGAACTGGGCCACAGGTTGGAGATCGTCCGCAGCCGTGATCGCGGCGAGTACTCCGCGAGGGTGATGGTCGCGCCGTCCGGGGACAGACCGATGGGGACCCAGCGGTTGGGCAACTCGCGGACGGCCCCGCCACGCATGTCGATGAGCAGCGCGGGATCCTTGAAGTCCGGAACCTTGCTGAAGGCGACGAACCGCCCGTCGTCAGACAGCATCAGTCGCGAGACGCTGCCCAACAGACTCTTGGGCACCTTCTGCGCGGCCGTCGTCTTCCGGCCCGAGGCCAGGTCGCGGACCTGGAAGGTGCCTTCATCGGCGCTGTAGTAGGCGATCTTGCGGCCGTCGCGGCTGATCGCCAGCGGGCTGTCGCGCAGGCCGGTGCGGCCGGGAGCGAGGCTGCGCAGCGCGTCCGGCACGTGGTAGGTCTCGCCGCTCCGGGTGACCACCCGCCAACCTCCGTCTCTGCAGCCCTTCGGCGCCTCCCCGCGGGCCGGCTCGCAGAAGGTCTTGTACGCGTGGCTCAGCGGCCCCACCCCGCGCGCCGGCAGGTCGCCCGTGGAAGCGGCCTCCTGCCGCCTGTCGGGCAACAGCCGGACGGCGGCCGTCGCACCAAGAGCGACGACCACGACCATGCCCGCCGCCAGGAGCGAGACCACCGTACGCCGCCTGCGGTGATGTGCCGCGATCGTACGTTCGGCCAGGTCCACCTGCGGAGAGTCGTCGGCCAGATCGACGAGCACGTCCCGTAGCCAGGTCATCGGCGGGCCTCCTCTGCTTCCAGGTCTGAGAGTTTCGGCGCCAGTTCGGGCGCCAGCTCGCGTAAACGGGCCAGCGCGTAGTGGGCCTGGCTCTTCACCGTGCCGACCGAGCAGTTCAGCAGCTCGGCCGTCTCGCGTTCGGTCCGGTCCTCGTAGTAACGCAGCACGATCACCGCCCGCTGCCGGGGCGGCAGCCGCATGAGAGCCCGGCGCATGACGAGCCGCACGATGGTGGAGTCCTCGCTCGAGTACAGCCGGTCGGGCGGGTCGGCGGTCGGAAGCTCGGCCCTGACCCGGCGCCGTCGCCACGAGATGTACTGATTCAGCAGCACCTTGCGCGCGTACGCCTCGGGATACTCGACGCGCGACAGCCTGAACCAGCGGCCGAACACCTTCAACAGGGCGCTCTGCAGCAGGTCCTCGGCCTGGTGGGCGTCTCCCGTGAGCAGGTACGCGGTGCGCATCAGCGCCTGCTGATGGGCGGCGACGAACTCGCGGAAGCTGTCATTGCGATCCAAAATGACTCCTCTCGACCGTTACGGACGCCGGTGACGCGTCGAAAGGTTCGGTCCCGTCAGGTGAGGGCTTCGGGTCGCGTTTCCTGAGGTGGACGGGCGGGGCGTCGGAAATCACGCAGATCTGTGAGGGTACGAGCCAGATCCAGCGCATGGTGATGGCCACCTTGACTTGGCGAAGCGCTGGGGAAGGACGTCGAGCCTGCGGTGGATATCAGACTAATCCCGGCGATTCGGTTGCTCTGACTTGTGTGCACCGCAGTCCAATGGCGTCACACCTCGACCTCGTGCCCATCATCGCGCCCGAGGGAGTCGCGCATGACCCGGGAGCAAGTGGAACAGGCGTTACGCCGAGCGGAGCAACTCACCGACGAGGCCAGGACCAGTCTCGATCGGGCGTTGGCCCTGATGGCGCAGAACATCTGGACCGGGCCGGCCGCGCAGCGCTTCGGCCAGGAGCTCACCGGTCAGCGCCAGGTCCTGCTCAGCGCCTGCACGGAGACGGTGAACGAACTTCGAGCGCTGCTCGCCCGTACCCCTGCCGACAGCCCCGGCTGAGCCGTGGGCGGTCTCGAAGGAATGGTCCCCGAGGGCGTCCGGGCGCTGAAGGCGGCCATGTATGCGGCCGAGACCTCGTTGGGCTCCATCGGCGACGAGTTGTGGGAGCTGCTGCGTGGGGCCTGGTTGTCGCCGATCCCGGCCGACAAGATCCGCCAGGTAGCCGCGTGGGCCGGACAACAAGGCCCGGAGATGAAGCCGTCCGTGGACGCTGACGCCGGGTGGTGAATCCGTTGCCGGTGACGCAGGACGCCAAAATGCGGTCCCGCGCATTCGGGTTGTGCAGTAGGTAGATGACGCGGATCAAAGAGTCGAGTTCCATGCGGAGCACGCTGCCGGCGATCGCCCACCAGCCCCGCTCCAGCGCGATCTCCATGGCTTGGTGATGTTCCAGCGAGCGGGCCTCGACTGTCCTGCGGAAGGTGTGGAAGTCCTCGGCTGCCGTCACAAGGGGGATGCTACGGGCGAGCGCCGTCCCGTGCGCTCCGGTGCAGGGATCACACTCGCAGACACACGGTCAAGGGCAGAACACCCGCAGGCGCCCGCTTCGGCGGCGAAGCCGGCGCCGCGGTGATGTCGTCGAGAAGGTGGTCGGCGACCGCGCCAGGGCAGACGTACGGGCCCGGTCAGCGGTGGGCCGGTGAGGGGCCGTGGAGGACCTGCCCGTCCTGGTCAGGGATGGTGCCGAGCTTGTCGACCTCCTGGGCCAGCCCTGCCAGCACGGCGCGCAGCTGCACCCGGGTGACGTCGGCGAAGGTGCGCAGGTAGGCGATCTGCCGCTCCAGTTCCTCGGCCTCGGCGCCGTGTTCGCCGCCGCGCGAGCGGTAGGCGCCGACCGCCTGGTCGGCGGCCTCCTCCGCCTGCCGCTGCGCCTCCGTGAGAATCACCTCGTACTGCTGGCGGGCTTCCCCCAGGATCCGCCGGGCGTAGTCTTCCGCCTCCGCGATCTGGACGTCGGCGGTCTGCTGGGCGCGGGAGAGGATATTGATCGCGTCGACGCTCAGGGCCTGCTGGGGAGCGGCGTGCTCGACGCTGACGCCGTGGTCCTTGTACCACTGCTTCAGACGGTCGATGTACGCCCGCAGGTCCGCCTTCTCCTTGTCCCCGGCCGCCATGTCCTCCGCGACCCGGTACAGGAACGAGCGCACCTCGTCCTCGCTGTAGCCGCGGCGTCCGAGCGGTGTGCGCGAGAACTCCTGCTTGCGTACCCGATCCGGGGTGAGAGGCTGGCGTTCGCGCTCCGGGTGATCTCCCCAAGGCATCTCTGCCGTCATGACTCCCCGCCTTTGTCGCTCGTGAACTCGTCGAAGTGGATCCGCTCGGAGGGCACGCCCGCGTCCAGCAGTCGTCCGACGGTGCTCTGAGCCATCTCCGTGGAGCCGCAGACGAAGACCTGCTGGCCACGCCATGCCTGGAGCGCGACGTCCACGGCGTTGCCGCGGACGCCCCGGTAGAAGGGGTCGTTGGAGACGGCCGGGACGACGGTCAGCCAGGGGTGCTCCGCGGCCATCTTGGACAGCGCTTCGAGGTCGTACAGCTCCCGGGACGTCCGGGCGCCGACGACGACGTCGACCTTCCGTGACGGGCCTTCGTACATCACCTGTTCCACCAGCGCCTTCAGCGGCGCGAGGCCGGTGCCGCCCGCGATGAGGAGCAGGTCGCCGGTGATCTCGGGGGTGAGGCTCAGCCGGTCTCCCACGGGCGCTCCCACGCGCAGGACGTCGCCGCGCCGCGCGCCCATGACCAGGGCGGCGCTCAGCACGCCGCCGTCGACCATGCGGACGTGCAGGTCGATGGTGTTGTCCTGGCGCGGCGCGTTGGCGAAGGAGTAGAAACGCCAGACGCGCGGCCGCATGGGATGCGCGATCGACGCCGACTGGCCGGGACGGTAGCCGTACTGGTAGTTCAGCCGCGCCCTGATCACCGCGATGCCGAGGGCGGGGGTCTCGTGGCTGATGATCTCGCCCTCCCACCAGGGCGGGGTGGTCCTGGACGCGTCCGCGGCGGCGTCCGTCATCACCTGGGCCACCAGGCTGTACGCCTTCGTCCAGTCCTCGGCGAGGGCGGGCGTCCACCGGTCGCCTATGAAGTGCTCCAGGGTGGCGAGCAGCGCCCTGCCGACGGCCGGGTAGTGCTCCGTCACCACGGCGAACTTGCGGTGGTCCCGGCCGAGCTGCTGCAGGAACGGGACCAGCTCCTCCACCCGGTCGACGTTGCTGACGATGTGCCCGAGCGCGCTGACGAGCCGGTCGCGCTGGCTCGCCATCGACACCGGGAACAGGTCCCTCGTCTCCGGGTTCATCAGGAACAGGGCCGAGTAGAAGTACAGCGGCACCTGGTCGCCTGACCGGGCGACGAGGCGCCAGCTGTCTTTCAGAGCTTGCGCGTCCACTCAGTCGGCCGTCTCTACAGGTTCGGCCACGATGGACGACTCCACCTTGTTCAGGGTCAGCACGACGTGCTGCAGGATCTCGTCCCCCACGCCGGCCCCCTGCAGCACCGAAAGCAGGATCTCGCCGACCTTCGCGTAGTGGTCGGCGGTGATGCCCATGCCGCGGTGCGCCTCCGCCAGGTCGCGGCCCTCGTACGGCTCGGGGCCGCCGAGGACGGAACACAGCAGCACCACCATGTGCCGCTTCAGCCTCGGCATGTCGATGCCGGCGAAGTAGGGCTTGAGGTCGGCGTCGTCGAGGACCCGCACGTAGAACAGGTCGACGACGTCGCGAACAGCCGGCGCGCCGCCGATCTGGTCATAGTAGGACGTCGAGGTTGTCACAGATCCTCCAAGGGGGCCAATGCGTCGCAGGACGCGGTCACGACTCGGGGCATGGTGAATAGACGCGCCCTGGCGCTCGGGGACACCGGAAGCCCGGGTGCCCGCGAGAAGGTGAGTGATGGTCGTGGGCTTCCTGCCGTCACCCTTCTTCGGAGCCAGAGCATCGGCGTCGAGACGGATGCCGTGACACGGGGCACGGCGGGGGCATCGCCTCAGACGCCTGGCCTATCTAAGCATGTCCCATACGCCACATGAACCCAGTTAGAGGCATTTTTGACTGCCGTCCCTCACGGACGGCAACCTCCGGTGTCCGACGGTGGAGGCGCCGATGAGCGTCCCGACCTCGGTGAACTCTCCCTCGCGACACACCGCGACGGAACCCTCACAGCGCACTCGCCGACGCTTAATCTGCAGAAACAGATTCATGTACGACGACCGCTGGATGTGGCGGCGGGCACCGAACGCCTGGTCGAGTGTCCTGGTGGCTTCCCGGCGAGCGAGCGATCGAAGGGCCTGACATGTCGAACCACTTCACCGGCCTCAGCCTCGGGCCACCACTGGGCGACCAGCGCCTCGATCTGTGCGACCTGTACGCCTTCCAGGCGCCCGGCGATCCGGGCAGGACCGTTCTCATCCTCAACGCCAATCCCGACGCGGACGCCCTGCACCCCGACGCCGTGTACCGCCTGAACATCGACAACGACGGCGACTACCTGACCGACGTCGCCTTCAGCTGGGTCTTCAGCCGGCCGGCGTCGGACGGCTCCCAGACCTACAGCGTCTTCATGGCGACCGGAGCGGAGTCCCGCGACTTCGGGGCGGTGGGCACCAAGATCGTGTCGGGCGCCGCCGTCTCCTTCGGCCCCCGGGCCAACGTGGTCAACAGCGGCGACTACCTGGTGGCCGCCGGCAGCCGCAGCGACGCCTTCTTCTTCGACTTCGACGGCATCAAGAACCTGTTCGACACCAGCGGCAAGCGGAACTTCACCGCACCGCATCTGGGTGGGAAGTCCCCGTGGACCGGCGTCGACTCCAACACCACGGCCAACGTCTTCTCCATGGCCATCGAGCTGCCGACCGCGGAGCTGGCGCCCGAGCCCACGTTGCGCGTCTGGGGCCGGTGCAGCGTCCTGCGCGACGGCGAGCTCGTCCACGCGGACCGGGCGGGACACCCGTCGATGAGCAGCTTCTTCAACACCGACGACACGAAGGAGGAGTACAACGCCGGCGAGCCGGTCGACGACCGGGAGAAGTGGACGGACCAGTTCGTCCATCTGCTGGGCCACACCGGCGGCTACTCCCGTGAGGAGGCGATCGCCGCGATCGACGAGCACGGCCTCCTGCCGGACGTGCTGAGCTTCGACCCGGCCAAGCCGGCCGCGTACCCCAACGGGCGGACGTTCACCGAAGACGTCATCGACATCCGCGTCGCGTTCCTCACCAAGAACGAAGCGCCGCCCACCGGGCTGACGCCGCACACCGACACTCTGGACCGGTTCCCGTACCTCGGCGACCCGCACCCGGCGGCCACCTCCTGACGGATCCCGGACGCGGACACGAACCGTCCGCGTTCGGCGGCAAGCTGGCGGTATGCCGGACACCACCGCACGCGCCCTCGCGCTCCTCAACCTGCTGCAGACGCATCGGCACTGGACGGGCCCCGAGCTGGCGGACCGGCTCGGGGTCTCGCGGCGTACGGTGCGCCGGGACGTCGAACGCCTGCGTGACCTCGGCTACCGGATCGAGTCGGTTCCGGGGCTGGCCGGCGGCTACCGTCTGGAGCCCGGCGGTGTGATGCCGCCGCTGCTGCTCACCGACGAGGAGGCCGTCGCCATGGCGGCGGGCCTGCGCCTGGCGGCGACGCGGCAGCTCACCGACGGCGCGGATACGACGATCCGGGCTCTCGCCAAGCTCGAACGGGTCCTGCCCGCCGCACTGCGCGAACGGGTCAACGCGCTCGCCGCCGCGGTGCGACCGGCCGGGACAGGACCCGGGTCCGGGGTGTCCCCGGCCGTGCTCACCGAACTGGCGCTGGCCTGCCGGGGCCACGAGCGTGTCCGCTTCGCCCACGTGTCGAGGTCGGGGCCGTCGTCGCGCCAGGTGGAGCCGCACCACCTGGCGCCGTCCGAGCGGCACTGGTACCTGCTCTGCTGGGACCTCGATCGCGACGGCTGGCGTACGTTCCGCATCGACCGGATCGCCGGCGTGCGGCGCACCGGGGCGTTCTTCGAGCCGCGGCCGCTCTCGCACCGGCAGGTCGCGGAGTTCGTGGCCGTCGCGTCGTCATGGGGCAAGCAGGCGACCGACGCGACCGCGACGAT
This sequence comes from Nonomuraea harbinensis, assembly GCF_019396385.1. Taxonomy (GTDB): domain Bacteria; phylum Actinomycetota; class Actinomycetes; order Streptosporangiales; family Streptosporangiaceae; genus Nonomuraea; species Nonomuraea ferruginea. Next base: position 208,227 of record NZ_JAHKRN010000004.1, on the reverse strand, counting down.
GCGGATGCCGATCGAGCGGCTGCGTGATCTCTTCGGCGAGTGGGCGCAGGGCGCCGAGCCGGGGGACGCCGGCACCACGGTCTGGCCGGTGGGCGGCGCCGACTTCAGGGACACGATGTACGCCCTGTCGTGGATTCCGGCCGGCGTCGCGTACACCGTCGACCTCCCCGATCCCGCGCGCTCGGAGCTTTGCGAGGCGCTCGGACGGATGCTGCGCGCCCTGGAGACGCCGCCGGACGCACCCTGACGAACGCGGACGGGATGTGACCTCGTCTGCTGCGAGAGTGCGTGCACCGCTCATCAGGAAAGGAACCTCATGACCGCACGACCTCACGCGCCCGCCGGCTCCAACACGGTGAACCCGTTCGTCATCGCCGACGGGACCGCCGAGCTGATCGACTTCCTCATCGACGTGTTCGGCGCGACCGACGTGCCGGAGGCCCGCACGATCGACGAGGACGGGCTCATCCTGCACGCCGAGCTCCGTCTGGGCGACTCGCTGCTGTCGCTCGCCGACCGCAAGCCCGACTGGCCGTTCACCCCGGCGCTCACGCGGGTGTACGTGGACGACGTGGAGGAGACCCTGGCCCGCGCGGAGGCCCGCGGGGCGCGGATCGTCACGCGTCCGACCGATTTCTTCGGTGACACGCTCGCGCGGTTCCAGGACCGGTCGGGGAATCTCTGGTGGGTGTACCAGCACGACCCCACGGCCGGCCAGGACTGGGCCGCCGAGGCCGAGGACGCCGACGACTGGACGAGCTTCTCCACGCCCGAGCTGGAGTACATCCACGGGACCTTGGTGGAGGCGATGCGCTCGCTCCACGACCCGAGAACCCAGCGGCACGCTTCCCCTGCGGATCAAGAGGGGGCCGATCAGTCCCGGCTCCGGATCTGAGTGCATCGCGGAAGATCCCCGATGCCGCCGCCCTCCGGGATCATGCCCCAGAGGAACGGGATCAGGTATCGGGGCGGTTCGCAGAGGAGCGCGGCCAGCTCGTCCTCGGCGACGTCGAGGGTGAATGCCGGGCCCGAGCGGCCCGGCCGCCATCCTCGCTCGACGGCCCGCCGGATGCACCCGCCGACGAGGAGCGGACGGATGGTGATCGTCCGCTCTTTCCGCCAGTTGTCCGGCCGGGCGCAGGGGAGCGTCACCACGAGGACGCTTCCCGGCTCCTCGGCCCGTTCGACGGTGAAGCGGAGCGGGGTCCGGCCGTCGCCCTGACGGCGGGCCGGCTTGTGGCGAACCCGCCAGCGGTAGCCGACGTCACCGACGGTGATGAGCCGCGAGCCCTTCTCCGGCATCGCCACAACCGCCTCCAAGATCTGCTGTCGTCATCTCCGCATGAAGGGGACGGCGTACGTGGGCGGCCCGTGCAGCATGGCGGTCAGGTCGTCATCGGTGAGTGCGAGGTCGAAGGCGTTGCCTGCTTGCCGGGGGTCCCAGCCGCGGTCGAGCGCCATGCGGACGGCGGCCTTCACGAGCGACGGCCGGACGGCGGTGGCCCGCTCTCCCAGCCACGCGTCCGGCCTCGAACAGGGAAGTGACACCAGGAGCGCGCGACCCGGCGCGTCGGCCCGTTCCACCGCGAACGTCATCGGGCCCCATCCGTTCCCCTGGCAGTACGTGGGCTTACGGCGAACACGCCACCGGAACGCGGTGCCGTCGACGGTGATGGGCCGCGCATACTTCTTCGGGATCGCCATGAGACCAACCTGCCTCGTGAGAGGGCCGAGGACCAGGCGCCACCGTAGCCCGCGCCCAGGCTCCCGGTCGACCGCTTTGATCGTGCTCCACGTCCCACACGCGGCATGCTGGGCGCAGGTCAGGCGGACTAGGTCACACCGAGGCCGGGACGGACACGCGGCCGGCGGTGCGGCGGCGGAGCCCGAAGGCGGTGATCAGGGCGCCGGCGGCGGCGGCCGCGACCGGGACGACGAGGGCGAGCCGCAGGGAGTCCAGCATCGCCTCGGGCGTGCCGGCGTCGCCGAGCGCCGCGACGCTCACCGCGGTCACCGCCGACAGCCCGAGTGCGGTGCCGAACTGGATGGAGGTGTAGAGCAGGCCGCCGGCCAGGCCGTGCTCGTGCTCGTCGATCCCTTCGGTGGCGGCCATGGTCAGCGGGCCGTACGCCAGGGAGAACGCCACGCCGAGCAGGAGCATGGTCGGCAGCATGGCCGCGTACGTCCAGTCCATCCCGAGCGGCAGGAAGAATGCGTAGGCCAGGGCGGCGACCACCAGTCCGCCGAAGAGCACGCGGGCGTTGCCGAACCGGTTCACCAGCCGTGGGGTGAGCGTCGGCGCGAGGATCGTGTCGATGCCGATCACCAGCATGGCCAGACCGGTCTGCAGGCTGCTCCAGCCGCGCACCTCCTGCAGGTAGATGGTGACCACGAACTGGAAGCCGGCGAACGAGGCGAGGAACAGCAGCGCGCCCAGGTTGGCCCGCACCAGCGGGTGGGAGCGCAGGATGCCAAGCCGTACCAGGGGATGGGCCGTGCGTCGTTCGATGAGGACGAAGGCGGCCAGCAGGGCGAGGCCCGCGGCGAACACGCCGATCGTGCCCGCGAGGCCGTCGCCGGGGTGCTCAAGCCGGACCACGCCGTACACCAGCAGCAGCATCGCGCCGGTGATGCTGAACGCGCCGGCCAGGTCGAAGCCGCCCGGGGGCCGCTCGGGCGCCTCGCTCTCCTTGAGCAGGACCAGCGCCGCGACGAGGATCACCGCCGCCAGGATCACCGGCGCGAAGAACACCCATCGCCAGCCGACGGAGGCCAGCAGACCGCCGGCGACCAGGCCGAGCACGTAGCCGCCCGAGGCCGTGCCGGCGTACACCCCGAGCGCCTTGGTGCGCTGGGGCCCTTCGGGGAAGTTGCCGGTGATCAGGGAGAGCCCGGCGGGCGTCATGAACGCGGCCGCGACCCCGGTCACGAAGCGGGCCGTCAACAGCGTCCACCCTTCGGTCGCGAAGCCCCCCAGACCTGAGAAGAGCAGGAAGACGATCAGCCAGAACAGGAACATCCGGCGGCGTCCCAGCAGGTCGGCGGCCCGGCCGCCCAGCAGCATGAAGCCGCCGTAGCCGAGCACGTAGGCGCTGACCACGCCGCTGAGCATGCCGGTGGACAGGCCGAGATCCGCCCGGATCGCCGGCAGGGCCACGTTCAGCATGGCCACGTCGATCCCTTCCAGGAAGATGGCGCCGGCGAGCACGAAGAGCACGCCCCACGAGCGTGGGGACATCGAGGTGGGCACGGTGCGGTCCTTTCACGAAGCGGAACCGGCCCACAGTTCCTCGACCGCCTGCCGGTTCCTTCTTGTAACCAGCAGAATCGTCGAGCATCATGAAATGTCATGGAAGACGGCACTTCTGAGTCCCTCGGTCACTGCGGGGATACCGGCGACGACTACGACGTTCTCCAGTGGGACACCCGGGAGGACTGCGAGGTCCGGCAGATCCTCGACCGCGTCGCGGACAAATGGTCGCTGTTGGTGATCGCCCTGCTCGACCGGCGCAGCCTGCGCTTCACCGAGCTGCGCCGCATGATCGACGGGGTCAGCCAGCGCATGCTCACCCGTACGCTGCGGCACCTGGAACGCGACGGACTGGTCAGCAGGACCGTGCACCCGACCGTCCCGCCGCGCGTCGACTACGAGCTCACCTCGCTCGGCACGACCCTGCACTCCACCATCCGCGAGCTGGTCACCTGGACGGAGACGCACCAGAACGAGATCGCCGCCGCCCGCACCGCCTACGACGCCCGCGTGCTCGCCGAGAAGCGGGCGGCTGAGGCGGAGGCCGCCGACCGGGCCGAGATCGCCCGCACCGCCCTGGCGAGCACCCGCTGACGGCGCGGACCCCGGGAAAAGAGGTTGCGGGCCGGCATCGGCGTGGGGAGGCTGATGGCTGCGGGCGGAAGCGGAGGCGGCCCGGGAGCTGGCGGGCCGGACGCGGTTCCGTACGCCCGAGCCCGTCGCGCTGGGTGAGCCGGGGGCGGGCTATCCGCTGCCGTGGGCGGTGCAGACGTGGCTGCCCGGTGTCGTGGCCATGGGAGCGGGGCCGGGCGTGGGCGTTCCAGCAGGCGATGGGCGCGGTCTGGTACTACGCGGAGACCAACCGGGCCATGAGCCGGATGGGCCGCCGCACCCTGGACCGCGTCCTGGGCGGCTGAGCCGTCAGCCGTAGGCCGCGAGGAACACCTCCACCGCCTGGCCGGCGATGCTCTCCAGCTCCTCGGCCGCGGGACCGGCGGGGGTGCCGGCGAACATCACCTGGTTCATCGGCTTGTACATGACCAGCCCGGCGAACTGGTAGGCGGCCAGCGTCGGGTCAGGCAGGTTCCGCAGCAGCCCGCGGCCCTCCAGGCGGCGCAGCGTCTCGCCCAGCATCACCAGCGACTCGTGGAAACCGTGCTCGAACCACGCCCCGGAGATGTCGGGGAACCGGTCGGCCTCGGCGATGACCAGGCGGCGCAGCCGCAGGACGTCCGGCTGGGTGAGGTTGGCGAGGAGGGCGCGGGCCAGGTCGTGCAGGGCCTGGCGCGCGTCGGTGGCCCGGTCGAGGTCGGTCGCGACCTGCCTGAAGCCGTCCATGAGCTGGGCTGTGGTGCCGAGGATGATCTCGGTGAAGAGGTGCTTCTTGTCCGCGAACTGCTTGTAGACGGTCTGCTTGGACACCGCGGCCTTGGCGGCCACCTCGTCCATGCTCGCTCCGAGGTAGCCGTTCTGCAGGAACACCTCGGTGGCCGCGTCCAGGATCGCGCGCCGCTTCCTGGCCGTGCGACCGGTCTCGGGCCCGGCGCCGCTCTGCTGTGGGTCCACAACACCTCCTTAGGGCTAGGCAGGGATAGTACTGGACAGTTCCGTACGGAAGATAGTACTGTACCGTCCAGTTCCGAAAATGAAGGAGAGTAACCATGGGCACGGTCCGCTCGAAGGACGGCACCATCATCGCTTTCGACGCTGTGGGCGAGGGTCAGCCGCTGGTCATGGTCGACGGCGCCACCTCCCACCGCGCCGTCAACCCGCTGGGCGCCGAGGTCGGGGAGCTGCTGCGCGACGGGTTCCGCACCTACACCTACGACCGGCGCGGGCGCGGCCAGAGCACCGACACCGCCCCGTACGCGACGGAGCGCGAGATCGAGGACCTCGCGGCGATCATCGCCGACGCCGGAGGGCCCGCCATCGTCTGCGGATTCTCCTCAGGCGCGGCCCTGGCCCTCGACGCCGCGGTGGCCGGGCTGCCGATCAGCCGGCTGGTGGTATGGGAGCCGCCGTTCATCATCGACGACACCCGCCCGCCCCTGCCGCCGGACTATGTCGAGCGGCTCGACGAGGCGATCGCCCAGGGCCGTCCCGGCGACGCGGCGGCGCTGTTCTGCACCGCGGCGGTCGGCATGCCCGCCGAGGTCGTCGACGGTTTCCGGCAGAGCCCGTCCTGGGCGGCCGTCGAGGAGGTCGCGCACACGATCGCCTACGACGGCCGGTTCGTGGCGTCCGCGATGGCGGGCAATCCGCTGGACCAGGACCGCTGGGCCGCGGTCGACGTCCCCGTCCTGGCCATGCACGGCGACGGCACCGATCCGTCGCTGATGGTCGGCGCCCGCGCCGTCGCCGAGCTGCTGCCGACCGCCACGCTGCAGGTCGTCAAGGGGGAGCAGCACAGCGTGGCCGCCGACGTGCTCGCCCCGGTGCTCAGGCGGTTCGCCGAGACCGGCTGACGCGACGGACGTCAGCCCGCCGCCACCGGCAGGAACAGGGGCCCGGCGGCGGCGCGGCTCTCGTCGCTGATGGGCGTGGGGCGGAACGTGACCGGGTCGAGGTTGACGTTGGCGCGGTAGCCCTCGGCGTGGGTGATCTCATGATCGGGGGACAGCACGAGGAAGCCGTAGACCACGCTGCTGCGCCCCATGCGCTCGATCCAGAGACGCACCGCCAGCTCGCCCGCCCCCATGACGGGCGCCTCATAGGAGATCTTGAACTCACGCACGGCGAAGGACACGTCCTTGAACGCCGAGGTGGCAGGATCGGGCGACCAGCCGAGCCTGGTCCAGTAGGCGCCGATCGCCCGCTCCACCAGCAGGGCGTAGCGCGAGTTGTGCAACAGGCCCATGACGTCGAGGTCGTCGAAGTGGACGTGGACGGACTCGTAGTGTCCTTCGTCGGTCATTCAATCCTCCGGTAGCAGTGCGGGGTCGGGGCAGAGGGCGCGCAGCCTCTGCAGGACGGCGCGGCGGGCGTGCTCGACGGCCCGGTGGTCGTCGAGCAGGCGGGTGTGGGTGACGGCCAGCTCGCCGAGGGCCTCGATCTCGTACGCGAGTTGCCCGGGATCGACGTCGGGCCGGAGCTCGCCCAGCGAGATCGCTTCGGCGACGAGCCTCCGGATGAACGCCAGCCAGTCGCGCAGCGCCCGGGAGACGCGTTCGCGCACCTCTCCCGGCCGGTCGTCGAACTCGGTCTGCGCCGCCAGGAAGAAGCACCCGCCGGGCAGCACCCGGTCGGCGTAGAAGCGCAGCCGCAGCTCGTGCAGCGCGAACAGCCTCCGGACGCCCGCCGGCGCGCGCAGCGCGGGAGAGATGATCTGCTCGGTCCACTGGCGGGCCGCCCAGTCGACGGCGTCGAGCTGGAGCTGCTCCTTGTCGCGCCAGTGGGCGAAGAAGCCCGACTTGCTGATGCCGAGCGTGGTGGCCAGCCGGCCGAGCGAGAGCCCGTCGAGGCCCTCCACGGAGGCCAGGCTCACGGCCTGATCGAGGATCGCCTCCCGGCTCCGCTGGCCGCGCAGCCGGCGGCCGTCGTGTGTCATACCGGCAGACTATATGAACGACCGGTCGTTTACCTAATCAGGTCTTCCTCCTGTTAAACCGGGCTGATGGTGGATAAGGAGGAAACGACGGTAAAGACACTGATCAAGGGAGATGCGCATGCTGCGTCGGAGGAGTCACAGGTCGATGCTCGCGGCCGCCGCGATGGTGGCCGTGCTCGGGTTGACCGGCGCCTGCGGAGGCGGTGGCGACGACGGCGACGACGACCCGGATGTCGTCAACACCAACCAGCAGAACGACGACCAGGACGACGGCCAGGACGACAACGACCAGGACGGCGACTGACCCGGGAGCCGGGAGCACGGCCGCCGGGTCAACCAACCCCCTTGATCCGGATATTTCCGGATTCGCTTCTGGCGACGATCGTCCGATCGCTCCTGGCGCTCTTCAGCTCGGAGCGTTCGGACCCCTCGGCGGACTCGGCGGTGATCGCGTACTTCTCGCGCGGCACCGCCACCGTCACCCCGCCCTCTCGCGACCGGGCGTCCAGCCTGACGGGCGCGACGGCGAAGGCCAGCGCGATCGAGCCGCTCACCGTCCGGGCCCGCACGTCGGCCGACCTGAGGCCCGAGCCCTTGATCGGCTCCTCGCCGCCCAGGAGGCGCAGCCTGCCCGACGTCCCCTCGGCCGTGATGGGACCGCGGGTCGAGACGTCCGCATCCTGGTCGAGGTTCTTCAGGATGACGCCGTCGTCGGAGCCGTCGACCACGAGCCTCGTCCCCGGCGGCACCCGTACGTGGTAGCGGGCGCCGCAGGTGCCGAACACCATGGTGCAGTCGGCGCTCAGCCGGAGCACGCCCCCTCGGAACGACCAGGAGGCGTTGCCGTCGCTGGCCGCCTTCCCCTCCAGCCACCGGTCGACCCGGACCTCGCCGGCCGTGCCCGGCAGGAAGCGCAGGCCGCCCACGGAGGACTTGACGACCAGCGTCGCCCCTGAATGGGCGAACGCCCGCGCGGAGTGCGTCTCGGTGTCGTCGAAGGTCGCGCCGCAACCGGCGAGCCCGGCCATCCCGGCGATCACCGCTGCCACTGTCAAGGTCCGCTTCATGCTTCCGATCGTGGCCGGGGCGCCGGTGGGCGCGGATCAGCCTTCCGGCCGATCGCCGTCCGCCTTTCGGCCAGATCCCGGTACGGGTCAGAGCGCGGTGAGAAGGGCCTCCACGTGGGGGACCGGGTCGGCGGCCACCGGGCGGACCAGCACCGTGCCGGCGCCCGCCGACCACAGGGCCCTGACGTGCGCCGCGGCCTCCTCGGCGGTGCCGACGGCGCTCGCCACCTCCTCCGGCGCCACGCCCAGGAACTCGGCCTGGCCTTCGGCCACGTGGCCGGGGAAGCCCGGCCCGACGTGCAGGTAGGTGAAGGCGGCCAGCTCGTGGTCACCGGCGGGGGAGATCTGGCCGAGCGCCTGCCTGACCTGGTCGGGACCGAGGCCCTCGGGCAGGATCGTGCCCTGCGCCACCCGCCCGGACAGGGCCAGCGAGCGGGGACCCTTGACGCCCGCCAGCACCGGCGGGACCTCGCGCGGCGGGTGCACCAGCGACAGCCCGTCCAGCTGGACCGACCGGCCCGCCATGGTGACCGTCTCGCCCCTCAGCAGCGCCCGTACGGAGGTGATCGTCTCCTCCAGGAGGGCCAGCGGCGACGGCGGCGCGGCCCCCGCCTGGGCCATCCACGCCGGCACCCCGTGGCCGATCCCGGCGGCCAGCCTGCCGGGGTGCAGCCGGGCCAGGTTGGCCAGCTCCATGGCCAGCAGCATCGGGTTGCGCAGCGGGGCCGGGGCGATGCCGATGCCGACGCGCAGCCGGGAGGTGACGGCCAGGGCGGTGGCGGCGGAGGAGACGCCGCCGGTCCAGCCCAGGTCCTCGACCACCCACAGGTCGTCCACCCGGTCCAGGGCGTCGAGCGCCCGCGCCACCGGCACGAGCCGCTCCGGCGGCAGATCCCGGTCGAAGATCACACCAAGTCTCACGAGGACATCCCATCACGGAGTCGCCAGTAGTAGCGGTGGAGGCGGCCGGCCTCGGAGTATCCGGCCCGCAGGAACGCCGCCGCGGTCGGGGCGTTGGCCACGTCGGTGGCGGCCACGACGCGCTGGACCCCGGCCTCGGCGAGCGTGCGGGTGCCGTGGGCCAGCAGGTCGTCGACGTAGCCGTGGCCGCGGTGCTCCGGCACCACCCCGATGTAGGCGATCGAGTGGTCGTCGGGCGCGACCAGGCCGACCGGCTCGCCGTCCAGACAGCCGATCACGAACCAGCCGGGCTTGCCCTTGCGGTTCATCAGGTCGTCGTACATCCAGCGCGCCTCGTGCTCGGCCCCCGCCGTCGCCAGCTCCACCCGCGTGTCGTGGTCGAGCGACCCGTACGAGATGCGCACCAGCAGGTCGAGCACCGCGGCCGGGTCGAGCTCCCTGGCCGGGCGGTAGGTCAGCCGGCCGGGGTCGGCGGGCAGGTCGCCGCCTGGCCGCCATTCGAGCAGCAGCCGCTCGACCTCCAGCGCGAACCCGGCGCCGGTCAGCGACTCGTGCTCGACCGCACGGTCGATGAGCGGCGACAGGCCGGACGGCAGCGAGATGTCATGGATGACCTTCTGCACGCCGGCGGCGGCGAGGGCGCGGCGCAGCAGGCGCGAGGCGGCGGCCGGGTCGGGGCCGGCCGTGAACTGCCAGACGATCATCGGCTCCGCGCCGGCGAAGGGCGCCCAGAACGCCAGCCGGACGGGCCCGTCAGCGAAACACCACTCCGGCCGGGTCCTGCCCTCGTCGTGGGCGGCCACGAGCTGGGACCGCGCGGGCTCGGGGAACTCCTCGAACAACGCCAATGCCTCCACAGGAGAACCGCAGGGACGATGACATCGTCTCGCATCCCGGGGCGGGGCTACGCCGCGGCGGCGAGCGCCGCCTGGGCGTCCGTGAGCGAGGGGCTCGTCTCGAAGTGGCGGTCGAGGTTGGTGATCGTCAGCAGGTGGCTGATCATGCCCCCCTGGAGGACCAGGATCAGCCTGCCGCCGGTGCGCCGCGCGTGGTTGTGCGTCGAGACCAGCACGCCCAGCCCCACCGAGTCGCAGAACGGCACCTCGCTCAGATCCATCACGAGCATGAGCGGGCCGGGGGAGGACAGGACCGGCTCCAGCTCGGCGCGGAGCCGGGGAGCGCCCGCCACGTCGAGCTCCCCCGAGACGCGCAGGACCGTGCAGAGTTCCTCCTGCCAAGACCTGACAATCATGGGGAAAGGGTGCCCTCTTGGCTGACTGTTAACCTATTTCTTGCAGATGTTCTGCGTTGCCGTTTCCGCAGATGGGGAAGCGCTCGGCCGCGCCGACGGCGTCGTCGAGGCCTTGGGCTTGGCCACCTTCGGCTGGTCGGCGCCGATGACGACCTCGATCTCCTTGACATCCGCCTTCCGCAGGTCGGACCCGGGGATGGCGGCGGCGACCGTGCGGGCAGCGGCCTCCTGGCCGGGGCCGTAGCGCACCACGGTCTTCTTGTGGTCCTTGCGCGCGGTGTTGCCGGCGTCCTCGGGCACCCGGAAGCCGTAGGCGACCAGCGCGGTGCGCGTCCGGGCGCCGAGCCCGGTGATCAGCGTGCCGTTGAGCACCTTGACCGAGATCTCCTGCGGCGGGACGGACGCCGGCCCGGCCGAGGCCTTGGCCGAGGGGCTCGCCTTGGGGGTGGGCTTGATCAGGTCCTGGTCGGCCTCGATGGCCCGGAACAGCTCACGCGCCTTCTGCTTGTCCCACAGCACCGCCGACTCGCCCGTGGAGGTGCGGAAGTCGACGTCTTCCAGCGGCACGTCGGCGAACTGCACGTTGTCGAGCTTGACGTCCCGCAGCTGGGTGGCCAGCCCGAGCAGCCCGTCGTCGGGGTCGACCTTGATCGTGCCGAGCGTGGTGTTGACGAACGAGGCCAGCTTGGCCGGGTTGGCCAGCGTGTCCGCGCTCAGCGCCCGGTTCAGCAGGGCCGAGATCACCTGCTGCTGCCGGTCGATCCGGTCGAGGTCGGAGCGGGCGGTGGCGCGGGTGCGGGCGTAACCCAGCGCCTGCGCGCCCTGCAGCTCGTGGGTGCCGGCGGTGAGGTTGAGACCGGTCTTCGGGTCGTTGATCGGCACGGGCGTGCAGACGGTGACGCCGCCGAGCGAGTCGACCACGTCGATGAAGCCCAGCACGTTGACCTCGATGTACCGGTTGATCTTCAGGCCGGTGGCCTGCTGCACGGCCTGCACGGTGAGCTTCGGGCCGCCGAACTGGTAGGCCGAGTTGATCTTGTGATCGCCCTTGCCGGGGATCGTCGTCCAGGTGTCGCGCGGCAGGCTCACCACGGTGATCCGGCTGTGGTCCTCCGACAGGTGGATCACCATCATGGTGTCGGTGCGCTGGCCCGACTCGCGGCCGAGCTTGAGCTCGTTCTGCTTCTTGCGGGTGAGGTCGTCGCGCTTGTCGACGCCCACCAGCAGGATGTTCTCCGCCCCGCGCGGCGCGGTCTCCTCGACCCCCGCGTCGACCGTGCCGATCTGGCGCGGCGTCGCCCACACCACGCCGGTGCCGATCAGGACGCCCGTGGACAGCAGGCCCGCGAGGACCGCGTTGCGCCGCCGCACCCTGGCGCTCCTGCGCGGCCTGCGCCGCCCGCCGGCGAGCTTGACGCCGCCGTAGGCGTCGCCGCCCACGATCACCCCGGCGTCCTCCTCGCCTGGGTCGCGCATGACCGTCCCCCTCCGTGCCGCCGGAGGATTGCGCTCTCGATTGCCGTCCTCCCGTGGTCGTACAGTAGCGTGAGCCCCGCCATGAAGCAGTTCCCCGACTCGCCGCACGCGCCAGCGGAGACGCGTGGCTGGCCCCCCATCTCCGTCGTCATGCCGGTCCTCAACGAGGAACGCCATCTCCGCGAAGCCGTCGACCAGGTGCTCGCCCAGCACTACCCGGGTGAGATCGAGGTCGTCCTCGCCGTCGGTCCGTCACACGACCGCACGCAAGAGGTCGCCGACGCCATCGCCGCCGCCGACCGCCGGGTGACCGTCGTGCCCAACCCCACGGGCCGCACACCCAACGCGCTCAACGCCGCCATCGCCGCCTCCCGCAACGGCATCATCGCCAGGGTCGACGGCCACGCCATGCTCCCGCCCGACTACCTGCGGGTGGCGGTCGAGACCCTGTACGAGACAGGAGCCGACAACGTCGGCGGCGTGATGGCGGCCGAGGGCGTCAGCCCGTTCGAGCAGGCTGTCGCGTGCGCGATGACCTCCAAGATCGGCGTGGGCGCGGCGGCCTTCCACGTCGGCGGCACGGCCGGGCCCGCCGACACGGTCTACCTCGGCGTGTTCAGGCGCTCCGCGCTGGCCCGGGTGGGCGGCTACGACGAGCACTTCCAGCGCGCCCAGGACTGGGAGATGAACCACCGCATCCGCCAGACCGGCGGCCTGGTGTGGTTCCAGCCGCGGATGCGGGTCTCCTACCGGCCCCGGCCCAACGTCAAGGCGCTCGCCAAGCAGTACTTCCACTACGGCAGATGGCGCAGGGTGGTGGCCCGCACCCACGAGGGCACGATCAACCTGCGCTACCTCGCGCCACCGGCCGCCGTGCTGGCCATCCTGCTCGGGCTGGTGGTCGCGCCGTTCTTCCCCCTGGGGCTGATCGTCCCGGGCGGATACGCCGCGGCCATCGTGGCGGGTTCGGCGCTGACCGGAAGCGGGCTGGCCTGGTCGGCCAGGCTGCGGCTGCCTGTGGTGTACGCGACCATGCACATGTCATGGGGCTGGGGCTTCCTCACCAGCCCTCGAAAACTGGCCCGCCCACCCCGCTGACGCCACGCACCGTTCCGTACGGTGCGTGAGCGTGGGATCAGCCTTCCATGACCTGTCCGGTCAGGCCGGAGGCGAGCGCGTCCAGGCAGGTCCGCGCCGTCCGGTGGGGGTCGGTCGTGAGGACCGCGTTGACGCGGACGTCGTCGGCTGCCCACTCGGCGGCCAGGGCTCGGGCCAGCTCGGCGGTCGCCGCACGGGCCGGGGCGGCGACGCTGCCGTCGCCGCCGCCTGCCTGGAGGACGAGCGTGCCGCCGGTCTCGCGCAGGAGCGGGTACGCGGCCCTGGCGACGTTCGCCGCCCCGAGGCAGGCCAGGGCCAGGGCTTCCGCGTCGGCCGCCGCGAGCGAACCGGGGCGCGGCCCCGCGAGGTGGATGACGTGGTGCACCGGGCCCGCCTCGGCCAGGGCCTTGGCCGCCTGCTCCTCCGTACGGGCCAGATCCGCGGGGAAGCACCGCACCACCGCGCCGTATCCGGACGCCAGGGCGGCGAGGACGGCGCCGTCGCCGAACACCGCGACCGTGCGGCCGGAGAGGACCCGCCGGTAGTCGGGCGGGGCGGGCGCGGGCGTGCCGGCGGCGGCCAGGCGCAGCAGCTGGTCGGCGATGGACAGGTCGATCGGGTGGGTGACCTTCATGTTGCGCTCGCTCCCCGGCACCAGGTAGATCGGCACCTCCGGCAGGTAACGCAGCACCACGCCGCAGTCGTCGGTCGCCTGCCGGGTGGCGAAGCCGGGATCGGCCATCGCCCGCCGGTACGCCTCGCGGATCACCGACAGCCGGAACGCCTGGGGCGTCTGCGCCCGCCGCAGCCGCGACCGGTCCAGCACCTCGCGCACGATGTCGTCCTCGGCCACCAGCACCGTGTCGGAGCTGGGGATCGCCACCTCGACGGCTTCGTACGTCTCCAGGGCGCGGACACAGTCGGTGATGATCCGGGGCTCCAGCAGCGGCCGCACGGCGTCGTGCAGGAGCACGTTGCACTCCCGCTCCCCCACCGCCTGAAGGGCCCGCCAGGTGCTCTCGGTCCGGCTCGCCCCGCCCTCGACGATCGCGGTCACCTTGCCGAAACCGCACCGCCGCACCAGCTCGCGCACCGGCTCCACGAACCCCGGCGTCATCAGCACGACCACCTCGTCGACGTCGGGAGAGGCGTCGAACAGCTCGATCGTGTGCTCCAGGATCGTCCGCCCGGCCAGCTTGATGAGCTGCTTCGGCTCACTGTGGCCGACACGCTGGCCGATGCCCCCCGCGAGCACCACGCCGATGGAGGGCAGCCGAGAAATCATAGTTCGAGGGTAACGGTACTGGTCCGTGCTATCGCGTGGCCCGATCGCTACGCTGTGTGCCACGCGCTCCCTCATCAAACGGGAGGACCCGCGCCTTGACCGACTCGCTCACCGAGAGCGGCACGATCGTGCTGCTCGCCACGACACCGGCGGCCCGGCTCGGCTGCCGCGAGGGCACGCTCACCGACCGGCTCGCGGACCAGCTCGCGACCCTGCCCGCCCGCGAGGTCCAGGTGCTGACGTCGGCCGGCGGGCTCGCCGCCGACCTGCGCATGGTGGCCAAGCTGGCGCGCGTGGCGTCGGGGCCGGTCGCCCTGCTGCCCGGCGACCTGGTGGCCCACACGGAGGCGCTGGCCGTACTGCTGGAGCACCCGGCGCGCGACACGCGGGCGCTGGTCGACGGCGAGGCCGCGGCGGGGCCGACGCGGCCGCCGCTCCGCGTCGAGGGCGGGCGGATCACCGCGGCGGGCAGCTCGTTCCACACCGTGCCGGAGGCCAACGCCGCGTTCGCCGGCGGGCTGCAGGCCGGCGAGGCCGACCTGGGCGTGCTCGCCGAGGTCGCGGAGGAGCTGGCGGAGCTGGCGGAGTCGGGCAGGCTCGGCCCCGTCACCCCTGTCGAGACCGTCGACCTGCTGCTGGTCGGGCTTGTCAGATCGGGGGTGCCGGTGCGCACGGCGGCGCTCGGGCCGCTCCACTGCGTGCGGCCCACCGGCCAGGCATCCGCCGACGCCGCGATCGAGCGGCTCGCGGAGGTGGACGAGGACCAGGTCCGCCTCGACGGCGCGGTGAAGTCCGACGACGGCTTCTTCACTTCGTACCTCGTCTCGCCCTTGACCCGCCACCTGATCAGGCCCGCGCACGCGCTCAAGCTCACCCCGAACGCCGTCACCGGCGTCTCGGTCGCCGTGGCCGTGCTGGCGGCGGTCTGGTTCTCCGAGGGCGGCAGGGTCGCGCTGGTGGCCGGGGCCCTGCTCTTCTACCTGTCGTTCGCGCTCGACTGCCTGGACGGCCAGCTCGCGCGCTACACGCGCGGGTACACGCCGCTCGGCGCGTGGGCCGACGGGATGGCCGACCGGTTCAAGGAGTACGCGGTCTACGTGGGGCTGGCCTACGGCTACATGGCCACGCACGCGTACGGCGGCGGCAACCCCGACGGCATCTGGTTCCTCGCCGTCGCCGCCATGATGCTGCAGGCCGTCCGCCACTCGCTCCAGTTCGCGTACGCCGGATCCGTGTGGGACGCCGGCCAGACCGGCGCGCTGCCTGCCAGGCCATCGCGCTCGCTGCTGGAGCCGTCCGACGCCGGGCGCCGACGCCCTCGGCAGGGTCTGCTCAGGATCGCCCAGCGGGTGCGTCACGGCTCCGCGGTCCACTGGCTGCGCAGGATGGTCGTGCTGCCCATCGGGGAGCGTACGGCGCTGATCGCGGTCACGGCCGCGGTGTCCGACGCCCGGGTCACGTTCGTGGCGCTGCTCGGTTGGGGCGCGGTGGCCGCCGCCTACCAGCTCGTCGGCCGGATGATGAGGTCTGCTGAATGAGCTCTGTCCACATGGTGCCGGTGCCCCGGGGCAAGGTCGTGGCCTACCGCGACGACGGGCCGCTCTCGCGCGGCATGGGCATGCTCGTGGCCGGGCAGCTCCCGCCGTTGCCGCCGCTCGTCGCCGCCGCCTTCGTCATCGGGATCCTGCTGCTGATGGGGGTGGCGGGGGCCGGCGGGCTGGCGGTGTTCGCGCCGCTCGTCACGCTGCTGCTGGCCGGGCCGGGCAGCTCCCATCCGCACGACGGCCGGCTCGACTGGATGGCGCCGCCGATCCTGCGCGGGATCGAGTACGCCTTCATCGCCGCCTGCGGCTTCGCCCACGGCGTGCCCCCGGTGCTGATCTTCCTGCTGCTCGGGGCGGCCGCCTTCCACCATTACGACCTGGTCTACCGGCTGCGTCAGCAGGTCTACCCGCCGCCCTGGCTGGCCGCGCTCGGCCTCGGCTGGGAGGGGCGGATGCTGGTGCTCGGCCTGTTCGCCCTCGTGGGCTGGGTGACCGGCGGATTCGTGCTGCTGGCGGTGTATCTGTGGGGCGCTTTCGGGTGGGAGAGCCTCACGTGCTGGCTCGCCGCGCCCAGGACCGGGGTACGCACGGCGGACACGGGAACGCAAGACTAACGGCGGATTACCCTCACGAGGCCGAAAGCCAACTAACCTTTGGGCCTACGTAGTCATGCTCGACTGAGGAGTGCACGTTGCTGGGAATGGTGCTGGCCGCTGGAGCCGGACGACGCCTGCGGCCGTACACCGACACGCTGCCTAAGGCGCTCGTGCCGGTCGACGGCGAGACCACGATCATGGACATCTCGCTGCGCAACCTGGCCGCCGTGGGCCTGCGCGAGGTCGTGGTCGTCGTCGGTTACGCGGCGCAGGCCGTACACGAGCGCAAGCGCGAGCTGGAGGAGCGTCACGGCGTCGAGCTCACCCTCGTGCACAACGACAAGGCCGAGGAGTGGAACAACGCCTACTCCCTGTGGTGCGCGCGTGATTACTTCGGCCGCGGCGCGCTGCTGGTCAACGGCGACACCGTGCACCCCGTGTCGGTCGAGAAGACGCTGCTCGCCGCGCCCGAGACCAGCGACATCCTGCTCGCCGTCGACGACGTGAAGAAGCTGGCCGACGAGGAGATGAAGGTCACGCTCTCCGAGGAGGGGGCGCTGCGCCGCATCACCAAGCTGATGGACCCGTCCGACGCGTACGGCGAGTACATCGGCGCCACGCTCATCCGGCCGGGCGCCGCCGAGCGGCTGGCCGACGCGCTCAAGGCCACCTTCGAGCGCGACCCGCAGCTCTACTACGAAGACGGCTACCAGGAGATGGTCGAGCGAGGCGAGGCCATCCACGTCGCCCCCATCGGCGAGGTCGACTGGGTCGAAGTGGACAACCACGACGACCTGGCCAAGGCCCGCACCATCGCCGTCCACTACTGAGGGGGCCGGATGCCGCTTCTTGCGAGGATGCTGCCCGCGCCGATCCAGATGGAGGTCAGGCGCGGTGCCGTCGCGGAGCTCGGCGCGCTGCTCGCCGACAGCAGGGTCGCCACCTCCGGCCGGGTCGCGGTGGCTGTCGGCCCCGGCCAGGGCGACCACATAGAGAGCCTGATCGCGCCGACGCTGGACGAGGCCCAGGTGTTCCGCGTCTCCGACGGGAGCGTGGAAGCCGCCGTCTCGCTCGGCGCCGACCTGCGGAAGGGCGCCTACGAGGTGGTGGTGGGCGTGGGCGGCGGCAAGACCATCGACACGACCAAGTACGCCGCCTCGCTGGCCGGCATCCCCATGGTCGCGGTGGCCACCAACCTGTCCCACGACGGCATCTGCTCGCCGACGGCCTCCCTGCTGTACGAGGGCGGCAAGGGCACGTTCGGTGTGCCGATGCCGCTGGCTGTCCTGGTCGACCTCGACTTCGTGCACAAGGCCCCGCAGTCGCTGGTCCGTTCAGGCGTCGGCGACGTGCTCGCCAACCTGTCGGCGTGCGAGGACTGGCAGCTCAGCAACGTCGAGCGCGGCGAGCCGATAGACGGGCTGGCCTGCTCGATGGCGCGCACGGCCGCCGAGGCGCTGCTCGGCAGGGCCGACTCCGTCGAGTCCGACGCGTTCCTGACCGTTCTGGCCGAGTCGCTGATCCTGTCGGGCATGTCGATGGTGGTCGCGGGCTCATCGCGGCCCGCGAGCGGTGGCGACCATGAGATCATGCATGCCGTGGACCAGCTCTTCCCCGGCACCTCCAACCACGGCGAGCTCGCCGGGGTCGGCACCGCCTTCTGCTACTTCCTGAGGGAGGACGAGGCCCGGCTCAAGCAGGTGGTCGGCTGCCTGCGGCAGCACCAGCTGCCGGTGACCCCCGGCGACATCGGGCTGAGCAGCGAGCAGTTCACCGCCGCGGTCTCGCTCGCGCCCGCCACCCGTCCCGGCCGTTACACGATCCTGGAGCACCTGCGTCTGCAGGACTCCGAGATCCGCGATCGGGTGGAGGACTATGTCCGGGCCTTCGGTCGCTGAGCTGCGCGGGGTTGCCCAGCCCGCCGGTCACCTGGAGCGCCGCAACGGCGAGCACTGGGCGGGCGTGCTCTACATGCGCAGGCTGTCGATCTACGTCACCTGGTTGATGACCAGGACGAGCGTCACGCCCAACCAGCTCACCTGGGTGATGACGGTGGCGGGGGTCGCGGCCGGGGTGGTGATCGCGCTGCCGGGGTTGTGGGCGGCCGTGGCCGCCGCCCTGCTGATCCAGGTCTACCTGCTGCTCGACTGCTCCGACGGCGAGCTGGCCCGGTGGACCGGCAAGACGTCGCTGACCGGCGTCTACCTCGACCGGGTCGGCGCCTACTTCGCCGAGGCGGCGCTGCTGGCCGGGCTGGGCTGGCGGGCGTCGGCCGTGCTGCCCGACTGGTACACCGTGCTGGGCTTCGCGGCGGCGCTCGGCGCGATCCTCATCAAGGCGGAGTCCGACCTGGTGGAGGTGGCGCGGGCCAAGGGCGGCCTGCCCGCCGCGACCGAGTCCGCCGCCGTGCAGTTCCGCTCGGGCCTGCTGGGGCTGGGCAGGCGGGTCCTGGCGGCGACCGGGTTCCACCGGATCGTGCAGCCGATCGAGCTGTCGCTGCTCGCGCTCGCGACGGCGGTGATCGACGTGGTGCGGGGCGATCTGGCGGCCACCCGGGTGCTCGTCGTGGCCTGTGTGGTCGCGGCAGGGCTACAGGTTGTCCTGCATTTGGTCAGCATTCTCGCGTCGAGGCGGCTGGCGTGATGCGATTCTCGGAACCGGCAGCGCCTCTCGTCCGTCGTATTGATCGGACATCCCCGGTTCGGTGGGGGTTCACTACCGGTTCCGATACGCTTAGCTCCACCAATATCAGGAAATAAGCCACCCAGCAGACTCGGTGATCATGAAAGATTGCTCCGCCCGTGCTCTCAACGCGTCAGGACGATGATTCGTTGAAGATCTCGTGCGTCATCCTCACCATGGGAAACCGGGTCGCGGAGCTGGACCGGGCGGTCGAGTCCGCGCTCAACCAGATCGACGGTGACGTCGAGGTGGTGATCGTGGGCAACGGCGCAGACGTGCCCGAGCTGTCCGCGACGCCCCCCGCCGGCTCGTCGGCGACCGTCAAGACGATCCGGCTCGACCACAATACGGGCATACCCGCCGGCCGCAACCGCGGGGTCGAGGAGTGCTCCGGTGACGTGGTGCTGTTCCTCGACGACGACGGCTGGTACGCCAACCAGAAAGTGGCCGCGCACGTCCGCGACCGCTTCGCCACCGAGCCCGACCTGGCCGTCATCTCCTTCCGGGTGATGGACCCCGACGGCGGCATCGGCCAGCGACGTCACGTCCCGCGCCTGCGCGCCGGCGACCCGGAGCGCAGCTCACCGGTCACCACGTTCCTGGGCGGCGCCTCCGCCGTCCGGCGCTCGGCCTTCCTCCAGGTGGGCGGGCTGCCGGAGCGGTTCTTCTACGCGCACGAGGAGACCGACCTGGCCTGGCGGCTGCTCGGCGAGGGCTACCGGATCGAGTACGACGCCGAGACCGTGATGTACCACCCCCAGGTCCCGCCGACCCGCCACGCCGAGTTCTACCGGCTCAACGCACGCAACCGGGTGTGGCTGGCCAGACGCAACCTGCCGTGGCCGCTGGCGGCGCTCTACCTGCTCGACTGGGTGGTGCTGACCCTGATCAGGGAGCGCGGCTCCAAAGACTCGCTGAAGGCATGGTTCACCGGGTTCTTCGAGGGCCTGCGCACACCCGCGGGCGAGCGCCGCCCGATGGCCTGGAAGACGGCCTGGCGCATGGTGAAGCTCGGCCGCCCGCCCATCGTCTGAACGCCCTCGCCGCCATGGCGGGGGCTTTTCCCCGCTTGACGGCTAACAGTGTTAGCCATAGCCTGCGGCTAACAGCGTTAGCCGACGAGAGGGCGGTCATGAGAAGAGGCGCGTGGGGTGGTCTGGCGATCTTCTGCCTGGCCTTCATCGTCTTCGAGGTGGCCAAGCACGGGGGAATGGCCTGGGTCACAGCGGTGGTCTTCGCGATCCTGCCGGACCTGACCATGCTCGTGGGGGCGAGGAAGGCCGGCGGCGGGCGGCTGTCACCGCGGGCGGTGCCGTTCTACAACGCGGCACACCGGGCGTGGGCGCCCCTCCTGCTGCTGGTTGGATACATCTTCTGGCCGATCGGCGGAGTGCCGACGTGGACCGCCGGGCTCGCCTGGCTGATGCACATCGCCGCCGATCGCGCGTTCGGTTACGGACTACGGGAGCGGGATGGGAGCCGGCGTGTCCGAGCGGTCACGGCAGATCGTTGAGGCGGCCCTGCGGCTCGTCGAGGAGGGCGGCGCGGAGGCGCTCACCATGCGGGCGCTGGCCGGGCGGCTGGGCATCCGGGCCCCTTCGCTCTACAAGCACTTCCCCGACAAGAGCGCCGTCGAGGCCGAGGTGATCGCGATCGCCATGCAGGACCTGGCGCGGGCCCTGGAAGCGTCGCAGGGCGGCCCGGGAGTGCTGGCGCGGGCCTACCGCGCCTACGCGCTGGCCCACCCCCATCTCTACCGGCTGATGAGCACCGGGCCGCTGCCGCGCGGACTTCTGCCCGCCGGACTGGAGGACCGGACGGCGCTGCCCCTGGTCAAAGCCGTCGACGGTGACCCGCTGCTGGCGCGGGCCGTGTGGGCCTTCGCGCACGGCATGGTGATGCTGGAGCTCGACGGCCGTTTCCCGCCAGGTGCCGACCTCGACGGCGCCTGGCGGGCAGGGCTGGCCGCGTTCGCCCGCTAGCGGACGAGCTCGGCCTCTTCCAGGGCCATGGTGGCGTGCGCGACCGTGCCGGCCAGCAGGGGGCGCTTGGGCAGGCCCAGCTCGCTCAGCTCCTTGGCGATGGGGTGGTTGCCCAGCCGGATCAGCGCGCCGCCGGGGCGCACGCGGAGGCCGCGGGTCTGGACGGTCCACGGGATGCGCCGGGTGAGCCCGTCGCGGTGCGTGTAGGCGTCCAGGGCGATCACCGGGCCCGGTCCGGGCAGCGGAGCGGCGGGCTTGACCAGCATGTCGAGCACGAGCCTGCCGTCCCTGCTCAGGACGCACCGTTTGTACGGGGAGCCGAGCCGCAGGTCGATGTCGGCCAGCTCCTTCGGCACGCCCCACAGCGAGCGCCCCGCCTCCAGCGTGAAGCCCTGGTCGACCGGCATCCAGTGGACGAACGCGGCAGCGTTCCGCAGGTCGGCGAGCCCCACCGAGCCCGTCGCCCCCGGCCGACGGATCAGGAACGCCATGCCGAACTCGTGATAGGAGTCGAGATCGCCGTCGCGGTAGTCGGCGAACACCAGCACGCAGACGGCCTTGCCGGGCAGCACCTCGGCCACGTCCAGCCCCGAATACGCGAGCACGGCCCTTGCGGCGTCGGCCCGGACCAGGTAGAGAGCGCCACACACCATGACGTCCCGTACCCGGACGGGCATGCTCACCGTCCGGCCCTGGATCAGATGCGATGCCATGGCGTCTAGTACATCAACCGCCGGACGCCGTGACCATCACCCCACGGACCTGCTCTGTACCGCGAACGACGGGGCGCGGGCGGGAACCCCGGCCCAGCCTTCCATCCGGGCCACGAACGCCGGCGCGTGGTCCGGCCAGTGGTGGTGCGCGCGGGCGTGCGCGTGCCCGCGCGCGGCGAGCGACCGGCGCAGCTCGGGGCTCTCCTTCAGGTCGAGCACGGCGTCGAGCGCCGCGTCCACGTCCAGCGGGACCACGAAGCCGCAGCCCGCCCGCTCCACCACTCCGGCGCCCTGCGAGGTGGTCACGACGGGGAGGCCCCGGCCCAGGTAGTCGAGGATCTTGGTGGGCGGCCCGGTCACCGCTGGACCGGCCAGCGACAGGCCGGCCAGCGCGCCCTCGGCCATCCGCAGCGCGTGCCTGAGCGGCACGTGGCCGAACCAGTCCAGCAGGCCGACCCGCTGGGCGTCGCGCAGCAGCGGGCGCGCCGCCGGGTCGGCCTGGCCGATGAGGTCCATCCGGATGCCGTGCGGGGCCAGCCGCCGGGCCAGGCCGATGAGCTCGTTAACGCCCCTGGCGGCCGACAGCCGGCCGATGTGGACCACTCTCGTCTCCCCGGGAGGGGGCGGGTCCGGCGCCACGAGAGTGGCCTCGGGCACCACGTCCGGTGTGATCACGTGGCACCTGCGTGCGGCCCGCGCCAGCCTGGCCTCGGAGACGTCCTCGCGTACGTCCCAGACGACCGGAGGGCGGCGGTACGGCAGCGCGCGGAGGAGACGGGCGTCGTGCACGAGCAGGAGGTCGGCGCCCCGCACGCCGCGCCTGAGAGCCGACCGGGCCCGGCCCGGGCCCGCCTCGCGCGCCACGTCGACGGCGGTGAGCCGTGGGGTGGGCGTCACGTTGTGGTAGGTGAACGGCGCGACGTAGGTCACCTCGTGGCCGGCGTCGAGCAGCGCCCTGATCTGCCGATGCATGATCCGGGCGTCCTCGGGATGATGGACGACGGTGGCAACGCATACCCGCATGCGTCGATGCTCCGCGCCGACCGGGTCAAAGGCGTGAATGCGGGGGTAACTGCCGCTTAACTTCTGGAAGGACGGCGATAGAGCCAGGTCAGGCGCGGCTCCAGCACCCACTTGAAGACCGTCCGGGTCTCCGGCAGGCACAGCACGATCGCCAGCGCGAAGCAGCTGAAGCTGATCGCCAGCGCCCCGAGCGGGCCGTGCAGCCACGGCAGGTCGAGCCAGCCCTGCTCCTTGGCGATGAGCACCGGGATGCCATGGAGCAGGTAGCAGTAGAGGGTGCGGGTGCCGAGATCGGAGTACCACGTCTCGCCCCGCGGCACCAGCGCCAGCACCGCGAAGCAGAGCGCCAGGGCGCAGACCAGCAGCCCGACGCGCACGCCCAGCCCCATGTACCAGGACAGGTCCATCTTCTCGTAGCTGTTCTTGAAGTAGAACGGCGCGAGCTTGGCCCAGGGCGCGATGAGGATGGCCACGGTGGCCGCGGCGACGATGGTGAACACCGAGGCGATCTTGATCCACAGCCGGTTGAGCAGCTCGAAGTGCTCCGGCTGCATGACCAGCCCGATCACGAAGAACGGCAGCAGGCCGAAGAACCGGTCCATGCTGAAGTCACCGGAGATCTCGGAGAACCCGGCGAACAGGTAGATCGCGATCGCCACCGGGATCGGGAACTTCATCCGCTTCCACACCGGCGTCGACAGCCGCCAGAACAGCAGCGCCAGCAGATACCAGTTGAGCCACGCCGGGTCGATGATCGTCAGGCTCCACTTCTGCCCGAGGGAGAAGCGCAGCGCCGCGTAGCCGACCTCGACGATCACGTACGGCACGAGGAACGTGTCGACGAGCTTGTTGGTCTTGGCGTTGGAGTTCCAGAAGTTTCTGGACAGGTAGCCGCTGATCAGCACGAACAGCGGCATGTGGAAGGTGTAGATGAAGATGTAGAGCGCCCGGTTGGAGTCGGCGTCGAGCGTCGGCACCAGCGAGTGGCCCACCACGACGAGCGCGATGAGCACGAACTTGACGTTGTCGAGGTACGGGTCGCGCCTGCGCTTCGGCGGCCCGGCCTCGGGCTCGGGCTTCTGGGTGGGCTCGGCCTGCTCCTGGCCAGGGCGCTCGAAGAGGCCGCCGCCGCCGGGGAGCGGCCAGCGGGCCCCTGTGTTCGCCGGCCCCGCACTCTCATCGCCGGGAACCTGGACCGGAGGGGAGTACTTGGTGTCAGACACAGGGAAGTCGCTCAGCTTCGCTCGGGGCCGGGGTACGCGACAGGCGGCGACGCCCGCGAGGGCGAGCCGCGTCGCCGACCCGAACCACCCTAGCGGGCGCCGGAGGTCCTGTCTCACGGCCTGAGGGTTACACAGACAACTTGCAGGAGCCTTACACGCAGACGTTCTTCTGCTGGGACGCGGTGATGGTGTTCTTCTCCACGGCCTCCGACAGCTTGGTGACCTTGACGGCCTTGAAGTCGGTGCCGATGACGAGCTGGAGCACCGGACCCTTCGGCCCGTCGGCGGCCGGCGCGGTGGTGGGGGCCACCGTCGGCGTGTACGGCTCGGTGTTGGTGGGCCTGACCTTGCCGGCCGTCGCGTCGGGCGCGGGGTTGAGCTTCTTGGTCAGCACGTCGGCGTGGTCGGCGCCGGTCTCGGCCGTCTTCGGGTAGCGGACCTCGGTGGCGGCGACCGGCTGGCCGCCGGCGTCGGCGTAGTTGCCCAGCCCGGTGACCTGGAAGCCCTCCTTGGCGAGCTGGTCGGCGACCTCGCGCGCCCTGCCCGGTTCGCCGGTGGCGTTGAGCACCTGGATCCGCACCTGGCCGGGCTTGACGGCGACCTTCGGCTTGTCGGCGGTCGCGCTCGGCGTGGGCTCGGGGAGCTCGGTGTCGTTGATGATGGAGTCGAACAGCTCGCCCGCCGCCGGCTGCTGCCAGACGACGCGGTTCTCGTCCTCGGGGTCGGGGATCCACGGGACCGTGGTGAGCTTGACGCCCTTGGCGGTGAGGTCCTTGGCGCTCATGCCGATGTCGATGAGCTTCTGCGGGTTGTTGGCCAGGTCGGGGTCCATGGTCACCGACTGGGCGGCCGACTTGATGAACCCGGTGAGTTTGATCGGGTCAGTGAGCAGGTCACTGCTGGTGGCCTTGGCGATGACCTTGCTGAGGAAGATCTGCTGGCGCTTGATGCGCTGGATGTCGCTGCCGTCGCCGTAGCTGCGCAGCCGCACGTAGCCCAGCGCCTTCTCGCCGTTGAGCAGGCTCTTGCCGGGCGGGAGGACCAGCTTGGCATTCTTGTCGTTGACGCCGGACTTGAGGCAGATCTCGATGCCGCCGAGCGAGTCGACGATGTTCTTGAAGCCGCTGAAGTCGACCTCGACGAAGTGGTTGATGCGGATGCCCGTCAGCGTCTCCAGGGTGGAGATCGTGCAGGCGACGCCGCCGTGGTTGTAGGCGGAGTTGATCATCGCGCGGCTGGGCGGCATCTCCTGTTTGGTCGTCTCGTTCTTGCACTTGGGGATGTCCACCATCGAGTCGCGCGGGAAGCTGATGAGCCTCGCCTGATCGCGGTTGGGGGAGATGTGCAGGACGATGATCGTGTCGGTGCGCTTGCCGCCCGCGTCGGCCAGCCGGGCCGTCTCCTGGCCGTACTGGGCGTTGCCGTCGCCCGCGCGGGTGTCGGAGCCGACCAGCAGCACGTTGAGCGCGCCGGTGTCGCGGGGGCGGGGGTTGATGATGTCGTCCTTGACGTTCTTCTGGTCGATCGCGCCGAACGCGTCGCGGTAGGCGACGTAGCCGGTCAGCGAGCCGGCGACCATGAGGGACGTGGCCGCGATGCTGACCCAGGCCAGCACGCGCATCTTGCCGTTGCCGCCGTCTCCGCCCCGCCGGCCGCGCTCGGGCTCCTTCGGCGGAGGCGGCGCCGATGCGGCGAGCCTGCGTGCCATCCTGCTGCCGGGCTGGGGGGACCTGCTGTCCTCTACGGACATGCCTCTGTAGTCACTCATGCGCCCCCTAGCCTCGTCGCTGCGCCTCACGCGCTGGCTCGGTCGTTCTGCGCCACGAGACTAGGTCACCGGCGGCGTCGCCGCAGCCATGACTGGAGGAATCGACCGTGACCCAGCGGTGATGATACCGGGGCAAAGCATACTCAGAGTTGGACATTTCGTGGAATAAGATCAGTAAATTCTCTACCGTTCCCGCAGGCCAGCGCCGCCGCCAGGCAGGCGAGTGGCACCGCCGGCAGCACGTACCGGTAGTCGAACTCGGCCACGGCCGCCGGAGTGATCAACAACACGACGGCCACCGACCAGGGCAGCAGCCAGAGGGCACGAGGGGAACCCGGGCCCCGCCCGTACCGGAATGCCCGCCACGCCACGGCGGCGGGCGGCACGAGCAGGACCACCAGCAGGACCGTGCCGGGGATCCGCGCCACGTCCTGGTAGGCGCGCATCCACCCGGCGTACGGCTCCACGATCGAGGTGCCGATCGGGCCCTGCTCGTAGCGCTTGGCGAACTCGGTGCCGACCTGCGCCGGGTAGCGGCCCGGCGGCCCCGGCGGGGTCTCGGGGAACTGGTAGTAGCCGTAGATCTCCTGGTCGGGGTAGACCGGGCGGCCCCACACGAACGAGCGGCCCAGCTCCGCCAGCACCGAGCCGGCGTAGTCGAGCGGCTGCGTGCGGATCGCCAGCAGCGCGAAGCGCATGGCCAGGTCGTCGGTCTCCTTGGTGAACGTGATGCCGGGCAGGGCAACGATCGGCGCGTCCCTGGCCCAGATGTACTCCTGCGACGGCGGCCGCTGGTCGGCCGGGCGCGGGTCGCACAGCACCCGCAGGTCGGGCGGCGGGTCCATCTCGGCGCAGTCGGCGAACGACATCGTGCGGGCGTAGAGGAAGACGCCGTTCGCGCCGATGACGCCGACCCGCTGGTAGGTGGCGTAGAACCAGCCCCCGTACGCGAGGATCGGGACCACCGCGGCCACCAGCATGATCCAGGCCGGCCTGATCTGGCGGCGCAGCAGGAACCAGGCCACCAGCACCACGATCAACGGCTGCCCGACGGTCCTGGTGAGCGAGGCGGCGGCCAGCAGCAGCCCGATCGTGACCGCCTTGGGCCGTCCGGCGAGCGCGAGCGCGACGGCGGCGACGACCAGGAACATGAACAGCGTGTCGGATACGAGCAGGTGCTCCAGCTCGATCTGGTACGGCTCCACCAGCACGGGGACGGCGGCCAGCGTCGCGATCCACCTCCGGGTGTGCCGCGCCGCGGCCCAGTAGACCAGCACCCCGGTGGCCAGCCCCAGCAGGTGCTGGGCGGCGGTGACCGCGCCGAAGGAGTGCAGCGGCTCCAGCAGCTTCATGAACATCGAGTAGCCCGCCGGGCGCACCAGATCGGGCCGGGGCCGCAGGACGGTGACCACGTAGGTGTAGGAGTCGGGGAACCACAGCGCCGGCCGGTAACCCAGCATCGTGACCACCCGCAGCGCGGCGCCGATCGCCAGGACCGCCAGAAACCACCCGTGCCGCCCGAACCCGGCCCGCTCATCCACCACGCCGCGCACGCGAGCGGCTGTTCGCCGCGCGCCCTCCCGATCTCCCCCCACGCCGCGTACGCTACCGGCCCCCGCCCGCGGTGCCGTCATCTCAAGCCGGTTCCTTGTCTTCCGTCCCGCTGCGTTCGCTACCGGCCCCCGCGCCCTCCCGATCTTCCCCCCGTCACGTACGTGACCGGCCCCGCCCGCCCTGCCGGCATCCCAAGCCGGCGACGTCGTGTGCTGCCGTGGTCATCTACTCGGGCTGTGGTCTCCTTCTTCTGTTTTCCGCCGTAGTAGGTGGGGTGGACACTCAAAAAGCCTTTTGGGAAACCCCTCGGGCTGGGCGCCGATAGCAAGCCTTCGGCCTGCCCGACCCGCCGTAGGTGGGGTGAACCCGTGACTCGTCCCTTTGGTCTTGGCTTTCGTCATCGTGTGCTGGGGGCGGGGGTTTGGTGTGATCATGATTGGTGGGTTCTCGGCGCTGCCTGGCGTGCCGTCGGCGTGAGGTTGGATACGCTCGCTCACCGATGGGAATCGCCTGGTTGGACCCGATGCGGAGGCCGCCGGCGGGCCGGGTGCTCGCGGCGCTCTCGGTGCTGCCCGCGCTGGCCGTGGCCGGGTGGCTGCTGGCCGCGCTGCCGCTGCTCGCGTTCGGCGTCTACCGGCCGGCGGTGGCGATCCCGCTCGGGCTGGCCATGGCGGGGCTGCTGTGCTGGGCGGGCACGCGCGGGCTGGTCAGCGTGCCGGAGGACGCCGACGGAGACGGGCCCGTCGACACCGTGCGGGCCACGGTGGGGCAGGTGGCCGCTGCTGTGGCGGTCGCGGCGGGGGCCGGGGTGTTCAACGGGGTCATGCACGGTGAGCAGCTCGCCGTCCGCCGTGACCCGTCCACCTACGCGCAGTACGCGATCTGGCTGGCGCGGGAGGGGTCGCTGCCGATCCCCGCGCGGCCGGAGGCGTTCGGCGGGGCCGACCCGTCGCTGATCTTCGAGAGCGTCGGCTTCTACGCCGTCGGCGACTCCGTGGTGCCGCAGTTCATGCCGGGCGCGCCGATGCTGTTCGCGCTCGGGGAGTGGCTCGGCGGGCTGTTCCTGGCCCCGGTCGTGCTGGGGGCGCTGGCGGTGCTCGCCGTGGCCGGGCTCGCGGCCCGGCTGGCCGGCGGGCGCTGGGCCCCGGTGGCGGCGCTGGCGTTCGCCTGCTGCATGCCGATCATCTACACCTCGCGCGCCACCTTCAGCGAGATCCCGTCGATGCTCCTGCTGCTCGGCGGGCTGGCGCTGGTGCACGACGCCCTGTACGGGCACGGGCGGCGGATCGGGGCCGCGCTGGGCGGGCTGACGCTCGGGCTGGCCGTGCTGGTGCGGGTGGACGGCCTGCGTGACGTGCTGCCCGTGCTGGCGTTCGCCGGGCTGCTCGTCGCGATGGGCCGCCGGTCGCCCGGCCGCCACGGAGGGCTGGGGCCGCCGCTGCTGGCCGGGCTCGCCGCCGGGGCGGGCCTCGGCCTGGCCGCCGGTTACGGGCTGTCGCGGCCCTACCTGACGTACCTGTCCAGCTCGATGCGGCCGCTGCTGCTGATCTGCGCCGCCGTCCTGGTGCTGACGCTCGCCGGTACGGTGGCCGCGCCGCTGCTGGCCAGGCTCAGGCCGCCGGGATGGCTGCCGGCGGCGGGGGCGACGCTGGTGGCGCTGACCATGGCCGGGCTGGCGGTGCGGCCCTGGCTGGTGACCGTGCGCCGGGTCCCCGACAACGTCGACGACCGGCTCACCGCCACCTTCATCGAGCAGATCCAGAAGGCCAACGGCCTGCCGGTCGACGGCACCCGCCTGTACTTCGAGCACACCCTGCACTGGGTGGCGTGGTACGTGGGCGTCCCGGCGCTCGTGCTCGCCACGCTGGCCGCGGCCGTGCTGACGCACCGGCTGCTGCGCGGCCGCGGCCTGCCATGGCTGCTGCCGCTGGCGGTCATCGGCTGGGCCACGCTCACCACGCTGCTCCGCCCGGCGATCACCCCCGACCACCCGTGGGCCGCGCGCCGCCTGGTGCCGGTGGTGATCCCCGGCGTGATCCTGCTGGCCGTGTGGGGAGCGAAGTGGCTGCGCGAGCGGGCGGGAGAGGGCAGGTGGCGCGGCTGGGTCGTGCCGGCCTGCGCACTGCTCCTGGTCGTGCCGCCGGCCGTGACCTCGATCGGCACCGCGTTCACGCCGGTCGGGCGGGGCGAGGCGGCCGCGGTGGCCGCCATGTGCGCGCGCATCCCGCCGGACGCCTCGGTGCTCATCGCCGAACGGGTCACCGCCGACCGGTACACGCAGGTCGTCCGCGGCGCCTGCGGCGTCCCGGCCGCGGAGGTGCGCCAGGTGGAGGGCGACACCGCGCCGGAGTCCGACGTGCGCCGCCTGGTCGAGCGGGTCCGGGCCGCCGGGCGCACCCCGGTCGTGCTGGCCGCCGAGGAGGGGCAGGTGGCCCCGTACGGTCCGGCCACGCAGCTGATCGGGCTGGTCACCCGGCAGGACGAGCGGTCGCTCACCGAGGCGCCCGACGGCACCTGGTCACTGCGGATCAACGTGTGGATGGCCCTGCCTTGACCTGTGATGTGCACTCTGCTGAGAGCGGGGCTGGGAACTGCTTTCAGCCCCTGTCAGGCATTCTCGGCCGAGGGGGGTGGGCGGCTCTCCACGCACGCAGTGGCGCCTCCTCCCACATCAACGTGCGTACCGATTCGCCCTCGACCCCACCCCTGCTCAGGGGGCGCGCGCTCGCATCCCACTGCGGCGCGGGTGGCGTTCAACTGGGGCCTCGCGCGCATCAAGGCGAACCTCGACCAGCGGTCCGCCGAGCGCTCCTACGGCATCCCTGACGAGTTGTTGACGCCATCCCTGTCATGGTCGATGTACTCGCTGCGTAAGGCGTGGAACATCGCAAAGGACGATGTAGCGCCGTGGTGGCGGGAGAACTCCAAGGAGGCGTACGCGTCCGGCCTTGACCGCCTCGCCACCGCGTTGAAGAACTGGACCGACTCCAGAAAGGGCGAGCGCAAGGGCCGGAGGATGGGCTTCCCGTCGTTCCGGTCCAAGCGGAACAGCGCGCCGTCGGTCCGGTTCGAAGCGGGACGCTGGTTCGCGTCGTTCTCGGTGCACGTGAGCGCGCCGAGCGTAAACCCTCGCGTCCGGACGCGGTGCTCGGCGTTGACCTCGGCGTCAAGATGTTGGCGGTGTTCTCGGACGGACGGGCTCCGGCAGAGAACCCGAAGCATCTCGCTTCGGCGCTACGGAAGCTACGCCGCGCCTCGCGGTCGGTCTCCCGAAAGGTCGGCCCTGACCGGCGGACCGGGCAACGGCCGTCCAACCGGTGGCGACGTGCCAACGCGCACCGCAACCAGGTCCACCACCAGGTGGTGGCACCGCGTCTTGATGCGATCCACAAGCTGACCGCGAGTCTCACCCGCGAGTACGGCACCATCGTGGTCGAAGATCTCAACGTCTCCGGAATGGTGCGGCATCGGAAACTCGCTCGCGCCGTCTCCGATGCCGGGTTCGGTGAGATTCGCCGCCAACTCGCCTGCAAGACCGCATGGAACGGCGGGAACCTGGTCGTCGCCAACCGGTGGTTTCCGTCATCGAAGACGTGCTCGGGATGTGGGGCGGTGAAAGCCAAGCTGCCCCTACGTGTCCGTACGTTCACCTGCGAGTCCTGTGGACTCACTCTGGATCGCGATGTCAATGCCGCGATCAATCTCGCTTCCCTTGTGAAGCATGTCGCCGGGAGTGGCCCGGAGACGCTAACCGGACGTGGAGCCGACCGTAGGTCCCCGCCTGGCGAGGCCGGTGGCTATGAAGCGTCTACCCCGCACGAGGCCAATCCGCCTGGGTCAGACGGGGACCTTCGCCCAGCAATGGGCGAAGCACCGAGAATTGCTGATGCTCGGTGAACGGCAGAGTACCCTCGTCCCACGTGAGAACGCTCAGAGCCCCCGCAGCAAGGTGGACCCGCCGTGGATGAGGAAACCCCGTACGTCACCATCGTCCTGCCCTGTTACAACGAGCAGGACCATGTCATCGACGAGGTCGACCGCATCACCAAGGCGATGGACTCGAGCGGCTACACCTACGAGCTGGTCGCCGTCGACGACTGCTCGACCGACGAGACGCTGGCCAGGCTCAAGGAGGCCGCGCCGCTCTACCCCCACCTGCGCATCCGGGCCTTCCACCGCAACGGCGGCTCCGGCACCGTGCGCAGGATCGGCACGCAGGAGGCCAGGGGCGAGATCGTCGTCTGGACCGACGCCGACATGACCTACCCCAACGAGCGCATCCCCGAGCTGGTGCAGATCCTCGACAAGGACCCGACGATCGACCAGGTCGTCGGGGCGCGCACCAGCGAGGAGGGGTCCCACAAGCTGCTGCGGGTGCCCGCCAAGTGGGTGATCCGCAAGGTCGCCGAGATGCTCGCCGGGCAGAAGATCCCCGACCTCAACTCGGGGCTGCGGGCCTTCCGCAAGTCGGTGGCCAAGCCCTACCTGCGGCTGCTGCCGCCCGGGTTCTCCTGCGTCACGACGATCACGCTGTCGTTCCTGTCCAACCAGCACGACGTCTACTACCTGCCGATCGGCTACGCCAAGCGGGCGGGCAAGTCGAAGTTCAGCTTCGTCTCCGACGCCTACCGCTACATCCTGCAGGTGCTGCGGATGATCATGTACTTCAACCCGCTCAAGGTGCTCATGCCGCCGGCGCTCTGGCTGGTCGGCATCGGGCTCGTGAAGGGCGCGTGGGACATGATCCAGCACCCGTTCTACTTCCCGGCCAACACCGTCATGATCTTCCTGTCCGGGATGCTGATCGGTTCGGTGGCGCTGCTGGCCGACCTGATCGTGCGGTCGCGGGGAGACTGAGCGTGCGCGTCGCGATCGTCGGCCCCACCTACCCGTACAAGGGCGGCGGGGCGCAGCACACCACCGAGCTGGCGCACCGGCTGGCCGCGCTCGGCCACGACGTGGTCATCGAGTCCTGGCGGGCGCAGTACCCGTCGTTCCTCTACCCGGGGCAGCAGACGATCGACGCGCCGGAAGGCGTCCCGTACCCGAAGGTGCTGCGCGAGCTCGACTGGCGCAGGCCCGGCGGGTGGGTGGCCGCCGGGCGGCGGCTGCGCGCCGCCGACCTGGTGGTCCTGGCCGTGCTCAGCCCGGTGCAGGTGCCGCCCTACCTGGCGATCCTGGCCGGGCTGCGGGGCCGGGCCCGGACGGTCGCGCTCTGCCACAACGTGCTGCCGCACGAGCGCAAGCCGTACGACCGGCCGCTGATGAGGGCGTTGCTCAGGCGGGCGGGGGTGGTGCTCACCCACTCCGAGCAGCAGGCAGGGGTGGCCCGCGAGCTGACCACCAGGCCGGTGCGGGTGGCCGCGCTGCCGCCGCACCTGCCGTCCACCCACGCCGCCCGGTCCGACCGGGTGCACCGGCGGCTGCTGTTCTTCGGCATCGTGCGCCCGTACAAAGGGCTCGACCTGCTGCTGCGGGCGCTGCCCGCGGGGGTGTCGCTGACCGTGGCCGGGGAGTTCTGGGGCGGGCTCGACGAGACGAAGGCGCTGGTCGGCGAGCTGGGCCTGGCCGACCGGGTGGACCTGCGGCCCGGCTACGTCGCGGCCGAGGACGTGCCCTCGCTGTTCGCCGGGGCCGACGCGCTGGTGCTGCCCTACCGCAGCGCCACCGCCAGCCAGAACGTGTGGCTCGCGCACGAGCACGGCGTGCCGGTGATCGCCACCCGGGTGGGGGCGCTCGCCGACCATGTCACCGACGGCGTGGACGGGCTGCTCGTGGAGCCGGGCAGCGCCGGCGCGCTCCGCGACGCGATCGAGCGGTTCTACGCCTCGGGGGAGCCCGAGAGGTTGCGGTCGGGCGTCAAGGCCGTCGACCCCGACCCGTTCTGGGCCTCGTACACCGCCACCCTGCTCGGCTGACGGCCCAGCAGGAACGCCAGCCCGGCGGCCGTCACGTCGGCGAGCGTGAACACCAGCCGCGACACCACCGCCACCGCGAGCGCCGGGCCGGTGCCGAGGATCGGGTGGAGCACCAGCACCAGCGCGCCCTCCCGCACGCCCACCCCGGCCGGCACCAGGAACGCGAGCAGCCCGGTCGACCAGGCGAACGCGTAGGCGCCGGTCGCGATCACGTACAGGTCCCAGCGGCCCGCGAGCATCCACGTGTGGAGCCCGTACACGAGCCAGCCGAGCACCGTCCAGGCGGCCGCGACCAGGACCGTGCGGCCGGGCAGCACGGAGTCGAGCGTGTCGCGGCGGGCCAGCCGCAGCGCCAGGTTGAGCCCCCAGGTGAGGATCTTCGGATGCATGCAGACGGCGATCACCGGCAGCAGGAGCAGCAGGTACCACGCCTGCCGCACCACCTCCTGGGTGGCCAGGGTGGCGGCGGCGATCGCGATGCCGACGCCCAGGTTGATCACCAGCGCCAGCGAGATGCACGCGAACGTGCGGCGCGGCGGGCTGCCGTGGTCGCGGCCCAGGTCCATCATCGCCGCGTACGCCCAGATCGCGCCGGGGATGTACTTGCCCATCTGGCCCACGAACATGATGCGCCCCGCGGTCCGCACCGGCAGCGGCGAGCCCAGCCCGGCCAGCACCTGCCGCCAGGCGAGCAGCATGCAGAACTGGCCGAGCAGCACGGCGGCGAACGCGCCGGCGACCGCCCACAGCGGGATCTCGGCGACCGCCGCCGTGGTGTCGGCCCAGTTGGCCGCCAGGCCGTAGCCCAGGAACCCGAGCGCGACCAGCGCGAGGACGATGCGCAGCAGGCGGCGGAACATCACGCAAGGGTACGGTGTCCGCCCAGGTGAAAGCCAGTTACCGCATCACGAACAGCGAGACGACGAGCGCGACCAGCGCCACCGCCGCCAGCACCGCCAGGGTGATCTTCACGGCGCTGTACGGGCGATCGCCCTGCACCTCTCCGCCCACCCCGTTGACCAGCACCTGGTACGGCCTGCCTCCGTACAGGTAGGAGCCGACCCAGACCGGCAGCAGCACCAGCTTGAACGTGACGTCCGCGTAGCGGGTGTCGACGCTGTGCAGACGTTGCACGTCGCCGCCGATGTCGCGCTTGCAGTCGGCGGCGATCACCTCGGCCATCTTGCCCTTGGCGTTCTCCAGGCCGGCCTCGGGTCCGGCGTCGTAGCGGAGGCTGTGGTGGCCGGCGACGAAGCCGGGCTCGAACGCCACCGCGCGCTCCAGCGGCCACGGCTCCAGCGCGTCCAGCCGCTCCCTCGGCACCCGGGCGGTGGCCGAGACCAGCACGTCGTCGAACGCCCTGGTCACCGAGCCGCTGGCTGGATACCAGCGGGTCTTGCGCACCCGGCGGGTCTTGGTCTGGCCGTTGTCCGTGTAGGTCTCGGTGACCCAGTAGTGGACGCCGCGCTGGCCGGAGTAGTGGGAGAAGGTGCTCGCGTCGAACGTCCAGTGGGGCAGGTAGGTGCTCTTCATCGACTCCGCCTCGGTGACCTTCTTGAGGCGGTTCGGGGCGAACCAGCGGGACCTGGTCCACGTGCGGAGCGCGTCGCGGGCGGCTCCCTTGTCGAGCGCGAACGGCAGCACGGCCTCCGGCGCGATCTCGTCGCCGGTGCTGCCCGCGACCAGCGCGGTGCCGCAGAACTGGCAGTCCTTGGAGATCGCGTCGCTCTCGGTGCGGGCGCCGCAGCCCGGGCAGGTGAACTGGTTCGGCGCGATGGCCTGGACGCGGGGCTTGGCCAGGAACGCGTCGTAGGAGTGCTCGCGGACGTGCCGGGTGGGGGCGGCGATCGGCTGCTCGTGGCCGCAGTACGGGCAGCGCAGCACGCTGGTGCCGGGCGCGTACTGGACGCTCGCGCCGCAGCCCCCGCAGGGGTGGGTGGTGGGGGTGAGCGAGGTCATCGCGGGTCTTTCCGTACGGGGCGCCGGGGCGGTGAGGACGAGGGAGCCGGTCAGGACGGCGGGAGCGGCGGCGGGGTGTTGTGCAGCAGGGCGGCCAGTTCGGGGACGTCGCGGGCGGGCGCCCACTGGGCCATGCCGGCCCGCCACACCAGCGCGTCGGGGGTGAGCCCGGCGGCGGCCAGTCCGGCCTCGTCGAACGGGCCGCGCCGCTCGCCGCCGACCCCGAGGAACCACTGGTGCTGCTGAGGGAGCGGCGGCGGCTGCTGGGCGGGCTGGCTCAGGGAGGCCGCCATCTGCTGGCCGGCCGCGATGCCCATGCCGAGGCCCATGCCCTCGCCGGCGCCGCCCGCGTTCTCCAGCGCGTTGGCCGCCTGGAACCTCGTGTATTGGCCCAGGTCGCCCGCCAGGCCCATCTGGGTGCGCTTGTCCAGCGCCTTCTCCACCTCGGGCGGGAACGAGATGTTCTCGAAGGAGAAGTTCGGGATCGACAGCCCCACGGTGGACAGGTCGGCGGAGAGGATGTCGGCCAGCTTCTGTCCCATGGCGTGCTGGTCGGCGGCCAGGTCCAGCACCGGCACCTGCGCCGCGCCGAGCGCGCCCGCCAGCCGGCCGACGATCATCTGGCGCAGGTAGCCCTCGACCTCCTCGGTGCGGAAGCGCTGGTCGGTGCCGGCCAGCTCGCGCAGCAGGCTCATCGGCTCGGTGACCTGGACCGAGTAGGAGCCGAACGCCCGCAGCCGCACCGGGCCGAACTCCGGGTCGCGCAGCATGATCGGGTTCTGCGTGCCCCACTTGAAGTCGGTGAACCGCCGGGTGCTGACGAAGTACACCTCGGCCTTGAACGGCGAGTCGAAGCCGTACTTCCAGCCCTTGAGCGTGGACAGGACGGGCAGGTTGCGCGTCTGCAGCGTGAACGTGCCGGGTGGGAACGCGTCGGCGATGTGGCCCTCGTTGACGAACACCGCCACCTGGGACTCGCGGACCACCAGCTTGGCGCCCATCTTGATCTCGTTGTCGTGCCGGGGGAAGCGCCACACGATCGTGTCGCGGCTGTCGTCGAGCCATTCGATGATGTCGATGAATTCGCCGCGGATCATGTCCAGAAAAGCCATAGAGCACCCGCTTATTGGTGGTTCGCACTGGCGGGCACCGTACCAAAGCCGGATCGACTGATGGTCGCGGCGGGCGCGGGTACTGTTGGGCGTCGTGGGGAAGCAACGGGTCGCGCAGCTGGCCTACTCCGAGTTCCAGGCGGCGATGCTCGACGAGGAGAAGCGCCGGCGCAAGGCCGCGAAGATCATCGCGGTGCTGGAGCACTTCCACGGGCCGCTCGGCGGGCTGACCGTGGGCGACGTCGGCTGCTCGGCCGGGTTCATCGCCGACGAGCTGGCCGCGGCGGGGGCCAAGCACACGCTGGGCGTCGACATCGACGTGCCCGGGCTGCGCAGGGCGGCCGACCGGTTCGGCGAGCGGGTGGCGTTCGTCTGCGGCGACGGCACGGCGCTGCCGTTCCCCGACGGGTCGATCGACGTGCTGGTCTTCAACCACATCTACGAGCACGTGGTCGACCCCGACGCGGTGGTGGCCGAGATGCGCCGGGTGCTCTCCGACGAGGGCGTGCTCTACCTCGGGCTGGGCAACCGGCTGGGCGTCATGGAGCCGCACTACAAGCTGCCGTTCCTGTCCTACCTGCCGCCCTCGCTCGCCGACCGCTACGTGCGCGCGTCCGGGCGGGCCGACCACTACTACGAGCGGTTCCGCACCCGGCGCGGGCTGCGCAGGATGCTGCGCGCCTTCCACGTGTGGGACTACACGTTCCCCGTGCTCGCGACGCCGGAGCGGTTCGCGGGCGGCGAGCTGTTCTCCGGCGTCCCGGGCCGTGTGGCGCGCGCTCTCCTGGCCCGCACACCCCGGGCGGCGCTCCGGCTGCTGCTTCCCCTCGTTCCCACGTACCTCTGGGTCGCGACCAAGACCCCGCGCCCGCCCGCGGGCCCCGCGCTCCCGCAGCCCCCCGAACGGGTCCGGCCGCTGTGACGGACGTCCCCCGGTCCGAGGCGTCGCCGTCCCTTCCGTCCGGTGGAGAGCCGCGTGCCGTGCCCGCCAGGCGGTGGGGGTGGCGAAAGGCCGTGCGGGGCGGGTTCCTCGTCGTGGCGCTGGGGTTCGGGGCCTGGGCCGTGGCGTCGCGGTGGGAGGAGGTCGCCGCCGGGTTCCGGCAGCTGACGCCGGGCATGGTCGGAGCCTCGCTGGCCGCCGTGGTGGCGGCGCTGCTGGGCGCCATGCTGACGTGGCGGACGCTGCTGGCCGACCTGGGGTCGCGGCTTCCCGTACGGAGCGCGGCCAAGGTGTTCTTCGTGGGCCAGCTCGGCAAGTACATCCCGGGAGCCGTGTGGCCGATGCTCGCGCAGATGGAGATGGGCCGCGACCTCGGGGTGCCGCGGGCCAGGAGCGCGGCGGCGTTCTTCCTGATGATGCCGGTCCAACTCGCCAGCGGGCTGCTGGTGGCGTTCGCGACGCTGGGCTGGGACCGGTTCGGATGGCTGCTGCTCCTGGTGCCGGCGCTGCTCGTGCTGCTGGAGCCCAAGGTGATCAACGCGGTGATCGGCTACGGGCTGCGCAGGCTGAAGCGGCCGCCGCTGGAGCGGCCGCTCACCCGTAAGGGGATGCTCGCCGCGCTCGGCTGGGCGTTCGCGGGCTGGGCCTGTTACGGGATCCACCTCTACTTCGTCGCCCCGCAGGGCGGGGTGGTCTTCGCCGTCGGGGCGTTCGCGCTGTCGTGGTGCCTGGGCATCATGACGTTCGTGGTGCCCGCAGGGGCGGGAGTCAGGGAGGTGGCCATGGTGGCGGCGCTGGCGCCGGTGATGCCGGCCGGACCGGCCATCGCGGTCGCGCTCAGCTCCCGCGTGGTGATCGTGCTGGGTGACCTGATCTGCGCCGGTGTGGCCGGATTGTCAGCGCGGCGTTCCTCCGTGTGATTTGGCGCACGTTTTGGGGGACGCTGGTCATAAGGTGGAAGAAGAGGGGGGCCGCCGGGTCCCACGTTGATCTTGAGGGGAGAAGATCACGTAATGCCTCGAGTGCTCGTCGACGCGGCGGCGGTTCCCGCCGACCGCGGCGCACTGATCAGATATGTCGACGGCTTGGTGGCGGCGCTCGACCGGGCGGGCGCCGACCTGGCGGTGGTCTGCCAGCGGGCCGACGCCGCCCGCTACAGACGCCTGGCCCCGTCCGCGCGCGTCCTCCCCGGTCCCGTCTCGATCACGAATCGCGCGGCCAGGCTCGCCTGGGAGCAGACCGGACTGCCGCTGCTCGCCCGCCAGGCCGGGGCCGACGTGATCCACGCCCCCTACTACTCCATCCCGCTCCGCTCGGGCCTGCCGACCGTGGTGACGGTGCACGACGTCACCTGGTTCACCGAGCCCGAGCAGTACAGCCCGGCCAAGGCCTCGTTCTTCCGCTCCGCGACCCGCACCGCCGTGCGCCACGCCAACCGGGTGATCGTGCCGTCCAAGGCGACCAGGGACGAGCTCGTGCGCGTCCTCCACGCCGACCCGACCCGCATCGACGTCGCCTACCACGGGGTCGACCAGAGCCAGTTCCACCCGCCCTCCGAGGAGGAGACCAGGCGGGCGGCCAGCCGGTGCGGGCTGCACGGGCAGCCGTACGTCGCGTTCCTGGGCGCGCTGGAGCCGCGCAAGAACGTGCCCAACCTGATCCGCGGCTTCGCCACGGCGGTCAAGGACCTGGAGACGCCGCCGGCCCTGGTGCTCGGCGGCGGCGTGCACGAGGACGACGTCGACGCGGCGTGCCGCGAGGTGGAGGCCACGGTCAAGGTGGTGCGGCCGGGCTTCCTGGGCGCCCCCGACCTGGCGGGGTTCCTCGGCGGCGCGCTCGTGGTGGCGTTCCCGTCACGGGGCGAGGGGTTCGGGCTCCCGGTGCTGGAGGCGATGGCCTGCGGGGCCCCGGTGCTCACCACCCACCGCACGTCACTGCCGGAGGTCGGCGGCGACGCCGTCGCCTACACCGAGCCCGACGCCGGCAGCATCGCCGCGGGGCTCGCCGACCTGCTGGCCTCGCCCGAGAGGAGGCGGCGGCTCAGCGAGGCGGGGCTGCGGAGGGCACGCGAGTTCACCTGGGAAGCTTCGGCCGAGGCACACCTGTGCGCCTTCCAACGCGCGACGGAATAGTTCGGTAACCTCCCACAACTATGGAGAGCAGCTCTTTGCCAGACCTCGAGGCGATACTCCTGGTCGGAGGCCGTGGCACGCGCCTGCACCCGTTGACTCTCGGCACGCCGAAGCCGCTGCTGCCGACGGCGGGGGTGCCGTTCCTGGCCCACCAGCTGGCGCGCGCCCGCGCGTTCGGGGTGCGCCGGATCGTCTTCGCGACGTCTTACAAGGCGGCGATGTTCGAGCCGGTCTTCGGCGACGGGTCGGCGCTGGGGCTCTCCCTGGAGTACATGACGGAGGAGACCCCGCTCGGCACCGGCGGCGCGATCCGCAACGCGGCCCAGGCGCTCGGCTCGGGGCCGTCCGATCCGGTCCTGGTGCTCAACGGCGACATTCTGTCGGGTCACGACATCGGCGAGCAGGTGCGCCTCCACCTGGCGCGCCAGGCCGCTGTAACGCTCCATTTGACGGAGGTGGAAGATCCGGCCCGGTTCGGTTGCGTGCCCACCGACGACGAGGGACGGGTGACGGCGTTCCTGGAGAAGACGCCCAATCCGGTGACCAACCGGATCAACGCCGGCTGTTACGTGTTCACCCGGTCGGTCATCGACGAGATCCCGCGCGACGAGGTGGTGTCGGTGGAGCGCGAGACGTTCCCCGCCCTGATCGAGTCGGGGCGGCCCGTGCTCGGTTACGCCACCCGCACCTACTGGCTGGACGTCGGCACGCCGGCCGCGTTCGTGCAGGGCTCGCGTGACCTGGTGCTCGGCCGGCTGGAGTCGCCCGCGATGCCGGGGGCCACGGGCGAGTTCCTGGCGCTGCCTGGCTCGTCGGTGTCCCCGGAGGCCAAGGTGCAGGGCGGCACGTCCGTCTGCGAAGGCGCGGTGGTCGGCGCGGGCGCCACGGTGACCGGCTCGGTGCTGTGCGAGGAGTCCGTGGTGGAGCCCGGCGCCGTCGTCACCGACTCGGTCCTGGGCCGGGGCGCGCGGGTCCGCGGCGGCGCGGTGGTGCGCGACGCGGTGATCGGCGACGGCGCCGTCGTGGGGCCGGGCAACGAGCTGCTGGCCGGGGTGCGCGTCTGGCCCGGGGTGGAGCTGCCGGAGCGCGCGATCCGCTACTCCAGCGACGAGTGACCGGCCGTGCGCCTTCGTACGGAGGACGAACGGGTGCGGGAGTGACGGGCCGTACGCCCCACCCGCGCCTTCGTGCTGGTGCGCTGAGCTGCGGGGGCACGGCAGACTGGACGGGTGAGGGAGCGTAGCTGGGTTCCGGACGGGCCGCTGGACGTGGGCCTGGCGCTGGCGCCGCACAAGCGGGGCGGCGGTGACCCGGCCTGGCGGCAGACGCCCGACGGCGCGATCTGGCGCACCTGCCGCACCCCCAGAGGGATCGCCACGCTGCGGGTGTCGGTGGCGGGCGGGCAGGTGCGCGGGCAGGCCTGGGGGCCGGGGGCCGAGTGGATGCTCGACGGGCTGCCGGCGCTGCTCGGCGCCGACGACGACGTCTCCGGGTTCGAGGCCAGGCACGAGATCCTGCGCGAGGCGGTGCGCAGGCACGCGGGGTTGCGGATCGGCAGGACGGGCCGGGTCATGGAGGCCCTGGTGCCCGCGGTGCTGGAGCAGAAGGTCGTCGGCCAGGAGGCCTGGCGGGCGTGGCGGTGGCTGCTGGGTCGCTACGGCGAGCCCGCGCCGGGGCCGGCCCCGGAGGGCATGCGGGTGGCGCCGGAGCCGTCGGTGTGGCGCGAGATCCCGGCCTGGCACTGGCACCGGTCGGGCGCGGAGACCGTGCGCGCGAAGACGATCGCGACCGCCGCCTGGCACGCCGCCAAGCTGGAGGCGGCGGCCACCAGCGAGGAGCTCGACCGGCTGCTGCGGGCGCTGCCGGGCATCGGGGTGTGGACGTCGGCGGAGGTGCGCCAGCGGGTCTTCGGCGACCCCGACGCGATCAGCGTCGGCGACTTCCACCTCGCCAAGATCGTGGGGTACGCGCTGACGGGGGAGAAGACCGACGACCCGGGCATGCTGCGCCTGCTGGAGCCGTATCTCGGCCATCGCCACCGGGCCGGTCTGTTCATCACGCTGACCGGCCGCCGCCCGCCGGCCCGCGGCCCCCGGATGGCCGCCAGGGACTACCGGTCGTTCTGACCGCGGTTCTGCGGTACCGGGCGTCCGCTTTGCGAAGTTCCCCTGAGTAAGGTCTGCCTATGACCGTTGTCAGTGATTCGGCCCTTCGCCGCGCTCTCGCCCGCGCCCGTGACGGCAAGGCGCTCGACCTCACCGAGGCCGTCGTGCTGCTGCACGCGCGGGGTGAGCATCTCGACGCCCTGCTCGGGCACGCCTCCCGGGTACGGGACGCGGGCCTGGAGGCCGTCGGCCGTGCCGGGACCATCACCTACAGCCGTAAGGTGTTCATCCCCCTGACCAGGTTGTGCCGGGATCGCTGCGGCTACTGCACGTTCGCCACCGCCCCGCACAAGCTGCCGTCGCCGTTCCTGTCCCCCGACGAGGTGCTGGAGATCGCCCGGCAGGGCGCCGCGCTGGGTTGCAAGGAGGCGCTGTTCACGCTGGGCGACCGGCCGGAGGACCGCTGGCACCAGGCCCGCGAGTGGCTCGACGCGCACGGCTACGACGACACGCTCTCGTACGTGCGCGCGATGGCGATCAGGGTGCTGGAGGAGACCGGGCTGCTGCCGCACCTCAACCCGGGCGTGCTGAGCTGGCGTGACCTGCAGCGGCTCAAGCCGGTGTCCCCGTCCATGGGCATGATGCTGGAGACCACGTCGCGGCGCCTGTTCGAGGAGAAGGGGCAGCCCCACTACGGGTCGCCGGACAAGGACCCGGCGGTGCGGCTGCGGGTGCTGGAGGACGCGGGGCGCAGCAACGTGCCGTTCACCACCGGCATCCTCATCGGCATCGGGGAGACGATCGAGGACCGGGCCGAGTCGATCTTCGCGATCCGCCGGGTGGCCCGCGAGTACGGCGGCGTCCAGGAGGTCATCGTGCAGAACTTCCGCGCCAAGCCGGACACGGCGATGCGCGGGCTGCCGGACGCCGACCTGGAGGAGCTGGCCGCCACCATCGCCGTGACCCGGCTCGTCCTCGGGCCGAAGGCACGCGTCCAGGCGCCGCCGAACCTGGTCGACGCCGAGTACGCGCTCATGATCCGGGCCGGGATCGACGACTGGGGCGGCGTGTCGCCGCTGACCCCGGACCACGTGAACCCGGAGCGGCCGTGGCCGCAGATCGACGAGCTGGCGACGCGTACCGCCGAGTCGGGGTTCCGGCTCAGGGAGAGGCTGACGATCTATCCCGAGTACGTCCGGGCGGGCGAGCCGTGGCTGGACCCGCGGCTGGCGGCGCACGTGGCCGCGCTGGCGGAGCCGGAGACCGGGCTGGCCAGGGAGGGCGC
Source organism: Nonomuraea harbinensis (assembly GCF_019396385.1). GTDB lineage: Bacteria > Actinomycetota > Actinomycetes > Streptosporangiales > Streptosporangiaceae > Nonomuraea > Nonomuraea ferruginea. The sequence continues at coordinate 165,795 of NZ_JAHKRN010000004.1, read as the reverse complement.
GATCCCGGAGGGACTGCCCTGGCAGGAGCCCGACGGCGGGTTCGCCCCAGGCGGGCGGGTGGACCTGCACGTCGAGGTCGACACCACGGGCCGCACCCACGACCGGCGGGACGACTTCGACCACGTGTACGGCGACTGGGAGGCCCTGCGCGACCGCCTCCCCGCCGCGACCGGCGGCGGCGGGACGCCCGCCGAGATCAGGAAGGCGCTGGGCAGGGCCGCGAGCGACCCCGCCGGGCTCACCGACGACGAGGCCGTGGCGCTGCTGTCGGCCGACGGCGAGGCGCTGGACGAGCTGGCCGGGATCGCCGACGCGCTGCGCAGGGAGGCGGCCGGCGACGACGTGACCTACGTGGTCAACAGGAACATCAACTTCACCAACGTCTGCTACACCGGCTGCCGGTTCTGCGCCTTCGCCCAGCGCAGGACGGACGCCGACGCGTACACGCTCAGCCTGGAGCAGGTGGCCGACCGGGCGGAGGAGGGCTGGCAGGCGGGCGCCACCGAGGTGTGCATGCAGGGCGGCATCCACCCCGACCTGCCCGGCACCGCGTACTTCGACATCGCCAGGGCGGTCAAGGCGCGCACACCGGACATGCACGTGCACGCCTTCTCGCCGATGGAAGTGATCAACGGCGCCAGCCGGGCGAACCTGTCCGTCGAGGAGTGGCTGCACGGCGCCCGCGAGGCCGGGGTCGACTCGCTGCCCGGGACCGCCGCCGAGATCCTCGACGACGACGTGCGCTGGGTGCTCACCAAGGGCAAGCTGCCCGCCGCCGAGTGGATCGACGTCGTCACGACGGCCCACCGGGTCGGCATCCCGACCACCGCCACGATGATGTACGGGCACGTGGACAACCACCTGCACTGGGTGCGGCACATCAAGCTGATCAGGCGGCTGCAGGAGGAGACCGGCGGCTTCTCCGAGTTCGTGCTGCTGCCGTTCGTGCACACCAGCGCGCCCATCTATCTGGCGGGTGTGGCCAGGCCCGGCCCCACCGCGCAGGAGAACCGCGCCGTGCACGCGCTGGCCAGGATTCTGCTGCACGGCGCGATCCGCAACATCCAGTGCTCCTGGGTCAAGCTCAGGGACGACCTGTGCCGCCAGGTGCTCCAGGGCGGCGTGAACGACCTGGGCGGCACCCTCATGGAGGAGACCATCAGCCGGATGGCCGGGTCGGAGAACGGCTCGTACAAGACCATCAGCGAGCTGCGGGCCATGGTGGAGGTGACCGGGCGGCCGGTCCGCCAGCGCACCACCGAGTACGGCGTGCCCGGCGCGGAGCGGCTGGCCGCCGCCGCGGCCAGCGACGGCGTGTGCCAGAGCGTGCGCAGGGTGCTGCCCCTGGCGTAGATATAACCAGTTCTAGTTAGACTGTCGTCCGCTCTGGGAGGCACTGGGAACATCGGCACCCCCTTCGGAGAGAGGTTTCACCGTGCGTTTGGGCCGACACCGCGCCGCGCTGTCCCCCCAGCAGAGGCGGAGCCGGGCGCTGTGGCGCGGCGTGCTGGCGGGCACGACCGTGGTGGCCGTGCTCGCGGCGGCGATCGTCCTGGTGTTCGGCGGCGGCGCGGCCGTGTGCGCCACGCGAGAGCCTGTTCTGGTCGACGTGGCGGCCGCGGTGGACGTGGCCCCCGCCGTCATGGAGGCGGCCGGGCGGTTCAACGAGACCAGAACCACGGCCGGCGGCCGATGCGTGCTCGTCCAGGTGACCGAGCAGCCTCCGGCCACGGTCTTACGCACGCTCATCGGCGACAAGGTGGGCGTGCTGCGCGAGCGGCCGGACGGGTGGGTGGCTGACTCGTCCGCCTGGATCCGGCTCGCCCGCGACCAGGGGGCCGGCGCGCTGCCGGGCGGCGAGACCGTGGTGGCCACCTCGCCGCTGGTGTTCGCCACCCGCTCGTCGCTGGCCGAGCGGTTCGCCATCGGCAAGACGGAGATGAACTGGCGGATGGTGTTCCCGGCCACCGTCCGGGGCCGGCTCGCGCCCACGGAGAACGAGCCCGACGTCGTCCGCGTGCCCGACCCGTCGCTGGCGGGCGCCGGCATCGCCACCGTCGCCGCCGCCCGCGACGTCGTCGGTACGGGCCCGGAGGCGGACAAGGCGCTGACCGCGTTCGTCCGGTGGGCGCAGGCCGGGTCGGCGCCCGACTACCGGAGCATGCTGACCGCGGTGGACGACCGCACGTTCTGGCAGCGGCCGGTCGTCATCGTGCCCGAGCAGTCGGTGTGGCACCACAACCGCGCCCCGTCGGACGACCCGGTGGTCGCGCTGCACCCGCGCGAGGGCACGATCACGCTCGACTACCCGTACGTGGTGACCGCCACCGACCCGGCCGTGGCCGAGGCGTCCAAGGCGTTCGCCGGTTGGCTGGCGGACGCCGAGGCGCAGGAGATCGTGCGCCGGGCGGGTTTCCGGTCGGGGGACGGCGCGCACGGGCCGATCTCGCCGGGCCCGGAGATCCCGCAGGCGACGCCGAAGGTGCGCCCGTCGGTGTCGTCCGAGGACATCGACGAGGCGCTGCGGGCGTGGAGCAGGCTCGCCCCGCCGACGAACATCCTCGTGCTGACCGACACCTCCAGGCACATGGCGGAGAAGCTGAAGGGCACAACCAAGGCCGAGGTCGCGCTGGAGGCGGCCAGGATCGGGCTCCAGCTCTTCCCCGAGTCCACGCACATGGGGCTGTGGGAGTTCGCGCACCGGGCCGGCGGCCTGCACGGCTACCGCGAGCGGGTCGGCCTGGGGCCGATCAACGAGCCGGAGTCCGGCCAGCTCGTCCGGCGCGGCGAGCTGAACCGGCTGACCACCACGATGAAGGCCGACCCCGACCGCGACAGCTCGCTCTACGACGCGATACTCGGCGGCTTCCGCGAGGTCGGCGGCGAGTACCGCGAGGAGATGAACAACACGCTCCTGGTGATCACCGCCGGGAAGGACGACGGCCGCGGCGTCAAGCGGCAGGCCCTGCTGGACCGGCTGCGCGGGGAGTGGAAGCCGGACCGGCCGGTGCAGATCATCGTCATCGCCTTCGGCGACGACGTGGACCGCGACGGCCTGACGGCCATCACCGCCGCCACCAACGGCTCGCTGCACGTGGCCCAGCAGCCCGGCGAGATCATCGACGTCTTCCTCGCCGCCCTGGCCCGCCGCCTCTGCCATCCCACCTGCAAGCCGGCGGCGTGAAGAAGGGGGCGCCGTGCGGGGCGCCCCCTTCGGTTCAGGGGATCGTCAGACGCGCTGCCAGAGGGCGGGCACGTTCGGCGGCTCCCAGCCGGTGAGGGCGGTGTGCGCCTGGATGCAGCGGTAGGTGGCGCCGCCGTAGGTCACGGTGGAGCCGACCGCGTACGCGGTGCCGGCCTTCCAGGTGCCGCCCGGGTTCGAGGTGGGCGTCGGGGTCGGTGTGGTGGGCGTGGGGGTGGGTGTCGGGGTCGGGGTGGGGTTCGGGTTGCCGCCGCCGCCGATCTGCAGGTCGATGCAGGCGTAGAAGGCCATGGGGGTGTCGGCGATGTTCCAGATGGCCAGCACCTTCTGCTTGCCGCTGTAGCCCGACAGGTTCACGGTGTGGCTGACCTGGGCGGCGGGCTGCCGGCCGCCGTCGTTGAACACGGCGACGCGGTTGGCGCCGATGTAGTACTCCCAGGTGCTGGTGGCGTGGCGGGCGGTCAGCGTCCAGTTGAAGTTGACCGTGGTGCCGACCGAGGTGACGGGCCAGTTCTTGCTCTCGTCGCTGAGCTGGGCGAACCGGGCCACGCCGCCGTGGCAGTTGCGCTGGCCCTTCTGGCCTTCCACGCTCTGCGGCTCGTAGATGATGTCGCCGCAGCCGGAGACCCGGCCCTGCGCGCAGTGGGCCTGCCGGCTGGGCGGCGCGTTCACGTACCCGTGGGCCAGGGCGGGGGCGGCGGAGACGACCGTGGTGGCGGAGGCGAGCGCCGCCACCGACAGTACTGTGAGCATCCTTCGCATCGAGTGGCTCCTTTACCTTGGGGGGTGCGCCCAATGTAAAGGAAAGTTTCCTAACAGTGAACCGATTCGTGACTATTCATGAGAAAGCCAGTCAGTGAGAGATACGTGACCCCTGCCGCCCCGGATCAACGCGTCACCGTGAAGTCCGCGGCGTCGCGCGGCGCCCGGTCGCGCGGGGGAGCGGCGGCGTGGCCCACCGCGACGCACCCCATCGGGTCCCACGCCTCCGGCAGGTCGAGCACCTCACGCACCACCGGGCGGCAGAACATGGTCGACGACACCCACGCCGAGCCCAGCCCTTCGACGGCGAGCTGGACCAGGAAGTTCTGCACCCCCGCGCCCGTCGCCACCACGAACATCTCCCGCTCCGCCGCGTTGCGCCGCTCGTCGCGGTACGTGTGCGAGCCCTCCATCACCAGGCACGGCACCACCAGGTAGGGCGCGTCGCGCAGCACGTCGCCGCGCTGGATCCGCTTGGCGATCGACTCCTCGGTGAACCCGTCGCCGCGCAGGTCGGCGATCCACGCCTCGCGCATGGCGTCGAGCAGCCGCACCCGGGTCTCCGCCGACTCCACCAGCACGAACCGCCACGGCGTCGTGTGGTGCGGCGCGGGGGCGGCGATGCCCGCCGCCACGGCCCGCCGCACCGCCTGCGGATCCACCGGCCGGTCGGCGAACGCCCTGATCGTCCGGCGGGCGAAGACCACGTCGCGCGACCCGTACCGGAACATGTCCTCGTCGGCGGGACGCACCAGCGGCCGGACCCCCGGGCCGTCGTCCTCGGTCACCAGGTGCGACAGCCCGCGCACGATCGCCACGGGGACCCCGTCGAGCTTGCCCTTGACCAGCTCGGCCGCGGCGGCGATCTCGTCGGCCAGGGCCGTCACGGTGGCGCTGAGCGGGTTGCCGTGGGTGTCGGCGCCGCCGCGGAAGTCGGCCAGCGGGAGCATCCCGGCCACGCCGACGGCCACGTCGGTCAGCCCGTTCCGCCACGGCCGGCCGAACGTGTCGGAGACGATCACTCCGACGCGGCGGCCCAGACCGGCCCTGATCCGGCGCGCCGAGGCGTCGGGGTCCTCGGGGAGCAGCAGGACGGTGCCGGCGGCGGTGTTGGACGCGTCGACCCCGGCGGCGGCCATGACGAAGCCGTGGCGGGTCTGCGAGATCACCGTGTCGCCGCGCCTGGCGACCACCCGGACGGTCTCGTCCTCGATGGCCTTGGCCCGGTCGGGGGCCTCGCGGACGCGGCCCTCCGCCTTGCTCACGATCTTGGACGTGACGACGACGATGTCGCCGTCACGCACGTCCGCGTCCGCCAGCAGGACGGCCAGGTCGTCTCCGGGGCGCACCTCGCCGAGGCCGGGCACGCCGAACACCTCCAGCCGCTCGGCCGCGGAGAGGGTGGGGTCAGTGGTCATCCGGAGAGCTCCTGCGCGAGGTCGAGGGCGGCGCGGGCGATGGCGGCCGCCGCGTCCTGGTCGGTCATGAGAAGGGGGCGGGCCGCCACCCGGACGCCTTCCAGCGCCACCCCGGAGTCCTCGGGCGCCACCAGCCAGCCGTCGACCAGGTCGGCGCCGTACAGCTCCAGCACCGCCTGGGCGCTGGTCTCCACCCCGATCGCCGTCAGGCAGGCGTCGGCCATGCCGCGCACCGGGGCGCCGCCGATGATGGGCGAGACGCCCACCACGGTCTTCGCCAGCAGCGCCTCGCGGATGCCCGGGACCTGGAGGATCGTCCCGATGCTGACCACCGGGTTGGACGGCGGCAGGATCACCAGGTCGGCCTCGGCGATGGCCTCCAGCACGCCCGGCGCGGGCTTGGCGGCGTCGACGCCGACCAGCGCGAACGACTCCGCCGGGACCGAGGCGCGCAGCCGGACCCACCACTCCTGGAAGTGGACGGCGCGCCTGCCCCGCTCGTCGGAGATGACCACGTGCGTCTCGCACCGGTCGTCGGTCATCGGCAGCAGCCGCACCCCCGGCTGCCAGCGGGTGCAGAGGGCCTGGGTGATCTGGGAGAGCGGGAAGCCGGCCTCCAGCATCTGGGAGCGCACGATGTGGGTGGCGAAGTCGCGGTCGCCCAGCCCGAACCACTGCGGTTCGACCCCGTACGCGGCCAGCTCCTCCTTGACCACGTGGGTCTCGTCCAGGCGGCCCCAGCCCTGTTCCTCGTTGATGCCGCCGCCCAGGGTGTACATGACGGTGTCGAGATCGGGGCAGACCCGCAGGCCGAACAGGGTGATGTCGTCACCGGTGTTGCCGATCACGGTGATCTGGTCGTCCGGGGCGGTGGCGCGCAGCCCGCGCAGGAAACGGGCGCCGCCGATGCCGCCGGCGAGGGACACGATGTGCATGCGGTCAGTCTTGCATCGTGCCCTTTTGTCCCTTCCCCTGAGCCGGGGCAAGCGGGAGGAAGGGCGCGCATTGAGACCAACGCGCGACCTGTGATCGAAGCGGTCTTTGCCACGATATGGCAAACTCCCTTCGGGCTAAAGGGTCTGATGGGGGTAGTTGTGAACAAGCTTGACGTCGCCCGGTTGAGAGAGCCGGCCGCCTGGATCATGCTGGCCGCCGGCGGTCTGGACATCCTGGTCACGCTCGGCCGGATCTTCATCGGCTCGTCCGACAGCTTCACGATCACGGAGCGCGCATCCACGTACTTCGGGGGCCTGACCAGCCCCGTGGTGACCGCGCTGCTGCTCGGCGCGGTGCTGCTGCTCACCAAGGTCGGCCCGCCCTCGCCCAAGGCCAAGATCGCGGCGTACGGCGCCACGGCGTTCCTCGGGCTGGCCACCCTGTTCGGCGCGCTGTCGCTGCTGCTGGGGCTGTTCGCGGACCGGGGCGCGCGCTCCACCGTGGAGTTCGTGCTCGGCGGCGCGCCCCAGCTCGCGCTGACCGTGATCGCGCTGGTCTATCTGCTGCCCCAGGTCCTGCCCGAGCGCAAGCCCACCGGCTACCCGCAGGGCTTCCCGCCGGGGTACGGCCCGCAGGGCTTCGGCCAGCAGGGGTACGGGCAGCAGCCCGACTTCGGCCAGCAGCAGGGGTACGGCCAGCAGCCTCCCTCCCAGGGCCAGCCGATGCCGGGCTACGGCCAGCAGCCGCCTTCGCAGGGCCAGCCGATGCCGGGGTTCGCCCAGCAGCCGCCGCCCCAGGAGTACGCCCCCCAGCCGCCGTCCCAGGAATACGCTCCCCAGCCTCCGTCGCAGGAGTACGCCCCGCAGCCTCCGTCCCAGGGCGTTCCCGGATTCGCGCAGCAGGGGCAGGAGGCATACCAGCCGCAGCCCCCGTCCCAGCAGCCGAGGGCCGCGCTCCCGGCCGCCCCCGCGGACCGCGACCAGAGCCACGAGCCGGCCTTCCCCCAACAGGCCCCGGCCCAGGACCAGTACGCCGCGCCCGTCCAGGACCAGTACGCTCCGCCCGCTCAGGACGCCTACGCCCCGCCCGTCCAGGACCAGTACGCCGCGCCCGCTCAGGACGCCTACGTCCCGCCTGTTCAGGATCAGTACGCCGCGCCCGCCCAGGACGCCTACGCCCCCTCCGCCCAGGACCAGTACGCCGCGCCCGCCCAGGGTGCGTATGCGACTCCTCCCGCGCAGGAGTTCGCCTCGCCCGCGCAGGACCAGTACGCCCCGCCCTCTCAGGGCGCGTACGCGACTCCGCCCGTCCAGGACCAGTACGCGCCGCCCGCGCAGGCCCCGGACCAGTTCGCGCCGCAGGCCCAGGACCCGTACGCGGCGCCGCCCGCGCAGTCGCAGGAGCAGTACGTGCCGCCCGGCCAGGGACAGGACCCGTACGCCACGCCCGCCCACGCCCAGGACCCCTACGCCCCCCAGGCCCAGCAGGCCGCGTACACCTCCGGTGAGACCTCGCCGGACGCCGGGTTCAAGCCCCAGGAGTATCAGCCCGCCCCGTACGTGCCCGCCGACAGCCTGCCCAACGCGTACCCCCCGCCCAACCCGTACGCCCCGGCCGAGAGCCAGCCCGACGTCTACGCCCAGCCGAACCCGTACACCCCCGCCGACAGCCAGCCCAACGCGTACGCCCCGTACACGCCGCAGGCGGACAGCCAGCCCCCGGCGGGCCAGTCCGGCGGGTTCGGCCAGCCCTACTCCTCGGGCGAGACCGCGCCGAGCGTCCCCTACCCCCAGGCCGACCAGGCCCAGCAGCCCTACTACGACCAGGCGCCGGCGTTCGACCAGCAGTCCCCGCCGCAGGGCGGCCAGCCGTTCACGGGGTACTCCGGCCACGAGTTCGGGTCCCCCCAGGAGCCCGACCCGCCCGTGGACCCGCGCTCGCAGCAGCTGCTCGACGCCTACCAGCAGGCGGAGACGTACCAGTCAGGCATCATCGGCACCCAGCCCGACCTGCGCGTGCCGGACTACACCAGCCAGCCGAATTCGTACGACGACCCGTTCGGCCACCCGCAGCAGCCGCCCCAGCAGCAGGCCCACCAGCCCCAGCCCCAGCACCAGGCGCCGCAGGAGGGCCAGCACCAGCCCGGCCAGCCGAACCCGTACGAGCCCCAGGCCTACCAGCCGACCCACCAGGCGCCCGCGGGCTGGAGCGGCGGTCAGCCGGCGGACTCGACGGTCAGGCTCGACCCGAACTCCTACCGCGGGGACGACCCGATCGACCCGACGGCGATATACACCCCCAACGAGCCCCGCAGGTAAGGGACCCGCAAAGGACTGCTAGAGAAGAGGTGGCTGAAGGGCGGAGCTCTATCCCGCCCTGATACGGTTCCGACCGCTGACAGCGTTGAACACGCCCGTCCACGCCGCATCAGAACGGCGCAATTCGGGCGCGAACCACACACGCGAGCTGGACCGGGGCGAGACCAGGTCTTTCCCCGGATACCGGCATGCCGCTTGACGTCACGTACAGCACACGCGTGTAATTACAACCATGTTGTTACGCCTTCCAGTGGGTGGGTAATAAGGAAGGCGTTCCATGGGGGGCTCCATTGCGGGCGGGCGGCAGGGAGGTGTGCAGTGACCGACTTGGTCATCGCACAAGATCAGCTTGACGCTGAAGAACTGGGCTGGCAGGAGCGCGCGCTCTGCGCGCAGACTGATCCGGAGGCGTTCTTCCCGGAAAAGGGCGGCTCCACCAGAGAAGCCAAGAAGGTGTGCCGATCGTGCGAGGTTCGTGCCGAGTGCTTGGAATACGCACTTGAGCACGACGAGCGCTTCGGCATCTGGGGTGGGTTGTCCGAGCGGGAGCGCAGAAGGATCAAGCGCGAGGCCGTTTAGCGATATGCGGACGGAGGGGTCACACGGGAGTTCCCGTGTGACCCCTTTTTCATGTGGATGACCCGGTTCGGCCTGTAGGGTAAGCGCCGCCGATCATCCGCCCCTTGGAGCCTGATGTCCCGTCCCTACGTCACCGTGGTCGTCGTCTCCCACGACGGGGCCCGCTGGCTCGGGGAGACCCTGCGTGGCCTGCTGGGCCAGAGCCGGCGCCCGGACCGCGTGGTCGGTGTCGACAACGGCAGCCGCGACGGCTCGGCCGACCTGCTGACGGAGGCGCTCGGCCCCGGCAACGTGCGCAGGCTGCCCCGGTCCACGGGCTTCGGCGAGGCCGTGGCCGAGGCGCTGAGCGACCTGCCCGCCGTCGAGGACGAGTGGGTCTGGCTGCTGCACGACGACTGCGCGCCCGACTGGCGGGCTCTGGAGGCGCTGCTGTACGCCGCCGGCCAGGACCGCAAGGCCGCCGTGCTGGGACCGAAGCTGCGCGACTGGCTGGACCGGCGGCGGCTGCTGGAGATCGGCGTGACCGTCGGGCTCACCGGCCGCAGGGACACCGGCCTGGAGCCGCACGAGTTCGACCAGGGGCAGCACGACGGCACCCGCGAGGCGCTGTCGGTGTCCACCGCCGGGATGCTGATCCGCCGCGACGTGTGGGAGGCGGCCGGCGGGCTCGACCCGTTCTTTCCGCTCTTCCGTGACGACCTCGACCTGTGCTGGCGGGTACGGAACGCGGGCCACCGCGTGCTGGCCGTCACCGACGCCGTCGCCTGGCACGCCGAGGCGGCGGCCCGCAGACGGCGGCGCATCACGGTCAGCGGCGACCACCCGCGCCGCCTGGACCGGCGCAACGCGATCTTCGTCGTCATGGCGAACCTGCCGTTCCGCACCATGCTGTGGGCGCTGGTCAGGAACGTGCTCGGCTCGTTCGTACGGACGTCGCTGTTCCTGGTGGGCAAGCAGCCCGCGAACGCGCTGGACGAGCTGGTCGCCCTCGGGTCCATCCTCATCCACCCGCTGCGGCTGCTGCGGGCGCGGCGGGCCAGGCGGGCAGGGCGCAAGAAGGGGTACGCGCGAGTCCGGTTGCTGCTCACGCCCAGAGGGTCGGGGCTGCGGCGGCTGGTCGACATGGTGCGCGGCTTCCTGAGCGGCGACCGGCCGGTCGAGTCCGCCGGCCGGCACCACCACGCCGCCGCCCCCGGCAAGCCGGAGGACCCCGACGAGCTCCCGCCGGAGGACCGCGGCGCGGTCAAGCGCTTCCTCGGCCGGCCGGGGGTGCTGCTCGTGCTGGCGCTCACTCTGGTCACGCTGGTGGCCTCGCGCTCTCTGCTGGGCGGAGACCGGCTCGGCGGCGGGGCGCTCGTCCCGGTGACCGGGAGCGCGGCCGACCTCTGGGCCTTCTACACCGGCGGCTCCGCCGGCTGGGCGCCGCCGTACGTGGCGGTGCTGGCGGCGCTGTCCCTGCCGGCGTTCGGGCAGACGGGTCCGGTGGTGTCGGCGCTGCTCCTCGGCGCGGTGCCCCTGGCCGGGGCGTCCGCGTACCTCGCCACCCGCCGCCTGACCACCCTCCCCGACCTCCCCCCATTCCTCCGCCGCTCAAAACACCCCCCGACAGGCCGCCCCTCCTCGTCCGACCGCTCTCCGGCCGCGGACGGTCCTTCGGGTCGTGATCCCTTCTCGTCCTCGGGTCGCTCGGCGATCGCGGATGCTTTCTCGGGTCGTCATCCCGTCTCGCCCTGGGGTCGTTCCTCGGTCGGGGACGGTTCTTCGGGTCCTGATTTCGCCTCGTCCTCGGGTCGCTCTCCAACTGGGGACGGTTCTTCGGGTCCGGACTTCATCTCATCCTCTGGCCGCTCCCCGGCTGCCGAGGGTTCCTCGGGCTTTGATCTCGCCTCGCCTTCCGACCGGGCTCTGGCCGCGAGCGGGTCTTCGCGCCGGGGTCTCTCCTCGACCCTTGACGTCACTCCGGCCGCTGGCCGCCCTTCGGGTGCCGAGCCGGGCAGGCGGCGGCGGGGGCGGCGTGGAGCTGCCGTCGATACCGGGACGGGAGAGCAGGTTGAGGGTTCGGCTGCCGCTTCTCCGGCGGGGCGGCGTGCGGGCCGGGCCACCGCTTCCGGGGCGGCCGGCATGGCCGCCGATTCCGCGGTGGGGTGGGGTGAGGGGGCGGTCACTCGTACTGGGGTGGCGGTTCGGGTGTGGGTGGCGGCCACGTACGCGTTGCTGCCTGTCGTGACCGGTGCGGTCGCGGCCGGGCGGCTGGGGACGGCGGTGGTGCATGTGCTGTTGCCCGCTTACGCGGTGCTCGGCGGGCACCTGCTGTTCGGGGACCCGCGCCGGTCGCGCCGCGCCGCCTGGGGGCTCGGTCTGCTGCTGGCCGTCGGGACCGCGTTCGTGCCGCTCGTCTACGTGCTGGTCGCCGTGCTGGGCGGGGCGGCGGCCTGGCTGCTGCGCAGGGCGCGGCCCGGCGTCCTGACCTCGGCGGGCATCGCGCTGGCCGTGCCGGTCGCCCTGCTGCTGCCGTGGCTGGTGGACCAGGCGCTGGACCCGGGCCGGCTCCTGCTGGAGGCCGGGCTGCACGGCCCGGCGCTGAGCGACGCCCGGCTCGGGCCGGAGTCCCTGCTGGCGCTCAACCCGGGCGGGCCCGGCGTGCCGCCGTTCTGGGTGACCGCCGGGCTGGTCGCCGCGGGGCTCGCCGCCCTGCTCGCCCGCAGGCGGCGGCGGGCGGTGGCCGCCGGGTGGGCGGCCGCCCTGTTCGCGATGCTGGTGGCGGTCGTGATCGCCCGGATCACCGTGTCGGGCGCGGCGGCCTGGCCCGGCGTGCCGCTGGCACTGGCCGCCGCCGCGCTGATCGTGCTCGCGGGCCTGAGCGCGCCGGGCCTCGCCGCGCTGGTTGCGGCAGGCGGGGTGCGCCGGATGGCGGCGGTGCTGGTGGCCGCCGTGGCGATCAGCACGCCGCTGCTCGCCGCCGGTCACTGGGTCGTCCAGGGGGTACGCGGGCCGCTCCGGTCGGACGTGCCCGACCCGACGCCGCCGCTGGCCGCGATCCACGCGCGGCCCGGAGAGCGGATCCTGCTCGTCAACGGTTCGGAGTTCACCTTGCTGCCCGGCCGGGCCCCGCTCCTCGGCGAGGCGGAACTGCCCGCCGACCCCGAGGCCCGCGCACGCGTCCGCACCGCCGCGGAAGGGCTCGTCGGCGGGCGCGGCGGCACGGACGCCGCCACGCTCGCCCAGCAGGGCGTGGCCGTGGTCGCCATCGCCCCGCCGGTGCCGGCCGGACTGGCCGAGACGCTGGACTCGCAGCCGTCGCTGCAGCGGATGAGCCTGTCGGAAGCGGGCGGGCTGTGGCGGGTGGCCGAGACGGTCACCCCCGTCCAGCCTCCGCCCGCGCACTTCCTGCACACCCCGTGGCTGTGGCTCCAGGGCGCGATGGTCCTCGCCGTACTGCTGCTGGCCGCACCCGGCCGCCGCGACCCCGCCACCGACCCCGAACCCTCCCAGCCGTCCCCGGTCCTGGCAGGCGCCCGATGAGAGCGCGCGTGGTGGGCCCTCGGTGGGTGGTCGGTCGGTCTCGGCTGGGGGGTGGGGTGTGAGGAGGTTCGCGGCCGGGCGGTTCGGGCTGGTCTTGCTGGTGGTGGGGGTGCTCGCCGGTCTGTACGGGGTCGCGTACGTGACCAGGCCGGCGGCGGAGCGGCCGGTGGAGGCGCAGCCGAGGAAGGTGGCGGTGGAGGCGGCGACCGCGGCCTGTCCCGCCACACGAGGTGAGGACGTCAGCGTCTACCTGCCGGGGACGCTGTCACGGGAGCCGATGAGGGACGCGGAACCGTACACGGTGAGCGGCCCCGGCGGACTGGAGGCCGGCTACATCACGCGGACGACCAGCGGCGCCGGGCGCGGGCTGGCCGGGGTGCGGTGCGCCGAGCCCGCCGCCGAGAGCTGGCTCGTCGGGCCGGGACCCGCCCGCGCCCGCGTCACGTTGCACCTGGTCAACGCCGACAAGGCGCCCGCCTTCGCCGACGTCGAGGTGTACGCGGCGGAGGGGCCCGTCTCCGGCGAAAGGGGCCTCGGGCTGGAGATCGAGCCCGGCGAGCACCGCCAGATCGACCTCCGCACGCTGGCCGACGCCGCCGACGTGATGGCGGTCAGCGTGAAGACGTTCACCGGGAGGCTGGCGGTCTCGGCCAGGGCGGTGCTGGAGACCGGCGGCGTCGACTGGCTGCCCCCGGCCGCGGCCCCGGCGACCGAGGTCGTGGTGCCCGCGGTCCCCGGCGGCGGCGGGCGTCGTGAGCTGCTGGTCGCCGCGCCCGGCGAGACCGACGCGACCGTGACGATCAAGGCCGTGACCGAGGGCGCCGCGTACGCGATGCGCGGCAGGGAGTCCGTCGACGTGCCGGCGGGCAGCGTGCTGCCGCTCGACGTGACCACCGGCATCGGCGGCGAGTCGGCCGCCCTGGTGCTCACCTCGACGGCGCCGGTGGTGGCGGGCGTGGTGATCACGGGTACGGGGCGGCAGCCGGACGTGGCGTTCACCGCCGGCACGCCCTCTCTCGACCTGGGCAGCGCGGTGGCCGCCAACGGCGCGAGCTCCCGGCTGGTGCTGACCGCGCCGGGCGCCGCGGGGAAGGTGCGGGTGCAGGTGGTGCCGGAGAGCGGCGAACCGCCCGCGCCGATCGACGTGACGGTGCCGGCGGACCGGACCAGGAACGTGCGGCTGAAGGGCGAGGGCGCGTACGCGGTGGTGGTCACGCCGGTGTCGGGACGGGTGTACGGGGGGCGGGTGATGGAGGAGCGGCTCAGGAGCGGTCTCCTGATCACGGCTCAGCCCCTGGCCCCCGCCCGGCTCTGGACCGTGCTCCGGCCGCTCACCGACACTCCCCGTGCGGTCCTTCCCTGACCTGCCGCGGCTGTCAGCGGCGTTCGTCGTAGCCCGGGTCGACGGTCTCGGGGGACAGGCCGAGGAGGGAGGCGACCTGCTCCACCACGGTGTCGTGGACGAGGGCGCCCAGCGTGTCGCGGTCGCGGGCGCGGGCCTCCAGCGGGCGCCGGTAGAGGACGATGGACGCCGGGTCCTGCCCCCTGGCCGTGTCGGCGCGGCCGAGCGGGATCGGGTCGGCGCCGAAGCCGGGCCCGTCGTCCAGCTCGCTGAGCGGCGGCACCTCCTCCACCGCGAACTCCACCGACGACAGCTGCCTGCCCCACTTCGGCCTGAGCCGGTCGACCGCGTCGAGCACCAGGTCGTCGAAGCGCTCGCTGCGGGCACGGGCCATGGGAACGTAGGAAGGGGCGATCGGGCCGCGCAGGCCGCGGCCGTGCCTGTCGCGCCGTCGAGGACCGCGCTTGCTAGTCACACGGCAAGTGTAAGCCGCCCCCGGCGAAGAACACCGGCATCGGTGCATGTAGGTGGAAAGGCTGCGACAGCTGTCCGAATTGTGGCGACACGCCTTTTAAGAGCGCTCAGATAGTGGCGTCCCGCCCCCTTACCAGATACGGTCCCTCCGTGAGCCCCGTCCGCCGCTGTTCCCGCACCGCCTGCAGTCAGCCTGCCGTCTTCACGCTCACGTACGTATACGCCGATTCGACCGCAGTTCTCGGCCCTCTGGCGACGTACGCCGAGCCGCACTGTTATGACCTGTGCGCCGAACACGCCGAGCGGCTCACCGCCCCCCGCGGCTGGGAGGTGGTGCGTCTGCCCACCGACGGCGCCACACCGAGCACCGACGATCTCGAAGCGCTGGCCAACGCGGTCAGGGAGGCGGCCAGGCCCAGCGGATCCGGCGTGGGGGAGCCCGTCGGCCAGGGAGTCGAGGTCGGGCGGCGCGGACACCTGCGTGTTCTGAGGTCGGCCCAGCAGCACCGCGACCGGTAGGCTCGGCTCTAGCCGGAGTGACGACCTAGGGGCGGAGCTGGATGGGCGATCTCGCCAGGATCTTCAAGGCGTATGACGTTCGTGGCCTGGTGCCCGACGAGTTCGACGAGCCGGTGGCCGAGGCCGTGGGGGCGGCGTTCGTCGAGGTGACCGGCGCCCGGTCGATGGTCCTCGCCCACGACATGCGCGAGTCGTCCCCGGTGCTGGCCGACGCGTTCGTCCGGGGCGCCCGTTCCCGCGGCGCCGACGTGGTGCACGCCGGGCTGGGCTCCACCGACCTGCTCTACTACGCCAGCGGCAGCCTGGGGTTGCCGGGCGTGATGTTCACGGCCAGCCACAATCCCGCGCAGTACAACGGGATGAAGATGTGCCGCGCGGGCGCGGTGCCGATCGGCGGCGACACCGGGCTCACCGAGATCCGCGACCGGGCGGCCGAGCTGGTCGGCGTCACGGCCACGCCCACCGGGTCGCTGATCGAGAAGGACCTGCTGCCGGGCTACGCCGACCACCTGCGCACGCTCGTCGACCTGTCGGGCATCAGGCGGCTCAAGGTCGTGGTCGACGCCGGCAACGGCATGGGCGGCCACACCGTCCCCGAGGTCCTCGCCGGGCTGCCGATCGACCTCACCCCGCTCTACTTCGAGCTCGACGGCTCCTTCCCCAACCACGACGCCAACCCGCTGGAGGCGGCCAACCTGGTCGATCTGCAGCGGGCCGTGGTGGCGGAAGGCGCCGAGATCGGCCTGGCCTTCGACGGCGACGCCGACCGGTGCTGGGTGGTCGACGAGCGCGGCGAGTCCGTCTCGCCGTCCGCGATCACGGCCCTGGTGGCGGTGCGTGAGCTGGCCAAACACCCCGGCGCGACGGTCATCCACAACCTGATCACCTCGCGCGGCGTGCCGGAGATCGTCCGCGAGCACGGCGGCGACCCGGTCCGCACCCGCGTCGGCCACTCGTTCATCAAGGCCGAGATGGCCCGCACCGGTGCCGTCTTCGGCGGCGAACACTCCGCTCATTACTACTTCCGCGACTTCTGGTTCGCCGACTCCGGCATGCTGGCCGCGCTGCACGTGCTGGCGGCGCTCGGCGAGCAGCCCGACCCGTTGTCGCGGGTGGTGTCCGCCTACTCCCGCTACCACGCCTCGGGCGAGATCAACAGCACGGTCGCCGACCAGGACGCGGCCGTGCGCCGCGTGCGCTCGGCGTTCGGCGGCCGGGGCGAGGCCGACGAGCTCGACGGGCTCACCGTGAGCGGCGACGGCTGGTGGTTCAACCTGCGCGCGTCCAACACCGAGCCGCTGCTCAGGCTCAACGCCGAAGCGGCCGACGAGACCACGATGACGGCGGTCCGGGACGAGGTCCTCGACCTGCTGAGAGAGGTTCAACAGTGAAGATCGACGACTGGCTGCTGGAGATCCTGGCGTGCCCGGCGTGCAAGGCGCCGCTCCGCGCCGAAGGCGAGGCCGAGGAGCTGGCCTGCACCGGTTGCGGCCTGGTCTATCCCGTCCGTGACGACATCCCCGTCCTGCTCGTCGACGAGGCCAGGAAGCCGTGACCTGGGAGCCCGAGCGGCTCGACGACACGCATCACCTCACCGAGGGCGACCCCGGCGGCATGCTCCGCGCGGTCGCCGACTCCGCCGCCCAGGTCCGCACCGGCTATCGGTGCGCGGTCGAGTCCGGCGTCGACCGCCTCTCCGCGAACGTGCGGCCGAGGGCGGTCGTGGTCGCGGGCATGGGGGGCTCCGCCCTCGCGGGAGACATCCTGGCCGCGGTGTGCGGGCCCGGCGCTCCGATCCCCGTGGTCACGGTGCGCTCCTACCAGCTCCCCGGCTGGGTGGGCGCGACCGACCTGGTGATCGCCGTCTCCTGGTCCGGAGAGACCGGAGAGACGCTCGCCATGGCGGCCGAGGCGGTGCGGCGCGGCTGCACGCTCCTCGCGGTCGGGCCCGCGGGGTCCGCCCTGGAGGCGGTGGCGGTCCAGTCGTCCTCGCTCCACGTGGCGATCCCCACCGGCCGCCGGCCCAGGGCCGACCTGTGGCTCGTGACGACCCCGCTGGTGGTGGCCGCCGCCTCGCTGAGGCTGGTGCGGGCCGAGCCGACGGTCTACGAGCGGGTTGCCAGGACGCTCGAAGACATCGCGCATCGGTGCCGGCCGTCCAGCGACTCGTTCATCAACCCCGGCAAGGCGCTGGCGATGGACCTGGCCGAATCCGTGCCGATGATCTGGGGCTCGTCCCCGCTGGCCACCGTGGCGGCCACCCGTTTCGCCCACCGGCTGAACGAGAACGCCAAATATCCCGCGATGGCCGGCGAACTGCCCGAGGCAGGCCACAACCAGGTGGCGGTGCTCGACGGGCCGCTGGCCGAGCGCGACATCTTCGCCGACACCTCCTCACGGACGCTCCGGCTGGTGCTGCTGCGCGACATGGAGGAGCACCCCCGGGTGACCAGCACGAGGGAGGCGGTCCTACGGGTCGCGCAGGATCGCGACGTGCGGGTCACCGAGCTGGCGTCCGACGGCGACCATCCGCTGGAGCGGCTGGCCTCGCTGATCGGGCTTACGGATTTCGCGAGCACCTATCTCGCGCTGGGTTACGGCGTCGACCCGACCCCGGTGCGGCCGATCACGGAGTTGAGGGCTCGGATTTCCCACTAGGATCCATCCGTCCAAAACTTTGTGATCGTATGACTGGAGACGACCGGTGAGTGCGAGCGGCGGAACCAAAGCAATCATCGCGGCTCTGGCCGCGAACATGTCCATCGCGGTCGCGAAGTTCGTGGCGGCGGCCTTCACCGGGTCGTCGTCGATGCTGGCCGAGGGCATCCACTCCGTCGCCGACTCGGGCAACCAGGCGTTGCTGCTGCTGGGCGGCAAGCGGGCCAAGCGGGCCAGCACCCGCGAGCACCCGTTCGGCTACGGGCGCGAGCGCTACTTCTACGCGTTCGTGGTGGCCGTGGTGCTGTTCGCGATCGGCGCGCTGTTCTCGCTGTACGAGGGCTATCACAAGCTGACCCACGCCGAGCCGCTCACCTCGCCCGGCTGGGCGTTCGGCGTGCTGATCTTCGCGATCATCGCCGAGATCTTCTCGTTCCGCACGGCCATCATCGAGGCCAACGCGGTCCGCGGCGACCAGGGGTGGATGGCGTTCATCCGCCGGTCCAAGGCGCCCGAGCTGCCCGTCATCCTGCTGGAGGACCTCGGCGCGCTGCTCGGCCTGATCTTCGCGCTGTTCGGCGTGACGATGGCCGTGGTGACGGGCAACCCGGTCTGGGACGCCGTCGGCACCCTCATGATCGGCGCCCTGCTCGCCGTCATCTCGGTGATCCTGGCCGTGGAGACCAAGTCGCTGCTGCTCGGCGAGAGCGCCGCCCCCGAGATGGAGGGCCGCATCCGCGCCGCGCTCGAAGCCTCCTCGCAGGTCGACCGCGTCATCCACATGAAGACGCTGCACATCGGCCCGGAGGAGCTGCTGGTGGCCGCCAAGATCGCGGTGACGCGGTCCGACACCGCGCCGGAGATCGCCCAGGGCATCGACGAGGCCGAGCGGCGCATCCGCGAGGCGGTGCCGATCGCCCGCGTCATCTACCTGGAGCCCGACCTCGACCGTGAGGTGTCGCCCACGGCCTGACCGGTCACTCGTGGCCGGTGACGCACGACCTGCCCGAGTCGGTCTGGTCGAACAGGCACCGGCCGTCTCTGGCCAGCGTCACGACCTTCTTGACGGTGGCGAACTGCTTGAGCGTCGCCTCGATCGTACGCAGCGCCCGGGCGTCGGAGCCGACTCCCGAGCCCCAGACCGTGCGGCAGAAGCGGAGCGTGGCGGTGCCCTTGCGGATCTTCAGCGTGAAGTCGGCGCCGCAGTCGGAGCGGCCGCGGAGCTTGCCGGTCAGCTCGGAGTGCAGGCCGCGGCGCCGCTCGGCGGCGGTGGGGCCCTTGATGAGCTGTTCGACGGCGAACCTGGCGACGCCGGCGTGCGGGGAGGTCCTGGTGACCGGCACGACCTTGCCGGGCACCCCGTGCCCCATGGAGAAGTAGACCTGGACGTCGGCGGTGGTCTGCGCGGGGGTGAGGGCCAGCCCTGTGGTGAGCACGGTGGCCAGCAGCAGCTCCTTCATGCCCTGTTCGACGTATCGCCGGCGGCCGGGGTTCGCAGCAGGCGCAGCGCCTTCTCCTTCTCGAAGTCCAGCGCCCTGCGCGGCACCTGGATGCGGCCGATGCGCACGCCCAGCTCGCGCACGCTCGCGGCGACGGCCGGCTCGCTGAGCGCGCGCAGCGCGAACGCCAGCTCGGCCGGTGAGACGTCGAACCGCTTCTCCAGCTCCACCGCGTGGGCGACGGCGGCGAGCTCCTCAGGGCCGAAACGCCGGTGCGCGCCGCGACCGCGCACCGGTGGCAGCAGCCCGAGAGCTTCCCGGTAGCGGAGCATCCTGGGGGACATGCCGAGCCGCTTGGCCGCTTCCGTGATTCGCATTCTTACATTCTTACGTCAACTTCCGGGGTCTCGGGGTGCGACCTTGCCGGACTGCCGCCTAGACTCGTCCGCGACCACACGATGACGCGAGGGGTAACGCAGATGGACTTCAAGGTCGCCGACCTTTCACTGGCCGAGTTCGGCCGCAAGGAGATCCGGCTCGCCGAGCACGAGATGCCCGGCCTCATGGCGATCCGCCGTGAACACGCGGCCTCCCAGCCCCTCCGCGGCGCGAAGATCATGGGCTCCCTGCACATGACCATCCAGACCGCCGTCCTCATCGAGACGCTGGTCGCGCTCGGCGCCGAGGTGCGCTGGGTGAGCTGCAACATCTTCTCCACCCAGGACCACGCCGCCGCCGCCGTCGTCGTCGGCCCCGACGGCACCGCCGACGACCCCAAGGGCGTGCCCGTGTTCGCCTGGAAGGGCGAGACGCTAGAGGAATACTGGTGGTGCACCGAGCAGGCGCTCACCTGGCCCGGCGCCGACGGCCCCAACATGATCCTCGACGACGGCGGCGACGCCACGCTCCTGGTCCACAAGGGCGCCGAGTACGAGAAGGCCGGCTTCGTGCCGGACGCCACCGACGCGGACCCCGAGGAGTGGCACGTCATCATCGGCCTCCTCAAGCGCACCGTCACCGACGAGAAGCGCTGGACCCGGATCGCCGAGGGCATCAAGGGCGTCACCGAGGAGACCACCACCGGCGTGCACCGTCTCTACGAGATGCACAAGAACGGCCAGCTGCTGTTCCCGGCGATCAACGTCAACGACTCGGTCACCAAGTCCAAGTTCGACAACAAGTACGGCTGCCGCCACTCCGTCATCGACGGCCTCAACCGCGCCACCGACGTGCTCATCGGCGGCAAGGTGGCCGTGGTGTGCGGCTACGGCGACGTCGGCAAGGGCTGCGCCGACGCGCTGCGCGGCCAGGGCGCCCGGGTCATCGTCACCGAGATCGACCCGATCTGCGCGCTCCAGGCGGCCATGGACGGCTTCCAGGTGACCACGCTGGACGACGTCGTCGGCATCGCCGACATCTTCGTCACCACCACCGGCAACTTCAACATCATCACTGCCGACCACATGGCGCGGATGAAGCACCAGGCGATCGTGTCCAACATCGGCCACTTCGACAACGAGATCGACATGGCCGGCCTGGCCAAGACCCCCGGCATCGAGCGGCGCAACATCAAGCCGCAGGTCGACGAGTGGGTGTTCGCCGACGGTCACTCCATCCTCGTGCTCGCCGAGGGCCGGCTGATGAACCTCGGCTGCGCCACCGGCCACCCGTCGTTCGTCATGTCCAACTCGTTCACCAACCAGGTGATCGCGCAGATCGAGCTGTTCACCAAGACGGAGGACTACCCGATCGACGTCTACGTGCTGCCCAAGCACCTCGACGAGAAGGTCGCCAGGCTGCACCTCGACGCCCTCGGCGTCAAGCTCACCCAGCTGACCAAGGAGCAGGCGGCCTACATCGGCGTCCACGTCGAGGGCCCGTACAAGCCCGACCACTACCGCTACTGATCTCCGGCGTGTTCGATGCTCCGGAGGGGCGGGCGCCCCTCCGGAGCCTTGGTGTCTGAAGGCTTGCATGGATCTGTGGGAGAGCGGGGAGCGGCACATCTCGTGGGCCGCCCGTTCGATGCCGGTGCTGACCGCGCTCGGGGAGCGGTTCGCCGCCGAGCGGCCGCTCGACGGGCTGCGGGTGGCCGCGTGCCTGCACGTCACGGCCGAGACCGCGGTCCTGATGGGCACGCTCAAGGCGGGCGGCGCGGAGATCGCGCTGGCCGCCTCCAACCCGCTGTCGACGCAGGACGACGTGGCGGAGGCGCTGCGCGGCTACGGCGTGGCCGTGCACGCCAGGGCGGGCGTCGACCGGGCCACCTACTACCGCCACATCCACCAGGCCCTCGACGTGCGGCCCGACCTGGTGCTCGACGACGGCTGCGACCTGGTCAACATCCTCCACACCGAGCGCACCGATCTGCTCGACGGGGTGTCGGGCGGGTGCGAGGAGACCACCACCGGCGTCATCAGGCTCCGGCAGATGGCCGCCGAGGGGGCGCTGCGCTTCCCGATGGTGGCGGTCAACGACACCCGGACCAAGCGGATGTTCGACAACCGTTACGGCACCGGCCAGTCGACGCTCGACGGCATCATGCGGGCCACCAACACCATGCTGGCCGGGAGCACGGTCGTGGTCGCCGGGTTCGGCTACTGCGGGCGCGGCGTGGCCGAGCGGGCCAAGGGGCTGGGCGCGCGGGTGATCGTGACGGAGATCGACGCGGTCAAGGCACTCGACGCCACCCTCCAGGGGTACGAGGTGCGCCCGATGGAGCAGGCGGCCCCGGCGGGCGACGTGTTCATCACCGTCACCGGCAACCGCGACGTGATCACGGCCGCGCACGTGGCGGCCATGAAGGACGGGGCGATCCTGGCCAACGCCGGCCACTTCGACGTGGAGATCGACGTGCGGGCGCTGGACGAGCTGGCGAGCGAGGTGCACCGCGGGATCCGGCCGAACACCGACGAGTACGTCCTGCCCGACGGCCGCCGCCTGCTGCTGCTCGCCGAGGGCCGGGTGGTCAACCTCACCGCCGCCGAGGGCCATCCGGCCGCGGTGATGGACATGTCGTTCTCCGCGCAGGCGCTCGCCGTCGCCTGGCTCGCCCGCGAGCGGGCGGGGATGGCGCCCGGCGTGTACGACGTGCCCCAGGAGATCGACCAGGAGGTGGCCAGGCTCAAGCTGGTGGCCGCCGGCATCGGCATCGACGTGCTCACCGGTGACCAGGAGTCCTACCTCCACTCCTGGCGCAGCGGCTCCTAGCGCTAACCGGCCGCCTGCATCTCGCGCATCCGCCGGATCTCCGAGAGCTGGGTGACGCCCACGTCGTTGGCCAGCTCCTCGATCCGCAGGTGTGAGCCGCCCTTGAGCACCTCGGTCGACATCTCGATCGCGCCCTCGTGGTGCTTGATCATCAGCTCCAGGAACAGCCGGTCGAACGCCTGGCCCGACGCCGCTTTCAGCTGCTCCATCTGCTCGGGCGTGGCCATGCCGGCCATGCCGTCGTGCGCGGCGTGGTGGTCGGGCACCCGTTGGCCCTGCTGCTGCAGCCAGGTGCGCATCCACTGGATCTCCGGGCCCTGGGAGTCCTTGATCCGCGAGGCGAGGCTCTTGAGCTTGGCCGACTCCGCCCTGTTCGGCGCCAGGATGGCCATGTCGAGCGCCTGCTGGTGATGGACGATCATGTCCTGGACGTACGCGACGTCGGCCGCGTTCGCGCTCGCCTGGGGCACGGCGGTGACCGCCTCACCCGGAGCGAGTGTCCTGGCCTCCTCGCCGGGTTTGCCGGGGGCGATGACCGGCGCCGTCGAGTCGGCGCGCGGGGCCTGAGTCTCTGAGGTGCAGCCGGAAACGGCGAATATCGTGAGGGCACCGGTGACGACGACGAGCGCAGCGCGCACTCAGCCTCCTGACGGTTTCGGTCGGAACGTCGCATTCTAAGAGGGAATGGTGATCATTAATAGAGGGCAACCTGCTCTAATGTTTGACATATTGCGTGCTGGTCGTGAGCGGAGTCGAAGGGTGAAAATTTCACCATTTATGCCCCCTTTATAGGAGGACACCTCCCGTGCCGTCCACCCGCAGGTTCCTCGTCCTCGCTGGAGCCGCCCTCACCTTGGTGATGGCCGGCCTTCCCGCGCAGGCTGCGGACATCCCGGCTCCCGGCGAGATCGTCAAGAGCCAGAACATCACGCACGTCACCAACGTGCCCAAGCCCGAGGCCCTGGCCGACATCAACACGGACATGGCCTTCCAGGGTGACTACGCCTACGTCGGCAACTACTACGGCTTCTCGATCTACGACATCAAGAACCCCAAGAAGGCCAAGGTAGTCAGCTCCGTGGTCTGCCCCGGCGGCCAGATGGACATCAGCGTCTACGGTGACCTGGTGTTCGGGTCCGTCGACTCCTCCCGCAACGACGACTCCTGCAACAGCACCGGCCAGAGCGCGGCCGTGAAGGAGTCGTGGGAGGGCATCCGGATCTTCGACGTCCGCGACAAGAAGAACCCGCGGTACATCAAGTCCGTCGAGACCAACTGCGGCTCCCACACGCACACGCTCGTCCCCGACCGCCGCGGCAAGAACGTCTACCTCTACATCTCCTCGTACAGCCCGAACGCGGCCTTCCCCGACTGCCAGCCGCCGCACGACCTGATCTCCATCGTCAAGGTCCCGCTGCGGGACCCGGGCTCGGCGTCGGTCATCGCCACGCCGAACCTGTTCCCCGACGGCGGCTTCCCCGGCGTGCCCGGCTCGTACCCCAACGGCAAGTCGGCCACCACCGGCTGCCACGACATCACCGCCTACCCGGAGAAGGGCATCGCCGCCGGCGCCTGCATGGGCGAGGGCATCCTCATGGACATCCGTGACCCGGAGAACCCGAGGGTGACCGCGACCGTCCGCGACGAGACCAACTTCGCCTTCTGGCACTCCGCCACCTTCAACAACAGCGGCTCGCGGGTGATCTTCACCGACGAACTCGGCGGCGGCACCAGGGCGACCTGCAACGCGGCCATCGGGCCGGACCGCGGCGCCAACGCGTACTACGACATCGGCGCCGACGGCCAGATGACCTTCCGCGGCTACTTCAAGATCCCGCGGCACCAGGACGACACCGAGAACTGCGTGGCGCACAACGGCTCGCTGATCCCGGTCAAGGGCAAGGACATCATGGTCCAGGCCTGGTACCAGGGCGGCATCTCGGTCGTCGACTTCACCGACCCGGCCAAC
This sequence comes from Nonomuraea harbinensis, assembly GCF_019396385.1. GTDB lineage: Bacteria > Actinomycetota > Actinomycetes > Streptosporangiales > Streptosporangiaceae > Nonomuraea > Nonomuraea ferruginea. The sequence continues at coordinate 141,446 of NZ_JAHKRN010000004.1, read as the reverse complement.
GCCCAGGAGATCGCCTTCTTCGAGCGCGGGCCCGACGCGCCCAACCCGCTCAGCGGCGGCCACTGGTCGGCCTACTACTACAACGGCTACATCTACGGCTCGGACTTCAACCTGGGACTCGACGTCCTCAAGATCAACGACCCGCGGACCAACAAGGCCAACGGCGTGAAGTTCGACATCCTCAACGCCCAGACCCAGCAGTCCTACAAGGACCGCGGGCACCACTGATCGTCCGTCGGCGGCGGGACCTCACCGGGGCCCCGCCGCCTTCGGCATGAGGAAACACGAGACCAAGGAGGCTCTCTGCATGTCCCGTATGTTCCGAACGCTGCTCGCGGCAGGCGCAGCCGTCGCCCTGAGCCTTACGGCGTTACCCGCCACCGCGGGTGACATCCCGCCCGCGGACACGATCGTCCACAGCCCGAACGTGAGCCACGTGCTCAACATCCCCAAGCCGGCGCCGCTCGCCGGCACCATCAACACCGACATCGCCTTCCAGGGCGACTACGCTTACGTCGGCAACTACGGCGGATTCTCGATCTACGACATCAAGAACCCGAAGCGGGCCAAGGTCGTCAGCTCGGTCGTCTGCCCCGGCGCCCAGATGGACCTCAGCGTCTACGGCCACCTGCTGTTCGCCGCCGTCGACAGCTCCCGCAGCGACGACTCGTGCAACAGCACCGGGCAGAGCGCCGCGATCAAGGAGTCGTGGGAGGGCGTCCGGATCTTCGACATCCGCGACAAGCGCAACCCGCGCTACATCAAGTCGGTCGAGACCGACTGCGGCTCCCACACCCTGACCCTGGTGCCCGGCAAGGGCCGGGACCGGAACAAGAACGTCTACGTCTACGTCTCGTCGTACCTGCCGGCGGCCAACCTGCCCGACTGCCAGCCCCCGCACGACAAGATCTCCATCATCAAGGTGCCGCTGCGCAACCCGACGCAGGCGCACGTGGCCGCCACGCCGATCGTCTTCCCCGACGGCGGCAACGAGACCCAGCCGGGGCTGCTCGTGCCCACCACCGGCTGCCACGACATCACCGTCTACGCGGAGAAGGACATCGCGGCCGGCGCCTGCATGGGTGACGGCGTGCTGTTCGACATCCGCGACCGCCTCAACCCGCGGGTGACCGCCAGGACCACCGACGAGAACTTCGCGTTCTGGCACTCGGCGACCTTCACCAACGACGCCAGGACGGTGCTGTTCACCGACGAGCTCGGCGGCGGCGGCGCGGCCACCTGCAACGAGACCGTGGGGCCGAACCGCGGCGCGGACGCCATCTACCGCATCCACCGCGGCGAACTGGTCTTCCAGGGCTACTTCAAGATCCCGCGGCACCAGGCCGACACCGAGAACTGCGTGGCGCACAACGGCTCGCTGATCCCGGTCAAGGGCAAGAACATCATGGTTCAGGCCTGGTACATGGGCGGTGTCTCGTTCATCGACTTCACCGACCCGGCCAACCCGCGCGAGTTCGGCTACTTCGAGCGCGGCCCGAAGGCCGACGGCAGCGGCGGCGGTGTCTGGTCGGCGTACTACTACAACGGGTACGTGTACGCGGCCGACTTCGACAACGGCCTCGACGTGCTGAAGATCGACGACCCGCTGGTCAAGGGGGCGTCGCACGTCCGCAGCGACATCCTCAACGTCCAGACCCAGGAGTCCTACCCCGGTAGAGGCTCGGGCCGCCACTAGGCCACGATCCGACCATCAGCGCCGGTCCCGGCTCCCCGGGGCCGGCGCCCCTCATTGCGGCGGCGCGAACCCGCCGGTCCCCTCCGAAGCGGGCGGCGCCGGCGGTCCGTACGGATTCGGCCCGCCCTGAGGACCGGCGGCGGGCCCGTACGGGGCCGGCTGGACGGGAGGGGGGCCGTACGGGCCGGTCTGCGGCGCGTACGGGAGAGGCGCGGCCTGGCGCATCAGGCGGGCCTGCTCGCGGCGACGGCGCTCGGCGAGCACGGCGCTGAGGTAGGCGTGCGGCGGCACCCCCGGCGGCGCGGCCGGGGACACGAACGACGCCATCTGGGTGGCGATCCGCACCCCCATCTCGTACTGGATCCGCGGCGACAGGTCATGCCAGCGCAGGATGTAGTGACGGGCGGCCGTCGCCACCTCGTCCGGCACCTGTGACAGCTCCAGGGACGCCGCCCAGGACGCCAGCTGCGGCGGCATCACGATGGCGTCGGAGTTGTCGCGCGGCCCCCGCTCCGAGATCACCATCGTCCCGGCGAACAGGTCGCCCAGCCGCTTGCCCTTCTGCGAGACGAGCGAGGAGATCAGCGCCGGCGCCCCGAAGAAGGCCCAGAACTCCACGAGCCCGGCGAGCCCGCGGAACAGCGCCTGCCGGAACCGCTCGGGGCTGCCGTCGTCGCTCACCACCCGCAGCCCGAGCGCCAGCTTGCCGAGGCTGCGCCCGCGCGTGGCCGTCTCGAAGATCACCGGATACCCGACCATGACCAGGAACAGGAACAGGGTCACCACGGCCGCGAACATCGCCGGATCGGTGAACGCCGCGAGGTACGGCAGCGTGCTCAGCCCTCCGATCAGGAGCAGGATCTGGATGGCGTAGTCGATGAAGAAGGCCAGGGCGCGCGAGGGGAACTGCGCTACCCGTACCTCCAGGACGACGGCGTCACCGGTCACAACCTCTGACATATGTGGAGCCTAACGGCAATGACCGCCCGCGTGAGCGGCCAGAATGGTCACGTGGACATCGACGCGTTCGTCTCGGCCCACCGCCCGACATGGGATCGGCTGGAGCACCTGGTCAAGCACCGCTCCTCCCTGACGGGGGCCGAGGTGGACGAGCTCGTCGACCTCTACCAGCGGGTGTCGACCCACCTGTCGATCGTCCGCTCCTCCTCGTCGGACGCGATGCTGGCCGGCCGGCTGTCGGCGCTGGTCGCCCGCGCCCGCTCGGCCGTCACCGGCTCCCGCAACCCGGCCTGGCGGGAGGTCGTCCGCTTCTTCACGGTCTCTTTCCCGGTGGTGGCCTACCGGACGCGCTGGTGGTGGCTCGCCACGTCGCTGGCGTTCGTGGCGGTGGCCTGGGCGCTCGGCGCGTGGGTGGCCGGCGACCCGCGGGTGCAGGCCTCGATCGCCACCGAGGAGGCGATCACCCAGCTGGTCGAGCACGACTTCGCAGACTACTACTCGGAGAACCCCGCGGCGTCCTTCGCCAACCGCGTGTGGATCAACAACGCGCTGGTGTCGCTCCAGGTCATCGCCTACGCCGTCCTCCTGGGCCTGCCGATTCCCTACGTGCTCTGGCAGAACGCCGCCAACGTCGGCATCTCGGGCGGCCTCATGGCCTCCAGGGACAAGCTCGACATCTTCTTCGGCCTCATCACCCCGCACGGCCTGCTGGAGCTCACGGCCGTGTTCCTCGCCGCCGCCGTCGGCATGCGGCTCGGCTGGACCGTCATCGCGCCAGGCCCGCGCAGACGCGTCGAGGTGCTGGCCGAACACGGCAGAGCGGTGATGGCGGTCGCGCTCGGGCTGGTCGTGGTGCTGTTCGTGTCGGGCCTGATCGAGGCGTTCGTGACGCCGTCCGGGCTCCCCACCGCCGCCCGCGTCGGCATCGGGGTGCTCGCCGAGGTGGTCTTCCTCGGGTACGTGATCGCGTTCGGACGCCGCGCGGCCCGCGACGACCAGACCGGTGACCTGGAGGACGCCCCCGACGTGGCCCCGAGCGGCTAGAGCCGGCCCGCGGCTTTCAGCGCCAGGTAGTGGTCGGCCAGCGCGGGCGCGATGTCGTCGGGCGGCGCGTCGACCACCTCGACGCCGTGGCGGCGCAGCCTGGCCGTGATCCGCCGGCGTTCCAGCCGGGCGTGCTCGGCCGCCGCCGCATCGTACACCTCCTCGGCCGTGCCCCGTCCGGCGGCCATCGCCGCCACCCGCGGATCCGACACACCCGCCACCAGCACCAGGTGGCGCGAGGAGAGCTGAGGCAGCACCGGCATCAGACCCTCGTCCATCGCGGCCCCGTTCAGGTCGGTGAGCAGCACCACCAGGCAGCGGCGCTTGGCCCGGGACAGGATCGCGGCCACCATGCCCTGCGCGTCCGCCTCGACCAGCTCGGCCTCGATCGGCGCCATCACGTTGACCAGCGACGACAGCAGCTCGGTGCGGGAGGCGCCGCTCAGCCAGGCGCGCACCGACCGGTCGTAGGCCAGGAAGTCCACCCGGTCGCCGGCCCTGGCGGCGAGCGCGGCCAGCAGCAGGGCCGCGTCCATCGACCAGTCCAGCCGCGGCCATCCGGGCTCGGGACGCGGCGCGGGACGCACCAGCAGCCCGCCCTGGCCGTCCGCGACCGCCCCGGCCAGCGGGATCGGCGCCGCGCCCACCCGGCCCGCCGAGGTGCGGCCGGTGTCGAGCACGATCAGCACCCGCCGGTCGCGCTCCGGCCGCCAGGTGCGCACGACCACGTCGTGCCGCCGCGCGGTGGCCCGCCAGTCGATCGAGCGCACGTCGTCGCCGATCACGTACTCGCGCAGCGAGTCGAATTCGGTGCCCTGACCGCGCACCAGCGCCGGATGCTGACCTTCCAGCTCGCGCAGCCTGGCCAGCCGGGACGGCAGGTGCTTGCGCGACAGGAACGGCGGCAGCACCCGCACCGACCAGGGGGAGTAGTGGTTGCCCTGGCGGGCGGCCAGCCCCAGCGGCCCGCGCGAGCGCACGGTCACCGCCACGGACTCGCGGTCGCCGCGCCTGGTCGGGGTGAGCGTCACGACCAGCTTGCGGCGCTCGCCGGCCGGCACGTCCAGCGCCAGCTCGCGCGGCGCCGCCCCGGCGGACGGCGGCCACGCGTCGCGCAGCACCCCGCGCACCCGCCTGCTCCCCGGGTTCTCGACCGTCAGCTCCACCGTCGCCCGCTGCCCGAGCCGCACCAGCCGCTCGCCCGACCGGTGGAAGCGCAGCGGCCGCACCGCGCCCGCGAACACCAGGTCCACCATGATCCCGGCGGCCAGCAGCAGGCACACCCCGGCCAGCGCGGGGCCGGGCTGCGGGGCGAACAGCACCACCACGATCCCGAGCGCCGCGACCAGCCCGGCGCGTCCCGTCAGTGTCATCGGCGGGCCATCAGCGCGGGACCGGGACCGAGGCGAGGATGCCGTCGAGCAGGCCGTCGGCGGTCGCGCCCTCCAGCTCCGCCTCCGGCCGCAGCTGCACCCGGTGCCGGAGCGCGGGCCTGGCCAGCGCCTTGACGTCATCCGGAGTCACGTACGCGCGGCCCGACAGCCACGCCCACGCCCGCGAGGCAGCCAGCAGCGCGGTCGCCCCGCGCGGCGAGACGCCGAGCTGGAGCGACGGCGAGTTCCTGGTGGCGCGGGCGACGTCCACGATGTAGCCGAGCACCTCGGGGGCGACGTGCACCTGCGCCGCCGCCTGGCGGCCCGCCTCCAGGTCGGCGGCCGTCGCCACCGGCTTGATCTCCGACAGGTCGCGCGGGTCGAAGCCGAGCGCGTGCCGCTCCAGCACCGCGATCTCCTGGTCACGCGGCGGCAGCGGCACCGTCAGCTTCACCATGAACCGGTCCAGCTGGGCCTCGGGGAGCTGGTAGGTGCCCTCGTACTCGACGGGGTTCTGCGTCGCGCACACCACGAACGGGTCGGGCAGCGGGCGGGCCGCGCCCTCCACGCTCACCTGCCGCTCCTCCATCGCCTCCAGCAGCGCCGCCTGGGTCTTCGGCGGGGTGCGGTTGATCTCGTCGGCGAGCAGCAGGTTCGTGAACACCGGGCCCTCGCGGAACTCGAACTCCGCCGTCTTCGCGTCGTAGATGAGCGAGCCGGTCACGTCGCCCGGCATCAGGTCGGGGGTGAACTGCACCCGCTTGAAATCCAGCGACAGCGCCGCGGCGAGGGTGCGGACCATCAGCGTCTTGGCCACGCCCGGCACGCCCTCCAGCAGCACGTGTCCCCGGCACAGCAGGGCGATGACCAGCCCGGTCACCACCGCGTCCTGCCCGACCACGGCCTTGGACACCTCGGCCCGGAGCGCGCTCAGCGCCTCCCTGGCCGCGTCCGCGGGGGCCGCCGTCCGGGCGAAATGCTCAGAGCTCACTGACCTTCCTTTCGATGTGGTCCACGTATCCGGCCAGGGCGACCAGCTCGTCGTCCGTCTCCGGTGAGGGCCCGTACAGCGCGGCGCCGACCCGCTGCGCGTCCTCACCCGTCCGTACGGCGATCGCCGCCACCACTTCCCGGCTGTCCGCGCCCTGGCCCAGCCCGAGCCGGGGCGTCAGCCGGTCGATCGCGCCCGCCCGCAGCGCGTCGGCGGCCCTGGCCCTGGCCTTCCTGGCACGGTAGAGCCTGCCGCGGCCCTCCACCGTCTCGGCGGCCCGCACCACCACCGGCAGCCGCTCCACCACGACAGGGCCGAGCCGCCTGCCCCGCCAGAACGCCACCAGCGCCACCGCCACGCACGCCATCACCAGCGACCAGCCGACGCCGGCGGGCATGAGGTCGTACATGGACCGGCCCTCGGTGCCCGCCAGGTCGCCGGCGGGCGGGGTGTCAGGGGACACCAGCCAGGTCACGGGCTTGCCGGTGTCGAGCAGGTTGAGCGCCAGCGCGGCGTTGCCGTCCTCGGCCAGGCGCAGGTTCGTCATGAACGAGGCGCTGCCGACGACCGTGGTCGTGCCGGACCCGTTCGGGAAGCTGACGAGCGTCGAGCCCTCATGCGACGGGTAGCAGCCGGTGCCGCCGTCGGGGACCTCGAACGCGACCCCGCCGATGTAGGCGCTCCCCGCGGCGGTCGCGGCGGGCAGCGCGCACTCGGGGTCGCGCGAGCGCTCCCGCACCGCCTCCGGCACCGGGTCGACGTTCGGGGCGAGCGTCGGCAGGTCGTAGAAGCCCACGATCAGCCGGTCGCCGGGGAGTGAGGCCAGGGCGGACGTGTCCACGTACGTCGTGTCGCCGGCGAACAGCAGCCGGTCGCCGCCCAGGGCCCTGGCCGCCTCCGCCGAGTCCACCCGGTCCACCGTGACGCCTCTGGCCCGCAGCAGCTCGGCCAGCGCCTTGGAGCCCTGCAGCGAGGTGTCGTCCGGATCGAGGAAGCGCTGGGCGCCCCGGTCGGGGCCGAGCAGCACCACGGCCGTGGCGACCGCCACGACGATCAGGCCGAGCAGCGCGATCAGCCGGCCGCCCCGCCACACGGACCGCACGGTCGGCGACGTCGGCACCGACCCGCCCCCGGCCGCCGGCGCCAGCCCGCCCGACGCCGGAACGCTCTCCTCCGGCCTCACCCGCACGCCTTCACCGGCCATCAGAACCTCCGAACCGCACCCCACCCGGCCTCCCGGCCCGGCGTCCCTCCAGGGGGTGTCCTGCTGGGGTGGCCTGGACGGGGCGGTCGTGCGGGGGCGATGGGGGAAGGGTCATGGGGTGGCTCCCAGGGCGGCCGGGCGGGCGGTCGCGAGGCGGGTGTCCAGCGTGCTCATGGACTCGTAGGCCGCGGGGGTGCCGCGGACGTCGCCGTAGGTGACGTCGTCGAAGGAGCGGGCCGCCGCCGCCAGGTCGGCGGCGAACGGCGGGAGCGCCCGGCCGGCCTCGGCGGCGAGCTCGGCGGCGGTGCGGCCCGGCATGCCGTCGACCAGGGCGCGCTCCTCCAGGTCGCGGGCGATGGCGCGCAGCCGCTCCTGGATCGCCTCCGTCCACCGGCCTTCGGCGGCGAGCCGCTCGGCGGCCTCACGGTGCTCGGCCGCCGTCAGCCGCCGGGTGTCGAACAGCTCGCCGGGCGCGGCGGCCCTGCGCCGGCCGGCGCGGCGGACCTGCCAGACGACCAGCGCCCCGACGCCCACGAGCAGCAGCAGGATGACGATCGCCGCCAGCACACCGCCCGCGGTGCCGCCACCGGCCACCGTGTCGAGCAGGTCGTTGACGAACTGGAAGAACCAGCGCTGCAGCCGGTCGAACAGCGGCTCCCGAGCGTACTGAGGGTCGAGGAGCTCGCGCGCCGCACGCCCGGCGGCCTCGTCCCTGCCGATCGGGCTCACGACTTGGCGGAGTTGGACGGGTGCCACAGCTCGTCGGCCGTCGCGTGCACCCAGCCCTGCCGTTGCTGCTCGATGGCCGCCGTCTGCAGGACGAGGTCGAAGGCCTCGCCCCGCATGCGGCGGTCCGCGTACAGGAGCCCGGCGACGCCCGCCTCGAACGGGTAGGTGATCATGGCGCCGAGCGTGCCGCCGACGGCGACCAGGATGGAGCCGATCACGATCGTCGCCACCGACCCGCTGCCCACCAGCCCGATCACCATCCCGACGATCATGAACGGCACCTGAAGGATGCTGGCGATCAGCCCGACCACCAGCGTGGTCAGGAACAGGATGCCGAGGACGCGCCAGAAGTCGCCGGTCACCAGGTTCCACGAGCGGCGCATCGCGTCGACAGGCCCCCTGCCCTCCAGCACCACGGCCGCGGGCGCGAAGGCGAAGCGCGTGCGGAAGAAGAACACGTACCCGATGTAGAGCACGATCATCAGCAGGAACAGCAGGAGCAGCCCGCCGGCCGCCTCGGGCGAGCCCCCGGCGACGGTGCCGAAGGCGACCACGAGAACCGCGGCCATGACGGCCACCGGGGCCAGCATGATGAGGGCCAGCAGCCCGACGACGCCGAACAGGGCGGGCAGCCGCCTCCTGGTCGTCTGCCACGCCTCCTGAGTGGTGATCTTGCCGCCGAACACGGCCCGGCCGAGGATGCGCGTCAGCACCCCGGTCAGCACCGTCACCGCGACGAAGCTGATCGCGTACGAGACGAAGGCGCTGACGTACTGGGCGCCGAGCATGCCGTAGGTGCCGGCCGGGTCCTCGGCCTGGAGGGCGGCGGGGTCGTTCATCAGCGGCGCGACGGCGCCGAACACGAAGCCCTGGCCGACGGCCAGCGGGATGGCGGCGAGCAGCGCCGCGACCGCCGACAGCCCGAGCACGGCCTTCGGGTTGGAGCGGATGAGCTTGATGGTGCCGTCGTAGATGTCGCCCAGGGCCAGCGGGCGCAGGGGGATGATGCCGGGCCGCAGCGCGGGCGGGTGGGGACCGTACCCGTAGGGCTGGCCTGGCGGGTACGGGCCGTGGGGCGGCCCGTAAGACTGCTGCCCGCCGGACTGGGGGCCGGCTTCGTAGGGAGGACCGGAAGGCGGCGGCTGCTCGCTGCCGGGGGCGGTCCACGGCGACGCCGGAGGCGCGCCGTAGGGCGGGGGCTGCTCCGCTGCCCAGCCCGAAGGCCTCTCTGACGCGGAACCGTGACCGTCTGACATATCCCAATCCTGGCACGCTGGGCGGCTGGGTGGCGTCGCGCCGTCGAGAAGACCGCATCTTGGCTCGCATTCCACGCGTTTCGGCGCGGCGGATCTCGTCCAGGGTGGCCGAAAGACCTTCCGTTACCGCAGACTGAAGAAAGCGGTCGCGGCGCGAGCCTGATACGGACCTTTCGCGGGACTCATGTCACACTCATGGGCCGAGCGGGGGTAACCTTCACCGACCGTGCAGGTATGTCCCAGAATGCGTAGAACGAATGAGGGGCCATGAAAGGTCGCGTGCTGGTCGTCGATGACGATGCCGCTCTCGCCGAGATGCTCGGCATCGTGTTGCGCGGAGAGGGCTTCGAACCATCCTTTGTCAGTGACGGCGACAAGGCGCTGGACGCGTTCCGCGACACGCGCCCCGATCTCGTCCTGCTCGACCTGATGCTGCCCGGCGCCGACGGCATCGACGTCGCCCGCCGCATCAGGGCGGAGTCCGGCGTGCCGATCGTCATGCTCACGGCCAAGAGCGACACCATCGACGTGGTGCTGGGGCTGGAGTCGGGCGCCGACGACTACATCGTCAAGCCCTTCAAGCCGAAGGAGCTGGTGGCCCGGGTGCGGGCCAGGCTGCGCCGCACCGACGAGCCGACCCCCGAGATCCTGCAGATCGGCGACATCACCATCGACGTGGCCGGACACTCGGTCAAGCGCGGCGACGAGACCATCAACCTCACCCCGCTCGAGTTCGACCTGCTCGTCGCCCTGGCCCGCAAGCCGCGCCAGGTCTTCACCCGCGAGGTCCTGCTGGAGCAGGTCTGGGGCTACCGCCACGCGGCCGACACCCGCCTGGTCAACGTGCACGTGCAGCGCCTCCGCGCCAAGATCGAGAAGGACCCCGAGCACCCCGAGATCGTGGTGACGGTCCGCGGCGTGGGCTACAAGGCCGGTCCCGCTTAGGGACCCGGCTCTCCCCGCCATGCCCCCGACCAAGACGAGACGCACACGCCGCCGGACCCTCCGCCAGATACTCGGCGGGATCCGGCGGCGGGCTCGTCGTGCGGCGGGCAGGGCCCGCCGGCTGTGGCGGCGCTCGCTCCAGCTCCAGGTCGTCACCAGCACCCTGGTCATCTCGCTGATCGTCGTGGTGGTGCTCGGCATCTTCCTGTCCGACCAGATCAACAACTCGGTCATCGAGCGGCGGCAGCAGTCCGCCGCCAGCGAGGCCGCGGCCGACCGGCTGCAGATCGCCGACGCGCTCACCCGGCGCGAGGACGACCAGGCCAAGTCCTCCGACCCCGGCAAGAGCGTGCCGCCCGACCCGCTCGACGAGGTGATGGACAACATCATCGGCACCGGCAGGGACGGCTGGAAGAAGCGCTACGAGGTGCTGATCCTCAACGTCGACGAGCCCGGCCGGTCCCGCGCGTCGGGCAACGTCAACCAGCAGAACATCCCCGAGGCGCTGCAGCAGATGCTGCGCCGCCAGGCCGAGAAGTTCATCGACAGGCCGCAGCGCTACACCGAGCCGATCAGGCTGCCCGGCGAGAGCCAGCACAGGCAGACCCTCGTCATCGGCGCCATCATCCACGTCAACGGCAGCTACGAGGTCTACCACTTCTTCCCGTTCGACGAGGAAGAGCAGATGCTGTCGAACGTCCGGCTGGCCATCGTCGTGGTCGGCTTCGGGCTGGTGCTGCTGCTCGCCGCCATCGCGTACCTCGTGGCCCGCCAGGTCGTCACGCCGGTCCGGCTCGCCCGCCAGGCCGCCGAGCGGCTGGCCGCCGGGAAGCTCGACGAGCGGCTCAAGGTGCGCGGCGAGGACGACCTGGCGAGGCTCGCGACCTCGTTCAACGAGATGGCCGCCAACCTGGCGCTCAAGATCCACCAGCTGGAGGAGCTGTCGCAGGTGCAGCGGCAGTTCGTCTCCGACGTCTCGCACGAGCTGCGCACCCCGCTCACCACCGTCCGCATGGCCGCCGACCTGCTGTACGACGCGCGCGAGGACTTCGAGCCGATGGCCTCGCGCTCGGCCGAGCTGATGCAGGCCCAGCTCGAACGGTTCGAGTCGATGCTGGCCGACCTGCTGGAGATCAGCCGGTACGACGCCGGCGCCGCCGACCTGGACCTCGACTCCGTCGACATCCGCGACGTGGTGCTGCGCGCCATCGCCGACTCCGAGGCGCTGGCCGAGCGCCACAGCACCCGCTTCGAGCTGCGGTTGCCGAACGAGCCGTGCATGGCCGAGGTCGACAACCGCCGGGTCGAGCGCATCCTGCGCAACCTGCTGTTCAACGCCATAGAGCACGGCGAGGGCCGCGACGTCGTGGTCACCGTCGGCGCCGACAGGGACGCGGTCGCGGTCGCGGTGCGCGACCACGGCATAGGGCTCAAACCCGGCGAGGACACGCTGGTGTTCGACCGGTTCTGGCGGGCCGACCCGTCGCGGGCCAGGACCATCGGCGGCACCGGGCTCGGCCTGGCGATCTCCCGCGAGGACGCCGGCCTGCACGGCGGCTGGCTGCAAGCGTGGGGCCAGCCGGGCGAGGGCTCGCAGTTCCGGCTCACCCTGCCCAGGAAGGCCGGCACCGACCTCAAGGGCTCCCCGCTGTCGCTGGTCCCGCCCGAGATCGAGATGCGCCGCACCTGGCGCGGCCAGATGACGCCGGTCCTGCTGCCGGCCACCGGAGACGGGGGCGGCCATGACGAGGATTAGGCGGCTGGGCGGCGCCGCCGCCTTCGCGTTCACCATGCTCCTGGCCGGCACCGGCTGCGCGGTCATCCCCGTGGGCGGGCCGTTCCCGGTGGACGACGCGGGCAGCGGCGACTCCGTCACCGTGCCGTTCCAGCGCATGCTCGCCGTCGCGCCGCAGCCCGACTGGGGGCCGCAGCAGGTCGTGGAGGGCCTGCTGGCCGCCATGGCCGCCTACGACGACGACCCCTCCGTGCTGCCCAAGTACCTGACCGAGGAGGCCAGGCGGGTCTGGAAACCCGACGGCGCCATCACGGTGATCGACAACTCGTTCCGGTTCGGCGAGCTCGTCGAGAACAAGGAGAAGAACGAGACCGTCCTCTCCATCCAGGGCAACAAGATCGCGCAGATCAACGAGGACGACACGTACGTGCCGGTCGGCTCGTCGGGCGACCCCAAGATCAACCGGCCGATCACCCTGGTCAAGGACGCCAACGGGGCCTTCAAGGTCAACGGGTTGCAGCAGGGCCTGCTGCTCACCGACGCCGACGTGCGGCGCGCGTACCGTCCCACCAACCTCTACTACCTCAACGGCAGCTCCGGCGCCGACCCGCAGCCCGACCGGCTGGTCGTCGACCGGCTGCGGCTGCGCGTCGACCCCGACAAGAGCTTCGCCCAGACCATCGTCGAGCGCCTCGCCGAAGGGCCGACCAGCGGGCTGCAGGGCGCGGTCGGCAACGAGTTCCCGGAGGGCGCCAGAGTGCGGTGGATCCGGTCCAGCGAGGACCGGGTGGTGATCAACATGGGCGGCCCGTTCAACCCGCTCGACACCTACACACAGGGCCTGCAGGCCCAGCTCAGGGCCAGCCTGAGCAGCAACAACCTGGCCAACGGCCGCACCCTGGAAGTGCTGCTCGACGGCGAGCAGTTCTTCTCCTCCGGCCCGCTCACCGTGCCGGCCAACCTGCCGGAGAGCTGGCTGGGCAGCGAGGACAAGCAGGTGTTCTACAGCAGCGGCGGCGCGGTGTTCGTGCTGGGCAGCGACGGCGAGGGCCACCCCGTGACCGGCCCCGCCGGACAGCCCAGCCAGGGCTACACCGGCTTCGCCGTCTCCAAGGACCGCGACCGGATCGCCGCCAGGTCCGCGGCGGGCGGCATCTGGGTGACCCGGCACTCGCCCGACGGCCGCTGGCAGGAGTCCATCCCCGGCGCCGACCTCACCGACCCGTCCTGGCACCGCGACGGCAGCCTGTGGACGTTCGACCGGCAGAACGGCGAGGTCATCCGCTCCCACCCGGTCGTCGGCCGGGGGCCCGAACGCGTCGCCGCGCCCGCCCTCCAGGGGCTGAACGTCACCTCGCTGCGGATGGCGCGCAACGGGGTCCGCGTCGCGGTCGAGATCGGCGACAACCGGGTCCAGGTCGGCGCGCTCACGGGCGGCGGCGGGAACGCCATGCTGAGCAACTTCGAGACGCTGACCACGGTCTCGGGCGGCGACGAGATCGTGGACATCGCCTGGAGCGACGGCGGCCACCTGCTGGTCCTCGTCCAGACCAAGGCGGGCCAGGTCGTCAAGGAGATCAACGTCGGCGACGGGGAGACCACCCAGCTCCCGACCACCAGCAAGCGTCTGGAGCGCCTGGCCGCCCTGGGCGACGCGATCCTGGCGACCACCGAGGACAGCAACGAGATCCTCGAATACAGCCGCGACAAACAAACCTGGACCCCGAAGCCCGCCACCGCCGTCGACCAGCCGATCTTCGCCCTGGGCTGACTTCGGGGGATCGCTCCGGCGGCTCTCGATTGGTTCGGCCGCCTCAACCGCGAGCCGGAAGGTGCTTGGGGTGCGAGCGGGAAGTCTTTTGGGCGCGGGCGTGAAGCTTCTTACGGCGTGAGCCGGAGGTCTCTTGGGGGCGCGGGCGTGAGGCTTTCTGGGGCGTGAGCCGGATGTCTTTTGGGGCGTGGGCGTGAAGCTTCTTGGGGCGTGCGCCGGGCGTCTCTTGCGGGCGCTGGTGCGAAGCTTCCTGGGGCGCGAGCCCGAATTTCTCGGGGCGCGAGCGCAGAGGCACGCGCCTCTCTTGATCTTTTCTGTGCGGGCCCGAGGGACGCACGCTCGGTCAGCGTCTTGGGTTCAAACGAAAGATCCAAAAGCGAAAATCCTTTTGGGAACCCCCTCGGGCTGGGCGCCGATAGGCGTGCCTGACGGCCCGCTCAGCCCGCCGTAGTTCCGTAGAGAGTCGTTCGCGACAGGTGGCGTCTCTGGGTGCCCGTTCGGCTACTGAAAGTGTCGGTGGTGGGCGGCATGCTGGGGCCGTGTTCGCCGGTCTGCTTGATGTCGTGCTGCCGCAGCCATGTCTCGGCTGTGGTGCTCCGGGGGTGCGTCTGTGCGAGGGGTGCCTGGCGGGTGTGGTGGTGCCCTCTCGCCGGATGCCCGTGCCGTGTCCCGATGGGTTTCCCGTGTGCTGGTCCGCTTCTCCGTACGGGGGCGTGGTGCGCAAGGCCGTCATCGCCTACAAGGAACGGGGTGAGGCGGCCCTGGCGGCGGCCCTCGCCGACCTTCTGGCCTTCGCCCTCGTGGCGGCCCTCCGATCGCCGCAGGAGGGCGCTGAGGGCGCTGTGGAGAGGTTTCGTGGACGGGGGAGCGCTCGGTCGACGCCGAGGCTTCGTGGGGTGGGGGAGTGCGGGCTTCTTCCGGGAGGGGAGGGGGTGATCGTGGTGCCGGTGCCCAGTGGGCGGGCGGCCGTCAAGGGGCGGGGTCACGACCACGTGGGGGCGCTGGCGGAGCGGGTGGTGCGACGGCTGTGCGGACGGGGTGTGGCCGCCACGCTCTGGCCCGCGCTGCGGCAGCGCCGGAAGGTGGCCGACCAGTCGGGCCTGAGTTCCGCCGACCGGGTGTCGAACCTGGCCGGGTCCTTCTCCGTATCTGAGAGCGCTGTCCGAGATCTCGAAGTCGCAGGGAGGGGTGGGGTCCGCGTACGTGGGAGTTCGGCAGGCTTCGTGCGGAGGGCCGGGGGTGTGTTCGATCGTGCCCGGGTGGTCGTCGTGGACGATGTCGTCACGACGGGAGCGACGCTGGCGGACGCCGCGAGGGCGCTGCGGGCGGTGGGGGCGACGGTGCCGCTGGCCGTCACCGTCGCCGCGACACGCCGGATCTCACGAAATGGTCACGGTGACAGTCAGTAAAGAAAGGCCCAGGTGTGTTGCCTTCCGGAGGGCCACATGTCCGTAGCGGGAAGCGCCCGGTGAGGCAGCTCAGAAGGCTTGCCGCCCTGTCCTGTAAGGGGTGCCGTGGGACCAAACGGGGCATTCAGCCGGCCCGTAACCCCGCGCGAAAATCACGGAAAGTGATCCTTTGGAGCTTCCTCCGGCTGACATTCGCCGCCGATCCGGATAGCGTTCTGAACATGGCACCCGTTCGGGTCCGTGGTTGCGCAGAGCCGGGGCTCCCGGCTCCGCTAGCCGATGCCAGCCGCAGGCGAAACGGCCCACGTAAGGCGACTTTTCGTCGTCCGATCACGGTGCGGCTTAGGGGTAAGTCCTGCCTCCCCGGGGGTCCAGATGTCCCCCGCCAGGAGAGAAGGGCGGTAGTGGCATCAGAGCTGCGAAACCCTCAGCAGGCGGATGTGGGGTCGAAGACCAGGTCGGCCGGACGGGTGCCACCCGCGTTCCCGGTGACGAGGCGTCGGAGGAGGGTAACCCTGAAGGACAGGCGGACAGCAGAAAACCCTGCCCGGCACCACGCGAGTCGTCGGGCGCTCTATCTCAGTCGTTAGACGAAGGGGGGCTGTTGCATGGACATCATCGTCAAGGGCCGGCACACGGGAGTGAGTGATCGGTTCCGAGACCAGGTGACAACCAAGCTGGCCAGGATCGAGCGTCTGGACAACAAACTCATCCGAGTCGATGTGGAGGTGTCGAAGGAGCGCAACGTGCGCGCGGCCGACCAGCGAGAGCGGGTCGAGCTGACCATTCACACCCGCGGTCCCGCCATCCGCGCGGAGGCCAGCGCCGACGACCGTTTCGCCGCTCTGGACATCGCGATGGACAAGCTGGAGGGACGCCTCAGGCGGCTGGCCGACCGGCGCAAGATCCATCACGGCAACCACAAGCAGCCGTCCATGGCGGAGATCACCGCCACGATGCCCGACCTGGCCGCGCCCGCACCGTCCAAGGTCGAGCCCGCCCGCGAGGAGGCCGAGCCCGAGGAGGATCGGCTGCCGGAAGACAAGCAGTACGACGACATCGTCCCCATCCAGATGGACGGCGAAGGCCCTCTGATCGTCCGGGAGAAGCACCACAAAGCAGAGCCCATGACCATCGACCAGGCCCTCCTCGAGATGGAGCTGGTCGGACACGACTTCTATCTGTTCCGTGACAAGGAGAGCGGCCTGCCATCCGTCGTCTACAACCGGCGTGGGTACAACTACGGTGTGCTGCGGCTCGTAGAGCCCTGACGGCCGCCGGAAAGATCTTCTCGACCACCCGAGAACCGCGGCACACGTGCGATCATGGCGGTTCGACGGCTCTGGCCCCCCGACGAGGAGGAGACGTGAGCGAGCTCAGTCAGGCGAGGACGAGCGAGCGAACCGGAGACACGACGGTCGCGAGGCGCATCAAGGAGGCCTTGTGACGGAGTCCGGCGAGGCGCGCCCCTCCGGCGGCGAGCCGATCCGCGTGCTGATCGTGGACGATCACGAGCTGATCAGGCGCAGCCTGGCCCTGGCGCTGGCCGCGGAGCCTGACATCGAGGTGGTCGGGGAAGCGAGCGACGGTCAGGAGGCGGTCGAGCTGGCCGATCGCCTCATGCCCGACGTGGCGTTGATGGATGTGCGCATGCCGCGGCAGGACGGCATCGAGGCGACCAAGGGCATCAAGGCCTCGGTGCCGAGCACCCGCATCATCATGCTGACGGTGAGCGACGAGGAGGAAGACCTCTTCGAGGCCATCAAGGCCGGCGCGACCGGCTACCTCCTCAAGGACGTCCAGATCAACGACGTGCCCGCGGCGGTCCGCGGCGTCCACGAGGGGCAGTCGCTGATCAACCCGGCCATGGCGGCCAAGCTCATCAACGAGTTCGCCAGCATGAGCCGCAAGGAGACCGAACGCCCGCCGCAGGTGCCGGTCCCGCGGCTGACGGAGCGCGAGATGGAGGTCCTGCGGCTCGTCGCCAAGGGCATGAACAACCGGGAGATCGCCAAGCAGCTGTTCATCTCCGAGAACACGGTGAAGAACCACGTCCGCAACATCCTGGACAAGCTGCAACTGCACTCGCGCATGGAGGCCGTGGTGTACGCGGTCCGCGAGCGCATGCTGGAGATCACCTGATCCGCCCCAGCCCCGCCCGCCCCTCCCCCTGAGGGAGGGCGGGCTAAGGCGACGGCGGGCCCAGCGGCTCGCCGACCTGGGCAAGTCAGCGGGCCAGGGTCTCGGTCGGGCGGCTCGCCAGCCTGGGAATCAGCGGGCCAGGGTCGTGTTGAGTGCCTCGGCGAGCTCGGGTGGGTCGGCGCGTTCGACGCGTACGGTGTCGCAGCCGACCCAGGTGGCGGCCGATCGGAGCGCGTCGCCCATCGCCTCGACCCAGCGGGCGCTGGTCAGGCCCGGCTCCAGGCTGACCTTCCTGGCCACCAGCGTGGTGCCCTCGCGCGCCGGGTCCACCCTGCCGATCAGGCGGCCGCCGGCCAGCACCGGCATCGTGAAGTAGCCGTGGACCCGCTTGTGCTTCGGCACGTACAGCTCAAGCTGGTAGGCGAAGCCGAAGACGCGCTCGGTGCGGCCGCGGTGCCAGATCAGCGAGTCGAACGGCGAGACCAGGGTCGTGCGGTGGCGTCCGCGCGGCTCCGACTCCAGCGCGGCCGGGTCGGCCCAGGCGTTGGGCACGGCTCCGGGCGCCGAGCCGTTGCGGCCGGCCCTGACGGCGGGCCAGCCGGCGACGCGCACCGGCGTCAGCCCGGCGGCACCGCTCGCGAGGGCCTCGTCGAGGATCTCGGCGGAGCGCCCCTTGAGGCGGAGGAAGTCGATCAGGTCGGCCCGCGTGGCGACCCCGAGTGACCGGCCCGCGATGCCGGCGAGCCGGACGACGCACTCCTCGTCGGTGAGGTCCTCGGCCAGCAGTCCGGCGGGCACCACGCGCTCGGCCAGGTCGTAGACCCTGCGCCAGCCCACCCGGCGGGTGCAGACCACCTCGCCGATGTCGAGCAGCCACTCCAGGCCGATCTTGGAGTCGGACCAGTCCCACCACGGGCCGCCGTTCTTGGCCCCGCCGACGTCGGCGGTGGTGAGCGGGCCGTGGTCGCGCACCTGCTGGAGCAGCTTGTCGACGCTGTCGGGCACCTCGTGCCAGCGGAAGCGGCGCTCGCGGTAGGCGCGCCGCCGGAACGCGAAAAGGGGCCAGTTCTCGATCGGCAGGATGCAGGCGGCGTGGCACCAGTATTCGAAGCTGCGGGCCGGGGCGTCCCAGTAGGCCCGCTCGACGGCGGGCCTGCCCACGGCGCCGAGCCGGGCGTAGGCGACGAGCTCGTGGGAGCGGGCGAGCACCGAGATGGTGTCGAGCTGGACGGCGCCGAGCCTGCGGAGCATGCCCTGCACCCCGCCCTGACGGCCGTCGGAGCCGAGCAGCCCCTGGGCGCGCAGGATGAGCCGGCGCGCCTCGTCGGCGGTCAGTTCGGTCATGTTCGCGATTCCGTACGGGGGAGCATGGCCGGAATGCTAGCCGCGGCCACTGACAGAACGGGGCCCGGGAATTACCGTCAGCGGGCCCGCGTTCATCATGGGACGAACCCGTCGCCGTCGGGGGTGCTTCTCGGAGGGGCCGCCTCGACGGTGCCCGCTCCGAGGGGGAAACGTCAGCGGTGGTCTTCGGCGTTCAGCCCCACCCGGGGCGCGTCGATCACCACATCGGTGAAGATGTCGAACACGAGGGCGAGGATGCCGCCCACCACGAACAGGCCGACGCCGATCCAGACGACCATCCAGTTCTCCATGGTCAGGCCGAATCCGGCGACGACGCTGCCGAGCAGCATCACCGTCACGGCCAGCCATGAGGACGCGCGGCCGCCGTGGCTACCGAGATTCTCGGTCTGCTCCGACTTCTGTCCCTCAACCATGACAAATCCCTCCTTGCCCGGATATCCCGGTTATCGGGGCGAACCGGCCTTTGACCGGCGTACTATCAGCCCGCCTGACATTCTCCCAGACATGTCCTGCGCCCTTGTCGGCACGGTGGCTGTGTCTGGTTGGAGAACCGCCTACGATGGCAGCGGGGAAGTTTGTCTCGGCCTCTCCTCCTGGCGGCGCCGCCGGGGTAGACCTGCGAGGAGCTTTACATAAAGTGGCAGCCATTCTCGACAAGATCCTACGTGCCGGCGAGGGCAAGACTCTGCGTAAGCTCAAGCGGATCGCAGACCAGGTCAACTCCATCGAGGACGACTTCACGAGCCTGTCCGACGCGGAGTTGCGCGCCCTGACGGACGAGTTCAAGCAGCGCCATGCCGATGGCGAGTCGCTCGACGACCTGCTTCCCGAAGCGTTCGCCACCGTACGCGAGGCCGCGCGCCGCGTGCTCGGTCAGCGTCACTTCGACGTGCAGATCATGGGCGGCGCCAATCTCCACATGGGCAACATCTCGGAGATGAAGACCGGTGAGGGCAAGACCCTCACCTGCACCCTCCCCGCCTATCTCAACGCGCTGTCCGGCAAGGGCGTCCACGTCGTCACGGTCAACGACTACCTGGCCAAGCGCGACGCCGAGAACATGGGCCGCGTCCACCGCTTCCTCGGTCTCGAGGTCGGGGTGATCCTGTCCGGCCAGGCGCCCGACGAGCGCCGCAAGCAGTACTTCGCCGACATCACCTACGGCACCAACAACGAGTTCGGCTTCGACTACCTGCGCGACAACATGGCGTGGGGGCTCGACGAGTGCGTGCAGCGCGGCCACAACTACGCCGTCGTCGACGAGGTCGACTCGATCCTCATCGACGAGGCCAGGACCCCGCTGATCATCTCCGGCCCGGGCGAGCAGTCCGGGAAGTGGTACCAGGAGTTCGCCAAGATCGTCCCGCGGCTCCGCCGCGGCGTCGAGGCGAAGAACCCCGGCGAGGAGAGCACCGGCGACTACATCGTCGACGAGAAGAAGCGCACGGTCGGCATCCTCGAGTCCGGCGTCGAGAAGGTCGAGGACTGGCTCGGCATCGACAACCTCTACAAGGCCGAGCACACCCACCTGGTCGGCTTCCTGAACAACGCCCTGAAGGCCAAGGAGCTGTTCAAGAAGGACAAGGACTACATCGTCACCGACGGCGAGGTCCTCATCGTCGACGAGTTCACCGGCCGCGTCCTCCACGGCCGCCGCTACAACGAGGGCATGCACCAGGCCATCGAGGCCAAAGAAGGCGTGAAGATCAAGGACGAGAACCAGACTCTCGCCACGATCACCCTGCAGAACTACTTCCGCCTCTACACCAAGCTCGCCGGCATGACCGGCACGGCGACCACCGAGGCCAACGAGTTCCACCAGACCTACAAGCTCGGCGTGGTCCCCATCCCGACCAACCGGCCGATGGTCCGCAAGGACCAGGCCGACGTCGTCTACAAGACCGAGGACGCCAAGTTCAACGCGGTGGTCGACGACATCAAGGAGCGCCACGAGCACGGCCAGCCCGTCCTCGTCGGCACCACCTCGGTCGAGAAGTCGGAGCGGCTGTCCAAGGCGCTCAGGCGCCGAGGCGTCACGCACGAGGTCCTCAACGCGAAGAACCACGCGCGTGAGGCGTCGATCATCGCCGAGGCGGGCCGCAAGGGCGCCGTCACCGTCGCCACCAACATGGCCGGTCGAGGCACCGACATCATGCTCGGCGGCAACCCCGAGTTCCGCGCCGACCAGGAGCTGCGCCAGCGCGGTCTCGACCCGGTCGAGACGCCCGAGGAATACGAGAAGGCCTACCCCGAGGCGCTGGAGAAGGCCAAGGCCGCGGTGAAGGCCGAGCACGACGAGGTCACCGAGCTGGGCGGCCTCTACGTGCTGGGCACCGAGCGCCACGAGTCGCGCCGCATCGACAACCAGCTCCGCGGTCGCTCCGGCCGCCAGGGCGACCCGGGCGAGTCCCGCTTCTACCTGTCGCTCGGCGACGACCTGATGCGCCTGTTCAACTCGGTCAGGGTCGAGGCGATCATGACGCGCCTCAACATCCCCGACGAGCAGCCGATCGAGTCCGGCATCGTCTCCAAGGCCATCGCCTCCGCCCAGCACCAGGTCGAGCAGCAGAACTTCGAGATCCGCAAGGAAGTTCTCAAGTACGACGAGGTGATGAACCGCCAGCGCAAGGTGATCTACGCCGAGCGCCGGCGGGTGCTGGAGGGCGCCGACCTGCACGAGCAGGTGCGCGGCTTCATCGGCAACGTCGTCGACGGCTACGTCGACGGCGCCACCTCCGACGGGTTCTCCGAGGAGTGGGACCTCGAGAAGCTGTGGAAGGCGTTCGCCGGCCTCTACCCGATCTCCGTCAAGCTTGAGGACCTCCTGGAGGAGGCCGGTGGCCAGGAGAACGTCACCGACGACCTGATCAGGGAGCGGGTCAAGGCCGACGCGCTGGAGGCGTACGCCAGGCGCGAGGAGGAGTGGGGCGCCGAGGCGACCCGCGACCTCGAGCGGCGCGTCATCCTGTCCGTCCTCGACCGCAAGTGGCGCGAGCACCTCTACGAGATGGACTACCTGCGCGAGGGCATCGGCATGCGGGCCTACGCGCAGAAGGATCCGCAGATCGAGTACCAGCGCGAGGGCTTCGAGATGTTCAACGCGATGCTCGAGGGCATCAAGGAGGACTCCGTAGGCTTCCTGTTCAACCTGGAGGTGGAGGTTCAGGAGAACCCCATCGTCGAGGAGCAGGAAGACCCGGTGCTGGCCGAGACGCGCTCCATCATCGCGCGCGGCCTCCGCGGTCCCGACCGCCCGGCGGAGCTGGAGTACACCGCTCCCGGCGAGCAGGGCGACGTGGAACACACCCGCGTCCGCACCACCTCGGCCGAGCGCGCCGCCTACGGCAACGTCGAGCGCAACGCCCCGTGCCCGTGCGGCTCGGGCAAGAAGTACAAGCGCTGCCACGGCGACCCGAAGAACGCCGGCAACTGACGCGTGACACGAGGACCCCTCGCCCGGCGGACGGGCGGGGGGTCCTCGTGCGTCCGGCTCAGAGGTGGGTGGTGGTGGTTTCCGAAACCCGCTGCACGATCAGGGTTGAGCAGCCGGTCTTCAGCGTGAGGAACGTCCGGTGGCTGTCGGAGGCGCCGGGCCGCCCATCCCCGGAACACCCTGCTCACCCTGAGGCCCGGCGGGACCCGTCGCACCCTGGGGCCCCGTCTTGTTCCAGGTGAGCTCCGTCTCGCGGGTCACGAACCGCGCATCCCCCGCGACACGATCTGGGAGCTCGGTTGGATCCGGCTTGCCGTCAGGCGGTCTCGAAGTCCGTGCAGAGCCACTGCACGCCCCTGCGTTCCAGGCGCAGGGCCAGGACGCGGTCGCGCTCGCCGCAGTGGACCAGGAGGCACATCTCCACCACGCCGTCGCTGGGCTCCTTGACGTGCGGGACGCCGACGAAGGGCGGGCGGCGGGTGTCGAGCATGCGACCGGCCCGTACGAGCTCGCGGTATGCCTGGCCGGTGAGGCGGTCGGCGACCGTCTCCGGGGGCCGCCGGCCGGAGAGGACCTCGGCGAGCGCCTGGCCGAGGTGGCGCAGCCGGCGCTCGTCCGGGAGCGCGCCGGGCGGGCCCCACACGAGGGGCGTGTCGAGCGCGAGCGAGCCGTGGACCTGGGGAGAGGGCGACATCGGGAGCCTCCGGAGGCGTTCCTGGTGAGAGACGGTACTAAGAGGTTCCGGCCAGGCCCCGGGATACACGGCACGCCAACTTCCCCGATCCATGCCCTGGTTCGCGGTGGATGGCGAAGAAGGTCAGCGCGAGTTGGGGTGGCCGCGTCCGGGTTGCGGACCCTCGGCCACGCCGCGATGTCACGACCGAATCGGGGTGGCCTCGCCCGAGTCCACGTCCGGTTCCGGCTCCCGGCCCGGGGTCATGATGTTCAGCCGCCTGATGAGGAAGCTGAACACCACGTAGTAGACCGCCCCGTACGCCACCCCGAGCAGCAGGATGCCCGGCAGGTTCTGGGTGTTGGACTTGCTGGCGTTGAGCAGCATGTCGAGCAGCCCGGCCGAGAAGCCGAAGCCGAGCTGCCCGCCGATCAGCGTGGTCAGCGCCATGGCCAGCCCGGTGAGCACGGCGTGCACGGCCAGCAGCAGCGGCGCGACGAAGATGAACGCGAACTCGATCGGCTCGGTGATGCCGGTGACGAACGAGGCCAGCGCCGCCGACAACATGATGCCGCCCACCGTGGCCCGCCGGTGCGGGGGCGCGGCCCGCCACATGGCCAGCGCGGCGGCCGGCAGCGCGAACATCATGACGGGGAAGAACCCGGCCATGAACTGCCCCGACTCCGGGGCGCCGCCGAAGTAGCAGTTCCAGTCGCCGCCGAGCACCCGCCCGTCCACCTCGCAGGTGGGCACCACGTGCCAGACGATCGAGTTGACGAAGTGGTGCAGCCCGAGCGGGATGAGCAGCCGGTTGATCAGCCCGTACAGGCCGGTGCCGAGCGGCCCGAGGGTGGTCAGCGCCTCACCGGCGTGGCCGATCCACTCACCGAGAATCGGCCACACCCAGCCGATGAGCACGCCGAGCCCGAGCGCCACGAAGGCGGTGAGAATGGGCACGAACCGCCGCCCGCCGAAGAACGCCAGCCACGACGGCAGCTTGATCCGGTGGAAGCGCTGCCAGAGCAGCGCGGTGACCAGCCCTATCAGGATGCCGCCGAGCACCTTGGTGGGGTTCTGCATGCCGTGGTTGATGATCTCGATGACGCCCTGGTCCGCGGCCTGCCGCAGGGTCACGGTCTCGCGGATGGCCGAGCCGGCGAACATCACCTTGCTCACCCGGTCGAACACCAGGTAGCCGACCACGGCGGCGAGCGCCGTCGTGCCGTCGGACTTGCGCGCGAAGCCGATGGCCACGCCCACCGCGAACAGCAGCGGGAGGTTCTCGAACAGCGCCTCGCCGGCCGCCGCCAGCACGGCCGCGACCTCGGTCATCCAGGCGAAGCCCGCCACGTCGGCGAGCCCGCCGGGCTCGGCGCCGTTGGCGCCCAGCATGTCGGGCTGGCCGAAGCGGAGCAGCAGGGCGGCCGCGGGGAGGGCGGCGATGGGCAGCATGAGCGAGCGGCCCAGCCTCTGCAGCACGTTCATCAGGCGTGAGAACGGCGAAGGCCGGGCGGCGGTGGTCTCGTTCACCGGGTGTTCCTCCGGGTCGGGCCCTCAACCCCGTCTTGCGGGCATTTCGAGTATGGTGCGCAGCTGGTAGCGGTCCGCCCGGTAGGTGGACACGCCCAGCTCGGCGCAGACGCCTCCGGAGAACGACCTGCGCTGGAGCAGCAGCACGGCGCCACCGCGGGGAAGTTTGAGCAGGTCGGCGTCGCTCGGATCGGCTATCCCCCCGTCTATGGTCAGCTCGCCCGCGTCCATGACCAGCCCGTAGCGGCTCTCCAGGAGCTCGTACAGCGATCTGCCGGTCAGGTCGTGGTCGGCCAGGTCGGGGGCGAGCTTGACCGGGATGTGCGCGCGCTCGATCGACAGCGGTTCGCCGTCGGCGGTGCGCAGCCGTTCGATGAAGTGGACCTCCTCGCCCGGCTGGATGCCCAGCTCCTTGGCCAGGTGGGCGCTGGCGCGCATGGTGCGCCGGTCGAGGTCGCGTGAGCCGGGCGCCATGCCCCTGGCACGCATGTCCTCGGTGAACGACGTGAGCTGCAGGGCCAGCTCGATCTTGGGCCGGGCGACGAACGTGCCCTTGCCCGGCACCCGGTGCAGGCGGCCCTCGGAGACCAGATGGTCGACCGCCTGCCGCACGGTCATCCGCGACAGGCCGAAGCGCTGGCAGAGCTCGCGCTCGGACGGGATCGCGGCGCCGATGCTCAGCTCGTCGCTGTCGATGAGGTCGAGCAGGATCTCGCGGAGCTGGAAGTACTTGGGCACCGGGCTGTCCGGGTCGATGTGGGCCACGGGATCCTCCCTTCGCTCGGGCCAGTCTGATGGGTTATGGTTCTCACTGGTCTAGTCCGGACTAGACCACATGTCCTGAAACAGGGTCAAGTCCGGAACGCTAACTCCCCGAGGAATGAGCCCCCAGATGACCAAGATGCGCAGCGAGATCGCCGAGCAGCCCGAGGCGCTGCGGGCCACGATCGACTCCCTGTTGCCCAGGATCGACGAGGTGCGGGCGCTGGGTGAGCGGACCCGGCAGTTGTTGTTCGTCGCACGTGGCACCTCCGACAACGCCGCAGTCTACGGCCGCTATCTGGTGGAATCCCACGCCGGGCGGCTGTCCGCGCTCGCCGCGCCGTCCATCGCCACCACCTACCGCCGCAAGCTCGACCTGGAGGGCGTGCTGGCCGTCGCGATCTCCCAGTCGGGCCGTACGGAAGAGATCGTGGAGACGCTGGCCTGGGCCAAGGACTGCGGGGCCGCCACCGTCGGGGTCACCAACGGCGGCCCGGACAGCCCGCTCGCCCAGGCCGCCGACCTGGCGCTGTGCACGGTCGCGGGGACGGAGGAGGCGGTTCCCGCCACCAAGACCTACACCACGCAGCTCGCCGCGCTGGCCGTGCTGGCGATCGGGCTCGGCGCCGACGTTGACCGGGCCGACCTGCTGCGGGTGCCCGAGGCCGTGGAGAAGCTGATCGCCGAGCCCGGTGACGTGGATGCCGTCGTGGACGGGCTCGCGGACAAGCACGGCGTGGTCGTCTCCGGCCGCGGCCTGGCCTTCTCCACCGCGCTGGAGACCGCGCTGAAGCTCAAGGAGGCGTGCTACCTGCACGCCATGGGCTTGTCGTACGCCGACCTGCTGCACGGCCCGATCGCCGTGGTCGACCACGCCACCCCGGCGCTGCTCGTCGCCGCCGAGAGCGGCCCCACGCTGCAGGGCACGGTGGCGCTGGCCGAGCGGGTCGTCTCGGCGGGCGCGGCGGCGTACACGATCGGCGGCGGCAGGGCGCTGGCCGGGGCCGGCACGGCCGCGATGAACGGCCCCGACCTGCCCGAATGGGTGGCCCCGATGGGCCTCATCGTGCCGGGGCAGCTGCTCACCGAGGCGCTCGCCCGGCGGCTGGGCATCGACCCTGACGCGCCGCGCGGCCTGAACAAGGTCACCCAGACCGACTGAACCCGGCGCCTGAGTAGCCTGGTCGCACAGCCACGGACGAGGAGGGCCTGATGGCGGCGGACGTGAACGCGCTCATCGCCGGTCTGGGCGGAGCCGGCAACATCATCGACATCGAACCCTGCATCACCCGCCTGCGCACGGAGGTGCACGACACGTCCAAGGTCGACCAGGCCGCGCTCAGGGCCGCGGGCGCCCACGGCGTGATGGCGGCGGGCAACGTGATCCAGGTCGTCGTCGGCCCGGAGGCGGACACGATCGCGAGCGACATCGAGGACATCATCGGCTAGAGGGCGGGGCCATGACGACTGTTCTCGCCCCGGTGGAGGGCGCGGCGGTGGGGCTGGCCGCCGTGCCCGACCCGGTGTTCTCGGCCGGCATGGTGGGGCCGGGGACGGCGATCGACCCCAGCAGGGGGCCGGGCGAGGCAGTCGCCCCCATCACTGGAAAAATCATGAAACTGCATCCGCACGCGTACGTCATCGTGGGCGATGACGGCAGGGGCGTGCTGGTGCATCTGGGCATCGACACGGTGCAGCTCAAGGGGAGGGGGTTCCGGTTGCTCGCGGCGGAAGGCGACCGGGTGAGCGCCGGCCAGCCCGTCGTGGCCTGGGATCCCACCGAGATCGAGGCGGGCGGGCGCTCACCCGTCTGCCCCGTGGTGGCGCTGGACGCGCTCGACTCGGCGGTGACGGCGCTGGCCGAAGGCACGGTACGGGCCGGCGACGAGCTGTTCCAATGGACGTGACGCGACAGGGGTCCGGCTGGTCCGGACCGGAGAAGAAGGAGGAGCCCATGGGCGAACGGAAGGCGACCGTGGCCGCGGAGGTGGGGTTGCATGCCCGCCCGGCGGCCACGTTCGTGCAGATGGCGATGAAGGCACCGATGGACGTCACGGTGGCGCGGTCGTCGGGCGGCGATCCGATCAACGGCAAGAGCATCCTGCAGATCATGGCGCTCGACGTCCGCAAGGGCGAGGAGATCGTCATCAGGGCGGAGGGCGACGGGTCGGAGGAGATCCTCGACCGGCTCGCGGACATCGCCTCGACCCCCTGACCCCCGTCCCTGGCGGTCCTGTGGAAAAAGGGGACGGCGCATCCGCCGGTCATGGATAGCGTGGGATTCATGTTGCGACGGATCGGTACGGCGAGTCTCCTGGCGGTGGCACTCACGGCATGCGGCGGCGGGGCGGCGGACGTCGCCCCCGCCGCGAAGCCGCCCGCGTCCGAGGCGAGTCCCGCCACCGAAGCCAACGGCCGGCCCACCGAGCCCACCGCCACCGAGCCCACCGCCACCGGATCCAGAGCCGCCCCGGCCGCCGACCCCGTCAAGCGGGCGCTGGCCGGGATGAGCGTGCGGGAGAAGGTCGGCCAGCTGTTCATGCCGGTCGTCTACGGCACCGCGGCCGACACCGTCTCCGGCGAGAACCAGGCCCGCTACGGCGCCCAGACCCCGGAGAAGGTCGTCGCCAAGTACCACCTGGGCGGCGTCATCCTGTTCCCGGCCAACGTCAAGAGCGTCGGCCAGGTGGTAGGGCTGACCAACGGGCTGCAGAAGTCCGCCGACCTCCCGCTGCTGATCGGCACCGACCAGGAGAACGGCCTGGTGTCGCGGATGTCCGCGGTGATGACCCGCTTCCCCGGCGCCGCCAGGATCGGCGCCACCGGCAAGCCCTCGGTGGCGCGCGAGGTGGCCCAGGCCACCGGCGAGGAGCTGCGGGCCCTCGGCGTCAACCTCGACTTCGCGCCGGTGGCCGACGTCAACATCGATCCGAAGAACCCGGTGATCGGCGAGCGCGCGTACGGGAACCGGCCCGGCGAGGTGGCCAAGATGGTCGGCGCCGCCGTCAAGGGCTTCGAGGCCGCCGGGGTGGCCGCCACCGCCAAGCACTTCCCCGGCCACGGCGACACCCGGATCGACAGCCACACCGGCCTGCCGGTGATCAAGCACACCAGGGCCCAGTGGGAGCGCCTGGACGCGCCGCCGTTCAAGGCCGCCATCGCCGCCGGGGTCGACGCGATCATGACCGCGCACATCGTGTTCCCCAAGCTGGACCCCTCGGGCGACCCGGCCACGCTGTCCAAGCCGATCCTGACCGGGCTGCTCAGGAAGGAGCTCGGCTTCAAGGGCGTCATCTCCACCGACGCGCTCAACATGGCCGGAGCCCGGGTGAAGTACGACGACGGCGAGGTCGCGGTCCGCGCCGTGCTGGCCGGCGCCGACCTGCTGCTGATGCCCAACGACCTGCCGAAGCAGTATCAGGCGGTGCTGAAGGCGGTCGAGTCGGGCCGCGTCTCCAAGGCCCGGCTGGACGAGTCGGTCACCAGGCTCCTCACGCTCAAGAAGGAGCGCGGCCTGCTCGGCGAGCCGCCCGTCGTCTCCGCGGAGAAGGCGGCCGAGGTGGTGCGCTCGGCCGAGCACCGCAGGCTGGCCGCCCGCGTGCGCTGACGCCGGCGCCCGACCCTTTACTCTTTAACCTGATTTCCGTGAGTAGGGAGGCAGCGTGGTCACCGGGGTGCTGATCGACTGGGGTGGTGTGCTGACCACCAGCATGGCCGACTCCATCGCCAAGTGGATCGACGCCGACCGCATCGACGGTGAGCACTACCGTGCGGTCATGCGCGAGCTGGTCGAGGTCGCCTACAGCGGGGAGGACGAGGAGAACGCGATCCACGCCCTGGAGCGCGGCGAGCTCGACGGGGCCGCCTTCGAGCGCGACCTGGCGGCCCGCCTGCTGACGCTCGACGGCATGCCGCCCGTGGCCGAGGGCCTGCTGACGCGCATGTTCGCCGGGTTCGAACGGGCCGAGGCCATGTACGACATGCTGCGCGAGGTGCGCGGGCACGGCGTGAAGACGTGCCTGCTGTCCAACTCCTGGTCCAACACCTACGAGCGCGACGGCTGGGACGAGGTCTTCGACGCGGTCGTCATCTCCGGCGAGGTGGGCATGCGCAAGCCCGAGCCGCGCATCTTCCACCACGCGCTGGGCCTGATCGGGCAGCCGGGCGAGTCGTGCGTGTTCATCGACGACATCGAGGCCAACATCGTGGCCGCCCGCGCGCTCGGCATCGCCGGCATCCACCACCGCGAACCGGACACCACCATCCTGGAACTCGAGTCTCTCCTCCGGCTCCCGCTGCGGCGGGCATGATGGTGCCCGTGCAAGCTGCGAAAGGTTCCTGATGCGCGTCTACCTGCCGTGCACCCTGCCGGCGCTGGCCAGGGCCGTCGAGACCGGTGAGCTCGGCCCCGCCCCGCTGACCGGCTACGCGGTGACGCCCGCGCTGGTCGAGTGGTACGCCTCGGGCGACACCGAGGAGCTCGAGTACGTCGCCCTCACCGAGGCCGCCCGCGCCTCGCTGCGCATGCTCGCCGCCGATCTGGCCGACGGCGTGCACGCCGCGCCCCGCCGCGTCGTGGTGGCCGCCGAGGTGGCCGACGGGGCCATCCAGGCGAACGCCGACGTGGAGGAGAAGGGCAGGGTGCGGGTCGCCGAGCCGGTCCCGCTGGCCAAGGTGGCGGCCGTGCACGTCGACGACGAGTACGCGGTCGCCGACGTCAAGGCGGCCGTCGCCGCGCTCCCCGACGCCGACGGGGGCGACGACGACGCCCGGTTCGTCGTCGACGGCGCCGAGGCCCACGAGCTGATGTGGTACGCGACGCAGGAGATCCCCGACCTCCTGACCCTCGACCAGGCAGGCGGGTGACATGACGAAGCACATCGTGTGGGACTGGAACGGCACCCTCTTCCACGACATCGACGCCGTGGTCGGAGCCACCAACGAGGTCTTCAAGGCGTACGAGCTGCCCCCGCTCACCGCCGACGGGTTCCGCGCCGTCTACACCAGGCCCATCTGGGTCGCGTACGAGCGGATGCTGGGCAGGCCGCTGACCGAGGGGGAGTGGGAGCTGCTCGACGACGGCTTCCACGACGCCTACTACCGCCTGAGCGGCGTCTGCGGGCTGGCCGCCGACGCCGAGGTGACGCTGACCACGTGGACGGGCACGCAGTCGCTCTGCTCCATGGCGCCGCACTCCCATCTCGTGCCGAAGGTCGACTCGTTCGGCATCACCCGCCACTTCAACCGGGTCGACGGGCTGCTCGGCGTGACGGGCGGGGAGAAGGCGGCCCACATGGAGGCCCACATCGCCTCGGTCGGCGTGCGCCCGCGCGACGTGCTGGTGATCGGCGACAGCGTCGACGACGGGGTGGCGGCCCGCCACGTCGGCGCCCGCGCGGTGCTCTACACCGGGGGCATGTCGACCAGGGAGGAGCTGGAGTCGACCGGCTTCCCGGTCATCGACACGCTCGCCGAGGCGCTCGACCATACCTGAAACCGGCGGAGGGCGGCCCCGGCGGCGGAGTTGGCCGTAACCTGGCAGGGTTCGCTTTCAGGAGGCTGCCATCAACCGCTTGGTGCTGTGGAACGTCGACCTCACGCTGGTCGACGTGGCGATCGTGACCAGAGACGCCTACGCCGAGGCGTTCCGCGCCGTGACCGGGCGGCCGCTGGTCAAGCTGGTGCCGCCGATGGGCCGGCCCGACTCCGAGATCATCTTCGAGACGCTGGCCGTCAACGGCGTTGTCGCCGACGACGACCACCTGCCGCGCTTCCTCGACGCGCTGTCCGCGGCCTTCGCCGACCGGCGCAAGCGGCTGGCCAAGGAGGGCCGGATGATGGCCGGGGCCAAGGACGCGCTCAGGTCCGTGGCCCGGCTCGACGGCGCGATCCAGGCCGTGCTGACCGGCACGATCAAGAGCAACGCGGTGCTCAAGCTCAAGGCGTTCGGGCTCGACAAGTACGTCGACTTCGAGCTCGGCGGCTACGGCGAGGAGCCCTACCCGAAGGCGAGCCTGCTGCAGGTCGCCCAAGGGCGGGCGAAGGAGCGCCTGGGCGTCCCGTTCACCTCGGCCAACACGGTGATGATCGGCGACTCGGCGCGTGACGTGCAGGCGGCCCGCATCGGCGGGGCCGGGATGGTCGCGGTGGCCTCGGGGCGCGCGACGGCGGCCGAGCTGCGCGAGGCGGGGGCCGACATCGTGCTGCCCGACCTGTCGAACGCCGCCGAGGTGGTGGCGGCGGTCGCCGCCCTGACCAGCCCGATGGACCGCAAGGCGGGCTGATCAGGGCGACCAGGCCGGTCCCGAAGGCGCGGGATGATCAGCTCAGCTCACGCAGGAAACGGGCCGCGACCGGGGCCGCCACCGCGGAGCCCGCGCCCCCGCCTTCCACCACGACGGCGAAGGCCAGGTCGCCCCGGTAGCCGATGAACCACGCGTGCGAGGGCGGCTCCTTGCCCGAGCCGTACTCGGCGGTGCCGGTCTTGCCCGCGGTGCCGGGCGGGAAGCGCACGGCGTGCGCGGTGCCGTCGGTGACGACGGCGGGCATGAGGTCGCGCAGCGCGGCCACCACGTCGTCCTCCAGCGGCCGCGGCCGCAACGTGCGGTCGGGCACCGCCTCCTCGGCCACGAGCCGGGGCGGGCGCCAGGCGCCGTCGGCGATCGCGGCGGCCACCGACGCCATGTTGAGCGGGCTGGCCAGCACCCTGCCCTGCCCGATGGAGGCCGAGGCGAGGTCGGTGGCGTCCTTCGGGGCGGGGAAGTCGGCCTTGACCGCCGGCACCCCCGGGGTGATCTTCTCGCCGAAGCCGAAGCTCCGCGCCACCTCCGCCAGGCGCTCGGCGCCCAGGCCCGACACCGTCATGTCGCCGAACGTCGTGTTGCACGAGTGCGCGAACGCGTCACGGAACGACAGCGTGCCGAAGTCCTTGAACCCGGCGTTGTGGAACGGGAAGCCGCCGATGTTCTGCTCGGCCGGGCAGGACACGTCCGCGTCCGGCTCGGCCCCGCCGGCGACCAGCGCGGCGGCGGTCACCACCTTGAACGTCGAGCCCGGCGGGTACTTGCCGAGCAGCGCCCGGTTGAACCCGCCGGGCTTGTTCACCGCGGCCAGGATCTCCCCGGTGGAGGGCCGCAGCGCCACCAGCGCGGCCGGCTTGTCCACGTCCTCCAGCGCCGCGGCGCCGGCCGCGTGCACCTTCAGGTCGACCGTGATGCGCACGGGCTCCTTCTCGCGCGTCCCCGACAGGGTCTTGACCGGCTTGCCGCCTTCGTACAGCCGCACGAGGTTGCTCTTGGTCTCGGCGAACCGGTCGGGGTAGGTCTCGCGCAGCCCCGCGACGAGCTGCTGCACCGAGCCGGGGGAGCCGGGGGCGTCGACCTGGGTGCCGTCGGCGGCGAGCACCGGGGTGGCCTCGTCCTGGACCCGGATGAGCCTGATCGACCGGTTCCCGGTCAGCTCCGGGTGGAGCGCGGCCGGGCTCCAGTCGATCTTCCAGGTGCGGTCCCGCTCGACGACCTTCAGCTCCCCGCCGTACCTCCAGTCGCCCGCGCCCTGCACGGCGGCGGTGAAGCTGACCGAGCCGGTGTCCTCGGCGCTCGCGGCGAAGACACCGTTGGGCACGTGCCGCCGCAGCGTGATGTGCTCGGCCTTCAGGTCGGCGAGGAAGCGGCGGTGGCGGCGCTCGAAGTCGGCGGGCGGGTCGGCGACCAGCTCCCGCATCGCCGCGTAGTCGCCACCGCTCCACGCCGTCAGGTAGGCGTCGGCCACCTCTTCCGGCGAGCCCGTGGTGCGCAGCGCCCATACGGTCCCCGCGGCGACCACCGGCACCATGATCGCGGCCCCGATCCACGGCCACCTGCGTCTCCTGCGCCGGGGAGCGGCCTCCGGCTGCAGATATGCGTACATTTCCCCCATTTGCGAAGCCATGCGACGAGGACAGCAGAGCCCAACACAGCCTGTCCAATACTGATATATGGCCCTCATCGATATAAATCTAGATATAGTGGCTGGCCATGGACCTGGTCCGCCACCTCCGCTACTTCACCGTCGTCGCGGAGGAGCTCCACTTCGGCAACGCCGCGATCCGGCTCGGCATGGCCCAGCCGCCCCTCAGCCAGCGCATCAAGCGCCTGGAGGAGGAGCTGGGCGTGCGGCTGTTCGACCGGGGCGGCCGCCAGGTCCGGCTCACCGAGGCGGGCAGGCTGCTGCTCGGCGAGGCGAGGGAGATCGTGGCCAGGGTCGACAGGCTGCACGAGCTGGCCCGCCACGGCGAGGGCGCCGTGCTGAAGGTCGGCGTGCCGCCCGACCTGGCCGCCGCCGCGATCGCCGCCCTGGTCGAGGGCTTCCGCGAGACCAGTCCGGGCGTACGGCTCGCGCCCGCGGAGATCTGGACGGCCGACCAGGTGACGGCGCTGGCCGGCGGCACGATCGACGTGGGCCTGGTGCGCCACCCGGTGAACGCCCCCGGGCTCGGCTTCGGCCCGCTGCTGGTGCAACCGCAGGGCGTGCTGCTGGCCGAGAGCGACCCGCTGGCCCGCGCGGGCGAGCTGCACCTGGCCGACCTCGGCGGGCGCGAGCTGCTGATGCCGCCCAGAGAGGGGGAGCCCGGCATGCACGCCGAGACGCTGGCCGAGTGCCGCCGCCACGGCTACGTGCCCGGCCAGGTCCACCAGGGCGCCGGGCTGGGCTTGGTGCTGGCCGGGATGGCGGTGGCGTTCGCGCCCAGGGCGGAGGTGCCGGGCCTGGCCTGGCGGCCGCTGCTAGGCTCCCCCATCGCCTATAAGGTCTCCACGGCCTGGCGGGCGGAGACGGAGGCGGTCAAGGGCTTCTCCGCGCTGGCCGTACGGATTCTTAAGGAGCGGGCCGGGATGACGGACGAGGCGGCGGCCCCCGTGCGGCGGGTCAGCCGGAGGCCGGGGATGCTGGCATGACCGGGCCGGCGTTCGCGGAGCTGTTCCGGGTGGCGGGCGTGACCGGCTGGCTGTTCGCCGCCGACCTCGACTCCGGGCGGGAGGTCGGCCACGACCCCGACGAGTGGCTGCCGATGGCCTCGATGTTCAAGGTGGCGCTGATGGTCGAGCTCTGCCGGCAGGCCGACGCCGGGCTGCTCGACCTGACCGGCCGGGTGACCGTCACCGCCGCCGACCGGGCCGCGGGCCCCACGGGGCTGTCGGCCATGCACGACGACGTCACCATGTCGCTGCGGGACCTCGCCTACCTGATGATCGCGGTGAGCGACAACACCGCCGCCGACGCGCTGCTGTCCAGGGTCGGCATGGACGCGGTCAACGCCATGCTGGAAGGGTTCGGGTTCGAGGCCACCCGCGTGCTGATGACCGCGGGGGAGACCAACGGGAGCATGGCGGTCGACACCGGGCACGGCTGGCCGTACCTCGACCCGGAGGACCTGGCCAGGATGCGGGCGCTCGACCCCGCCCGCACCAACCGCAGCACCCCGCGCGAGCTGGCCCGCCTGTTCGGGCTGATCTGGCACGACGAGGCCGCCTCGCCCGAGTCCTGCGCGTGGATGCGCACCGTGCTCAACCTCCAGGTCTGGCCGCACCGGCTGGCCGCCGGCTTCCCGTACGACGACGTGGCGGTCAGCGGGAAGACCGGCACGCTGCCGACGATGCGCGGCGAGGCGGGCGTGGTCGAGTATCCCGACGGCGGCCGCTACGCCGTGGCGGTCATCACCCGCGCCTTCAGCGCCGCACTCAACCATCCGCGCGCCGACGCGGTGATCGGCACGGCCGCGCGTATGGCGGTGGACCACCTGAGGCGCTAGCAAGTTATGTGGGAACGCGGGTATGAATCCCGCCCGGCCTGCCGACAGGATGGGGCACATGGTTGCTGAAGGTGCACTTCTCTGGGAACCGACCGACGAGATCGTGGCCCGCGCCGAGCTGACACGCTATCTGGCGTGGCTGGGCCGCCCCGGCGAGGCGTACGAGGACGTGTGGCAGTGGTCGGTCGACCACCCGGCGGAGTTCTGGTCGTCGATCTGGGACTACTTCCAGGTGGTCGGAGAGCGTGGCGACGGGCCCGTCATCTCTGGGACGATGCCCGGCACCGAATGGTTCACCGGGTCCGCCGTCAACTACGCGGAGAACGCCCTGCGGCGCACCGAGGGCACCGCGGTCGTGTTCGTCTCGGAAGACGGCGCCCGCCAGGAGATCTCGTACGCGGAGCTGCGTGACGAGGTCGCCCGGGTGCGGGCCGGCCTGGTGCGGCTCGGGGTCGGGCGCGGCGACCGGGTGGCCGGCTACCTGCCGAACATCCCGCAGGCGCTGATCGCGTTCCTGGCGACCGCCTCGCTCGGCGCGATCTGGTCGGCCGGCTCGCCCGACTTCGGAGTGCCGAGCGTGGTCGACCGGTTCACGCAGATCGAGCCCAAGGTGCTCATCGCGGTCGACGGCTACCGCTACAACGGGAAGAGCTTCGACCGCTCGGACGCGGTCAACGAGATCGCCGCCGCGCTGCCCAGCCTGCGCGCCACCGTGTGGATCCCGTACCTCGCCGCCGCCGAGGACGGGCGGCCGCCGCAGCACGCCGAGCCCGCCAGGCCGGACACCGCCGAGGTGCCGCACGGCGAGGTGATCGGCTGGGAGGGGCTGCGCGCGGTGGCGGGGCCGCTGGAGTTCGAGCGGGTGCCGTTCGGCCATCCGCTGTGGATCCTCTACTCCAGCGGCACGACCGGGCTGCCCAAGCCGATCGTGCACGGCCACGGCGGCGTCGTGCTGGAACACCTCAAGTCGCTCTCCTTCCACCAGGACCTGGGTGAGGGCGATGTGTTCTTCTGGTACACCACGACCGGCTGGATGATGTGGAACTACCTCATCGGCGCCCTGCTGGTGGGGGCCACCCCGGTGCTCTACGACGGCTCGGCCGCCCATCCGTCGCCCGCCGCGCTGTGGCGGATCGCCGCCTCCGAGAGGGTGACCTACTTCGGGGTGGGGGCGCCGTACCTCATGGCCTCGATGAAGGCCGGGGTCGTCCCCGAAGGGCTGGAGCGGCTGCGCGGGGTCGGCTCGACCGGGTCGCCGCTGCCGCCGGAGGGGTTCGCCTGGGTGAGCGAGCGGTTGCCTGCGGTGCCGATCGGGTCGTTCTCCGGCGGCACCGACGTCTGCACCGGGTTCGTCGGGGCCACCATGCTCCATCCGATCAGGGCCGGGGTCATCCCGTGCCGGTCGCTGGGGGCGAAGGTTGAGTCCTTCGACCCCAGCGGCAAGGCGGTCGTCGGCGAGGTCGGCGAGCTGGTCATCACGGCGCCGATGCCCTCGATGCCGGTCGGGTTCTGGAACGACCCCGGCGGCGAGCGCTACCGGGAGAGCTACTTCGACGTCTACCCGGGCGTGTGGCGCCACGGCGACTGGATCAAGCTGAACGACGACGGCAGCTGCGTCATCTACGGCCGCTCCGACTCGACGCTGAACCGGGGCGGCGTCCGGATGGGCACCAGCGAGTTCTACCGGGTCGTGGAGCGGTTCGGCGAGGTGGCCGACAGCCTCGTCATCGACACCGGTCAGCTCGGGCAGGAAGGGCGGCTGCTGCTGTACGTGACGCTCGCCGACGGGGCCGACCTGACCCCCGAGGTGGAGCGGGCGATCCGCACGGCGCTGCGCAAGGAGCTGTCGCCCCGCCACGTGCCCGACGAGATCCACGCGGTGCCCGGCATCCCGCGCACGCTGTCGGGCAAGAAGCTCGAGGTGCCGGTACGCAAGATCCTGCTCGGCACGCCCGTCGAGCAGGCGGCCAACCCCGACGCCATGGCCAACCCCGAGGTGCTGCGCTACTTCACACCCTGAGCGGGCGCAGCGCCTTCGCCCACGAGCCGACCTGGTCGAGCATGACCGTGACCCGTTCCTCCTGGTGCGGACCGGGGGCCAGCACGCTCATGTTCTCGAAGTCGGTGTAGAGCGAGAGCGTGACCTGGGCCGGCACGTCGGCGATCTTGACCTGGCCGAGCACCTGCCGCAGGTGCTCGGCCGCCCGCGCCCCGCCGTCGACGCCGTAGCTGACCAGGCCCGCG
Source organism: Nonomuraea harbinensis (assembly GCF_019396385.1). Lineage (GTDB taxonomy): Bacteria > Actinomycetota > Actinomycetes > Streptosporangiales > Streptosporangiaceae > Nonomuraea > Nonomuraea ferruginea. The sequence continues at coordinate 104,397 of NZ_JAHKRN010000004.1, read as the reverse complement.
GACTTGTCGCCCCACTCATGGAAGAGGAAGTCGATGGCGTTCTTCAGCGCCCCCGTGTACGAGTGGTTGTACTCGGGGGTGACGAACACGAAGCCGTCGAGCCCGGAGATCCGCTCCGACCACGCCTTCGTGTGTTCACGCGCGTACTGGCCCATGGCGGCGGGCACCGCCTCGTCCAGGTGCGGCAGCGCGAAGTCCTGCAGGTCGACCAGCTCGTAGTCCGCGTCGCCGCGCTTGACCGCCAGGTCGTGCACCCAGCGGGCGACGGTCTCGGCCGCCCGTCCGGGCCTGGTGCTGCCGATGACGATGCCAATCCTGATCACGAAGTGCTCCTCAGAAAGTGATGATGATCTTGCCGCGGATCTCGCCGGCCTCGGCCCTGCGGTGCAGCTCGGCCGACGCGGTGAGCGGGTGGGTCTCGGCGATCTCGACGACGAGCTCGCCCTTGTCGATCAGCGCCGCCAGCTCGGCGAGCTGGCCCGGGTCGGCGCGGCTGACGAAGTGGCGGGCGTTCGGGGCCTCGACCGGTGTGGCCACGGTGATGACCAGGTCGCCGAGCGGGGCCAGCGCCGCCGCGTCCGCGGGGGCCACGGCCGCCAGGTTGAGCACCACGTCCATGCCGCCGGGCAGCGGCTCCGCCGTGTAGTCGACGATCTCGTCAGGGCCCAGCCGGGCCACCGCCTCCCGGCTGCGCGGGCTCGCCGTGGCGGTCACGGTCGCCCCCGCCCGCTTGGCGAGCTGCACGGCGAACAGGCCGATCCCGCCGCCCGCGCCGTTGACGAGCACCCGCTGCCCGGCCCGGATCCCCGCCTCCTCGTACACCGCCTGCCAGGCCGTCAGCCCGGCGACGGGGATCGCGGCGGAGTGGGCCAGCGGGATGCCCTCCGGCGCGGCCGCCAGCTCGGTCTCGGACGCGACCGCGTACTCGGCGGCGCTCCCGCTCACCAGGCCGAACACCCGGTCGCCCGGCGACCAGCGGGTGACGCCCGCGCCGGTCTCGGCGACGGTGCCCGCCAGGTCCCAGCCCAGCGTGAGCGGCAGCGTCAGGTCGAGCACGTCCTTCAGATAGCCCGCCCGCAGCCCCACCTCCGAAGGGTTGAACGAGGTGGCCGCCATCCGGACGAGCACCTCGCCCGGCCCGGGAGACGGTCTCGGCACGGCCTCGTAACGGATCACGCCGGCGTCGCCGTACTCATGGATGCGCGCGGCGCGCATCAGTGTCGTGGTCACGGAATCCTCCTCTGCCGCAAGCAACGGTAGGAGGGATGGGTGCGCCTTCCAATGCGTGAATGTCTGTCGTTTATACGCGATCGTCTTCCGGGCTAGACTCACCCTGTGGACGTACTCAGCGATGTGATCGCCGGCATGCGGGTCGGGCTGCCCCACTCCGTCCGCGTCGCCTGGCACGCGCCGTGGGGTCAGAGGTTCCCCGCGATGCCCGGCTCCGCCGGTTTCCAGGTGATCCTGCAAGGGTCCTGCTGGCTGCTCCCCGACTCGGGCGAGCCGATCCAGCTCCACGTCGGCGACGTGCTCTTCTTCCCGCACGGCCATGGCTACGTGCTGGCCGACTCGCCGGCCACCGAGATCGCCGACAGCCACTGCGGTCCCGACGGGGAGATCGAGCTGTTCGCCTCCGCCTCGGCGGGCGGGTCCGGCGCGGTCACGGTGACGCTCTGCGGCGGCTACCGGCTCGACCAGACGCTCGGCCACCCGATCCTGCGCGATCTGCCCGACCTGATCCACCTGCCCGCGCGCCTGGGCGAGCAGCGGGAGCTCCGCGCGGCCGTCGACCTGCTCGCCGCCGAGATCGCCGACCCGCGGCTGGGCGCGGACACCATCGTGGCGTCCCTGCTCGACACCCTGCTCCTCTACATCATGCGCGCCTATCTGGACTTCGACGTCGAGCGCTGCACGGTCGGCCGCTGGGCCGCCGCCCTGGCCGACCCCGGCATCAGCGCCGCCCTGGAGGCCGTCCACGGCGACCCCGCCCGCCCGTGGACGGTCGCCTCGCTCGCCGAGCTGGCCGGGCTCTCCCGGGCCGCCTTCGCCCGCCGCTTCGCCACGCTGGTGGGGCAGCCGCCGCTGGGCTACCTGACCTGGTGGCGGCTCGCCACCGCCGCGCGGCTGCTGCGCTCGACCGACGCGCCGCTGAGCGAGGTCGCGCGCCGCGTGGGCTACGGCTCGGAGTTCGCGTTCGCCAACGCGTTCAAGCGCGCGCACGGGGTCGCTCCGGGCAGGTACCGGCGGGAGTCCTGCCCGCTGACACCGGCCCTTGCCGAGTGAAGTCCATCATGTACGGACGACGGGCCGCTTTTCAGCGTTTCGCGGGTTTTTGACAGTCGAGAGAAAAGCGTTCGCTGACGCGGCCTTTCGGTGGAAATATACGGAACTATGCGTAGTTGGCCGTTTTTTCGACTTTCCATCACGACGCCGCGTCTCGAACTCCGCTATCCCTCACTTGAGGACCTGGACGAGCTCGCGGAACGGGCGGCCGAAGGCGTGCACGAAGCCGGCGTGATGCCGTTCCTGTTCCCCTGGTCCGAGGCGGCCCCGGCCGAACGGGCCCACAGCACGATCCAGTACCACTTCCGGCAGTGGGGCGAGCTGTCGCCGGCCAAGTGGTCGCTGGACTTCGTGGTGGTCTTCGAGGGCCGCATCGTCGGCACGCAGGCGCTGGCCGGCCGCGACTTCACGCTCCTGCGCGAGGTGTCGTCGGGGTCCTGGCTGGGCCGCCGGTTCCAGGGCATGGGCATCGGCACCGAGATGCGCGGCGCGGTGCTCCACCTGGCCTTCGCCGGCCTGGGCGCCGAGTACGCGACCACCGAGGCGTTCGAGGACAACCACTCCTCGATCGCGGTGACCAGGAAGTTCGGCTACCACGATGACGGCATCACCCTGCACAGGCGGCAGGGCAGGCCGGTCGTCACCCGCAACTTCCGCCTGCCCCGCGCCGATTGGACCCCGGTGGAGGGGATCGAGATCCACCACCTGGGCCCGTGTCTCCCGCTGCTCGGCCTGTAGCGGTCAACCCGCCTCCGCCAGCCGCAGGGCGAGCGCCGGGCACATGTCCACGGCCCGGTTCGCCTCCTTCAGCATCCAGCCGGGCACCGTCTTGAACGACGGGAACCCGTAGTCGTCCAGCGTCACGAACTCCGGCAGCAGGTGCGCGCAGAGCCCGTGCCCCTGGCAGCGGGTCCAGTCGACGTCCAGGCGGTACTCCGGCTCGTCCTCGCGCTCAGGCAGCGGCAGCACGCCGCGCACCGGCCGCCCGCAGGAGCCGTGCTCCAGGTGGAGCGCGATGTCCTCCTCGAACGCGTCCAGCGACGACAGCACGAACCTGGCCGTGCCGTCCGGGTGGAAACAGGCCCCCCGCCGCTCCACCGCGCGCACCGAGCGGCGCACCGCGTCGATCGAGCCCGTGCCGTCCGCCAGCGCCGTCAGGCCCCTGGCCACGTCGGGCAGGCCCAGCCGGCACGGGCCGCACTGTCCCGACGACTGGGCCGCGAGATACGCGGCCACCCGGGCCGCCTCGCCGACCGGGCAGGTCGACTCGCCGAGAGGCACCACGATGCCGGCGCCCAGGCTGCCGCCCGCCTGCTTCATGCCCTCACGCGAGACGATCGCCGACATCGCGGTCCGGGAGTCCAGCCAGGCGCCGTGGTAGCCGCCGATGAGCACGCCGTCGCCGATCTCCGACTCGCACACGTCGAGCACGTCGATCAGCCTGGTGCCCGTCGGGGCCTCCACCACCGCCGGGTTCGCGGCCCCGCCGCTCACCGTCAGCAGCACGGTCCCGGGCTCCCTGCTGGTGCCCACCTTCGCGTACTGCTCGGCGCCGAGCTCGGCCAGCACCGCGAGCTGCGCGTACGTCTCGGTGTTCGACAGCAGGGTGGGCAGGCCGTCCACGCCGCTCGTGCTGGCCCGCCGCTTGCGGCCGGGCGGCACCGGCTCCAGGCCGTTGACGGCGCGCACCAGCGCGCCGCCCTCGCCGGAGATGAACCGCTCCTGCAGGCCGACGACGCGGATCCCGATGCGGCTCTCGGCGGCGCCCGCCACGTTGGCGGCGCGCCGCTCGGCCACGGCGGCGGTGATGGACGACTCGGCCACCTCGCCCGCCACGGTGGCGACCACCACCTCGCGGGCATTGAGCGCCTCCGCGGCCAGCACGGCGCCGTCCAGCACCAGGTGCGGGTTCCGGACGAGCAGCATCGCGTCCTTGGAGCTGGCGGGCTCCCCCTCGGCCCCGTTCACCAGGACCACGCACTCGCCCGAGCCGGCGGCGTCGGAGACCGCCCGCAGCTTGCGCGCGAACGGGAACGCCGCGCCGCCGCGCCCGCGCATGTCCACCTCCTCCACCTGGGCGATGATGTCGTCCAGCGTGCGGGGCACCTGGTCGCCGTGGAGCGTGCGATGCGCCGGCAGGTCCAGCCGCCTGGTGTGGTCGAGTCCGGCGGTGAGCCGGGCCGGTCCCAGCCGCAGCACGCGCGGCACCGAATGGGGGATCACGGCTTCTCCTGGTCGATCATGGGCGGGGTCATCCCGCCTCCCGGTACTTCCGCCGGGCCTCGGCGAGGCTCACCGGCGCGTTGACCCCCGCGGGCACCTCGACGGGTGCGTCACTGGCCTCGGGCGCGTCGACCCACTCCGCGGTCTGCGGCGGCCGCAGCATCGTCGCGAGCAGGCGGACGAGCAGCGCAGAGGCGACGGCGGCCAGGCAGGCGATGTACGACCAGGAGACCCAGCTCGCCGCCCACCGGCCCGCGGTGAGTCCGTGCAGGATGGAGACCGGCCAGGCCACGTAGGCGGAGGCGTGCATCAGCCGCCACACCCACGGCCTGCCGGTCACCGCGAACCTTCCCCGTACGATCCCCGTGATCACGACCACGACCATCGCGTCGAAGGCGATCGTCCCGAACCCGACGTAGATCCCCTCGACGGGGATCACGGCGGCGGCCGGCGAGACGTGCTCCAGCGAGATCATGAGCGCGACGTGCGTGAGCAGGAACGCCGTCCCGGCGAACGCGGCGGCCCGGTGCGCGAGCTGCGCGCGGACCCGGTTCGCCGGGGACAGGAAAACACGTTCGGTGGTGAGCAACCCCAGGGCCACCGTCGCTGTCAGGGACACCAGCGCCAGCACGCCCGCGTAGTACTCGAGGAAGCTCACCCCTCGGCCGAGCATCTCCATGCCGCGATCCGTCAGTGTCAGTGCGAAGACCGACAGAAGGACCGCGGCGATCGACGCGCTCGCCCCGAGCCGGATGTTCCTGGTATCCAGCTGAGTTGGGGCGTGCCGGGGGTGTCGTCTGTGGAGCATCCATTCCCTCCAAGGTCGGATGAGGGTGCGACTCGGGAGGGCCTACTCGGCCTCGTTGCTGTTCCCGGGGACGGAGGTCAGCAACGACGGCCTCGGTTGATGCAGTTCACGACGTTGGACATGAGCCGCTCCGGCATCACGTTCACGAAGTCACCGTGGTCGGTGACCGGGTTGTGCAACTGCTCGGGGAAGGCGTCGAGGGCGAACGAGGGGCCCCTCGGCACCGAGTAGGCCAGAGTCATCCGCAACTGCGGGACCGGCTGCGTGCCCTGCGGGCAGGCGCCGCTCTGGTCCGGGAAGACGATGTGCGTGCGGTGGTTGGCGCTGTCGTTGTTCTGGCCGTCCCAGCAGCTCGGGAAGTCCATGATCCGGAGGACCTGGCTGCCGCGCGGGCACAGGGGGTACTTGTCGGAGCTGATCCGGTTGGTGAAGCCGCTGCAGGACCAGCCGGCGCGGGCGTTGGCCGGGCCGTTGGTGGCCGCCTTGGCGTCGCCGGTGATGATCCGCAGGAAGCGCGGCATCGCCACGACCCGGGCGCGCGCGTTGCCGCGGAACTGCAGGGTCACCGACCGCGGACGGAGCACCTGGCCGACGTTGCGGTCGGGGTCGTCGACGTTCTCGTCGACCGTGCGGTCGCGCAGCACCGGCCAGAAGTACGTGGACTTGTCGCCCAGGCGGCACGTGGTGCCCGCGGCTTCCAGGCTCTCGTCGGTCGAGAAGGCGTCTGCCGACAGGTTGCCCACGTAGTCGTGCAGGTGGTGTGCCCCATTGCGCACTCCGGGAGCGACGATGAAGTTGTCAGGGTTGAAGTGGCCCTCACCGTTGGTGCCGCAGCGGGACACGAACGTGCCGCGCGAACCGCCTCGGCCGATGCGGGCGTCCTGCCGGCTGCGCGGGATCTGCCTGATGTCCACGAAGTCGGTCACGAACGGGCCGATGTTCAGGCAGTCCGACTCCTGGCCTCCGGTGGGCGACGGTGAGGCGGTGCTGGACGGCTGCTGACTGGGCCTGGGCCTGTTCCGGCGGCGGTCGCGGTCCTGGTCCCGGTTCCGCTGTCCGAAGGTCTCAGCGGACGCCTCAGGGTCCGCCGGCGGGTCGACGAGGGCCCCGCCCCCGTTCTGGTCCTGCTGGTCCTGCTGGGCCCCCTGGTCCTGGCCCTGCTGGTCGTTCTGGTTCTGGTTCTCCTGGTTCTGTTGCCCGTCGCCGTTCTGGTCCTGCTGGGCTCCCTGATCCTGGCCCTGCCGGTCGTCGTCCCGGCCCTGGTTCTCCTGATCCTGCTCCTGCGGAGCCTGGCTCTGCTGCGGCTGGTCCTGAGGCTGGTCTTGGGGCTGGTCTTGGGGCTGGTCCTGAGGTTGGTCCTGCGGTTGGTTCTGCTGCTGACCAGGAGGCCGCTGTTCGGTGATCTCACAGTCGGCGAAGGCCGGTTGAGCGCCGCCGACGACCACTGCGGACACCAGCCCGCCGGCCACCACCGCTAAGGCGGATATGGCCGCGGCCATGCGTCTGGATCTCATGGTTGTCTCCTCGGGTCGACCGCCGCTGGGGCGGGTGCTGCCTGTGAGGGCAACGGGGGCTCCGGAAGCTCGTCGTAATTGACCAGGCCGGTGGACTCCAGCAGCGTCATGTGCCGCATGACCACGGTCACGGCCGTCCCGGCGAACTTCCTGATCTCGGCGTTGCGGGTGCCCGCCCTCACGTTCGCCACGACGGCGAACACCTTGCCATGTGCCGCACGCAGCAGGCGGGCGAAGTCCCTGTCGAATGCCGGACCGGTCTCGGACGCCAGCTGCGCCATCCACCGTTGCTGGTCAGGGTTCGGCCGATCGGGAAGCGGGACGTTGAGCTTCGCCGCCACCCGGCGTACCTGCGCGTCCAGCTTCGTGTGGTCCTCCACGAGATGTTGCCCGACGTCCTTGACCCGCGCGGAGTCCGCGCGCTTCTGGGCCCATTGGCCGACGGGGATCTCCCAGAGGCCGGCTTGCCGCACCTTGACGAGGAAGTCGCGGTCCGCGGGCCCGAGCGGGCCCGTGGACGTCTGCGTCACCTCTGTCAGCACGGCCGTGTTCGCCTGCGGCATGACCAGGAGGATCGTGACCGCTGCCGCGAGGGCGAAGCCGCCGAACATCACTACTTCGCCACGCAAAAGCCTGTGCATGGTGGGAGGTACGCGGCCTTATCACGGCCGGTTCACCCATCCTGAGGAATAGTTAGAAATAACTGGAGTTATCGGAGTGGCTACCGGACTGATAACGAAGGTGTAAAGATGTGCCCCGTGCTGAGTCACCTCGACGGCAGGTTCGAGAGTGCTGATGCCGAGGCGGAGCACCGCATCGCGGTGCTGTACCAGGAGTTCGGCGGCCCTCTACTGCGCCATGTACGTAAGTCGACCGGTAACGATCTGCAATGGGCTGAGGATGTGGTGCAGGAGACGCTCGTCCGGGCCTGGCGCAACTCGGCCAGACTGCAGTGGGAACCGGGCCTCCTCTGGGCGTGGCTGCTGACCGTGGCCCGCCGGATCGTCATTGACGGACGTCGGCGAAAGAGTGTTCGGCCTCATGAGGTCGAGCCCCCGGAAGTCGACATGATGGCGGTGCCCGACGGCTCCGAGAGAGCGCTGTCCGCGATCGTCGTGGCGGACGCTCTGCGCAGCCTGTCGGACGAACACCGCGAAGTTATTGAGCAGACCTACCTACGGGACCGTACGATAAGTGAAGCGGCGGCGATTCTGGGGATCCCGCCGGGCACGGTGAAGTCCCGGCTCTACTACGGCATCCGGGCTCTCCGTGAACTTCTGCGGGACAAGGGGGTAGCCGGCTGATGCATGACGGGGTGGCCGCCTACGTCCTCGGCGTGCTCGATGATTCGGAGCACGAGGCGTTCGAGCGCCACCTCGAGGTGTGCGAGCAGTGCCAGGCTGAGCTTGTCGAACTGGCCGAAGTGCCGGACCGGCTCGACGAGCTCAAGCAGGCGCCCTCCGCATCCGAAGACGACCCGCCGATGTCGATGTCACGTTGACGTCTTTGCCCTTTTCGGGTGGTATCGGTACGGCGAGGCGTGCGCCCGGTTTCGCTTCACCGGGGATGTGGGGGAGGTGTGCGGTGGGCATCGACGACGATGCGACCGTCCCTCGCGACAGGCAGTTCGGTGAGGAGGGCCGCCGGTTGTCCTACGGCGGCCGCCTCCGGCTGGTCGAGCAGGTCGAGGTCCTGGGAGACGATGACGCCCCCAGGACTTTCTTGCGTTCGGGGCCGATGTCCCGCCGGCCGGAAGTTTTCAGTCCATACGGGCATGTCCGTAGTGAAATGTACTATTTCCCGCTGTCGTGGGAACTCAAAGCCTGGCTCCAACCCCGCCATGGCTAACCCTCACAAAGGAGTGAGAGCGAAATGCCGCTCGACGAGGCCAAGGATGAGCTGCTCCAGCGAGCCGCGCAACGGTGCGCGGTGGGCAGCGACCATGTGAGCCCCGAGGAGGCACTGACCTTCCTGCGCGTCTACTACCGGCACGTGCCCCCCGACGACCTGCTCGACCGCAATCTGGTGGATGTGTACGGTCCGGCGATGTCGCAGCGGCAGCTGGCCGAGACCCGCCCGCAGGGCAGGCCGGTGGTCCGGGCCTACACCCCCACCCTGGACGAGAACGGCTGGGACCCCGGCCGCTCGGTGGTCGAGGTGGTCACCGACGACATGCCGTTCCTGGTCGACTCCGTCACGATGGAGCTCGACCGGCACGGCATCGGCGTCCACCTCGTGGTCCACCCGCAGATCCGGGTCCGCCGCGACCTGACCGGCAAGATCCTCGGCAGCGGCCAGGAGGACGTCACCGGGCAGATGCTGGTCGAGTCGTGGATCCACGTCGAGATCGACCGCCAGTCCGACCCCGCGCTGCTCAAGGCCCTGGAGACCGACCTGCAGCGGGTGCTCACCGACGTGCGCCACGCGGTCGAGGACTTCCGCAAGATGCGCGCGCTGGCCCTGCAGACCGCCGAGGACCTGGCGGTGAACCCGCCGCCGCTGCCGCCCGCCGAGGTCGAGGACAGCCTCGACCTGCTGCGCTGGCTCGCCGACGGGCACTTCACCTTCCTCGGCTACCGCGAGTACCGCCTGGAGAGCGGCGAGGAGGGCGAGACGCTGCGCGCCCTGCCGGGCGCCGCGCTCGGCATCCTGCGCGACGACAAGGTGCACTCCGACAGCTTCTCCGCGCTCCCCGCCGAGCTGCGCGCCAGGGCCCGCGAGAAGCAGCTGCTCATCATCACCAAGGCCAACTCCCGCGCCACCGTCCACCGCGACGCCTATCTCGACTACATCGGCGTCAAGCTCTTCTCGCCCGAGGGCGAGGTCGTCGGCGAGCGCCGCTTCCTCGGCCTCTTCACGCACGTCGCGTACAACGAGTCCATCTCCCGCATCCCGGTGCTGCGCCGCAAGCTCGCGGCCGTGATCGAGGCCGCCGGGCTGACCGCGGAGAGCCACGACGGCAAGGACCTCATCGAGATCCTGGAGACGTTCCCCCGCGACGAGCTGTTCCAGACCTCGACCGAGCAGCTGCTGCCGATCGCGCTGGGCGTGCTGCGGCTGCGCGAGCGCAAGCAGGTCAAGCTGTTCCTGCGGCGCGACGACTACGGCCGCTACATCTCCTGCCTGATCTACCTGCCGCGCGACCGCTACACCACCATGGTCCGCCTGCAGATGCAGGAGCTGCTGCTCAAGGCGCTGGGCGGCAAGGGTCTCGACTACCGGGCGTCGATAGGCGAGTCCGCGCTGGCCCGGCTGCACGTCGTCATCCGCGGCGAGCGGGGCAAGCAGCTCCCGGCGCCGGGCGTGGACGTCGAGGAGCTGGAGGCGCGGCTGGCCGCGATCACCCGCTCCTGGGAGGACGACCTCGGCGCGGCCATCAGGGAGATGACCTCCGAGGAGGAGGCCCCGGGCCTGGTCAAGCGCTACCACGTCGCCTTCCCCGAGGCGTACAAGGCCGACTTCCAGCCCCAGGTGGCCGTGGCCGACCTGCGCCGGCTGGAGCACCTCGTCGGCGCGGGCGACGACGAGATCGACCTCAACCTGTACGAGCCGTACGACGCCGCGGAGGGGGAGCGGCGGCTCAAGGTCTACCGGCTCGGGTCGTCCATCTCGCTGTCGAAGATGCTGCCGCTGATCCAGCGCCTCGGGGTCGAGGTGGTGGACGAGCGCCCGTACGAGATCGACCGCGACAACGACCCGGCCACGAAGAACGCCTGGATCTACGACTTCGGGCTGCGCTACACCCCGTCACCCGAGATCGAGCGCGGCGACTTCAAGCGGCTCTTCCAGGACGGGCTGATGGCGCTCTGGCACGGGCGGGCGCCGGCCGACGACTTCAACGCGCTCATCCTGAAGGCCGGGCTGACCACGGAGCAGGTCGAGATCCTGCGCGTCTACGCCAAGTATCTGCACCAGGCCGGCAGCAACTTCTCCCAGCGCTACATCGAGCAGGTCCTGCTGGGCAACGTGCGGCTGTCCCGGCTGCTGGTGCGCCTGTTCGAGTCCCGCCTGGACCCGCGCCGCGACGGCGAGGTGCGCGAGGACCTGACGGGGGCGCTCAAGGAGGAGATCCTGGGAGCGCTGGACGAGGTGGCCTCGCTGGACGAGGACCGGATCCTGCGCGCGTACCTGGAGATGATCGAGGCGACCCTCCGCACGAACTACTTCCAGACCGTCGACGGGAAGCGGAAGCCGTACATCTCGCTCAAGTTCGACCCGCAGGCCATCAGCGTGCTGCCGCTGCCGCGGCCGAAGTACGAGATCTTCGTGTACTCGCCCCGGGTGGAGGGCGTCCACCTGCGCTACGGCAAGGTCGCCAGGGGCGGGCTGCGCTGGTCGGACCGGATGGAGGACTTCCGGACGGAGATCCTCGGCCTGGTCAAGGCCCAGATGGTGAAGAACACGGTCATCGTCCCCACCGGCTCCAAGGGTGGGTTCGTGGTGAAACGTCCGCCCGTGACCGGTTCCCGGGAGGACCTGCTCGCCGAAGGCGTCGAGTGCTACCGGATGTTCATCTCCGGCCTGCTCGACGTCACCGACAACCTGGTCGACGGCAAGGTCGTGCCGCCGCCCGACACCGTCAGGCACGACGGCGACGACACCTACCTGGTGGTCGCGGCCGACAAGGGCACCGCGACGTTCTCCGACATCGCCAACGGGGTCGCCAAGGAGTACGGGTTCTGGCTCGGCGACGCCTTCGCCTCCGGCGGATCCATCGGGTACGACCACAAGGCCATGGGCATCACCGCCCGCGGCGCCTGGGAGTCGGTCAAGTACCACTTCCGCACCATGGGCGTGGACGTGCAGACCACCGACTTCACCGTGGCCGGCATCGGCGACATGTCGGGCGACGTGTTCGGCAACGGCATGCTGCTGTCCCAGCACATCCGGCTGGTGGCCGCCTTCGACCACCGCCACATCTTCATCGACCCCAGCCCCGACGCGGCCCGCTCCTACGCCGAGCGGCGCCGTCTCTTCGAACTGCCGCGCAGCTCCTGGGCCGACTACGACGCCTCGCTCATCTCCAAGGGCGGCGGCGTGTTCCCCCGTACCGCCAAGTCCGTCCAGCTCACCCCGCAGATCCGCGACGCGCTTGGCCTGCCCGGCGACGTGACCTCACTGGCGCCCAACGACCTGATCAGCGCCATCCTGCGCGCCCCCGTCGACCTGCTGTGGAACGGCGGCATCGGCACCTACGTCAAGTCCAGCGCCGAGACCCACGCCGACGTCGGCGACAAGGGCAACGACTCGCTCCGGGTCGACGCCGCCGACCTGCGCTGCAAGGTCGTCGGCGAAGGCGGCAACCTCGGCTTCACCCAGCTCGCCCGCATAGAGTTCGCGCTCGACGGCGGCCTCATCAACACCGACTTCATCGACAACTCCGCCGGCGTCGACACCTCCGACCACGAGGTCAACATCAAGATCCTGCTGGACCAGGTGGTCCGCGACGGCGAGATGACCGACAAGCAGCGCAACCAGGTCTTCACCTCCATGACCGACGAGGTGGCCGAGCTGGTGCTGCGCGACAACTACGCGCAGAACGTCGTCCTGGCCGCCGCCCGCGCCCAGGCCGTCGAGATGCTCCACATCCACGCCCGCTACCTGCGCCGCCTCGAACGCGACGGCCGGGTCAACCGGGGTCTGGAGTTCCTGCCGTCGGACAAGGCGCTCGCCGAGCGCCGCCAGTCCAGGCTCGGGCTGACCGCGCCGGAGTTCTCCGTCCTGCTCGCCTACACCAAGCTCGTCGCCGACGCCGAACTGCTCGGCACCGAGCTCCCCGACGACCCGTACCTCGCGCCCCGGCTTGTCTCGTACTTCCCGTCGGCGCTGCGCGAGCGGTTCCGGGCGTACATGGACGCGCACCCGCTGCGGCGCGAGATCATCGTCACCGGCATCGTGAACGACCTGGTCAACTCCATGGGGACCACGTTCCTGTTCCGGGTCGGCGAGGAGACCGGCGCCTCGCTGCCCGACATCGTGCGGGCCTTCCTCGTCACGCGTGAGGTCTTCGACCTGGCCAGCTTCCACCGCAAGGTGGAGTCGCTGGACAACGAGATCGACACCGCCACCCAGCTCGCCATGCTGCTGGAGGCGCGCAAGCTCGGCGAGCGCGGCACCCGGTGGCTGCTCACGAACCGCCGCCCGCCGCTCGACCTGGCGGGCTCGGTCGGCTTCTTCGTCAAGGGCGTCAACGGCCTCCTCGGCCACCTGCCCAAGCTCCTCACCGGCCCCGACCTGGCCGCCTTCGAGGACCGCCGCGACTCCTTCGTGGCCCGCGGCGTCCCCGCCGACCTGGCCGAGCGGGTGGCCGCCATGGTGCCCGCGTACTCCACCTTCGACCTGGTGGAGATCGCCTCCATCAGCGGCCGCCCGGTCAACGAGGTCGCCGAGGTCTACTTCGACCTCGCCGACCGTCTCCAACTGGCCCGCCTCAGGGAACGCATCATCGCGCTGCCCCGCGACAGCCGGTGGAACGCGATGGCCCGCGCCGCCCTCCGCGACGACCTCTACGCCGCCCACGCCTCGCTCACCCGCGACGTCCTGGCCCACAGCTCCTCCGGGCTGCCCCCCGAGGAGCGGCTGGCCAGGTGGGTGGAGGCGAACTCGGCGGCGGTCGGGCGCAGCAGGCAGACGCTCTCCGAGATCTGGGAGAGCGACAACTTCGACCTGGCCACGCTGTCGGTGGCGCTCCGCGCCATCCGCACCCTGGTCTCGTCGACCAGCCTCCCGCGCACGAAGGCCTGAGCCCGTCGTCCGGGGCGGCGCCGGATACGCCGGTGCCGCCCCGGACGAGGCGTTTTTCACGGTGATCCGCATGGACGCGCCCCGTGTCAAGTCTGTGCCACTTTTCCCTGAATGAGGTGCTCTGTCCGTTTTCCGGGTAGGGCATGCCGCGGCGAACAGGCACCGGCACATTCGGGTCTGTCCGTCTGCACTGCACCAGTGTGCGTCGAGATGGTGAGCGAGCGGGAAGGAGCGCTGATCATGTCGAACAAGTTGCAGGTGGCCTTCGCCGTACTCGCCGGCTATTGCCTCGGAAGACGCCGGAAGCTGCGCACGGCGGCGGCTCTGGCGGCGGCGGGGCTGGCGGGGCGTGCGAGCTGCGGCAACGGGGGCCCGCTCGCGCAGGGCGTCAAGGCGCTCGGCTCTAACGTGGAGCTCCAGCAGATCACCGACCGCCTTCGCGGCGAGCTCGTGGAGGCCGCCAAGACGGCGGCCATGACCGCGGCGACCAGGCAGATCGACTCTCTGAGCCAGAGGCTGCAGGAGCGCGCGGGGTCGCTCGGCGGTGTCGGCGAAGCCGCGGACAAGGTCACCAAACAGGCGTCCCGCGACGAAGAAGGCGAAGAAGAGGACTACGAGGAAGAGCCTGAAGAGGAGGCCGGCGAGGAGGAGGGCGAAGAGGAAGAGGCCGAGGAGCCGGCGCGGGCCAAGCGGCCGGCGCGGACCCAGGAGAAGGCCGAAGGCGAGGGGGCACGTCGGCGCACGCGTCCCGTCCGGCGGGCCGGCCAGTCACGGGGGTGAGCGAAGTGGCTGATGCGGAGAGATTGAGGAAGGCGGCGACCGGTGCCGTCCGGGGAGTGGCAGGCAAGGCGGGGAGAACGGCCCGCCAGACCGGCGAAGCCGCGACGGAAACGGCCGGGGACCAGGTCAAGGACACCGCGGGGAAGGCGGCCGAGACCGGTCAGGGGGTCGCCGGGAAGGCGGCCGAGGCCGGCGAGGGAGTGGCCGGCGGCCTGCCGATGAGCCGGCTGGTGGAGTCGGCTCAGGGTCTCCTGCAGGCCGCGGGGACGCGCGTGCTGTCCTCCGCGGGGGACAAGATCGAAGGCCTGACAGGCCGGCTCACCGACTACGTGGAACACGGGGGCAAGAGTTTGATGAGCGCGGTGACGGGCTCGGACAAACCGGGCGGCTTCCTGGGCGGGGCTCTTAAGGGCGGGCTCAAGGGCGGGCTCAAGGGCGTGATGCAGAAGATCACCGGCGGTGGCGGCGGTGGCGGACGAGGCCACGAGAAGGTCACCAACATCGTGGAGGCGCTCGACGTCGGCGCGCCCCGCCGTCTGGTGTACGACCAGTGGACCCAGTTCCAGGACTTCCCGACCTTCATGAAGAAGGTCGAGACCGTCAAGCAGGACTCCGACGAGGAGCTCACCTGGAAAGCCCAGGTCTTCATGTCGCACCGTAGCTGGAAGGCGACCATCATCGAGCAGATCCCGGACCAGCGGATCATCTGGCGCTCGGAGGGGGAGAAGGGTCGCGTCGACGGGGCGGTGACCTTCCACGAGATCACTCCCGACCTGACCCGGGTCCTGGTGGTGCTGGAGTACCACCCGCAGGGCCTGTTCGAGCGGACCGGCAACCTGTGGCGCGCGCAGGGACGTCGGGTGCGGCTGGAGCTCAAGCACTTCCGGCGGCACGTGATGGCGCACCTCCTGCTGAACCCCGACGAGCTTGAGGGCTGGCGCGGCGAGATCCGCGACAGCGAGGTCGTCAAGGACCACGAGACCGCGGTCCAGGAGGAGCAGGCCGAGCAGGGCGAGGAGGAAGAGGAGCCCGAGGAGCCTGAAGAGGGCGAGCGGGCGGAAGCCGAAGAGCCCGAAGGCGAGGAGGAAGAGGAACCCGAAGAGGAGGAGGAAGAAGAGGAACCCGAGGAGGAGCCTGAGGAGGAGGAAGAAGAGGAGGAAGAGGAACCCGAAGAGGAAGAGGAGCCCGAGGAAGAGGAGCCGCCCAGACGGCCCGCCACCGCGCGGCGTCGTGGCACGACGTCCAGACGCCCGGCTCCCGAGCCCGAGCGGCCGGTGCGCCGCCGTCGGGCCAGATCCGAGTAAGTCACCCGTCAGGCCGGTCGGCCACTACCAGGGGGTATGACATGACCGTGCAACCTGCCGGTCGCGGCACGCCTGCCGGCGGCGGCAGCTCGGGGACGAATCTCGCGGACGTCATCGACACCATTCTCGACAAGGGCTTGGTCATCGACGCCTTCGTCCGCGTCTCACTCGTCGGCATCGAGGTGCTGACCGTGGACGCCAGGATCGTCGTGGCCAGCGTCGACACCTACCTGCGCTTCGCTGAGGCGGTCAACCGCCTCGACCTGTCGACCACGCAGAAGGACCTGCCCGAGGTCGTCCAGGGCGTGACGCAGGCCAAGTCCGTCGACCAGGGCGAGGAGCCCGCGCTCGAAGCCGCCGCCGACGAGGTCGAGGACGTGCCCGAGGAACAGCCCCGCGAGGCACGCCTCAGAGAGGATGACTGAGATGTCACCACGCGGAGAGGCCGCCCGGCCCGCGGACACCTCATCGGCGGACGTGAACGGCACCGCGTCCTACGTGTACGGGATCGTACCCGTGGATGTCGAAGTGGAGCCCGGGACTGAGGGTGTCGGAGAACCCGGCGGCCAGGTGGGACTGGTGACCTTCGGCGAGATCGCGGCCCTGGTGAGCGACGTCCGGGCCGACCGGCCGCTGGGCCGGCCGCAGGACCTGCGGGCGCACCAGACGCTGCTCGACCAGACGGCGGCGGAGGTGCCGGTGCTGCCGTTCCGGTTCGGGGCGGTGCTGACCGGCTCCGACGCCGTCCTGGAGGAGCTGCTGAAGCCGTACCACGACGCGTTCGTCGACGCCCTGCGCGAGGTGGAGGACCGGACGCAGTACGTGGTCAACGCCCGATACGACGAGCGGACGATCCTGAGGGAGGTGCTGGAGGAGAACGAGGAGGCCGCGACGCTCCGGGATCGGATCGCCGGCCTGCCCGAGGACGCGACGCGCAACGAGCGCATGCGCCTGGGAGAGATCATCGAGCACGCGATCGCCGGAAAACGGGAGACGGACACGGCGACGGTGCTGGAAGCACTCTCCGACGTGTGCGAACAACTGGTCGTACGCGACGTCGGCCACGAGCGCGAGGCCGCGCACGTGGCCGCGCTGGTGGAGCGGGACAGCCAGGCCGAGTTCGAACAAGCCGTGGACGAACTGGCCCGTCGGTGGTCGGGCCGCGTCGAGGTTCGCCTGCTCGGGCCGATGGCTCCGTACGACTTCGTGGGTACGGCCTGACCACGGACACGACGTCGTGGAGGAGTGAACATCGTTGGGACTGGGGACGCTGCTCTTTGGCTGGCCGCTGCTGCCGATCTACTCGGTCGTCAAGCTCGGCGAGCTCCTGAGAGACGAGGTCGAGCGGGAGCTGCGCGATCCGGCCGTGGTCCGGCGCCGCCTGGAGGAGGTGGAGCAGGCCAGGGCCGCCGGTCGGATCTCCGAGGAGGAGGAGGCCCGGGCGGTCGAGGAGATCTTGCAGGGGATGACCGGCTGGTGAGGCGGGGGCCGCACCAGCGGATACGGGGGTGATTTCGTGCCTGCCAGGCAGGGGACCGAGCGCAAGCACGCGTCAGGCGGAAAGGGAGCGGACGACGGCGGCGAGGAGCCGCCTCGCTCGCGTTCCGCGGACATCCCGGCCGCCGCGGCGGCCGACATGGGGCTGCGCATGATGAGCGAGCTGACCGGCAAGGACACCGAGAGCGTCACACGGGTCGAGCCGTCGGACGACGGGTGGCTGGTGGGCGTGGAGATCGTGGAGGACCGCCGGATCCCGTCGTCCGGCGACACCCTGGCTCTCTATGAGATCGACCTCGACATGGAGGGCGAACTGCTGTCCTACCGCCGGGTGCGCCGCTACAAGCGGGGCAGCGGCGACCCCGCCGAGAGCCCGCGGTGAGCGCCGTGAGGTCGGGCCCGTACGTTCCCGGGTCCTCGATGCAGCAGCAGGGCTACGGCGGCCGCGAGTCGGCCAACCTGGGGGACATCCTGGAACGGGTGCTCGACCGGGGCGTGGTGATCGCCGGCGACATCCAGGTGAACCTGCTCGACATCGAGCTGCTGACGATCAAGCTCCGCCTGCTCATCGCCTCGGTCGACACGGCCAGGGAGATGGGCATCGACTGGTGGGAGCACGACCCGTGGCTGACCGGCGACGCCCACGAGCTGGCCAAGCAGAACCGCAAGCTGCGCCGCCGCCTCGCGGCGCTGGAGGAGATCGTCGCCACGCGGGCGGAAGCCGCCCACGAGCCGGAGGCGGTCGAGCGTGGACGCTGAGCAGGGCGTCTACCTGTACGCGGTGACCCGTGACGAGGGCGGCGAGCCCGACGGCCCGGCAGGCGTCGCCGGTGCCCCCGTGCGCCGTCTGGCGCACCGGGGCCTGGCCGCCTTCATCAGCACGGTGTCGCTCCAGGAGTTCGGCGAGGAGTCGCTGCGGCGCTCGATGGAGGACCTCGCCTGGCTGGAGGAGATCGCGCGCGCCCATCACCGGGTCGTGGAGGCCGTCGCCCGCCGGGGCCCCACGGCCCCGGTGCGGCTGGTCACCGTCTACACGGGCGAGGCACAGGTCCGGGAGCTCCTCGACGAGCGGCACGCCCAGTTCGACGAGGTGCTGCGCCGGGTGTCGGGCCGGTGGGAGTGGGGCGTGAAGGCCTACGCCGTCGCGGGCCCCGCCGAGCCGGTGGCGGAAACCCAGGACGCGGCGCCGGGGGCCGCCTACCTCAACCGCCGCCGGGCGGCCCTGCGCGGACGTGAGGACGGCTGGCGCCGGGCCGCCGAGCACGCCCAGGCCGTGCACGAGGCGCTGATGGACATCGCCGTGGCCGGCACCCGTCACCGGGCCCAGGACCCGCAGCTGTCAGGGCGGCGGGAGCAGATGGTGCTCAACGGCGCCTATCTGGTGGACGAGGCCCGCGCCGCCGAGTTCGCCCGGGTGGTCGAGGACCCCGCCGAACGGGGCGTCACCCTGGAGCTCGTCGGCCCCTGGGCGCCCTACTCCTTCGCCGCGCTCGACCACGACGGTGAGACGGCGTACGGTGACGCCTCCTGAGCCGAGAGGGGGCCGGCTCGCCGCCGAGGGACGCCTGCCCGAGCAGCGGGTGGCGCTCGTCGACCTGCTGGACCGCCTGCTGGCGGGCGGGGTGGTGGTGACGGGCGACGTGGTGCTGTCCATTTCCGGCATCGACCTCGTACGGATCTCCCTGCGGGCGTTGCTGGTGTCGGTACGGGAGGGCGACGCGGTAGACGGAGGGATGCGGCATGACAGAGCCGACTGACCGGCAGGCGGTGAAACCGGGGGAGTGGCGGCTGGAGACCGACGCCGACTCGGTGCAGCGTGACCTGAGCCGCCTGGTGCTGACGCTGATCGAGCTGATCCGCCAGCTCGTGGAGCGTCAGTGTGTGCGGCGGATGGACCGCGGCGAGCTGTCCGGGGAACAGCTGGAGGCGGTGGGGCTGACCCTGATGAGGCTGGAGGAGGCCATGACCGAGCTGTGCGAGCGGTTCGGCCTGACGCCTGCCGACCTCAACCTTGATCTCGGGCCGCTCGGCACCCTGCTCCCGGAGGACTGATCCCGTTCACTGCCCGGTCGCCTTCGTCAGCGCCCCTTCGTGGCCGACGACCTCCGCCGCGGCCGGGGCCGTCGCCGGGGGGACCGCGGTCACGTACGTGTGGATCTCGGTGAGCCGGAGGTTGCGCCGCACCACCGGCGCCGAGATCGACCAGCGCGCCGAGTCGGGCACCGGGATGTAGTCGTCCTCGGCCGTCTTGGTCGTGGTCGTGGTGGTGCGGGAGAGCGAGTATTGGATGATCGCGCCTCCGTCGCCGGTGCGCAGGGCGTACACGGGGTGGTCGCCGGCCTGGAAGATGGAGTCGTAGCTGAAGCCGGCCTTTTTGGCCTTCTGCCTGGCCTCGGTGATCTGGCTGGCGACGTCGGTGGTGTAAGGGCCGTCGGCGATGAGGCCGGCCGCGACGCCGTCGGTGCCCGTCTCGGCCACGGTGGCGTGCAGAGGGCCGATGAGCTGGGGGCGGATGGTGACGCTCCGGTCGTCGCCGGCGATCACGGTGGCGTACCCCTGGTCGTCGAGGGCGACGTCGGGCCGGTGCGCGGGGTCGAGCAGCCGGGAGGCGGCGCTGAGCCGCCAGTCGCCGTTTCTGGCGAAGGTCAGCATGGTCGGCTCGCCGTCGCGGTCGGCCAGCACGGAAAACCACACCGCCTGGGCGCCCTCGGCGAAGCGCGGCACGTACAGGGTGGGGGAGCCCCACTCGTGACGGGGCGGCCGGCCGCCGCTGGACAGGTAGGCGACGGCGGTCAGCCGGGCTTCCGAGTCGCGTACGTACTCCATGGCGAGCCGCAGGTCGCCGGAGGCGCGCAGCACGCTGTCGGTGGCGACGAAGGTGGTGAACACCTCGCCCGCCTCGGCGAGCGTCACCTCGGGCTCGGCGGGCGTCGGGTCGGCGGACGGGCTCGGCGAGGCGGCCGCGGGGGTGCGCGAAGGATCCGCGGCGGAACCCGAGCAGCCGGACACCCCCGCCAGCAGGACGGCGGCGAGCGCCAGCGCCTTACGCCGACCGTGTACACGCACCTGGCCATGTTATTCGGCACCCCCGCCGGTCGCGTACTCTAAGGAGGCGTGGCAGACATCGATCCGGCAGATGAGATCAACGAGCTCGCCGGCACGCTCCGCAGCATCCAGGACGTGCTCGACCTCGACTCCATGCGCAAGCAGATCGAGGAGCTGGAGACGCAGGTCGCCGCCCCCGATCTGTGGGACGAGCCGGACAAGGCGCAGAAGGTCACCAGCAAGCTCTCCCACCTCCAGGGCGAGCTCAACCGCGTCGACGGCCTGAGCCGCCGCCTCGACGACCTCTCGGTCCTGTACGAGCTCGCGGCCGAGGAGGCCGATGACGACACCCGCGCCGAGGCCGACAAGGAGCTGGTCTCGCTGCGCTCCGACATCGGCGCGCTGGAGGTCCGCACCCTCCTGTCGGGCGAGTACGACTCGCGCGAGGCCCTGATGACCATCAACTCCCAGGCCGGCGGCGTCGACGCGGCCGACTGGGCGGAGATGCTGCTGCGGATGTACCTCCGCTGGGCCGAGCGCAAGGGCTACCCCACGGAGGTCTACGAGACCTCGTACGCGGAGGAGGCGGGCATCAAGTCGGCCACCTTCGCGATCAAGGCGCCCTACGCCTACGGCACGCTCAGGGGCGAGCACGGCACCCACCGGCTGGTGCGCATCAGCCCGTTCGACAACCAGGGGCGCCGCCAGACCTCGTTCGCGGGCGTGGACGTGGTGCCTGTCGTCGAGCAGACCGACCACATCGACATCAACGAAGACGAGATCCGCGTCGACGTCTACCGCTCGTCGGGCCCCGGCGGCCAGGGCGTCAACACGACCGACTCGGCCGTGCGCATCACCCACCTGCCGTCCGGCATCGTCGTCTCCTGCCAGAACGAGCGCTCCCAGCTGCAGAACCGCGCGACCGCCATGAACGTCCTCCAGGCCAAGCTGCTCGAGCGCAAGCGGCAGGAGGAGGCGGAGAAGATGTCGGAGCTGCGCGGGGCGACGACCACGTCATGGGGCACGCAGATCCGCAACTACGTCCTTCACCCGTACCAGATCGTGAAGGACCTGCGGACGGCCACGGAGGCGGGCAACCCGAGCGCGGTGCTCGACGGCGATCTCGACCAGTTCATCGAGTCGGAGATCCGCTGGATGCGCCGCCAGGAGTCAGACGCCCAGTAGGTGTTCGAGCACCAGGGTCGCGAAGAGCGCCACGAGGAGGACGACCGCGATCAGGGCGGGTGACAGGCCGGCGAAGCCATGACCGTGCAGCCGCTCGCGGTTGGCTCGGCAGAGGGCGCAGCGGCCTTCGATGACGGGGTGCGCGCACTGCGCGCATACGAGGTGTTGGCAACTCATGTCAGCCCCAAGTCTAGCCGCACAATCGTTTTGTTTCCGTTATGGACGTTCCATGCCAGTCTTCCCTCTAGACTGTGCTCCAGCCAATCGGAACGTCGATCAATGGTAAAGCTGGGCGTCCCCGATCGGTGCGTGGCGGGAAGTGGGCATGTGCCACCCTCGCTTCCGTCCTGACCCCTAGACTGGCATGCCGTGATGCTCTCGTGATCCATTTCGATAATGTCACCAAGGTCTACGCGAACCAGAACAGGCCCGCCCTGGACCACGTCTCTGTCGACGTGGACAAGGGTGAGTTCGTGTTCCTCGTCGGTCCTTCGGGATCAGGCAAGTCCACCTTCCTCCGTCTGATTCTCAAGGAGGAGCGGCCCAACTCCGGCGCGATCCACGTCGCCGGCAAGGACCTGGCCCGCCTCTCCAACTTCAAGGTGCCTCACCTGCGCCGCCGCATCGGCTGCGTGTTCCAGGACTTCAGGCTGCTCCCGAACAAGAACGTCTACGAGAACGTGGCGTTCGCGCTCGAGGTCATCGGCAAGCCGCGGCGGTTCATCCGCAAGGTCGTGCCGGAGGTCATCGAGCTGGTCGGCCTGGAAGGCAAGGCCCACCGCATGCCCGACGAGCTGTCCGGCGGCGAGCAGCAGCGCGTCGCCATGGCCCGGGCGTTCGTCAACCGGCCCATGATCCTGCTGGCCGACGAGCCGACGGGCAACATCGACCCCGCGACGAGCATCGGCATCATGAAGGTGCTCGACCGGATCAACAGGACCGGCACCACGGTCGTCATGGCCACGCACGACGCGGCCATCGTCGACTCCATGCGCAAGCGTGTCGTGGAGCTGGAGGACGGCAAGATCGTCCGCGACCAGTCGCGTGGCGTGTACGGCCAGGCGTACTGACAGGGAGCAGTAGACACAATCATGCGGGCGAACTTCATCTTCTCCGAGGTCTGGATCGGCCTCCGTCGCAACCTGACCATGACGATCGCGGTCATCATCACCGTCGCGGTCGGCATGGCGATGCTGGGCGTCGGCTTGATGATCAACGCCCAGGTCGGCATGATGACGACCTACTGGTACGACAAGGTCGAAGTATCCGTCTTCCTCTGCACCAAGAACAGTGACATGCCCGCCTGCAAGGGCAAGGCCGTCACCCAGGCGCAGACCCAGGCGCTGCAGAAGCAGATCGAAGGGCTTCCCGGAGTCGAGCAGGTCTTCTACGAGGACCAGGCGACGGCCTTCAAGAACTTCCAGGAGGCCTTCAGCGCCAACCAGCCCATGCGCGACGCCACCAAGGTCGAGGACATGCCGACCTCGTTCCGGGTCAAGCTGGCCAACCCGGACAACTACCAGCCGGTGATCCAGGCGTTGCAGGGACAGCCGGGCGTCTCGCAGGTGGTCAACCAGAGAGACCTGATCAGCCAGTTCTTCACCATGCTCGACAAGGTGCGCTGGGCCGCCCTGATCGTGGCCGTCATCCTGGTGCTCGCCGCCGCGCTGCTGATCGGCAACACGGTGCGGTTGTCGGCGTTCAACCGCCGTCGGGAGACGGGCATCATGCGGCTGGTCGGGGCCTCCAACCTCTACATCCAGCTGCCCTTCGTCATGGAAGGCATGATCGCGGGCCTGATCGGCGGCGTGTTCGCCGCGGTCATGCTGATCGTGACCAAGGTCTTCATGTTCGACGAGGTCGCCCAGTATCTGTCGTCCGGCGGGGCGCAGATCGGCTGGGACGACGTGGCGTCGGTGATCACCCTGACTATGATCATCGGTGTGGTGATCTGTGTCCTGGCATCGTTCGTCACTCTCCGCCGATACCTCAGGGTCTGACGAAACGCCGGTAAGGTCGAAGCATGCCACGTGAGACCGGGCGAAAGGTCATCGCCCAGAACAAGCGTGCCCGGCACGACTACCACATCGAAGACACCTTCGAGGCGGGGCTGGTCCTGCAGGGCACGGAGGTGAAGTCGTTGCGGGAGGGCCGCGCCTCACTGGTCGACGGCTACGCCAGCGTCGAAGGCGGCGAAGCGTGGCTGTTCAACGTCCACATCCCCGAATACGCGCAGGGCACCTGGACCAACCACGCAGCCCGCCGCAAGCGCAAGCTCCTGCTCCACCGCAAGGAGATCGACAAGCTCGCCACCCGGGTCAAGGAGGGCGGGCTCACGATCGTGCCGCTCCAGCTCTACTTCAAGGACGGCAAGGCCAAGATCGAGATCGGCGTCGCGAGAGGCAAGAAGGACTGGGACAAGCGGCAGTCGCTGGCTGAGAAGCAGGCCAAGCGCGAGATGGCCCGGGCGCTCCGTCACCGCAACCGATGAACCGAGTCCGCCGCACGCTGGCCGCGACCGTCACGCTGGCGATCGCGAGCATGACCTTGACCGGCTGCTTCGAGGAGGCGTCGCCGCACGACGCGGTGCGCGACTTCCTCGTCGGCTGGCAGTCCAACGACTACGAGCTGGCCGCCTCCCGCGCCGACGGTGACCCCGCCGTCGTGCGCAAGGCACTGTCGGACGCCAAGCTGCAGCTCGACGCGGCCTCGTTCCGGTTCCGCATCAAGAGCGTGCGGGTGACCGGCGACGAGTCGCAGGCCGAGTTCGGCGTCGAGGTCGACCTGGGCGACAACAACCCCCTGTGGACGTACGACAGCGTGCTGCCGCTCCGCCTCGACGACGGCAGGTGGAAGGTGAAGTGGTCGCCGGCGGTGCTGCACCCCCAGCTCAAGGAGGGGCAGCGGTTCGCGGTCAAGGCCAAGCCGAAGCCGCGCCAGCCGGTCCTCGACCGCGGCGGCGACCCGCTGCAGCAGGACATGTTCCTGTACGTGGCCGGCGTGGTGCCCGCCCAGCTCGGCGACCGCGCCGAGGAGGTCGTCAAGCAGCTGTCCCAGATCACCGGATACGCGGAGGACCGGCTGCTCAGCCGGATCCGGTCCGCGCCGCCCAACGAGACCGTGCCGCTGATCACCTTCGGCCGCACCCGCTACCAGTCGGTGAGACAGAAGCTCGACGCCATCCCCGAGGTCAAGACCGTCACGGAGAAGCAGCCCGTCGACCCCGCGAGCCCCAAGCAGATCGTCGGCCGGGTCAGCGCGCTCACCCCGGAGACCGAGCAGAAGCTCGGCGGCCCCCAGCGGGCCGGCGACTCGATCGGCCAGAGCGGGCTCCAGCAGGCCTACCAGGGCTACCTGACCGGCTCCACCGAGACCCAGGTGATCATCCTCGACCTCAACACCGGCGAGGAGGTGGCGTCGCTGCAGCAGTGGCCCGGCCGCCAGAACAGGTCGGTGCAGACCACGATCGACAGCGGCGTGCAGGTCGCCGCCGAACGCGCCGTCTCCAGCACCCGCGCCAGCGCCCTGGTGGCGGTCGACAGCTCGACCGGCGAGATCAGGGCGGTCTCCACCCGCGGCCTGCACCAGCAGAACGACGCGCTGGCGGGCCGCTTCCCGGCCGGCACCGCGTTCTCCATCGTGGCGGCCGACGCCATACTCAAGGCCGGGGTGCAGACCAAGCAGAAGCTCCCGTGCCCGGCCGAGCGCACGGTCGGCGGTGCCCGGTTCGTCAGCGCGGCCCAGGTCACCGGCTCCTCGCCCACCTTCCAGCAGAACTTCGCTGCGGGCTGCGTCACCGCGCTGGCCTCGCTCGCCCGCCGGGTGACCGGCGACGACCTGGCCCGGAGCGCCGAGAACTTCGGCATCGGCCTGTCGTGGCAGCTGCCGCTCAAGTCGTTCAGCGGCTCGCGGCCGGCCTTCGACGGCGACGCCGCCAAGGCCAAGGCCATCGCGGGCCAGAACGTCGAGGTGAGCCCGCTCAGCATGGCCCTGGTCGCGGGGGCGGTGGCGTCCGGCACCTGGCGGCCGCCGGTGCTGGTCACCGCGCCCGACACCCCCGACGCCGCCGACGAGGTGACGCCCGCGCCGCAGCCCCCGCCCCGGCAGCTCGACCCGCAGGTCCGCGAGGCGCTGACGGCCATGATGAGGGCGGGCGCCCAGGGCACCCCCGCCCAGGCGGGCAGCGGTCGCGTCCACGGCGTGACGTCCGCCGCCACCGGCAAGGAGAACGACGCCTGGTTCGTCGGCTGGCAGGGCGACCTGGCCATCGCCGTGTTCACCAGGAACTACAACCCCGCCGCCGTGGCCGGCAGCTTCTTCGCGGCCCTCGGCGACACTCCGTGATTTTTTCGTGACAAGAAGCAACCATCGGACAGGCCGGTTGCGTCTTAATGAGTGACCGGTCCCGCTCGGGGGGTTGCGGGACCAGTCGTCGTGATGAGATCAGGACTTCATCTCGGGGGAAGTCCTGCCGTCATTGACCGGCTCGACCCTGCCGGTCGCCCCCGGGAGCGTGATGCTGCTGTGCTGCGCTTCCGGGGGCTCCACGGCGTTCACCGGGAATCAAGTTGGCATCTGGGGTGTTGTCAGAGGTATCGTCGTCATGCTCGATCCTCCGGGATCGTGTTGACAACTCCACAGGGGGTGACTGGCTTCGACTTTGACCTTGCAAGTCAGGAGAAGCGGGCCGAGGACTGCGGACATAACCTCGTTAATCCTGTGACCGCAAACAACAAGTGCCAATTCTAAGCGCACTGAGGTCAGCCAGGGTTCCCTGGCTCTCGCTGCCTAAGTAGCGAAACCTCTGTCAGCCCGAGAGTGCCTTCGGCTCGGGATCTGGCATCGTCAGAAGGCTCAACCGATCGACCCGGCCACGGGGGTGATCGGGAAACCAAACAGTGGCTGAGCCCGTCGGCGACTCGCCTGCGTGATCGCCGGGGCTGAGAAAAGCACAGCAGGCTGCGCCCGGAGAAGCCCTGTCTTGGGGTTGAAGGACGCGGGTTCGATTCCCGCCACCTCCACTCGAAGACGCGAGAAGCCCGGCCGGATCATCCGGCCGGGCTTTCCGCGTTCCGTCAGGAGTCCTGCTTGACCATGTCGCGCAGGCGGTTCTTGAGGATCTTGCCCGAGGCGTTGCGCGGCAGTTCGCTCACCACGACGGCCTTGGTCGGCTTCTTGTACGAGGCGAGCCGGGTCAGGCAGAACTCGGACAGTTCCGCCACCGTGGGCGGGTCGGCCTCGTCGCGCGGGACGACCACGGCGACGGGCGTCTCGCCCCACTTCTCGTGCGGGCTGCCCACCAGGGCGATCTCGCGGACCTTGGGGTGGTCGGCGAGCACGGCCTCGACCTCGGCGCTGTAGATGTTCTCGCCGCCGGAGATGATCATGTCCTTGAGGCGGTCGACGACGTAGAAGAACCCTTCCTCGTCCACCCGGACCAGGTCTCCGGAGTGGAACCAGCCGCCCCGGAACGCCTCCTCGGTCGCCCCCGGGTTGTTCCAGTAGCCCGTCATGGTCTGCGGGCCCCGGTAGACGATCTCCCCGATCTCGCCCTGGGGCACGTCGTTCATGTCCTGGTCCACCACGCGCACCTCGACCAGGGGGACGGGCTTGCCGACCGAGCCGATCTTGCGGATGGCGTCCTCACCGGGCAGGGACGTGGTGATGGGCGACATCTCCGTCTGCCCGAACACTGACACGTTGGGCACGCCGGGGAAGGCCGCCTCCATCGCCCGCAGGATCGCCGGGGTCGCGGGCGCGGCCCCCCACGAGATGGTGCGCAGCGGGATGTCGCGCTGCGGGAGCGTGGGGCTGGCGCACACGGCCTGCCACTGGGTCGGCACGAGGAAGGCGTTGGTGACCCGCTCCGACTCGACCAGGTCGAGGAACGCCTCGGGGTCGAAGGCGCCGGTCGGCGTGATGACGGTGGTGTAGCCGAAGATGAGGTTCGGCACGATCACGCCGACCGCGGCGATGTGGAACATCGGTGAGGTGACGACGCAGATCTCGTCGGCGGCCGGACGCAACGTCTGCAGCAGGGTGATCGTCTGGCCGAGGAGGTTCTCGTACGTGAGCATGGCGCCCTTGGGCAGGCCCGTCGTCCCCGACGTGTACATGATCAGGGCGACCGCGCCGAGGTCGGCGGGGCCGCTCGCCCCGCTCGGCGTCGCGCCCGCGACGGCTTCCTCGTAGCGTTCCGCGCCCGCGCCGGCGGCGTCCGGGGCGTCGCCTACGACCAGGCAGGGGAACTCGGTCTCCTTCCCCGCCCGCACCGCGGCGACCACCGGGGCCAGCGGCTGCTCCACCACGATCGCGCACGAGCCCGAGTCCTCGGCGAGGTACGAGACCTCGGCCGCGACCAGCCGGAAGTTGACCGGGACGGCGATGGCGCCGAGCCTGTTGATCGCCACCAGTGTCTCGACGAACTCGGGACGGTTGGTCAGGAGCACCAGAACCCGGTCGCCCTCGCCCACGCCGCGGGCTTCGAGCGCGGCGGACAGGCGGCGGCTGCGCTCGTCCAGCTCGGCCCAGGTCGTCGTCTCGCCCTTGAACCGTATGGCGGGCTGTCTTGGCTGTGCGCCGGCGTGTTTGGTCACCTGGTGGACCCAGGTGAGTCGCTGGTGGGGGTGGGCACTGTGGACCGTGCTCATGTTCTTCCTTCCCGTCCCTCGGCTGTAAGTGAGAACTTACAGCCGGGTGCCCGTCAAGGTCGAGAGTCGGCGGACGTCCTGGCCGGCACGCGGATCCCCAGCGCCAGCCACTGATCGTCCGTCCGGACCATGAGCCGTCGCCGCAGGCAGTCCGCGAGGAATGTGAGCACGTCCTCGGCCGTCGCCCCCGCGGCCGTGCCGGCGGCGACGGCCGCGCGCTCCGCCGTGACCCTGTCGCACCGGGCGTACACCGCCGCCCGCCAGCCGGTCAGCCGGAACGACACCGTCCGTTCGTCGCGGGTGTCGACCAGGACCAGCCCGCAGTCGGGGTGCGCCAGCAGCGCGAGCGTGCCGTTGCCGCCGCGCTCGATCCACCGCCGCACCCGCTTCATGACCGGCCCGGCGTGGTCCAGGGAGCGCATGCCGTCGGCGTAGTCGAAGTCGAAGTAGTACGCGATGCGCCGCAGGGCCTCGTCCGGGAAGGGGTAGAGGCACCGGTACACCTCCATGGGCCGCACGCCGGTCATCCCGAACCGCTCCGGATCCTGGTGGAAGGGGCTGAACCGGTCGAGCCTGATGGCGTCCATGCCGTCCGGCGGCTGGAGGAAGTCGCACGCGTCCAGCAGGGGCAGCATCGACGCGTAGTCCTCGGCGGTCTCCCCGGGGAAGCCGAAGAGCAGGTTCCAGCGCGCGGTGACGCCGAACTCCGCGCACCACTTGAGGAGCTGGATGTTGCGCAGGGTCGTGGTCCCCTTGCGCATCAGCGCCAGCACGTGGTCGCTGAGGCTCTCCAGGCCAGGCTGGATCTCGCGGACCCCGGCGTCGGCGAGCGCGGGCAGCAGCGTGGTGAAGTACCGCATGTCGAGGATGTTGTCGACGACGCCCGCCGTGGTGAGGCCGTGGCGCCGGGTCAGGTGCCCGATCTCGTCCAGCACGCGCTCGGGCGACTTGCTGCGGAACGTCATCGCCTCGCCGTTCAGCCCGCAGAACGTGCAGTGGTGCCTGGCCCCCCACCAGCATGCCCCCCACCAGCATGCCCCCCTCCTGCTGGCCTGGACCGACGCCGGCTACAGCGTGCTCGTCCCGCCCGGCGGGCTGGACCTTCAGGTGTTCGAGTCCGAGGTCGCGCGCGCCCGCGCGGCGCGCGCGGAAGGCGATCTCCAGCGGGCCTCCGACGTGCTGCACGCGGCGCTCAAGCTGTGGCGGGGGCCGCTGTGCGAGGGGCTCGTCGGCCCCGGGCTGACCGCCGAGCGGGAGCGGCTCGGCGAGCGCCGCGTCGACGTCCTGGAGGACTGGATCGACCTCGACCTGGCTCTCGGCCGCACGCTGGAGGTGGTCAACGAGCTGCGGCTGCTGGTGGCCCAGCATCCGCTGCGGGAGCGGCTGCGGGTCCTGCTGATGCTGGCCCTGTACCGGTCGGGCCGTCAGGCCGAGGCGCTGGCCGCCTTCCACGAGGCGCGCCGCCACCTGCTCGACGAGCTGGGCGTCGAGCCGGGGCCGCAGCTGCGGCGCGTGCACGAGCAGATCCTGGCGGCCGACCCCCAGCTCACCACGGCCCCGGTGGTCCGGCGCGGGCGGCTGCCCTCACCCGCGCAGCTCCCGTACGGGCTGCCGGACTTCACCGGGCGGGAGGCCGAGCTGGCCCGCCTGGACGTGCTGTGCGCCGGTGGCGGCTCCGCGCGGCCGGTGGTGATCCACGCGCTCGCGGGCATGGGCGGCGTGGGCAAGACGGCGCTCGCCGTCCACTGGGCGCTGTCCACCTACCTCGACCGGCAAGGACACTGGCGGGACCTGAAGGCCGTACAGCTCGCCGCCCTGACCGCCGCCGAACGCGCCGGCGACCGCCTCGGCGAGGCGCTGTCGCACCGCGGCGTGGCCCGCGGCTGCGCGCGGCTCGACGAGTACGACGACGCCGACCGGCACCTGAGGGCGGCGCTGAAGCTGTTCAACGCGCTGGGCGACAAGGCCGGGCAGGCGTACACGCACCGCAACCTGGCCGCGCTGCTCGAACCTCAGGGGCGGGACGCGGAGGCGCTCCACCACGCCCAGAAGGCGCTGAGGCTCTACCGCGCCGTCGGCCATCGGGCGGGCGAGGCGGACACGCTGAACGCCGTCGGCTGGTTCCACGGCCGGATGGGCGACCACCGCCAGTCGCTCGTCTGCTGCGAGGAGGCGCTCGCCCTGCACCAGATGCTCGACGACCTCGGCGGCCAGGCCCAGACGTGGGAGAGCCTGGGCTTCGCGCACCACAGCCTCGGCGACCCCGGGCAGGCGGCGGCCTGTTACGACCAGGCGCTCAGGTTGTTCAGGGAGCTCGGCGACCGGTACAACCAGGCGACCACGCTCAGCCGGCTGGGCGACGTCCGGGAGGCGACGGGGGCCGGGGACGCCGCGCTGGAGGCGTGGAACGAGGCGCTCGCCATACTCACCGAGATCGGTCACGCCGCCGCGCAGCAGGTTAAGGCCCGGCTGGCGCGGCACCGCGCGGAGCGGGCGGCCTCGCCTCCGCTGTGGTGATCCCCCGGTACGGGCGTGCCGGGTCGTCGGCGTCGCCCGGAGCCGGGCGGGCGCGGGCCTAGGGACCTCCCCTGGCCGTCGCCGGAGGCGGTGCGGGGGCGCGGAACCTACCGTCCTGTGGGCGTGAGCCCGGCACGGTCCGGGCGGTCGACAGGAGGAAGATCATGATGCGACGGCATCTGGCCATGGCCGCGGCGGCCCTGGTGACGGTGGGGATGGCCGCGCTGCCCACGTCCGCGGCCACGTTCGCCGACGTCGGCACCTGCACGCTCGTCGCGGGCGAGCTGCGCTGCACGGCGGACGCGGGCGTCGCCAACGAGGTCGAGATCAGGCAGGACGGCGTGCGGTTCGTGGTCGAGGACAACGCCGGAGAGGTGGTGGCGGGCACCGGCTGCACGGCCGCGGGCTCCAACGCCACCGTCCCGGCGGCACAGGTGACCCGGGTCCGCGTCCTCCTCGGCGACGGCGACGACAGCGCCGACGTCAACGTCCAGCGGCGCGCGGTCATCCGCGGCGGCGCCGGCGACGACACCGCGCGCGGCGGGGGCGGCGCCGACGACGTGCGCGGCGGCAACGGGAACGACGACCTCAACGGGGGACCGGGCACCGACGACTGCAACGGCGGGCTCGGCACCGACACCGAGGCCGGCTGCGAGCCCTAGTGAGCGCCGGCTCACCTCCCGCCCCCGGGGAACCGGCGGGCGGGAGGCGGCCGGGCCGCTCGACCGCATGGACGTCAGGTTCCGCCGGCGGATGGCCAGGCGTGTGGACAAGAACCGGCTGCGCTTCCTGCCCCTGCACCTCGCCCTGGAGGGCTACCTGGCCCTGCACTTCCGCGGGCCCGTGATCGCCTGGGCGGAGTGGTCACGCCAGGCGGTCGCGCGGGGGCTGTCGCCGCGCGCCGAGGACGCCCGCACCGGGGCGGAGGTGCGCGGACTGGAGGACGCGCTGCGCGTCTTCGAGATCCACCCCGGCCAGTGCGGGCTGCTGCTGTACGCGGGTGACACGCTGGCGAGCGCGTTCGTGGTGCCGCATCCCGACGACTACCGGGCGCTGCACCCGACCCTGGTACGCGACCTGTACGGGGAGCTCATCCACGAGTACGCGACGTTCTACCCGGCCCGTGACTTCCCCGCGGTGATCGACGAGAGCCGGGTCTCCTCCCTGGCGGACCTGCGGGCCGAGGCGGCGCGGCAGGAGCGGGAGTGGGCCGGCTTCCACGACTCGGTCATGGCGGCGGGCCTGCTGGGCTCGCCGGACCGGGTGGAGGAGGTCTACAGGCTCAGCGGGTTCCGGCTGCGGCGCTTCCTGCCGGCCTTCGACCGCCGGGCGGAGAACCACATCGGGGAGACGATCATCGCCGAGGACGGGCGGCTCGCGTACCTGAAGACCTTCAGGCTGTCGCAGGCCCAGGTGCGGCGCGGCCACCTGCTGCGGCAGGACGTGCTGGACCGGTACCGCAGGGTCAACGGGCACAGCCGGCGAACTCGTCCAGCCGGCGGAGCATGACGGCCAGCATGGCGGGGAACATCGCCACGTGCGCCGCGATCATCACCCCGTGACCGTCGATGAGCCCCAGCCACAGCAGCGGGAAGAGCGGCACGGCCGGTGCGAACATGGCGGCGCACATCTCCAGCGTCGACCCCCAGCCGTGGCCGCGGAAGCGCATCCACACGGCCATGCCGATCGACATGTTGAGCGCCATGAGCAGGTACGCGGCCTCCGGGTGGGTCGCGTACGAGACGTGCACGCCGGCCATGGACCAGACGAGGTCCAGGAGGAACATGCCGGCGAACATCGCGATGATCATTTCGATGTAGTGCAGGGCGAATCGGCCCCAGTTGCGGCCTGTGGCGCGTGCGGTCGTCTCTGACATGTCTCCGACGGTGACGCCGTACGGGGAAGACGGGGAGGGGAGGGCGGGCTGCTGGTCCGGAAACTTGGGATCCTCGTCTTTCGGACACGGATACACGCCCCGAGCGGGACGATCCGGACCTGACTAATGTGTCTGCGATGAGCGATCGGGTCATCGGCGGGTACGCGCTGCGGCGCGTCCTCGGTCGCGGCGGCATGGGCGAGGTGCACCTGGCCGCCACCCCCACCGGCGGGCTGGCCGCCGTCAAGGTCATCCACCCTAGGCTGGCCCGCGACCCCGCCTTCCGCCGCAGGTTCGAGCGCGAGGTGGCGGCCGCGCGCCGGGTCGCCCGGTTCTGCACCGCGCCCGTCCTGGACGCCGGCATCGACGGCGACGTCGCCTACCTCGTCACCGAGTACGTGAAAGGCCCCGACCTGGCGCGGGCCGTGCGCGACCAGGGGCCGTTGTCCGGGGGCAACCTGGAGGCGCTGGCGGTCGGCATCGCCACCGCGCTGAGCGCCATCCACGGCGCCGGGGTGATCCACCGCGACCTCAAGCCGTCGAACGTGCTGCTGTCGCCGCTCGGGCCGCGCGTCATCGACTTCGGCATCGCCCAGCTCGTCGGGTCCGACACCAGCCAGGCGATCCTCGGCACACCCGCGTTCATGGCGCCGGAGCAGGCGCGCGGCGAGACCGTCGGGCCGTTCACCGACGTGTTCGCCTGGGGCGGGGTCATCGCGTTCGCCGGCACCGGCCGCTCCCCGTTCGGCGGCGGCTCCCCTGGCGAGGTGCTCAACCGCGTCGTCCACGGGAGGCCCCACCTGGACGGGCTGGACGACGGCGTCCGTGGGCTGGTGGAGCAGGCCCTCGCCAAGGACCCCCGGGCCCGCCCACCGGTGTCCCGCCTCCTCGCCGACCTCCTCGGCGGCCCCCCGACCAGCCCCGCCTCGGCAACCGAAGCCGTCGAGCGCACCTGGACCACCCCCCTCACCCGCCCCCCGTCCCCGTCCAGCGGATCCACCACGAGCCCACAACCTGCCCCCACCTCCCGGAGTGCGGTTCCGTACGGTCCGGAGGCGTCCCCCACATACCGGGGCGCGGTTCCGTACGGGGGCGTCTCTGGGGCGGCGGGTGGCTCGCCCGCGCTGCGGGGCGACCCTCAGCGGACGGGTGCTGCCGCTGAGGGCGGCGACGCGGTTCCGTACGGCGGGTCTGCTGTGAGTCCGCAGGGTGCCCCCGCCTCCCAGGGTGGGGGTGCGGTTCCGTACGGCGGGTCTGCTGTGAGTGCGCAGGGTGCCCCCGCCTCCCAGGGTGAAGGTGCGGTTCCGTACGGTCCGGAGGCTTCCCCCTCCTCCCGGGGTGCGGTGTACGGGGGATCTGTTCTGAGTGCGCAGGGTGGTCCTGACTCCCAGGGGGTCGTCGGCGGTGCGCGTAAGAAGGGGAGGGGTGGGGTGCGGTGGCGTTGGTGGGTGGGCGGGTTGGTGGCGGTGGTTGTGGGCGTGGCCGTTGCGGGGGTCCTGTTGAGGGGGGAGGCGTGGCCGTACGAGAGTGGGTTCGCCGATGGGTGGGAGGTGGGGGCGTCGGAGGCGGGGACCGCTGAGAAAGACGGTTCCGGGTATGTGCTGGCCGTCGAGGACGGGTGGCGGTTGTGGAAGTCGGCGCCGCGGCGGGAGCCCGGTGGCGGGGTGGTCGTCAGCGCGAAGGCGGAGTTGCGGGAGGGCGCGGGCGAGTACGGGGTGTGGTGTCACGGCGGCTCGGGTGGCCGGTACGAGTTCGGGGTCAGCGGCGCGGGCCGGGTGGCGATCGTCAAGCGCCGCACGGGGCAGGAGGGCGTGGTTCTGTACGGACCGGAGAAGGCGGCGTCCGAGGGCACGAACCGGGTCGTCGCCGAGTGCGCCGGTGGCGACGGCGAGGTGACGCTGCGGATGTGGCTGAACGAGCGCCTGGTGGCCGAGGCCACCGACGCGGAGGCGCCGCTGGGTCCCGGCATGGCGGGGGTGCACGCCGCGCCGGAGGCCGGGAAGACGGTGCGGGTGCGGTTCGAGTCGTTCGCGCTGCGACCGGCGCGGGGCTGAGGGACGGTGGGCGTGCGGTTCGGGCTGCTGGGCCCGCTCCGGGTCGGGGACGGCGGGGAGCCGGGCCCGGCCAAGCACCGGGCGCTGCTGGCGGCGCTGCTCCTGTCGGCGGGCACGGCGGTGCCGGTCGAACGGCTGATCACCGTGCTGTGGGGCGACCGGCCGCCCGCGTCAGCCGAGTCGGTGCTGCGGGTGTACGTGAGCGCGCTGCGCAAGCTGGTCGAGGGGATCACCACCGTGCCGGGCGGTTACCTGCTGGCGGTGGACCGGGACGAGATCGACTGCCACCGGTTCGAGCGGCTCGTGGGGGAGGCCAGGAGGATCCGGGAGGCGGGCGGGCACGTGGAGGCGGCCGCCCGGTTCAGGGAGGCGCTGGCGCTGTGGCGGGGGGAGGCGCTGGCGGGCGTCGACAGTGCCGAGCTGCGCCGTACGCATGGCGTACCCCTTGAGGAGTCGCGCCTGACCGCGCTGGAGGAGCGCGTGGACCTGGACCTGCGGCTGGGGCGCGGCGGTGAGGTGGTCGGCGAGCTGCGGGCGCTGGTGAACTCCCACCCGTTGCGTGAGCGGGGGTGGGCGCACCTGATGGCGGCCCTGCACCAGGCGGGGCGGCGGTCGGAGGCGCTGGCGGCCTACCAGGAGGCGCGGCGGGTGCTGGTCGACGAGCTGGGGCTGGAGCCGGGGCCTGAGCTGAGGGAGGCGCACGACCGGGTGCTCGCGGGCGAGGTGGTGGCTCCGGCCCGCATCTCCGCGACCCCGCTCGACGAGCTGCCGCCGGATATTTCGGACTTCACCGGTAGGCAGGACGTCCTCTCCTGGATCACCCGGTGGGCCCGCGACACCACGACAGGGAACACGGACGGCACTGGCGGTCCCGCGGCGGGTTTCTCAGGCGGTGGTTTCGCCACGGGCTTCGGTGGCGGTGGCGGTGGTCCGGCCTCGGGCTCTGGCGGTGCCGGTTCCGGAGGCGGTGGCGGTGGTCTCGCCTCGGGTGGCGGGGTGGCGCGGGCGCCGGTTTGTCTGGTGGTGCACGGGCCCGCCGGGTGCGGCAAGTCGGCCGTGGCCGTGCGGGCGGCGAACCTGCTGGAGCCCGGCGACGGGAGGCTGTACGCGGTGCTCGGCGAGCGGGCGCCGGGGGCCGTGCTGGAGGACCTGCTGCGGTCGCTCGGCCGGCCCGACGGCGCGGTGCCGCCGGCGCTGGACGAGCGGGTCCGGCTCTACCGCCGGCTCACCTCGGCCCGGCGGCTGGTCGTGGTGCTCGACGACGCGGCCGGCGAGACGCAGGTGCGTCCCTTGCTGCCGACCGGTCCCGGCAGTGTGACGATCGTGACCAGCCGCTCGCCGCTGGCCGGGCTGGAGGCGGCCAGGCCGTACGAGCTGGGCGTGCTGGATCCGGACGAGGCGTTCGAGATGCTCGCCGGGGTGGCCGGCCGCGACCGGGTGGCGGCCGAGCCGGAGGCGGCGCGAGAGATCGTCCGGCTGTGCGGCGGACTGCCGCTGGCGCTGCGGATCGCCGGGTCGCGGCTGGCCAGAAGGTCCGGCTGGACGGTCGCCCACCTGGCCGGGCGGCTCGGCGACGAGCGGCGCAGGCTGGACGAGCTGAGCGCGGGCGACCTGGCAGTGCGCGGCAGCCTGGCGCTCGGTTACCGCGGGCTGGCGGAGCCGGAGCGGCGGCTGCTGCGCGAGCTGGGCGCGTTCACGACTCCCGACTTCGCCCCGTGGGTGCTGGGCGAGGACCTGGAGCCGCTGGCCGAGGCCGGGCTGCTGCAGTCGCGCGGGCTGGACGAGGCGGGCCAGGAGCGGTTCGGCCGGCACGACCTGACCAGGCTGTACGCGGCCGAGCGGCTGGCGGAGGAGGGCGGGCCCGGCCCGGTGCTGGCGGCCAGGGCGGCGGAGATCCTCGACCGGACCAGGCGGGCCAGGGCCACCCTGCTGCCCGCGGAGCCCGGCTCCGGCCGGACGCTCGTCCGTACGGCAGAACAGATCCTGGAGACGGGCCGGCTGCGCCAGGAGGCGCGCTGGCTGAGCGCGGAGCGCCGCTTCCTGGTCGCGGCGGTCGGCGACTTCTTCCGTGCGGGCCTGTACGAGGCCGCGTGGCGGCTGGCGTTCTACCTGACGCCGCTGTTCGAGCTGGCCGGCCACCACGACGACTGGCATGCCACGACCGCCACCGGGCTGGACGCGGCCAGGGCGGCGGGCCACCGGCAGGGGGAGGCGCTGCTGCTGCGCGGCCTGGCCGACCTGCACCGGGCGGAGGGCAGGAACGACGCCGCGGCGGCCGCGCTCCGGGCCGCCCAGCCGCTGGTGGAAGGGCTGGAGCTGGCCCGCATCACGCTCCGGCTCGGGTTGGTCGAACCTCGCAGGGCCGAGGCGGAGCGGGTGCTGCGCCGGGCGCTGCACGTCTTCGGCCAGGCCGGTGACCAGCGCGGCAGGGCCGACGCGCTGCGGGCGCTGGGCGCGCTGCTGTCCGGCCGGGAGCCGCTGGAGGAGAGCCTGGCCGTCTACCGCGAGCTGGGCGACCCGCGCGGCGAGGCCGAGGCGCTGCTCGACCTGGCCAGGCTGCACCTGGGGGCGGGCCGCCGCGCCGAGGCCCGGGCCTGTGCGGAGCGGCGGGTCGCGATCAACCGGCGGCTCGGCGACCGGCTGCCCGAGGCGTCCGGGCTGCTGGTGCTCGCCCGCGTCGCCCGCGCCGAGGGGCTGCCGGACGCCGCCGCGGACTCGGCCGGGCAGGCGCTGGAGACCTTCACGGTCTACGGGGACCGGCGCGGTTCGGGTGCGGCCCTGCTCGTCCTGGCGGAGTCGTACCTGGACATGGAGAAGATCGATGAGGCGGTTGAGGCGCTGACGCGTGCTATGGGAGAGTTTGACCGGCTCGGTGACGAGCACGGCCGCGCGGCGGCCGAGCGGCTCGCGAGCGAGGCCCGCAGGAGGCGGGGTGTTTAGCCCGCTATGCGGATCCTGAAGGTCGCCTCGCTAACGTTCGGGCCCTGAGTTCGGAACCCCCGAAAGGTGATCAGTGACCATGCGCAAGACGTTCGTGCTGGCGGTCGCGGTCGTGGCGCTGACCGGCTGCGGCATGCTGCCCTCCACGACCGGCGGCGGCGGCCAGGAGAAGCAGGGCGGGACCCAGGCCGCTCAGACCGAGAACGCACCGCCCGAGACCACCGTGCCCACCGCGCCCCCCGCCGAGCAGCAGACCGCCCCGCCGCAGGGGGACAAGGTCATCGCCAGCCGCGAGACCAAGGCCGAGGGCACCGACGGGCCGACCAAGGTCAGGGTGGAGATCACCGGGCTGCTGCGCCAGGGCAAGACCGCGACGCTCAACTGGACCATCACCGGTCTGGAAGGCAGCTTCAACGTGCACAACGGCATGGGCGGCGGCGTCTTCGACTACACCGTGTCCGGCGTCAGCCTGATCGACCCGGTCAACGCCAAGCGCTACCGCGTGGCGCGCAACGGCACCGACGACAAGGCCGAGTGTGTCTGCTCGGGCACCCAGGGCGAGTTCCTGGAGAAGGACGAGAGCGCCAGCCTGTACGCGGTCTTCGCCGCGCCGCCGGCCGACGTCACCAAGGTCAACATCGAGATGCCGCAGATCGGCGTGTTCACCGATGTTCCGATCTCTTAGTCTCGCCCTCGCCCTGACGCTGACCTCCCCGACCCCTCCGCCGGAGTCGGCGATCGGCGTGGTGGAGGACCTGGTGCTGCCCGTCGAGGACATCATCGGCGAGGTCGAGTCGCTCGACGGCAGCGAGAGCGAGTCCCAGCGGGGCGACCAGGTGACGGTGGCGCTCACCAGCGACGTGCTGTTCGCGCTCGACAAGTGGCGGCTCACCGCCAAGGCCAGGCAGCGGCTCAAGGAGGTCGCCGAGCAGATCAACACCGAGGGCGCGGGCGGCCAGGTCAGGGTCGAGGGCCACACCGACGACCAGGGCGCCGACGCCTACAACGACACCCTCTCCCAGCGCCGGGCCGACGCCGTCAAACAGGTCATGGCGGGCCTGCTGACGCTCCCCGGCGTGACCCTCCAGGCCCAGGGCTTCGGCGAGACCCGCCCCAAGCTGCCCAACACGGCCGAGGGCAAGCCCTTGCCGAAGAACCGCGCCAAGAACCGCCGCGTCGACATCGTCTACACCATCAAGCAGTGAACGCGGCGGCCTGCGGATCACCCGGCCTGGAGTTCGGTCAGGGTGACGGTGACCTTCTGACTGGCGCCGTCTCGTACGAACTCGATCTCGACCTTGTCGCCCGGTTTGTACTCCGTGAGGGTCTCGGTGAGGTCGGCGATGGTGGGGATCTGCTTGCCGGCGACCGAGACGATGATGTCGCCCTCGCGGATGCCCGCCTTGGCGGCGCCGCCGTTCGGCTGGACCGAGCGGACGGCGACGCCGGCGGGCCGGCCGTCCTCGCCGATCACCGTCGAGCCCGTGATGCCCAGCGCCGCACGGTGGCTGTTGACCACGCGCCCGTGTTTGACGATCTGGGCGGCGATGTCCGTGGCGGTGTTGCTGGGGATGGCGAAGCCGATGCCCGGGGCCGCGCCGCCGCCCAGCGACGGGTTGGTGGCGGCGAGGGTCGGGATGCCGATCACCTGGCCGGCCATGTCGACCAGGGCGCCGCCGCTGTTGCCGGGGTTGATCGCGGCCGAGGTCTGGACGGCGCTGGCGATCGTCGCGCCGGGCGAGCCTTCGCCCTGCGGCTCGCTGACCGTGCGTCCCGTCGCGGAGACGATGCCGTTGGTGACGCTGCCCGACAGGCCCAGTGGGTTGCCCATGGCGAGCACGAGCTGGCCGACCCTGAGCTTGGACGAGTCGGCGAACGTGGCCGGGCGCAGGCCCCGCGCGTCGTCCACCTTGATCACCGCGAGGTCGCCGGCGGGGAAGGACTCGACCAGCTTCGCGCTGCGGGAACCGCCGCCGGTGGCGAGCGTGACCTCCATGGTGGTGGCCTCGCCGACGACGTGCGCGTTGGTGACGATGTGGCCCTTGTCGTCGTACACGACTCCGGAGCCGAGACCGGCCTTCGTGTTGATCTGCACGATCGACGGCAGGACCTGGGCGATCACGCGCTCGTACGTCTGCTCCAGCGGCAGCGCTTCGGCGGTGGGGCTGGGCGAGGGGGTGGTCGCCGTGGCGGTGGCGGTGGGTGAGGCGGTCGGCGAGGCCGTGCCGCGGACTCCGGGCGCGCCGGCGCAGCCGGTGACCAGGACGGCGGCGGCCAGCCCTCCAGCGATCTTGCGCATGCCCGGTACTCTGCCCAGCTCGGACGGAAAGATACGCAGGTCAGGGGTGTGGGTTGCGCGACGTCTCCTGATGGATACGGTACGTGACTTCGTTCTGGTGCGGGCATAGCGGAAATGTCGCCCGTCCAGGTGACGTAGCCTTCAAGCCATGGCGGACGTCGGCGATCAGAACAACGGCAACGATGCTCCCACCGCTCCCTTTCGCAAGATCGTCCCGCCTGCGGAGGAAACCATCGCCTTCCGCCGGGACCGTCCCTCAGGAGCCTCACCTCGTCCGGGCCAGGGAGAGGTGACCCCCGAGCCTCCCAAGCCGGCGGCATCGGGCGGCCCCTCCCGGCCTTCTGGTGCGAAGTCGGGTGGTGCCTCCAAGTCTGGGGGTGCCGGCGGTTCCGCGCCGTCCGGGCCGAATCCGATCGAGGCGTCCGGGAGAGCGCCCGGTAAAGGGGCTCCGCAGTCTGCGGGCCCCCAGAGGCCGGGAGGCGAGCGCCCCGCCGGTCGTCCAGGTCAGCCGGGCCCCGCGGGGTCTGCGGCCGGTCCCGCAAGACCTGCAAGCGGCTCGGCTGCGCCGTCCGGGCAGGCCGGTGCTGGAAAGGCTGGTCCTCCGGCCCGGAAGGCCAGGTCTCTGGCCGAGTTGGTCGGGCA
Source organism: Nonomuraea harbinensis (assembly GCF_019396385.1). GTDB lineage: Bacteria > Actinomycetota > Actinomycetes > Streptosporangiales > Streptosporangiaceae > Nonomuraea > Nonomuraea ferruginea. Next base: position 64,036 of record NZ_JAHKRN010000004.1, on the reverse strand, counting down.
GCCCGGGTCGGCAGGGAAGGCTGGGTCTCCGGCTGGTCCGGCTGGGCAGGGTGTGGGGCCGCGGCGGGCTGGGGTGGGGCCCGTGCGGGTGGGGGCGGGGCCGGTGGGGCCTGGGGGTGCGTCGTTCGGGCAGGCTGAGCCGTTGCCGGCGACGGCTGCGCCGCCTCCGTTGAAGGGTGGGCTGGTCAGCCGGATCGGGGACATCCCGATCAAGGTCGTCTATCTGCTCGGCGCCATCGTCGCCACGGTGGCCGCCGTCCTCCTGGTGTTCGTGATCTTCTCGGGCGACGTGCCGACCCAGCCGGAGAACGAGGACGTCGTCCAGGTCGCCCCGGTGCCCTCGACGTCGGCCGAGGCCTCGGCGACCCCGACCCCCACCGAGACGCCGCTGCCGGCGGTGCCCGCGAAGATGGCGTTCGCCGACCTGCCGGGCAAGGCCACCGCCGCCACCGGCACCGTGACCGACAGCAGGACCGGCATCAGCTACCCCAAGCTGGGCAAGCCCTGGCAGGCCAGGTCGTTCTCGCCGTTCGCGCACGCGCAGCGGGTGGGCAAGGCCGGGGTGCCGCAGACGGTGATCGCGTCGGCGATGCTGCCCGGCGACAACCCGGAGACCAAGCCCAGGTCGGACGCCGACTACCGGGCCATCGCGGCCAGGGCGGCCCGCTGGACGCTGGGTTCCCAGTATCCGGAGGGCGCCACCCTCGCCTGGACCGGCTCGCTGAAGGTGTCCGGGGGCAAGGGCTGGACGCTCGCCTTCCGGGTGACCTACACCGACGGCGGCAAGCAGCGCACCGGTCACGCCCTGGTGTCCGTCGTGGAGGTGGGCCAGACCAAGCCCGCCATGCTGATGGCCTCGATCCCGGAGAGCGGCAGGGCGTACTGGAGAGATCTGAACACCCTGGCGGAGAAAGTTCGCCCCCTCTAGGCCAGAAGCGTGCTCTAGAATATGATTCTGGCATCTACGGAACCGCCTGGAGGATGAGCTATGGCGATCGGGTTGAGCGAGGAGCACGAGGCGCTCCACGAGTCGGTGAGCGGCTGGGCGGAGCGCAGCATCCCCACCGACACGCTCCGCTCTGCCGGCGACGAGCGGCCCGCCTTCTGGCCGGGCCTGGCAGAGCAGGGCCTCCTAGGCCTCCACCTGCCCGAGGAGTCGGGCGGCTCCGGCTACGGGCTGCTTGAGGCCGCTGTCGCCGTCGAGGCGCTGGCCGAGCGGATGGCGCCCGGCCCTTACGTGCCGACCGTGCTGGCCAGCGCGGTGATCCACGCCTCGAAGCACCACGAGCTGCTGCCCGGCCTGGCCGACGGCACCCGCACCGGCGCGCTGGCCCTCACCGGGTCGCTGACCGGCACGCGGGCGGGCGACGGCTCCCTGACCGTGTCCGGCGCCGCGGAGCCGGTGCTCGGCGGCGCGATGGCCGACGTGCTGGTGCTTCCCGTCGTCACCGGCGACGGCGAGCTGTGGGTGGCGGTCGACGCCACCGCCGCCACCGTCACCTCGCTCAAGTCGCTCGACCTCACCAGGTCCGTGGCGAAGGTCGAGCTGAACGGCGTCACCGTGCCCGCCGACCGGGTGCTCGACGGGGTGGAGAGCGCCGACGTGCGCAACATCGCCGCCGTCCTGCTCGGCGCCGAGGCCGCCGGCGTCGCGTCCTGGTGCGTCACCGCCGCCGCCGAGTACGCGAAGGTACGCGTGCAGTTCGGCCGCCCGATCGGCCAGTTCCAGGGCATCAAGCACAAGCTGTCGCGCATGCTCGTCGCGCTGGAGCAGGCCCGCGCCACCGTCTGGGACGCCACCCGCGCCGCAGGTCAGGAACTCGACTACGCGGCCGCGATCGCCGGCGTCATGGCCCCCGACGCGGCCGTGCAGTGCGCCAAGGACGCCATCCAGACCTTCGGCGGCATCGGCTACACCTTCGAGCACGACGCCCACCTCTATTACCGGCGCGCGCTCACCCTGCGCGCGCTGCTCGGCGGATCCGCCGGCTGGGCCGCCCGCGTCACCGAGCTGGCCCTGCGCGGCGTCACCCGCGAGATGGAGCTCGACCTGCCGGAGGACGCCGAGCCGCTGCGCGAGGCCCTGCGCGCCGAGATCGCGGAGATCGCCCGGCTGGAGGGCAAGGAGCAGAAGCGGGCGCTGGCCGAGCGCGGCTTCGTCATGCCGCACCTGCCCGCGCCGTGGGGGCGCGGCGCGAGCCCGCTGGAGCAGGTGCTCATCGCCCAGGAGCTGAAGGCCGCCAAGGTCAGGCTCCCGGCGTTGATCATCGGCGCCTGGGTGGTGCCGTCCGTCGCCGTCTACGGCACGCCCGAGCAGCAGGAGCGGTTCCTGCCCAAGACGCTCAGCGGCGAGATGATGTGGTGCCAGCTCTTCTCCGAGCCCGGCGCCGGCTCCGACCTGGCCTCGCTGCAGATGAAGGCGGAGAAGGTCGAAGGCGGCTGGCGGCTCAACGGCCAGAAGATCTGGACATCCGTCGCGCACGTCGCCGAGTGGGGCATCTGCATCGCCCGTAACTCCAGCGAGGGCTCCAAGCACGAGGGCATCACGTACTTCCTCGTCGACATGAAGTCGCCCGGCGTCACCGTGCGCCCGCTCACCGAGATGACCGGCGAGAACCTGTTCAACGAGGTCTTCCTGGACGACGTGTTCGTCTCCGACGACCTGGTGGTCGGCCAGGTCGGCGACGGCTGGAAGGTGGCCAGGAACACGCTCTCGAACGAGCGCGTCTCGCTCTCCTCCGGCTCCGGCGGCACCGGCGCGTCCGTGCCCGACCTGCTCGGGCTCGTCAAGCGGCTCGGCCGGGACCTCACGCCGGTCGAGGCGGACGCGCTCGCGCACGTCATCTGCGAGGGCCACTCGATCAACGCGCTGTCGCTGCGGGTGACGCTCAAGCAGCTCGCCGGCAACGAGCCGGGCGCCGACGCCTCGGTGCGCAAGCTGCTGTCGACCTCGCACGCCCAGCACGTCTCCGAGACCGCGGTGAGCCTGATCGGCGCGCAGGCCACGGCGGCGGCCGACATGAAGCTCGGCGACCCCGGCTACTGGAACCGCGCCGTGCTCGCCACCCGGGCGATGACGATCTACGGCGGCACCACCGAGGTGCAGCTCAACATCATCGGCGAGCGCATGCTCGGCCTGCCCAGGGACCCCGAACCGGGCAAGTGACCCGCGCGCCCGATCCCCTCACGGCAGCACCGGCCGTGCGGGGATCGGCGTGCCGTGCTCGGCCGGCACCGGCTGCCCCGCCCTGATCTCGCCGACGCACGCGGGCGCGCCGACCGTCCTGAGAGCCAGTTCGTCCCCCTCGCCGTGCACGGTCGCGTACGTCGCGCCGAGGTCGCGCCCCGCCCGGACCTCGGCCTGCCCGCCGCCCAGCCGCACGATGAGCGTGGTCTCGGCCGAGTTCAGGTACGTGACCAGCACGGTCCACTCCCCGGCCGCCAGCCTCTCGGGCAGCGGGAAGACGACCTCCTCGGCGCCCACGGGCGTGCAGGAGGCGCCGCCCGGCACGGTGACCCCCTTGACGTCCACCGGGTTGAGCCGTCCCCGCGGGTCGAAGACGAGCGGGGCGCGCACCGGCCCCGACAGCCGTTCCGTCCAGTTCACCCGGCCGGGCGCGAGCGGGCCGAGGACCTTGGAGACGCGGGCGTACTGGAAGAAGAAGGCCGGGTCGGCCACCTTGACCGGCACGAAGGTGTCCAGCACGACCGAGTCCTGGGGGACCCGGGCCAGCGCGAGCTCGGCCGTCACCACGTAGCTCTCGACGTTGCGGCCGAGGGGCAGCGCGGTGAAGGCCGTCACCGACCAGACCGAGCCCGCCGCGCACACCGCGGCCAGCGGCGCCCACGCCCACCGCCACCGCGGCGGCGGGCGCAGCCACGGGCGCTCCTCGCCCGCCACGGGGATGAAGGCCAGGCCGATCACGATGGCGGCCACCATCGAGGTGGACGCGATGTACCGCAGCTCGAACCCGCTCAGGTCGGCCCCCAGCGCCTCCACCCGCCCCAGCATGACCGGGACGACGTCGGCCAGCAGGAAGTAACCGAGCAGCATCAGCCAGGCCAGCCAGGCCCGCCGCCGGTAGCGCAGGGACACGGCCACCACGGCCGCGCCCACCACGAGCGAGCCCCAGATCAGCGGCGCCGGGGTGGCGGCGAGCGCGTAGTCCTCGCCGATCGGCCACCACCGCCACGGGCCGCCCAGCGAGGTGGGCACGAGCGAGCCCGAGAACATCCGCCACGTGGCCTCCACGGCCAGCCCCGCGTCCGGCAGGGAAGGCCGCACCGTGTCGTTCGTGAGCTGCACGGAGGTGAACATCTGGTGGAAGAAGACCACCGAGTACGCCGCGAGCACCCCGCCGTAGAACAGCCACACGCGCGTCATCCGGTCCCGCGCCAGCCAGCCCAGGGTCAGCACGAAGGCCATCACCAGGATGAACGGCGACTTGACGTAGAACGCCATCGCGAACAGCGTCCAGCCCACGGCGGCCACCGCGTGCCGCCGGCGCCGCGTGCGGGTGTAGAGGACGTGTGACGCGAGCGCCATGGGCACAGCCACCTGGAAGGGCAGCGCCCCCAGCACCACGGACCACCATGACAGCGAGGGGATCGTCATCGGGGTCAGCAGGAAGAACCCCAGCGGCACCAGGATCGCCGGCCGCGACCCGAACAGCACCGTCAGCAGCCGCAGCAGCGCCAGCCCCGCCGCGGCCAGCAGGCACATCGTGACGCCGTGGGCCAGCGCGTCGTTGTAGCCGCCGAGCCGTCCCATCAGCCACTGGATCGCGAACGGGCCGGGAGCCATGTGCCCGTAGTCCACCCGCATCAGGTAGTCCCAGGTCAGGCTCTGTTCCAGGCCCCTGGCGATGAACATGAAGTCGTCCTGGCGGAAGTACGTGCGGCGGACCAGCTCGAACTTCCACACCAGCTGGGCGGCCACCATCAGCAGACCCGCGGCGAGCACCACGTCGCCGCGCACCGCCTGGCCGGCCCTCGCCACCCCGTCGTCCTTCCTGCCCGCGATCCCCCCACGCGACAGCATGCCGGAAACGTCCCTCAACTGGCGACATGCTGGGAAAAGCAGTCATAGAGGTGTGATGTCATAGCTGGATGCCACACCAGGCCAGAGCCGCCCTGGCCGGCGCCGCCCTCGGCCTCACCCTCGGAGCCCTCGCCCTCGGTCCCGCTCTGGGCTGGGGGTTCGTGCTGCTGCAGGACATGGTGTTCGTCCCCGACCCGGCGTTCTCCCTCTTCACCTTCGGCCTGGCGGGCGGCGCGCCCCGGGTGGTGCCCAGCGACGCGGTGGTCACCCTCCTGTCCCAGCTCCTGCCGGGGGAGCTGGTGCAGAAGCTCGTCCTGCTGTCGATCTTCGTGCTGGGCGCCTCGGGCGTCGCCGTCCTCGTCCCTTCCCCCGGACTGGCCCCCCGCCTGGCGGCGGCGGCCTTCTACGTCTGGAACCCGTTCGTGGCCGAGCGCCTCCTGATCGGGCAGTGGGCGCTCCTCCTGGGGTACGCGGGGCTGCCCTGGGTGGTCCACGCGCTCGACCGGGGTCGCCGCCTGGCCGTGTCCGTCCTGCCGGCGGCGACGGGCGGCTTCGCGGCGATGCTGGTCACCGTCGTCACCGCCCTCCCCGTGGCCGCCTCGTCCGGCCGCCGGTGGGGGAGGGTGCTCCAGGTGGGGCTGGTGCTGGGCGCCTTCTGCCTGCCGTGGCTGGTGCCGGCGGTGCTGCGGCCCGACGGTCTCGAAGGGGACCCGGTGGGGGTGGAGGCGTTCGCCTCGCGGGCCGACACGCCGTTCGGGACGGTGGGGAGCCTGCTGTCCCTCGGCGGGATCTGGAACGCGAACGCCGTGCCCGCCGGGTACGACGGGATCGTCGGGGCGGTGGCGCGGCTGGTGCTCGTGGTCGCGGGGATCGCCGGGTTCTGGTGGCTGGGCCGCCGGTTGCCGTACCGGAACGGGCTCGTGGCAGCCGCCGTCATCGGGTTCGCCGTCGCGTCCGCGGGGGTCACCGAGGCCGGGCGGTCCGTGCTGAAGTGGCTGGTCGGGGTGTGGGGCGGGTTCGCGGTGTTCCGGGACGCGCAGCAGTACGTGGCGCCGGTCGCGTTGCTGGCGGCCGTGGGGCTCGGGCTGCTGGCGGCGGCCGTCGTACGGGAGAGCCCGGCCGGGGCGAGCGGGTCCGCGGCGCCGGGCGGACAGCCGGCGACGGCGGGTGGGCGGCCTGGACGGTGGCTGGTCGGCGTGCTGGTCGTGGTGCCGGTGGCCGTGCTGCCGACGATGGCGTGGGGGGCTCTGGGGGCGCTGGACGCCGTCTCGTATCCGCGGTCGTGGTACGAGGCGAGGGACACGCTGCGTGACGACCCGGCTCCCGGTGACGTGCTGGTGCTGCCGTTCGAGTCGTACCGGAGATTCGGCTGGAACGGGCACAGGGCGGTGCTGGATCCGGCGCAGCGGTTCTTCGCGGTGCCGGGGCGGCGGGTGGTGACCAACGACGTGGTGCGGGTGGGCGAGATGGTCGTCGGGAGCGAGGACCCCCGGGCCGCGGAGGTAGAACGCGTACTAGAAGGCGGTTCACCTGACCTCGCCCGACTGGGGTTCCGGTACGTGATTGTTGATGCGGGGACGGTTGAGGAGAAGAACCAGTTCGCCGTCTGGCTCGGTGACGCCGAGGTGCCGGTCAACTCTGCGGAGCTGCGTCTGTACAGGTTGGAGCCGCCGCTTACGCCCCGATAAGGTACCTCATCAGGGGTTTTGTAAAATTTAGGTCTAGCTACTAGCGAGTAGCAGTAATTGGTTCTAGGTTTGTCCACATACCCCGGACCCCTGCCGCACCAGGAGGAACCCCCGTGATCAAGATCCTGTTAGCAGCGATCATCGGCGTAGCCGTGGCCGCACTAGTGACGACGATCACCACGGTCTCCCTGACCGGTTCCACCGCCACGCCTGTCAACCAGCCGCTCTACAACTACGGCACGCGGTAACAGAGCGCCGCCATGCCGCCCTCCTCCTCAGGGAACTCGGGGGCGAGCCGGCGACCACTGCTTGAGATCGTCGTTCCCGCGCACAACGAGGAACGACGGCTTCCCGGGGGGCTCCTGCAGCTGTGCGCGAAGCTTGCCCGCATGCCGTTCCCGACCGCGGTCATCGTCGTCGACAACAACAGCACGGACGGCACCGCCGAGATCGTCCGCACCTGGCCCGAGGGCGAGGTCCCGGTCCGGCTGGTGAGCTGCCCGGTGCCCGGCAAGGGAGCCGCGGTCCGTGCGGGGCTGATCGAGACCCGTGCCCCCTTCGTAGGTTTCTGCGATGCCGACATGGCCACCGACCTGGCCGCCGTCGACGTCGCCTTCGGCCTGCTCCTGTCCGGGGAGCGGGTGGTGATCGGCTCGCGGGCGCACGCGTACTCGAGTGTCGAGAACCGTCACAGCCGGATCCGCGAGATCGGCGCTGTCGGCTTCCGCGCGCTGGCCAGGGCGCTGGTGCACGGGGTGAGCGACACCCAGTGCGGGTTCAAGTTCTTCGACGGCCCGCTCGCCCGCGAGGTGGCCGCCGAGCTGCGCACGCCCGGGTTCGCGTTCGACGTGGAGCTGCTGGCGCGCTGCGCCGGCCGCGGCTCGCGGGTGCTGGAGATCCCGGTCCGCTGGCACGACATGCCCGGCTCCAGGTTTTCCCCGGCCCGGCACAGCTTCGGCATCATGCTGGAGCTGGGCAGGATCTGGCTGAGGCTGCGCGCCACACCGCCCGCGCCCGTCTGGGAACCTCCGCTCGACCCCGTCGGATATCCGTGAACGACCCATGAACGTCGCCGTCGTCAACTGGCGCGACCCCTGGCACCCCGCCTCCGGCGGCGCCGAGACCTACGCCTGGGAGCTGGCGCGCCGGATGGCCCGCGCGGGCCACGCGGTCTCGTTCGTCACCGCGCGGGCGCCCGGCCAGTCGCGGGCGGAGACCCGCGACGGCGTACGGGTGCGCCGGATGGGCGGGGTGTTCACCGTCTACCCGCTGGTGCTGCTCTGGCTGCTGGTCCGGCGCACCCGGTTCGACGCGGTGCTCGACTGCCAGAACGGCATCCCGTTCTTCACGCCGTGGGTGCTGCCGCGCCGTACCCGGATCCTGTGCGTCGTGCACCACGTGCACGACCGGCAGTTCGGCCTGCACCTGCCGTGGTGGCTGGCCGCGGTGGGGCGGTTCCTGGAGGGGCCGGTGTCGCGCTGGACCTACCGGCGGCACACCGGCGTGGCCGTGTCGCCGTCCACCGTGCGCGCCATGCGGGAGCGGCTGCGCTGGATCGGCCCGATCCACCTGGTCCACAACGGGGTGAGCACGGCCCCGCCGGAGAGCGACGTCCCCAGGAGCCCGGTGCCGCGCGTCGTCTGCGTCGGCAGGCTGGTCGCGCACAAGCGCGTCGGCCTGCTGCTGGACGCGGTGGCGGAGCTGCGCGAGCAGCGGCCTGACCTGGTCGTCGACGTCATCGGCCGCGGCCCGGAGGAGGCCGCGCTGCGCGCGCGGCTCCCCGGGGGCGTCACGCTCCACGGCTACCTGCCGGAGGAGGAGAAGGCGCGCCTGATCGCCGCCGCCTGGGTGCACGTCACCGCCTCGCAGGGCGAGGGCTGGGGGCTGTGCGTGGTGGAGGCGGCCGCGCTCGGCGTGCCGACCGTCGCCTTCGACGTGGAAGGGCTCCGGGACGCGGTACGGGACGGCGAGACGGGCTGGCTGGTCCCCGAGGGCGGCACCCCGGCCGCTGACCTGGCCAAAGGCCTCGGCGCGGCGCTGGACGAGGTCGCGGACGAGCTGACTGACCTGGGTCCGGACACCTATAACATGAAATGTCGGAAATGGGCTGGACGGTTTTCCTGGGACGCCAGCGCCGACCGCCTCATGGCGTTGATCACCGGTGCGGACGTGGAGGAGCGGTGACCGAGAAGGCCCGGCACCGTTTCTGGCTGGTGTTGTGCTGTGCCGGCTTCGCGATCCTGGCGTTCACCACCAAGCCCGGCCACCTCATCCCCGACACCAAGCTCGACCTGGCGCTGAACCCGCTCGGCTGGCTGGAGCGCGCCACCCACCTGTGGGATCTGCAACACTTCGGCCAGCTCCAGAACCAGGCGGCCGGCTACCTGTTCCCGATGGGCCCCTTCTTCGCCCTCGGCGAGCTGGCCGGCGTCGAGCCGTGGATCACCCAGCGGCTCTGGCTGACGCTGCTGTTCTGCGTCGCGTTCCTGGGCGCCGAGCGGCTGGCCGCCAAGCTCGGCGTCGGCACGCCGGGCACCAGGATCGCGGGCGCGCTGGCGTACGCGCTGGCCCCGCGCGCGCTGTCGATCGTCGGCGAGATCTCGATCGAGTGGCTGCCCGCCGCGATGCTGCCGTGGATCCTGATCCCGCTGCTCACCGCCGCCGAGACGGGGCAGCGGGCCAGGGCGGCGGTCCGGTCGGGGCTGGCCGTGGCGCTGTGCGGCGGGGTGAACGCGGTCGCCGTGCTGGCCGTGCTGGTCGCCCCCGTCGTCTACATCCTGACCCGGCCGCGCCCGGTGCCGCGCTGGCGGATGCTCGGCTGGTGGACGGCCGCCGTCGCGGTGGCCACCCTCTTCTGGTCGCTGCCGCTGCTGCTGGTGGGCCGGTACGCGTTCTCGTTCCTGCCCTACACCGAGACCTCGGCGGCGACCACGCAGGTCACGTCGCTGACGAACGTGCTGCGCGGCGCCTCCGACTGGGTGCGCTTCCTGCCGCTCAGCGGCGTGTTCGAGCAGCCGCCCGGGTACGCGATCGCGACCTCAGGCGCGATGGTGGCGGTCACCGGCGTCATCGCCGCGCTCGGCCTGGCCGGGCTGGCCCGCCGTGACCTGCCCGCCAGGGGCTTCCTCATCGCGCTCTTCCTGGTGGGGACGGCGGCGGTGACGGCCGGGCACATCAGCGCGCTGGAGCCCGCCGTGGCCGAGCCGATCCGGTGGCTGCTGGACGGCCCGCTCGCGCCGCTGCGCAACCTGCGCAAGTTCGACCCGCTCATCCGGCTCGCGCTCGCGTTCGGGCTGGCCCACCTGCTGGCGAGCGTGCTCGGCCGGGCCAGGCTGCCGCTGCGGGCGGTGGCGGCGGGCGCGTTCGCCGCGCTGGTCCTGCCGGTCTTCAACCAGGGCCTGGCGTACCCGGGGGTCTTCCAGCAGGTGCCGGACCACTGGCGGCAGGCCGCCGCCTGGCTCGACGAGAACGCCGGTGACGAGGGCGTGCTGGTCGTGCCCGGCGCCTCGTTCGGCGAGTACGTGTGGGGCCGGCCGATGGACGAGCCGCTCCAGCCCCTGTCCAGCGTCCGGTGGACGGCCCGCCAGATCACCCCGCCGGGCTCGGTGGGGCTGAGCAGGCTGCTGGACGCCGTCGACCAGCGGCTGACGTCCGGCCACGGCTCGGCCGGGCTGACCGAGGTGCTGCGCCGCATGGGCGTCCGCTACGTGCTCGCCAGGAACGACCTGCTCAGGGAGCAGCTCGCGGGCGCCTGGCCGGCCAGGATCCACGAGGCGATGAGCGAGTCGCCCGGCGTCACCAAGGTGCGCTCGTTCGGCGAGCCGGTCGGCGACGTGTTCGGCGACGACGCCGTCGACTCGCTCGACGCCGCCTTCCCCGCGCTCGACCTGTACGAGGTGTCGGAGCCGTCGGGCCTGGTCACCGTACGGCCGGCGGCGGACGCGCTGCGGGTGCGCGGCGGCCCCGACTCGCTGCTCAGCATGGGCGACCTCGGCCTGCTCGGCGACGGCCCGGTCCTGGTGAACGACGACGCGGCCGGGGTCGAGGCGCCGGCCGTGGTGAGCGACGCGCTGCGGCTGCGGGAGCGGCACTTCGGCGAGCTGCGCTCCAACATCAGCCCGACACTCACCGAGGACCGGCGGGCGGACTTCAGCGGCGTGCTGGCCCTGGACCTGATGGAGAAGGGCTGGCTGGAGAACACCGCCACCGCCGAGTACGACGGCATCGCCGGCGTCTCGGCCTCCTCCTCGGCCGCCGACGCCGGCGCGCCCGCCGGGATCAGCGACCCCTCGCGCGGCCCCTGGTCGGCGATGGACGGCGACGTGCGCACCGGCTGGGAGACCGACGGCGCGCGCACGCCCGAGGGCGAGTGGCTCCAGGTCGACCTGCCCGCGCGCCGGGAGGTCTCCCGCGTGCGTGCGATGTTCGCCGCCGAGTTCCTGCTCGGCCAGACGGTGGACCGGGTGGCGGTCGAGACCGAGGCGGGCCGCCGGGAGCAGGACGTCGAGCAGACCACGGACCCGCAGTGGCTGACCCTGCCTGAGGGGCCGACCTCGTGGATCCGGGTCACGATCCTGTCCGTCCGGCCCGGTGACTGGACCTACGGACAGCGCGCCGGGATCGTCGAGCTCAGCGTGCCCGGGGTGACCCCCGGCAGGACGATCCGGCTGCCCGGCTCCGGCGGCGACGTGTTCGTCATGGACCGCGGCCTGGACGCCCGGCCCGGATGCGTGCGCAGCCTGAACCGGTGGGTGTGCAATCCCCCGCGCCTCGCCCGTACCGGGGAGGAGAGCACCGGCCTGGACCGCACGTTCACCGCGGACGCGGAGCGGGCCGTCACCGTGCGCGGGTCGGCCGTGCTGCGCGACAGTGCGCTCGTCGACCGGTTCACCCGGGTCAGCGGCGGCGTGACGCGGGTGTCGGGCACCTCGCAGCTCAGCGAGGACGCGGTGGTCTCGCCCCGGTCGGCGTTCGACGGCGACCTGACCACCACCTGGGTCCCGGCCGACGGCGACCGCGAGCCCGCGCTGACCGTCGCGTGGAAGGGCAAGAAGAAGATCTCCCGCATCCAGGTCGGCAGGCCGGGCAGTGACACCCAGTCGCTCGACGTGGTGGTCACCGGCGACGGCGGTGTCTCCCGCGGCGGCCGGGTGGACGAGCGGGGCCACGTCAGCTTCGACCCGATCACCACCAGCCAGCTCAAGATCCGCTTCTACCCGCTCACGCAGCGGGTGCAGGTCACCGAGCTGGCCATCCCCGGGGTGGCCAAGGCGAGCACCCCCGGCGACATCCCGCTCCGGCTCGACTGCGGCACCGGCCCGCGGATCGAGGTGAACGGCCAGGTCGTCGAGACCCGCGTCGCCGGCAGCCACCGCGACCTGCTGGAGCAGCGGCCGGTGCGGATCACCGGGTGCGAGAAGGCGGAGCTGCTGGCGGGCGACAACCGGGTCAAGGTGGCCGGTTGGGAGCCGTTCCAGGTGGAGAACCTGGTCGTGGGCGCCCTGCCGGAGACGCCGCGCCAGGTGGAGGCCGCCGCGGTGCCGGGCACCTGGACGCAGTCCGCGCGCGAGGTGCACGTGAGCGCGCCCGACGACGCCTTCCTGGTGGTCGGTGAGAACTTCAACGCCGGCTGGCGGGCGAAGATCGGCGACCGGACGCTCCGGCCGGTCCGGATCGACGGCTGGAAGCAGGCCTGGGAACTGCCCGCCGGCTCGTCGGGCGTCGTGCGGATGGAGTACACGCCGGACCGGCCCTACTGGTTCGCGCTCGCCGCCGGGCTGGGCGGGATCGCGCTGCTGGCGCTGCTCTCCCTGATACCGCTCGGGCCGCGCCCCGAGCACGTGCGCGCGACCGCGCCGGCCGCCCTCTCGCGGCTGTCGAGCTGGCGGGCGCCGTACGCGGCGGTGGCGGGGCTGGCGTTCGGCTACTGGATCGCGGGCACGCCCGGCATGCTCGCCCTGGTCGCCGCCGGGGCGCTGGCGCTGTGGCTGGACGGCCGCACGCGGGGCGCGTACTGGCTGCCGGCCGGGCTGTTCTGCGCGGCGGCGGGCGCCCAGGCCGTCGCGCTCACGCTGCGCTCGTACGGGATCGAGGCCGGGATGCTGATGGACGTGCTTATGGACCACGTGCCGCAGCTCGTCGCGTGCGCGGCCATGGGCGCGCTGTTCGGGCGGCTCGTCACGCGGCGGGAGCCACCGGCCGCGGAGCCGGAGCTTCCGGTGGCCGAGCAGGTGCTGACCGGCGCCGGCCGAGCGTGAGGGCGACATGTTCGATCAGGTGATAGCTCGCGATGCTGAGCAGCAGCGACACGATGAACGACACCACGGCCAGGCTGGTGAAGTCGCCGGTGAACGGCGGGTCGCCGGTGATCTGCCGGTGCAGCGTGATGACCGGCGCGTGCCACAGGAAGAAGCTGTAGGAGATGCGGCCCAGGTAGGCGGCGACCGGGTTGCCGAGCAGCCGGTGGCGCAGCGAGCCGGGGTCGGGCGCGAGCGCGAACGGCGCCACCAGCAGGACGGCCACGGCCGCCTCCAGGGTCATCCTGACCATGGACTCCCCGAGGGTCGGCAGGGTGAGCGTGCGCGGCCCGGCCAGCGGCGTCGACAGCACCGCGTACAGCAGGAAGGCGAGCACCAGCAGCTGGGGGGCGAGCGAGCCGATCACCCGGCTGCCGCCGAGCCAGACCGACAGCACCGCCATCGCCATGCCGCAGGCGAAGAACACCAGGTGGTACGGGAGCCAGAGCGCGAGGTCCGGCACCTCCAGGACCCGGGCGGCCACCACGCTGGCCACCGAGACCACCGGCAGCACCGCGATGCCCCAGAGCAGCCGCACCGGCACGTTGCCGCCCCGGGCCGCCCACCGGTGCAGCGCCCAGCCGAGCAGTGGCAGCACCAGGTAGAAGGCCATCTCGATGGGCAGCGTCCACATCTGGTAGAGGCCCTCGGCGCTGTGCAGGCCGGGGACGTAGTTCTGCAGCAGGAGCAGCCAGACCACCCAGCCGGTCCAGTCGAGCGGCGTCCACGCCCACAGCGCCAGCGAGGCGACCAGCCAGTAGACCGGCAGCACACGCAGCGCCCGCCGCCACAGGTAGAGCCCGGCGGCGGGGCGCGGTGCGCCCTCGATGGCGGCCTTGGCCCACGGCCGGTAGAGCAGCAGGCCCGACAGCAGGAAGAACACCGGCACGGCCATCCCGAGGCGGGACAGCAGCCAGGCGTACATGCCCTCGCCGTACATCACGCCGGTGTTGCTGGCCACGTGCAGCAGCCACACGCCGAGCGCGGCCAGGGCGCGGATGCCGTCGAGAGCGGCGTCTCTCTTCAGTGCTCTCACCCCCGGGGTCTCGTCGGCGAAACCACGATAGAACATGTTTCTATCGATTTGGTTGCGGCTCGTGGTCGGCGGGTGACGCCGATCACTCACTGTCATACTTTGATCCAGGTCATACAAACCAGACGACAACACGTTCTAATTTTGCGGAGGTCTCGATGGGTCGTATTTCAACGCTCGTCCTCATCGGGCTCGGCGCGTTTTTCATCGCGCTCGCCCCGCTCCTGAAATTCTGGGCGGCGGACCAGCTGATCTCCGCGCCGGCGAACCAGTTCGGTATCTCCACCCTGGAGGCGAAGGGCGCCCAGTACTTCTCCCGCCAGGATCTCAAGGTGCTGAACGCCGACCTCGAGATCATCGTCACCACCCGTGGTGACGTGAAGGACGCCACCGGCGACCGGGTCGTCTGGGACGAGGCCACGGTGGTCAACGACGTGACCAACAACCGCAGGTCGGTGGACATCTCCGACCGGCGCAGCGCCTTCAACAAGTACACCGGCGAGGCCGTGAACTGCTGCGGCGTGAACATCGCCAAGGCCCCGGTCACGCTGGAGGGCCAGATCTACAAGTGGCCGTTCGACGTGGAGAAGAAGACGTACAAGGTCTTCAACTCCACCGCCAAGCAGGCCTTCGACGCGACGTTCGTGCGCGAGGAGAAGGTCAACGGCCTCGACACGTACGTGTTCGAGCAGCTGGTGCCGGCCACCAAGACCTCTACGCAGACGATCCCCGCCAACATCGTCGGCATCACCGACGTGACCGGTGACGTGCAGATCGACCGCTGGTACGACGGCAAGACCACCTACTGGATCGAGCCCGTCACCGGCTCCCCGGTCAAGCAGGAGGTCCAGCGGCACGAGGTGCTGAAGACGCAGGACGGCGTGGAGCGCGCCGCGGCCTTCGTCGCCACCGCCCAGATGACCGAGGAGACGGTGAACGGCCTGGTGAGCAACGCCCAGGACGGCAGGAGCCAGATCAACCTGCTGCGCAACACCATCCCCCTCGTCCTGCTCGTCGTGGGCGTCGCGCTGATCCTCGCCGGCGTGGTGCTCGGCCGCCGCCGCACCGCCTGATCCTTTTCCGACCCCGGGGCCCGCCGCGTGCGGGCCCTTTTACTTTTTCCGGGACCGTTACAACGAAAATTGAAACGTGTTCCAATAAAAAGTTACTCGCCGGTACAAGCGAAACATCTAGCAGTAGAACGTGTTGCAGTTCGGTCTTCCCGGTCGTATCGTCGGGACATGCGGACCCGTGTGACGGACATGTTCGGAATCGACCTCCCGATCTTCGCGTTCAGCCACTGCCGCGACGTGGTGGCCGCCGTCAGCAAGGCAGGCGGAATGGGCGTGCTCGGCGCCCTCTACTTCACCCCCGAAGAGCTCGAACGGGAGCTCGCCTGGATCGACGACCACGTGGACGGCAAGCCGTACGGGGTGGACGTCGTCATGCCGGCCTCCTACGAGGGCGCCGAGTTCCCGGCGGAGGAGCTCGTCGGCCGCCTGCAGGGGATGATCCCCGAGGGGCACCGGCAGTTCGTCGAGAACCTGCTGTCCAGCCACGGCGTGCCGCCGCTGTCGCAGGACGCCGACGCCGGCCGGGTGCTGCTCGGCTGGACGGACGCCACCGCCCGGCCGCAGGTGGAGGTCGCGCTCAGGCACCCGATCGCGCTGCTGGCCAACGCCCTCGGCCCGCCGCCCGCCGACGTGGTGGAGCAGGCGCACGCCCACGGCGTCAAGGTCGCCGCCCTCGCCTCCACCCCGCGCCACGCGCTCAAGCAGGTCGAGGTGGGCGTCGACGTGGTCGTGGCGCAGGGCACCGAGGCGGGCGGCCACACCGGCGAGATCTCCACGATGGTGCTCATCCCGCAGGTCGTGGACGCCGTGGACGTGCCGGTATTGGCGGCGGGCGGCATCGGCAACGGCCGCCAGATGGCCGCGGGCATGGCGCTGGGCGCGGAGGGCGTCTGGACCGGCTCGCTCTGGCTGACCGTCGAGGAGGCCGACACCCCCGAGATGGCCAGGCAGCGCATCCTCGCCGCGACCTCCCGCGACACGGTCCGCTCCCGCAGCTGGACGGGCAAGCCCGCCCGGCTGCTCAAGAACGAGTGGACCGACGCCTGGGAGGCGCAGGAGTCACCGGGCACGCTGCCGATGCCGCTGCAGTTCATGCTGGTCTCGGACGCGCTGCGGCGCATCGGCCGCTCCGACGCCGCCGAGCTGGCGACCTTCCCCGCGGGCCAGATCATCGGCATCACCAACCAGGTCCGCTCGACCAAGGACGTGGTCTACTCCCTGGTCGAGGAGTTCGCCGAAGCCCTCGAACGCCTCGGCCGCATCACCCGCGACTAACGGCCCCGGTAGGTCGGGGGGCGCTTCTCGCGGAAGGCGCGGGTGCCCTCCTTGGCGTCCTCCGACCCGATCACCGGCCAGCCCAGCTCGTCCGACACCTTGAGCGCCTCCGCCTCCGCGAGGCCCTGGGTGTCGCGGTAGGTGCGCAGGATCGCCTGGACGGCCAGCGGCCCGGCCGCCGCCACGCTCGCGGCCAGCTCGCGGGCGGCGTCCAGCGCCCCGCCGTCGGGGACGACCCGGTTGACCAGGCCCATCGCCAGCGCCTCGGCGGCGGTGACCGAACGGCCCGTGAGGAGGAGGTCCATCGCGTGGCAGTACGGGATCTGGCGCGGCAGGCGGACCGCGCTGCCGCCCATCGGGAAGAGCGCGCGCCTGGCCTCGAACAGGCCGAGGGTGGCCGACTCCGCCACCACCCGCAGGTCGGTGCCGACGAGCAGCTCGGTGCCGCCCGCCACCGCGTAGCCCTCGACGGCGCTGATGACCGGCTTGGCGGGCAGGTCCTCGCGGAGCAGGCCCTTCCAGTGGTAGTTGGCGATCTTCTCGCCACGCGCCACGACCTCGGGGTCCGACGGGGGAGCGGACATCGCCTTGAGGTCGGCGCCGGAGCAGAACGTGCCCTCCGCGCCCGTCAGGATCGCCACCCTGACGTCCGGCTCGGCCGACACGTAGGCCCAGGCGCTCGCCATGCCGATGAGCATGTCGGAGGAGAGCGCGTTGCGGGCCTCGGGGCGGTTCATGGTGACGATCACCACGTGGTGGTCACGTTCCACGCGGCAGTGGGGGGTGCTGATCGGCAGAAGCTCCACTCACTCCTCCTGAAATCAAGCGCTTGCTCACACCATAGCCGCGGGTTACGCTGCCCGAAAGAAATGAGAACCTGTTCTTATTTCGCCGGTTCGGGGGCCTCGTACGACCTGGTGAGGAGTACCGATGGGCACGCTCGGTTTCTGGCGGCTGGCGCAGGCGGACCCCGGCTGGATCGCGGCCGTGGACCCCGACGGCACCGAGCACCGGGCCGGTGACCTCCTCGCCCGCGCGAACCGCCTCACCCACGGGCTGCGCGCGCTCGGCCTGCGGGCCGGCGACGGCCTCTGCGGGCTGGTGCCCAACGGCTCCGACGGGCTCGTGCTCTACCTGGCGGCCCTCCAGGCAGGCTGGTACTACACGCCGATCAACTGGCACCTGACCGGGCCGGAGATCGCGTACATCTTGACCGACAGCGAGGCCAAGGCGTTCGTCACCCACCCCCGGTACGCGGCAGAGGCGACGCGGGCGGCGGAGGCCGTCGCTCCCGAGCGGCGCTTCGCCGTGGCGGACCTGCCCGGGTTCCGGCCGCTGGACGAGCTGACCGAGGGGCAGCCGGACACCATGCCCGCCGACCGCACGGCCGGCGCCACCATGCACTACACCTCCGGCACCACCGGCAGGCCCAAGGGCGTGCGCCGCCCGCTGACCGGCCTGGACCCCGACGACGGGGCGGAGCTGATGACGTTCCTGCTCGGCCTGTTCGGCGTCACCCCCGGGCGGCCCAACGCCCACCTGGTCACCTCGCCCAGCTACCACACCGCCGTCAGCCAGTTCGGCGGCACCGCCCTGCACATGGGCCACACGCTCGTCTACATGGACCGGTGGGACGCCGAGGAGATGCTCAGGCTCTGCGAGCGCCACCGGGTCACCAGCTCCCACCTGGTGCCCACCCACTTCAAGCGCCTGCTCGCCCTCCCCGAAGAGGTGCGGGGGAAGTACGACCTGTCCTCGCTGAAGTGGATGATCCACGCGGCCGCCCCCTGTCCCGTGCCGGTGAAGCAGGACATGCTCCGGTGGTGGGGCGACGTCGTGTACGAGTACTACGCGGCCACCGAGGGCGGCGGCACCCTGGCCACGCCCGGCGACTGGAAGGCGCATCCCGGCACGGTCGGCAACGCCTGGCCCATCACCGAGCTGCTCATCGCCGACGACTCGGGCGAGCCGGTGCCCGCCGGCACCCCCGGCACGATCTACATGAAGATGATGGGCGCCTCCTTCGAGTACAAGGGCGACCCGGCCAAGACCGAGGCGAACCGGCTCAAGGACTTCTTCACCGTCGGCGACATCGGCTACCTGGACGAGGACGGCTTCCTGTTCCTGTGCGACCGCAAGGCCGACATGATCATCTCCGGCGGCGCGAACATCTACCCGGCCGAGATCGAGAACGAGATCATGGTCCACCCGAAGGTCGCCGACGTGGCGGTGTTCGGCATCCCCGACGAGGAGTGGGGCGAGCAGATCAAGGCCGTCGTCGAGCCCGCGCCCGGCGCGGCACCCGGCCCGGAGCTGGCCGCGGAGATCCTCGCCTCGCTGGAGGGCCGCCTGGCCAGGATGAAGTGGCCGAGAACCGTCGACTTCATCGACGAGATGCCCCGAGAGCCCAACGGCAAGCTGCTCAAACGCAAGCTGCGCGCCCCGTACTGGGAGGGCCGCGACCGAGCCATCTGACCACCCGGGAGGGTGCATGTCCGATCCGCTGACCGCGGAGCACGTGCTGGAGTTCCCCGGCGGCTACACCCGCTCGACGGGACCGGTGATCGGCCGGTTCCTGACCGAGCTGCGCGCCGGACGGATCGTCGGGGTGCGCACCGCCGACGGACGGGTGCTCGTCCCCGCGCTGGAGTACGACCCCGCCACCGGCGACGCGGTGACCGGCGAGTACGTCGAGGTCGGCCCGGCCGGGACCGTCACCGCGTCCGCCTGGGTGGCCGAGCCGCGCCCCGGGCACCCGCTGGACCGGCCCTTCGCCTGGGCCATGATCAAGCTGGACGGCGCCGACACCGCGCTCGTGCACGCCGTCGACGCGGGCAACCCGAAGGCGGTCGCCCCCGGCACCCGGGTGTGGCCGGTGTGGCGCGGCGAACGCTCGGGCCACATCACCGATCTCGCCTGCTTCGCCCCCGAGGTCACCAGGATCGTCTCGCCGGTCCGCGTCCCGTACACGCTCCAGGCCGGCGGGGCGCTCCGCGTCTTCCTGGAGGGGATCAGGCGCGGCGTCTTCGTCGGCGGGAGGTGCGCGAGCTGCGGGAAGGTGTACGTGCCCTACCGGCTGTCCTGCCCCGAGTGCGGGATCGCGATCGGCGAGCAGGTCGAGCTGCCCGACACCGGCACGGTGACCACGTTCGCGATCAACAACCTGCCCGACCCGCGCGCCCCCGAGGTGCCCTTCGTCTCCGCGTACGTGCTCCTCGACCGGTCCGACGTGCCCGTGATCGCGCTCGTCGGCGGCATCCCCGCGCACGAGGTGCGGCAGGGCATGCGGGTCAAGGCCGCATGGGTGCCCGAGAGCGAGCGGACCGCGTCCATGGCGAACATCCGGTGGTTCGCGCCCACCGGCGAACCCGATGTGGAGCTGTGAATGAGCCGCGTGGCCAGAGAAGTCGCGATCGTCGCCTTCGCGCAGACCCGGCACACCGCCCACGACACCGGGCTGTCCGAGCCCGAGCTGATCCTGCCCGTGATCGAGGAGGTCAAGGCGCTGACCGGGCAGAAACGGTTCGGCTTCACCTGCTCGGGGAGCTGCGACTACCTGGCGGGGGCGCCGTTCTCGTTCGTCTCCGCGCTGGACGCGGTCGGCGCCTGGCCGCCCATCTCGGAGAGCCACGTGGAGATGGACGGCGCCTGGGCCCTGTACGAGGCGTGGGTGCGGCTCCAGCACGGCGACGTGGACACCGCCCTGGTGTACGGGTTCGGCAAGTCCAGCCAGGGCGACCTGCGGGCCATCATGACCTTGCAGCTCGACCCGTACTATCTGGCGCCGCTCGGCCTGGACCAGCTCTCGTACGCGGCGCTGCAGGCGTCGGCGCTCGGCGCCGGACGGGCCGAGCTGGACGCGATCGCGCGCCGCAGCCGCGCCGACGGCAGGCGCAACCCGTACGCGCTGGACCTGCCGGAAGAGCTGCCCGACGGGTACGCGGTCGAGCCGCTGAAGGCGTCGGACGTCGCGCCGATCACCGACGGCGCGGCGGCCGTGGTGCTCGCCGCCGGGGACCGGGCCCGCGAACTGTGCGCCACCCCCGCCTGGATCACCGGCATCGCGCACCGCATCGAGCCGCACTACCTCGGCCTGCGCGACCTCAGCCGGTCGCCGTCGGCGGCCGACGCGGGCCGCGCGGCGGGCGTCGGCAAGGGACCGGTCGACGTGGCCGAGCTGCACGCCCAGTTCGCGCACGAGGAACCGATCCTGCGCCGGGCGCTCGACCTGCCCGACGACACCGTGATCAACCCGTCCGGAGGGCCGCTGGCCGCGAACCCCGTCATGGCCGCCGGGCTGATCCGCCTCGGCGAGGCGGCCCGCCGCATCCACGACGGATCCGCCCGCCGCACCGTCGGCCACGCGGCGAGCGGCCCCTGCCTGCAGCACAACCTCGTCACCGTACTGGAGGCCTGATGGCTGAGCGCTGCGCCGTGATCGGCGTCGGGCAGACGCGCTACACGACCAAGCGCAGGGACGTGTCGATCGCCGGGCTCGTGCGCGAGGCGGCGCTGCGGGCACTGGAGGACGCCGGGCTGACGTTCAAGGACCTCGACGCCGTCGTCATCGGCAAGGCGCCCGACCTGTTCGAAGGCGTCATGATGCCCGAGGCGTACCTGGCCGACGCGCTCGGCGCCGCGGGCAAGCCGATGCTGCGCGTGCACACCGCGGGCAGCGTCGGCGGCTCCACCGCGCTCGTCGGCGCGGGCCTGATCCAGTCCGGCGTGCACGAACGGGTGCTGGTCGTCGGCTTCGAGAAGCAGTCGGAGTCCAACGCCACCTGGGCGCTCTCCACCCACCTGCCGTTCAGCTCGTCGCTGGTGGTCGGCGCGGGCGGCTACTTCGCCCCGCACATCAGGGAGTACATGCGCAGGAGCGGCGCCCCCGGCCACGTCGGCGCGCTCGTGGCCGTCAAGGACCGGCTCAACGCGCTCAAGAACCCGTACGCCCACCTGCGCATCCCCGGCATCGACCGGGCGATGGTCGAGTCCACGCCCATGCTGTGGGAGCCGATCCGCTACCTGGAGTCGTGCCCGTCCAGCGACGGCGCCTGCGCGATCGTGCTCTCGTCCGAACAAGCCGCCACCGGCACCCCGGCCTGGGTGCACGGCACCGCCATGCGCTCCGAGCCGCTCTCCAGGGCCGGCCGCGACACCGTGAGCCCGCAGGCCGGCAAGGACTGCGCCGCCGACGTCTACCGGCAGGCCGGCGTCACCGACCCGCGCCGCCAGATCGACGTGGCCGAGGTGTACGTGCCGTTCTCCTGGTACGAGCCGATGTGGCTGGAGAACCTCGGCTTCGCCGCCGAGGGCGAGGGCTGGAAGGTCACCGAGTCCGGCGCCACCGCGCTCGACGGGGACATCCCGTGGAACCCCTCCGGCGGCGTGCTGTCCAGCAACCCGATCGGGGCGTCCGGGCTGATCAGGTTCGCCGAGGCCGCGCTGCAGGTGCGCGGCATGGCCGGAGAGCACCAGGTCGACGGGGCACGCCTGGCGCTCGGGCACGCGTACGGGGGAGGAGCGCAGTTCTTCGCCATGTGGATCGTCGGACGGGAGAAGCCGTGATGGAGTTCAACCACGCTGACTTGTTCGAAGGGGTGGCCGACGCGATCGGGGACCGCACGGCGGTGGTCTGCGGGCCGGACCGCCGCACCTACGCCGAGCTGGACGCCGAGGCCAACCGGCTCGCCCACCACCTCCAGGACCGCGGCATCGGGCCCGGCGACCACGTGGGGATCCACCTCTGCAACGACATCGAGTACGTGGCCGGCCTCCTGGCCACCCTGAAGCTCCGCGCCGTCCCGGTCAACGTCAACTACCGGTACGTCGAGGCCGAGCTGCTCTACCTCTACCGCGACTCCGACATTCGGGCCCTGCTGTACGACGTCGAGTTCGAGCCCCGCGTGGCCGCCGTCGCCGGCCAGGCGCCCCGGCTGGGCCATCTCATCGCGGTGAACGGCCCGCCCGGCATCCCCGGCGCGATCTCGTACGAGGAAGCCCTGCGGAGCGGCGACCCGGGGCGCGGCTTCGGACCGCGGTCCGGGCAGGACGTCTACATCATCTACACCGGCGGCACCACCGGCATGCCCAAGGGCGCGATGTGGCACGTCGAGGACCTGTTCATGGCCTTCGGCGGCGGCAACCCGACCGGCGAGCCGCGCGCCACCCCGCAGGAGGTGGTCGACGAGGCCGTCAAGGCGAGCCCGATCGCGATGATGGCCGCCGCGCCGCTCATGCACGGCGCCGCCCAGATGGGCACCTTCATCGCCTTCTGGATGGGCGCGACCATGGTGTACGTGCGCACGTTCGACCCCGACGAGGTGTGGCGGGCCGTCGAGCGGGAGAAGGTGCTCACGATGAACATCACCGGCGACGCCATGGCCAGGCCGCTCGCCGAGGCGCTGGAGCGGGGCTCCTACGACGTGTCGTCGCTGTTCGTGCTCAGCTCGACCGGCGCGATCCTGAGCGGCACCGTACGCGACCGGCTCCAGGAGCTCCTGCCCAACGTGCTGATCCGCGACAACTTCGGCTCCACCGAGGCCGGCTACACCGCCGACGGGATCGACGGGGCCACCCCCGAGACGGGCCTGCGCTACCGGCCCAACCCGCACGCCAGGCTGGTCGTGCTCGACGACCGGCTGCACCCCGTCAGGCCCGGCTCCGGCGACCTCGGCACCGTCGCCAAGGCCGGCCGCATCGCGTTCGGCTACTACAACGACCCGGACAAGACCGCTCGCACCTTCGTCACCACCGAGGACGGCACCCGCTGGCTGCTCACCGGCGACCTGGCCACCGTCGAGGAGGACGGCACCATCACCGTGTACGGGCGCGGCTCGCAGTGCGTCAACACCGGCGGCGAGAAGGTGTTCCCCGAAGAGGTGGAGGCCGTGCTCAAGGGGCACCCGGCCGTCTTCGACGCGGTCGTGACCGGGGTGCCGGACGAGCGGTGGGGCAACCGGGTGGCCGCCGTGGTCGAGCCGCGTCCCGGCGCCGCCGTCACCGCCGAGGAGCTCGACGCCCACTGCCGGAAGCAGTTATCGGGCTACAAGGTGCCGCGCTCGTACGCGTTCGTGCCGCGCATGGAGCGCTCGCCATCAGGCAAGGCCGACTACCGATGGGCCAGGGACACGGTGCTGGCCGCACAATCTTGACCAGCGCAGGGCCGGCGCGGGCCCTGTGCTGGTCAACCACCGGTCAACGGGGCCGGAACCACCGAAGGTTGATGAGGTCGTGCTCCACCAGCGCGACCTCCCCGGCCCGCCCGGCCCGCTCGTTCAACCCCAGCCGCGCCCGCAGCACGTCCCGATGCATCTCGACCAACTCCTCGTCGTCATCGCCGTCGTCATCGCCGTCGTCATCGCCGTCGCCTTCGGCGTCGAGCAGCTCGCGCAGCCGCGCGTCCGCGGAGCGCAGCGCCGCGTCGGCGGCCTCGTCGCGCCCCAGCCGCAGTTCGCACAGGCCGAGCTGGTAGTGGGCGACCGCGCTCAGGTAGCCGTCCCGGATCACCCGCGTCCCCCGGTGCAGCACCGCGCTCGCCTCCGGCGCCCGGCCCGCCGCCAGCAGCGCGTCGCCCAGCATGAGCATCGCCCTGGCCAGATGGCCGCCCAGCACAGGGTTGCCCGGCGCGTACTGTTCCAGCGCCGTCACCGCCTCACGCAGCGGCGCCACCTCGTCCTCGTACCGCTCCTGCGACGACAGCGCCGCCGCCAGCGACAGGTTGGCGCCCGCCCGCCCGGCGTGCACGCTCTCGGCGCCCACCCCCGCCGCGATCAGCCCGTCGTACAGCTTGATCGCCTCACGAGCCCTGGCCTCCGCCCGCGGCCCGTCGTCCAGGTGCAGCATGGTGAGCAGCTCCGCGCTCTGCGCGAGCGAGTCCGCGAGCACCGCCCGGTACGTGAGATCGCCAGGAGCCCGCCTGGCGTCCACGATCAGCTCCTCCACCAGCGGAGCCGCCTCGCCCAGCGCGCCGCGCATCAGGTGGCAGCGGACCAGCCGCTGCTTGGCCAGCGCCTGCTTGAGCCGGGCCGCCGGGGACCCGGCGTACCCGTCGACGGCGAGCGCCGCGTACTCCACCGCCTCACCGGCCCGCCCGTCCGCCAGCATGTCGTCCACGATCACCACCGCCACCTCGGCCTCCGCCAGCCGCCGGGCAGCGGTACGGGGCAGCCGCCGGTACTGGTTGACCGCCTCCACGAGATGGGCGAGCGACTCCCGCTTCCTGCCCATCCGGCGCAGCACCAGCCCGCGCACCTCGTCCGCCCTGGCCCGCGCCGCCGGGTGGCCCTCCGGCAGCCGCTCCTGCTCGGCCACCGACCAGGCGACCGCCTCCAGCGCGGCCTGCGGCCGGTCCAGCGCGGCCAGCGCCGCACCCAGACACGAGTACGCCATGGCGGCGACACCGGGCTCGTCCAGCTCGTCGCACAGGTCGGCGGCCCGCTCCAGATGGGCCAGCGCCTCCACCGGACGGCGCCCGCCCAGCAGCGCGTCACCGTAGAGCGTCAGCGTCCTGGCCAGCGCCGCCTTCTCCGGCGTACCGGCCAGCAGGTGGGCGGCCTGCTCCAGGGTGGCGAGCACCGGGCGGGCCAGCTCGTGCTCGATCCCGGCCAGCGCGGCGAGCGCGACCCCCAGCCGCGCCCGGTGGCGGGCATCGGCCGCCGCCAGCCCCTGGAACACCCGCACCGCCGCCTCGGCCGCCGCCGCCTCGCCGGTCAGCGCCGCGTACCGTGCCAGGCAGTCGCCGAGCGACGCGTGCAGCTCCGGGCGGGCGCGGACCGGCACCTCGCGCGTGAACGCCTCGGCGAACGCGGTCATCGGCCCCAGCAGATCCACCTCGCCCGCCCCGTCCAGATGGTCGGCGAGGTCGTCCAGCAGAACCCGCAGCGCATCCGGGGGCGGCAACGGCCTGACCTCCAGCGCCCGCGCCAGGAACGGCGCCGGATCCTGCTGCATCTCACCGAGCGCCAGCAGGGCGAGCAGATGCGTGGCGGCCGGCTCCGGCGCGAGCGGCCCGTGGTCGTCCAGCAGCCCGGCGATCAGCGTGGTACCCCGCACCAGGTCCAGCCCTGCCCGCTCGTCGTCGTCCAACCGCACCCGGCACAGCCCCCGCAGTTGCAGACACGTCCCGGCCAGCAACCGCCTGGGCACCGTGGCCTCCTCCGGCAACGCCTCGACCGCCCCGCCGGCGGCCTCCAGCGCGCCGCCGAAGTCCCCCCGCGCGAACCGCGCCCCGGCCAGCAGTCGCAACGCGACAGCGCGCCCCAGCGGCTCCCGCACCAGCTCCGCCGCCCGCCCGGCCGCCTCCTCCGCCTCCTCCCACCGCTCCAGCCCGGTCCACGCACAGGCGACCAGCAGCACCCGCTCCGCCGCCCCCTCGTCCGCGTCCACTGCCGCCACCAGGTGCGGCAACGCCTCCTCGAACCGCCCCGCCCCCAGCAACCCTCGCCCCAGAGCCGCCTCGACCTTCCCCCACAACCGCACGTCATCCCCGCGCCGCCGGCGATCCTCGTCCTCTCCTCGCGCGCGAAGGCCCTCCTCCCACACCGGTCCCGGACGCGCGCGGTCACCCTGCGGCCGGGCGCTATCCCCCCGTTGCCCGAGCAGCAACTCGGCAGCCCGCGAGGCGAGCACCACCGCGTCCCGCGCCCGCCCGGCTCCCGCCCACACCCACGCCAGATGCGCCTGAGCGTCAGCGAGCGGGCAGACGTCCGTCCCCCCTCCCGCCACGAGAACCGCCAACGCCTCCTCGGCCCGCTCCACACTCTCCCCACCCCGCACCGCCACCCCAACCAGCGACAACCCCTCCACGAAGCGCCTGTCATAGGCCCCGCGAAGTGCAAATCCAAAGCCCTCTTCGGGCGTCCCGTGAGGTGTTGGTTCGGGGTTTTCGGCGGGTGTCCCGTGAGGTGTTGGTCTGGGGTTATCGGCGGATGTCCCGTGAAGTGTCGGCCCGAAGCCCTCTGCAGGTGTCGCGTGTCGTGCTTGTCGGAAGTCCTCCGCAGGTGGCGGGAGCGCAGGTTCGGCGGGTGGCAGGGCACGTCCCAGGAGCGCGCGCGAGCGGCGGACCCATCCCGCCACATCCCGCCGCAGTCGATCCTCGTCGCCCAGTTCCCGCAGCCACCCGGCCGCCGACTCGAACTGCGCCAGCCCGTCGGCGGGCCGATCCAGCTCCACCAGGCACATCCCGAGCAGCCGCCGGCATCCGGCCAGCAACCGGTCATGGCCGTCACCGAGCCCGTCGGCCACCCACACGGCCTCCCGCAGCGAGTCCAGCGCCTCCTCAGGCAACCGGCGGAGCAGCAGGTACTCGCCCAGGTCCCGCAGCCGCTCGGCCAGGTCCCGCCCGTGCCGCCCCGGTTCCAGGACGGCCAGCGCCCGCAGGTTCTCCACCGCCTCCCCGGCACTCCGCACCGCTGCCTGGAGATCCCCCCGTTCCCCGTGCACCCGCGACGCCAGCCCGGCCGCCCCGGCCAGCACCGCACGCAACCCCGGCTCCTCCGCCGCGATCCCGCGCAGCCGCACGACCGCCTCACCGGCGACCACCACGGCCGCCTCTCCCCGCCCTCGCCGGTCCAGCCGCGACCCCAGCCGGTCGAGCCGCCGGCACACCTCCAGATCGGTGACCGCCACCCCCCGCACGGCCTCGACGACCTCCACCGCCAGCCCGGCCCCCAGCCCGACCAGCCGCTCCTCGTCCAACTCATCCAGCGGCCCCAGCACCCCGCCCCCCACCAACGCCCACCACCCCTCACGGGAGCCAGGCGCGGACCGCCCCAACGACCCGTCACCCCCCGGATGCACCCCTCCATACGGCGAGGAACCATCCGACGAGCCCTCCCCACCCACGGGCGGTGTATCCTCCCGCACACCCAACGGCACACCAGCCCTTCGAGCACTCACGTACGGTGCGCCATCGTCCAGATACACCCCCGCAGCCCTCCCGTACGGCGGAGGGCCGCTCGGTGAGACACCTTCGCGCACCCCCGGAGTTCCGTCGTACGGCGGGGTACCGGTCGGGGCACCTTCACGAACCCCAGGAGCTCTGTCGTATGGCGAGGGACCGTTCGGTGGGGCGCCTTCACGTACCCCCGCAGCTTCTCCGTACGACGGGGTTTCGTAGGAAAGGCCGGGAGAGACCCCGGCCGGGTCGGGCAGTACGGAGAGGACCGCTTCCATGTCCCCGGCCAGCAGCACATCCCCGCCCGCGGCCAGGAACGCCGACACCGCCTCCCGCAGTCTCCCCGTCCCCGCCAGCGCGCAGGCCAGGTTGTACTGGGCCCGCTCCGCGTGCGCCGCGTACCGCGGATCCTCCTCCACCAGGATCCTGAACCGCGCCGCAGCCTCCCGCGCGGGCCTGACCGCGAGCTCCGGCACCCCCGACAACAGCAGGCACGCCGCCTGGTTGAACAGCGCCTCCGCCTGCCCCTCCGCCTGCTCGTACGGGGGAGCGGCCGCGAAGATCTCGGCCGCCTCACCCGCCGCGGCCACCGCCTCAGGCAGCCTCCCCGCCGCCGCCAGCCAGGCCGACGCCGTGGACAGCGCCGTGGCGACGTCGGCCCGCTTCCCGCCCCTGAGCCGCTCCACCAGCATCTCGGCCAGCGTCACCCTCAGCGCCCGCACCCCGGGATGCCCCGCCTGCCACGGCGGCAGCGCCGCCACCGCCCCGGCCACCTCCGGCTCATCCCGCAACAGCTGGAGCACCGCGTTGAGCCGGTCGCCGAGCTGCTCGCCCGGCCCCAAGGCGGCCTCGCACAACATCCTGTCCAGCCGGTGCACGACCAGCGACCGCAGCGCGACCCGTACCCGCCCGTGATCCGCGCAGACCCGCAGCACGTCGAGCATCCGCGCCAGGTGTGCCGCCGTCCGCCCCGGATGATCGTGTACGGCGGTCACCAGCGACTCCAGCCCCGCCGTCTCCTCCAACACCTGCCCGACCAGCACGTCAGGCACATCGATCACCAGCCCGCCGGACAGCCGCTGCCCATCAGAGGCAAGCCGCCCGCTGGAGAACCACTCACCTCGCACGTCGGGGACCCGGCTGCCCTGCGCGTCAGGGGTCTGCTGCTGGGCGAGCCGCTCGCTCTGTACGGCGGGAACCTGCTGTTCGGAGGGCCGCTCGTTCTGTACGGCGGAGGCCTGTTGCTCGGGGGGCCGCCCGCCCTGTACGTCGGGCACCCGCTGCTCGGAGGGCCGCCCACTCCGCACGTCGGGTGGGAACAGCCCCGCGACCCACGCCGCGACCTCGGCCCTCCGGTCCTCCTCCAGGCCGGGTACGACGGACAGCAGCGCCCGCAGTTCCCTCGGTGACGGCGCGAACAGCATGGCCACCGCCACCGCCGCGCCCGCCACGCCGTCGTCCGGCGCTCCCGGCGACGCCGACCACCGCTCGCGTTCGCGGTTCAGGAAGCGGTGGACCAGCTCGTTGCCTGGCCCCGCCTCATGGCCGCGCACCCGCATGAGGGCCGCCAGATGGACCCGCAGCGGGACCGCGTACAAGGGGTCGTCGAGCGGAAACGGGCGGATCCGGTCGAGTCCATCACCTGCCCCGGGCCGCGTGGCGAAGGCGCGGATGGCGGCGGCGGCGTGTCCTGCCCGCTCCGGAAGGGTCAGGGGGTGGTCCTCCAGGCGGACGGTCGCGCGGATGAGGCGCTTGAGACGGCCGCCGGCGGCGGTGTCCAGCCGACGCCACCAGGCGGCCGGAGGCGGGGCGGCACCCACGGAGGTACGGGCCACCAGCAGGAGACGGATAAGCGGGTTGTGCCGGTGGGCGGCCAGGCCGCGCACCAGCTCGGCCACCAGGGCGGCCGACGGCTCGGGGAAGTCGAGCACGAGCAGGGTGGGCCGCGGCGCGTCGAGCCGGACGGCTGGATCCGACAGCGGTCCCACGAGTGCCGTCGCCGGCAGGAGCCCGGCGTCCCACCCGGCCGCCGACAGCTCCGCGCACAGCTCCACCGCCAGCCTGCTCTTCCCGGACCCGCCCGGCCCGGTGATCAGCGCGGCCGACAGCGGCTCGGGCCCGGCGGCCCAGTTCCGCAGCGCCGTCAGCTCCGCCTTCCTGCCGACGAACGGCACCACCGCGTGCCGCGCCACCGGCAACGACCAGTCCGGGCAGTCCTCCGGAGGCTCTCCCGTGGCCGGTTCCAGCAGGTCGGGGAGCAGGACGACCCGCTCGTCCCCGGACACGTCCTCCAGCAGCCCCGACGCGGGAAGGGCGTCACCTTCCACCCACGCGCGAAAGGTGTCGTCCAGGAGCAGCGCCTCCACCGGTACGACATCCGCGTGCCCGTCCTCGTACCAGGAGACGACCACCCCCACGAGCTCACCCGTCGGCTCCGCCAAGAGGGCCGCGCCCGAGAAACCGAGCCTGAAGGCACCCGGCGGCGAGCCGGAGAACTCGACCCCCAGAGAAGCGGGCACCGTCCCCGCACCGGCGGCCGCCACCACCGAAACCAGCGGCTCGCCCCGCGAATCCACTCGGGCGAAACCCCGGACGACGCACCGCACCCCATCCCCGGTCACCCGCCCCCACCGAACCGGCCCCAAGGGCCCCTCCCAGGGCACCTCCGAAACGTCCGATCCCGACGGGTCCGGCGAGCCGGGATCCCCTCCGCGCCCGCCCGCTCCCCGTGCTGGGGACGGCCGGGCTGCGCCACCACTCCCTCCAGACGCCCCACCCACCGGAAGCCGGGACGAGCCGGGGTTCCGCCCGGACGGGGCCGGTGAGGGTGCCGGTGGGGCGGTGGGGACCTCAGGGATGTGGAGCAGGGCCGCGGCGAGAGGGCCGTGGCCGTGCCAGACAGGCTGGGCCCGGGTCCAGGGGCCGGTGCCGCGTACGTGGCAGGGGGCGGCGGGGTCGATCACCTGGGCGGAGGTCAGGATCAGGCCGGGGGCGACCACGTACCCGGAGCCGGTCACGCCCGTGAGGTCGTCGTGGCCGCAGTGCACCTGGACGACCCGCTCTGAGGCGACGCGTGCGGATCCGAAGTCGCGTGGTGGCCCGTCCATGGCGCCGTGTCCTGGAATGCCCTGCCCGGCGTCGATGTCGCCCCGGCTCAGGGAGAATTCCGCCACCCGCTCACTATCGCACTACGGCACCGAAATTTCCGGGCTTGTCAGGCCTTCTCACCTGTGAGCCAGGCCGCCAGCCCCAAGTAGACCAGCCCGCTGCCGATGTCGATCCGCCGCCGGGCCCGCACCGAGCGCCGCACGCGGGTGGCCAGCGCCGACGACAGCAGCGCGTACGTGCCGTCGGAGGCCATGCCGAGCGCCATCCAGAGCAGGCCGAGCACCAGCATCTGCGGCGCGACCGCCCCGGCCGCGGGGTCGGCGAACTGCGGCAGGAACGCCATGAAGAAGATCGCGGTCTTCGGGTTGAGCACGTTGACCACGAACCCCTCCCAGAACATCCGCCGCTTGGACTGCTCCGGCAGCTCGACCATCTCCTCAGCGCTTCCCCGGGCCAGCAGCTTGCGGAGCCCGAGCCAGACGAGGTAGGCGACGCCCGCGTACTTGACGATCGTGAAGGCGGTCGCCGACGCGGCGAGCAGGGCGCTGACGCCGAGGGCGGCGGCGACCACGTGGACCACCGACCCGGCGTGCACGCCGAGGACCGAGACCAGCCCCGCCGCCCGGCCCTGGGCGACGCTGCGCGTGACGATGAAGATCACCGCCGGGCCCGGCACGAGCAGAATCGCCAGGGTGGCCGCGCAGAAGAGGGCAAGTGTGGAGAGATCCGGCATGTCGTCATCCTATGGAGCCCGTCAACGGGGTTAAAGGCTGTCGCGCAGGGCCGCGACCAGCACCTCGGTGGCCGACGGGTGCGGCGGGTGGCCGTAGACGGCGGCGAACACGTGCCGGGTGGAGCCCGGGACGCGGCGCGCGGTCACGTCCGGATGGCGGTGCGCGCGCAGCGCGAGCGCCGGCAGCACGGTGACGCCTATCCCGGCGGCCACCAGCGCCTGCACGGCCACGATGTCGTCGCTGGTGAACGAGATCCGCGGCTCGAACCCCGCCTTGTCGCACAGGTCGAACAGATGGCTCCGGCACCGGTCACACCCGGCGATCCACGCCGCGTCCGTGAAAGCCCCCAGATCGGCCTCATCGGACTCCGGCGAACCGGCCTCCACGAATCCCGGCCCCGGGGTGATCAGGTAGCTCGGCTCGTCCCACAGGTGGATGAGCTGGAGCCCGGGAGCCTCCGGCGCCGTGTCGTCGTACCGGAACATGACCGCGACGTCCACCCGCCCGGCCCGCAGCAGCCGCAGCGCCTCCGGCGGCTCGGTCTCGGTGAGTTCGAGCCGCAGCCCCGGGTGCGACTTCCGCAGCAGGGCGGCCGCCTCGGGGATGAACGTGCCGAGCGCCGAGGGGAACGCCGCCAGCCGCACCCGCCCCGTCTGCAGCCCGACGTGCGCGGCCAGCTCCTCGGCGGCGGCGTCGAGCCGTCCGACGATGTCGCTCGCCCGCTCGGCCAGCAGCCTGCCGGCCTCGGTCAGCCGGATGCCGCGCCCGGCCCGCTGGATCAGCTTGGCGCCGGTCTCGGCCTCCAGCCGGGCGAGGTGGTGGCTGACGGACGGCTGCGCGTAGTGCAGCTCCCGGGCGGCCGCGGTGAGTGAGCCGGTACGGGCGACCGCGAGCAGGACGCGGAGCCGGGTGACATCCAGCATTCATCAATCGTATCTATAGGTCGGCTCGAATACTTCTGTTGGACCTATCGATGGTCGGCGCGAGACCGTAGGAAGAGGAAGCCGCACGACCTCGGGAGGATGCATGGACACCGTCACGACCGTACGGCCCGGCCTGGCCGAGCTGGTGGCGGGCGTCGGCGCGCTGACCGCGCGCCGCCTTCCCGCCCGCGACACCGCACTCGCCGTCGCGGACCTGATGCGCGACCGGCTGCCGAGCCTGGACATCCTGACCGCACAGGAGCGGCTGGGCTCGCCCGAGACGTACGTGTCATGGCCCCTGCACGCGCAGGACGACTTCTCGATCGTGGCCGTGGTCTGGCGCCCCGGCCAGGAGACCGCCATCCACGACCACATCTCGTGGTGCGCGTTCGCCGTGCTCAGCGGCAACGAGCACGAGACCCTCTACCGGGACGAGGGCGACCATCTGGTGGAGATCGGCCGCGCCGACAACCGGCCCGGCGACGTCAGCGGCTTCGCCCCGCCCGGCGACATCCACCTGGTGCGCAACACCAGCTCCGAGACGGGGGTGTCGATCCACGTGTACGGGGCCGACATCGGCAGGCTGGGCAGCAGCGTCCGCCGCGTGTACGAGCTGCCGGTCGTTCAGAGGTAGCCGGCGAGCCGGTCGGCCAGCTCCTCCGGCCGCGACAGCATGACGCTGTGGCTGCCGCCGATCTCGTCCGGTTCGATGCCCAGCCGCTCGCGCACCATCGGCCGGACGAACGCGGGCGGGAACCACCGGTCGTCGCGGCAGAGCAGGTAGCGGGTCGGCACGTCCGGCCACCTGTCCAGCGGCCACGGCTCCACGAGCGCCTTCTCGGCGTGCCCCCGCCCGTGCCGCAGCGCCTCGGCCGCGAGGTCGGCGGGCACGTCGTGCATGAACAGCGCGACCGGGTCGTCGATGTCCTTGTCGCCGAAACCGCTGTTCGCCCACCAGTCGGCGGGCGGCTCACCGGGCGCCGGCACCATGCCCGCCAGCAGCACCAGCAGGTCGGCCTTCGCCCGGTCGCAGACGATCGGGGCGACGAACCCGCCCCATGAGTGCGCCACGACGACGAGGCCGTCCAGGTGCCCGACGGCCTTCCGCACCTCGGCGATCACATGGTCGGCGTGGTCGGTGAGCCCGGCGTCCGGATCGTCCAGCGGCAGGTCCACGGCCACCGTGCGGTGCCCCCGCCCGCGCAGGCAGGTCTCCAGCGGGCGCCACGGCCAGGAAGTGCCGCCGCCCCCGTGGATCAGCGCGAACGTCGCCATCACGCCCCCGAGGGCATCTGGCCGGGCAGGCGGGTCTGGAAGTCCAGCACCCCGGCCCACGCAGGCCGGACGGCGATGCGGGCCATGCGGACTCCCGGCCGGTCGGCCTCGGCCACGTTCCTGGCGCCCTGCTCGGGGCCCGCGTAGCGGTGGTGGGCGAGCGCGTACTCCGGCACGATGCCGTCGACGTCGGTCACCTCGGCCCGGCCGCGGATGAGCAGCACCTCCGGCGGGGTGGCCGTGGTGTCGATGGTGATGGCGACCTCGGGCCTGGCCCGCAGCGCGTTGATCTTGACCGCGCCGGCGAACGTGGCCATGACGACCTCCTCGCCGTTCCAGTGGAACAGCGTCGGGTAGACGCGTGGCGTCCCGTCGGCGGCGACGTACGCCACCCGGGCGAGTTCCTTCGAGACGAGCAGCCTGCGTGCGGTCGGATGCTCCAATAGCCGGACATCTCCCTGTGGAAGGGTGTCCAGAGCGTTCATGTCATGGCTCCAATCACGTGTTGGTCCTAAACTAGGACTAACACGTACGAATTCGCAAGGATTTTCGATGCGAACCTACGACGACCCCTGCGGCGTCGCCCGTGCCCTCGATCACGTCGGGGAGCGGTGGGCGCTGCTGATCGTGCGCGAGCTGCTGCTGGGCCCCAAACGCTTCACCGACCTGCGCGCCGGCCTGCCCGGCGCGAGCCAGAACGTGCTCTCCCAGCGGCTGCGCGAGCTGGAGGAGTCCGGCGTGCTGCGCCGCCGCAAGCTGCCGCCGCCCGCCGCGAGCCGGGTGTACGAGCTGACGGAACGGGGGAGCGAGCTGGAGCCGGTGGTGCTGGCCCTGGCCCAGTGGGGCAGCCGGATGCCGCTCACCTCGACCGGGCCGCTGAGCGTCGACGCGCTCCTGTACGCCCTGAAGACGACATTCGACCCCGGGGCGGCGGACGGCTTCGAGGGCAGCGTCGAGCTGCGGCTCGGCGAGGAGAGCATCCTGGCGACGGTCTCGGCCGGGCAGCTCACCTTCGCCAGGGACGGCGCGGGAGGAGACGCCGTGCTGCGCGCCGACGCCGAGACGATCAGGAGCGTGGTGTTCGCCGGCCGGAACCTGGAAGAGTCCGAGGTGGAGGGGGACTGGCAGGTGGCCGAGCGGTTCGTCACGCTCTTCCCGCGCCCGCCGACGAATTTGTGACGTCCGCCGGGTCCACTCCTTGCGAAGGAGGAACCACCATGAACCCGATCACCGAGCTCGACGCCCGCTTCAGCGCCGGCGGCGCCGCCGCCACCACCTGGGAGGAGGCCGCCGAGCTGCTGGAACGCGCCGAGGTCTGGTGGCTGTCGACCGTACGCCGCGACGGCCGCCCGCACGTCACGCCCCTGCTGGCCGTCTGGCAGGACGGCGCGCTCCACTTCTGCACCGGCCCGGAGGAGCAGAAGGCCAGAAACCTGGAGGCCAACCGGCAGGTCGCGCTCACCACCGGCGCCAACACCCTGGGACAGGGCCTGGACCTGGTCGTGGAGGGCGTAGCCGAGCAGGTCACCGACGAGGGCGGGCTGAAGGCGCTGGCGGACGCCTGGGAGGCGAAGTACGGCCCCGACTGGCACTTCGACGTCCACGACGGGGCCTTCCACAACAGCGCGGGCGGGCGGGCCCTGGTGTTCGAGGTCGCCCCCGCGCGAGCCTTCGGCTTCCGCAAGGGCGACTACGCGCAGACCCGCTGGCGCTTCTGACTACGGCTGCGCCAGCTCCTGCAGGAAGAGCGCCTCGGTGGTCACCACCCGGCGCAGCTCCTCCAGGTCGACCCGCTCGTTCGGCGCGTGGCAGGCGGCGTCCTCGTCCTCGGCGCCGAACAGCAGGATCTCCGCCGCGGGGAACTGCTTGAGCAGCGTGTTGACCAGCGGGATCGAGCCGCCCGCCCCCACGTCGCGCGGCGGCCGGCCGAAGGCCCGCTCCATCGCCCTGTTGAGCGCGGCGCGCGCCGTGCCGCCCGAGTCGGCCTGGAAGCCCGAGCCGACCGTGAGGTCGCCGAATGACACCCGCACGCCCCACGGCGCCACCTGCTGCAGGAACTCCACCACCGCGTTGACCGTGGTCTTCGGGTCGCCCGCCGGCGGCACCCGCACCGTCACCCTGGCCCGCGCCACCGGCTGCACGGCGTTGACCGCACCCGAGACCGACGGCACGTCGAGCCCGGTCACGGTGATCGCGTACGAGGCCCACAGCCGGTCGGCCAGCGAGCCGGAGCCGACCAGCGACACGCCGTCGGCCACGCCCGCGGTCTTGCGGAACTCCTCCTCCGTCGGCCCCTGACCCAGGAAGCTGCCACGGGGCAGGCCGGGGACCCGGACGTCGCCGTTCTCGTCGTGCAGCGCGGCGCACATGCGCATCAGCGCCGCCAGCGCGTCAGGAGCGGCGCCGCCGAACGAGCCGCTGTGGAGCGGCTCGCGGAGCGTGCGCACCTCCATGGTGAAGGCCGCCATGCCGCGCAGCGAGGTCGTCACCGCCGGGTCGCCGACGCGCGGGTTGCCGGTGTCGGCCACCACCACCGCGTCGGCCCGCAGCAGGTCGGGGTTGCGCTCGACGAACGCCTCCAGCCGCTCGCCGGCGTATTCCTCCTGGCCCTCGATGATGACCTTGACGCCGACGGGGAAGCGGCCCTGGAAGACGCGGAGCGCGGCGACGTGCGACATGACGCCGGACTTGTCGTCGGCCACGCCGCGGCCGTACAGCTTGCCGTCGATCAGCGTGGGCTCGAACGGCGGCGTGCGCCAGGAGGCCGGGTCGCCCGCTGGCTGCACGTCGTAGTGGGCGTACAGCAGGACGGTCGGCGCGCCGGGCGGCGCGGGAGCCTCGGCGAACACGGCGGGGAAGCTGTTGTCGACCGGGACGCGCTGCACGCGCGGCAGGCCGGTGCTGCGCAGCAGCTCCTCCACCGCCGCCGCGGCGGCGTGCACGGGCTCCTCGGGGTGGCCGGGGAAGGCGACCGACGGGATGGCGGCCAGCCGCTTGAGCTCCTCGACGGTCTGCGGCATCGCAGCCGCAACGGCGCTCTCGATCTGCTCAGGAGTCACGGGACGGTCCCCCGGGGGTCTTCTCGGTGGTCGGGCGTTCCATTGGATCACACCGTCGCTCACAGCAGGTGAAAGGGTGTGACCACTGCGCCAGGGTACCTGCGGATTTCGTAGTTGTTACCGAAAAGTTCTGCGGATCTCGGTTCACGTCACTGGGGTAGCGACGCAATCCCTTGGCAAAGTGGCTGGTGAGGTTGCACACTGGTGTGCAGATCGAACGAGGGAAGATACACATGACGCAGCCGGAACACGACGTCCTGAAGGCCGCGCAGGACAACCTGTGGTTGCACTTCACCAGGCACAGCTCCTACCAGAAGTCCGAGGTGCCCACCATCGTCCGCGGTGAGGGCTCCTACATCTACGACATCCACGGCAAGCGCTACCTCGACGGTCTGGCGGGGCTCTTCGTCGTCCAGGTGGGCCACGGACGCGGCGAGCTGGCCGAGGCCGCCGCCAAGCAGGCGCAGGAGCTGGCGTTCTTCCCGCTCTGGTCGTACGCGCACCCCAAGGCCGCGGAGCTGGCCCAGCGCCTGGCGAGCCTGACGCCCGGCGACCTCAACCGCGTGTTCTTCACCACCAGCGGCAGCGAGGCCGTCGAGAGCGCGTGGAAGCTCGCCAAGCAGTACTACAAGCTCATCGGCAAGCCGCTCAA
The DNA here is from genome assembly GCF_019396385.1 of Nonomuraea harbinensis. Taxonomy (GTDB): domain Bacteria; phylum Actinomycetota; class Actinomycetes; order Streptosporangiales; family Streptosporangiaceae; genus Nonomuraea; species Nonomuraea ferruginea. The sequence continues at coordinate 26,985 of NZ_JAHKRN010000004.1, read as the reverse complement.
GCACAAGGTCATCAGCCGCCAGATCGCCTACCACGGCACCACGCAGGGCGCCCTGTCGATCACCGGCATCCCGGCGTTCAAGCAGATGTTCGAGCCGCTCGTGCCCGGTTCCGTGCGGGTGCCGAACACCAACCACTACCGCGCCGACGAGACCACCGGCGTCCCCGGCATGACGCCCGAGGAGTACGGCTACTGGGCGGCCGAGCGGGTGGCCCGCGCCATCGAGATGGAGGGCCCCGACACGGTGGCCGCCGTCTTCGCCGAGCCGGTGCAGAACGCCGGCGGCTGCTTCCCGCCGCCGCCCGGCTACTGGCAGCGGCTGCGCGAGATCTGCGACGAGTACGACGTGCTGCTCGTCTCCGACGAGGTCATCTGCGCCTTCGGCCGCCTCGGCACCATGTTCGGCGGCGAGAAGTTCGACTACGTCCCCGACATCATCACCTGCGCCAAGGGCATGACCAGCGGCTACTCGCCGATCGGCGCGATGATCGCGCACGACCGCCTGTTCGAGCCGTTCAAGAACGGCGACGAGATCTTCGCCCACGGCTACACCTTCGGCGGCCACCCCGTCTCGGCCGCCGTGGCGCTGGCCAACCTCGACATCTTCGAGCGCGAGGACCTGCTCGGCCACGTCACCAGGAACGAGCCGCTGTTCAGGGCTACGCTGGAGAGCCTGAAGGACGACCTGCCCATCGTCGGAGACGTCCGCGGCTCCGGCTACTTCTGGGGCATCGAGCTGGTCAAGGACCGTGACACCAAGGAGACGTTCAACGCCGAGGAGTCCGAGCGGCTGCTGCGCGGGTTCCTGTCGCAGGCGCTGTTCGACGCCGGCCTCTACTGCCGGGCCGACGACCGCGGCGACCCCGTCATCCAGCTCGCGCCGCCGTTGATCGCCGGGCCGCGGGAGTTCGAAGAGATCGGCGGAATTCTACGAAGTGTGCTGAAGGAGGCGTGGGCGCGCCTCTGATCGACAAAATATCCGGTACGGGATCCCGTACCGGATATTTTTTTCTCCGAAAGGACAGACAGCCCATGAAGATCGGCGTACCTGCCGAGGTCAAGAACCACGAATACCGCGTCGCCGCCACCCCGGCCGGGGTGCACGAGCTGGTCGAGCGCGGCCACGACGTGACCGTCCAGCGCGGCGCGGGCGAGGGCTCGCACATCACCGACGAGGAGTATCTCGCCGCCGGAGCGAAGATCCGCGACAGCGCCGACCAGGTGTGGGCCGAGGCCGACCTGGTGCTCAAGGTCAAGGAGCCGATCGCCGAGGAGTACCACCGGCTGCGCGAGGGCCTGGTGATCTTCACCTACCTGCACCTGGCCGCCTCACGGCCGTGCACCGACGCGCTGCTGGCCGCCCGCACCACCGCCATCGCGTACGAGACCGTGCAGGTCAACGGGGCACTGCCGCTGCTCGCGCCCATGTCGGAGGTGGCGGGCAGGCTGGCGCCGCAGGTGGGCGCGTACAACCTGATGCGGTTCAACGGCGGCCGCGGCGTGCTGCCCGGCGGCGTGCCGGGCGTGGCCCCCGCGAAGATCGTCGTCATCGGCGGCGGCGTCTCCGGACTGAACGCCGCGCAGATCGCCGTCGGCATGGGCGCGGACGTCACCGTGCTCGACACCAACGTCGACCGGCTGCGCTTCATCGACGCCGTCTACCAGGGCAGGCTCAAGACGCTGGTGTCGACCGCGTACGCGATCGAGCGGGAGGTCCTGGCCGCCGACCTGGTCATCGGCGCGGTGCTCATCCCCGGCGCGAAGGCCCCGACGCTGGTCACCAACGAGCTGGTCGCCCGCATGAAGAGGGGCTCGGTGCTCGTCGACATCGCGATCGACCAGGGCGGCTGCTTCGCAGACTCGCGGCCGACCACGCACGCCGAGCCCACCTACCGGGTGCACGGCTCGGTCTTCTACTGCGTGGCCAACATGCCGGGCTCGGTGCCCAACACCTCGACCTACGCGCTCACCAACGCCACGCTCCCGTACGCGCTCAAGCTGGCCGACCTGGGCTGGAAGGACGCGCTCAAGGAGGACGCGGGCCTCGCGGGCGGCCTCAACACCCACGACGGCGCCCTCACCAACGAGCCCGTCGCCCAGGCCCTGCACCTGCCGCACACCAAAGTCGCCGACGTCCTGGCGGCCTAGAACCCGGGCATGCGGGCGTCGGCGCCGTCACGGGCGGCGCCGGACAGCCCGAGCCTGCCGCGCAGCTCGCGCGCCGTCGACAGCACGTGGGCGACCTCCACCGGGCTGGGCCACGGGGCGCTGCCCGGGCGCAGCAGCGTGCCGCGCACCGACGCGAGGTGCTCGACCGCGCTCGCGTGCAGCCCGCTCCGCGCCACCAGCCAGGCGATCACCTCGCCGTGGTCGAGCAGCGGCCTCGTCACCAGGTCCCAGGTGCCGAGGATCTCGTTCAGCTCCGCCACCTCAAGGGCCACGCCGCCACGGCGATCGGTCGCCAGCGCCGCCAGCTCGGCCCTGGCGGCCAGCTCCGGCTCGGCCGTCCGGTCCCAGACGGGCGGCGGCGGGTCGGTCAGCCACTCCTCGGCCTCGGCGCCCCGGCCCGCCGCCGACAGCAGCCCGGCCAGCTCCAGCGCCGCCCGGTGGTGGCCGGCCAGCGCCGCCTGCCGGAACCAGTGGCGGCCGCCCTTCAGGTCGCCGAACTCGGCGATCAGCAGCAGCCCGAAGTTGAACGCCGACTCCGGGTCTCCGGCCGCCGCGCCCCTGCCGAACCAGTGGCTGGCGCCCTTCGCGTCGCCCAGCTCCACGCAGACGAACCCGGCCATCCGCTGGCCCTCCAGCCGCCCCGCGTACGCCGCCTGCTCGTACCAGCCCCTGGCGGTGCGCAGGTCGCGGCGCGACAGCGCGATGGCGCCGAGCTGGACCGCCGCGCCGGGATGCTCGCTCTTGGCGGCCAGCCGGTAGTAGGCCTCGGCGCCCTCCGGGTCGCGCCCGGCCTGCAGGAGCAGGCCCAGGCAGTAGGCCGCGCCGGCATGACCGGCCTGGCAGGCGGTCTCCCACCAGCGCACGGTCTCGGCGTCCTCGCCCGCCGAGTAGGCCAGGAAACCCAGGTCGTGCGCGGACGCGGCGTCGCCGCCCGCCGCCGCCTGCCGGTGCCAGTCACGCGCCGCCACGAGCTCGCCGGTGTCTTCGCAGATCAGCGCCAGCCTGCGCGCCGCCGTCCGGCTGCCCGCCTGGGCCGCGCGCTCGAACCAGATCCTGGCCCTGCCGGGGTCGCCGCGCTGCTCCTGCAGCAGCGTCGCCAGGTTGACCGCCGCCTCGGCGTCACCCGCCGCCGCCGCGCGCTTGTACCAGCCGAGCGCCTCGTCGAGCGTGCCGTGCTTCTCGTGCCACAGGCCCAGGTTGTAGGCGCTGTCGACGTTCCCGGCCCCGGCCGCGGACTCCCACCAGTGGCGGGCCGCGCCGCGGTCGCCGCGCTGGGCGTAGAGCCTGCCGAGCCGGTGCGCGGCCTGGGCGTCGCCCCGCTGCGCGGCCATCAGCAGCTCCGCCTCGTCACCCACGCGCGGCGCCGGGACGGCCGGCCTCGTCGCATCACCTTGCCAGAGCATGCCAGAAGGGTGGCATGTGATCGCCCGATTGCGAACCGTAATCGCCGAGCGGCTCAGGAGAACTTGATTATCCCGGTGAACATGCCCATGCCGCAGGCGTAGCGGAGCGTGCCCGGCGGCTGCGGCGGCAGCCGCACGGTCGCGGGCAGCGCCAGGTCCCGCCCGGCGAACGCCACGGTCTCCGTGCAGCCCCGGTCGACCAGCTTGAACACCACCTCGACCGGCACCCCGGCGGGCGCCTCCACCGCCGCCGGACGGTAGCCGTCGCGCAGCGCCCAGATGGTCACGACAGGGCTCCGCGCGCCGGTCGTGGTCGCGGTCGCGGGCAGCCAGCCCCCGAGGTTGACGCCCGTGCCGACCGTCCACAGCCCCGCCGCGGCGGCCAGCACCGCCGCCGCCCTCGCCAGTCTCGTACGGGTGACGCGCCGCAGCAGCCAGCCCAGCAGCGCCAGCGCGGGCGCGGTGCCGAGCACGAACCCGGCCATCACCGCGGCCCCCGACAGCGCCGAGCCGCTGGTGATCGCGAGCAGCTCCATGCCGATCGTCACCCCGCACGGCACCAGGATCGTGGCGGCCCCGAGCAGCGGCGGGCCCAGCCCGCCGAACGCACGGCGCGGCGGCTGGCAACCGGGGCGGCGGTAGAGCCTGACCGCGAACGCGATCACCATGAGGCCCGCCGCCACCAGCAGCACCGCCCGCGCCTGCGGCGGCGGCTTCACCGCCGAGCCCGCGAGCCCGAGCAGCGCGCCCGCCGCCGTGTAGGACACCAGCCGGCCCGTCAGGAACCACCCCAGCACCACCCGGTCGCGCTCCCCGGTCAGCCCGACGAGCAGACCTCCCTGCACGGCCGTGCACGACGCGGTCCCCGCCACCAGACCGGCGACGAGACCACTGCCGAACAGGGCCGCCGCCTGCATCATCGTCCCCTCCGCCGAAGGTCTCCTCCGAACGTAACGGCCCTGGCCCGGACGCGGCCAGTGACAGTTCTTTCACCCTCCGTGCCGTTTACCTCCTTTGCTTCCGTTCGCCGTCCCGTACGCCCGAGGATGTGCGTCATGGACTGGCAGACCTGGCACGACGCGTACGACCTCCCTGGTTCGTGGCTGGCGCGGCGGCTGCGGGCCGTCCAGGAGCGGGTCGGGGCGGCGCTGGACGCCTGCGCCCCCGGCCCGGTGAAGGCGATCAGCCTGTGCGCCGGCCAGGGCCGTGACGTCCTCGGCGTGCTGGCCGGTCATCCCCGCCGTGCCGACGTACGGGCGCGCCTGGTGGAGCTGGACCCGGGCAACGCCGCGATCGCCCGGCGGGCGGCCGCGGCGGCGGGCCTGGACCAGGTCGAGGTGGTGACGGCCGACGCCGCCCGCACCGACTGCTACGAGGGCATGGCGCCCGCCGATCTGGTGCTCGCCTGCGGGCTGTTCGGCAACCTCACCGACGAGGACGTCCGGCGCACCGTCGGCTACTGCGCGCGGCTCTGCGCCACCGGCGGCACCGTCATCTGGACCCGGCACCGCACCCCGCCCGACCTGGTGCCGCTGATCTGCGAATGGTTCGGCGAGCGCGGCTTCGAGCTCTCGTGGCTGTCGGACCCGGAGGCGGGGTTCGGCGTGGGCGCGCACCGCTTCACAGGACGTCCCGAGCCTCTGACGCCGGGCGAGCGCATGTTCACCTTCGGGCCGTGAGGGTTCAGAAGACGCAGAATTCGTTGCCCTCGGGGTCGGCCAGCACCGTCCACTCCTCGCGCCGGTCGAGCACGGCGGCCCCGAGCCCGGCGAGCCGCTCGACCTCGGCCTCCCGGTCCTCGGCCTGAAGGTCGAGATGGAGGCGGTTCTTGCCCGCCTTGCGCTCCGGGACCCGCTGGAACCACAGCCGCGGAGGCCCGCCCTCCACCAGGACCGTGGGGTCGTCCTCGGGGTCGTCGATCCCCTGGGCGCGCAGCCTGGCCAGCTCGGCGTCGTCGTACGGAGCCACCGCGTAGCCGTCGAGCGCGGCGGCCCAGAACCGGGCGAGCGAGGCGGGGTGCGCGCAGTCGACCACCACGTCACGCAGCCCGGCCATCGGGTGGCCTCCTCCCGGGGTTCAGAGCCAGCCCGGTTTCACCAGGCCGGACTCGTATGCGATCACCACCAGCTGCGCCCGATCCCGGGCGTGCAGCTTCATCATCGCCCGGCTCACATGCGTCTTGGCCGTGGCCGGGGACATGAACAGCTTCGCCGCGATCTCGTCGTTGGTCATGCCGCCGCCGACCAGGGTGAGCACCTCGCGCTCGCGGTCGGTGAGCTGGTCCAGGTTCTCGGCGGCCAGCGGTTCCTTGGCGCGGGACGCGTACTCGGCGATCAGGCGGCGGGTCACGCTCGGCGACAGGAGCGCCTCGCCGGCCGCGACCACCCGCACCGCCTGGATGAGCTCGGCCGGCTCGGTGTCCTTGACCAGGAACCCGCTGGCCCCGCCGCGCAACGCCTCGAAGACGTACTCGTCCAGCTCGAACGTGGTCAGGATGATGATGTGCGGCCCCTCCGGCATCTGCCGGGTGGCGGTGAGCCCGTCCATGCCCGGCATGCGGATGTCCATGAGCACCACGTCGGGCCCGTGCTCGCGGGCCAGCCGGATGGCCTCCGCGCCGTCGGCGGCCTCGGCGACCACGCCCATGTCGGGCTGGGCGTCGAGCAGGGCCTTGAAGCCCGCCCGCACCAGCGCCTGGTCGTCGGCGAGCAACACCTTGATCATGCGTTCTCCTCGGGAAGGGGCAGGCGGGCCGAGACCTGGAAGCCGCGGCCTGATGGACCGGCCGCCAGCGTCCCGCCCAGCGCGACGGCCCGCTCGCGCATGCCGGGGATGCCGTTGCCGCTGCCCTCTCCGGCCAGCACGGGGGGTGTGGTGGAGCCGCCGTCGGTGACCTCGATGACCAGCTCGCGGGCCCCGTACGCGAGCAGGACCGTCACCGCCGCGCCGGGGGCGTGCCTGGCGGCGTTGGTGAGCGACTCCTGGACGATCCGGTAGGCGGCCCGCTCGACCTGCGGCGGCAGCGCGCGCGAGCCGGCGCGTTCCAGCTTCACGTCCAGGCCGGAGCGCTCGAGCAGCTCGTCGAGGCGGTCCAGCCCGGCGGTGGGGGAACGGGGCGCGCCGTCGCGCAGCACGTTCAGCACCGAGCGCATCTCGCCGAGCACCTCCTTGGAGGCGGTCTTGATCGTGGCCAGCGCGGTCCGGGCCTGCTGGGGGTTGTCGTCGATGAGGTGCAGCGCGGTCGAGGCCTGCACGTGGATGAGCGAGATGTTGTGCGCCAGCACGTCGTGCAGCTCCTGCGCCATGGTCAGCCGCTCCTCGCTGGCCTGCCGCCTGTTCTCCTCCTCGGCCGCCCGCTGCTGCTGGGCGCGCCGCTCCCTGACGATCCTGGTCAGCTCCGCCACCACCATGAGGAGCAGGACGAACGCGGTCACCGCCAGGTCGTGGAAGAGCCCCGTCGGCTCCCCTGACCGGATGTAGCCGTAGGTGATGAAGACCACGATGGTCACCCCGGCCATCACCCACGCCTTGACCCGCTGCCCCAGGGTGACGAGGGAGAACAGCAGGATGATCGGCGACAGGTAGACGGGCCCGTACGGGTATCCGGACCAGGTGTAGGCGTAGGTGGCCGCGAGCGCGACGACGGAGGTCCCGACCGGATAGCGCCGCCGGAGCAGCACGCCCACCGGTCCCACCAGCAGCAGCGCGACCGCCAGCCAGTCCAGCGGCTCGCGGAAGTCGCGCTGCCCCCAGTACGCGCCGTACGAGAGCACGAGCTGGGCGGCCGCCACCACCAGCGCGTTGTACGGGTCCAGCCCTGACTTCTTGCGCACGGTCACCACGCTAGGCCCGGGTGCCCAGCGGCGCATCCCCCGGGTGTCGCAGGGGGCCCTACCGCCCGGGACGTACCTAGGTCATCGTGGAGTCCATGCGCCACGTGATCGTTCCCGCAGCAGCAGTCCTCGTCACCCTGGCCCCCGCCGCCCCGGCGGTGGCCGGACCACACCACCAACCGCAGAAGGTCCCGGTCGCCGAGGGGTACGGAGGCGCGGTCGCGACCGTCGACCTCGACGCCTCCAAGGCGGCCGTCGACGTGCTCAAGAGAGGCGGCAACGCCGTCGACGCCGCCGTGGCCGCCGGCGCGGTGCTGGGCGTCACCGAGCCCTACTCCGCCGGTCTGGCCGGCGGCGGCTTCATCGTCTACTACGACGCCCAGCGCCGGAAGGTGCACACCATCGACGGCCGCGAGGCCGCGCCCCGGGCCATGACGGCCACCTCGCTGGAGGGCATCCCCTTCGAGGAGGCGGTCACCAGCGGCCTGTCGGCCGGCGTGCCTGGCGCGGTCGCGCAGTGGGACCTGGCCTTACGCCGGTTCGGCACGATGTCGCTGAAGCAGGCGCTCCAGCCGGCCGTCACGGTCGCGTCCAGGGGATTCGTGGTCGACCAGACGTTCCACGACCAGACCGCGCAGAACGCCGCCCGCTTCAAGGACTTCACCTCCACGGCGAAGCTCTACCTGCCGAACGGCGCGCCGCCGCCCGTCGGCTCCGTCTTCAGGAACCCCGAGCTGGCCGCCACCTACCGCGAGCTGGGCCGGCGCGGCACCGGCTGGCTGTACGGGGGAGAGCTCGGCAAGGAGGTCGTGGCCACGGTCAAGCGCCCGCCGGTCGCCCCCGGAGCCACCAGGAACGTCAGGCCCGGCCTGATGGAGCTGCGCGACCTGCGCGACTACCGCGCGCTGATGCGTGAGCCGACCAGGTCCGGCTACAGGGGCCTGACGGTGTACGGCATGGCGCCGCCGTCGTCGGGCGGCTCGACCGTGGGGGAGGCGCTCAACATCCTCGACGCGCTGCCCGAAACCGGGGTGCACGAGTATCTGGAGGCGTCCAGGCTGGCCTTCGCCGACCGCAACGCCTACGTCGGCGACGTGCCTGGCGTGCCGCTGAAGGAGCTGCTGTCCGACGGCTTCGCCAAGGAACGCGCCTGCCTGGTCGGCGACCGCGCCATCGCGCACCCGGCCGCTCCCGGCAGCCCCGACGGCTCGTACGAGACCTGCCCGGCGCCGCAGGGCACCGCCGCGGAGACCACGGCCGAGGGTCCGGAGACCACGCACCTGGTGGTGGCCGACCGGTGGGGCAACGTGGTCGCGTACAACCTGACGATCGAGTCCACCGGCGGCAACGGCATCGTGGTGCCGGGCCGCGGCTTCCTGCTCAACAACGAGCTGACCGACTTCACCTTCGGCCCGGCGCCGGGCGACCCGAACCTGCCCGCCCCCGGCAAGCGGCCGCGCTCGTCGATGGCGCCGACGCTGGTGTTCGACCACGGCAGGCCGGTGATGGCGCTCGGCTCGCCGGGCGGTTCCACGATCATCACGACCGTGCTGCAGATCCTGGTCAACCGGTACGAGTTCGGCATGTCGCTGCCCGAGGCGCTGGCGGCGCCCAGGGCGACGCAGCGCAACACCGCGCAGACGCAGGCCGAGCAGGGCTTCCTCGACCGCTACGAGCAGGAGCTGGAGGCCAGGGGCCACGACCTGGTGCTGAACCCGGAGATCGGCGCGGCCACCGCGCTGGAGTTCCTCCGCGGGGACCGCGTCCAGGCGGTCGCCGAGCCGTCCAGGCGCGGCGGCGGCAGCGCTCTCGTGGTGCGTCAGCGCCGCTGATCAGAGGGCCCGGGGCATGACGAAAACCCGCCACGGTCCGTGGCGGGTGGCCCCCCGTGACGTGAAGGGAGGTCTACCGCAGCAGGAGGAACGCCGCCACACCGATGACGGCGACGACGACGACCACCGCGATGATCGGCAGAACCGGCGACTTCTTGGCAGCGGAGGCGGCAGACTCCTGCTCGGACCGCTGCGCGAACGCGCGGAACTGCTGGGTGTTGCCCGCGGGATCGATATGCTGGTCAGACATGGCCAGCAGCCTAGCGTGATCGCCTGCCGCATTTGCGCGTTTTATCGCCTTCCCCGCGGCGGGCTGGTTAGCAGACCGGTCACGTGGGCGGATAGTTTTGACGCATGCTCAAGACCCTGCTCTCGCCGCGCCTGCTTGGGCTGCACCTGCTCACGATCGGGGTCGTGATCGCGTTCATCATGCTGGGCCGCTGGCAGCTCGGCGTGTTCGAGGACTCGGGGCGGCCGGTGATGACCACCGACCCCGCCCCGGTCCCCGTCACGGAGCTGGCCCCCCTCGGCGCGCAGATGCAGGGCACCGCCGTCGCCCGCAAGGTCACCGTCGAAGGCGTCTACGAAGCCGGCCGCCAGCTCCTGGTCGCCGACCGGCGGCCCGACGTCGACGCGCCCGGCGGCAAGGTCTCGCGCGACCACGGCTACTGGGTGCTGACCCCGATCAGGCTCGACGACGGCACGCTGATGCCGGTGGTGCGCGGCTGGGTGGCCGACGCCGCCGACCCCGCGGCCACGGCCGTGCCGGCGGGCCGGATGAGCGTGCCGGGCCGGCTGCGCCCGCAGCAGGGCAGCGACACGGTCCAGCGCAGGCAGGAAGGGCTGCCCCCCGGCCAGGTGCAGACGGTGGCGACCGGCGAGCTGGTCAACCTGTGGCAGGGCGAGCGGGTGCGCAACGGCTACGTCGTGGCGGAGCCGCCCTCGGGCGCGCTCACCCAGGTCGCCTCGCCGCCGCCGATGGCCGGCGGCGAAGTCACCTGGCGCAACCTCGCCTACGCCGCCAACTGGTGGATCTTCGCGGGGTTCGCCGTGTTCATGTGGTTCCACTTCGTACGCGACGCCGTACGAGCGGATCGGGACCGTGAAGAGTCCCCCGAAATGGTTCTGGAAGGTTAACGGTGGAATCGGCTCTCAAGCCCTTCCGGGTGCTCGCCTACATCGTCGGCGTCATGCTGCTCGTGCTCTGCGGCGGCATGGTGCTGCGCTACGGCTTCGACATCCCCGGCCCGTCGAAGGTGATCTCGCCCATCCACGGCGGCCTCTACATGCTCTACCTGGTCGCGGTGATGAACCTGGGCATGAAGGCCCGCTGGGCGTGGCCCTACATGCTGGGCGTCATGCTCGGCGGCACCGTGCCGTTCCTGTCGTTCTACGTCGAGCGCCGCGTCACCCAGCGGGTGGCGACGGCGGCGGAGGCCTGAGGGCCCCCGCCGGATCGCCTCAGCGGCCGATGCCGCGCCGGCGGGCCCTCTTGAGCCGCTCGCGCTGCGACGGGTCGAGCATGAAGTAGCCGACCACGGGGGCGGCGACCACGCCGAGGACGACGAGCAGGGTCAGCCAGCCCGGAAGGAAGATCCACGAGAACAGGACTGCCACGCCGGCGCCGATGGCGTACTTCTGGATTGGCGACATACTCAACATCCTCCGAACGCGGAGCGCACGCCCCGCCTCTCCCACATTCTGCGTCGTGCGGACAACGAGCGAGCCCACCGCCGGGGTTCCCCGATCACGATATATCGCAACGGGCCAGTACGTCGAGCAGCTGCCGCCGCAGCGCCTCCGGCGTGGGCCGCCCGGCCGGCGGCCCTGACAGCAATCCGACCAGATACGGCGCCAGCGGCCCCGCGCGCAGCAGCGACGCGCCGGGAGCGGGCGGCCGGCCCTCCACGGCCAGGAACAACGTGGCCCCGAGCGCCCACAGGTCGCCCGCCGGACCCGGCACCCCCTCCGGCGGCAGGTAGGCGGGCGGCGGCGCCGGCACCGGCGGCGGGATCAGCGCGGCCCGGCCCTCGGCGTCGATCAGCACGGTGCCCGGCTGCACCCCGCCGTGGTGCTCGCCGCGCCCGTGCCACGCGGAGAGCCGGTCGAGCACCGCCAGCCCCACGCCCGCCACCCGCGCGGGCGGCAGCGGCCCGTCGGCCGCGACCACCTGCTCCAGGGAGCGGTCCGACGCGAGCCGCCCCAGCGTCCACTCCAGCGCGTCCACCGGCGGCACGGCCGGCGTGAGCATCGCCCTGATCAGCGCCCGGAGCGGGTCCGAGGCCTCGGCCGGCGCCTGGCCGGGCGGCCTGCCCTCGACCGCGAAGTGCAGCGTGGCCGCCAGCGACCACAGATCGGCGCCCGGCCGCATCCCCATCGAGGGCAGCCCGAACCCGGTCAGCAACGCCCGCCCGGTCGGCGACAGCAGCACGTTGCCCGGCTGCACCCGCCCGTGCACGATCCCGGCCGCGTGCGCCGCCGTCAGCGCCGACAGCACGTACACGCCCACCCGGGCCGTCTGCCGCACCGGCAGCGGACCCCGCCCGCGCACCGTCTGCTCCAGCGACGAGCCCTCCGCGAACGCCGTCACCAGCCACGGCTCGCCGTCCTCCACCGGCACGTCGAGCAGCGGCGCGATCGCCGGATGCACGAACCCCACCGTCCGGCGCGCCTCCCGCACCGCCGTGTCCAGGCTCCCGGCGGGGGCGCGCAGCCGCCGCACCACCACGTCACGGTGCTCCACCTCGTCGAAGGCCAGCAACAGCTCGCCCCCGCCGAGGGGGTTCAGCAGCCGATAACGCCCCGCGAGCTTCCCGGTGTCTCCCATGGCCACGTGCACCAGCGATACGCCTCCCGACGAGCTGTGTACCCCGTCAGGCAAGCCACGCCTCATGCGCGGCGTGCAACCTGCCCCACAGCTTCTCCTTCTCCCTGCCGCTCACGTCCTCCAGCGGCAGGGAGAAGACGTCGGCCAGCGCGGCGAAGTAGTCGCGGGCGCTGTCCAGCGTCACCCTGTCGGCCCCCACGCCGAGCCGCGACAGCACCAGCCCGCGCAGGCTGTCGATTCCCCGCGCGTCCCGCCGCTGCACCACCGCGACCCGCACGAACCCCGACTCCGGCGACGTGGTCAGGTGCTCGTGCTTGGCCGCGAAGTCCGCCATCACGGCCGGTTCCATGCCGAAGTCCATGCGGATGAACGAGCCGCTCGGGTCGTGGTCCAGCCGCCACCCGCCGGGCGCCATGTCCGACGGGCGCAGCCCGTACTCGTGCGGGCCCTGACGGTAGACGCCGGAGACCAGCGGGAGCGGCTCGTGCAGCCCGTCGCCCAGCCCGACGTCCGCCAGCCACGCGCCACCCGGGTTGGTCTCGTCCGGCAGCCCTGACACGGTCAGCACCAGGTGGTTGCCGGTGATCCCCGGCTCCTCGCCCCGGCCCTGCGCCCCGCCCACGTGCCGCGTCACCGCGTAGCCGAGCTTCGCCAGCAGCTCGGAGAACGCCCCGTTCAGGTGGTAGCAGTAGCCGCCACGGCCGCCGAGTATCCGGCCCGCCGACTCCAGCGGATCCACCGTCGTGGGCCTGCCCAGCCAGATCTCCAGCACCTCGTACGCGACCCGTTCCACGTGCGCGGTGTGCAGGGCGCGCAGGGCGGCGGCGGAGGGCGCGGCGTGCTCCAGTTCGGGCAGGCCGAGACGGCGCAAGTATCCAGGGATGTCCACTGCCCAAGTCTGCACCGGATGTGCACGAATTGGGGAGTGCCGTCTGCACACCCCGCTTCTAGGCTCTCGATTGTGACGCAGCGGCGACGCATTCTCGTGGTGGAAGACGACCAGACGATCGCGCTGGCCGTGCGCGACCGGCTGGCCGCCGAGGGGTTCCAGGTCAGGACGGCCGCCGACGGGCAGACCGGGCTCGCCGAGTTCGACCGGGCCGAGCCCGACCTGGTGATCCTGGACCGGCTGCTGCCGGGGCTCGACGGGCTGGAGGTGTGCCGCAGGATGCAGGCCGCCCGGCCGGTGCCGGTCCTCATGCTGACCGCGCTCGGCGAGGAGACCGACGTGCTGGTCGGGCTGGGCGTGGGCGCCGACGACTACCTGGCCAAGCCGTTCAGCATGCGCGAGCTGGTGGCCAGGATCCACGCGCTGCTGCGCCGGGTGGAACGGGCCGGACAGCTCGCCGCCGAGGACACCGTGATCAAGGTGGGGGAGGTGCGCATCGACACCGCCGCCCGCCGGGTCTTCGTCCGCGGTGCCGAGGCCCAGCTCACCCGCACCGAGTTCGACCTGCTGCGCCGCCTCGCCGAGCGGCCGGGCCAGGTGTTCGAGCGGGAGCGGCTGCTGTCGGACGTGTGGGGGTTCTCCGAGGCGGCCGCCACCCGGACGGTCGACAGCCACGTGCGGGCGCTGCGCCGCAAGCTCGGCTCCGACGTGGTCCGCACCGTGCACGGCGTCGGCTACGCGCTGGTGCGGCCATGAGACCGCTCGACTTCCTGGGCCGGATCAAGGTCAAGCTCGGCATCGTCATCGTGCTGGCCGTCGCCACCGCGTTCGTGGTGAACGAGGTCGGCATCAACTCGGGGCTCTCGCGCGAGGTGCGCATCGGCGTGGCCGTGGCGCTCGCCCTCATCATGGTGCAACTGCTCGCCATGGGCATGACCAGGCCGCTGCGCGAGATGGCCAGGGCCGCCCAGACCATCGCCAAGGGCCGCTACTCGCTGCGCGTCCAGGCCACCTCGCGCGACGAGGTGGGCGAGCTGGCGCGGGCCTTCAACGCGATGGCCGCCGACCTCGGCGAGGTCGACCGGCAGCGCCGCGAGCTGGTCGCCAACGTCAGCCACGAGCTGCGCACGCCCATCACCGGCCTGCGCGCCGTCCTGGAGAACGTCGTGGACGGCGTGTCCGCGCCCGACCCCGTCACCATGCGCACCGCGCTCGCCCAGACGGAACGGCTCGGCCGGCTGGTCGCCCAGCTCCTCGACCTGTCCCGGCTCGACTCCGGCGCGCGGCTCATCGAACCGGAGGCGGTCGAGCTCCGGCCCCTGGTGGAGCAGGCCGTCCTGGAGGCGGCGCTGGCGCGCGAGGACGTCCGGCTCGCCACCTCGGTCCCCGCCGGGCTCGTGGTCCTCGCCGACCCCGACCTGCTGGCGCAGGTCCTGGCCAACCTGCTCGACAACGCCGTACGGCACAGCCCGCCGGACGGCACGGTCACCGTGACCGCCTCGCCTTCCGGGGCCGGGGTGTGTCTCTCCGTCGCCGACCGGGGGCCGGGCATCCCGGCGCCGGCCAGGGCGCGCGTCTTCGAACGCTTCTCCAGGCTCGACGCGGGGCGCACCGCCGACGGCGGGGGCGCCGGGCTGGGCCTGGCCATCGTCAAGGAGATCGTCGAACTGCACGGCGGTTCGATCCGCATCGACGACTGCGCGGGATGCCGCATGCTCGTCGACCTACCAGGGAGGACTGCGATGGCGCCCGAAGAGGCCCGCCCGCCACGTTCCCAAGATCCCGCGCCTTCCCCCATCACGGCATCCGCCCCCACCTCTCCGGCAGATGCAGCCGCCAACCCCGAACCGGCTGGCGCTGTGTCGGCTCGGGCCGTGCCTGCGAGTTCCGGCGGCATCGATGCCCTGCGCGTCGACTCCACGCTCACGACCGCTGGACGTGCCGAGGCTTCGGATGCCGACCCCGCGCCGCCCACGGGGGCCGGTTCGGAGCACGTCGGCTCGGGGCGGTCTGACGCGTCGCGTGCCGGGTCCGGTCTCGCGCACGCGTCCGGGTCGGTCGGCGCCATGGCGGCGCGTTCGGGGGGCGTTGATGCGCTCGCGGTGGAGGCCGGGCAGGAGGACTCGGCGAGTTCCGGGCGGCCCGGCCCTGCTGGGGCGGGTTCCGTGCTGGGTGACTCCGGACGGTCTGACGCGTCGCGTGCCGGGTCCGATCTCGCGCACGCGTCGTCCGGGCGGGTCGGCTCCGTGCCGGTGGGCGGCGATGCTTCACGGGCCGGTTCCGCGCTCGCGGGTGCTGGGGGCGACCCTCTGGGTGTGGGCTCTGCGGCCGCCGTGCGGGTGGGGGCCGGGCGGGGTGACGTGGTGGGTATCGGTGGGGATCCGGGGCTTTCTTCAGTGGGGCGGGGTGGCTCCGGGGTGGTGGGCGGCGTGCCTCCGGTGCCGGGGGATGACTCGCCGATCAAGGGGCTGGTCAAGATCGCGGCTGGGGGGATCGTCGGGCTGGCCGTGGGGTTCGTGGCCGGGTTGCTCGCCGCCGCTTTCGCGAGCGTGATCTTCGGGGACTCGGCCGCGGTGGTCACGCTCGTGTGCGTGACCGCGTTGTTCGGGGCCATCGGAGCGTCGCTGGGCGCCAACGCGGCCCGCCGCGCCGCCGAGCACGCTCACCTGGTCGCGACGTACGGGCCGGTCGCGCAGGCGTACGGATCGGCTGGTCCGGGCGGGGAGGCCGGGCTGGGCAGGCGTGCGCAAGCGGGTACGGGCGGGCAGACGTACGCGGCAGCCGGTGCGGGTGTGCAGGGGTACGGCCCGGTCAGTTCAAGCGGACAGGTGCCACCAGGCGGGCCGGGGTCCGCTGGACAGCACGACCCAGGGTCCGCAGGGCAGCACGGATCGGGGTCCGCAGGGCAGCACGGATCGGGGTCCGCAGGACAGTACGGATCGGGGTCCGCAGGACAGCATGGGGCGAGGTCCGTAGGACAGTACGGATCGGGGTCCGCAGGACAGTACGGATCGGGATCCGCAGGGCAGCATGGGGCGAGGTCCGTAGGGCAGCACGGATCCGGATCCGCGGGTCAGTACGGGCTGGGATCGGGCGGTACGTACGGGCCGCCGCCGGTTTATACGCCGCCGCCGCTTTTCCCGCGGCCGGAGCTGCCCGAGACGCCTCGCTGGCTGTTGCCCACGGCCGGAGGGGCGGGGGTGTTCGCGGCGATCGCGCTGCCCGATGCCCAGATCGGGCTGGGGATCGTGCTGGTGTGCGTGGTGCTCGGGGCCGCCGCGCTCCCGGCCGTCGTACGGCGGATGACGCCGTGGACGATCGCGTTCGGACTCACCTCGTACTGGCTGATCGCGATGGCGGCCGTCAGGGACGCCGGCTGGCTGGTGACGATCCTGCTCCTGGCGGGGGCGGGGCTGGCCGCGCTGGCCGTGTCGGGCGCGGGGCTCGGATGGCTGGGCGTCATCAGGGGAGGCGCCTCCATCCTGCTCGCGTTCGGCCCGCTGCCCTGGTTCCTGGCCGCGCCGCTGAAGGGCCTGGCGGCCAGGCGGCGGATCCTGCCGACGCTGATCGGGCTCGGCATCACGGCGGTGCTGCTGGTGGTGTTCGGGCTCCTGTTCTCCTCGGCCGACCCGGTGTTCGCCTCCTACGTGGAGCGGCTGACCACCACGCCCGACTGGGCGGAGTCGCTGCCGGCGCGGATCGTGCTGTTCGCCGTGTTCGCGGCGCTGCTGGCGGCGGTGGTGCTGGTGGCGCTCCGGCCGGTCGCCGACCCGGTGGGCCCGGACATCAAGATGCCGGTGAGCAGGTCCATCTGGCTGGTGCCGCTCACCGCGGTCAACCTGCTGTTCGCGGCGTTCGTCGCGGTGCAGATCACCGCACTGTTCGGCGGCGACGCGTGGGTGCTGAAGACGGCGGGCCTCACCTACGCCGAGTACGCCAGGCAGGGCTTCTTCCAGCTCGTCGTGGTCAGCCTGGCCGTGCTGGGCATCGTCGCGGTGGCCGCCGGCGTGATCAAGACCGAGCGGCGGGAGCGGTGGGTGCTCGCCGGGCAGCTCGGCGTGCTCTGCGGGCTGACCATGGTGGTGCTGTTCTCCGCGCTGCACCGGATGGACCTCTATACGGACGCGTACGGGCTGTCCCGGCTGCGGCTGTCGGTGGAGGCGACGGTCTACTGGCTGGGGGCGCTGTTCGCGCTGGTGCTGCTGGCCGGGGCGGGGCGGCTCGCCGGCCGCGGCTCGGGGTGGCTGCCGCGCACCATCGTCCTGGTGACCGGGCTGGCCCTGGGCGCCTTCGCGGTGGTGAACCCGGACCTGCGGGTGGCGGAGTCCCAGGTGGCGGTGCGCGGCGTGCAGAAGCTGGACTCGGACTACCTCGGCGACCTCGGGGCCGAGGCGGTCCCGGCGCTGGACCGGCTGCCGGAGCCGCTGCGCAGCTGCGTGCTGGCCGACGTCGTGGCGGCGAACGGGCTGGACCGGCCCGACTCATGGAACGGCTGGAACCTGGACAGGACCGCGGCCCGCGCCCTCCTCGCCGAACGCCCGATCATCGGCAAGGATCTCTCGGACCCGACGCTGACGCGTTCTGACGGGTCGTGTTTCGTACAGGCTCCTGGTGGTTGAATCTTGGGGTGATGTTCGACGTAGTCATCAGCGGCGGGCGGGTGCTCGACGGCACCGGGGCTCCCCCGTACCGGGCGGACGTGGGGATCACCGGTGACCGGGTCACGGCGGTCGGCCGGCTCGACGGCGCCGGGGCGGCCGCCGAGATCGACGCGGCCGGGCGGCTGGTGGCTCCTGGGTTCGTCGACTGCCACGTGCACGGCGACGCGGTGGTGTTCGACCGGTCGGTGCAGCTCGCGGCGCTCCGGCAGGGCGTGACCACGTTCGTGCTCGGCCAGGACGGGCTGTCGTTCGCGCCCGGCTCGGCCGAGACCGTGGCGTACGCGTCCCGCTACTTCGCGGCCGTGAACGGTCCGCTCGGCGAGGGCCCGCTGACCGTGGCCGAGCTGCTCGGCGGCTACGACCGCGCGGTCGCGCTGAACACCGCCTACCTGCTGCCGCACGGCACGATCCGCTACGACGTGATGGGCGCCTCGCCCGCCCACGCCTCCCGCGACGACCTGGCGCTCATGCTGGCGGCCGTCGAGCGCGGCCTGTCCGAGGGCGCCGTGGGGCTGTCGAGCGGCCTGGAGTACCTGCCGGGACGTTACGCGGGCGCCGACGAGCTGGCCGAGCTCTGCCGCCCGCTCGGCGGTCTCCCGTACGTCACCCACATGCGCGCCTACGGCGCCAGGGCCGAGACCGGCATCAGTGAGGTGGTGGAGATCGCCACCCGGTCCGGCGCGGCCGTGCACGTCTCCCACCTGCACGGCCCGGCCGACCTGCTGCTGCCGCTGCTCGACCGGGCGCAGGCCGGGAGCGTCGACCTCACCTTCGACACCTACCCCTACCTGCGCAGCAGCACGATCCTCGCCATGGTGGCGCTGCCGCCCCAGGTGCCCGCCGCCGACACCGAGAGGGCCCTGGAGATGCTCCGCTCCGGCGAGCTCGACTCCTGGTGGCCGGAGCTGGAGCGGACCTGGCCGCGGCTGACCGTCTCGCACGCGCCCGGCCTGGAATGGTCCGAGGGCATGACCATGGTCGCCGCGGCGGAGCGCGCGGGGGTGGAGCCGGCCGAGTTCTGCCGCCGCCTGCTCGTCGAGACCCGCCTGGAGGCCGGCTGCGTGTCGGCCCGCCCCGACGAGGGCCCGGCGGGGGAGGAGTCGGTGCGCCGCGTGCTGCGCCACCCGTCGCACACCGGCGGCTCCGACGGCATCTACGTGGGCGGCCACCCGCACCCGCGCGGCTTCGGGGCGTTCGCCCGCTTCCTCGGCCGTCATGTCCGCGAGCTCGGCGACTGGACGTGGGAGCAGGCCGTGGTCCACCTGTCGTCCCACCCGGCGCGGCGGTTCGGGCTGGCGGACCGGGGGCTGCTGCGTCCCGGGTTCGCCGCCGACGTGGTGGTGCTGGACCCGCGCACCGTCGCCGACAGAGCCACGTACGAGGCGCCGCGCACGTTCGCCGCCGGGATCGGCGACGTGCTGGTGTCGGGGGAGCGGGTGCTGGCGGACGGCGAGCTGACCGGGGCCACTCCCGGCAGGGCCCTCCGGCCAAGATCCGCAGGATAAGGTCAGAACCGGGCAGAGGGGGAGTGCGTGCCGGAGATGCTGGGGCGTTCGGTGTTCGGCGGGGAGCTGGGCTTCCCTCTGATGGTCGTGCACCGCGACGCGCTGCACCACAACATCGCCACCATGGCCGCCTTCGCCCGCGACCACGGCATGGAGCTCGCCCCGCACGCCAAGACCCACATGTCACCCGAGATCTCCGCCCGCCAGCTCGACGCCGGCGCGTGGGGGCTGACCGTGGCCACGCCCGCGCAGGCGCGGACGGTGCGCGGGTTCGGGGTCAGCCGGATCATGGTCGCCAACCAGGTCGTGGACCCCGCCGGGCTGCGCTGGGCGGCCGCCGAGCTCGACGCCGACCCCGATTTCACGCTGATGTCCTTCGTCGACTCCCCGGCGGGAGCCGACCTCCTGGCCGCCGCCGCCGGCTCGCGGCCGTTCCAGGTGCTGGCCGAGCTGGGCCACCCGGGCGGCAGGGCGGGGTGCCGTACGCTCGACGACCTGCTGGCGCTGGCCGCGCACGTCCAGCGGACCGACGGGGTCGAGCTGGTCGGGGTCGCCGGGTACGAGGGATCGCTCGGCACGGCGCAAGAAGTCCGGAAATATCTGGATCTGTTGCAGGAGGCCGTCGAACACCTCCGCATCCGCACCCCCATCCTCACCGTCGGCGGCAGCCAGTGGTTCGACGTGATCGGCCGCCACCTGGTCGCCACCCATGCCAAGGTCATCCTGCGCAGCGGCGCCTACGTCACCCACGACGACGGCTACTACCGCGAGCGCACCCCGTACAACCGGATCGACGGCGAGCTGCGCCCCGCACTGGAGGTGTGGGCGCACGTCCTGTCGACCCCCGAACCCGGCCTCGCGGTGGTGGGCATGGGCAAGCGCGACGCCCCGTACGACGAGGGGCTGCCCGTGCCCAGGCGAGGCGGCGTCACCGTCGTCAAGATGCAGGACCAGCACACGATCGTGCGCGCCGACGGGCTCAAGCCCGGCGACCTGCTCGCGTTCGGCATCTCCCACCCGTGCACCGCCTTCGACAAGTGGCGCGAGCTGCCCCTGGTCGACGGCGACTACCGGGTTGCCGGCACCATCACCACCCGTTTCCAGGAGCAGCCGTGAAGAAAGAGCTGAGAACGACCGAGGGCGCCGCCCCCATCGGCGCCTACTCGCAGGGGCTCGTCGTGGGCGACTTCGTCTACACCTCCGGCATGGGCCCGCTCGACCCGCAGACCGGCGAGCTCGCAGGCGACGACATCGTCACCCAGACCCACCAGGTGATGCGCAACCTCGGCGCCATCCTGGCCGCCCACGGCCTCGGCTTCGACGACGTCGTCAAGGCGACCGTCCACCTCCAGCACCTCAAGCGCGACTTCGCCGCCTACAACGAGGTCTACCAGTCCTACTTCACCCAGCCCTACCCCGTACGCACCACCGTCGGGTCGCAGCTGCTCGACATCCTGGTGGAGATCGACTTCGTCGCGCACAAGAGCGCCTGAGGGACGCCCGTCGTGGACAGTTCGGTGTTCGCCTTCGTCGAGGACCTGCGCGGCGAGGGCGTCGAGCGGGTGCTCGACAGGATCAGCGGGTACGGCGCGGCCGGCGTCACGGTCGGCGCCGTCCACCACGCCGCCCGCGACATCACCCCGCACGGGCTGTCCCGGCTGACCGTGCGCCGCGACGGGGCGCACTTCACCCCGCCCGGTGACCTGTTCTCCGGCCTGCGGCTGCGGCCGCCGGCCGGACACCAGGACGCCTTCGACGGGCTGCGCGAGGCGTGCGGCGAGCGCGGCCTGCGGCTGCACGGCTGGACCGTGTTCCTGCGCAACGCCACGCTCGGCGAGGCGCACCCCGACGTGACCGTGCGCGACTGCTTCGGCGACCGCGGCTCGCCCGCCGACCTGTGCCCCGCCCATCCTGACGCGCGCGCGTACGCCGTCGCCCTCGCCAGGGCGGTGGCCAGGCTCGGCGTCGACTCCGTGGTGGCCGAGTCGCTGCACTTCAGGCCGCTGCGGGCGGAGCGCTCGTTCGTGCCGCTCGGGCCGATGGACGCCTACATGTTCGGGCTCTGCTTCTGCGACTACTGCATGCGCCGCGCCGCCGATCTGGGCGTGGACGCCGAGGTGGCGCGCGAGGAGTGCGCGAGGATCCTCGGCGGCGTGCTCAACGGGGACCCGCCCGCGCAGGGCGAGGTGACCAGGGCCGCGCTCACCGCGTACGCCGGACCCGACGTCGTCGCCTACGCCCGCGCCCGCTCCGAGACCGTCACCACGCTCGTCTCCGAAGTGGCGTCGGCCGTCGGCGACGAGGGGTCGAGACTGGTGTTCGCCGACGCGACCGGCGGCGTCAAGGGCTACCGCGACGGGCTGCCCACCCCCGGGCTGGCCGCCCACGACGCCTGGCAGCTCGGCGTCGACCTGGTGGCGCTCGGCGACCTGGTGCCCGCCTTCGCCGTGCTCGCGTACGCGCGCGACGCCGCCAGGGTGGCCGACGACGTCGGCGCCTACCTGCGCTCGGTCGGCAAGGACCGCGAGGTGCGCGCGGTGCTGCGGCCCGGCTACCCCGACACCGACTCCGCCGACCGGCTGGTCGCCAAGGCCCGCGCGGCCAAGGCGGCGGGCGCGTCGGCGGTCGACTTCTACGCCTACGGCCTCATGCCGCACCCGGTGCTCGACCGCATCCCGGCCGCCCTCTCGGAGATCCGCTGACCTGACGTACGGCACGCTCCCGTCGTACGCGGCCTTCAGCCGACCCCGTCCAGCACCGCCGCGACCGCGTCCCGCGCGAACCCGTCAGGCAGGGGCACCCCTCGGAACACCGACCTGATCCACACCGCCCCGGCCAGCAGGTCGACCACGAGCATCGGGTCGACCGACTCCTTCAGCTCGCCCCGCCGTACCGCACGCTCGAAGATCTCGCGTTCCCTGGCGAACCGGTCGGCGAAGAACCGCCGTGCGTCCAGCTCCGGATGCTCCACCGCCGCGCCCAGCGCGGCCACCGCGACATCCGCGGCCGGCGGCTCCGACAGGAGCCGCACCACCCCCTCCACCAGCGCGACCAGGTCGCCGCGCAGGCTCCCCGTGTCGGGCGCCGTGAACCCCAGCAGGTCGGCCTCGACCAGCGCCGCGCCCAGCAGCGCCGCCTTCGACGGCCACCACCGGTAGATCGTCGTCTTGTTCACCCCGGACCGCTCCGCCACGCCCTCGACCGTCAGCCCCGCGTAGCCCTTCTCGGCCACCAGACGCAGCGTCGCGTCGAAGATCTCCTGCTGCTTCCTCGGCGCCATGCGATCATTTTCTCCCGGCGAACGCGGTGGCCACGCCCAGACCGAGATAGACGACACCGCTCACGTACCTCAAGGTCCTGGCCCTGCGGGCGAGCCGGCCGCCCAGAGCGCCCGCCGCGACCGCGTACACGACGTCCGAGATCAGCCCGAGCATCAGCAGCGTGAGGCCGAGCACCACCACCTGCAGCGCCGGCGACCCCGCCGACGGGTCCACGAACTGCGGCAGGAACGCCAGGAAGAACAGCGTCACCTTGGGGTTCAGCACGTTGACCAGCACGCCCTCCAGGAACACCTGCCGCAGCGGCTGCCGGGGCGGCTCCTGCGCCGTCTCGTCGTCCTTCGCGGTGAACGCCCTGATCGCCAGATAGACGAGGTAAGCGACGCCCGCCCACTTCACGATCGCGAACAGCGTCGCCGACTGCGCGATCACGTACGACAGCCCCAGCGCCGCCGCGGCGATGTGCACCAGCGTGCCCGCCTCCACCCCGAGCGCGCTCGCCAGCCCCGCCGACCGGCCCTGGGCCAGCCCCCTGGCGGTGATGTAGAGGTGGTTGGGCCCCGGGACCAGCACCAGGGTGAGCGAAGCGGTGGCGAACAGCAGGAACGTCGTGAGGGAGACCATGCGCTGACTGTACGAGCACGTTTGGTCCCCATATAAGGGCCAATCCGCCCCGCTTGAGGTGGGCCAATCGATTGTCGGCCCCGCATGGCATAGTGACGGCGTGAACGGTTCTCTCGTCGGGCGAGCGACCGAGCTTTCCCGGCTCGTCCGCGTGCTCGAAGCGGCCGCGGCCGGCACCGCCGGGGTCGCGCTCGTCGGCGGCGACGCCGGCATCGGCAAGACCCGCCTCACCACCGAGCTGGTGGCCGAGGCCCGCGAGCGCGGCTTCCGCGTGCTCGTCGGCCAGTGCGCCGAGCTCGGCGACACGCTGCCCTACCTTCCGCTGGCCGACGCCCTGCGCGGCGCCGAGCCCGCGGTGGCCGCGGCCGCCGCCGCCCACCCGCTGCTCGGCCAGCTCCTGCCCGGCACCGAGACCGCCCCGCAGGCCGGCCTCACCCAGCAGCGGCTGTTCGGCTCGCTGCTCGGCCTGCTCAACGAGGTCCAGCCGGTGCTGTTCGTGATCGAGGACCTCCACTGGGCCGACCGGTCCACCCGCGACCTGCTCGTGTTCCTCAGCCGCATGGTGCAGACCGAGCGGGTCTGCGTCGCCGGCACCTACCGCACCGACGACATCCACCGCCGCCACCCGCTCCGCTCGGTCCTGGCCGAGCTCAAGCGCCTGCCGACCGTCACCAGCGTCGAGCTGGGCCCGCTCGGCACCGGCGAGATGTCCGACTACGTGTCCACGCTCGGCTCCGTCGCCGCCCGCGACCTCGGCCTGATCATCACCCGCGCCGACGGCAACCCGTTCTACGCCGAGGAGCTGTTCGCCGCCCTGGCCGAGGGTGACGACCTGCCCGACGGCCTGGCCAGCCTGCTCATGTCCCGGGTCGAGGTGCTCTCCGAGCCCGGCCAGCGGGTGCTGCGCGCCGCCGCCGTCGCCGGTCGCCGCGTCGAGGACGAGCTGCTGCGCGAGGTCTCCGGGCTGCCGCTGCCGGAGTTCGAGGAGGCGGTGCGGGAGATCGTCTCGCGCGGGCTGCTCCGCGTCCACGGCCAGGGTTACGCCTTCCGCCACGCCCTGCTGCAGGAGGCGGTCTACAACGACCTGCTGCCCGGCGAGCGCACCCGGCTCCACGCCGCCTTCGCCCGCCTGCTCACCTCGCCCGCCGAGCTGGCCCACCACCACCTCGCCGGCCACGACCTGGCCGGCGCGCTGGCCGCCTCCGCCGAAGCCGGCCGCCAGGCCGAGCGCCTGGGCGCCCCCGCCGAGGCCCACAACCACTACGACCGCGCGCTCGGCCTGTGGGACCGCGTCGACCGCGCCGAGGAGCTGGCCGGCGAGACCCGCGAGACGATCGCCTTCCGCAGCGCCGTCGCCGCCGCCGACAGCGGCGACAACCACCGCGCCGTCACCGCCCTGCGCGCCCTGCCGCAGACCTCCGAGGTGAGCGAACGGCTCGCCTACTACCTCGCCGAGATCGACCACCTCGACGCCGCCGTGGTGGCCGCCGAACACGCGGTCGCGACCGCGTCCGACCAGGTCTCGCTGGCCAGAGCCCTGGCCACGCACGCCCGCGCCCTCATGTGGACCCCACGCCACGCCGAGGTCGAAGAGCTCGCCCACCGCGCCCTCGACACCGCCCGCCGCGCCGGCGCAAAGGACGCCGAGACGAGCGCCCAGCTCATCCTCGCCCTCTACACCGAGCTCCACCACGGCCTGACCAAGGCCCACGACCTCGTGCGGCTCGTCACCACCGAGCGCACCGGCGATCTGGCGATGGACCTGCGCGCCCGCTTCCACCACGCCCGCATCCACTACGACCAGGGCCTCATGGCCCAGGCGGCCGAGGTCGCCGACGCCGGCATCCGCCTCGCCTACGAGACCGGCCTCAACTGGAGCACCTACGGCACCGAGCTGCGCTTCCTCCGCTTCCTCATCCACTACGCCTCCGGCGACTGGGACCAGGCCGAGGCGGTCGCGTCCGGCTTCGCCGCCCGCGTCGGCACCATCCCGGAGGCCACGCTCTCGTCGTTCGCCCTGTTCATCGAGGTAGGCCGAGGCAGCCCCGCCGTGGAGAGCCGCCTGGAGTGGCTGAGCCCGTTCCGGCACGACCAGTTCATCGCCTACATGTTCCGCGGCCTCGCCGCCGAGCACGCCCTCTGGAAGGGCGACCCGGCCACCGCCCTCGACCACGTGCGCGCCGCCCTCGGCGCCCTGGTCGCCGGCGACGCCGCCAGCATCCGCATCGCCGCCGTCGGCCTCTGGGCCCTCGCCGAGCTCGGCACCACCGACGGCGCCGACGACCTCCTCGCCACCGCCCGCCACGCCGCCGAGTCCGGCATCGTCGGCGAACGCGTCCAGATGGGCCCCGAGGGCCAGGCGTGGGCGCTGCGCGCCGAGGCCGAATGGCACCGCGTCCACGGCCGCTCCGACCCCGAGCTGTGGCGCCAGGTCGCCGGCGCCTTCTCCTTCTTCCCCTACGAGGAGGCCCGCGCCCGCTGGCGCCTCGCCGAAGCACTCCTCGCCTCAGGCGACCGCACTGCCGCCGAGGCCGAATGGTCCCGAGCCGACGCGACCGCCACCCGCCTGCGCGCCGAACCGTTGCGCCGCGCCCTCGCCGACCTCGCCCGCCGCGCCCGCTTCGGCGGCGGAGGCACGGACGGCCTGCTCACCGCCCGCGAGCAGGAGGTGCTCGGTCTCGTCGCCGAAGGGCTGACCAACAAGGAGATCGCCGGCCGCCTTTTCATCGCGCAGAAGACGGTCAGCGTCCACGTCTCCAACATCCTCGCCAAACTCGACGTCTCCACCCGCACCCAGGCCGCGGCCATCGCCCGCCGCGACGGCCTCATCCCGTGACGAGGTCCCGCACCACCTGGATCAGCTCGGCCGGATCGAACGGCTTCGTCAGATAGGCGTCGACCCCGATCTCCCTGCCCCGGCGCTTGTCGTCGTCCTGCGCCCTGGCCGTGATCAGCACCACCTTGATGTGCCGCGTCGCCTCGTCGTTCCGCAGCCGTGCCGCCGTCGTCCACCCGTCGAGCATCGGCATCATCACGTCGAGCGTGATCAGATCCGGCCGCACCTCCAGCACCCGATCCAGGCAATCCTGCCCATCGGTGGCCGTCTCCACCTCGAACCCCTCAAGGTTGAGATTGACGGCGATGAGCTGACGAATGACCTCGTCATCGTCTACGACCAGAACTTTGCCAAGAACGTCACCCACGGCGGTCAAGCTAGCGGTAGCGGGGCGGTCACGTGGGGTTTTCTGTGGATGTGTTGGCGGACGGTTATCTGGTGCGGAGTGGGTGCGGGATACTGGTAGCCTTGGTTCTCGTTGAGCCCCCTTAGCTCAGGGGATAGAGCACCGGCCTCCGGAGCCGGGTGCGTAGGTTCGAATCCTACAGGGGGCACTCGATCTTGATCAGCGGTTTGGGTCGCTGATCAGGGCAAACATTGTAGAACGGGCGGGCTTCCAGTCTCACGGAGTCCCGCCCGTTCTCGTTGTAGCTCGCTGACTGTGGACCAACCGTGGACCATGATCGATCTTCCGCCTGAGCCTCGAACGGCGAGGCGGCTCCATGTCACTGGTGCTTCCTCAGCTGCAGCTGAGATTGACGCCGGGCCAGCAGGTCCTCATCCCGCCCTGGGCGCTGATCACTCGCCAGTCACGTGATCGGCTTGAGATCGCCTGTGGTGAGCTGGTTAGAACCGCGATGCCCCGGCACGGACCCAAGTTCGTCCTTGAAAGCTGCTCGACCGAGATCCTTAAGCGCAAAGACCAGTCGGAACCTGTCAAACCCAGTGAGACATCAGGCTACTTGCGCACTTTGTGGTGAGGTGTCAATCTCGGCGGCCACGGGTGGCTGGTTGATCCACACCTTGGTCGGTAGTGCCGGCGGGTAGGGTCGCCGGCCGCGGAACCGTTCCGGGTGCGCCTGGAAGGCCGCGTGGAGAGTGGCGATCCGGCGGGCCTGGATGTGCACG
>NZ_JAHKRN010000039.1 GCF_019396385.1 Nonomuraea harbinensis | reverse complement strand
AGCTGCCGGGGATCGGCATGGAGCTCGACGAGGACGGAAGCCCGGCGGCGGCCGTCGTCACTGGAGCCGTCAGTCCTCCAGGTCGACCGAGCGCCCGGTGTCGGCGCCGATCTCCTGGCCGATCTGCTCGACCACCTCGGCCGGGATGGCCGTGTCGACGGTCAGCGCGATGAGCGCCTTGCCGCCCTTGGCGTGGCGGGAGACCTGCATGGAGGCGATGTTGATGCCCTGCTCGCCGAGGATGCGGCCGACCACGCCGACGATCCCCGGACGGTCGGTGTAGGTGAAGAACGACAGGTGGGCGGTCGGCTCGATCTCCATCTCGTAGCCGTTGACCTCGACGATCTTGGTGATCTGCCGGGGGCCGGACAGCGTGCCGGAGACCGAGACCTGGCGGCCGTCGGCCAGCACGCCGCGCACGGTCACGACGTTGCGCCAGTCGGGGCTGTCGGAGCTGGTGACCAGGTCGACGCCGACGCCCCGGTCCTTGGCCAGCAGCGGCGCGTTGACGTACGTGACCTGCTCCTCGACGACGTCGGAGAAGACGCCCTTGAGCGCGGCCAGCTCGATGACCCGCACGTCCTGCGCGGCGATCTCGCCGCGCACCTCGATGTCGAGCTTGGTGGCCACCTCGCCGGCCAGGGCGGTGAAGACCCGGCCCAGCTTCTCGGCCAGGGGCAGGCCCGGCTTGACGTCCTCGGCGACCGCGCCGCCCTGGACGTTGACCGCGTCGGGCACGAACTCGCCGGCCAGCGCCAGCTTCACGCTCCTGGCGACCTGGGTGCCGGCCTTCTCCTGGGCCTCGTGCGTGGAGGCGCCCAGGTGGGGCGTGACGACGACCTGATCGAGCTCGAAGAGCGGACTGTCGGTGCAGGGCTCCTTGGCGAACACGTCGAGGCCGGCACCGGCGACGCGGCCTTCCTTGATCGCGGCGTAGAGTGCGGCCTCGTCGACGATGCCGCCGCGGGCCACGTTGACGATGCGCACCGACGGCTTGACCTCGTGGAGCTCGCGGTCGCCGATGAGGCCGACGGTCTCCTTGGTCTTGGGCAGGTGGACGGTGAGGAAGTCGGCCTGCTTGAGCACCTCTTCGAGGCTCAGGAGCTGGACGCCCATCTGCGCGGCGCGGGCCGGCGGCAGGTAGGGGTCGTAGGCGATCAGCTCGACGCCGAACGGCTGCAGCCGCTGCGCCACGAGCTGGCCGATCTTGCCCAGGCCGAGGATGCCGACGACCTTCTCGTCGAGCTCGACGCCGGTGTACTTGGACCGCTTCCACTCGCCGTTCTTCAGCGCGGCGTGGGCCTGCGCGGTGTTGCGGGCGCTGGCCAGGATGAGCGCGACGGTCTGCTCGGCGGCGCTGGTGATGTTGGAGGTGGGCGCGTTGACCACCATGACGCCGGCCTTGGTGGCCGCCTCGACGTCGACGTTGTCGAGGCCGACGCCGGCCCTGGCCACGACGCGCAGCTTGGGCGCCGCGGCGATCGCCTCGGCGTCCACCTTGGTGGCGGATCGGACGATGAGCGCGTCCACGTCGGCGAGGGCGGGCAGCAGCTGGGACCGATCGGCGCCGTCGGTGTGGCGGACCTCGAAATCGGCACCGAGCACGGCCAGGCCGGCCTCGGAGAGCTCCTCTGCGACCAGTACGACGGGCTTGTTCACGAGCGTGAGTCCTTAGTAGCGTGCGGCGGGCGTCAGGGACACGTCGATGGGTCCCCCGGTCACCTGAGAGTCTATCGGTGGCTTGTGAACGCTTTCACGAAGGATCAGCATCTGAGATGACGCGGTCCGTACCCCTGGACGGGACAAGTCATCCACACCGCAGCCATCTTCATCTTGATCCGGAGAATTATTCGCCATTAGCCTGATAAGCCGTGGCCGACTACCTATGGTTCGTCATATGAGCATCGGGAATCCTGCGCTTGCCGACGTGCTCGCCCAGCATGGTGCTCCGCACCGGTTGCTGGCGGCTCTCGCTGACGGTGGAGTCCTGGTGGCCGTGCGACCGGATCGATCCGTCGTCCTGGGCACGACCCAGGCCGGTGACCGCGTGCTGCTCGGATACACCAGCGCGGCGACCTACGCCAGACACCACGGCAGCCATTCGCTCTCGGCCTGTGACGCCGACACCATCCTCGACATCGAGCGTGTCACCGGCGTCCGGGAGATCGTGATCGACGCCGCAGGCCCGGCCGCGGCCGCCGTTCCGATCGACGACCTGCAGCGTTTCCTCACCTCGACCCGCACCGGGCCGACCCCCGTCCTGTCCGGGGCCGCCCCCGCCGCGTACGCGACGGGCGCGATGGCCACGGTGTCGCGGAGCGGCGCGATCGCCCAGGCCGCGCCGCGGTCGCAGGAGGCGCCCCCGCTCCCGTGGATCCCGGCGCCCAGACCGCATCTGTCGGGGCCGATGCAGCAGGTCGACCCCGGCTACCGCCGGTGCGCGCACCCGATCCTGCCCGCGCTGCGCCAGGCCGTCGCGCAACTGCTCATGGACTTCCCGCTGGTCCACCACGTGTGGATCTCCGAGGCCCGCACCGCCTCCGGCGCTCCCGGCATCATGCTGCACGTGAAGGTCCACATGACGGCCGCCGAGGACGTGGTGCGCGACCTCCACCGGGGCGTGCGCGCCCGGCTGCCGCAGCTCGCGGCGAGCGGGGCGCCGATCCTCATGGCCAGGGTGGCCGACTCGCTCAGCGAGCGCCGCATGGTGGAGATCGGCGCGCATGTGGTATGCGCCAACGTGAACGAATAGCGTGAATCCGTCGAACTAGGCCCTACCGAACGGTCTTCCGCTCGGCTTCAATGAGTTCCGTGATCGCACCCGCCGTGGCCGCCCCCACGGTCCCCAGAGGCGTGCGGCTGGGCTACGGTGTCGGCTCCTTCTGCACCGCCACCTTCGGTTCCGTGCCCGGACTGCTGCTGCTGTTCTACATGACCAACTTCCTGGCGGTGCCCGCGTGGCTGGCCGGGATCGTGGTGACCGCGCCCAAGGTGTGGGACCTGCTGATCAACCCGCTGGTGGGCCGCTGGTCCGACCGGACCGTCTCGCGGCTCGGGCCGCGCCGGCCGTGGCTGCTGGCCGGCGCCTGCACGCTGCCGGTCGCCTTCTTCCTGGTGTTCGCCGGCCCGCCGCTCACGGGCATCCCCGCCGCCTTGTACGTGGGAGCCTGCTTCATGGTGGCGGCCACGGCCTACGCGCTGTTCGAGGTGCCGTACAAGGCGATGCCCGCGGAGATGACCGACGACTACCACGAGCGGACGTCGCTGCTGCAGTGGCGGATGGTGTTCGTCGGCGCGGCGACGGCGATCGCCGGCGTCGCGGCCCCCGCGATCGTCAACAGCCAGGGCGAGAGCGGCACGCTGGCGAGCTACCGCCTCATGGGCGTGGTGATCGCCGTGGTGCTGTTCGCCGCCATGCTGGGATCCTTCTTCGGTACGGCACGCGCCCCCATGACGGGTGCGCCGGAGGCCGACACCGGCAGCCTGATCAAGCAGTTCGCGGTAGTCAGGGGCAACAAGGCGTTCATCTGGCTGACGGCGCTGAGCTGCACGCAGCAGCTCGCCGTGGCCATCATGCTGGCGGCCGCCCCCTACTTCGCCACGTACACGATCGGCGATCCCCGGGCCACCACCACGCTGTTCGCCGCGCTGGTGGTGCCGATGATGCTGACGATGCCGATGTGGACGTGGCTGTCCAAGCGCTTCGACAAGCGGAACGCGATGATCATGGCGGCCTCCACCTTCGCCACCGGCACGGCGCTGGCGCTGGCCACCCCGATCTTCGGCGGCTGGTACGCGCACGTGATGATCCTGCTGGTCGGCACCGGGGTCGCGGGGGTCACCCTGCTGCAGTTCTCGATGCTGGCCGACGTGATCGCGGTGGACGCCGCCACCACGGGCAAGCGGCGGGCGGGCGTGTTCACCGGCCTGTGGACGGCGATCGAGAGCGGGGTCAGCGCGTTCGGCGCGCTGATCCTGGGATCGATCCTGAGCATCGGCGGGTTCCTGTCGTCCGTGGCGAGCCAGCGGGTCGAGCAGCCGGACAGCGCCGTGACCGCGGTGCTCATCGGGCAGACCGCGGTCCCGGCGCTGATCATCCTGCTGTCGGTCGTGATGACGCTGCGCTACCAGCTCAGGGACCCTAAGCGAACCGTCTCCCCGGCGGTCCCTGACGCGACCGTGTGACGAGCCCGGCCACCAGCGCCGCCAGCAGCGGCGGCCCGAGCACCACCAGGGCCGTGGCCGCCCAGGGCACGGCGATCACGGCCGGCACCAGGCTGTCCAGGGCATCCGGCGGCTGTTCCCGCCTGGTCAGCGGCACGGCCATCACCGCGCCCATGACCGCGCCGCCGACCGCGCCCACGAGGGCGCCGATCCCGGCGATGAAGCCGGCCTGAGCGGCCAGGATCGCCCTGCGCGTCCTGGGCGGCCCGCCGACCGCCGACACGATGTCCAGGTCGCGGCGCAGGTCGGCCGCGGCCAGCCCGGTGGCGGCGAGGGTGCCGCCGAGGCTGAGGAGCAGCGCCAGGCCGAACACCCACCAGAACCTGCCCAGGGTCGAGGGCGCCTCCCTGTCCAGGACGGCCACGTCCGCGCGCGCGGACGGCATGCTGAGCTGCCGTTGCAGGCGCTGGACGTCGGCGGGCCGGTGCGTGGCGTACAGCACCCGTTCGGCCACCGTGTACCCGGCCTTCTCCAGGGCCGCGGGCGGGATCACGGCACCGGTCCTGCCCGGGTCGCCGGACGCCGCCGCCACGGCGGGGATCCGGACGAGACTGCCTCCTCCCCCGCCGTCCGCGGTCAACTGGAGGGCGAGCGTGCCGTTCTGGAGCAGCGCGGGATCGAACACCACCGCTTTGCCGTCGGCCAGCGCCTCGGCCGCCCGCGGGTCGGGCCGTCCCTGGAAGAAGGCCAGCAGGCGGGCGTCGCCGATGGGCGGGTCCACGAGGAAGTAACCGATCCTGGGATTCTCGTCCGCCAGGATCTGCACGGCCCTCCCCTCGCTGTCGGACGCCTTCCCGGCGGGCACCAGCGGCACGCCCGGCAGCGCCTTGGCCGCGGCCGCGCGCAGGTCGGCCCATCCCCAGTCGTCGACCTGCCTGGCCGCGATCCGCAGCGTGTCCGGCGGCTGCTGGGCCCGGTGCGTCGTGAGGGCGACGGTGATCGAGCTCTCCACCCCGATGCCCAGCGTGACGGCCCCCATGGTGGCGGCCATCACCGCCGCCGCCGCGGACGCCGTACGGGTCCGGTGGCGGGCGGCGTCGCGTACGGCCAGCCGGAGCGGGAGCGGCAGCCGCGCGGCGAGCCCGCCGAGTGCCGTCACCATGACCGGGATGAGCGCGACCAGTCCCAGCACCACCAGAACACCGGCCGGCAGGAGAAACGCGTCGGCGATCACCCCGTACGGACGCCCGCCACGCAGCGCGTACACGGTCACGGCAAGCCCGCCCACCAGCAGGAGTCCTGCCAGCACGGGAAGCCGCCCACGCCGCGAGCCGGCGAGCGCGGGACGCCGGGCACCGCGCGGGTTGATGGCCCCGAAACGCCGGGCACGGCGCGCGACGACGCCGGCTCCCGCGCTCTCCTCGCGGTCGGCCAACACGCGGGCCGGGTCCTGGCGCGCGGCTGACACGGCAGGGACGAGGGCCGCGACGAGCGCGCCC
Organism: Nonomuraea harbinensis; assembly: GCF_019396385.1. Taxonomy (GTDB): domain Bacteria; phylum Actinomycetota; class Actinomycetes; order Streptosporangiales; family Streptosporangiaceae; genus Nonomuraea; species Nonomuraea ferruginea. Next base: position 85,724 of record NZ_JAHKRN010000039.1, on the reverse strand, counting down.
GCCACGCCGAGGGCCGTCACGCCGAGGACCGGGCCCCAGGGCACGTCCGCCGGGCCGGACTGGCCCAGCAGCCGCTTGAGCAGCGGCATGAGCGCCAGCGTGCCGCCGGTGCCGAGCGCCGCGCCGAGCAGGGCGGCCACCCCGCCCAGCACCAGCCCGTCGGCCAGCACGATCACCTTCAGATGACGGGCGGAGCCGCCCTGCGCGGCGATCAGCGCCAGTTCCCTGCGCCTGCGCCGCAGCCCGACGGCGAAGGCCGGGCCCGTCAGCAGGGCCATCTCCATCACGACCAGCACCGCCATGGCGGCGAGCGTCATCAGGGCGGGCGCGCCGAGCGCGCGGTCGAACGGGTTACCGTACGCGCCGGCCACCGGCGGGCCGGTCAGGACGGCACGGGAGGTCACGAGCATGCCGATGCCGTTCAGTCGCCGCACGTCCTCCCACAGGACAGGACGCGCGGAGTCGGCGAGCCACCCGGGACCGTGCCCGCCGCGCTTGTCCAGCAGGAGCGCGTGCTGGAGGCCGACCACCTCCTGGATCTCCACGTTGTGCGGGTGCTCGACCACGCCGACCACGCGGACCCGCCGGTCCCTGGCCGTCACCGTGATCGTGTCGCCGACGCGGAGGCCCGACTCCCGCGCCAGGGCGGGTGTCACGGCCACCTCACTCGCGGAGGCGGGGAGACGACCCTCGGCCAAGAGGCGGACGCCCTGGGTCATCGGGTCGCGCAGGTCCAGCTCCAGCGCGCTGACCTCGTGGTAGCGGTCCGTGTCGCGGATCTCCACCGATCCCACGTCATAGGGGATGAGCCGGGCGTCCAGCAGCGCGGTCACCTCGTCCGCGGTCCGCACCGTGCCGTCCGTCGCGGGGCCCTCGGCCGCCAGCATGAACCGGCCGTGCACGGGCTGGGAGACGCGGCCGCCGTGGGCCGTGGTGACGATCCGCGCGTCCGCGGCGCCCAGCTCGGCCGTGATGTCCTCGCCGGGTGCGACGTCCACGGTGGCGTCGTAGGTGAGCAGGGCGGTGAAGACCAGCACGGGCAGCCCGATCATGGCCATGACGAGCGCGGTGCGGCCCTTGGCGCGCAGCGCCTCCCTGCGGGACAGACGCAGCGCCGCCAGGAACGCGCTCATCTCGCGCTCTCCAGAGCCTCCGCGGTCGAGTCGGCCACCCGGCCGTCGCGCAGGTAGACCACGCGGTCGGCCCAGGCCGCGTAGCGCGGCTCGTGCGTCACCAGCAGCACGGCCGCGCCCGCGTCGCACCGCTCGCGCAGCAGCCGCAGGATGTCGTCGCCCGTCGCGGTGTCGAGCGCGCCGGTCGGCTCGTCGGCCAGCAGCAGGCATCGCTCGCCGACCAGCGCCCTGGCGATCGCCACCCGCTGGCGCTGGCCGCCGGACAGCTCGCCGGGGAAGCGGCCGGCCACCTCGTCCGCGCCCACCTCGCGCAGCGCGGCCTCGGCCTCCTCGCGGGCCCGACCGGCGCGCACGCCGTCGAGCTCGCGCGGCAGCATGACGTTCTCGGCGGCGGTCAGCGACGGGATCAGGTTCAGGTCCTGGAACACGTACCCGATGCCACCGCGCCGCAGTGCGGCCAGATCACGCACCGAGGCCAGGTCGGCGCCCTCGACGGACACGCTCCCCGAGGTGGGCCGGTCAAGCCCGCCGGCCAGGTTGAGCAGGGTGGACTTGCCGGACCCGGACGGGCCCATCACGGCCAGCAGCTCGCCGCGTCCCACCGCCAGGGTGACGCCGCGCAGCGCGGGCACGTCCCCGAACGTCCGGGTGACCTCCCGCATCTCCAGCACGCTCATGCCTTCCTCTCCTTGAGTACGGCCTCGCAGTGGTCCAGCCAGCGCTGTTCCGCCTCGGCCTTGAAGATCATGGAATCCAGGACGAGCCGCTGGGCGGCCCCGTCCGCGACGCCGCGCTTGGCCCTGGTCAGCTCCTGCAGCGTGCGCATGGTGGCCATCCGCTGGGCCAGGATCACGCCGGCCACGTCCACGTCGGCGGCGGCGACCGCCATGGCGATCTTGATGACCAGCTCGTCCCTGGGCCTGTCGGTCTGGCCGACAGGGGTGGCGAACCACGTCGCCAGCTCTTCCCGGCCCGCCTCGGTGATCGCGTAGAGGGTGCGGCCCTGATCGTCGGCGCCGCCCGGCGCCACCAGGCCGTCGCGTTCCAGGCGGGAGAGCGTCGTGTAGACCTGGCCGATGTTCAGCGGCCAGGTCGCCCCCGTCGACGCCTCGAACTCCACCCTGAGCTGGTAGCCGTAGCGTGGCCCGCCGCTCAGGAGGGCGAGCAGTCCGTGTCTGATCGACATGCATACTGAGTATGCATACTCGGTATGCTCTCGGCAACAGATCCGCGTATTCTGGACAGGGTGCGCACTCGCGGCCGATACTCGGGAGATGAGCTCGACGCACCCACCGTTCCGCGCCTCTGATGGCGAACGGGATCGCGCGATCGACGAGCTCCGCGAGCGCGCCGCCGAGGGGCGGCTCTCGCACGACACCTTCGTGGTCCGCGTCGACCAGGCGCTGCGCGCCCGCAACCAGCAGGAGCTCGACGCGCTCGTGGCCGACCTGCCGCGGCGGCTCACGCTGCGCCGGCGGGTGACGAACGCGGTCACCGGCGCGGTGTCGGCGGTCTCCGACTTCACCACCAGCCTGCAGTCCGCCTGGCGCAAGCCCCGGCTGCCCCGCCTCGCCCTGCCCGACGACGACCGCCGGCGTTACGTGGTCGGCCGCGGGTCCGCGTGCGACCTCGTCCTGTCGGACCTGACGGTCTCCCGGGTCCACGCCGAGCTGCGCCGCGACGACGACGGCGAGTGGATGCTGGTAGACCTGGGCTCGCTCAACGGCACCCGGCTCAACGGCTGGCGGCTGGTCGGCCCGGCCCGGGTCAAGCCCGGCGACGAGGTCTCGTTCGGCGACTGCGGGTTCGTCATGAACGCCGAGGGGCCCTAGTTCCACAAAAATACGGATATTTGCGGATTACACCGTGCGCCGCCTGGTTCATGATCACAGCGAGCCCCTGTCGCATCCCTTTGGAGACCCCCTATGCGGCGCACCTCAGCATCCCTCGTCGCGGGCGCGCTCGTCGCGGCCCTCGCGTGGGCGTCCGGCCCCTCCTCCCCCGCGGTCGCGCTCGAACCCTCGCCCGGCGTGGCCGACCTGGCCCAGGACATCAACCAGATCCTCGCCGACTCCCGGCTGACCATCGCCCAGGCCGGTGTGATGGTCAAGAGCGCGGCGAACGGCGAGGAGCTCTACTCGACCGACGCGGGCAAGCTCCTGATGCCGGCGTCCAACACCAAGCTTTTCACGTCGGCCGCGGCGGCGGAGGTGCTCGGCCTCGACTACCGGTTCACCACCAGCGTGCTGAGCTCCGGGCGCAAGGCCGGTTCCGTGCTCACGGGCGACCTGGTGCTGCGCGGCACCGGTGACCCGACCATGCTGGCCGAGGACTACGACGCGCTGGCCGCCGAGGTCGCCGGCTCGGGCGTCAAGCTGGTCACCGGCAAGCTCGTGGCCGACGACACCTGGTTCGACGCGGTCCGGCTCGGCCAGGACTGGGCGTGGGACGACGAGACGGCCTACTACGCGGCCCCGATCTCCGCGCTCACCGCCTCCCCCGACCGCGACTACGACGCGGGCTCGGTGATCGTCACCGTCGCGCCCGACGGCGGCAAGGTCAAGGTGACCACCACGCCGGACACCGACTACCTGGAGATCGTCAACAAGGCCACGGTGGGATCGTCCACCGATGTGCTCATCGAGCGCACGCACGGCACGAAGACCGTGGTCATCACCGGCACGGTCGCGTCCACGTACAACGAGTGGGTGTCCGTGGACGACCCGGCTTCCTACACCGCGGCGCTGTTCCGCGACGCGCTCAAGAAGCGCGGCGTGCGGGTGCTGGGCAAGACCGTGGCCGGCGCGGCCCCCGGCGGTGCGAAGGAGCTGGCGAAGAAGGAGTCGATGCCGCTCAGCGAGCTGCTCGTGCCGTTCATGAAGCTGAGCAACAACATCCACGCCGAGATCCTCACCAAGGCGATGGGCCGCAAGGTCGCCGACCAGGGCACCTGGGCCGCCGGACTCAAGGCGAGCTCCGACTTCGCCCGCGCCAACGGGGTGCAGGTGCTCAACCTGCGCGACGGCTCCGGCCTGTCGCGCCGCGACGGCATCACGCCCGCCTCGATCGCGCAGTTGCTGCTCGCCGTGCGTGACAAGCCGTGGTATCAGGCGTGGTACGACTCGCTGCCGGTCGCGGGGAACGCGGACCGGTTCGTGGGCGGCACCCTGCGCAGCCGGATGCGCGACACTCCGGCGGCGAACAACGTGCGCGCCAAGACCGGGTCGCTCACCGGCGTCACGGCGCTGTCCGGATACGTGACGAGCGCCGACGGGGAGCCGCTGGTGTTCTCCATCATGCTGAACCAGTATCTGTCGTCCTCGCCGAAGGACATCGAGGACAAGATCGCGATCCGCCTCGCGCAGTTCTCCAGGACCGCGACGGTGGACGCCGCGGTCCAGCTCAAGTCGGCCGCCGAGGAGTCGCCCGACCTGGAGTGCTCGTGGCTCAAGCCCGCGCAGTGCTAGCACGATCACTTTTCTGACCGGGTGCGCCCCAACGGGCGCACCCGGTTTTTTGTGCCCTGGACGCGTGATCCAGACGTTGGGTTTACCGAGGCCAGCGGGTTAATTGTTACGATTGGGTCACGTGGAACTCCAGATATAGAGGAGTTTTTCCGGACATCAACGACGCGGAGGGCCAGAATGCGGTCTCGACGCTCAACTCACCGGAGGACAGCGATGCGAAGACGGCTCCAGGCACTGGCCTGCCTCGGAAGTCTCGCGGCGACGGGCATTCCCGCGTCGAGCCCGGCGGCCGCGCAGACCGCGTACACGGCGCAGGCCGTGGAGACCGCGGCGGGCGCCGCGGTCCCCACGATGGCGGCGTGCCGCGTGGTGGCCGCCAGGCCGGCGCTGGACCCGGGCGGGACGATCACGGCCACGGCCGTGCGGACCGGCTGCGACGACGAGTCCCTGCTCCGCCTACGGATCAGGGAGGCAGGACCCGGCCCCGACCGCACCCTCGGGAGCGGCTCCCGGGTGCTGGTGAACGGCCGCGTCACGGTCAGGCTGCGCTGCTCCCCCGCTCCACGCCGCTACTACGTCACGGCCATGGACTTCGAGGGCCGCCCCGCCACGTCGCGCAGCGTGGTGCTGTCATGCGGGTACGGGCGAGGGTCCGGCTCGGACGCCTCCGCCGCCGAAGCCGCGGTCGTCAGGCTCACCAACCAGGCCCGCGCCGGCCGGGGCTGCCGGCCGCTGCTGCACGACCGCAGGCTGCACAGGGCGGCCGAACGGCACTCGGCGGACATGGCCGCCAGGGGCTACTTCGACCACACCGGCCGGGACGGCCGCTCCGGGGGCGACCGCATCCGGGCCGCCGGTTTCGCGCCGCTCCGCGGCTGGGGCGAGAACATCGCCGTGGGCCCGCACTCCGCCGCCCAGGTGGTGCGGGGCTGGCTCGACAGCCCCGGTCACCGCAGGAACATCATGGACTGCTCGTACACTCACATCGGCGTCGGCCAGCACCCGCGCGGCCCGCACTGGACCCAGACCTTCGCCAGCCACTGAGCGCCGGGCGCCGAGACCACCGGAGCGCCGGGCGTACCGGCCCCACCCGTGCCGGTTCCCACCGCACGCCCCGCGCTCCCTCCGGCGGGCCCGGCCGCGGCTCCGTATCGGACCGCGGCCGGGCCCGCACCCAGGCGTGTCAGTCGCTCAGAAGGTCCACCGCGGCCCGGCCGAACGCGCGCACCCTGCCCGTCTCGCCGCCGGCCCGCCACACCAGCCCCCATTCGACCCGGGGCGCGTCGCGTACCGGCACGTAGGCCACGTCAGGGCGGGCGTAGTAGCGCCGCGTCTGCGCCCCCACCGGCAGCACCCCGCGCCCCGCGCCGACCAGCGTCAGGGCCTCGTGCAGGGTCGCCGCCCGAGGCCCCGGCGAGCCCGGTGCGGCCCGGCCGCCCGCCAGCTCCACCACCGTCACCCGCTCCAGGTCGGCCAGCCCCACGGACTCCCGGCGGGCGAACGGATGCCCCGCCGGCACCGCCGCCATCAGCGCCTCCCGCACCAGCACCGGCCCCGCGTCCGCGCCCGGCACCGGCAGCGTCGTCAGCACGACGTCCACCTCGCCGTCGCGCAGCCACGCCGCCACCTCTCCCGGCTGCGCCTCCCTGATCACCACCTCGCAGCCCGGCACCCTGCTCCGGAACAGCTCCTCCACCCCGGCCAGCAGTTGCCCCGCGGCCGCCCCGGTGAAGGCCGCTCGAAGCGTCCCCGTCAGCCCGCGGCCCGCGTCGGCCGCCCGCTCGTACGCGGCCCCGATGGCCTCCCAGGCGGGCCGCACCTCCTCGTGGAGCCGGCGCCCCACCGGGGTGAGCGCGACGCGGCGGCTGGTCCGGTCGAACAGCGGCGCGCCCACCCGCCGCTCCAGCTTCCTGATCGTCTGACTGACCCGCGCGGTGGACACGCGCAGCCGCTCGGCGGTGCGCCCGAAGTGCAGCTCCTCGGCGAGGGTCAGGAACGCCTCGATCTCGTGCCTCTCCAGCACCCCGCCCTCCCGTCCTTAAGCCCGGCTTCACGATCGTGGCACAGAGCGGCGTTGATCACCGCCCGCCGGAACCGGAGGCTGGAGGCCCGTTCGAAAGGAGCACCACGCATGTACGTCACCGAGCACCGCGCCCTGTCCGGCGCCCCGCGCGAGATGGAGGACCGGACGGAGATCACCGACGCCCTCCTCCGCTTCGCCCTGGGCCAGGATCTGCGGGACGAGGACCTGTTCGCGTCCTGCTTCACCGAGGACGCCGAGCTGGACTTCCGCCCGGCCGCCGCCCGCTGGGGGGCCGCGCCGCCGCTGATGAAGGGCCGGGACGCGATCGTCACGACGATCCTGTCCGGCTTCAGCGGACGGGTCGACACCACCCACCAGGTCACGAACCCGCGCATCGCCGTCACCGGCGACACGGCCCGCCTGACCGCCCTGGTCGAGGCGCAGCACCTGCTCACCGCCGACCACGACACGCACGCGTTGCTGAAGAACCGCTACGACGTCGAGCTGGTACGGGACGGCGGCCGATGGCTGATGAGCCGGATCCGCATCGAGAACGTCTGGTACACCGGCGACCCGGCGGCCATCTTCACGGACAGTAACCGGCCCGGCGGCGTCACGTAGAGAGGGAGGGGAATGGGGAAGGGGCGGAAAACGGTGACGGGGCCCACCTCGTCGATGAGGTGGGCCCCGCTCTAACGACCTGTTATGCCTCAGCGGTTGGTGAGGATGTCCAGGACATCGTTGAGGACGTCGAGGTCGAGGAAGTCATTGTCAGAACCGTTGTTGGTCCACTCGCCATCCTGCGACCTGTTGTACCTGATGTCGTCGCCGTCGTCGTCGTGGTCGTGGTCGTAGTTGGCCACTACCGGTGCGGTGGTGTAACCCTGAGCGAGCGCGGGAGCGCCGCCCAGCATGACCATGCCGCCGATCAGACCGGTCAGGACAAGTCCCGTCTTGTACATCGGATCTCCTCTGTTACCTCTCGACTACTCTCCGTAGGTAGCGGTCGGAAGTATCCCCGAAGGCCTCTCCGAACAAACGCCGAGAATCACGCTTTGACGTACGAAGAAGCCTCCCTTGGCGGAACCTAGACGAAAGCCGGTCGTCCATGACGATCGGACTACCCACAGGCGACGCCGTCCGGATGAGACGGGGACGGCCACGGCGGCGCCGGAAAAGCGGCAAAAAGGGCGCGGCCCCGGCCGGAGGATCACCCCGGCCGGGGCCGCGCACGCGGACTCACGCGGCTCTGTCAGCCGCGTGACGTCATGAAAAATCAGGCCTTGAGCCAGCTCATCATCGGACGGAGCTTGGCGCCGGTCTTCTCGATCGGGTTCTCCGCCAGCTCGTCACGGTGACGCTGGAACTCCTTCTGGCCGCCGTCGAACTCCTCCACCAGCTCGCGGGCGAACCGGCCGTCCTGGATCTCGGCGAGGATCTCGCGCATCGCCTGGCGGGTCTGCTCGGTGACGACGCGCGAGCCGCGGGTGTAGCCGCCGTACTCGGCCGTGTCGGAGACCGACCAGTACATCTTCGAGATGCCGCCCTCGTACATGAGGTCGACGATGAGCTTCATCTCGTGCAGGCACTCGAAGTAGGCCACCTCCGGCTGGTAGCCGGCCTCGATCAGGGTCTCGAAACCGGCCTTGATCAGCTCGGAGACGCCGCCGCACAGGACGGCCTGCTCGCCGAACAGGTCGGTCTCGGTCTCCTCGGTGAACGTGGTCTTGAGCGCGCCGGCGCGGGTGCCGCCGATGCCCTTGGCGTACGAGAGCGCCAGGTCGAGGGCCTTGCCGGAGGCGTCCTTCTCCACCGCCACCAGGCAGGGCACGCCGCGCCCCGCCTCGAACTGGCGGCGCACCAGGTGGCCGGGGCCCTTGGGCGCGACCATGCACACGTCGACGCCCTCGGGCGCCTCGATGAGGCCGTAGCGGATGTTGAGGCCGTGGCCGAAGAAGAGCGCGTCGCCCTCCCTGAGGTTCGGCGCGACGTGCTCGGCGTAGAGGTGGCGCTGGATGTGGTCCGGCGCCAGGATCATCGTGACGTCGGCCTCCTTGACCGCCTCCGACGGCGTGAGCACGCGCAGGCCGTCATTCTCGGCCTTCTCGCGGCTCTTGGAGCCCTCGGGCAGGCCGACGCGCACGTCGACGCCGGAGTCACGCAGGGAGAGCGCGTGGGCGTGGCCCTGGCTGCCGTACCCCAGCACGGCCACACGGCGCCCCTGGATGATCGACAGGTCGGCCTGGTCGTCGTAGAAAATCTCGGTCACTTGCGAATAACCTTTCAGGCGGTACGGTCCAGTGCCCTGAGGGACCGGTCGGTGATGGAACGGGCGCCGCGGCCGATGGCCACCATGCCCGACTGGACGAGTTCTTTGATGCCGAACGGTTCGAGCACCTTGACGAACGCGTCGAGTTTGTCGGGGGTGCCGGTGACCTCGATGGTCACCGCGTCGGAGGCCACGTCGATGCAGCGGGCCCGGAAGAGCTGGACGAGCTCCAGCACGTGGGAGCGGCTGTCGGCGTCGGCCTTGACCTTGATCAGCGTCAGCTCGCGCTGCACGGACTGGGACGGGTCGAGCTCGACGATCTTGAGCACGTTCACCAGCTTGTTGAGCTGCTTGGTGACCTGCTCCAGCGGGAGCTCCTCGACGTTGACCACGATCGTCATGCGGGAGATGTCTTCGTGCTCGGTGGGCCCGACGGCCAGCGAGTCGATGTTGAAGCCCCGCCGGCTGAACAGCGCGGACACCCGCGCCAGGACACCCGGCTTGTTCTCCACGAGCACTGACAGCGTGTGTCTGCTCATTCTTCGTTCTCCCACGTAGGCGCCATGTCACGGGCGTACTTGATCTCGTCGTTGCTCGTCCCTGCCGCGACCATGGGCCAGACCATGGCGTCCTGGTGGACGACGAAGTCGACCACCACCGGCACGTCGTTGATCTCCATGGCCTTCTTGATGGTCGCGTCGACGTCTTCGGGACGCTCGCACCTCAGGCCCACACAACCATAGGCCTCCGCCAGCTTGACGAAGTCGGGGATCCGGCGGGTCGCCTGCAGGTCGGTGTTGGAGTAGCGCTCGTCGTAGAAGAGGGTCTGCCACTGGCGGACCATGCCGAGGTTGCCGTTGTTGATGACGGCGATCTTGATCGGCACGCCCTCCAGGGTGCACGTGGCCAGCTCCTGGTTGGTCATCTGGAAGCAGCCGTCGCCGTCGATGGCCCACACGACCGCGTCGGGGTCGCCCATCTTCGCGCCCATCGCTGCCGGGACCGCGAAGCCCATGGTGCCGGCGCCGCCGGAGTTGATGAACGCGCCCGGCCGCTCGTGCGCGATGAACTGGGCGGCCCACATCTGGTGCTGGCCGACCCCGGCCACGTAGTAGGCGTCGGGCCCGGCGATCGCGCTCAGCCGCTGCATCACGTACTGAGGGGCCAGCGAACCGTCGTCGAACTCGTCGTAGCCGAGCGGGTAGGTCTCCTTGTAGCCGTTGAGCGTCGTCCACCAGTCGGCGTAGTCGCCCTGCTGGCCGGACGCCTCGACGGCGGCGATCAGGTCGCCGATGACCTCCTTGCAGTCGCCCACGATCGGCACGTCGGCGTGGCGGTTCTTGGAGATCTCCGCCGGGTCGATGTCGGCGTGCACGATCTTGGCGTACGGGGCGAACGTGGAGAGCTGGCCGGTGACCCGGTCGTCGAACCGAACGCCCAGGCCGACGAGCAGGTCCGCCTGCTGCAGGGCGCCCACCGCGGAGACCGAGCCGTGCATGCCGGGCATGCCGAGGTGCTGGGGGTGGCTGTCGGGGAACGTGCCGCGCGCCATCAGCGTGGTGACCACCGGGATGCCCGTCAGCTCGGCCAGGCGGAGCAGCTCCTCGGAGGCGCGGGCCTTGTGGACGCCGCCGCCGACGTACAGCACCGGCCGCCGGGACTCGGCGATCAGCTTGGCCGCCTCGCGGATCTGCTTGGAATGCGGCCGGGTGACGGGGCGGTAGCCGGGCAGCTGCATGACCGGCGGCCAGCTGAACTGGGTCTCGGCCTGCAGCGCGTCCTTGGAGATGTCGACCAGCACGGGCCCGGGGCGGCCGGTGGCGGCGATGTGGAACGCCTCGGCGATCGTCCGGGCGATGTCGTCGGCGTCGGTGATGAGGAAGTTGTGCTTGGTGATCGGCATGGTGATGCCGGAGATGTCGGCCTCCTGGAAGGCGTCCGTGCCGATCGCCCCGCTGGCCACCTGCCCGGTGATCGCCACGATCGGCACCGAGTCCATGTAGGCGTCGGCGATCGGAGTCACCAGGTTGGTCGCACCCGGCCCGCTGGTCGCCATGCACACGCCGACCTTGCCGGTGGCCTGCGCGTATCCCTCGGCCGCGTGGCCGGCGCCCTGCTCGTGCCGTACAAGCACGTGCCGGACCTTGGCCGAGTCGTACAGGGGATCGTAGGCGGGGAGGATGGCGCCGCCAGGGATCCCGAACACGGTGTCGACTCCCACGTGCTCCAAGGCCCTGACCAGGGCCTGTGCACCTGTCATCCGTTCGGTCATCGGCTCGTTCCTTGTGTGATCACACGTCAGGACATAAAAAATGCCCCTCCCCACGGGAAGTGGGAGCGGGGCGGCGCGCAGGTCGGAGTGCTTCGCTAACGGCCTGCGCGCCGGCGAAGTACTACGAGAATCTCACTGCGAAGCATGGCTTACACGATAGCCGCTCTGAACCGCCCGGTGTCAACTTGGTGGGACACAGGTCTCACACGCTGAGATCAAACGGTGAGACTGGTCCGCATCAGCGAGTCGACGCCCCTGGCCGCCATGGGCCGGGCCACGAGGAAACCCTGACCGCGGGTGCAGCCCATCTCGCGCAGCAGGTCGAGCTGCTCGGGCCGCTCGATGCCCTCGGCCACCACGATGAGCCCGAGGTCGTGGCCGAGCCGCACGATGGTCCGGGTGAGCAGGGTCAGCGTGTCGTCCTGGCCCAGCCCGGACACGAACGACGGATCGATCTTGATCATGTCGACCGGGAGCTGACGGAGGAAGGCCAGCGAGGCGTAGCCGGTGCCGAAGTCGTCGATGGCCAGCCGCACGCCCAGGGCGCGCAGCTCCGACAGCCGCTTGACGGTCTCGTCGGCGTCGTCGACGAGCATTTCCTCGATCACCTCAAGGGTGAGCGCGCAAGCGGGCAGCCCGCTCTCCTCCAGCGCCTCCTCGACCGTCTGCACGAACCGGGGGGCGGTGATCTGGCGGGCGGACAGGTTGAGCGACAGGCCGATGTCCCAGGACTCGGCCCGCCAGGCGGCCACCTCGCGGCACGCCTCGCGCAGGATCCACTCCCCCAGCGGCACGATGAGGCCGGTGTCCTCGGCCGGGCCGAGGAACTGGTCGGGCGGCACGAACACCGAGCCGCGGCACCACCGCACCAGCGCCTCGACCGCGGTCACCCGGGAGGTGGCCAGGTCGACCACGGGTTGGTACTCGATCGCGAACTGGTGCTCGATCAGCGCCCGCTGCAGGTCGGCGGCGAGCTCCAGCCTGCGGACCACGTCGGCGTGCATCTGCGCGGCGAACACCTCGACCCGGCGCCCGCCGAGCTCCTTGGCCCGCGCCATGGCCACGTCGGCGTTGCGGATCAGGTCGCCGGCGGGCACGTCGTCCTCGGCGAAGGCGACCCCGACGCTGCCGGTGAGCGCCACGTCGCGGTCGGCCACCCGGAACGGCTCCTGCGAGACCGCCCGCAGCAGGCGCTCGGCCAGGTCGACGGCGAGCTGGGCGTCGCCGCCGGTCTCGATGAGCACGGCGAACTCGTCGCCGCCCCACCGGGCGAGCGTGTCGTCGGGGCGTACGGCGCCGCGCAGCCGGCGCGCGGCCTGGCCGAGGAGGTAGTCGCCGCTGGCGTGGCCGACGGAGTCGTTGACGGAGGTGAACCCGTCGAGGTCGAGGAAGATGACCGCGACGTGGCCGGAGCCGCCGAGCACCTCGCGGGTGCGCTCCTCGAAGTAGGCGCGGTTGGGCAGGCCGGTGACGCCGTCGTGGAAGGTCAGGTGGGCGACCTGGTTGCGCAGCGCCTCCTCGTCGCTGATGTCGCGGGTGGTGACCAGGATCTGGTCCTCGCCGCTGGCGTGGCGGGTGGCGACGGACTCGGTGGGCCGCCAGGTGCCGTCGGCGGCGCGTACGCGGCAGGCGATGAGGCAGGCGCCGGGATTGGCGTCGTCCTCGTCGTCGAGGCCCATCGCGCGCAGCGACGACTGGATCTGGGGCACGTCCTCGGGGTGGATGTAGTCGAAGATCGATCCGCCGACGAGCTGCTCGGGGCGGTAGCCGTAGGTCTCCTCCACCCCGGCCCCGATCTCGTGCACGGTGCCCTCGTGGTCGCAGATGAGCACCACGTCGCCGGTGCTCTCGGCCAGGTCGCGCAGTTGCTTCTCGCCGCGCGAGAGCAGCGTGCGCAGCCGCAGGTTGACACCTGACAGCACGAACAGGCGCAGCAGCAGGAGCAGCACCATCGAGGCGGCGACCACCACGACGCCGGTGACGGGCGCCTGCCGCCCCCCGCTCGACAGGTGGAAGACCATGGTCACGGTGGCCACGGCGACCAGCGCCAGCGGCAGCAGCGCGATGAGGCTGCCCATGAGCGGCCAGGCCGTCACCTCGCGCCGCCGGGCCCAGGGCACGACGGTCAGCAGCAGGAACGCCGCCGGCGCCAGCGCCAGGCTCCACCCGGGCGGCCCGCCGCCGTCGAGCCTGGCCACGGCGCCGGCCAGGCTGGAGGTCGTGGTGGCCGCGAGCACGCACAGGCCGGCCACGCCGAGCGGCAGGGCTACGGCCCTGCCGGTGACCACCGAAGGCACCACCGCGCACGTCACCAGCAGCGCCAGCATGGGCGGCAGCATCGAGAAGGTGAACAGCGCCGGGTCGGCGGTGTTGTCGTAGACGTGGCGCAGCGCCACCACCCAGCCGATCACGAACAGCGCGGCGGCGCTCAGGTAGGAGTCGGTGACGTGGCGGAGCACGACCAGGGCGGGCGGGCGGCGACCGCCGGCGACGAGCGCGCCCCCGCCGATCAGCACGGTGCCGAGCAGCACGAGCAGGTCGGCGAAGCTCACCATGAGGCTGGAGCTGTCGGTGAACGGGCGCACGGCCACGCCGAGGGCCCAGACCACGGCGCCGCCGCCCATCCAGCGCATCCCCCTGGACATGGACCGGCGCTCGGCCGGCGGCCCGGAGGCGAGCAGCAGCGAGGCGGCGGCGAGCATGGCCGCGAGGAATCCGGCGACAGCGCCGATGTAGAGGGCCGGGCCGCCCGCAAGGAGCGCAGCCGCGACCCCGGCCGCGCCGATCGCCGCTCCGGCGGTCAGCGATGCCCGTGGATCACGCCAGCGGATCACAGTCGTTGCCCATCCCGTCCTCGAACCCTGCTCCCGTGGCCGCCGAAGCCCGGCGGGTCCACATCGCCAGTGTGTGTGGTCTCGGCTGCGCGGGTGGTGACAACGCCGATGTCGTCACCGATCTGATAACCACACGGACCAATTGCCGCCAAGAATCCCTTGACAGGAAGTCAGGAAACCTTGGATAGACGCAACGGTACGCACCGAAGGTCACGGCCCAGCCACGTTCCGGATTCTCCTCAGTACGCGTCGGTGATGATGTTGTCCAGCGGCTCGCCGCGGAGGTGCCTGGAGATTTGCGCCCGGATGAGCTTCAGCGTGCGCCGGCCGGAGGCGGGCGTGCTGCCGGCCACGTGGGGGGTGATCAGCACGCCGGGCGCGCTCCACAGGGGATGGCCCTCGGGCAGCGGCTCCGGATCGGTCACGTCGAGCGCGGCCCGCAGCCGGCCGGCCTCCAGCTCGGCGACCAGCGCGCCGGTGTCGACCACCCCGCCCCTGGCGGCGTTGACCAGCACGGCGCCGTCCTTCATGCGGGCCAGGAATCCGGCGTCCACCATGCGGGCGGTAGCGGGGGTGGAGGGCACGAGCAGCACCACCACGTCCGCGACGGGCAGCAGGGCGGGCAGCTCGTCCATGCCGTGGACGGGCCCGTACTCGCTGTCGCGGGCGCTCCTGGCCACCCGGACGACCTCCACCTCGAAGCCCGCCAGGCGGCGCTCCAGCGCGCCGCCGATGGAGCCGTAGCCGACGATCAGCACGGTGGAGTCGGCGAGCGCCCCGGTGTGGCGGTAGGTCCACGCGCCGCGCCGCTGCGCGCCGGCGAACTCGGGGAACTCGCGGACGACCGCGATCATCGCTCCCGCCGCCCATTCGGCGGTGCCGGCGTCGTGTACGCCGCGCGCGTTGCACAGCACCACGCCCTCCGGCAGGTGAGGGCGGTACGGGTCGACGCCCGCGGTCACGGTCTGGAGGAGGCGCAGCGAGCGCATGCGGGCGAGGATCCCGGGCACGTCGGACACCACCACGAGAGGCGGGACCCACACCTCGACGTCCTCGATCCCGGGCGGCTCCGGCACGTCGCGGTGGAACACCGCGCACTCCACGCCGGGCAGCTCGGACAGGACGTCGGCGACAGCGTCGGAGGGCACCCAGATCTTCATGCGGGAAACCTTAAGGGTCGGGAGTGAGTATGGGACACATGAGGCACATCTGGATGATCATCTTTCTGGCGGCGCTCACCGCCTGTTCAGGCGCGGACGGGGTGGCGACCACGCCCACGGCCTCCGTCAGCCCCGGGCGCTCCCCTGGCGAGCCCACGACGGTGGCGGAGAACCTCGCGGTGCCGTGGTCGATCGCGTTCCTGCCGGGCGGGGACGCGCTGGTGACCGAGCGCGACACCGCCCGGCTGGTCCGCGTGAGCGCCTCCGGCCAGGTCACCGAGGTGGCCAAGATCGACGGCGTCGTCCCCGACGGCGAGGGCGGGCTGATGGGGCTGGCGGTCAAGGACGACCAGGTGTTCGTCTACTACACCGCCGCCGAGGACAACCGGATCGTCCGCTACCGGTTCAGCGGCGACGCGGTGTCGGATCCTCGGGTGATCGTCCAGGGCATCCCCAAGGGCGGCATCCACAACGGCGGCAGGCTGGCGTTCGGGCCCGACGGCCACCTGTACGCGAGCACCGGCGAGATCGGCGACCGGGAGCTGGCGCAGCAGCGCGACTCGCTCGCGGGCAAGATCCTGCGGATGACCCCCGACGGCGAGCCCGCGCCCGGCAACCCGTTCGGCACGCTCGTCTACAGCCTCGGCCACCGCAATGTGCAGGGCCTGGCCTGGGACGACCAGGGCAGGCTGTACGCGTCCGAGTTCGGCGCCAACAGCTTCGACGAGCTCAACCTGATCAAGCCGGGCGCCAACTACGGCTGGCCGGAGGTCGAGGGCCGCGGCGACAACCCCGAGTTCGAGAACCCGATCGTCACCTGGGACACCTCGGAGGCGTCGCCGTCGGCGCTGGCCTACGCCGACGGGTCGCTCTGGATGGGCGCGCTGCGCGGCGAGCGCCTGTGGCAGATCCCGCTGGCCGCGGACGGCTCGCCCGGCGAACCGGTGGCCCACTACTCCGGCGTCTACGGCAGGCTCCGCGCGGTCTCCACGGCTCCCGACGGGAAGCTCTGGGTGGGGACGAGCAACAAGGACGGCCGGGGCGACGTGCGTGACGGCGACGACAGGATCATCGCCGTCACGCCGTGACGGTCAGCTTCCGGAGGCGCAGACGACCTCGGCCCGCGGCCGGTACTTGGTGGTCAGCTTCTTGTCGCGCTTGACCACCTTGCCGTCGTTGTGGAAGACGCGGGTGACGTCGATGGTGAAGCCCTGCTGGCCGGGGCCGGCCACGCAGTCGGGGGCGTCGCTGGTCTCGCGGCGGAACGGGGTGAAGTCCCGCTTCTCGGACTCGACGGCCTCGACCTTCTCGTACCGCTTGGTGCTGTAGAGGGTGACGGTGACGGACGTCTCGGTGGACGCCGTCTTGATCAGCACGCCGTGGTCGGAGTCGTTGCGCCACTTCAGGTCGAGGTCGGGGTAGAGCAGCGCGGCGTCGCGGCCGGCCGGGTAGCGGGTCGAGTGGTAGTCCATCGGCGTGTGCGTCACGTCCTCGAAGCCGCCGAAGAAGACCGCGTTGTAGAGCGCGGTGGCGAACTGCGACGAGCCGCCGCCCATGATGGTGAGCAGCCGGCCGCCGACGATCTGCGGCGCCGGCACGTAGCCGCCCTCGGTGGTGCGCTCGCCGACCAGTTCGTTGAGCGAGAACGTCTGGCCCGGCCTGACCAGGTGGCCGTCCACGTCCGCGGCCATCTGCCTGATGTTGGTGACCCGCGGCTGGCAGCAGTCGAACATGGAGGTGAACGAGCCCACGGCCTCCTTGATGCCGAGCCCGCTCACCTCCTCGGTGGTGACGTCCGGCGGCGCGGCGGACAGCGTGACGGGGACGACCCGCTCGCCGCCGCGCCGCAGCATGCCGGTCACGTCGCGGGCGAGGCGCTCCTCGTCGATGCCGTGCCCCGCGCGGGAGGTGACGAGCCGGGGGCTGCCGTCGACGATCTCGTACGTGGCGTCGCGTGGCGCCTGGGCCGCGTCCACCAGGACGCTCTCCACGGGGCCGAGCGCCTTCGCGGCGTCGAACCGGGGCTTCAGCGCCCCCTCGTCGTCGGCCACGAAGGTCAGGCTGGCCGCGATGGCCGCCGGGGTGAGCTGGGCCTGCTTGCCGTCGAGGGTCAGTGTGATCGGGCCGGCGACGGCGCGCCTGGCCTGGGTCCTGGCCCGGTTCACGGCCTCCTGCGTGGTGACGGGCTCGGCCGGTTTCAGCGACAGCGACGCCTTGCCGCTGCCGGTGAGGAAGGCGGCGCTGATGGCCTTGATGGCCTCGGGCCGGTCGAGCAGCGCGCCGGGGCGCGGCTGGGTGACGACGGGCCGCAGCTCCTTGAACGTCACCTTGCCCTCGGTCGGAGGCTTGTCGACGGTCCCGGCCAGCGCCTCGACGGTCCTGGCGAGCTGGGAAGCGTCGACGGTTACCTGGGGTTCCAGCTCGGTGGTGCCGGTCAGCGCCCGCCACACCTCGCCGGGGCTGGGGAAGCCGCTGGGCACCTGGTTGATCGTGCTGACCACGTCCAGCTGCAGGCCGGCCTCGTCGGGCTGGACGGTGTCGCGGTGCTTGCCGACGGTCACCACGACGGGCTTGCTGAGCTCGGCGGCCAGCTCGGCGCGGAGCTTCTCGGCCGCCTGCGTGACGGTCAGGCCGCCGATGTCGACGCCGTCGACGCGGGTGCCTGGCAGCACGGTGCCGGACATCAGCACGGCCGGCACCAGGTAGGCCAGGAGGACGGCGAGGACCACGAGCACGCCGACGGCGGGCAGCAGGCGGCGCCGCCTGGACGGCTCGGGGTCGGTGTAAGCGGGGGGCTGCGGCTCGGTGAAGGCCGGTGCGGGATTCACGCTGACCGGCCACGGCTGCGACTGCTGCGGGGCCGGGGGCGGCCCGCCGTTCGCGGCGGCCTGGGGGCCCTGGCCCGCGGGCGGGGACTCCGGCCGGCCCTGGGGGCCGAAGATGTCCCTGGACACACCGGGTGGAAGGCCTTCCACCTTCGGCTTCCTCGAAGTGGCGCGCGAGGGTAACGGCACCGAGGCGAACGGGTCGGTCGGTGATTCGATCGGTCCCGCGTTACGCACGCCTCAATCTCCTCCCTCTCCGCAGCCACTTCTCAGGAAACAGTAAGGCACGCGGGTACGGATATGTCACGAGAAACGACTACGGAAGTGTGTCAGCCGATCCAGCGGTATCG
This sequence comes from Nonomuraea harbinensis, assembly GCF_019396385.1. Classification (GTDB taxonomy): domain Bacteria; phylum Actinomycetota; class Actinomycetes; order Streptosporangiales; family Streptosporangiaceae; genus Nonomuraea; species Nonomuraea ferruginea. The sequence goes on along the minus strand of NZ_JAHKRN010000039.1, from coordinate 67,391 downwards.
GTGTTCCGGTCTGCCCGCCGTCCCGTACCTGGGCCGCAGCTCGGCCCGGCGGGCGCCGCACAGGTACTCCAGATAGCGGCGCGCGCTGACCCGCGACAGCCCCGTCAGGGAGGCGGTCTCCACGGCCGACAGGTCGCGGCCCGCCTCCCGCAGCACCGTGGCGACCAGTGCGCAGGTCGCCTGCGACAGGCCCTTGGGCAGCGCCGGCGGGGTGCCGGTGACGCCGAAGAGCCGGTCCACGTCGTCCTGGCCGGCCTCCGGCCCGATGGCGCTGAGCTGCCTGCGGGTATGGGCGTACTGCTGGAGCCGCTCGGTGAGCGCGGCGGCGGCGAACGGCTTGATCAGGTAGTTGACCGCCCCGCCGCGCATGGCCTCCCTGACCGTCGGCACGTCGCGGGCCGCGCTGATGACCAGCACGTCCACGCCGCTGATCGCCTTGAGCACTTCCAGGCCGGACATGTCGGGCAGGTAGATGTCGAGCAGGACGAGGTCGGGCCGGGACCCGGCGACGGCCGTGATCGCGTCGGCCCCGTTGTGGGCGGTGGCCACCACCTCGAAGCCCGGCATCCTGGCGACGTAGCCGGCGTGGATGCGGGCCACCATGAAGTCGTCGTCCACGACCAGCACCCGGATGTCGCTCACGTCGCCGCCTCCTCGGGCAGCAGGGCGGTGAACACCGCGCCGCCGGAGTTGCGCACCCGCACCCAGCCGCCGCGGCGCAGGCAGGCCTGACGGGTGAGCGCCAGGCCGAGCCCGCGCGGCCCCGAGTGGGCGGCCTTGGTGGTGAACCCTTCGCGGAAGACCTCCTCCACCAGTTCCGGCGTGATGCCCGGCCCCGAGTCGCGCACCCGTACGCGCAGCCCGCCGTCCCCCGCCACGACCGAGACCTCGATCGTGCCGGCCCGGCCGTCGAGCGCGTCGATGGCGTTGGCCACCAGGTTGCCCACGACCAGGACCGCGTCCTGCGGGTCGCCGAGCGCCCTCTCGGGCACCGTGGAGTCGTCCGACAGCACCAGCCGGGCGCCGCGCTCGGCCGCCTCGGCCGACTTGGCCAGCAGCAGCGCGGCCAGCGTGGGGTCCTGCACCCGCTCGCGCAGCTCGCCCGCCTTCACGCCCGGGGTGGTGCTGGTGATGAACGCGATGGCGGCGTCGTGCTCGCCCATCTCCAGCAGCCCGACCACGGTGTGCATGCGGTTGGCGAACTCGTGCGCCTGGGCCCGCAGCGCCTCCGTCGCGCTGCTGGTCGACTCCAGCTCGCGGGCGAGGCGGACCAGCTCGGTGCGGTCGCGCAGGGTGATCACCCAGCCGCTCTGCCGGCCGCGTACGGACACCGGGGTGCGGTTGAGCACCAGCACCCGCTCGCCGTGCAGGACCACCCGGTCCTCGCCGGGGTCGGCGCCGCCGAGCACGTCGCGCATGCGGTCGGAGACCGGCATCCGGGTCAGGTCGTCGCCGACGTCGCCGAGCAGCTCGCGGGCGGCGTCGTTGACCAGCGTCACCCGGCCGTCGAGGTCGAGCGCGAGCACGCCTTCCTTGACGCCGTGCAGCACGCCCTCGCGCTGCTCCAGCAGGGCGGCGATCTCGCGCGGCTCCAGCCCGAACGTCTGCCTGCGCACCCTCGCGGTGATCAGGGCGGCCGCGGCGAGCCCGGCGACGAGCACGGCCGACGCGGTCCACAGCAGCGGCGGCAGCGCGCCCGCCACCTCTCCGATGACCGTGGTCTCCAGCACGCCGACCGAGACCAGGCCGATGACCTCGCCGTACTCGTCGCGCACCGGGGTCTTGCCGCGGACCGTGATGCCGATCGTGCCCTTCTGGGTGCCCACCCAGTCGCCGCCGGTGGTGAGCACGTAGCTGCCGTCGGTGGACAGCCGGTGGCGGATCAGCGAGGCGTTGGGGTGGGCGTAGCGGACCTGGTCGGCGTTGGCGATCACCACGTAGTCGGCGCCGGTGGTCTGCTGCACGCTCAGCGCGAGCGGCTGCAGCACGGTCTCCGGCCGGCGCAGCTTGAACGCCTCGCGCACCTGCGGCAGGGCGGCGACCGACTGGGCGATGGCCAGCGCCCGCTGCTCGTAGCGGGAGTCGTACTGGTTGCGGGTGTGCTGTGCCCAGACAGCGGCGGTGCTGCCGACGGCGAGCAGCACGATCGCCATCTGGAGCACGAACAGCTGGGTGCCGAGTCTCACGCAGCACATGCAAACAGCGCCAGGTCACGGGCCGGTTGCGACCAATACGACCACTACGACCGCTACCTGCAGAGTCTCGACGCGACGGCTCACGGGCCGCACGATCCAGGGTTCATAGATGTGAAACCCCCTGGAGTTGATCATGCGTTTGCGCATCATCGCCGCGCTCGCGGCGTTCTCCGTCGCGCTGGCCGGCTGCGGCGGCGGCAGCGGCGGCGGCACCACGACCCTGCGCATCATGGCCCCGGCCTCGCCCGGCGGCGGCTGGGACCAGACCTCCCGCACCGCGGAGCAGGCGCTGAAGTCCGTCGCGCCGGACCGCGGCGTCGAGGTCTTCAACGTCCCCGGCGCCGGCGGCACGATCGGGCTGGCCCAGCTCGCCGGTGAGAAGGGCAACGGCAATCTGCTGATGACCATGGGCCTGGTCATGGTCGGCGCCATCGAGCAGAACAAGTCCAAGGTCACGCTGGCCGAGACGACGCCGATCGCCAAGCTGACCGAGGAGTACGAGATCGTCGTGGTCCCGGCGGAGTCCCCGCTCCAGTCGCTGCAGGACCTGGTGGCCGCGTGGAAGGCGGACCCGGCGAAGGTGTCGGTCGCGGGCGGCTCGGCCGGCGGCACCGACCACATCGTGGCCGGGCTCATGGCCAAGGCCGCGGGGGTCGACCCCAAGCAGGTCAACTACATCGCGCACTCCGGCGGCGGCGAGGCGCTCAACGCGCTGCTCGGCAACAAGGTCACGATCGGCGTCTCGGGCGTCGGCGAGTTCGCCGAGCACGTCAAGTCCGGCAAGCTGCGCGCGCTCGGCGTCACCTCCGGCGAGCGGCTGCCCGACCTGGACGCGCCCACGGTGAAGGAGGGCGGCCTGGACGTGGAGCTGGCCAACTGGCGCGGCTTCGTGGCCCCCGGCGGGCTCGACGACGCCGACCGGCAGGCGCTGACCGACCTGGTCACCAAGATGCGCGACTCGCAGCCGTGGAAGGACGCGGTGGCCAAGAACGGCTGGATCGACTCGTTCATGACGGGCCAGGAGTTCGACGCCTACCTGAAGTCCGAGGAGACCCGGGTCAAGGGCATCATCGCCGAGATGGGGCTCGTGTCCTGATGTCCTCACCCGAGGAGCCCACTCTTCAGGAGACCGGGCGCAAGCGCGGCCCTTGGCGGCCCGAGCTGGGGCTGGCCCTGGTGGTGCTCGGTCTCGGCGTGTTCGTCGTCGTGGGCACGCTCGACGTGTCGGCCGCGGCCTCCCGGCTCGGGCCGGGGCCGCGGTTCTTCCCCATGCTGGTCGGCGGGGCGATGATCCTCATCGGCCTGTTCTACGTGGCCGACGTGCTGCGCGGCGGGCGCGGCGACCCGGAGGAGAGCGAGGACGTGGACGCCGAGGCGCCCGCCGACTGGCGCGGCGTCGGCCTGGTGAGCGGCGTCTTCCTGGCCTTCACCGCCGTGCTGGACGTGCTCGGCTGGATCATCGCGGCGAGCCTGCTGTTCTTCGGGCTGTCGCTGGCGCTCGGCGCCGAGCACAGGGTCCGCGCGGCCGTGATCGCGGTGGTGCTGGCCGTCTCGACGTACCTGACGTTCGTCGAAGGGCTGGGCGTCACGCTGCCCGCCGGGCTGCTGTCGGGGGTGATCTGAGTGGAGTCGCTGGGGCTGCTGCTCGACGGGTTCGCCGCCGCGCTGACGCCGGTCAACCTGCTGTACGCGCTCGTCGGCGTCACGCTCGGCACCCTGGTCGGCGTGCTGCCGGGCATCGGGCCGGCGATGACCGTGGCGCTGCTGCTGCCGATCACCTTCACGGTGCCGCCGGCCAGCGCGTTCATCATGTTCGCCGGCATCTACTACGGCGGCATGTACGGCGGCTCGACCACGTCCATCCTGCTCAACACGCCCGGCGAGTCCTCCTCCATGATCACCGCGCTGGAGGGCAACAAGATGGCCAGGCGCGGGCGGGCCGCGCAGGCGCTGGCCACGGCGGCCATCGGCTCGTTCGTTGCGGGCACGATCGCCACCGCGCTGCTGGTGTTCGCGGCGCCGGCCGTGGTGAGCTTCGCGATCTCGTTCGGCCCCGAGGACTACTTCGCGCTGGCGATCCTGGCCTTCACCGCGGTGTCGTCGGTGCTGTCGCGGTCGGTCGTGCGCGGGCTGGCCTCGCTGGTGCTGGGGCTGGCGATCGGGCTGGTCGGCATCGACCAGCAGACCGGGCAGGCCCGGCTCACGCTGGGCGTCCCGCAGCTCCTCGACGGCATCGACGTAGTGATCGTCGCGGTCGGGCTGTTCGCCGTGGGCGAGGCGCTGTACGTGGCCTCCCGGCTGCGGCACGCCCCGCCGGACGTCGTACCCGTCGGGCGGGCCTGGATGGGCCGCTCGGACTGGGGCCGGTCGTGGCGGCCGTGGCTGCGCGGCACCGCGCTCGGCTTCCCGTTCGGCGCGCTGCCCGGCGGCGGCGCCGAGATCCCCACGTTCCTGTCGTACGCGGCCGAGAAGCGGCTCGCCCGCGGCGTGGCGCGGGAGGAGTACGGGAAGGGCGCGATCGAGGGCGTGGCCGGGCCCGAGGCGGCCAACAACGCCTCGGCGGCGGGCACCCTCGTGCCGCTGCTCACGCTGGGGCTGCCGACCTCCGCCACGGCCGCGATCATGCTGGCGGCCTTCCAGCAGTACGGGCTGCAGCCCGGGCCGCAGCTCTTCGACCACAACCCGGCGCTGGTGTGGGCCATGATCGCGTCGCTGTTCATCGGGAACACGATGCTGCTCGTGCTGAACCTGCCGCTCGCGCCGGTCTGGGCCAAGCTGCTGCGGATCCCGCGCCCGTACCTCTACAGCGGGATCATCCTGTTCGCCGCGCTCGGCGTCTACGCGCTGAACGCCAGTGCGGTGGACCTCGTGGTGCTGTTCGTGCTCGGGCTGCTCGGGTTCGCCATGCGGCGGTTCGGGCTGCCGGTCGCGCCCGCGGTGATCGGCATGATCCTGGGGCCGATGGCGGAGATCCAGCTGCGGCGGGCGCTGGCCATCGGCGCCGGCGACGTGACCGTGCTGGTGGGCAGCCCGGTCGCGGTGGTGCTGCTCGTGCTGTCGCTGCTGGCCCTGCTGACGCCGCTGCTGCGGGGCTTCATGGCCAGACGGCGGATGCCGCCGCTGCCGGTCTCGCACGAGGACTGAACGGCGCGGCCCCGGACACCACCCGGGGCCGCGTCCGTCTCAGACCGCCGCGGCCGCGGGGACGGGGGTTCCGGCCCGCACGGCGCGGGGCACGATCAGCAGCCCGGCCGCCGCTATGACCAGGGTCGCGGTGAACACCGTCCAGTAGGCCCCGCCGGCCGCGATGAACAGCGCGGAGGTGACGGCGACCGCCACCACCGAGAACACCGACTCCCCCAGGTGCAGCGCCCCGCTGTTCTCGCCGGCCTCGCCGGGGGCCGACAGCTCCAGCGTGAGCACCGACAGCGTCGGGTAGATCAGGCCCATCCCGAACCCGGCCGCGATCCAGGCCGGATAGGCCAGCTCCAGCGGCACCCCGGGGAACGTCACGGCCCCCATCGCCACGATGCCCACCGACAGCGCCACCGAGCCCAGCCGCAGGTTCGTGCTCCGGCTGAACACCTCGCGCCCCTGCAGCCAGGAGGCGAGCGACCAGGTCAGCGCGCCACCGGTGAGCGCGATCCCGGCGGTGAACGGCGACATGCCGCGCTCCTCCTGCAACATGAGCGGCACCATCACCTCGGCCGCGAAGAACGCCCCGGTGGCCAGGCCGCGCAGCCCCACCACCGCCGGCAGCCCTCTGGCGGCCCTGAGCGTCCCGGGGGGCAGCAGCCTCGGCAGCGCCACCGCCAGGATCACCAGCCCGATCGCCAGCAGCGCGAACCGCCCGTCGCTCCCGTACTGCATGAGGGCCGCCGCCACGGCCGTCACCGCCGCCCACGCGATCTTGCCCATGAGCCCCGGCGCCGGGGCGCCCTGACCGCCGCGCACCGGCTGCCCGGCCAGCCCGCGCGCCAGCACCAGCCCGGCCGCCACGGTCAGGAACGGCACCAGCAGGAACACCCACCGCCAGCCCAGCGTCTCCACGATCACGCCGACGATCGCCGGCCCCACCATCGACGGCACCACCCACGCGGTCGCGAACAGCGAGAACACCCGGGGATGCAGCTCCTCGGGATAGACCCGGGCCACCACCACGTACAGCGCCACGTTCACCAGCGCCCCGCCGAACCCCTGGATCAGCCGCCCGGCGATCAGCACCTCCATGGCCGGCGCCAGCCCCGCCAGCGTCAGCCCGCCGATGAACGCGGCCGCGCCGGTCCAGAGCGGCGGGAGCGGCCCGCGCACGTCCGCCCACCGGCCGCCGAGCACCGTGCCCACCACCCCGGCCGCCAGCGCGCTGCTGAACGCCAGCCCGTAGAGCTCGAACCCGCCGAGCTCACGCGCCACCACCGGCATCGCCACCGCGACCGCCACATATTCGAAGGCCACCAGTGACACCATCGCCACCAGGCCCGCGGTCAGAGCAGATGTCTTCATACCGGAGACGGTAGATCCGCTCCTCGCGGAAAACCTCCAGCCACGGCCGTAGGCCGGGGTACGCGGATCGGCCTAGGTCCCGCCCCCACGCGCGGAGGGCGGGACCTAGGACCTACTCGGAGACGCCCAGCTTCTCCAGGATGAGCTGACGGGCGCGGGCCGCGTCGGCCTTGCCGCGGCTGGCCTTCATCACGCCGCCGACCAGCGCGCCGACGGCCGCGATCTTGCCGGAGCGCACCTTCTCGGCGGCGTCGGCGTTGCCCGCCAGGACCTCGTCGATCATCGCCGACAGCTCGCCCTCGTCGTTGACGATCTTCAGGCCGCGCTTCTCGACCACCTCGTCGGGGGCGCCCTCGCCGCCGAGCACGCCCTCCAGCACCTCGCGGGCCAGCTTGTCGTTGAGCGCGCCGGAGGCGACCAGCTCGGTCACCCTGGCCACCTGCGCGGGCGTGATCGGCAGGTCGGCCAGCGCCACGCCGGTCTCGTTGGCGCGGCGGGCCAGCTCGCCCATCCACCACTTGCGGGCGTCGGCCGCGGGCGCGCCCGCCCCGACCGTGGCCTCCACCAGGTCGATGGCGTCGGCGTTGTGCATGGCCCGCATGTCGAGGTCGGACAGCCCCCACTCGGCCTGCAGCCGCTTGCGCTTGACCGTCGGCAGCTCGGGCAGCCCCGCCTTGAGCTCCGCCACCCACGCCGGGTCCGGCGCGATCGGCACCAGGTCGGGCTCGGGGAAGTAGCGGTAGTCCTGCGCCTCCTCCTTGGACCGGCCGGACGTGGTGGTGCCGGTGTCCTCGTGGAAGTGACGGGTCTCCTGCACGATCCGGCCGCCGTCGGCGAGGATCGCGGCCTGCCGCTCGATCTCGCCGCGCACCGCGCGCTCGACGCTGCGCAGCGAGTTGACGTTCTTGGTCTCGGTACGGGTGCCCCACTCGGACGAGCCGCGCGGCATGAGCGAGACGTTCACGTCGCAGCGCAGCGAGCCCTCCTCCATGCGCACGTCGGAGACGCCCAGCGAGCGCATGATCTCGCGCAGCTCGGTCACGTATGCCTTGGCCACCTCGGGCGCGAGCCGGTCGGTGCCGGGGATCGGCTTGGTGACGATCTCGACCAGCGGGATGCCGGCCCGGTTGTAGTCGACGATCGAGTAGTCGGCGCCGTGGATGCGGCCGGTGGCGCCGCCCACGTGGGTCGACTTGCCGGTGTCCTCCTCCAGGTGGACCCGCTCGATCTCGATCCGCACGGTCTCGCCGTCGACCTCCACGTCGAGGTAGCCGTCGAAGCAGAGCGGCTCGTCGTACTGGGAGATCTGGTAGTTCTTCGGCATGTCCGGATAGAAGTAGTTCTTCCGAGCCATGCGGCACCACTCGGCGATCGAGCAGTTGAGCGCCAGGCCGATCCTGATCGTGGACTCGATCGCCATGGCGTTGGCCACGGGCAGCGCCCCCGGCAGCGCCAGGCAGGTCGGGCACACCTGCGTGTTGGGCGGCGCGCCGAAGGTGGTCTTGCAGCCGCAGAACATCTTCGACGCGGTGCCCAGCTCGACGTGCGTCTCCAGCCCGAGCACGGGCTCGAAGCGAGCGAGCGCCTCGTCGTACGGCATGGCCGTCTCGACAGTCATGATGAGGTCCTTCGTTCAGATCGCATGCGAACCAGCTCCTAGAGCGCCGGTGCCTTGGCCAGCAGGCTGCCGCCCCAGCGGCTTTCGAGGGCCTGCTCCACGGCGGCGCCGACCCGGTAGCAGCGGTCGTCGCCCAGGACCGGGGCCATGATCTGCAGGCCCACCGGCAGGCCGTCCTCGTCGGCCAAGCCGCACGGCACCGAGATGGCCGCGTTGCCCGTCAGGTTGGACGGGATCGTGTAGAGGTCGGCGAGGTACATCGCCATCGGGTCGTCGGCGCGCTCGCCGATCGGGAACGCCGTCGTCGGCGTCGTCGGCGAGACGAGCACGTCGACCTGGTGGAAGGCGGCCTCGAACTCGCGCGAGATGACCGTGCGGACCTTCTGCGCCTGGCCGTAGTAGGCGTCGTAGTAGCCGCTCGACAGGGCGTACGTGCCCAGCATGATGCGCCGCTTGACCTCGGGACCGAAGCCGGCGGCCCTGGTCAGCGCCATGACCTCCTCGGCGCTGCGGTCGCCGTCGTCGCCCACGCGCAGGCCGTAACGCATGGCGTCGAAACGGGCCAGGTTGGAGGAGCACTCCGACGGCGCGATCAGGTAGTAGGCCGGCAGGGCGCTCGCGAACGCCGGGCAGGACACCTCGACGACCTTGGCGCCGAGCGACTCCAGGAGCTGCACGGTCTCGTTGAAGCGGGCCAGCACGCCGGCCTGGGCCCCCTCACCCGCGGCGAACTCCTTGACGACGCCGATGCGCATGCCGGAGACGTCGCCGTGGCGCGCGGCCTCGACGACGGACGGCACCGGGGCGTCGATGGAGGTCGAGTCCATCGGGTCGTGACCGGAGAACACCTCCTGCAGCAGCGCGGCGTCGAGCACGTTGCGGGCGAACGGGCCCGGCGTGTCGAGCGAGCTGGCGAAGGCGATCAGCCCGTAACGGGACGAGCCGCCGTAGGTGGGCTTCATGCCGACGATGCCGGTGACGGAGGCGGGCTGGCGGATCGAGCCGCCGGTGTCGGTGCCGGTCGCCAGCGGGGCCTCGTAGGCGGCCACGGCGGCGCTGGAGCCGCCCGACGAGCCGCCGGGCACCCGGGTCAGGTCCCACGGGTTGTGGGTGGCGTGGTAGGCCGAGTTCTCCGTGGAGGAGCCCATCGCGAACTCGTCCAGGTTGGTCTTGCCCAGGATGACCAGCCCGGCCTCGCGCAGCCGCCGGGTGACGGTCGCGTCGTAGGGCGGACGCCAGCCTTCGAGGATCTTGGACGCGGCCGTGGTCGGCATGTCGTGGGTGGTGAAGATGTCCTTGTGCGCGATGGGCACCCCGGCCAGCGGCCCGAGCTTCTCGCCCGCCCGCAGCCGGGCGTCCACGGCCCGCGCCTGCCCCAGCGTGGTCTCGCGGTCGACGTGCAGGAACGCCTTGACCTGGGGCTCCACCTCGGCCATCCGATCGAGGTGGGCCTCGGCCACCTCGACCGCGGACACCTCACCGGCGGCGATCATCGCGCCGAGCTCGGCGGCGGTCTTGCGGATCAGGCTCATGCCTCCTCCCCGAGGATGCGCGGCACCCGGAAGCGGTCGTCCTCGACGGCGGGAGCGCCCGACAGGGCCTGCTCGGGCGTCAGGGACTGTCGCACCTCATCGGGACGGAAGACGTTGGTCAGAGGCAGAGCGTGCGACGATGGCGGCACGTCCTCGGCGGCGACCTCGGCCACCTTCGCGACCGACTCGATGATGGCATCGAGCTGCGTGGCGTAGTGGTCGAGCTCGTCGTCGGTGAGCGCCAGCCTGGACAACCGGGCCAGATGCGCGACCTCGTCGCGGGTTATGGCGGACATGAGTCGTTGAACCCGTTTCGTGGATGGAGTTTGGACACTCACATCCTAGGGGCCTTGACGGATCGCCTCAGAACCCTTAACCACCTGGTAACACCAGTGGCGTGACGCCTCAGACGGTCTGGGGGAACTCCTCGCCGTACTCGTACTCGCGCTCCTGACGCTCGCGGAGCCAGGCGGTGGCGTCGGCGGCCGGCATCGGCTCGCAGAACAGCCACCCCTGGCCCAGGTCGCAGCCGATCTCGGCGAGGCGGAGCGCGACCGTCTCGGACTCGACGCCCTCCGCCACGGAGCGCAGGCCGAACGAGCGGACCAGGTCGACGATGGAGCGGACGATGCGGTCGTCGTCGGCGGAGTCGGCCATGCGGCGCACGAAGGAGGAGTCGATCTTCACTTCGGAGATCGCCAGCCGCTGCAGCCGGATGAGCGACGAGTAGCCGGTGCCGAAGTCGTCGAGCGCGAGCGGCACGCCGAGCGCGGCCAGCGCCTTGATGGTCTCCTGGGTGTAGACCTGGTCGCCGGTCAGGATGCGCTCGGTGACCTCCAGCTGGATCGCGGCCGGCGGCAGCCGGTGCCTGGCCAGGCCGGCTTCGAGCTGCTCGGGCAGGGCGGGGCCGAGCAGGTCGCGGGCGGAGATGTTGACCGAGATCTGCACCCGCAGGCCGGTCTGCCACCAGCGGGCGGCCTGCTCCAGCGCCTCGTCGACGACGTAGGCGGTGAGCTGGCGCATCAGGTAGGACTGCTCGGCCAGCGGGATGAAGTCCGACGGCCCGATGGCGCCGTGGACCGGGTGGTGCCAGCGCAGCAGCGCCTCGACCCCGTCGACGGCGCCGCCGGCCAGGGCGATCTTCGGCTGGTAGTGCAGGCGCAGCTCGCGGCCGTCGAGCGCGCGGCGCAGGTCGCCCAGCAGGTTGAGGCGTTCGGGCGAGTTGCGGTCCTTGTCCGGCTGGTAGATCTCGACGCCGGTGCGGCCCTCCTTGGCCAGGTACATCGCCACGTCGGCGCGCTGGAGCAGCAGCTCGAAGTCGGGCGCGTGGTCGGGGTAGAGGGCGATGCCGACGGAGCCGTCGAGGTCGAACGACATGCCTTCGAGCCGCACCGGCTCGGTGAGCGCGGCCCGCAGCCGGGCGGCCACCTCGCGGGCGGCGTGGGCGTCCCTGATGGACGGCAGCAGCACGGCGAACTCGTCGCCGCCGAGCCGGGCCACCACGTCGCCGGGCCGCACGGAGTGGGTGAGCCGGTGGGCGACGAGTTGCAGCAGCCGGTCGCCGACCGGGTGGCCCATCGTGTCGTTGACCTCCTTGAACCGGTCGAGGTCGATGAGGAACAGGCCGACCCGCTCGTCATGGCGGGCCTCGGCCAGCGCCTCCTCGGTGCTGACGATGAGCATCTTGCGGTTGGGCAGCCCGGTCAGCTCGTCGTGCAGCGCCTGGTGGTCGCGGCGCATGGAGAGCGTGGCGGTGAAGTAGACGGCCGCGAGCGGGGCCACGAACAGCGGCACCAGCCCGGGTGAGTGGTTCATCACGACGACGACCAGCGGGGCCAGCCCGAGCAGCCCGGCGTACACCAGGGCCTGCGGCCCGATCGAGGCGCGCAGCACCCGCAGGATGGAGCGGCGTTCGTGCAGCGCCACGGCGCCGCACACGAGGCTGGCACGGGTGGCGAAGTAGGCGACCCCGGCCAGCGCGATGGCCGGCAGCGCGTCGCCGGTCGGCACCCACGGCACGGCCGGGTTCGGCGCGTGGCCGAACGCGCCGATCACGACGGCGGCGGCGGTGAGCGCGAGCGTCGACTGGGCGATGTTGAACATCACCCGGTGCCAGGCCTTGCGGGTGGCGATGCCGTTGACGATGACGGCCACGGCCTGCAGGAGCACGGCCACGGGCAGACCGAGGTAGAGCAGGACCGCGAAGGTGAACATGGCCGAGGGGTACGTGCCGCCCACCGCGGTGGCGGAGGACACCATGACCGGCCGCAGCTCGCCCAGGACGACCAGCACCGCGAGCACCCAGAACAGCGGCGTGCGGACGAGCTCCGTCAAGGGGCCCGGGTCCAGTCTCAGCACGGCCACGAGGAGCGCGGTGAAGCCGATCACGGTGACGCCCGCGAGGAACGCCCACAGGGGCGTGCCGGCGCGCGGCCCGGTGTCGCGGGTGTCGGTTGGGTCAGTCATCGTTAACGAAACCCCCATTAGTTCACTATGGGAGGGTACGACCATAACCCACTTCTCGCAGCCAAGTGCGTACGTTCCGTCACATCTCCTCCCCGGCCTGCACCCACCCTCCGTAGTTACCTGGTCAACGCCCTGTATTCACAGAAACTTCCCGAGCGTCACTATTCGGGCGTGACCGCCAGCTCCGCGGCGGCGTCGGGCCCGTGTTCGAGCAGGGTCGCGAAACCTTCGTCGGTCAGAATGGGGATCTTGAGGCTGACGGCCTTGTCGTACTTGGACCCGGCGTTCTCGCCGGCGATCAGGAACGACGTCTTCTTCGACACCGATCCGGTCACCTTGCCGCCCCTGGCGGTCAGCTCCGCGCCCGCCTCGTCGCGGGTGTGGCCGGCCAGCGTGCCGGTGACCACGAACGTGAGCCCCGCCAGCGTCTGCGGCAGCTCGGAGACGGCCGGGGCCTCCTCCTCCATGCGGACGCCCGCGCGCCGCCACCGCTCGACGATCTCGCGGTGCCAGCCGACCTGGAACCACTCCTTGATGGTGACCGCCATCCGCGGGCCGATGTCCTCGACCGCGGCGAGCTCCTCCTCGGTGGCGTTCATGACGGCGTCGACGGAGCGCAGCTCGGCGGCCAGCTTCTGCGCGGTCGGCGGGCCGACGTGGCGGATCGACAGCGCGACCAGCACCCGCCAGAGCGGCGCCTCCCGCTTGACCCGGTCGAGCTCGGCGATGAGCTGGTGGGCGGCCTGGCTGGGCCTGCCGTCGGCGTTGGAGAACAGCGAGACGACCTTCTCCTCGCCGGTCTTCGGGTCGATCTTCGGCAGGCCGGACTCCTGGTCGCGGACCACCGACCTGATCGGCACCAGCCGGTCGAGCGTGAGGTCGAACAGGTCGGCCTCGGTGCGGACCACCGGCTCCTGCGGCGGCACCGGCTGGCTGAGCGCGGTGGCGGCGACGTAACCCAGGCCCCGGATGTCGAGCGCGTTGCGGTGGGCGGCGAAGTAGAGGCGCTCGCGGATCTGCGCGGGACAGCCGCGGGCGTTGGGGCAGCGCAGGTCGGCGTCGCCCTCCTGCTCGTAGGCCAGCTCGGTGCCGCACTCCGGGCAGTGGGTGGGCATGGCGAAGGCCCTCTCGGAGCCGTCGCGCAGCGCGGTGACCGGGCCGATGATCTCGGGGATGACGTCGCCGGCCTTGCGCAGGATCACCGTGTCGCCGATGAGCACGCCCTTCTTCTCGACGACGGCGGCGTTGTGGAGCGTCGCCCGGTTGACCGTCGAGCCGGACACCACCACCGGCTCCATCACGCCGAACGGCGTCACCCGGCCGGTGCGCCCGACGCCGACCTGGATGTCGAGCAGCTTGGTGTTGACCTCCTGGGGCGGGTACTTGTAGGCGATGGCCCAGCGCGGCGCCCGCGAGGTGGAGCCCAGCTCGCGCTGGATGCGGAACCGGTCGACCTTAACGACCACGCCGTCGATCTCGTAAGCGGGGTCGTGACGGTGCTCGCGGTAGTGCTCGATGTAGGCGTTGACCTCGTCGAGCCCGTCCACGACCCGGTAGAGGTCGCTCACCGGCAGCCCGAACCCGCGCAGCCGCTCGTAGACCTGCGACTGCGACCGCGGCTCCGCCGCGCCCTCCCAGACGCCCACGCCGTGGACGAGCATGCGCAGCGGCCGCTTGGCGGTGACGCGCGGGTCCTTCTGCCTGAGCGTGCCGGCGGCGGAGTTGCGCGGGTTGGCGAACGGCGGCTTGCCCTCCTCCACGAGCTGCTCGTTGAGCAGCTTGAAGTCGTCGACCGGGATGTAGACCTCGCCGCGCACCTCGACCAGGCTGGGGACGTCGTCGCCGGTGAGCCGGTGCGGGATGTCCCTGATCGTGCGCACGTTGGCGGTCACGTCGTCGCCCACCCGCCCGTCGCCCCGGGTGGCGCCGCGCTCCAGCCTGCCGTCGCGGTAGACCAGCGCGATGGCCAGCCCGTCGATCTTCAGCTCGCAGAGGTAGGGGCCGGGATCGCCTTCGGCCAGCCGCTCGGCCCTGGTCAGCCAGCCGGTCATGCCGTCGGCGTCGAAGACGTTGTCGAGGCTCTCCATCCGGGCCAGGTGGTGGACCTTGGTGAACTCGCCGGAGACCGGCGCGCCGACCTTCTGGGTGGGCGAGTCGGGCGTCTGCAGCTCCGGATGGGCCTTCTCCAGCTCCAGCAGCTCGCTGAACCAGGTGTCGAACTGCGCGTCGCTGACCGTCGGCGCGTCTTCGACGTAGTAGCGGTAACGCGCCTCCTCGACCAGCTCGCTCAGCTCGGCATGCCGCTGCCGCGCCGCCGCTGGCATGTCCCCCTGCTCGCTCACGGCGTCTCCTTCCGTACGAACACCCCTGGCCGAACGGTATCGCGCGGCACCGTCACTCCTGGAGGTCGCGCGCGGGGTCGTCCTTGATCACCTGCGCGGCCTTCCGGCAGGCGGCCAGCGCCGACCTGGCGTAGCCGGGCGAGGCGCCGGCGAGCCCGCAGGCGGGCGTGAGCACGATCTTCCCGGCCAGCTCCTCCGGCGCGAACCCGAGCCGCCGCCACAACTCCAGCGCGGGCCGGGCCACCGCCGAGGAACGGGGCAGCCGCGTGTCGGTCGCGGGCACCACGCCGAGGAACAGCCCGACGCCGGCCTCGACCAGCTCGCCGATCGGCTCCTCGTCCCTGCGCCTGATCAGCGACGCGTCCGTGGACACCGCCCGCACCCCCGCCCGGCGCAGCAGCGCGTACGGCACGGAAGGGGCGCAGCAGTGGACCACCACGTCGGGGAAGGCGCGCAGCGACTCCTCCACCCGCCACTCCTCGGCGGCGAGCAGCCGCCCGAAGCCGGACGCGGTCGGCACCGTGCCGTTCAGCACGCCGGGCAGGCCGGGCTCGTCCAGCTGGAGCACGAGGTCGGTGACGCCGGGCATCCGCCGGCGCACCTCGGCGCAGTGGTCGGCGACGCCCTGCGCGAGGGAGGCGGCCAGGTCGCGCACCGCGCCCGGGTCGGACAGGACCTTGTCGCCGTGACGCAGCTCGATCGCGCCCGCCAGCGTCCACGGCCCGCAGACCTGCAGCTTCAGCGGCCCCACGTAGCCGTCGCCGACCTCCTCCAGCCCGTCGAGGTCGCGCCGCAGATGGTCGACGGCCCGCTGGTGGTCGCGCCCCGGCCGCCCCGCCAGCCGCCACCCGGACGGCTGCACCTCCACGGGCAGGTCGACGAGCAGCCCCGCCGTCCGCCCCACCAGGTCGGCGCCGACCCCGCGCGCCGGCAGCTCCGGCAGGTAGGGCAGCCCCGGCACCTCCCCGAACACGACCCGCAGCGCCTCTAGATGATCGTCGCCCGGGTGCGACCCGACCCCGGTGGCTTCCCACGTCAGCATGGGCACAAGCGTAGGGTGTGCCAGATGAAGCTCACGAAGTACGGGCACGCCTGCGTACGCCTGGAGAAGGACGGCAAGGTCCTGGTCATCGACCCCGGCACCTTCACCCGGGACCCGGTGCTCGACGGCGCGGACGCGGTGCTCATCACCCACCAGCACCCCGACCACCTGGACGTCGACCGGCTGGCCGCCGCCTCCCCCGATCTGGAGGTGTGGACGTGCGAGGCCGTCGCCGCCGAGCTCGACGAGCTGCCGCTGAAGGTCGGCGTGGTCCGTCACGGCGACGACTTCCAGGCGGCCGGGTTCCGGGTGGACGTGTTCGGCGAGTGGCATCTGAAGAACCATCCCGACCTGCCGATCGTGCAGAACGTCGGGTTCATGGTCGACGGCTCGCTGTTCTACCCGGGCGACGCGCTCACCGTGCCCGGCGCCGAGGTGGAGACGCTGCTGGTGCCGACCAACGCGCCGTGGCTGAAGCTCGTGGAGATGGTCGAGTATCTGCGCACGATCCGGCCCGCGCGGGCGCTCTCCACCCACGACGGGCTGCTCAACGACATCGGGCTCGGGCTGGTCGACAACTGGCTGCGGATGGAGTCGGAGGCTCAGCAGGCCGACATGCGCCGGCTGCCCGTCGGCGGGTCGATCGAACTCTAGGCCGCCGACGTGATCGTGGCCGACCCGATCACCGTCGGCCCCGAGTAGAGCACCGCCGCCTGGCCGGCCGCGACGCCGGTGGCCGGCCTGTCGAGCTCGATCTCCAGGCCGCCGTCGCGCTCCTCGAACGCGCACCCGTACACCTCGCCGTGCGCGCGCAGCTGCACGGTGAGGTCGTCGCGGACGTGCGGGCCGTTCCACACCGGGCGCACGCAGGAGATGCGGGTGACCTCCAGCGCCGAGCGCGGCCCGACCGTGACGGTGTTGGAGACCGGCTCGATCGACAGCACGTAGCGCGGCCTGCCGTCGGGCGCGGGCCGGTCGATGCGCAGGCCCTTGCGCTGGCCCACGGTGAACCCGTGGGCGCCCTGGTGGCTGCCGACGACCGCGCCCGACTCGTCGACGATCGGCCCCTCGGCCGCGCCGAGCCGCTCGGCCAGGAAGCCGCGGGTGTCGCCGTCGGCGATGAAGCAGATGTCGTGGCTGTCGGGCTTGTCGGCGACGGTCAGCCCGCGCCGGGCCGCCTCCGCGCGCACCTCGGCCTTGGTGGAGTCGCCCAGCGGGAAGACGGCGTGGCCGAGCTGCTCGCGGGTGAGGACCCCGAGCACGTACGACTGGTCCTTGGCCGGGTCGGCGCTCCTGGACAGCACGCCGTCGACGAGCCTGGCGTGGTGGCCGGTCGCGACCGCGTCGAAGCCGAGCGCCAGCGCCCGGTCGAGCACCGCGGCGAACTTGATCTTCTCGTTGCACCGCAGGCACGGGTTGGGCGTGCGGCCGGCCGCGTATTCGGCCACGAAGTCGTCGACCACGTCACGCTGGAACCGCTCGGCCATGTCCCAGATGTAGAACGGGATGCCGATCACGTCGGCCGCCCGCCTGGCGTCACGCGAGTCCTCGATCGTGCAGCAGCCCCTGGCCCCGGTGCGGTGGGATTGGGGGTTGGCGGACAGGGCGAGATGGACACCGGTGACGTCGTGACCGGCCTCGGCGATCCGGGCGGCGGCCACGGCGGAGTCGACGCCGCCCGACATGGCGGCAAGCACACGCAATCCCATGACCGTTCCAGCGTACTGGCCGCACGGATGTGGTGTGGCGTCACCGAACGGTCGGCCGACCTCCGCTGACGGGAAGGCGCTCCTGGAAAGGGTGGCGGACGCGGGGCCGGTCGGCCTGGTCGAGCGACACCACGGGCAGGGCGGGCGCCGAGCCCCGGCTCAGCAGGGACAGGACCAGTTCCACCGTCTCCTCCATCACGGTCATGTTGAGGCGGTACCAGATGGTCGTGCCCTCCCTGTCCCCGATGATGAGGTCAGCCCCCTTCAAGACGTTGAGATGGCCGGACAGCGTCGGCCTGGGCACCGCGAGCTGCTCGGCGAGTTGCCCCGCCGACAGCCGGTCATGCTTGCGGAGGATGCGTAACACCTCACGACGTCGCACGTGAGCCAAAGCTTCGAAGGCACGGTTCACCAGCACGAAACCCACCTCGTTTCGCCCTAGACAGTGATGGGCGGCTTCCTGCCATTGGAGAGATCGTAAATTCGGCTAATAGCGCCAAATATCCCACATAAGGCACATAGGGGTCACGCTGCACCATGACCGAAGTCATGCGCCGGCGGCCCTGCGAGGCATGACCACGGCCACGCTGTGCTGCGAGAACCGGCTGGTTATGCTCGCGGTTATGCGGGATTCCCGATCGATCAAAGAGGTGGGAAGTTGGGTGGGATTCACCCACGACCACCCTCCTTTGGTGTTCAGCGCCTTCTTCTGGGGATCTGCCATCATCAGCGCCCTGGTGTTCGTCACCGGCTTCCAGGAATTGGGGCGTTTGGACCCGGCCGGCTGGCTGCTACCGAAGGTGTTCCTTTTCGTCAGCGCCGCCGCCCTGCCCATGAGCGGTGTTCTCTGGCTGCTCATGCCGTGGCGGCAGGACGTCCCGCCCCTGCGCAAGGCGGCCACCGTCGCCTTCCTGGCCACGAGCCTGCTCCTCATGCTGGCCGGCGGGATAGCCGCCCTGCTGATCGTGAGCGTGGCGGTCGGGAACGCCCTGGTCGTCTTCGGACTGCGCGGGGGCCTGGGATACGCGGCCGTGGCGGGGCTCTTCCCGTTCGGGATCGGGCTGCTCAATCCCGAGCAGTCGTTCGTCGCGGCCATCGTCAACGGCGCGGCCGTCCTGCTCCTGTGCCTGGTGATCCTGGTCGTGGTGGTCGCGATGATCGAGTCCGAACGCCGGGCGGAGGTGACCCGGCGACTCCTGGCCGACCTGGAACAGGCGCATGCGGAGCTCCGGCGCTACGCGGCACAGACCCGTGAGCTGGCCATCGCCGAGGAGCGCACCCGGATCGCCCGGGACATGCACGACTCCGTAGGTCATTACCTCACGGTCATCAACGTGAGCCTGGCGAACGCGCAGCGGTATCGCACCGCACGCCCCGAGGCCGCGTGGGACGAGGTGCGTCAGGCGCAGGAGCTGACGCTGGAGGCGCTGACGGACACCCGCCGCTGGGTCCGCGCGCTCAAGCCGCTGCGCATGAAGGGCCGCACCGGAGTCGCCGCGCTGCGCGCGCTGGCCGAGTCGTTCGGCTCGGCCGACACCGACGTCGCCTTCACGGTACGAGGCACCTGGCCCGATGTGGACGAGAGCCGCGAACTCGTCTGCTACCGGATCGTCCAGGAAGGGCTGACCAACGCGTTGCGCCACTCCCGGGCCCGGAACATCGTGGTCGCGCTCGACTGCACCCCCGAGCGAGTGGAGCTGACCGTGTCCGACGACGGCGCCGGCGCCGAACGGGACTCGATCACCACAGGCTTCGGGCTGCGCGGCCTGCGCGAGCGCCTGGAGTCCGTCAACGGGGCCCTGGACGTGAGCAGCGATCCCGGTGAGGGGTTCACCCTCCGGGCGATGGTGCCGGCGTGACCGTGGAAGACGCCATGGAAGATGGGGAGGGCGATGTGATCCGGGTCCTGCTGGTGGACGACCAGATTCTGATGCGCGAGGGCCTGCGCAAGCTCCTGGAGATCGAACCGGACATCGAGATCGTCGGATCCGCCGCCAACGGCGCCGACGCCCTCCGCCTCCTGTCGGGCATGCCTCCGGCGGACCGCCCCCACGTGGCTCTCGTGGACGCCCGCATGCCGGTGATGGACGGCGTCGAACTCGTCGGACGGCTGCGCGCGGAGTTCCCCGCCATCGCCTCCGTGATGCTCACGACGTTCGACGACGACGACTACATCTTCGGTGGGCTGCGTGCGGGCGCCAGAGGCTATCTGCTGAAGGACACCCCGCCCGACGAGCTGGTGGCGGCGATCAAGCGGGCCGCGGGGGGTGAGACCGTGCTGAGCGGCGCGGCCACGGAGCGGCTGGTGGCAGCGTTACGCGAAGGCACCCAGATCCGCCCGCCTGAGCCGGTCGAGCCCACGCGCGACGACGCCTCCGCCACGAGGCCGCCGTACGGGCTGTCCGAGCGCGAGTACGAGATCGCCCTGCTCGTCGGCTCGGGCGCCTCCAACAAGGAGATCGCGCGACAGCTCTACATCACGGAGGGCACCACCAAGAACCACATCTCCAACTGCCTGCGCAAGCTCGGGCTGCGCGACCGTACCCAGATCGCGGTGTGGGTGTCGCAGAACGCCGCCGGCCAGTGACGCCGCGGCCGGCTCTCACCTCTGGGAGCCGGCCGTACGACGGGAATGCCCGACGAGCTCGGCGTACAGTTCCGAGGTTTCCACCAGGTGCCGGTGCTCGCCGAAGGACGCCCGGGTGCCGTCGAGCAGCAGGATCCGCCCGGCGCGCAACGCCGACGACGCACGGTGCGCGATCACGATCAGCGTTCCCGGCCTCGAACGGAAGGCCAGTTCGGCTCGTGCCTCGGCGACGGGGTCCAGGTGACAGCTCGCTTCGTCGAGGATGACGACGTGGGCCCGGCTCACGTAGGCCCGGCTCAGCCCGATCAGTTGCTTCTCCCCGGCCGACAACCGGGCCGGTTCGACCTGGGCGTCCAGCCCGCCGAGCCTGGTGATCAGGTTCTCGGCCCCCACGTTCCGTACCGCGGCAGAAAGCTCCGGTCCGCCGGCGTCCGCGTTGAGGTAGCGCAGGTTCTCCTCGACGGTCCCGGAGAAGACGTACGACTCCTGGGGCACCAGGACGATGTGCTCCCTGCGCCGGGCGGACGGGACGAGGTCCGGCGCCGTGCCGCCGACCCTGACGCGGCCTCGGCCGGGCACGGCCAGCCCGGCCAGCAGCGCCGCCAGTGTGGACTTCCCGATCCCGCTTGGGCCCACGATGGCGAGGTGGCCGTTCTCGGGGACGGTGAACGACAGATCCCGGAGGACTGGTTCGGCGCCCGCGCCGTAGGCGAACTCCAGGTCCTCGACCACGACCTCCGTGCCCTCCGGGAACGCCTCCGGCTGCCCTGTCACCGGCAGGCGGGCGGGATCGGCCTCGGCGAGCCTGCGTACGGTCACCGCCAGCTGAAGGCCGGAGCCGCCGATGACCTCGGTGAGCATCCTCATGACGGGCTCCAGGTGCATGCTGACGTACGTCGCCGCGCCGACCAGCACGCCGGCTGTCACGCCACGGCTCATCAGCCACGGCGCTCCGAACAGCAGGCACAGCAGCGGAAGCTGGCCTCCGGCGGCGGTGATGAGGCTGCGTGCGGCGGTGGCACGGGCCAGGCGTTGGTGCGCGGCACGCTCCGCGGCGAGGGTGGCGGTGACGGACGCGACGGTCTTCTCCTCACGGCCGAAGGCTCTGATGTCCCGGTGCCCGGCCAGAGCGGCGGTCACCTCGCCGGCGACCCGTTCGTTCGCCTCGATGGCCGCGCGCTGACGGCGGACGAGCCTCCGCAGCAGTGCGGCGAACAGCAGCCCTGCCACCAGTACAGGCGGCATGGTCAGCCAGACGATCTCGGGGGCGAGCGCGGTCAGCCCGAAGGCCGCGGCGGCGAGCGTGAACAGGAATCTCCGCATGCCGTTCAGCAGCATCGCCACGGCCTTGCGTACGGATTCGACCTGCTGCGTGACACGGGCGATCGTCGAACCGTCGGCGACGTCGCCGTGCCCGTGCACGATGCCGGTCACCACGCCGCGCAGGAGGTCGTCGCGGAGCGGCTCGACGATCGCGCCGACGATCGGGTACGTGAAGCGCGACGCGACGGCGCCGACCGCGTACACCAGGAGCAACGCGGCCAGCCACGACAGCCCCGTGAGCGCGTCCCCACGGAGGAATCCCTCGTCGACGGCCTTGGCGACCAGCACCCCTGAGGCCATCGCGGGCACGGACTCCACCACTGACCAGGCGGCCAGGACAGCGAGCGATCCACGCCGCCGCAGCAACGACCGGCGGATCAGCGGCCAGCCCGCGCCGTCGTGATCAGACATGGCTCAGCTCCCGTCCCTCACTGTGGTGGTCTTCCGGTCCCGGCTGGAACAGGCGGCGGTAATCGGGCATCCGCCACAGCTCCGCGTGGGGCGCGCAGGCCCGGATCCGTCCCCGGTCGATCCAGGCCACCCGGTCCGCACGCCCCGCGATCGAGATCTTGTGTGTCACCAGGATCCGCGTGACGCCGCTCATCCCGGCGATGGCCTTGCTGATCCGCAACTCGGTGATGCTGTCCACGCTGGAGAGCGCGTCGTCCAGGATGAGGACGCGGCCGCCGTGCGCCAGTCCGCGCGCGAGACCGAGCCGCTGCCGCTCTCCCCCCGACAGGAGGGCGTCCGAACAGGGTGTGTCGTAGCCGAGGGGCAGGCGTCTGATGAACGGATCGACCTGGGCGGCCCGTGCGGCCCGCCGTACCCGGTCGTGCGGGATGCCGGTGCCGCCGAAGCCGATGGCCTCGGCGAACGTGCCGGTCAGGTAGACCGGACGTTCGAACGCCCACCCCACCGCGGCGGCGAGTGCCGGCGGGGAGAGGTCGCGCAGCGGCACCCCGTCCAGGAGGACACGGCCCTCGTCCGGGTCGATCAACCGCCCCGCGACCGCCGCGAGAGTGGACTTCCCGGATCCTGACGTGCCGACCACGGCGAGGGTGCTGCCGCCCGGCACCCGCAGGTCGACGCCGTCGAGCAGCGGTCCTTCCGGACCCGTGACCGTGACGTGCTCGATGCTCAGCTCGCCCGTTCCGGCGGGCAGCGCGCGGTCCCCGTGGCCCGTCTCCCCGGCCGACAGCACCTCGTCCACGCGGCGGGCGCCGGCGCGCGCCTGTGCCAGCGCCATGAAAAGGTTGGCCTGGCCGAAAAGACCGAGTGCCATCCCCACGTAGGCGGCGGCGGCAGTCAGCTGACCGGGTGTGATCGCCCCGTCCACCAGCACGAACCCCGCCGTGGCGATGACCGTGACCTGCATCAGCGGCATGAGCAGCGAGGCACGCAGGTTCAGTTTCCCCTGCAGCTTCCAGGAGTCGCGTCCGGCGCTGTGCAGGTCGGGCAGATCAGACAGAACGCGTTCGATCTCCTGATGCTCGGTCCCGGCCGCCCGGACCGTGCGGATCCCGGTCAGGACCTCGACCAGGCGCCCCGAGATGCGGCCCTGAATGCCCAGGTAGGCGGTCAGGAGCGGCGAGATGCGCCCGACGAAGGCGCGGATCACCAGGGTCGCCGCCGGGCCTCCGGCGACGAACGCCAGCAGCAGCCTTGGATCGATCAGGCCCAGTGCCACCAGCGCGCCTCCCGACACCACCAGCGACGTCGTCCAGACGGTCAGCAGCGGCACGACGGACCCGGTCTCGGTGGTGCTCGTCAGCAGCCTGCTGGTCAGATCTCCGCTGGCGAATCCGGCGCGGTCGCGGACCGTGAGGCGCAGCGCGTGGTCGAGGAACTGACGGCGGAGGCCGAGGACGATCGTGCTCACGCACCAGGGGGCGATGAGCTGGTTGGCCACCTCGCCCAGGAGCAGCGCCGCCATCAGCACCGTCAGGCTGACGAGCGCGGCATGTCCCTCTCCCATCAGCCGTTCGTCGATGGCCGCGGCGAGCAGGGCGGGGAAGGCGAGCGCGCCCGCCGAGCGGCACAGACTCACCGCGAGGAGCAGGATGTTCCAGGCGAGTCCCGCTTTCACCGTTCGCGCGAGCAGGCGGTCCGCGCGTGTCCAATCCATGGGTGGCGCCTCCGTTGTCGCGAAATGGCACGGCCAGGGCGCCAGACGCGCCCCGGCCGGGTTCATGCGCTTGCTACATGCAGACGACCGCGCTGATGGTGCTGCCTCCCAGGCACGCGGAGAGGCTGACCGTGCTCGCCGCGCAGACGGCGGTGGCGCTGGCCGTGCTGATGATCGAGGCGGGCTCGTCGCCGGAAGAAGCCGCGCTCCGGCCCTGCAGGTTGAGGACGTATCCCATGATCGTTCCTTTCGCTGTGACGGATGGATCAGCAGATGGCGATGCTGGTGGTGCTGTAGCAGGTGACCGGGCTCAGGAGGCTGAGGGTGAACGGCTGGGCCGGGTCGCCTTCGTGGTCCTCACGCACGTCCTTCACCTGAAGGTCGAGAACAAAGCTCATGGTCGTTTCTCCGCTTCTGCGAGCTCTGGCGTCAGTTGGGGATGGTGGTGATGCACAGGAACTGGCTGTTGGTGCTCTGGCAGGCGAACCAGCTGTTGGTGCTGATCGAGAGCGCGGCGTCGCCGTCGGAGGCGCTGCGCGACATGTCCTGGAGGTTCAGTACGTAACCCATTGCGTTTCTCCTCAGTGGTCGGTCAGCAGAAGACCCAGCTCTGGTTGCTGAAGCAGAGCGACAGGCTCGGCGTGCTCGGCTGCGCCATGCCGCGGTCGGCTTCCTGATCGGCGCGGATTCCCTGGAGGTTCAGGACGTACGACATGCCGGTGACTCCTTTTCCTTTGGTCGGCTTCCTGGTGGACGGGCTGGTCAGCAGCCGATGAGGGTCCAGCCGCTGATGCACAGGGACGGGCTGAGGCTGCTCGGTCCCAGCGGCTCGTAGTCGCCGTTGGCCCTGTCGGCCGGGACCGTGCGGCTCTGAAGGTCGAGGATGAAAGCCATGAGAATCCCTCTCGTGGTGGTCGGATGGATGGAACCGGATCAGTGCGGAGTGTCGGCGGGCGCCTCCTTCCCACCGCCGGGGGCGGCGAAGGGCCGCAGGAACGGCAGCAGAGGCAGCCGTGGATCGCGCAGCGTGGCCAGCGCGTGCAGGATCCCGGCGCTTCCCGTGCCGAAGTCCATCGAGAGCCGCATGAGCTGATCGCCGGGGAACGCGACCTCGCCTCTGAGCCCCACCATGTGCAGGCGCAACCGGTCGCGCTTGGTCTCGATCAGCTCGTCGAGCCGGTCGGTGTCGGCATACCGCGAGCGGATGTGCTGGAGGAAGCCCATCTGGCCGGCGGTGCCGTAGAACACCATGGGGCAGATGTGGAACTCCGCGTGCGCGGCCCGGCGCAGCCGGTCCATCGCCACCGTGAGCTCCTCGGTCCGGCGGTGCCTCAGCAACTCGCTCAGGGCCAGGCCGATCCCGGCCGACCCGGTGCCGATGTACGGCATCGTGCGCCAGCCTTCGTTGACGTAGAGGACGTCGTTGTCCTCGAAGTGGGCGCAGCAGTCCAGCTCGTGCTGGATGGCGCGTTCGGCCAGGTCCAGGTAGGCCGGGTCGCGGGTGTCCTCGAAGAGCCGGACGAACAGCAGGGCCTGGCCCGAGGCGCCGTGCAGCAGCCCCGCCCTGCGGTGCCTCCCGCTGTCGTCCACGGGCACGGGCGGCCGGTGGAGCAGCCGGTCGGCGATCTGCTGGGCGTTCTTCAGGGCCGAGTCACGCAGTCCCTGGTCGTCCAGCCGGGTGGCGAAGAAGAGCTGGTTCAGCGCGACACCGCTGAGCCCGGTCAGGAGTTCGTCGGGCAGGGACACCCCGGCGAGCCGCTCGGTCATGTCCAGGACCTCCAGCGCGGCGTCCCGATGACCGATCTCCTCGAAGGCGTACGCGATGCCGTGCAGGCCGTCGTAGAACCCGACGCGGTGCAGTCCCTGATGGCCGCGGACGCGATCGAGCAGCCACTGCTCGTGCTCCTCCCGCCGGCCGTGGCCGCTCTTCGCCATCGCGTACAGGACGCCCGCCGCCCCGTAGGCGAAGCCGAGGCCGTTGAGGTGGAACTGCTCGACGTCGCCGGGGAAGAGCCGATCCTGGCGGTCGGGGGTGGCGCTGTCCCACACGGCCTTGGCCATCGACGTCTCGATGAGCCGCCAGTCCGGCCCCTCGCCGTCCCTGCCGTCGATGAGCGCGCTGCTGCGCGCCATCTGCTCTTCGGTCCCCGCCCAAGGAGACGGGCCGAGGTCGAGCAGGGCGAGGACGTTCTCCCCCCAGCCCGTCGGCACCGGGAAGCGATTCTCGACGAACTGGACCAGGGCGCGGGCCCGCGTGGTGTCCAGCGAGAAGAGCATGGTGAGGGGGACGAAGGGCGAGATCTTCAGGCAGCCCAGGGCGTACAGGTCGGCGGCGAGGCCGTCGCGCCTGTCCGGCGGCACGAAGCCCGGCGCTCCCATCCCGATGCGCTGCTCCTGGTCGACATAGGTGGCGAGCTCGAAGTCGACCAGCCGCACCCGACCGTCTTCGGTGATCATGATGTTGTTGGGGTGCAGGTCGCCGAAGGCGATGCCCCGCTCGTGCAGCTTCCCCACCAGGCCGTCGAGTTGCGAGGTGATGTCCACCGCCCATTCGGTGAACTCGCGGATCTCCTCCTCGCTCATGTCGGCCCTGATCAACGGCGTCCTGTGCACCATGCGCTTGTTGAGCGTGACGCCGTCGACCATCTCCTGCACCAGGAAATGGTGTTCCCAGAGCTCGAAATAGTCGTAGCAGTCGACTACTTCCGCCACGTCGGCGAGCTTCAGCAGGAATTCGTGCTCCCGCTTCAGCCTGCTCACCGCGTCGCGGCCGACCTGGTCGAGTCCGGCGCCCGGTCTGGCCTCCTTGAGAATGACCTTTCTCCCGGTGCTCTTCTCCGTCGCGACGTAGATTCCCCCGCCATTGGAGAAATGCACGGCGGATTCGATGTCATAGGGGAAGTCAGCCGGCGCCTCGCCGTTCTTCCTTTCCTGCAGGAGCGGGCGGAGGAACGGTGGCGGCTGAACCCATTCCGGCACGTAGAACACCGGGTCCCGCTTGTCGACGACCAATTCGCCGTCGGGCGCCTGGATGGCCATCGCGGGCTCACCGAGGTCGTTGCGGGTGAGCCGCTCCACGAAGCCGCCGTAGCGCAGGTAGAGCGGGCCGTCCTTCCAGCGCAGGTCGCTCAGGATGTAAGGTCCGCCGAGGCCGTGTAATTTCGGGTCGAGGTCATTGAGCACCTGCTCCAGCTGCGTTTCCGAGGAGGGGTAGACGGTGATGAATTTTCCGCTCCCGCCCCGGTCCGCGTACTTGAGGTTACGGCCGATGAAAGCCGCCTCGCTGGTCAGGAACTTGAACGAGATCCGATGCTGAAGACAGTAGTCGGCGGTGATGTCGAGCACTTGCTGCGCGGTTTCCCGGGTGGCGGAGACGTGAATCTTCCAGCCCTGCGGCGGCAACGTCGCCGTCTCGTGCGTGTAGTTGTACCAGGGTCCTTTGCGGCCGGTCCGCCAGCCGGCGGGTGCGGGCGCCTCGGCCTGCGCATAACCCTCTTGCATGGTCGCCCACTTGCTCGGCTCCTCATAGAAGAGCCGGTCGGCGAAACAGTATTCGAAGTACTGCAGTTTCATCGCTGCACCATCCCGGTCCGTGTTCCGCGTGTCGAATCCAAACGATAAGCCGGATGAAAGGCCTGTCCAATTACGGAGTGTGTCGCCGGGCCATTCGACGGGTCCGCGTCCGGCTCCTCGCCCCGCTGCCGGAGCCGCCGGGCGGAGGACATAGAGCATGCGGCAAGTCACTTTCCGCGATATTTTCGACGGCTTCGTGACGTTCTCTTGGATATGCGGACCCGGATCGATTACCGTTGGCCGGTTGCCCGTCCACGGATACGGAGCGCAACCGCCACCCGGCGAAAAAACTTCGAAAATCGCACTATTTCGCTGGACGACGAAAAAGCAAAAAAGTAAACCGAAGCCGTAAGAGGCAGCTATGCCGCGCCCTGACAGGCGAACGGCCACCATGACTCAGGTCATGGGTCACGGAACATGACCATGACATGGCGCGCGACGGATATCCGGCCTCCGTTGTCCGGCTCTACTGTCTGAGACAGGCTCGGCATGTCCGACGCCTTTCCACGGAAACCCGGACGCCGGGAAACCGCCTTATCCGACTGCGACGAAGGAGGTCCCATGAACCAGGCAGGAGACCGACGCCATGAGTTCCCGGACTCGCAGGCCGCGCGCATGCCGTGGCCGGGCATCGTCGCCTCCGCCGCGGGCTTCCTCGCGATGGTCGCGATCGCGTACGTCATGTGGGACCACCTGCCTGAGTACGTGGCCACCAGGGAGGCCACCGCCACCCGGCCGGGTGTCGACGTGCCGAGGATCGTCATCGCGGGCGCGCTTCCCGCTGTCCTGCTCCTCATCGGGGCCGTCATGACCGTGTCCACGATCATCGGCGGCAGATTGCGGCACTTCGTCGACCCCACGCTCGTCGCCTCGCCGAGCTCGCAGACCAGGACGATGAACGTCCTGTTCTCCGTCCTTCCCTTGCTGCTCGTCACGCTCCAGGCCGGCCTGCTGTCCAGGGCCGCCCGCTACGACTTCCCCCTGGAGCAGGCCGTCGGGGTCGCGTTCGGCATCTTGCTGATCGGCCTCGGCAACGTGCTCCCCAAGATCAGCCCGGCCCGCGTCGCGAGCGGCGTCACCGGCCGGTGGGCGCTGGCCTGGCAGCGGTCGCAGCGGACGGGGGGCGTGGCCCTGATGGTCCTGGGGACGGCCTGCGTCGCCGGAAGCTTCTTCTTCCCGCCGGTCCTGCTCGTGGTGGGCTCGGCGCTGCTGGTGGCGGCGGTGTACGCCCTGATGGCCGTGCTCGCCGTCATGCGGATGCGCCGATCGTGATCCGGCCAGGTCGAAGCGCGCTCGGAGTGCGCGACCTGGGGGGCGAGTCTGCGAGGATTCTGCCATGCGACTGTTCGGGCGCAAGAGCGAAGACGAGGGTGCCGACCCGGGTGAGCGCGTGGCGGGGTTCTGGCAGTGGTGGGCGAGCGCCAGGCCGGAGCTCGACGCGGCGGTGGCGGCGGGAGAGAGCGGGAAGCCGGCGGAGCTGCTCGGCCCCGCGGTGGCGGCGGTCCACCCCGGCCTGGTGTGGGAGCTGGCGCCGGGCAGGAACGCGGCCCACGCGCTGGTCGTGACGGCCGCGGGCGACGCCGAGCTGCGCTCGCTGGCGCACCGCTGGGCGCGGGCGGCGCCGCCCGCCGACATGCTGTGGGAGTTCCACCCGTCGCGCCAGGCGAGCGCCCTGCCCGGCGAGCTGACGCTCGACGCGGGCGGGATCGAGTTCGGGCTGGACAAGCTGGTGCTGGGGCTGCGGGTGCCGCGCGGGGCGCTGCGGGTGGACGTGACCGCGCACCACCCGATCTTCGGCGAGCTCGGCGAGGACGCCCGGATGGACGCCACGCTGCTGGCCCTC
This sequence comes from Nonomuraea harbinensis, assembly GCF_019396385.1. Lineage (GTDB taxonomy): Bacteria > Actinomycetota > Actinomycetes > Streptosporangiales > Streptosporangiaceae > Nonomuraea > Nonomuraea ferruginea. Next base: position 38,533 of record NZ_JAHKRN010000039.1, on the reverse strand, counting down.
GACCGGCTGCTCGGCGAGGACGACGTGGCCCGGTGGGTGGGCGAGATCGTCCCCGCCGCCGCGCCGCCGATCGACGCCGTGCCCGCCGTCCACCTGCCCGTGGTGGTGGCCGACGTGGCCGCCGACTACGACACCGAGCAGTGGGTCACGCTGGAGGGCCGGACGGCGAGCGGCGCGCCGCTGGTCGCCTCGGCCCGCTATCCGCTGCGGCCCGTCGACTACCCGCTGCTCGACCACCACATCGCCGTCACGCTGCCGTACCGCGACAAGGACGCGGGCGGACTGCCCCGGGGCAGGTCGCTGGCGGCGCTGGGCGCGTTCGAGGAGCGGCTCGGTGAGCGGCTGCGCGCGCTCGGCGACGACGTGGTGCTGGCCGCCCACCTGAGCGCCGAGCGCCGCCGCGTCATGCACGTGTACGCCACGCGCGAGAGCGCCGCCGCGGCCGCGCTCAAGGAGCTGGCGTCCACCTGGAAGGAGGGCAGGGCCCGGGTGGACGTGACCCCCGACCCGTCCTGGAGCGCGGTGGCGGCCTTCCTCGCTTGAGCGGGCCGTACGCGACAGCGGGGTCTGTCAGCCGAGTCCGGCGCGGCGGGCCCGCTCGACCGCGGCCGGCAGCACCTCGATGAGCCTGTCGACGTCGTCCTGGGTCGAGGTGTGGCCCAGCGAGAAGCGGAGCGAGCCCCTGGCGGCGGCCGCGTCGGCGCCCATCGCCAGCAGCACGTGGGACGGCTGCGCCACCCCCGCCGAGCAGGCCGAGCCGGTCGAGCACTCCACCCCCCTGGCGTCGAGCAGCATGAGCAGCGCGTCGCCCTCGCAGCCGGGGAAGGAGAAGTGGGCGTTGCCCGGCAGCCGGTCGGCGGGGTCGCCGTTGAGCACCACGCCGGGCACGGCCTGGCGGACGCGGGCGATGAGGTCGTCGCGGAGCGCCGTCAGGTGGCGGCGCTGGGACTCCTGCTCCTTGACCGCGGTGCGGACCGCGGCGGCGAGCCCGGCGATGGCGGGCGCGTCGAGGGTGCCGGAGCGGACGTCGCGCTCCTGGCCGCCGCCGTGTTGCACGGAGACCGGGGTCACCCCGCGGGCCAGCAGCAGCGCGCCGACGCCCATCGGGCCGCCGATCTTGTGGCCGGTCAGGGTGAGCGCGTCGGCGCCGGACTCGGCGAACGACACGGGAAGCTGGCCGATCGCCTGCACGGCGTCGGTGTGGAACGGGATGCCGTGGTCGCCGGCGATGGCCGCCAGGATGTGGACGGGCTGGATGGTGCCGACCTCGTTGTTGGCCCACATGACGCTGACCAGGGCGACGCCGTCGGGGTCGCGCTCGATGGCGGCGCGCAGCGTGTCGGGGCCGACCCGGCCGAGCTCGTCGACCTCCAGCAGCTCGATCTCGGCGCCCTGGCTGTCGGCCAGCCAGTGGGCGGGGTCGAGCGCGGCGTGGTGTTCGACCGAGCTGATCAGGACGCGCTTCCTGGGCTGACGCGCCCAGAACATGCCCTTGATGGCGAGGTTGTCGGCCTCGGTGCCGCCCGAGGTGAACACGACCTCGCTGGGCCGGGCGCCGAGCGCGTCGGCGATCGTCTCGCGCGACTCCTCCACCACCCGGCGGGCCTCGCGCCCGGCGGCGTGGAGCGAGGAGGCGTTGCCGACCCGGCCGAGTTGCTCCGTCATGGCCTCGATGGCCTCGGGGAGCATGGGCGTGGTCGCCGCGTGATCGAGATAGGCCGACGGTCTGTTCACCCGGCCAGGGTATCTCGTTTGCCCCTGTACCGTCCGGACGGTACAGTAGAGCGCATGAGACGGGACGAGCTACTGGACGCGGCAGAAGAGCTGCTCAGCGACCTCGGCTCGACCGCGCTCACGCTCTCCGCCGTGGCCGACCGGGCCGGCGTCAGCAAGGGCGGTCTCCTCTACCACTTCGCCACCAAGGATGCCCTGATCAAGGCCATGGTGGAGCGTCTGATCGAGGAGTTCGACGACCTGGTGGCCGCCCAGCCGGACGCCACCTACACCGAGCGCTACCTCGGCGCCACGCTCGTCGCCGTCCGCGAGGGCAAGCTGCGCCGCTGGGCCGTGGTCACCGGCGCGTCGGGCAACACCTACCTGCTCGCGCCGCTGCGCGAGGCCATGGCCCGCTGGCATCGCGAGGGCCTGGACGACGAGCCCGACCCGGTGGCGTCGCAGATCGTGCGGCTGGCCTGCGAAGGGCTCTGGGACCTGGCGAGCCATGACCCGGAGCTCAACGGCGACGAGGCTCTGGGCGCGCTCGACGCCCGGATGAGAGCTCTGCTCAAACCTCCTTCCTGAGGTTTCCGGCTCTCTCGTACGGTCGGACACCGCTGCGCGCGCTTCTGACGCGACGCGCCGCCGGCGTTCGTGTGCGCCACTCCCCCCTTCCTTCAAGGCTCGGCCACGGCCGGGCCTGATTTCTGCCCGAAGTGATGTTTCTGTGAGGCATGCCCTGATGAACCGTGACCTGAGGATCGCCCGCTACGGCGCCGTCCTCACCTTCGCCCTCGCCGGCCTGATGGTCGGCACCATGACCGTGCGCATCCCCGCGCTGACCGACAAGCTCGGCCTGTCCGAGGCGGAGGTCGGCACCGTCCTGCTCGCCTGGGGGCTGGGCGCGCTGGTGACCATGCAGTCGATGCGCCGCGTGATGGCCCGCGCAGGCAGCCGCACCGTGCTGCGGGTCGGCGGCCCGCTGACCGCGCTCGCCCTGATCGCGGTGGCGCTCATGCCGAGCCTTCCGGCGCTGCTCGTCGCGTCCACGGTGTTCGGCATGACGTTCGGCCTGTTCGACATCGCGATGAACGCTCAGGGCTCCACCGTGGAGCGCGCCTACGGGCGGCCGCTGATGAACGGCATGCACGCCGGCTGGTGCGTCGGCGCCATGACCGCCGGCGTCACCGGCAGCCTGTCGATCGTCCTGGGCCTGTCGTTCACCGCCAACCTGGTGCTGGTCAGCCTGCTGTCCCTGCCGGTGCTCCTGGTGCTCGGCCGGACGTACCTGCCTGACGTCCCCGCGCCCGCGACCGCCGCGGGGCCGCGCCGCCGCATGCCGCCGGTCGTGTACCTGCTGGGCGCGCTGGCCTTCTTCGCGTTCATGGTCGAGGGCGTGGTCGCCGACTGGAACGGCCTCTACATGCGCGACACCATGAAGGCGCCCGAGGCGCTGGCCGCGCTCGGCTACCCGATCTTCGAGGCGGGCATGCTGCTCGGCAGGCTGACGGGTGACCGGCTGCGCTCGCGGTTCGGGGTACGGGGCATGCTGACGGCCGCGGGCCTGGCCACGGCCGCCTTCTTCGGCATGGTGCTGGCGGCGCCCGCGCCGGTGGTCGCGCTGGTCGCGGTGTTCTTCGTGGGCCTCGGCGTGGCGACGATCTCGCCGATGACGCTGTCGCTGGCCGGCACCGCCACCAGCACCCCCGGCCCGGCGATCGCCCAGGCGGGCGCGATGGGATACGCGGGCCTGCTGCTCGGCCCGGTGGCGATCGGGTTCCTGTCGGACGTGACCTCGCTCCGTACCGCGCTCGGGCTGGCCGTCGTGCTGGGCCTGCTGATCGCCGTGGCGGCGCGCCTGCTGCCACGCGAGGAGCCCGCGGCGGTCACGCCGCTGCCCGCCCCCGAGCGGCAGCCGGTGGCCGCCTGACACATGTCATGCCCGGACCCTGCGGTTCTCCCGGACAAGAGCTGAGACAGCGCACTGCCGGGACGGCGCCCCGCCCCGGCACAGTGGTCCCGTGGACACGACAGCGATCGAGGTCCGGGACCTGCACCAGAAATATGGCGACTTCGAGGCGGTCAAGGGGATCGGCTTCCGGGTCGGCCGGGGCGAGCTGTACGCGCTGCTCGGCACCAACGGGGCGGGCAAGACGACCACCCTGGACGTGCTGGAGGGGTACGTCGCACCGACCGGCGGCGACGTGCGGGTGCTCGGGCACGACCCGGTCAAGGAGCGGGCCCGCATCCGGCCCCGGATGGGCATCGTGCTCCAGGAGGCCGGCTTCTAAAGGACCTGACGGTGGCGGAGACCGTGGACGCCTGGCGGCGCTGGACACCGCACGCGCTCGGCCGGGGCGAGGTGCTCGACCGGGTCGGGCTCGGTCACCGCGCGGCGGTGCGGGTCGGGCAGCTGTCCGGCGGCGAGAAGCGCCGGCTCGACCTGGCGCTGGCCGTGCTGGGCAGGCCCGAGGTGCTCTTCCTGCACGAGCCCACCACCGGACTGGACCCGGAGGCCAGGCGGAAGGTGTGGGAGCTGGTGCGCGGCATGGTCGCCGACGGCGCCACCGTACTGCTCACCACCCACTACCTGGACGAGGCCGAGCAGCTCGCGCAGCGGCTGGCCATCATGCACGACGGCCGGATCGTCACCGAGGGCACGCTGGCGGGCGTGCTCGGGGAGCGGGGCACCAGGATCAGCTTCCGGCTGCCCGGCGCCCGCCCCGGCGACCTGCCGTACTCGCCCGGCCTGGCGCGGCGCTCGGTCAGGCAGGACGGCGAGACGTTCACGGTCGAGACCCACGAGCCGCAGCGCGGCCTGGCGTTCACCATCCTGCTGCTGCCGCTGTTCATCGCCTTCGTCCACACCAGCGGCCCGACGGCCTCCGGCGAGGTGAACGGGGTGCCGGCCGCCGCGCTCGCCGCGATCGGGGCCATCGCGGTGGTGTTCCCGTTCTCGTACATGACGATCGCGACCGGCATCGTGGTGCGCCGGGAGGAGCGCGTGTACAAGCGGCTGCGCGGCGGCGCGCTGTCCACCACCGCGATCTTCGCGGGCGACATCCTGCACGCCACGCTGGTCGGCGCGGTGCAGGCGGCGGTCATCCTGGTCTACGCGGTCGGGGTGGTGGGCGTGCCGGTGCCGGGGAACGTGCCTCTCATGCTGGTCGCGTTCGTGCTGGGGGCCGCGGTGTTCGCGGCGCTGGCGATCGGCACGGCCGGGCTCATCCCCAACTACGAGGTGGCGCAGCTGGTGGCGCTGCCGGTGCTGTTCGCCAGCATGCTCGGGGCGGGCATGATGTTCCCGCTGTCGGTGCTGCCCGAATGGGGGCAGCGGGTGGCGGAGGTGCTGCCGATGACACCGGTCGTGGACATGATGCGCATCGCGTTCCTGGTCCGCGACCTCGGCCGGGCGGGCGCGCCCGAGGTCGGCTTCCTGGTGTCGGCCGCGGGCCTGGGGATCGGGCTGCTGTGGATCGGCGTCGGGCTGTGGTGCACCCGGAAGTTCTTCCGGTGGGACCCGCGCCGGGCGTGACCTGGGCAAGGACAACCGGCGGCGACCCTGGCCGAGATCATCAGGAAGGTGTACGAGGGCGGCCGGTACATCGACCCGGAGCTGGCCGCGGACGCGCTGTCGATCCGGGAGTGCCCGCTGACCCCGCGCGAGCTGGACACGCTGCGCGCGGCCGCCGGGGGCGCGCCGGTGTCCAGGATCGCCAGGCAGCTGAGCCTGTCGGAAGGCACGGTGCGCAACCTGTCCTCGGCGGTGACGAAGCTCGCCGTGGCGGACCGGCATGCCGCCGTCCGCCGCGCCCGTGACATGGGCCGGCTCTGACGGTCATGATCGTCATCATGACTGAGAGGAACGTCCCCTTCGACGTGGCCGCCTACGAGGCGCGTGTCCGGTCCATCCCCTGTTTCATCTGCGCCATCGTCGCAGGCGACCCGGCCTACGAGCACGAGCAGATCTTCTACGAGGACGAGCACCACCTGGCGTTCCTGTCCGCCTACCCGACGGTGCCCGGCTACGTGCTGGTCAGCCCGAAGGCGCACGTCGAGCACGTGGTCCGCGACCTGGACGAGGAGGCGTACCTGGCGCTGACGGGCGTGGTGCGGAAGGTGGCGCTGGCGGTGGAGTCGGTGGTGCCGTCGGAGCGCACCTACCTGCTCTCGCTCGGCAGCCAGCAGGGCAACTCCCACCTGCACTGGCACGTGGTGCCGCTGCCGCCGGGCACCCCGTACGGGCAGCAGCAGTACCACGCGCTGATGTCGGAGAACGGGCTGATCCCGTGGAGCCGGGAGCAGGCGGAGGACCTGGCCGCGCGGCTCCGGGAAGCTGTGAGTTCCCTCTGAGTCCGCCCGCGTCCCCCAGGCCGGGGTCGCGGGCTCACAGAGGTCTCACAGGATCGCTCAGGACGTCTCCAACCGGGCGGGCCAGGCTGGCGGCATGATCCGGCTCAACGCACTGACCAAACGCCACGGCGGGACGCTCGCCGTGGACGGGCTCACGTTCGAGGTACGGCCCGGCCTCGTCACCGGTTTCCTGGGGCCCAACGGCGCGGGCAAGACCACCACCATGCGGATGATCCTCGGGCTCGACCTGCCGACGTCCGGCACGGTGACCGTCGGCGGGTGGCGCTACCGGGACCTGGAGACGCCGCTGCGCGAGGTGGGGTCGCTGCTGGAGGCGCAGTCCGTGCACCCGCGCCGCACCGCCCGCGACCACCTGCTCTACCTGGCCAGGAGCAGCGGCCTCCCGGACCGCAGGGTCGGCGAGGTGCTCGACCTGGTGGGCCTGTCCGACGCGGCGGGCTACCCGGCCGGCGGGTTCTCGCTCGGCATGTGCCAGCGGCTCGGCATCGCCGCCGCGCTGCTCGGGGACCCGCCGGTGCTGGTGCTGGACGAGCCGGTGAACGGGCTCGACCCGGAGGGCGTGCTGTGGATCCGCACGCTGCTGCGCGGCCTGGCCGCCGAGGGCCGCACGGTGCTGGTCTCCAGCCACCTGATGAGCGAGATGGCGGTGACCGCCGACCGGCTGGTGGTGATCGGCAGGGGCCGGCTGATCGCGGAAGGGGACGTCGAGGACTTCACCGGCGCCGGCGCCGAGGTGCTGGTCCGGGTGGCCGAAAGGGCGGGCTTCGGCAGGCTGCTGGAGCTGGCGGGGGCGCACGTGCGGGCGCACGGCGACGAGCTGGTGGTGACGGGCATGCCGGCCCCGGACATCGGGCGGCTGGCCGCGTCGGAAGGGGTGGCGCTGGCCGAGCTGACGCCTCGCCGCGCCTCGCTGGAGGACACGTTCATGGAGCTGACCAGGGACAGCGTCGAGTTCGGGGCCGCGCTGTGAGGGGGCTGGTGCGGGCCGAGTGGACCAAGTTCAGGAGCGTCCCCGTCATGCCGGTGCTGGCCGGGGCCGTCATCGCCGTGTCGGTGCTGCTGGGGTGGCTGTTCGCGCAGGCGTCGGCGGCCGAGTACGCGCGGGCCACGGCGGCGGACCAGGCCGTGTTCGATCCGCTGCAGGGAGGCTCCCGGGGCGTCTTCATCGTCCAGCTGCTGATCGCGGCGCTGGGCGCGCTCGTGGCCAGCACCGAGTACGGCTCCGGTACGATCCGGGCCACCGTGGCGGCGGCCGGGCGGCGCACCCGGCTGGTGGTGGCCAAGGCGGCGCTGGTGGCCGTGGCCGGGCTCACGGCAGGCGCGGCGGCGGTGTGGGGGATGTTCCTGGTCTCACAGATCACGCTCGCCATGCACGGCGTGCCGCGGGTCTGGCTGGACGATCCCGGCGCGGTGCGGCTGTTGCTCTTCGGGCCGGTGGTGCTGGAGCTGGTGGCGCTGTTCGGGCTGTCGCTCGGGATCCTGCTGAGGAGCACGGCGGCGGCGGTGAACACGGCCACGGCCTTCCTGCTGCTGCCGATGTTCGCCCCGATCATGCCCGACTTCCTGGGCCTCACGCTGAGCACCTGGTGGCCGAACACGGCCGCCTTCCGGTCGCTCATGCCCTCGGAAGGCTCACTCCCGATCTGGATGGGGATGGGGGTGCTGTCCGCTTTCGTGGCGGTCATGATGGTCTGGGCACGCACCCGGTTCCGCACGCGTGATGTGTGACCCCGGCTCGTAGGCTGAAGGCGGGAGGGCGGCAGGTGCGTGAACCCACAGGCGAGCGGCTGCTCGTGGTCGACGACGAGCCGACCGTCAAGGAGCTGCTCGCGGCCACGCTCCGGTTCGCGGGTTTCACCGTCAGCTCGGCCGACAGCGGCACGCGGGCCCTGGAGGCGGCCAGGCGCGACCCGCCCGATCTGGTGCTGCTCGACGTGATGCTGCCCGACCTCGACGGGTTCGAGGTGCTCCGCAGGCTGAGAACCTTGCCGAGGGCGGGCGGCAGGCCGGGGCCGGTGCCGGTGCTGTTCCTTACGGCGCGCGACGCCACCGCCGACAAGATCAACGGCCTGCGGCTGGGCGGCGACGACTACGTGACCAAGCCGTTCGACCTGGAGGAGCTGCTGGCCCGCATCAGGGCGATCCTGCGGCGCACCGGCGCCTCACCCGGCGACCACACGCTGACGGTCGGCGATCTGGAGGTCGACCCGGAAGGCCACCAGGTGACGCGGGGCGGCTTCCCGGTGCGGCTGTCGCCGACCGAGTTCAGGCTGCTGCGCCACCTGGCCGAGAACGCCGGCCGGGTGCTGCCCAAGGCGGACATCCTCCAGCACGTGTGGCGCTACGACTTCGCCGGCGACTCCAGCATCGTCGACACCTACATCAGCTACCTGCGCCGCAAGCTCGACACCGGCGGGCCGCGGCTCATCCACACCGTCCACGGCGTCGGCTACGTGCTGCGCAGGCCGAAGCCATGATCAGGCGGCTCTCGCTGCGCGCCCGGCTGCTCGCCATCACGGTGGCGCTGCTCGTGGCGGGCCTCGCGCTGGTGAGCACGGTCGTGGTACGGCAGCTCGAAGCCGAACTGCTGGCCCGGATCGACGCCCAGCTCGGCCCCTTGGCGACAGCGGCCGCCTCGATGCCGCCCGAGCTCATGGACCTGCTGCGCAAGCGGGCCGCCCCCGCCGCCCCGTCCCAGCTCGACCTGATCGAGGAGGTGCGGCTGGCCTTCCTCTCCGTCGACGGCACCGTGGTCACCACTGTGGTCGGCACCGGGGTCGGCAGCGGGGTCGGCACCGGCACCGGCCCTGCCTCCGGCGCTCCGGCGGCCGGCGAGCTGCCGCGGCTGCCCCGGCTGGACGCGGCGGCCGTCGAGGCCCGCGCGGGGCGCCCGTTCACGGTCTCCGGCGACGGCGGCGAGCAGTGGCGGACGATTGCGGTGCCCGCCACCCGCGGCACGCACGCCTCGGTCGTCGCGGCGGTCTCACTGGACGGGATGAACTCGACGGTCCAGCGGGTGCGGGTCGCCTCCCTGGTCGCGGGCGGGCTGCTGCTGGGCTTGCTGGCGCTGACGGGCGGGTTCGCGATCAGGGCCGGGCTGGCGCCGCTGCGCCGGGTCGAGGAGACCGCGGCGGCCATCGCCGCCGGCGACCTCAGCAGGAGGGTGCCCGAGCCCGCCGGTCCGGGCACCGAGGTGGGGCGGCTGGCCCGCTCCCTCAACGGCATGCTGGCGCAGATCGAGCGGGGCTTCTCCGCCCGGGAGGAGTCGGAGGCCAGGATGCGCCGTTTCGTCGCCGACGTGAGCCACGAACTGCGCACCCCGCTCTTCGGCATCAAGGGCTTCTCCGAGCTCTACCGCATGGGCGGCACGGACGCGGACGCGGCCCTGGCCCGCATCGAGAGCGAGTCCGCCCGCCTGGCCAAACTGGTGGACGACCTGCTGCTGCTCGCCACCATGGACCTCGCCACCCCCAACCCCACCCACACAACCCCCACCCCCGAAGCCCTCACCCCGGCCGACCTAGCCTCCAGAGACCCCACCCCGGCCGACCTCACCTCTAGAGACCCCACCTCCAGGGACCGCCCCTCCAGGGACCGCGCCAAGGGCTGCAGCCCTTTCGGGGGCCGCGCCCCCAGGGACCGCGCCACCGGTCGCGGCGCCTTCGGGCGCGGCTCCTCCGGAGACGCCTCCTTCGGAGACCGCCCCCTCGGGGACCGCGCCTTTGGAGACCGCCCCCTCGGGGACCGCACCACCGGCCAGGGCACCTTTGGGGACGGCGGGTTCAGGGACGGCGGGTTCAGGGACGGCGGGTTCAGGGACGGCGGGTTCAGGGACGGCGGGTTCAGGGACGGCGGGTTCGGGGTGGGGCTTGATCTGACGCCGATGGATCTGCGGACGCTCGCCGCCGACGCCCGCGCCGATCTCGCCGCTCTGGACCCGACGCGGGCGATCACGCTCACCGGCCCCGACGACGGCCCGCCGGGGAGCGCCCCGGTGCTGGGCGACGAGGACCGGCTCCGGCAGGTGGTCACGAACCTGGTGGGCAACGCCGTCACCCACACCCCGCCGGGAACCCCGGTCAGGATCGGCGTGGGCACCGTCGGCCGGGACGCGGCGCTGGTGATCGCCGACTCCGGCCCCGGACTCTCCCCCGAGCAGGCGGAGCGGGTCTTCGACCGGTTCTACCGCGCCGACGGCTCCCGCAACCGCACGACCGGAGGAGCGGGCCTCGGCCTGGCCATCGTCCGCTCCATCGTGACCGCCCACGGCGGCCGGGTGGAGATCCACTCCTCCCCCGGCGAAGGCGCGACCTTCCGCCTCCTCCTCCCGGCCGAGCCACAGTGAAACGAGAGCCACCCGGCACCTGAACTCCCACGAGAACCGACCACGTCCCAAGGTTCGAGATCCCCACTCACAGAACCACAGACCGGTTTCCATCGCCTACGGCGGAGCGGGCGGGCCGAAGGCTCGCTAACGGCGCCCAGCCCGAGGGGTTTCCCAAAAAGCTTGTAAAACCCAAACCAACCCAAAAACCCCGCCGAGACCCCAACTCCCAAAAGGCCGCAGAACCCAAACCGACCCTCACCAATAACCCACGACGCGAAACGGCGCCGCACAGAGGTGCGGCGCCGTTTCCCGGAAAAGAGCTCCGAAAAGCTACTTACGCTTGTCGACCTCTTCGGTGAGCTGCGGGACGACCTGGTGCAGGTCGCCCACGACGCCGTAGTCGGCCAGCTCGAAGATCGGCGCCTCCGGGTCCTTGTTGATCGCCACGATGGTCTTGGCGGTCTGCATGCCGGCCCGGTGCTGGATGGCGCCGGAGATGCCGGCCGCGATGTAGAGCTGCGGCGACACGGTCTTGCCGGTCTGGCCCACCTGGAACTGGTGCGGGTACCAGCCGGCGTCCGTGGCGGCGCGGGAGGCGCCCACGGCCGCGCCCAGGGCGTCGGCGAGGCCCTCGATGACCGAGAAGTTCTCCGCCGAGCCCACGCCGCGGCCGCCGGAGACCACGATCGCGGCCTCGGTCAGCTCGGGGCGGGCGCCCTTCTCCTGCTTGACGCGCTCGACGACGCGGGCGGACTTGGCGGCGTCGGACAGCGAGACCGACACCTCCTCCTCGGCGCCGGCGCCCGCGGCGGCCTCCGGGGCCGTCGAGTTCGGCCGCACGGCGACGATCGGGATGCCCCTGCTCACCTTCGCCTGGACGTTCACGCCGCCGCCGAAGATGGACTGCTCGGCCACGAAGCCGTCGCCGAGGCCCACGGCGTCGGTGATGACGCCGGAGTCGGTCTTGACGGCCAGCCGCCCGGCGACTTCCTTGCCCTCGGCGGTCGCGGCGACCAGCACGGCCGCGGGCGACTTCTCGCCGACGAGCTGGGCGAGCATCTCGGCCTTGGGCGCGACCACGTATCCGGTGATCTCCTCGGAGCCGGCCACGTAGATCGTCTCGGCGCCGTACTCGGCCAGCTTGGCCTTGGCCTCCGGGGTGTAGCCGGGGCCCGCCCAGACGGCGGCGGGCGTGCCGAGCCGGCGGGCCAGGGTCAGCAGCTCCAGCGTGACCTTCTTGACCTCGCCGTCGACCTGCTCGACGAGAACGAGAATCTCCGACATATCAGTAAAACCCCCGTTCTCAGATGAACTTCTTGGACGCGAGGAACTCGGCGGCCTTGGCACCGCCGTCGCCCTCGTCCTTGACGATCGTGCCGGCGGCACGCGGCGGGGCCGGGGCGAAGTCGACGACCTGCGACCAGGAGGAGTCGAGACCCACCTGGGCGGCGTCGATCTCGGCGTCGGCCACGCCCAGGGTCTCGACCGGCTTCTTCTTGGCCGCCATGATGCCCTTGAAGGACGGATAGCGCGGCTCGTTGATCTTCTCGACCACGGACACGACCGCGGGCAGCGAGGCCTCGACCCGGTCGAAACCGTAGTCGGTGATCCGCTGGATCTTGATGGACGAGCCGTCGACCTCGACCTTGTTGGCGAGCGTGAGCTGCGGCGTGCCGAGGCGCTCGGCCAGCATCGCGGGCAGCACGCCGGTGCGCGCGTCGGTGGACTCCGAGCCGAGGATGACCAGGTCGAACCCGATCTTCTTCAGCGCCTGGGCCATGGCGTAGGACGTGCCCAGCGCGTCGGAGCCGTGGAGCGCGTCGTCGATGAGGTGGACCGCCTTGTCGGCGCCCATGGCCAGGGCCTTGCGGATCGTCTCGGTGGCCTTGCCCGGGCCCATGGTGAGGACGGTCACCTCACCGCCGTGGGCCTCCTTGAGCTTGAGCGCCTCCTCGACCGCGTACTCGTCGAGCTCGTTCACCACGCCGTCGACCGCGTCACGGTCGAGGGTCTTGTCATCGGACCGCAGCTTGCGCTCGGTCGCCGTGTCGGGGACCTGCTTCACGCAGACGACAATGTTCATGGCCGGTGGCCGACCTCCCGTGTTCGCGTGCGCCGCCGCGCGAGCGGTCGGCGCCGGATGTCCTGTCCAGACTGCCAGGGCCCCATGGGCGTTGTGACAGCGGGTGTCCCGGCGCTCATGTTACCCACGGGTAGCTTACGCGCTGACACGTGCATCCGCGCGTAACGACTCCCCGCCCCACCTTACCGAGCTTTGTTCCGCTGCTTGCTGGCGGCCCTGGTCACGCGCTCAGGCTGTGAGCAGGAACACGATCCCGAGGACCAGTGCCGTGCCCGCGAACAGCGCCAGCACGGGCGTGCTGAAGAACGCGCTCAGCGCCACCGACAGGCCGATCGCCCCGGCGACGCCCACGGCGTCCGCGATGACCCTGCCCTTGGTGAAAGGCCCTCGGGAGAACAGCGCGAACCCCGCGTCCACCACCACTGCCAGCGAGAACACGGCCATCAGGAACAGCGCCACCTCCGGCAGCGGCTCGGTGGCCGCGGCCGACAGTAAGCCCACGAACACCGTCGAGCCGGCCAGCCAGCGCCTGCGCACCCTCTCCTGGTGCCGCGCCCTGGCGTCCTCCGCCGAGAGCTCGCCGCCCGCCTTGCCGGGCTGCCACGCCCTCGTCTCCATGTGGTGGACATCACGAGCGGAGCGGCGTCCCGTACCCGCCGAGGGCCGCGGCAGGCGGCGTAACCGCGGGACCGCCGCCACGCCGAGCCGCGCGCAGATGTCGGCCGCCACCGGCCGCGCGGCCGGGTCGGTGGCGAGGCACTCGGCCAGCAGCGGCTCCAGCCAGCCGGGCGCGCCCTCCAGGTCGGGATCGTGGTGGACGACGCGGTAGGCGACCGCCGACGCGGGCCCCGTGCCGTACGGGTGACGCCCGGTCGCGGCGTAGGCCAGCGTCGCCCCGAAGGAGAACACGTCGGCCGCCGGGCCGGCCGGCCCGCCCTCCAGCACCTCGGGCGCCAAGTAACCGGGGGTGCCGACCACCGCCCCCGAGGCGGTGACCGACAGCGAGTCGAGCGCGTGCGCGATGCCGAAGTCGATGACGACCGGCTCGCCCTCGCTCATCATCACGTTGGCCGGTTTGAGATCGCGGTGCACGACCCCCGCGTCGTGCATGGCCACCAGCGCCTCGGCCAGCCCGGTGGCCAGCTTGCGCAGGTCGGCCACCGGCACGGGCACCGCGCTGAGCGGCTTGCCCTGCACGTAGCGGGTCACGAGGTAGGGCCGGTCGCCGTCGAACGAGGCGTCGAGCACCTCCGCGACGTTCTTGCCGCCCACCAGCCGCATGGTCTCGACCTCGCGGGCCAGCCGGGCCAGCGCCGCCGAGTCGGCCGTGACGTGCGGATGGAGCACCTTGACCGCGACCGTGCGGCCATCCTGGTCGAGCGCCAGGTGCACGTGGCCGAACCCGCCCGCGCCCAGCCGCGAGAGCAGCTGGTAGGGGCCGAGGTGCTCGCTCATACCCCTACTTCTCCCCACCCCGGCCGCCGGGGACACTCACGACCAGGGCGACAGGAAGCCCAGCCCCAGCTCTCTCATCAGGTCGTCGACGAGGCCCGTGATCAGGCCGGTCGCACTGTCATGCGCCCGGGTGGTCAGCTCCTCGATGACGGTCTCGGGGGCCCGCCAGGGCTCCCACGACGGCGTGCCGCCCAGCGCGAACATCACCGCGAACAGCGCGACCGTGCCCATCACCAGGACCGCCACCGTCGCGGCGCCGGGCGAGCGCAGCACACCGGTGAGCGTGCGGGTGACCGCCTTGCGCGGCGAACCGCCGCCGGGCAGCAGGAACAGGCCGGCCACGAGCGCGCCGGCCGCGTAGGCGGCGGCCTCGTTCACGCCCATCCCGCCGCCCCACCGCAGCACGCCCCACACGCACACGCCGAACAGGATCGCCAGCGGCACCTGCACCACGCTCACCAGCGTGGCCTTGATCAGCGCCCACGGCGTGCCGACCAGCACGAGCAGCGGGTCGGCGGCGCTGCTGCCGCGCACCTGACGCCGCTGCACCATGTCGCCGAACAGGTATTCGCCCACCCGCAGCACCAGCGCCAGCACGATCGCGATCGCGCTCACCATGACCGGCATCATCACCGCCAGCGCGACCAGCGTGACGAGCCCGAGCAGCGCCACGAACTGGCTGCCCGCGAGGTAGCGCTTGCGCTCGCGGGGCGGCGTCTGGTCGCGCGGCGGCGTGTAGGCCCGGGGCCGCGCCTGGGCCTGGGCCCGCGGCTGGGGCTGGGCCTGCGGCTGCGCGTGTGTGGGGGCCGGCGCGGGATAGCCCGCCACCCGCTGGTCCGGCCACGGGGGCCGGGACGTGACAGGCGCGGGGACGTACGGCGGCGGCTTCTCCTCGCGCGCCGGCCGCCCGTACTGGACCGGCGGCAGCAGGTCCGAGAACGACTCCATGACCTTCGTACGGCCGAGCAGCCGCTTGGTCCGCCCCGGCTGGTCCTCCGGCGGCGACTCGTTGAACGTGGTCACCGACGGGTCGAGCGCCCTGGCCATGCGCAACAGCTCGCGGGCGTCGGGCCGGTCGGCGGGATCGACCTGGAGCGCGCGGCTCAGCCAGCCGCGCAGCCACACGGGCGCCTTGTCGAGCTGCGCCCGCCCCTCCATGATGTTGAAGCACACCGCCTCGAACGTGCCGGTGCCGAACGGCGGCACCCCCGTCGCGGCGAAGAACACCGTGGAGGCCAGCGAGTGCACGTCGGCCCGCTGCGTGATGTCGGAGTCGCGGATGATCTCCGGCGCCAGGTAGCCAGGCGTGCCGACGAACATGCCGGTCTGGGTCAGCCGGGTGGCGTTGACCAGATGGGCGATGCCGAAGTCGATGACCAGCGGCTCGCCGTCGACGAGCATCACGTTGGACGGCTTGAAGTCGCGGTGGATCACGTCGGCCGCGTGGATGGCCACGAGCGCCTGGCACAGGCCCTGGGCGAGGGTGATGAGCTGGCGCGGGCCGAGCGGCCCGTCGGACAGCACGGTCTCCTCCAGCGTGCGCCCAGGCGCGAACCGGGTCACCACGTACGGCTGGCCCCCCACCAGCTCGGCGTCGAGCACCTCGGCGACGTGCGGGCTGCGCACCCGGCGCATCGTCTCGACCTCGCGGGTGAGCCGGTCGCGCGCCTTCAGGTCGGCGGCGACGTGCGGATGCAGGACCTTGATGGCGACCTCGCGGCCGTCGCCGTCGATGCCGAGGTGCACCACCCCCATGCCGCCTTCGCCGATCTTCCGCACCAGCCGGTACGGGCCGAGCCGCTCTGGCGTCTGGGTGTTGCCCGCGCTCATCGCCATCGTCCCAGCGTCATCCCCCCGAGTCCCCCTTCCAGTCCTGCAGCAGATCGACCACGGGCCCGACGTTCACCGGAGTCCATATGGCCCTCCTCGCGTTGTCCCCGAATGTGCCGGTGGCGAGGATCGGCGTGAGCGCGGCCATCGCCGCGAACACTCCCGCCATCACCATCGCCGCTGTTCTCGAGGGTACGAGCGATGAGAGCGTCCTGCGCATCTGGCGCCCCGGGCCCTCGACTCCGGGGCCTGCGCACACCGTCCACAGGGCCACCCCGGCGCCCCAGGCCAGCGCGTTGTACGGGCTCATGCCGGCCATCACCGTGAGCAGGAGCGTCACGGGTAGTCCGAGTATGAGCGCGTACGGGATCAGGGCAAGCGTGATGGCCGCCGACTTGACCAGCGCCTTGGGGTAGGCGAACACTCTGATGACGTCCAGCGCGGCCGCGCCCGTCGGCCGGCGGGTGATCAGCTCGGGCTGGGCCAGGTCGGCGGCGCGCAGCAGCACCGCGACCGGCAGCGAGACCAGGGCCACCAGCACCGGCGCCCGCGCGGCCAGCACGATCATGATGATGAGCAGCATCGCGCCCGCCACCCCGTAGGCGGCCGATCGCTGCAGCACCTGACCGGGGCGGGCGCCGGGGATGAACGGCTCCCGCTTGGTCTGCGGGTCGGGCGGGAACTGGGCCTGCGGCGGGATGTACGGAGGGGGCTGCACCGGGGTGCCCCTGCCGTAGTCGGGGGCCTCGGGGCGCACCCGCCTGGTGGGCAGGTCCTGCGGGTCGGGCCGCACCCGCCGGGTCGGCACGTCGGCCTCCGGCACATGGTGGTTGGCCTGACCCTGGCCGCCCGGGCCCTGCTGCCAGGGCGCGCTCTGCTGGGCCTCGCGCTGCATCTGACGCAGCTCCTCCGGGCTCACCCTGCGCGTCGGCCACGGGTCGCCCTGGCCGAGCAGCGAGACGTACCGCTGGTCCTGCGCGGGCGGCGGGACGCGCGGGTCCTGCCCCTCGACGAGCTTGCGCGGCGTCATCGGCGGCGTGGAGATCTCCCACGACGGCTTGTCACCGGCCTCCGCATCCCGAGCCCCGCCACCCCCTTGCGCCCCACCAGCCACCTGCGAGCCGTGCGGCCCTCCAGCAGGGCCTTGCGGCCCGCTGCCGGGGCCGTGAGGCCTACCGGCAAGCCCTTGCGGCGCACTGCCCGTGCCGTGAGGCCCGCTCGCATGACTCTGCGGCCCGCTCCCTTGCCCATACGGCCCGGCGGCGGCACTTTGAGCACCGCTTCCCTGCCCATATGGCCCGGCGGCGGCACCCTGAGCGCCGCTGCCAGGGCCATGCGGCCCTCCGGCGGGGCCTTGACCCGGCGGGCCGCCGAGGAGGCTCTGCGCTCCGCTGCCCGGCCCCTGCGGGCCGCTCGCCGCGGCGCCGTGCGGCAGGGACGAAGGCCCCTGAGGGCCGCCGCTCTGCGGGACCTGAGAACCGCCGCCGGCCGCGGGGAACGCCGACTGAGAACCGCTTCCGGGGAAGGCCGGCTGGGAGCCGCCGGGGAAGGCCGGTTGGGGGCCGCTGGCGGGCTGGGGGCGGATTCTGTCGTGGCCGGGTGCGGGGGTGGTCGGTCCCTCGTACGGGGGAGTCACGGACGGGTCCGGGTGGGGGACCGTGGAGATCTCGTCGGGCATCGACAGCCCGGCCTTGGGCATCAGCCTGGCCACCTGCTCGGCCAGCTCGGCCGCCTTGGGCCGCTTCGCCGGGTTGCGCTGGAAGGCGCCCTTGAGCAGCGGCTGGAGCGGCCCGGGGGCGGCGCTCACGTCGGCCTTGCCCGCGGTGATGTTGTAGAACACCATCTCCAGCGTGCCCTTGCCGAACGGCGGCTGGCCCGTGCCGGCGTAGAGGAGCGTGCCGGCCCAGGCGTGGATGTCGACCTCGGGCCCGGCCTCCTGCCCCTCGATGATCTCCGGCGCGAGGTAGCCGGGCGTGCCGATGAACATGCCCGTCTGGGTCAGCCGCGTCGCGTCGACCGCCTGCGCGATGCCGAAGTCGATCAGCACGGGATCGCCGTCGAGGATCAGCACGTTGCCCGGCTTGAGGTCGCGGTGGATCACGCCGACCGAGTGGACGGCGGCCAGCGCCGCGGCCACCCCGTGGCCGATCTTGAGCAGCGCGGGCAGGTCGAGCGGGCCGTCGTCCTTGACGATCTCGTCGAGCGAGCGGCCGGCGACGTAGCGGGTGACGATGTACGGGCGATGACCGGTCACATCGGCGTCGAGCACCTCGGCGATGTACTTGCTCCGCACCCGGCGCATCGTCTCGACCTCGCGCGAAAGCCGCCGCCTGGCGAGCTCGTCGCCGGCGACCTCGGCGCGCAGGACCTTGACCGCGACCTGCCGCCCCTGGGGGCCGACCGCGAGGTGGACGACGCCCATTCCCCCCTCGCCGAGCCGCCTGAGCAGCCGGTAAGGGCCTAGTCGGTCATCGTTCATGGCATGAAGCACCATACCGGCTTAATCCCCGCCCACGAGATGAACCATGAGGCCACATTCCCACTCGTACAACGTCCGGATCGGGGTGAATGGTTTCCGATCCAACGGTCTCGGTTCGGCCACGGTGTCTTCCCTCCGTGACCGATCGGCCCTCCGCCGGCATCGTTCCTCGCTCTCTGGAGCTGTCGCGCTCAGACGGACAGGGAGAGGACTTCGGCTCCCTTCAGCCCGGCCAGGGTGGCTCCGGAGACGGCGAGCTTGGACCGGCGCAGGCCGCTGCCGATGACCACCTCGGGGTGCTCGGCGACCTGGGTGTCGACCAGGATCGGCCAGTCGGCCGGCAGGCCGATCGGGGTGATGCCGCCGTACTCCATCGCGGTGAGCTCCACCGCCTCCTCCATCGGGGCGAAGCTCGCCTTGCGGGCGCCGAGATGCTTGCGCACCACGCCGTTGACGTCGGCCCGTGTCGTCGCCAGCACCATGCAGGCGGCGTAGCGGACCTCGCCGCCGCGCTTGGCGGCTACGACGACGCAGTTGGCCGAAGCTCCCATGGCCACGCCGTAGCGCTCGCAGAACGCGGCCGTGTCGGCCAGCTCCGGGTCGATCTCCGCGACCCGGGCGTCCTCCACCTGCCCGATCGCCCGCGCCACCGGCTCGGCCAGCAGGTCGGTCCGGCCGGCGGCCGGCACCCAGTGCAACGTCATCCCATCTCCTCGATCGCTCCTCTCAGGACCTTACGCCGGTCCCGGGAGCAGCGGGTGGCGTCACGATGACTGCAGCACGCGTTTGTGCAGCTCAGTGACGACGCCACGGGCTGATTCCATCGCTCCGGCCATCCAGGCGGTCAGCCGGGTGAGCCAGTCGCCCGCGAAGTAGACCCTTCCGCTGGGACGTTGCAGAAGAGTGAAGGACGAATCAAAGGCGGGCCAGCTCGCCCAGCCGCCCTGGATGTGTTCCTGGCGCTCCCAGGCGATGGAGATGGAGGACAGGACGCCGGTGCGGTACTTCTCGCCGTGGATCTTCTTGCCCTGGGTGAGCGCGCGGCGGCGGCGGTCGTCGGGGGTGAGCGCGCCGTACAGCTCGGCGTCCGGCCCGTGGTTGTAGTAGCCGACCAGCACGCCGCGCTCGCCGTGGTAGCCGTACGAGGGGTACCAGATGCGTGCGATGTCCAGGTCGGTCTCGCTGACGCCGCCGTAGATCCGGTCCTCCAGCTCCCACCAGCGGCGGTCGTACTCCAGGCCGATCTTCCCGGTGGACATGGGCGTGGGGAGCCGCAGGGCGGCGGTGACGTCCGCGCCCAGGTTGTGCGGGATCTTGGCGAGCAGGTGGGGCGGCAGGGTGGCGATGCAGTAGTCGGCCTTGATCCGGCCGCCGTCCCAGGTGACCTCGACCCCGTCGGGCAGGTCGGTGATCCCGGTGACCTTGGCGCCGGTGGTGATCCGGTCCGCGCCGATGGCCTCCACCAGTCTGGTGACGATCGTGTCCGTGCCGCCGACGACCTGGAACATGGGGCTGGCCTGGTCGTGGCCGAAGTCGTTGGTGATGGCCCGGCCGGTGCCAGCGGCGAGCACCTGCGCCAGGCTGCCGGGCGGGGGGAACGGGCTGCCCTCGTCCAGGCCCGGGTAGTCGAAGAAGCCGCGGCGGGGCGAGCCCTCGTAGTCGAGCTCGGGGCCCAGGTCGCCGAAGCGGCGCAGGAAGGTGAGCAGCCGATCCCGGTCCTCGGCGGTGAGCTTGCGGTCGAGCGCGCCGGAGTCGGTGGCCTTCGCGAGCAGTTCGGCGACATATCCGTACATGTCGGCGCGGGCGGTGCGTTGGCGCACGGACTGGCCGTTGGTGTGGATGTACGCCTGGGCGTTCCTGTTGACGAACGTCTCGATGGGGACGCCCAGTTCGCGGCAGTAGTCCAGGGTCACCATCCACTGCGCGATCCGGGCCGGGCCGGCGTTGAAGTAGAGGCCCTCGCCCAGCTTGACCTCCTGGGCGGGGCCGTTCAGCTCGGTCAGCCGGTCGCCGCCGCGCAGGGTGAGGTTGCGCCCGCCGGCCTTGGCCCTGGCCTCCAGCAGCGTGCAGTCGTAGCCGGCCTTGCCCAGCTCGTAGGCGGCGGTCAGCCCCGTCACGCCGGCGCCGAGTATCACCACCTTGGCCGCGCCGCGCCCTTGCAGGGAGAAGTCGCCCGGCCTGGGCGGGGTGAAGGTCTTGTCCTGCTCGTCGGGGGCCAGCCCCAGCGCGCCCATGGCGGCGTACATGGCCCCGGCGCCGCCCGCGGCCCCGATGCCCACCAGCAGCCCGCGCCTGGTCAGCTCCGCGCCTTCCATGCCACCCGCCTCCAGCCCTGGCCGCGCTGTCAGACCCGCGCGGCGTCACGAACCCGCCCATGCTGCCGCCCCGCCGCCCGGGACACCCACGGAACCGACCAATCCATCGCAAAACCTGGAACGCCGGACGAACGGTGGAACCCTACGACTCCCCGCCCCCGGTCCTCACGCGAGGGCCCTCACCCGTACGGGCCGCTGCCGCAGGCCACCTGGCCGCCGATCGTCGCGAAGATGCCGAACAGCGCCATGATCTGCGCGAAGTCGTCCGTCGTGAACTCGGTGTGCCGCGACCCCGCCACCTTCACCCCGGGGATCAGCGCCACGGCCGCCGCGATCGCCGTCGAGTTCCACTCCACACCCAGCGTGTACGGGGGATCGATCGTGTAGGGCGTGAAGTCGGTCAACCGGCTGAGCGCCCTGGCCATGCCCTCACGGATCCGTCCCTGGGCCACGCTCGGCGGCAGCAGCTCGGCGGAGAACTTGTCGATCCCCTTCTTGACCGCCACCGTCTCCACATCGCCGAGCAGCTGGCGGGCCTCCTCGCCGACGGCCTCGTCACCGGTGACCAGCACCACCGGCACGCCGTGGAACCCGGCGCACGCCGCCACCACCCGCGTCTCCCCGGCGATCTCTCCGTTGAGGTAGACGTTCTGGATCTCCTTGCCCATCCACGTGTGGTTGAGCACGCCGTGGCTCACCCCGGCCCGCGCGTGGTAGCCGACGAAGCCGGCCGCCTGGAAGGACCCGTCGAGCCCGTGCGCCATCCGCTGCGCCTTGCCCGGCCCCCTGATCAGGGTCGCCCGCGGGTCGAGCAGGTCGATCCGCAGGTTCTTGGTCGACCCGTGGGCGTCGTTCACCAGCACCTTCCCGGCGCCGGCGGCGAACGCCCCCTCGACCGCCGCGTTGGCGTCGGCCGTCATCAGCTCGCAGCCCCGCTCGTACCCGCGCTTGCCCGCGTGCATCTCCTCGGGGTCGGTCAGGCCGGTGACGCCTTCCATGTCGACGGACAGGTAGACCCTCATGCGCTCACTCCCTCACTCGCTGCCGCCGGAGACGTTATCCGGTGGAGCCCCAGGTCTCGACCCGGTGGATCTCCTTCTCCGTCATGAGGCCGACCTCGGCGGTCATGAACGAGGTGGCCCGCTCGCGCCACGGCTCCGGGATCTCGGCCAGCGCCGGCGGGTAGCAGTGTTCGAGCCAACTGGTGGACTCCTCCGTGGCGTCGAAGTAGTCGAGTGCCCCGGCGAAGAGCGTCCGCTCGATCCCGGGGATGCGGGCCAGGCCGTACTCGACCATCTCCTGACCGCCGTACGGCGGCGGGCAGAGCCACTTCCTGGCCCGGGGGTGGCCGGCGGTGAGCGGGGTGTCGAGCGGGCGGCGTTCGACGGCGGCCTGGATGAGCTCCTTGTACAGGCACTTGGCGCAGGTCCGGCAGGGGCCGTCGGCCGCGCCGCTGAGGCACCACCGGACCTGGCCGGCGAGCTCGGACTCCAGCGCCAGGCGCATGGTGACCGCCTCGCTCACGCCGCCGACGGGCAGCACGATGTGCACGCCCACCGCGGCGAAGAGCCGGCCCCACTTGCCGTGCGGGGCCCACATGGGGTTGTCGGGGGTGTAGCGGTGCAGGTAGCGGCCGCCGCCGAGCCAGCGCGACCCGATCTCGTAGCCGAAGCCCAGCCCGCCGAGGTCCAGCCGGTCGGCGTTGAGCAGCGCGCCCGCCGCCACCGCGTGGTGCTCCGGATAGCCGGGGCGCGGCTCGGCCAGGGTGTACTCCAGGTCGGAGCGCACCGTGGTGAGCGGCCGGCCGGTCTGCTGGGCGAGCCTGGCCAGGACGTCGGAGCGGTAGTGCGGCCACCGGTTCGGCACCCGGGGGTGCGGCACCCGGCGGAAGTGCACGAACGGGGCGTCGGGGTAGATCGCGGCCGCGGCCACGGAGTCGGCGCCGCCGCTGTACGAGATCGCGAGCGTGCCGCCGGCGGCCCGGGGCTCGGCGCCGACGGGGCCGGCCTCGACGCCCCAGCCGTCATGGAGGGCCTGCGCGAACCGGGCGGAGACCGCGCGGTCGAAGGTGATCCGCTTCCTCGTCCAGGGCGCGACGACCGTCCAGGCGGCGACGGCGAACAGGTCGGGGTGGGCGTCGTCCGGCACGTCGGTGATGGTGCAGGAGTTCGTGGCCAGCTTGACGGGATACTCGTCGGAGGCCTTGCCGGTGATCTGGTCTTCGAGGTCGAGCCGGAACGTGAGAAGGCCGTCAGCCCAGGTCACGCGCACGGCCGAGGCTCCTCCCGCGCCGCGGCGGGCACCCGCGCCTTGAGGTCGTCGATCGCCTGCCAGATGAGGACCTCGTTCTGCAGCAGGCCGTCGAGGGCCTGGGCGGTCTCCTTGGCCAGGCGGTGGGCGTCACCGGCGACCCGCTGGGCGTCGGCGGACCCGGGCTGCGGCCCCGGCGGCCCGGCCGGTTGCCTGACGGCGGCGCGCAGGCGCTCGACCTCGGCCTGGAGGGCGGCCATCTCCCGGCGCAGCGTCTGCACCTCCCAGAGAGCGTCTCTGATGTCCTGGCGGTGATCCGCGATCGAGATGTACCGGGAGTCGAACCACGAACGCACGGCTTGACGCAGCCGCGCGGGGACGAGGACGCGCTTCATGGAACGTCACCATAGTCGGAAACCTCCCTCGCTCCTGCCGTCCGAATCCGGGCTGTAGCTGGATCGGTATGGCTCTGCCACCGAATATCCGGCATATCCGGCGGACCTTGACAGAGGTGTTGACGAAGCGGCCCCCGCCATCTACGTTTCCGGCTGGCGACGAAATATATCGTCACTTTTCCGAAAAGTTTCGGAGGCGCCATGTTACGAGGCGTTGTCGCGGTCACCCTGCTCGGCTTCACCGCCGTGAACCCCGCGCCGCACGGGGACCCCCCGGCCGTCACCGTCCGGGAGCACGTCCGCCACCAGAACATCGACGGGTTCGGCCTCTCCCAGGCCTTCAGGCGCAACGAGCTGCTGGAAGCGCTGTCACCCGAACAGCGACGCGAGATCCTCGACCTGTGGTTCGACCCGCGCGAGGGGGCCGGGCTGAGCATCCTGCGCCTGGGCATCGGCTCCTCCCCCGCCGGCAGCCCGTACGACCACATGGTCTCCCACCAGCCCGAGGACCCGGGCGGCCCGGACGCGCGCCCCCGGTACGTCTGGGACGGCGACGACAACAGCCAGGTATGGGTCGCCAAGGAGGCGCGGCGGTACGGCGTCGAGCGCTTCTACGCCAACGCCTGGAGCGCCCCCGGCTACATGAAGGACAACGGCGACGACAAGAACGGCGGCACGCTCAAGCCGGAGTGGGCCGAGGCCTACGCCCGCTACCTCGTCGCCTACACCGACTTCTACAAGAAGGAGGGCATCCGGATCACCGACCTGGCGTTCACCAACGAGCCCGACTACACGGCCCCGTACGCCTCCATGCGCTTCACCCCGGAACAGGCCGCCGCGTTCGTCAAGGTCCTGGGCCCGATCGCCAAGGGCATGAACGTGGTCTGCTGCGACTCCTTCGGCTGGGACGAGGCGCGCGCCTACACCCGGGCCGTCGAGGCGGACCCCGAGGCCCGCCGCTGGGTCAAGGTCCACACCGGTCACACGTACGCGAGCCCCGTGGACGGCCCGCTTCCCACCCGCCGCCAGGTGTGGATGTCGGAGTGGAACCCCAACGGCACCACCTGGAACGAGAACTGGGACGACGACAGCGGCTACGACGGCATGACCATCGCGCTGGCCGTGCACGACGCGCTGACGCTGGGCCGGGCCAACGCCTACGTCTACTGGTTCGGCGCCTCCCGCGGCGCGACCAGGGCGCTGATGCAGATCGACGACGCGGCCGGGACCTACCGGGTGGCCAAGCGGTTCTGGGCGCTGGCGGCCTACGGCAGGTTCATCAGGCCCGGCGCGGTCCGGCTCGACGCCACCACCGCGAACCCGGCGCTCAAGGCGTCGGCCTTCCGCAACCGTGACGGGTCCACGGTCATCGAAGTGATCAACACCGGCGCCGAGCCGGTCACCTGGCACGGCGTGCGCGGCGTGCGCGGCGTGCACAGCCGGGCGACCGCGTACCTGACCGACAGCACGCACGACCTCGCCCCCAGCAGGATCACCGGCGGGAGCGTCACGCTCCCGCCGCGCGCCCTCACCACCATCGTCGTCGGAGGCCATCGATGAGACCCCTGATCGTCGCGCTCACGCTGGCGCTCGCCGTGCCCGCGTTCGCACTCCCCGCGTCCGCCGCGCCCCCCGGCCAGGACGCCGCGAACGCCGCCGCGAAGAACCACCACCGCGTCAAGGACCTGCGCGACCTGGCGCGCAAGCACGGCATCAGGATCGGCAGCGCCGTGGACGTCGCCGCGCTGCGTGCCGAGGCCGACTACCGGCACGTGCTCAACCGCGAGTTCACCCACCTCACCGCCGAGAACGCGATGAAGTGGGAGAGCGTGGAGCCCGAGCGCGGCGTCTACACCTGGGACGACGCGGACGCGGTGGTCGCCAACGCGCGCCGCAACGGCCAGCAGGTGCGCGGCCACACGCTGATCTGGCACAACCAGCTCCCCGGCTGGCTGACCAGCGGCGTGGAGGACGGCTCCATCGGCCCCGCCGAGCTCAGGAAGATCCTGCGCGAGCACGTCCAGACCCAGGTCCGCCGCTACAAGGGCAAGATCAGGGCCTGGGACGTGGTCAACGAGGCCGTCGACGACGACGGCAACATGCGGCAGACCATCTGGCTGCAGCACCTCGGCCCCGGCTACATCGCCGACGCCTTCCGCTGGGCCCGCGCCGCCGACCCGCGCGCCAAGCTCTACCTGAACGACTACAACGTCGAGTGGAACCAGGGCAAGATCGACCGCTACCTGAGCATCGTCCAGGAGCTGCAGGCGCAGCGGGTGCCGATCGACGGCATGGGCTTCCAGGGTCACCTGGGCATCCAGTACGACTACCCCGGTGACTGGGCCAACGTCATGCGGCGCTTCGCCGCCCTCGGCCTGGAGATCGCGGTCACCGAGATGGACGTGCGGATGGTGCTGCCCGTCACGCCCGAGAAGCTCGCCACCCAGGCCGAGTACTACAGCAGGGCGCTGACCGACTGCCTGAGCGTCAAGGCCTGCCGCGAGTTCACCGTCTGGGGCTACACCGACCGGCACTCGTGGGTGCCCGGCTGGTTCGACGGCGAGGGCGCGGCCTGCATCCTCGACGAGAACCTGCGGCCCAAGCCCGCCTATCAGGCCCTGCTGGCGACCGCGAGGCGCTAGCGGCCGGTGAACTCGGGGGTGGACTTCTCGGTGAAGGCGGTCATGCCGGTCTTCGCGTCCTCCGTCGCGAAGATGCCGGAGAACTGGAGCCTCTCGATCTCCAGGCCGGAGTCGAGGTCCACCTCCATCCCCCGGTCGACGGCCAGTTTGGCGGCCCGCAGCGCGATCGCGGGCCCGCCTGTGAAGGTCGCGGCCCACTCGCGCGCGGCCTGGTAGACCTCGGCGTCGGGCACGACCCGGTCGACCAGGCCGATGGCCAGCGCCTCGGCGGCGGGCACGTGACGGCCGCTGAAGATGAGGTCCTTGGCGCGGGCCGGGCCGATCAGACGCGGCAGCCTCTGGGTGCCGCCGGCGCCGGGGATGATGCCGAGCTGGATCTCAGGCTGGCCCAGCTTGGCGGACTCCCCGGCGACCCGGAAGTCGGCGCACAGGGCGAGCTCGCAGCCGCCGCCGAGCGCGTAGCCGGTGATGGCGGCGATGACCGGCTTGCCGATGCGGGCGACGGCGGTGAGGCTGTCCTGCAGGGCGCGCGAGTGCGCGTACATGTCGGCGTACGACATGACCGCCATCTCCTTGATGTCCGCGCCCGCGGCGAACACCCGCTCGCCGCCGTAGATCACCACGGCGTGCACTCCGGGATCGTCGTCCACGAGACGGGCCGTTTCGGCGATCTCCCGCTGGACCTGGGCGTCGAGGGCGTTCATCTTCGGACGGTCGAGTCTGATCGTGGCGATCTGGTCGGCCACCTCGACGCTTACGAACTCAGCCATGGAGCGAACCCTACCGGCCGCCTTTTCGCCGGTTCCGGCAGGTCTGTCTGGTGACCCAGTCGATGAAGAATTTCTTCGCAAAACTCTCGCCAGAGAAGGAAAATGTTGAGACGCTGACTCCGTTCTGACAGCCCCCAGCAAGGAGCGGTACATGCGCAGAGCGCTGGCGATCGCGGCGGTCGCCATCCTGCCCTTAGCCCACGTCACGGCCGCGTCGGCCACCGAGCCCGACGACCGGCAGCAGGCCTTCGCGGCGGCGGCCGAGGAGTTCCAGGTCCCCGAGAGCGTGCTGCTCGGCGTCTCCTACCTGGAGTCGCGCTGGGACGCCCACGCCGGGACGCCCAGCAACAACGCGGGCTTCGGCCCCATGCACCTGACCGACGCGGCCTCGTACACCGGCTCCAACCACCACGGTCAGGACGAGGAGGACCCGCGCGGCGACGACAGCAGGCCGGCCGTCCCGGCGGCCGAGGCGCCCGGGCCCGCCGAGATCCCCGCCGCGCTGCGCACCCTGGAGCGGGCGGCCGAGCTGACCGGCGAGAGCCGCGAACGGCTGCGCGCCGACCCTGCCGCCAACATCAGGGGCGGCGCCGCGCTGCTGGCCGACTACCAGAAGTCGATCGGCGCGCCGCTCAGCGACGATCCCGGCCAGTGGTACGGCGCGGTCGCCAAGTACTCGGGCGCCGAGCAGCAGGAGGCCGCCCGGTTCTTCGCCGACGAGGTCTTCGCCACGATCAAGTCCGGTGAGGAGCGGGTCACCGACGACGGCCACCGGGTCAGGCTCAGCCCCGTCCCGAACCTGGGCAAGGTCGTGGCGTGGCTGGAGAAGCTGGGGCTGCGCGCGCCGCGCCGCGACGGCGTGGAGTGCCCGAGCACGGTGTCGTGCGAGTGGATCCCGGCCGGCTACGCCGAGCTGCCAGGCGGCGGCTACGGCAACCACGACCTGGCGAACCGCCCCAGCTCCCAGAAGATCGACTACATCGTCATCCATGACATGGAGGGCTACTTCGGCCCCTCCGTCGGACTGGTGCGGAACCCGGCCTACCGGGCGAGCTGGCAGTACTCGCTCCGCTCCTCCGACGGGCACATCGCCCAGCACATCAAGGCCAAGGACGTCGCCTGGCAGGCCGGCAACTGGTACATCAACGCCAAGTCGATCGGGCTGGAGCACGAGGGCTTCCTGGCCGAGGGCCACACCTGGTACACCGAGGCGATGTACCGGACGTCGGCCAAACTGGTGCGCTACCTGGCGCTCCGGCACGGCGTGCCGCTCGACCGGGCGCACATCATCGGCCACGACAACGTGCCCGGCACGCTCCCGACCACGGTGCGCGGCATGCACGAGGACCCCGGGCCGTTCTGGGACTGGGCGCACTACTTCAAGCTGCTCGGCGCCCCGCTGCACCCGTTCGGCGGCCCCCGCTCCGGCGCGGTCATGATCAGGCCCGACTTCCAGAACAACAAGCCGTACTTCTACGGCTGCGACCGGCAGAACCCGGAGGCCGCCTGCCCGCCGCTGCCCGCGCACACCGTCTGGCTGCGCACCGAGCCGCGCGAGGACGCGCCGCTGGTGAAGGACATCGGCAAGCACCCCACGGGCGAGTCCCTCTACAGCGTGTACGACCACAGCGCGCGGGCCAGCACCGGTCAGCGGTACGCGGTGGCCGACCGGCAGGGCGACTGGACGGCGATCTGGTATCTCGGCCAGAAGGCGTGGTTCCACAACCCGGCGTCCGCGCCGACCGCCGTGCCGTCGATGGGGCTCGTGGTCACGCCCAGGCCGGGCCTGGCGACGGTGCCGGTGTACGGCAGGGCCTACCCGGAGGAGGCCGCCTACCCCGAGGGCGTCCCGTACCAGGCGGTCACGCCGCTGCAGTACACGTTCTCGGCGGGCGAGAAGTACACACTGGCCGGGACGGCGGCGACCGAGTATTACCGGGCCGTCACCTTCGACCCGGCGAACCACCAGGTGGTCCGGGGCAAGACGAAGTATCTGCAGATCCAGTTCGGGCACCGGATCATGTTCGTCAAGGCTGACGACGTGCGGGTGACGTTCTCCGGGTGAACTCCGAGACGGCGCGCCTGGTGCTGGCCAGCGCCTCCTGCGAGGAGTCGTAGGTGCGCTGGGCGACGCCGACGAAGACGCAGTCGACGACGAGGAGCTGGCTGATGCGGCTGGCCAGGGCGCCGGGACGGAACTCCGTCTCGCGCCCGGCCGAGATGAGCACGTGCTCGGCCAGCTCCGCGATGGACGAGCGGGGGTTGTTGGTGATGGCGACCGTGGTCGCGCCGGCCTCCCCCGCCCGGCGCAGCGGCTCGATCACGTCGGGCGTCTCGCCCGAGGTGCTGATGCCGATCGCCACGTCGCCGTCCTTGAGCAGCACCGCGCTGGTCAGCGCCAGGTGGGCGTCCTGGAAGGCGTGGCTGGACAGGCCGATGCGCAGCAGCTTCTGCGCGACGTCCTCGGCCACCAGGCCGGAGGCGCCCACCCCGTAGGCGTCGATGCGGCGGGCGCCGACGATGGCGTCGACGACCAGGCCGAGCCGCTCGGAGGTGAGCTGGGCGACCGTGTCGTTGATCGCCTCGGACTCGGCCCTGGCGACCTTCTGGATGACCTCCGACAGCGGATCGTCGGGGGCCAGGTCACCCGGCACCAGCCGGTCGGGCTGGGCGGCGGCCGCGGCCAGCGCCAGGCGCAGCTGCGGGTAACCCGCGAAGCCGAGCAGCCTGGCGGTGCGCACGATCGTCGCCTCGCTCGTGCCCGACGCCGCCGACAGCTCCGTGATCGTGCTGCGGGCCACCGTCGCCGGGTCCTCGAGGATCAGCTGGGCGACGGTGCGGGCAGCGGGCGTCAGAGACGGCAGCACACCACGGACCGTGGCCACCAGGGTGTCGGCTCGCATGCCGTTGCCGTTGTCGTCCACAGACCCGATTATGCCGTTGGTTGACCTGATTTCTACACCGCGTAATCAGCGCAGGGTGCCGTTGGTCATGCCGACCGGCTCCTCGGGCACGGCGATCAGCCCCAGCTCGGCCCGCGCGGCCACCAGCGGGTGGTGCGGCACGACCCGGACGGTGTAGCCGAAGGCGCCGGTGCGGCCGAGCGGGACCACCCCGGTGAAGTGGGCGCGGCCGTCGTCGTCGACCCCGGCCGCGGTCAGCTCGGCGTACTCGGGATGGATCAGCTCGTCGTGCGGGCCGACCCTGCCGTAGGCGGCCTCCACCAGCACGTCGCCGGGCTCCAGGTCGCCGAGAGTGATCGTGGCCCGCAGCTCCAGCGAGGCCCCGACCTCCGGCGTGTCCCCGACGCCCGAGGCCTCCACGTGCTCGACGCGCACGCCCGGCCACTCCTTGGTGACCTTGAGCCGCCAGTCGGCGAACGCCCGCGCGGGAGCGTACCCGTCGGCCGCCAGCGCCCGCGCGGCCCTGGCGGCGGGCGTGTAGAGGCCCACCACGTAGTCGCGGAGCATGCGCCCGGCGAGCACCTTGGGCCCGAGCGAGGTCAGGGTGTGCTTGACCATCTCCATCCAGCGGCGGGGCAGCCCGTCGGCGGCCCGGTCGTAGAAGCGGTCGGCCACCTCGTGCTCGATCAGGTCGTACAGCGCGGTGGCCTCCAGCTCGTCACGCCGGTCGGGGTCGGTCACCCCGTCGGCCGTGGGGATGGCCCAGCCGTTGGTGCCGTCATACCACTCGTCCCACCAGCCGTCGCGGATGGACAGGTTGAGTCCGCCGTTGAGCGCCGACTTCATGCCGGAGGTGCCGGACGCCTCCAGCGGGCGCAGCGGGTTGTTGAGCCACACGTCGCAGCCCTGCACCAGCAGCTGGGCCAGGGCCATGTCGTAGTCGGGCAGGAAGACGATGCGATGGCGGACGTCGGCGCGGTCGGCGAACTTGACGATCTGCTGGATGAGCTTCTTGCCGCCCTCGTCGGCCGGGTGGGCCTTGCCCGCGATCAGGATCTGCACCGGCTTGTCGGGGTCGAGCAGCAGCTCGCTCAGCCGCTCGGGGTCGCTGAGCATGAGCGTGAGCCGCTTGTAGGACGGCACCCGCCGGGCGAACCCGATCGTCAGCACCTCGGGGTCGAGCACGTCGTCGATCCAGCCCAGCTCGGCCGGCGAGGCGCCGCGGTCGAGCCACGACTGGCGCAGCCGCGCCCGCGCGCCCTCGACCAGGCGGCCGCGGAGCTCGCGCCTGATCTCCCAGATCTCCGTGTCGGAGATCTTCTGCACGCCCTCCCAGCCGCGCGCCCGCTCCAGCAGCGACGGCAGCTCGCGGCCGGCCAGCTCCATGAACTCGCGGCCGACCCAGGTGGGCGCGTGGACGCCGTTGGTGATCGAGCCGATCGGCACCTCGTCGACGTCGAAGCCGGGCCACAGGTCCTTGAACATGTCCCGGCTGACCTCGCCGTGCAGCTCGGACACGCCGTTGACGCGCTGGGCCAGCCGCATGCCCATGACGGCCATGTTGAACCGGCCGGGATCGGCCTCGGCGCCGAGTTCGAGGATGCGCTCGACGGGCACGGTCGGCCAGGCGTTGCCGCCGCCGAACTGGCGGGCGATCATGTCGACGGGGAACCGGTCGATGCCCGCGGGCACCGGGGTGTGGGTGGTGAACACCGTGCCGGCCCGCACCGCCTCCAGCGCCTCGTCGAAGGAGAGCCTGGACTCGGTCAGCTCGCGGATGCGCTCCAGGCCGAGGAAGCCCGCGTGGCCCTCGTTGGTGTGGAACACCTCGGGGTCG
Source organism: Nonomuraea harbinensis (assembly GCF_019396385.1). Taxonomy (GTDB): domain Bacteria; phylum Actinomycetota; class Actinomycetes; order Streptosporangiales; family Streptosporangiaceae; genus Nonomuraea; species Nonomuraea ferruginea. The sequence continues at coordinate 7,157 of NZ_JAHKRN010000039.1, read as the reverse complement.
GGGTTGCCGGTGATGCGGCAGAAGGCCCGGATGGCGCGCACCCCGCCCACGCCGAGCAGGAGCTCCTGCATCAGCCGGTGGTCGGTGCCGCCGCCGTAGAGCCGGTCGGTGACGTCGCGGGCGGCGCTGTCGTTCTCGGCCACGTCGGAGTCGAGCAGCAGCAGCGGGACCCGCCCGACCTGCGCCATCCAGACCTGGGCGTGCAGCACCCGGTCGTCGGGCAGCGAGATGCGGATCTTGACCGGCGCGCCGCCGGGCTCCTTGAGCAGGCTCAGCGGCAGGCCCCCGGCGTCGAGCGACGGGTAGTGCTCCAGCTGCCAGCCCTCGGGCGAGAGCGACTGGGTGAAGTAGCCGTGGCGGTAGAGCAGGCCCACGGCCAGGATCGGCACGCCGAGGTCGCTGGCCGCCTTGAGGTGGTCGCCCGCCAGGATGCCGAGGCCGCCCGAGTACTGCGGCAGCGCGGCGGCGATGCCGTACTCGGGTGAGAAGTAGGCGATGGCCCGCGCGGCGTCGGGCAGCGTCTGGTACCACCGCGGCGCGGTCATGTACTCGCGCAGGTCGTCCGCGGCGTCGGCGAGCCGCCGGCGGAAGCGGCGGTCGGCGGCCAGTTCGGCCAGCCGGTCGGGCCCCACGGCGCCCAGCAGCGCGACCGGGTCGTGGCCGACCCGCTCCCAGAGGACGGGGTCGACCTCGGCGAAGAGATCCATCGTCTCTGGGTGCCATGACCAGCGCAGATTGTGGACGAGCTCGCCGAGTGCGGCCAGCTCCGCGGGCAGGACGGTCCGGACGGTGAACCGGCGGATAGCTCTCACAATGTGAACCCTACGGGCTAGGAGGAACGTCTGGTTCCTTCACCCCCAGTCCCGGCTTTCAAACCCCTTCCGAGATGAAGCATGAAGGGAGACTTTTGGGGCAACTTTCCCCCATGTCAGGTTCTCCCGGGGACACTCGGGAGCTCTATCCATCGCTGCCCGCAATTCACGTGCAAGGATCGATCCTGCCAGGAAAGCCTCCGGCGGTACCGAGTGCCGTCGCAAACCTTGAAATGCGATGATCGGACGAATTCCCATCACGGACATCTCCCCCGTCGTCGACTGCGGGCAGTGGCCCGCCAAGGCGGTCGCCGGCGAGACCTTCGAGGTCTCCGCGACCGTGTTCCGGGAGGGCCATGACGCCGTGGCCGCCGGAGTGGTTCTCACCGCGCCGGACGGGCAGCGGGGCAGGCTGAGACCGATGCGCGAGACCGCCCCCGGCACCGACCGGTGGGCCGTGGAGGTCTGCCTGCCGAGCGAGGGCGACTGGCTCTACCGCGTGGAGGCGTGGAGCGACCCCATCGCCAGCTGGCTGCACGACGCCGACATCAAGATCCCGCGCGGGCTCGACACCGATCTCATGTGCGAGGAGGGCGCGCGCCTGTTCGAGCGCGCGGCCAGGGCCGTGCGGCAGGCCGACTGCCCGGCTCCCGACGGCGCCAACGGCGAGAGCGCCTGCGGCCACCGGGCCGCGCTGCTCGGCGTCGCGGCGAGGCTGCGCGACGAGGACCTCGACCCGCGGGCCCGGCTGTCGATCGCGCAGCTGCCCGAGACGGCCTCGCTGCTGGCGGCCCACCCGCTGCGCGAGCTGGTCACCAGGTCCAGGCAGCAGAAGGTGCGGGTGTCCAGGCGGCGGGCGCTCTACGGCTCCTGGTACGAGTTCTTCCCGCGGTCGGAGGGGGCCGTGGTCAACGGCGTCGGCGCCTCCAAGTCCGGAAATTTCCAGACTGCGGCCAAGCGACTGCCCGCCATTGCCAAGATGGGCTTCGACGTCGTCTACCTGCCCCCGATCCACCCGATCGGCCACACCTTCCGCAAGGGACGCAACAACACGCTCAACCCCGAGCCCGACGACCCCGGCTCGCCGTGGGCGATCGGCTCGGAGGACGGCGGGCACGACGCCGTCCACCCCGACCTGGGCACCATCGACGACTTCGACGACTTCGTCGGCCGCACCCGCGAGCTGGGCATGGAGGTGGCGCTCGACTTCGCGCTGCAGTGCTCCCCCGACCATCCGTGGGTCAAGGAGCACCCGGAGTGGTTCACCGTCCGGGCCGACGGCACGATCGCGTACGCCGAGAACCCGCCCAAGAAGTATCAGGACATCTACCCGCTCAACTTCGACAAGGACCCCGAGGGCCTGTACGCGGAGATCAAGCGGGTGCTGCGCCACTGGATGGACCACGGCGTGCGGATCTTCCGGGTGGACAACCCGCACACCAAGCCGGTGGCGTTCTGGGAGCGCCTCATGGCCGACATCCACGCCACCGACCCTGACGTGCTGTTCCTGTCGGAGGCGTTCACCCGGCCGCCGATGCTGCACGCGCTGGGCAAGATCGGCTTCCACCAGTCGTACACGTACTACACCTGGAAGAACTCCAAGTGGGACGTCGAGGACTACCTGGCGGAGCTGTCCCACGCCACGTCCCACTTCCTGCGGCCCAACCTGTTCGTCAACACGCCGGACATCCTGCACGAGTACCTGCAGCACGGCGGGGTCCCGGCGTTCAAGATCAGGGCCGTGCTGGCGGCGACGGCCTCGCCGACGTGGGGGGTGTACTCGGGCTACGAACTCGCGGAGAACGTGCCGGTACGTCCCGGCAGCGAGGAGTATCTCGACAGCGAGAAGTACCAGTACCGGCCGCGTGACTGGGTGACCGCGGAGCGGGAGGGCCGCAGCCTGGCGCCCTTCATCACCCACCTGAATCTCTTCAGAAGGGCCCACCCGGCCCTGCAGGAATTGCGTAACCTACGGTTCCACCGGGTCGACCAGCCGGACATCATCTGCTTCTCCAAACGGCTGCCCGGCGCCTACGACGCGGCCACACGACGGCACGGACTGGGCGACGTCGTCATAGCGGTGATCAACCTCGATCCGCACCATACGCACGAGGCCACGGTAGACCTCGACCTGCCCGCCCTCGGGCTCGACTGGAACGCCGAGTTCGTGGTGGACGACGAGTTTTCCGGCGAGTCGTACCGTTGGAGACAGAACAACTACGTGCGTCTCGACCCTCACATCCAGCCGGCCCACCTTCTCACCGTACGAGCGTCGCCACGGTAGAGCTGAATTCAGCGGGGAGTCTTCAACAGTGTGTGCAAGCGCCTCCCTCATGAGCACCCGAGAGGAGAGCTCATGAGCTCCACACCCATTCCCAACACCTTCGACGACGAGAAACCACGCGACCCCTACTGGTACCGGCGTGCCGTCTTCTACGAGGTGCTGATCAGAGGGTTCGCCGACTCCAACGGCGACGGCACGGGCGACATCCGCGGCCTCATCGGCAAACTCGACTACCTGCAGTGGCTCGGCGTCGACTGCCTCTGGCTGCTCCCGCTGTACGAGTCACCGCTGCGCGACGGCGGCTACGACATCGCCGACTTCATGAAGATCCTCCCGGAGTTCGGTGATCTCGGCGACTTCGTACGGCTGGTCGAAGAGGCGCACAAGCGCGGCATGCGGGTCATCGCCGACCTGGTGATGAACCACACCAGCGACGCCCACCCGTGGTTCCAGGCTTCCCGCCACGACCCGGAGGGGCCGTTCGGCGACTTCTACGTCTGGTCCGACACCGACACGCGCTACCCCGACGCCCGCATCATCTTCATCGACACCGAGACGTCCAACTGGACGTATGACCAGGTGCGCGGGCAGTACTACTGGCACCGGTTCTTCCATCACCAGCCGGATCTCAACTACGAGAACCCCGCGGTGCAGGACGCGATGCTGGAGGTGCTGCGCTTCTGGCTCGACCTGGGCATCGACGGGTTCCGGCTGGACGCGGTGCCGTACCTCTTCGAGGAGGAGGGCACCAACTGCGAGAACCTCCCGAAGACGCACGAATACCTCAAGCGCGTGCGGGCCGAGGTCGACAGGCTCTACCCGGACCGGGTGCTGCTGGCCGAGGCCAACCAGTGGCCTTCGGACGTGGTGGAGTATTTCGGCGACCCGGTGGGCGGCGGGGACGAATGCCACATGGCTTTCCATTTCCCGCTGATGCCCCGCATTTTCATGGCGGTCCGCCGGGAGTCCCGCTACCCCATTTCCGAAATTTTGGCACAAACGCCGAAAATTCCGGAAAACTGCCAGTGGGGAATCTTCCTCCGCAATCACGACGAGCTGACCCTCGAAATGGTCACGGACGAAGAACGCGACTACATGTATACCGAATATGCGAAAGACCCCCGTATGCGGGCGAACGTCGGCATCCGCCGCCGGCTGGCGCCCCTGCTGGAGAACGACCGCAACCAGATCGAGCTGTTCACCGCCCTGCTGCTCTCGCTGCCCGGCTCGCCGGTGCTCTACTACGGCGACGAGATCGGCATGGGCGACAACATCTGGCTCGGCGACCGCGACGGCGTCCGCACCCCCATGCAGTGGGACCCGGACCGCAACGCGGGCTTCTCCGACTGCGACCCCGGCCGTCTCTACCTGCCGGTGATCATGGACCCGATCTACGGCTACCAGGGGCTCAACGTCGAGGCCCAGCAGAAGAACGCCGGCTCGCTGCTCCACTGGACCCGCCGGATGATCGAGATCCGCAAGCGCCACCCGGTGTTCGGGCTCGGCGAGTTCATCGAGCTCAACTCCTCCAACCCGAGCGTGCTGGCGTTCGTCCGCGAGCTGGGCGACGACCGCATGCTCTGCGTGAACAACCTGTCCCGCTTCCCGCAGCCGGTGGAGCTGGACCTGCGCAGGTTCGTCGGCGTCTCGCCCGTGGAGACCATGGGTGGCGTGCCATTTCCACCGATTGGCGAACTTCCGTATCTTTTGACGCTCCCTGGGCATGGGTTCTACTGGTTCACTTTGCCGCCGGCCCACACCCAGGAGGAGTAGGACGTGCTGGAGGAGCTCCTTGCCGCATGGATCGCACGCCAACGCTGGTTCGGCGGCAAGGGGCGCCCGATCGACTCGCTGTCGATCGACTCCGACGTCGTCATCGAGGCGGGCGACCCGAGCCTGCGCCACCTGATCGTGTCGGTGTGGCAGGAGGGGTCCCGCGAGCGCTACCAGCTCCCGCTCGGCCTGCGCAGGGAGCTTCCCGACACCCTCACCCACGCCTTCATCGGGCCGTACGCGGCGGACGACGGGGAATGCGTGGTGTACGACGCCGTCCACGACCACGAGCTGACCCGCTGGATCCTGGAGTCGATGGCGGCCGGCTCGGGCCGGGCGGGCGTGCGGTTCCACCACCTGCCCGGCGTCGAGATCGACACCAACCAGCGCAGCCTGGTGCTGGGGGCCGAGCAGTCCAACACCTCGCTGGTGTTCGGCGAGGAGTACATCTGCAAGCTCTTCCGCCGGCTCGTCCCCGGCGTCAACCCGGAGCTGGAGATCGTCACCGCGCTCGCGATCAGGCAGGCGCCGCACATCGCGCAGCCGTACGGGTGGATCGAGACCGACCTCGACGAGACCCCGACCACGCTGGCGATCATGCAGGAGTTCCTGTCGAACTCCACCGACGGCTGGGACCTGGCGCTCACCAGCGTGCGCGACCTCTACAACTCGCTGCCCGGCCTCCCCGCCGCTGAGGCGGGCGGCGACTTCGCCGCCGAGGCGGGCCGGCTCGGCGCGGCCACCGCCCGCGTCCACCACGAGCTGCGCGAGGCGTTCGGCACGGAGGTGATGGAGCCGCACGAGATCAAGCGGATGGCCGAGGACTTCAGGCGCCAGCTCGGCCGCGCCGTGGGCGAGGTCCCCGAACTGCGCGAGCACGTGCCCGCCCTGGAGCTCGCCTACCACCGGGCCGAGGAGCTGACCACCGAGGTGCGCGTCCAGCGGGTGCACGGCGACTACCACCTGGGCCAGGTCATGCGCACCACCACCGACTGGGTGGTGCTCGACTTCGAGGGCGAGCCCGGCCAGCCGCTGGCCGAGCGCCGCGCGCTCTCCTCGCCGCTGCGCGACGTGGCCGGCATGCTGCGCTCGTTCGACTACGCGGCCAGGCACCTGCTGGCGGACCACTCCGAGGCGGCACGCCTGGAGCCGATGGCCGAGGAATGGGCCAAGCGCAACAGGGCCGCGTTCCTGGAGGGCTACGCCGAGGGCGGCGGCGTCATCACCCCCGCCGACACGGCGCTGCTGCGGGCGTTCGAACTGTCGAAGGCGGTCTACGAGGTCGTGTACGAGGCCCGCAACCGCCCCACCTGGGTGTCGATCCCCTTGGCCGCCTTCCGCTAGACGGCCGGGCTCTCGAAGGGCGACACCGGAGCGGCGGGGCGCCGCGCCTCCTGCGCGTTGCTGATCCGCAGGACCACCAGGGCCGCCGGCACCGCCGCCACCAGCATCAGCGCGCAGCTCAGCACGTCGAACCTGGCCGCCGACGCCATGGACTCCAGCTCTTCGGCGTTGAAGAACAGCCGCCCGGCCACGAGCGCCACCCAGTTGCCGATCAGCCAGAGCGCCCACCAGAGCGTGACCAGCCCCGAGCGCGGCCAAGGATCGTTCTCGTCCCGATGGCTGGCGCTCCAGATGTCGTCGACGATCCGCTTCGGGAACCAGAGACTGATGATCGGTACGAACCACGCCAAGATGGCCCAGGGCCGGGAATGCCGTTGCTCGTCCGGCGCCAGGATCTCGGCGTTCGCCCGTACCCGGAAGATCCAGACCAGGAAGGCCACGGCCGTGAGGACGTAGACGCCGAGCTCCGCCATGCCGGTGAGGGCGTAGAGGGCGTCACTGGCCTCGACCTCCTCCATCGTGATGGCGGCCGGGTCGGCGATCACGCGGTCGATGAACGCGGCCCGCTGCAGGTCGACCACGATGACGCCGACGGCGACGAGGGAGTGGAGCACCAGCGCGCCCACGGCGAGGAAGGCGACCCCGCGGGCCGGGCGTAACGGTAACGGGTACATGGTGACCTCTCGAATGGGGGGTGAAGAGCCCGCCAGTCTTACGAGATCGCCGAGCCGGAAGCACCCGGGTGTCCGACCCGGCACCCATCCGTGATCAACCCGAGACGGTTGTCAGGCCGTTCAGGCGGCCTTGTACTCGGGGCAGCCGTAGCCGGTCACCTGGGACACGGGCCGGATGCGCTCCTCGACCTTGCCGTTGCCGGTGTTGCCCTCGATCGTGGTGATCGTGCCGTCGCCGTTGTCCTTCTTCACCAGGCCGACGTGGTCGAC
>NZ_JAHKRN010000038.1 GCF_019396385.1 Nonomuraea harbinensis | reverse complement strand
CGGTCGCCGGGGTGGGCGGGCTGGGGGAGCGGGGGGAGGGTGGCTGGGGGGCTGCTCGTGCAGAGGGCTCGGCGGCTGTGGTGGAGCATCTGGGGCTGGCCGTCGACGGCTTCCGTGCGATCGGGCACGCTGGTCTGGCCGCGCTCGCCTCGTTGCGTCTCGGGTTCGCGCTGGAGGAGCGGGGCGACCTGCGCCGGGCGAGGAAGGCGCTGGAAGAGGGGCTCAGTGGCGCGGTGACCGGGCCTACGGGGGACGCACCGTACGAGGTGATCCCGGTCGGGGGAGCGGACCCGGCCGTGCTGGTGCGGCTGGCCGAGCTGCAGTTCGCGGCCGGGGAGGTCGCGAGGGGACGGGCGGCGCTGGCGCAGGCGCTGGCCGCGGTGCGGCGCGGCGGCGCGGACCCGGAGCTGGCCGAACGGCTGGCCGAGCGGGTGCGCATCGAGGAGGCCGAGGCGGCAGGCGATCTGTCCGGGGCGCTCGCGCTGGCACGGCAGGCGGCCGGCGCCGCCGCCGACCCGCGCCGCCGCTCCGGGCTGCTGGCCAAACTGTGCGCGCTGGCGCTGGAGGCGGACGATCCTGAGGCCGCGTACGAGTACGCGAAGCATGGGTGCGACCTGCGTGACGGCCTGCTGAGCGAGCACCTGCGCGGGCGTGGCGCCGCCGCGCTCGCGCTGGGGCGCACGGCCGAGGCGATCGGTCACCTGGCGGAGTCCGTCCGGCTGGCGCGCGAGTCCGGGCAGGCGATGCCGGTGCGGCTGGTGGCCGCGCTCGGGGAGCTCGGCGCGGCGCTGGCGGAGGACCGGCGCTGGTCGCACGCCGGGGCGGTGCTCGCCGAGGCGCTCGCGCTCGCCGCCGGCCCCGCCTGGCGCGGCATGCGGGCGTCGCTGCTGGCCGTACGGGCGAGCACGCGCTTCCGCCAGGGGGACGTGGACGAGGCCGCAACTCTCTACCAGGAGGCGCTGGCGCTCGGGGAGGCCGTCGGCGACGACGCGACCGTGGCCACCGTGTGCGGGGAACTGGCCCCCGTACACGCGGCCAGAGGAGAACGCGACAGCGCGGCACGGCTCGCCGAACGGGCCCTGGACATCGACCGGGCGCGCGGACGGCAGCGGGCCGTGGTGCGCGACCTGATCGCGCTGGGCCGGCTGGGCGACGTCGACCGCCTGGCCGAGGCGCTGTCGCTGGCGCAGCGGATCGGCTTCGGCGAAGGCCAGGCCGTGGCGCTGGCCGAACTCGGCGCTCTGGACCTGCGCGCCGGCCGGTTCACCGCCGCCCGCGCCCGCGCCTCAGCAGCCATCGACCTCCTCGAAGCCGGCACCCAGCCAGCTACTGGGAACGTTCAGCCGCCGGCGCCGTTCCGCGGCGGCACCCAACGACCGACTGCCGCCGCCGGCGGACAGCCGCCGGACCCTGGTGTCGGCGGCGCCCAGCGGGCGGATCCTGATGTCGGCGGCGCCCAGCGGGCGGAGCTGTTCGGCGGCCTACACCAGCGGGAACCGGCCGGAGATGAGCCGCAGAGCTCCGGGCCGGTTATCGAGGGCGCGGGGCAGCCGGATGGTGAGGTGCAGAATCCGCCCGTCGAGGGCGCGGGGCGGTCGGACGTGGTTGCAGCTGAGCCCCAAGGGCCGGTTGCCGTGGGTGAGGGCCGTCTGGGTGGGCCGGGGGCGGCTGTGGGTGGGGTGTTGTGGTCGGAAGGGGACGACGGCGGGGGGCGCGTGCCGGGGTTCGGTGGCGCGCATCGGGCGGAGCTGGCCGCCGCGTATGCGACCAGGGCGGCGGCGGGAGAGGAGCTGGGTGAGCTGGCGGCCGCACTGGCGGACGCCGAGCGGGCCGGTGAGCTGGACGACACGGGTTCGGCGGCGGCCGAGCGGCTCCGTTCCAGGGCGGTGGGGCTGGCCGTCCGTCTGGGGCGCGGGGCCAGGGCCTGGGCGCATGCGGAACGGGCCAAGGAGACGCTGCTCGGGCTGGAGGAGAACGTCGCGCGGTCCATCGGCGTCGACCCCGGCCGGCTCCTGGACCTGCTGCCGGAAGGAAGCGGCGTCGTCGCGTTCCACACCGGCGAGGCGCTCGTCAGCGTGGTGGCGCACCGCGCGGGATGGGCGAGGCCGCGCGCGTTCGCCACCTCGGCAGGGCCGGAGCTGCTGGCCGAGTTCGCCGCGACGGCGAGGGCCGGCGACGGCGGGCGGAGGCGGGCCGAGCTGTGGCGGGTGGTCGCCGACCTGCTGCTCGGCGAGGCGATCGAGGCGCTGGGCGACGATCTGGACGTGCTGTATCTGCTGCCGCACGGCGACCTGCACGGGCTGCCGCTGCACGCGCTCGCCCCGGGCGGGCGGCTGCTGCTCGACCGCTACGCCGTGGCGTACGCGCCGTCGGCGGCCGCGCTGGCCCGGCAGGCGCTGCGCCGCGCCGGTCACGGCGGCCGGACGCTGGTGGCGGGCCAGGGCGAGGACGCGGCCGCCGTCGCCGCGGTGCTGGGCAGCCCGCCGGTCACCGCGGCCGCCCGCGATCTGGAAGGCGTCTGGGACACCGTGCACCTGGCCTGCCCGGCCTGCTACGACGGCGCCGACCCGTACGGCTCGGGGATCCGCCTTCCCGGCGGGCTGCTGAACGCCCGCGCGCTCATGGACCTGAGCATCGAGGCCCGGCTCGTCGCCGTGAGCGGCTGCGAGCCGACACCCGGCGGCGCGGGCGTGACAGCGCTCGGGCACGCCCTGCTGCGCGCGGGCGCCGCCGCCGCGCTGCTGCCGCAGTGGCCGGCGCACCCGGAGGTGGCGCGGGAGCTGCTGCCGTCCTTCCACGCCCGGCTGGCCGCCGCCGGCCCGGGCAGGGCGCTCAGGGCGGCGATGCTGGAGTCACGCGAGCTGTACGGGTCGTCGCGCCCGGACCTGTGGGCCCCCTACACCCTGATAGGACTGGCCGCCTGAAGGGCCACGACAAGCAGGCCGGGCCGTCAGAGGTAAGGCCGCGCGACCGTCACCAGCTCGGCCGGGGCGTCGCGGGTGTCGACGTGGAGCGCCGTCTCGGGGGTGCGCTCGCGGACGTCGCGGTCGCGGATGGCGAACACGGCGGGCGGCGCGCCGGCGTCGCCGTAGCGGACCGAGACGGCCGCGCCGATCGCCGTGCGCAGGTCGGCCACCACCTCACGGACCGGATGCGCGTCTCCCGAGACCGCCAGGTGGCCCAGCATGCCGGCGAAGCGCGACTCGGTCTCGGCGGCGGGCCGCTGCCCGGGCAGCACCGGGCGGTCGAGCCAGAACACCTTGCCCGACAGGAAGGCGTCGTAGCCGAGCGTCCGCGCCGCGCCGGCGACCAGCTCGCCGAACTCCGCCAGCTCGGCCCGGGGCGGCAGGTCGGTGGTGACGAACAGGGGCACGATCAGCGAGTCGAGCATGGGCCATCCCTCCGTGAGGAGGCTCATGGTAGGGCCCGCCACCGACAATTCCCCGCGCCGACACCCGGCGTCTCAGCCGCCCGCCGCGTCGGCCAGCCTGCGCGCCAGCACCCGCAGGTGCGCCGCCAGCTCGGGCGGCTCGCGCACTTCGAAGGCCATCCCCAGCGACACCAGCCAGAACGCCAGCTCGTCCAGCGAGTTGGAGCCGCTGGTCAGCAGGCAACCGCCCCCGTCGAGCGGCTCCACGGCGGCCACCGACGGCGGCATGCGCGCCACGACCGCCTCCGCCGGCGCGTGCACGATGACCCGGCACCGGTAACGGTACGGCGCGCTGGAGATCCGGTGTGAGGCGTAGGCCGCCAGGTCGTCGGCAGGCGGCTCCCGAGGCGCGAACCGCGGCCCGTTCGGCGTGCGCAGCCGCAGCCGGTCGACCCGGAACACCCGCCAGTCGTCCCGCCCGGGATCGAACGCCACCAGATACCAGCGCCGTCCTGACACCACCAGCCGGTGCGGCTCCACCAGCCGCTCCGTGACCGTCCCGTCCCCCGCCCGGTAGTCGAAGCGCAGGCCCTCGTGGTCGCGGCAGGCGGCCGCGATGGCCGACAGCGTGCCCGCCTCGACCGCGGGCGCGCCGCCGGTCAGCGGCACGGTCATCGACTGCAGCGCGTTCACCCGGTGGCGCAGCCGCGACGGCAGCACCCGCTCCAGCTTGGCCAGCGCCCGCACCGAGGTCTCCTCGATGCCCGCCACGCCGCCCTGCGCGGCCGTGCGCAGCCCGACGGCCACCGCCACCGCCTCCTCGTCGTCGAGCAGCAGCGGCGGCAGGTCGCTGCCCGCGCCGAGCCGGTAACCGGGCACCCCGGCCGACGCGTGCACCTGGTAGCCCAGCTCCCGCAGCCGCTCCACGTCGCGGCGTACCGTACGGGCCGAGACGCCGAGCCGCCCGGCCAGCTCCGCGCCGGGCCAGTCGCGCCGCGTCTGCAGCAGGGACAGCAGTTTCAGCAGTCGAGCCGAGGTCTCCAGCACACCTAGGACCGTACCTGTCCTAACCGGCTCCTAGCGTGGGCGTCATGGACAACGACATCAGGCCCTTCCGCATCGACGTCCCGCAGGCCGACCTGGACGACCTGCGCGAGCGCCTCGCCCGTACCCGCTGGCCCGACGAGCTGGACGGCGCCGGCTGGTCGTACGGGGTGCCTGTCCCGTACGCGCGAGCACTCGCCGAGTACTGGCGCACCGGCTACGACTGGCGCGCGCACGAGGCGGCGCTCAACGCCTTCCCGCAGTTCACCACCGAGATCGACGGGCAGAACGTGCACTTCCTGCACGTGCGCTCACCCGAGCCGGACGCGCTGCCCCTGCTGGTCACGCACGGCTGGCCGGGGTCGGTGGCCGAGTTCATGAAGGTCGTCGGCCCGCTCACCGACCCCCGCGCGCACGGCGGCGACCCGGCCGACGCCTTCCACGTCGTCGCCCCGTCCCTCCCCGGCTTCGGCTTCTCCGGGCCCACCCGCGAGCGCGGCTGGGACATGGCCAGGGTCGCCGCGGCGTGGAAGGAGCTGATGCGCCGGCTCGGCTACGGGCGGTACGGCGCGCACGGCGGCGACACCGGCGCCGTCATCTCCCCGATGGTCGGCAGGCTCGACCCGGAACGGGTCGTCGGGGTGCACGTCAACGGCGGGCTCGGCTTCCCGAGCGGGGATCCGGCCGAGCTGGAGGGCCTGACCGAGGCCGAGCGGGCCCGTCTGGCCGTCTACGGCGACCAGGACGGCTCCGGCTACGCGATGATCCAGTCCACCCGGCCGCAGACGCTCGCGTACGGCCTGCACGACTCCCCGGCAGGGCAGCTCGCCTGGATCGCCGAGAAGTTCAAGGAGTGGACCGACCCGGCCCGCGAGCTGCCCGAGGACGCGGTGGACCGCGACCAGCTCCTCACCAACATCAGCATCTACTGGCTCACCGGGACCGCGGGCTCCTCGGCCCGGCTGTACAAGGAGAGCGCCGCGTCCTGGGGCCGCGGGCAGGAGCCGTCGGCGCTCCCGCACGGGGTGGCCGTCTTCCCCGGCGACCCCGGGGTCCGCCGCGTCGCCGAGCGCGAGCACAAGATCGTGCACTGGTCGGAGTTCGACCGCGGCGGGCACTTCGCCGCGATGGAGGCGCCCGACCTGCTGGTGGGGGACGTCCGGGCGTTCTTCGGGCTGGTCCGCTGAGTCAGCGGCCGCGCCACTCGTCCTCGATCGCGGCGTGGATCACCGAGTCGCGCCAGCCGTCGGGGGCGGCCACGTGGTGACGCAGGCGACCCTCCTCGACCATGCCCGCCGTCAGCATGGCCAGCTGGGCGGGCAGGTTGGCGGGGGCCCGCGCGCCCCAGATGCGGTGCAGGCCGAGCTGCTTGAAGCCGAAGGTCAGCAGCAGCCGCACCAGGTCGGTGCCCATGCCCCGGCCCCAGTGGTCGGGGCGCAGGCCGAGGCCGATCTCGGCGCAGTGCGGGCGTTCGGCGTCGATGTGCAGCCGCGCGACGCCGATCACGCTCCGGTCGTGGGCGTCGAGCACGGCCAGCGCGTACAGGCGGCGCGGCTTCTCCGCGGCGGCAGCCACCGCCTCCCGCACGACCTCGGCCACCTGCCCGACCGTGCGGGGCGGGAACGGCATGTGCTGGGTGGCCGCCGGATCTCCGTAGATCGCGTGCAGTGGCGCGGCATCCGACTCGGTGACCTCACGAAGCCACAAACGCTCGCCTTTGCACACGACCTCGCACATGGGCCGACGGTAACGCTACTTGAGTGATCTCTACAAGCCCTTGTCAAGTGGCCAGTTGACTGCCGTAAGCGCGGGCGACAAGTTCGGCGATCATGCTGTGCGCGCCGATCGGCTCCGCGTGGCCGGCGCCGATCGCCTCCGCCGCGCGTCGCCCCAGGTCAGCCGGGGCCTCGTGGCCGATCACACACGGCGAGAGCGCCAGCCGCTGGGCGCCGGCCGCACGCAGCCGGTCCGCGGCCACGGCGACTCCGGGCTCGCTGTCAAGCGAGGCGGCCACCACCGGGAGCGTCAGCCGGGAGGCCAGCAGCACCGCGGTCGCCTGTGCCGCGTGCACGGCCTGCTCGCCACCGGTCGTGCCGAGGATGACCGCGTCGACCGGGCTGTGGACGTTGAGCAGGCGCACCCGGTCGGCCCTGGCCAGGCCGCGTTCGGCCAGCTTGATGTGGAGCGCCTCGGCCAGCAGCGGGTGCGGGCCGAGCGCGCCCGTCACGACGGCGCCCGAGCCGCTGTCGGCGACGGCCCGGCCGATCTGGCCGAGGACGGCCGGATCGTCCCAGGTGAGCAGGGGCACCACGATCGCGTCCCGGCCCTCCGGCAGCGCCGGGGCCAGCTCGTCCACGGTGGTGAGCCGTACCTCGATCTGGGGGTTGTCGACGCGCACCACGGCGGCGATGTCCGCCGCCACGCCGGTGGCGCTGCCGGGCGCGGCGAGCACGAGTACGGGCGCGTCCGGCGGGAGGGACGTGGGGACCGGCCGCCGGTGCCGGCCGCCGCCCGGGCGGGGGGAACGTTCACGTACAGGGAGGCTCACAGGCGCGCAGTTTATGCGTAAACGGTCGATCAGGTTCTGGGAATCGGCGGCGATTGCGTTACAACGTGCGAAATGGTGACCGAGATCACATCGTGACGCTCGTGGGCGTTGACTTGCGCGCGTTCACCAGCAAACTGTGGATCTACTAGAAACGCGTTCTAGAGCGACCCTTTGTCCCGCTCGTGCCCCGGAGGTTGGGGATGAAGCCGTTCTACGTCCGCGAGCTCAGCGTCTATCCCGTCGGCGCCCGCCGCGTCCGCCTGCTCGCCATCGCGGTGCTCGCCAGCCTGGTGGCCAACTTCGAGACCACGATCGCCACCATCCTGCCGCTGCTGATGACCGACCTCGGCATGTCGCTGGAGGAGTACGGGCTCATCGCGGCGCTCTCGGTGCTGGTGGGCGGGGTGTCCGCCGGGTTCGGCGGCATCCTGTCGGACCGGTGGGGCCGGGTCGCCATCCTGGTGCCCACGCTCACCGTCACCGCCGCCTGCAACTTCCTGCTCGCCACCGTCGACTCGGTGAGCGGGCTGCTCGCGGTCCGCTGCCTGATGCTGTTCATCGAGGGCGCGGGCATCACCATCACCGCCTCGCTGGTGCGCGACTTCTCGCCCCGGATGGGACGGGCGCAGGCGTTCGCGTTCTGGACCTGGGGCCCGGTCGGCGCCTCGTTCCTGGCCTCCGCGCTGGCGAGCCTGACGCTGCCGCTGTTCGGCAACGCCTGGCAGTCGCAGGCCATCCTCATGGGCGTCGTCTCGCTCACCCTCTGCGCGATCATCATCTGGCAGATCGCCGAGCCGTCCGCCGCGCTGCGGGCCCAGGTCATGGACGCCGAGGCGGAGGTGAGCGCCGAGGAGAAGATCGACCCGGGCAAGCTGAGAGAGCTGTTCCGGCACCCGCACCTGTGGGCGCACGTGCTCGGCAACACCGGCTGGCAGGTGCTCTACTGGACCTTCGCCATCTTCGGTCAGACGATCCTGGTCACCGCGTTCGGCATGGCCGCGGCGGCCGCCAACGGCGTGGTCGCGCTCGGCATCGTGCTCAACGCGCTGGCCGTCATCGCGGTCGGCCGGATCTCCGACCGGCTGCGGCTGCGCAAGCCGTTCACCGCCGCGGGCACCGTGCTGACCATCGCCGCGCTGGCCTATTTCATCGGCATGGTCGGCGCCGGCGCCTCGGCCACCCACGTGGTGGTCGTGTACGCGCTGCTGTTCCTGGCCCTGGGCATCGCGTACGTGCCGTGGATGGCCAACTTCTCCGAGAACGCCGAGGACGTGGACGCCCGTCTGCAGGGCTCCGCGCTCGGGCTGTGGGGGATGGTCGTCCGCGTCATGATCGTGGCGATGCTGGTGGTCTCGCCGCAGGTCGTCGCCGCGGCCGGCTGGGAGACGTGGCTGATGGTCGGGCTGGGCGGCCAGGTGCTGTTCCTGCTGACCCTGGCCGCCTTCAAGGGCCCGTGGCTCACCCGTGCCCCTGTTCCGGGCGAGCCCCGGGCCTAGCGGGTGGGCACGACGACCGCGTCCTGGTTCCCCGGGGCGTAGACGGTGATCCCCTGGGGGAGTGACTTCAGCTTGTCGATCTCGGCGCAGGCGGGGCACTTGTCGTAGCCGTCCTGCCTGGCCTGGTTGGCCCTGGCCTCCGCCTCGGCCTGCGCCACCTTCGCCTGCGCCTCTGAGACGGCGGCGCCGGCCGCCAGCGAGCGGTCCACCGACTTCTGCACCTCGGCCGGGAGCGTGATCCGCGACAGCGAGAAGGTCATGCCGGTGAAGAACGCGCCGCCGAGCGTGCGCGGCAGGTCGCGGGCGAGCGCGGCGTTCACCCCGTCCTGCACTGCCCTGATGTTCGTGTTGCTGTCGCGCGGCTTCAGCGCCGAGCTCTCCAGCAGTGCGCACGACGGCACCAGCTCGGCGCAGCGCCGGGCGCCCACCTCGGTGCGGAGCGCGTTGTCGATCACCGGCCGGACCGCCTGGCCGAAGAACGCGGTCCACCCCTCGTCGCCCTCCCACGCGTACAGGAAGGAGTCGTCCTGGCCGCGGAAGGTACGGGTGCCGTACTTGTCGTCGAAGGTCTTGAGCGTCGCCGGGTCCAGGTTGAGCGTGAAGTACAGGGTGCCCTCGACGCCCAGGTTCACGCCGTCGCCGCTGGGCACCGTCACCACGTCCACGCCCAGCGTGGTCGCGCGCTTCGCGTCCGCGGTGATCGTGTAGAAGCGCTGCTGCGCCGGGTACGGGTGCACCGACGACCACAGACCGGCCCAGGTCAGGCCGGAGCCCGGCGCGATGACCGCGCGCACCTGGTTGTCGTCGAACCAGCCGCCGTCGCGGACCACGGCCACCTCGCCGGCGTCGGTCCTCTCCAGGCCCCCGACGAGTCCGACGAGCGTCGGCACGCAGATCAGCGCGGCGATCACGAGCAGGGCGGTTCGCATGGTCGTCCTTCCCCCCGCGGGCGGCGGTGGCAGCCGCCGCCCGCGGCTCTCGCGGCAACTACAGGAGGGGTGGTCTCAGGTGCGCTGCGGCATCGGCTCGGCGGCCAGGTCCAGGTCCCGCGTCTCCGGCGCGATGGCCAGCCCCAGGGCGGTGATCGCCAGCGCGATCACCACGTACACCGACACCGCGAGCGTGGTGCCGAACGAGTCGACGAGCTTGATCGCGATGACCGGGGCGAGCGCGCCGCCCGCGATGCCGGCCACCTGGTAGCCCATGGAGGCTCCGCTGTAGCGCAGCCGGGTGCTGAACAGCTCGGCGATGAACGCCGCCTGCGGACCGTACATCGCCGCGTGGGTGACGAGCGCGACCACGGCGGCCACGATGATCAGGAACGTGGACCGGGTCTCCAGCAGCGGGAAGAACGCGAACACCCAGACCGCGGCGCCCACGACGCCGGCGAAGTACACGGGGCGCCTCCCGTACCGGTCCGACAGCGAGCCGAACAGCGGGATCAGCCCGAGCTGCAGCGCCGAGGCGATCAGCACCGCGTTCAGCCCCACCTGCCGATCCAGGCCCAGCGGGCCGGTCAGGTAGACCAGGATGTACGCGGTGAAGGTGTAGAAGGCGACGTCCACGCCGATCCGGGCGGTGAAGGCCGACAGCAGCGCGCGCGGGTGCGTGCGCAGCACCTCCAGCAGCGGCATCCGCGCCTTGGCGCCCTTCTGCTCGACCTCGGCGAACAGCGGCGACTCGGTGATCTTCAGGCGCACCCACAGGCCGACGAGGACCAGCAGCCCCGACAGCAGGAACGGCACCCGCCAGCCCCACGACATGAACGCGGCGTCGGGGAGCGTGAACGACAGGATCGCGAGCAGGCCGGTGGCCAGCACGTATCCCGCCGGGACGCCGACCTGGGGCCAGCTCGCGTTGAATCCGCGGCGGCGCGGGTCGCCGTGCTCCAGCGACATGATCACGGCGCCGCCCCACTCGCCGCCGAGCCCCAGCCCCTGCACGAACCGGAGCGTGGCGAGCAAGACAGGAGCCAGCACGCCCAGCGTGTCGTATCCGGGCAGCACGCCGATGAGGAACGTCGAGACGCCCATCACGAGCAGCGTCACGACCAGGACCGTCTTGCGCCCGGTGCGGTCGCCGAAGTGGCCGAACACGATCCCGCCCAGCGGCCGGGCGACGAACGCCACCGCGTTCGTGGTCAGGGCCAGCAGGGTCGCGTTCAGCGGGTCGAAGGTAGGGAAGAACAGCTTGCCGAAGACCAGCGTGGCGGCCGTCGTGTACAGGAAGAAGTCGTACCACTCCAGCGATGTGCCGATCAGGCTGGCGAGGATCACCCGCCGGGATTGGGGGGTGGAGCCGGACATCGATCGCTCCTTCGTTCAGAGGGTCACCGTTTCAACGTAAGGATCGTTGAACGATTCGACAAGAGGTTTGTTCGATGATTTCCTGTTGCCTGTGGACGACGCAGTAGCCGGCCTCGCACAAGACCGATCCCGCCTCGGGCGCAGCAGCACCGCCGAGCGGGTCGCCGACATCCTGCGCGACCGGATCATCGAAGGCCTCTTCATGCCCGGCCAGCGCCTGTCGGAGGAGTCGATCTGCGAGGCCCTCGGCGTCTCGCGCAACACGCTGCGCGAGGCGTTCCGGCTGCTCAGCCACGAACGGCTGCTCGACCACCGGCTCAACAGGGGCGTGTTCGTCCGCGTGCTGTCGGCCGAGGACGTCTCCGACCTCTACCGCGTGCGCCGGGTGCTCGAAGGCGCGGCCGTCCGCCGCCCCCCGACGCCGCAGGCGCTGGCGCAGATCAGCGAGGCGATGACCGACGCCGAGCGGGCCGCCGAGGCCGGCGACTGGCGGGCCGTCGGCACCGCCAACATCCGTTACCACCAGGCCCTCGTCACCCTCAACCAGAGCCCCAGGCTCGACGAGGCGATGCGCCAGCTCCTGGCCGAGCTGCGCCTGGTCTTCCACGTGATGGAGAACCCGCGCGACTTCCACGAGCCGTTCCTCGACCGCAACCGCGAGCTGCTCAAGCTCATCGAGGCCGGCGAGCCCGGCCGCGCCGCCGCCTACCTCGACGGCTATCTCGACCACGCCGAGCAGCTCCTGCTCCGCGCCTACGAGCCGAACCGCTAACGTTCCCGGCTATGGACAGGCTCTTCTCCGTCGCCGAGGCGCGCTCGCTGATGCCGCGGATCCTCGCCGAGGCCCGCGAGCTCATCGCCGCCCGCGCCGACCTCGCCGAGATCACCTACGACCGCGACACCGGCGGCGTCTCCCCGCTCGGCGGGCTGCCCGAGATCAAGGGCATCGAGGCGGGCATGCAGGAGATCCTGTCCCGCTGGGCGGGCCTGGGCCTGGAGGTGAAGGGCATCGCGCCCGTGCTGCTCGACTTCCCCGCCGTGCTCGACGGCGCGTCCGTACGGCTGTGCTGGATCGAGGGCGAGCCGGAGCTCGGCTGGTACCACCGCTCGGAGCTCGGCTTCCCCGGCCGCCGGCCGTTGCCCCGAACGTGACGCATCCGTGATCCGCGGGTGCGGCCCGCCGGTTGTCCAAGTGAGCATGAGAATCTGCTCGGCGACCGCCGCCCTCCTGGCGTCCGCGGTCCTCGGCGGGGTCGCCTGGGCGCCCGCCGCGCACGCCAGGCCCGCTCAGGTGGGCCTGGCGTGGATCCCCACCTGTACGGAGAGATCCGGCATCACGGTCCCGTGTCCCACCTGGCGGCTGCTCGCCCCCGGCGGCGGCGTGACCACCAGCTCCGCCGTCGCCGGGGTCAGCGTCGACCGGCGCGGCAGGAGCACCGGCGAGGCCGCCCCGCTCGCCGTCAGCGCCGACGGCCGGTCCGTCGCCCACCAGCGGTCCGGCGACCACCGCCTGGTCGTGTGGCACCTGCCCAGCGGCCGCCGCACCCTGCTGCCCAGGTCGCTGCTGCCCAAGGGCGCCGGCACCGACCTGGTCTCGCTCACCCTGTCGCCCGCCGGCGACCGGGTGCTGGTCGACTACCTCGACCAGGCCGAGCGCGTGCCCACCAAGCTCTACACCCTCGCCACCCGCCGGACCGCCGAGCTGCGCGGGGGAGACACCCCGATCGGCTTCAGCCCCGGCGGCGACCGGGTGCTCACCGAGCGCGTCACCGCCGACAACACCACCGCGCTCGTCGTGCACGAGCCCGACGGCACCTCCGTCAGGCGCACGCCGCCGCAGGTCGTGGCCAACGCGCCGGTCAAGGCGCTGGCCCGCGACGGGCGGACCGTCGCGGTCGTCGTCTCCGGCCACCCCGAACGCGGCAAACCGCCCAGGCTGCGCCTGTACGACCTGGCGACCGGCAAGCTGACCGAGGGCGTGGACCTCGCGCTCGCCCCCGGCGACACCCCGTTCACCGCCCGGTGGGGCGAGGGCGGCAAGCTCACGGTCGCCGTGCCCGGGAGAGGGAAGGGCGGCACGGCGGTGGTCCGGGTGCTCACCGCCGACCCCGCGACCGGCGCCGTCAAGCAGGCCGAGCGCTACACGACCGGCAAGGACCCCTACTTCTACACCGTCGCGGGAGAGTGACATGAAGGTCATCCTGCTTACCGCCGCCCTGCTGGCGGTGCCCCTGACCGCGCCCGCCCAGGCCGCGCCGCACCACGACGCCGTCCGCTACGCCTCCATCAAGGGCTGCGACAGGGGCGACGACGGCCGGCTGCCCTGCGGCCCGTGGCGGCTGGTCATGCACAGCGGCGAGCAGCGCGTCCTGGCCGACGCGCAGACCGTCGCGCTCAAGGCCGACGGCAAGCCCTACAAGTACCTCCCCGCGCCCGTCGCGGTCAGCGGCGACGGCACGAAGGTCGCGTACTTCGCGAAGAACTCCCACCGCCTCGCCGTCCGCACCCTCGGCGGCGGCGTCACCCTGCTGCCGGCCGGCGCGGTGCCCCGGGTGCCGCAGTACGAGGTCGGGCTCGTCCTGTCCGACGACGGCGGCCGGCTCGCCGTCACGATCGGCACCGGCCAGGTGCGGATCTTCGACACCTCCGACGGCGCCCGCCTCGGCACGCTCCCGCGCGGCGAGACCCTGGTGGACTTCAGCGGCGACGGCGGCGAGGTCCTCACCACCGTCGACGCCGACGAGTCCGTGACGGACGTCGTGGTCCGCGCCGACACCGGCGAGCTCGTCTCCCGCGCCACCCCGCCGCAGCTCGTCTCCGCCAACATGCCGCTCGCCCTGGCCGCCGACGGGCGCACCGCCGCCGCGTTCGTCGCCGGCAAGTCCCAGCTCGTGCTGTACGACGTCGAGACCGACCAGGTGCTCGGCCGGGTCCCGGTCAAGCTGCCCAAGGGCGACCTCAACGCCATCGACTGGACCGGCGACCGGCAGGTCACGCTCCACCTCACCACCCAGGCCGGCCGGATGAACGTCGTCCAGATCGACACCGAGACCGGCGCGGTCAGGCTCAGGGACCGCTACACGGTGCTGAAGGACTCGCTCGTGGTCGCCGCCTGCGGCGGCTGACCCTCTACGCTCGGGAACGTGGAGGATCACTCGGCCAAGGCGATCGCGGCCAGGGCCGTCGACCTGTGCACGGTCCTGCTGTACGAGGACGCGACAGCGGAGTCGGTGGCCCGGGTGCTGCGCGCCCACGGGGAGCGGGGGCCGCTCGACCTCACCGGGGCCGACGTGCGGGCGATGCGGGAGGCGGCAGGGCGGCTCGTCCAGGTCCTCGCCGCCCCCGGCCCCGGCGCGGCGGCGGCCCTGCTCAACGGCCTCCTGGCGACCGCCGCCGGGCCGCCCCGCCTGACCAGCCACGACGGCACGACCGGCTGGCACGTGCACGTCGACAGCCACGACGACGCGCCCTGGGGCGAATGGTTCCAGGCGTCCTCGGCGATGGCCTTCGCCGTCCTCCTGGCCGACCACCAGCGCGTCCCCGGCGGCTTGTGCGCGTCGGCGACCTGCCGCCGCCCCTTCCTGCACGCGGGCGGCGGCAGCCCCCGCCGCTACTGCACACCACGCTGCGCCACCCGCGAACGCGTAGCCGCCTACCGCTCCACCCGCCCAGCCTGATCACCCCGACTGTGCTTCTTCGTCCGCGGCTTCGTCAGGACCGTACGGCGTAGGTCCTTCCAGGGCCGGCCGGGGGAGCGAGAGCAGACCGTACGCCGCCACGGCCAGAAGCTGGACGCCCGCCCCCGCGAGCAGCGCGGCTCCCGGGGACAAGGCCACCAGCGGCCCCGCCAGCGCCGAACCCGCCGCGAACGAGGTGATCTTCAAGCTGGCCCCGGTCGTGAACACCTGGCCGCGCACCCGTTCAGGCGCCTCCCGATGCCGCACCGCGAACAGCGCCGTGAGCTGCGGCCCCTCACCCACGCCCACCACCACGGCGGCCAAGACCGCCACCGCGAACGACCCCGCCACCGCCGCCACCAACGTCCCCACCCCGATCAGCAGAGTGGACACGACCATCGCCGAGTCCCACCGCAGCTCCGCCCGCGCGACCCCGGCACTGCTTTGTCGCCCCGTCCGGAGGGCCCCCGCCCGCGCGATCACGGCGTTGGCCGCCAGGGCCGCTCCCGCCGTCACCGCCAGCAGGAGCGCCCCGTACCCGGCGTCGCCCGCGAGCCGCAGGCCCAGCAGCGGCGCGGCCACGATCAGCATGGCCGTACCCGCCATCGACACCATGGACGTCACGGTCGCCCGCCGCAGCGCCCGGTTCCCCGCGATGGCGCGGAACCCGGCCGCGAGCTCCTCCCGGACCGCCCCCGGCTTCCCAGGCCTCTCCTCCCGCGCCGGCAGCACCCGGGCCGCGGGCAGGGCCGCCACCAGCAGCACCACGCCGGCCACGACGGCCGCCTCTCCTCCGGCGACGGTCGCGATCACCCCCACCAGCGCAGGCCCGGCCAGCGCGGCCACGTTGTAGCTCATCGCGTCCAGCGCGTTCGCCCGCGGCAGCCGCCCGGCCCCGACGACCAACGGCAGCTGCGCCGTCCACCCGCCGTTCAGCGAGGGCCCCAGCAACCCCGTCAGCACGGCCACCCCGATCAGCGCCGCGTCCGGCAGCCGCCCCAGCCCGGCCAGCACCACGAGCAGCCCCGCGCCGTAACCCACCAGGCACCACCCGAGCACCCGCCCCGGCCTGCGGGTACGGTCGAGCACCACGCCCAGCAGCGGCCCCCCGGCCGCCGCCGACACGGTCAGCCCTGCCAGCAGCGACGACGCCAGCACCGGCGACCCGGTCACGGCCAGCCCGGCGACCAGCAGCGCGGGCCCGGACATCTCGTCGCCGGTACGGGAGGCGAGGGCGCCGAGCATGTAACGTGTCAACACCCCGAAGACGTTACACCGGCGCGCTCAGGCCGTGCTGGTGATCACCGCGAACCGCGCCCCGTGCGGATCGGACAGGTACGCGATCCGCCCCACCCCCGGCACGTCGTCCACCGGCGTGCGCACCGTGCCGCCGAGCTCCTGGCACCTGGCCACCACCCCGTCGCAGTCGGGCACCTCGAAGAACGGCACCCAGTGGGCCCGGTCACCCGGCGGCAGCCCCACCAGCCCCGCCATCGACGAGTCGGCGCCGCCCTCGGCCGGCGAGGCCACCGGGTAGGTCAGATCTCCCATGTCGACGTCGTCGAACCGCCAGCCGAACACCGACCGGTAGAAGCCGCGGATGCCGTCGGTGTCGGGCACGAACAGCTCGGCCCAGGCGAACGACCCCGGATCGGTCACCACGTCGAGACCTCGCGTGCCACCCGGCTGCCAGGCCGCGAACTCCGCCCCCGCGGGATCGGTGAACTGCGCCATCCGCCCCTGCCCCTCGATGTCGAACGGCTGGGCGCGGACCAGCCCGCCGGCCAGCTCGACCGCCTTGGCGGTGGCGTCGCAGTCAGGCGTCTGGAAGTACACCATCCAGGACGCGGCGGCCCCTTCCTCCATCACCGACCCGGCCGCGGCGACCGTCTTGCCGTCGGCCTGCCAGAAGCCGTATCCCTCCATCGCCGGCTGGAACCGCCAGCCGAACAGGTCGCTGTAGAAGCCGGCGGTCGACTCGATGTCGGGGCTGCCGACGTCGACCCAGCACGGGCTGCCCGGCAGGAACTCGGTGGTGAGCATGACGTGCTCCTCGATCGGATGTGGCGGCCCCGCTGCGGCCCGGGACGACGCCACGCGATTCTTCTCGTCCTTCATGCCCCGCCCGCGGGATCCGGCACAGTCGAAAACATGTTTGAACGATCACCTACACTCGGTGGTATGGCGGCTGTTTACCAAGCATCTCTGCTGAGCCTGAACGAGGAACTCGCCGTGGGGCCGCTCGGCTCGACGGTCCGCCGCGTCCCTCTCGACCGGGGCGCCTGGGTCGACGTGCGGCCGGGCTGGCTGTCGGGAGCCGACGAGCTGTTCGAGCGGCTGGCGGAGTCGGTGCCGTGGCGGGCCGAGCGGCGCAAGATGTACGACCGCGTCGTCGACGTGCCGCGGCTGCTGAAGTTCTACGACGAGGGCGAGACGCTGCCGCACCCGGTGCTCGCCGACGCCAGGCGCGTCCTCGACGAGCACTACCGCGAGGAGCTGGGCGAGCCGTTCGCCACGGCCGGCCTGTGCTACTACCGCGACGGCCGCGACAGCGTGGCCTGGCACGGCGACACCATCGGTCGCGGTGCCGCCCACGACACCATGGTGGCGATCCTGTCCGTGGGCTACGCGCGCCCCCTGCTGCTCCGCCCGCGCGGCGGCGGCTCGTCACTCCGCTACGACCTGGGTCACGGCGACCTCATCGTGATGGGCGGCAGCTGCCAGCGCACGTGGGAACACGCCGTCCCCAAGACCACCCGCCCGGCGGGCCCGCGCATCAGCATCCAGTTCCGCCCCCGCGGCGTCCGCTGACGGCCCGGGTCGCCGGCCCGCGTGAGCCGCGCGGCCGCGGCCCACTCGCCCGCCATGAGGGCATGCCCGGCCGAACCCGTCGTCACGCGACGGCCGCCGCGTAGATGAGTGCGCCGTCGCGGGTGAAGGGCACCTGCGTGCCGTTGAGGACCACCTTCGTGGCCCCCGGCGCGGCGATCGCGATGGCGCGCGCCCGGTCGGTGCTCGCGGTCAGGCCGGTGCCGTCGATACGGACGGTGCCGTCGGTCCCGACGCGCACGGCCAGGTCCGGCACCTCGACGGGCGACTTGACCAGGGTGGCGCCGTCACACTCGATCGACGTGCCGCGCACCATCACGACCGTCTGACCCGCGGCGCCGGTCTCGGTGTAGAACATCGTCCCGTCGTAGGCGTACGGCCCGAACGACCGGGACGCCTGCCTGTTCCAGGACTTGTAGTACACCCCCTCGCCGCGCGCGCCCAGGTTCAGGTTCAGCGCGGTCGCCTCGAACGGCGTGGCGCCGCTGACGGGGAGGCGTTCCACGGTGACCGACGGGTCCGCCGCTCCCGTGGAGGGCAGCAGGAGGGTGTCGAAGGTGGCTCCGCCCGTGACTGTCTTGACGTACGACGCGTACTCGGCGTCCTGCACCTGGTACATGTACGGAGCGTGGTAACCGGCCCGCAGCGAGGCGCTGACCTGGCCCGGGTCGGCGGGCACGACGGTGATGTTCGCACCCGTGCCGAAGGCCGTGGCCGCCGCCTTCGAACCGGACCGCAGCGAGGGCTCGGCGTCCGAGGCGAAGTGCCAGTTCTGCTCGTAGCGGTGCGCTCCGCCGCTCTTGGGCTTCAACCGGTCGGAGACCAGCCACAGGCCTGAGTGCAGGGCCAGGATGGACCGTTCGTGGAGCGCCCCGGCGGAGGCTTCGCTGTGGGCTCCGATCCGGTCGAAGACCGGGTTGGTGACCATGTGCGTGATCGCCCCCGGAGCCTTCGAATCCTGCGCCTTGTTGTCGATCTCGATGGTGTTGTGCGCTTCCGTGCTCTTCCTCAGCCATTCCGCCCGCGGGTCCTGGCTGTAGGTGAACGTCCCCATGTCGGGCAGCAGCGGCCTGCCGTGGGCGTAGACGGTGACCGCCAGCTCGTCCGGGTGACTGTGGTTGCCCCGGTCGATGTTCAGCCGCAGGTACGAGTCCTGGGCGTGCCAGCCGGACCTGCTGACCGCCACCCGGGTGTCGGGATACAGCGACGAGGTGTGCGCGGGCTTTCGCCCCGAGCCGCCCGAGGTGCCGACGTAGATCAGCTCCTGGTCGCCCAGCAGTTCGCCCAGCCTTCTCAGCGTCGAGCGCATGTCCTTCGTGTCGCTGTCGCCGTACATGGCGTTGTAGCCGCTGGGGAAGGTCTGATCCATCAGGAAACGGGCCAGCTTGCGTAGCTTGGCCTTGGTGGCGGAGCTGAACTCCATCCCGTGCTGACGCATGAACAGGGCGATGTCCACGTACTGGGAGGCGTAGCCGCGGGCGTACCCGTCCGTCGCCTCCCAGTAGCCGCCGTCGGGGTAGGTCGAGTCGTCGAGCTGCCCCTCCAGGAAGCCGAGAGCGTCGGCGCGCCACTTGCCCGCCACGCGGAACTCGGGGAAGTAGACCGCGAGGTGCAGCAGCACGACCTTCTGGGTCTGCTTCCAGTTCGGCGCGCCCTGGGTGCTCTCCTGCAGATGCAGGCCCGCCCTGTTGAACGCCTTGAGGATCTCGGCGTTGGCCTCGGGGGTCAGCGACGGGCTCTTGCGCAGGATCTCGTACGCGGGGATCCAGTTCTGGATGCGGCGCGCCACGGAGAGGCTGTTCGGGTACGAGCCGGCGCCCTCGTCGGAGTCGTAGGCGTCGGCGTCCCTGATGAAGTCGGTCATGATGCCGATGAGGGCGCGGGCGTGCTTCTCGTCGCCGGTGCGCTGGTAGGCGGCGGCCAGCGGCCCCGCGAAGAAGAAGCGGGGGAGCTGGACGTAGTACTCCTTGTCGGCGCCGGCCGGCTGCTTCCAGTCGAAACCGTCGGGGTCGCCCTGCCAGGAGTAGGTGTACTGCACGGTGTTGTTCCAGGTACGGGTGTCCTCGTCGAAGGATTCGCCGTTGCCGAACAGCATGACCTGTTTCCTGGCGTCCGCCTTGCCGGTCAGCGTCAGCTCGGCCTTCTTCACCTTGGGCAGCCCGTCGAGGTCGAACTGCAAGTAGGCCTTGCTCGTCGCGGCCGTGAACGGACCCTTGCCCTGGTCGGCGACCCGCAGCAGGTACTTGTCGCCGTAGACGTTGCCCGGGTGGCCCGCCCAGATGTGGGTGTCGTCGGTCGGCAGCAGGGTCTTCGCCGAGCCGTCGGTGAAGGTCAGCCGGAGGGTGGGCTTGCCCTCTCCCTTGCTCCTGCTGTGGAAGTTCGCGACGACCGCGTCCTTGTACCGGCTCATCAGGAAGAAGCCGCTCCGGCCGCCGGTGACGCTGCTCGTCACGTCGGTGGTGACCGTGGTCTCGGCGGGGCCGACCGTCAGCGTGTCGATGTAGACCTCGCCGCCGGCGAGCGTCCAGATGTGGTCCGCGGTCAGTTCCACGGCTCCCGGCCAGTCGGGGTGGGAGAAGGTCCCGGCCGAGATCGGCGGACGGGTCCGGAAATATTCGAGCAACCGCCGTTTGGCCATTACATGGTCGCCGGCCTTGACCGCGTTCTGCATGGCCGTCAGTCCCGGCTCTGTGTACGACAACCGCGACCCCACGACCCAGGCGCCGTTCTTCCACTCGCCGAAGAAACTCCTGTCCGACAGGGGTCTCGCCTCGGCGGGGGAAACCGTCACGAGCAGGGGAGCGCCGAGGAGCAACACGGCAGCGGTTCTGGTCCAGCACCTGTGAAAACGCACCCGCGCAAGAGTACGAGCGCCCGGTATGTCGCCGGTATGCCGACGTTCCCCGGCCCTCGGAACACCCCGGGCCTCGCGGACTTGACCATGGTCCGTACATGCGGAAGCCCCCGGGCGGTCCGGGGGCTTCGTGGAGGTGGTGGACGATACTGGGATTGAACCAGTGACCTCTTCCGTGTCAGGGAAGCGCTCTCCCGCTGAGCTAATCGTCCGTCGAGGTGGAGACGGGATTTGAACCCGCGTGCACGGCTTTGCAGGCCGCTGCCTCGCCTCTCGGCCACTCCACCGGGCAACCTGTCCGAGCGGAAGACGGGATTCGAACCCGCGACCCTCACCTTGGCAAGGTGATGCTCTACCACTGAGCCACTTCCGCGTTGCCCGACTACTCTAGCGAATTTCCCGCCGCCCCGCCTCACCCGTGCGAATACCGCTTCCCGCCGGACCTGCGCTACAACTGCATGGGTGAAGATTGGGCCGATCGAGGTGTGGCCGCCGGTGGTGCTGGCGCCGATGGCGGGCATCACGAACGCGCCGTTCCGGGTGCTCTGCCGCGAGCAGGGCGGCGGGCTGTTCGTGTGCGAGATGATCACCTCCCGCGCCCTGGTGGAGCGGAACGCCAAGACCATGAAGATGATCCGCTTCGCCGAGCCGGAGCGGCCCAGGAGCCTCCAGCTGTACGGGGTCGACCCGGTGACGGTGGGCCGGGCGGTCAAGATGGTCGCCGAGGAAGACCTGGCCGACCACGTCGACCTCAACTTCGGCTGCCCCGTACCCAAGGTCACCAGGCGTGGCGGCGGCTCCGCGCTCCCGTACAAGCGCAACCTGCTGCGGCGGATCCTGCGTGCGGCGGTGGCGAACGCGGGACCGCTGCCCGTCACCATGAAGATGCGGACGGGCATCGACGACGACCACCTCACCTACCTCGACGCCGGCCGCATCGCGGCCGAGGAGGGCGTCGCGGCGGTGGCGCTGCACGCGCGCACCGCGCTCCAGCACTACGGCGGGACGGCCGACTGGGACGCCATCGCCCGGCTCAAGGAGGCGGTGCCCGACATCCCGGTGCTGGGCAACGGCGACATCTGGTCCGCCGACGACGCGCTGCGGATGGTCGCCCGTACGGGATGCGACGGCGTGGTCGTGGGCCGCGGCTGCCTCGGCAGGCCGTGGCTGTTCAGGGATCTGCGGAGCGCGTTCGACGGCAGCGCCGAGCGGGCCAGGCCGTCGCTCGGCGAAGTGGCGCGGACGATGGCCCGGCACGCCACGATGATGGTCGAGGCGTTCGACACCGAGCGCTACGCCATCGCCGACTTCCGCAAGCACATCGGCTGGTATCTCAAGGGCTTCACCGTGGGCGCCGAGGCGCGGCGGCGGGTGACGACGGCGGACTCGCTCGACGAACTGCGCGAAGGGCTGGCCGAGCTGGACCCTGACCAGCCGTGGCCGCCGCACACCGACACGCCGCGCGGCAAGTCCGGCGAGCGGACCAAGGTCCACCTGCCTGAAGGCTGGCTCGACGACGCCTGGGACACCGTCGTCCCCGAGGACGCCGAGTCCGACGTCTCCGGCGGCTGAGCAAGCGGGCTGCAAGAATCCCTGCATCGGCGGCTCGTACCATCGGGGACCATGATCTCCATACTCCTGTTAGCCGCAGCGGTCGCCATTCCCGACGGTTTCATGCTGTACGAGAAGGCCGCCGCCAAGAAGGATGACAACCCCGAGCACAGCTGGGCGGTGAGCGGGCGGACCGCCGCGCGGCTCGTCGTCAACCCGTGTGACAGGGCGACGCTCGCCCGGTCCGGCCGGAAGGCCGCCAAGACCCTCATCTACACGGCCGTGCCCGACTACTCGAAGTCCGAGCAGGTGATCCTCTACACCTCGAAGGCCGGGGCCAAGAAGGCGATGCGGGACATCCGTTCCGCGGTCTCCGCCTGCGGCACCAAGAGCTACCGGTTCACGGGCAAGCGGGTGAAGCTCGGCGACGAGTCGATCGCCGTCACCGGCCAGGCCTACAGCGGCAGGCGGGTGGCCATCGGCGGCGAGCGCGGCATCGTGACGCGGCGCGCGAACGCGCTGGTGATCTACACAGTCGCGGGGGAGTGGAGCAAGCCCGCCACCTCGGACTTCAAGATGCAGATCAAGGACAGCAAGAAGATGCTGGGCAAGATCTGCAGGATTGCCGCCTGCTGAGAGGCCCGGAAGGCCGAAATGTCACGATCTTGGGACATTGTCATGACGAGACGCCGAACATCGTGAAGCGATTATGAATTAACAGGCGTGTGCCGGAATGCCCTTGCCAGTCCATTCCGGCACACGGCTTTTTCTTTCCCCGCCGGGAGCCGGGGCTGCTCTTCGCGGGGGCCAGCCCAGGACCCCGGGGAGAGAGTCTCCCTCCGTGAAAACGCCGAAACATCCCCTTAACGCGGGAGATGTACCGTCAATCGGCGAGCGGAGGGGGCGGCAAAAATGGAGATCGTGGTCGACGACCTCACCGGCGACGAGATCGCCAAATTCCTGGACGAGCACGTCAGAGAGATGCTGTCCACCACGCCGCCCGAGAGCAAACACGCCCTCGACCTCGACGGCCTGCGCCGCCCCGAGATCACGTTCTGGTCCGTGTGGGACGACGGCACGCTGGTCGGCTGCGGCGCGATCAAGCGGCTCGACCCCGGACACGCGGAGCTCAAGTCCATGCGCACCGCCACCGCCCGCAAACGCGGTGGCGTGGCGTCCTTCCTGCTCGCCCACATCATCGCCGAGGCGGAGCGGATGGGGATCCGGCGGCTGAGCCTCGAAACCGGCTCCGCCGAGTTCTACCTGCCGGCGCGGCGGCTGTACGAGAAATTCGGCTTCACCTTCTGCGAGCCGTTCGCGGACTACCGCCCCGACCCCAACAGCGTGTTCATGACAGTGTTGTTGACGAGGGCGCTGACTTCCTAGAGCCGGTTGAGCCCCTGCACGTGGATGACGGCGTGGCCCTCCTCGTCGGACGCCGTCAGGTCGACCTGGGCGTCGATGCCCCAGTCGCCGTCGCCCGCGGGGTCCTTCACCGTCTGGCGGACCTTCCACACGCCGGGCTCCTCCTCGATGCGCAGCAGCGCCGGCCCGCGGGCGTCGGCGTCGGTGAGGATCTCCTCGTGCTCGTCGTAGTAGGCGTCGAGCGCGGCGCCCCAGTCGACGTCGGGAGCGAGCTCCTCCAGCTCCGCCTCCTTCTCCAGCGCGCACAGCTCGGCGAGCCGGAACATGGCGTTGCGCACCAGCACCCGGAACGCCCGCGGGTTGCCGGTGACCGGGCGCACCTTGGTCTCCAGCTGGTCGCGCCGCTCCAGCGCCTCGCCGGGGTTGGCGAGCTTCTCCCACTCGTCGATCAGGCTGGAGTCGACCTGGCGCACCAGCTCGCCGAGCCACTCGATCAGGTCGACGAACTCCTCGGTCTTCAGGTGCTCGGGGACGGTACGCGAGAGCGTGCGGTAGGCGTCGGCCAGGTAGCGCAGCACGGTGCCCTCGGAGCGGGCCAGCTCGTAGAACTGGATGTACTCGCTGAACGTCATCGCCCGCTCGTACAGGTCGCGGACCACGGACTTGGGGCTGACGGTGTAGTCGCCGACCCACGGGTGGCCGCGCCGGTAGGTCTCGTACGCGCCGAGCAGCAGGTCCTCCAGCGGCATCGGGTACATGATCTCGGCGAGCGCCTCCATGCGCTCCTCGTACTCGACGCCGTCGGCCTTCATCTCGGCGACGGCCTCGCCGCGCGCCTTCTTCAGCTGGGCCGACAGGATCTGGCGCGGGTCGTCCAGGATGGACTCGACGATCGACACCATGTCGAGGGCGTAGCCGGGCGACTCGCGGTCGAGCAGCTCGAAGGCGGCCAGCGCGAACGTCGACAGCGCCTGGTTGAGCGCGAAGTCCTCCTGCAGCTCGATGGTCAGCCGGGCGCGGCGGCCCTGCTCGTCGGGCTCGCGGAGCTGCTCGACGACGCCGCCGGCCAGCAGCGACCGGTAGATCGCGATGGCCTGGCTGATGTGCCGCCGCTGCCACTTGCGGTCTTCGTGGTTGTCGGTGAGCAGGTGCTTCATCGCCTGGAAGCAGTCGCCGGGCCGGTTGATGACGGCCAGCAGCATCGCGTTGCTCACCTTGAACCGGGACTGGAGCGGCTCGGGCTCGGCCTGCTGGAGCTTCTGGAACGTCTCCTCGCTCCAGCCGACGAACCCCTCCGGCGGCTTCTTGCGGGCGTAGCCGCGCCGCCGCTTCGGGTCGTCGCCGATCTTGGCCAGCGCGCGGGCGTTCTCGATGTCGTGCTCGGGGGCCTGGCAGGCGACGTAACCGATGGTGTCGAACCCGGCCCGGCCCGCCCGGCCGGCGATCTGGTGGAACTCGCGGGCGCGCAGCCGCCGCACCTTGTTGCCGTCGTACTTGGACAGCGCGGTGAACAGCACCGTGCGGATCGGCACGTTGACGCCCACGCCGAGCGTGTCGGTGCCGCAGATGACCTTGAGCAGCCCGGCCTGGGCCAGCCGCTCGACCAGCCGCCGGTACTTGGGCAGCATGCCCGCGTGGTGGACGCCGATGCCGTGGCGGACCAGCCTCGACAGGGCGCGGCCGAAGCGCGTGGTGAACCGGAAGCCGCCGATCATCGTGGCGATCGCTTCCTTCTCGGCCTTGGTGCACATGTTGATGCTCATCAGCGACTGGGCCCGCTCCATGGCGGCCGCCTGCGTGAAGTGGACCACGTAGACGGGGGCCTGGGAGGTGGACAGCATCTCCTCGAGCGTCTCGTGCAGCGGCGTCATCCGGTAGGAGTAGACCAGCGGGACGGGCCGCTCGGCGTTCTTGACCACGGCCGTGGGGCGGCCGGTGCGCCGGGTCAGGTCGCGCTCGAACATGGACACGTCGCCGAGCGTCGCCGACATCAGGACGAACTGCACGTGCGGCAGCTCCAGCAGCGGCACCTGCCAGGCCCAGCCGCGGTCGGGCTCGGCGTAGAAGTGGAACTCGTCCATCACCACCTGGCCGATGTCGGCCCTGGCGCCGTCGCGCAGCGCCACGTTGGCCAGGATCTCGGCGGTGCAGCAGATGATCGGGGCGCCCGGGTTGACGCTGGCGTCGCCGGTCATCATGCCGACGTTCTCGGTGCCGAAGACGGCGCACAGGTCGAAGAACTTCTCCGACACCAGCGCCTTGATCGGCGCGGTGTAGAAGGTCCGCTGGTCGCGGGTCAGGGCGGTGAAGTGGGCGCCGGCGGCGACCAGGCTCTTGCCGGAGCCGGTGGGGGTGGCCAGGATCAGGTTGCTGCCCGAGACCACCTCGATCAGCGCCTCCTCCTGGGCGGGATAGAGCGTGAGCCCCCTCTCGGCGTTCCAGGAGGCGAACGCTTCGTAGATGGTGTCGGGATCGGCGTCGATCTCGTCGGGCAGGCGGTCGATGAGAAGGCTCACACCTCTATCCTGCCGAAGTCTGCGGGATGCTAGGACCCCAGGCCGAGTTGGAGCAGCGTGGTGTCGATCCAGCGGCCGTGTTTGAACCCCACCCGGCGCAGCCGTCCCGCCTCCACGAACCCGAAGGCGGCGTGCAGGTTGAGCGACGCCGTCTCCTCGCCGCTGCCCGCGACGACCGCGACGAGCTGGTGGGCGCCGGCCTGCCGGGCGGCGGCGATCAGCTCGGCCAGCAGCATCCCGCCGAGCCCGCGCCCGGTCGCCCCGGGCGCGAGGTAGACGGTGTCCTCCAGCGTGTGCCGGTAGGCGGGCTTGGGCCGGTAGCGGGCGGCGTAGGCGAACCCGAGCACCTCGCCGTCCTCCTCGGCCACCAGGAACGGCAGCCCCGCCCCGATGATCGCCGCCGCCTTCGCCCGCCACTCGTCCACGGTCGGCGGCGTCTCGTCGAAGGTGGCGACGGTCTCGGTGACGTAGTGGGCGTAGACCGCGGCGACGGCGGGCAGATCGGACTCGACCGGCGGGCGGATGGTCGTCATGGCGTGTCATTCTGCCCCGGCGAGATGACGGTCGCGTTTCGGCGCGCTCACCCTCGTCAGCCACAGCCCGCCCGCGATCGCCGCGACCGCCGCCACCGGCGCCGCCCCCGGGGCGAACCCCGCGACGGTCAGCGTCAGCAGCCCGCCGCCGACCAGCGCGGCCGCCGCCAGCGCGATGCCCCAGCCGGCGATCCCGTACGCGAACGCGGGCGGCTCCTCGTACCGGGCGAACCACCGCATCAGCGGCCACAGCACCAGGCACAGCAGCCCGAACCAGAGCGGCCACCCCGCGAACCAGTCCCCGCCGCCGGGTTCGGGCGTGGGCACGCCCAGCCCCACCACGACCACGCCCGTCACCGCGAACAGCGCCGGCATGTGCCACAGGTACGCGGTCATCATCCGCGGCCCCGCCCAGGCGA
This sequence comes from Nonomuraea harbinensis, assembly GCF_019396385.1. Lineage (GTDB taxonomy): Bacteria > Actinomycetota > Actinomycetes > Streptosporangiales > Streptosporangiaceae > Nonomuraea > Nonomuraea ferruginea. The sequence goes on along the minus strand of NZ_JAHKRN010000038.1, from coordinate 66,612 downwards.
GCAGGCGGCGCAGCGGCAGCCGCAGGATCCGCTCCCGCAGCAGGACGGCCAGCCCCACCTGCCCGAACCCGACGGCCATGATCGCCAGCGTGGGCGGCGCCATGTTCGAGGTCTCGGCGCCGGGCAGCCCGATCATGCTGCCCGGGTACGGGCCGAACGCGACCAGCAGCGCCGCCGCCCCGTACCCGCAGGCCGCCATCAGGCCCGGCCGCGCCAGCCGCCCGTCCGCGTACAGGAACCCGAGCTGGTGCACCGCCAGCCACACGAAGAGCACGTTCAGGTAGCCGGCCGCGTCGATCCCGGACGCGAACCGGGCCACGTCCGTCAGCACCGCCCCGGCGGCCAGCGCCATCGGCACGCGCGCACCGTACCGCTCGTGCAGGCCCAGCAGGTACGGGGTCGCGACCACGGCGATCAGGTAGACGGCGAGGAACCACAGCAGCTGGCCCGTCAGCCGGGCCCCCACCTGCAGCGGCTGCTCGGGCACGCCCAGCGCGAGCAGCAGGTGCGGCAGCGGGATCCAGACCGCGGCGAGCGGCAGCAGCGGCCAGGCCAGCCGCCGCAGCCGGCCCGTCAGCCAGCGCGGCCCGCCGGCGGCGGAGCGGCGGAAGCTGATCGCGTTCGCCGCCCCGCCCGCGAAGAACACCAGCGGCATCACCTGGCTGATCCACGTCACCACCCACACGCCCGGCGTGGCCAGCGCGTTGCCGGTGGTCAGCCGGGCGCCGTCGTAGCCGAGCACCGGGATGGTCCAGTGCTGCAGCACCACCAGCGCCATGCCGAGCACCCGCAGGACGTCGATGAACGGATCGCGTGCGGCGGGCGGCGCGGTGCGCGGCCGCTCCAGCAGGACGGTCATCGGGGATGCCTCGATTCATCGGGGGAACGATGGGTTCAAGGCTTCCGTCCGCGGCTCCCGGGCACACTGACGCGCGCCACCGTCTTCCGGGCAGGCCGGCAGGACCGCCGGGGGTAGGGCTGTCCCCACCCCCTGACACCGGCAGACCGGGTCGAAAAGGGCACGCGGGGGCCTTAGCGTTTGGGGCATGCGCTCCCTGACAAGGCGGGTTCTGCTGGACACCCGCTACACGCTCGTGGGGTTCCCCGCGACGGCGCTCGCCTTCGTGATCTCGATCGCCGGGCTGGCCGCGGGCCTCGGCGGCATGGTCGTGTGGATCGGCGTGCCGGTGCTGGCCGGGACGATGCTGGCCGCCCGCCTGTTCGCCGACGCGGAGCGCGGCTGGCTCTCCGACGTGCTCAAGCGCCCGCCCGTACGCCCCCGCTACAAGGCGCCGCCGCCGGGCGCCGGCCGATTCCGCCGGATCATCAACCCGCTCACCAGCGGCCAGTCCTGGCTCGACCTGCTGCACGCCATCGTGAACTTCCCGCTCGCGCTGGTGTCGTTCGTGCTCACCACGGTCTTCTGGGCGGTGCCCCTGGCCGGTCTGACCTATCCGATCTACGGCCTGGTCACCTCGCGCATCCCGGGCAACGTCGAGCTGCCCGAGCTGCTCGGCCTGGGCGACGGTTACCTGGTCAACCTGGTCTTCTACGTGACGCTGGGGTTCCTGTTCCTGCTGATCATGCCGTTCGTGGTGCGCGGCTCCTCGCTGCTGCGCGCCGGTCTCGGCCGGGTGCTGCTCACCGGCGTGGCCGAGCTGCAGGAGCGCATCGACGACCTGGCCGAGGGGCGTGCCGCCGCGGTCTCCGCCGAGGCCAACGCGCTGCGCAAGCTGGAGCGCGACATCCACGACGGCCCCCAGCAGCGGCTGGTGTCGCTGGCCATGGAGCTGTCGCGGGCGCAGCGGCAGCTCGACAAGGACCCCGAGGCCGCCCAGGCGACGATCAGGTCCGCGATCACCTCGACCCGCGAGACGCTCGACGAGCTGCGCGCCCTGTCGCGCGGCATCGCCCCGCCCGTCCTGTCCGACCGCGGGCTCGCGCCCGCCCTGGCCGCCCTCGCCGGCCGCTGCACCGTCCCCGTGGACCTGGACGTGCGGGCCACCGGCCGGTACGACGCCGCGGTCGAGAACGCGGTCTACTTCGTCGTCGCCGAGTCGCTCACCAACGTGGCCAAGCACAGCCGGGCATCCCATTGCACCATCCGGCTGGTGCACACCGGTGATCGCCTGGCGCTGAGCATCGGGGATGATGGGGTCGGCGGCGCGCACGTCGCCAAGGGACACGGTCTCGCCGGGCTGGCCGACCGGCTCCGCGCCGTCGACGGGGAGCTCGCGGTGAGCTCGCCCGAAGGCGGGCCGACGGTGATCGTAGCGGAGGTGCCGTGCGTGTAGTCGTGGCCGATGACGCCGTGCTGATCAGGGAGGGCCTGGTCAGGCTGCTCGAGGAGTTCGGCTGCGAGGTGGTGGCGACCGTCGGCGACGGCGACGCCCTCGTCGAGGCCGTCGCCGCCCACCGGCCGGACGTGTCGGTGGTGGACGTGCGGATGCCGCCGAGCTTCACCGACGAGGGGCTGCGCGCCGCCGTGCGGGCCAGGGAGCTGGTGCCGGGGGCGCCGGTGCTCATCCTGTCGCAGTACGTCGAGGTGTCGTACGCCGACGACCTGCTCGCCGACGCCAGGGGCGCGGTGGGTTACCTGCTGAAGGACCGGGTCGTCGACGTGGAGGAGTTCCTGGAGGGCCTGCGGCGGGTCGCCGCGGGCGGGACCGTGTTCGACCCGCAGGTGGTGTCGCAGTTGATGGTGCGCAGGCGCAGGGACGACCCGCTCGCCTCGCTCACCCCGCGCGAGCGCGAGGTGCTGGGCCTGATGGCGGAGGGGAAGTCCAACCCCGCCATCGGCAGGCAGCTCGTCATCAGCGACGGGGCCGTGGAGAAGCACATCAGGAGCATCTTCAGCAAGCTCGGCCTCTACGCCGACGACAGCGACCAGCATCGCCGGGTCCTGGCCGTCCTGGCCTATCTGCGCTCCTGAGCGCGCTGTGATGATGACGCGCGCCTGAGCGCGTCGCTCTGCCGCGTGGCTCCTGAGCGCGTGTCATCCCCGCGGCGCGACCCGGGGCCGCCCTGAGCGGTGGTCGTGCCGGTGCGGCGGGCGGCCGTGCCGACCGCCGGGCCTGCCCCGGCGAGGGCCGGAGCAGCTGGCGTGCCCGTTGGTCGCGCCAGCCGGAACCGGGCCCGCCTCGGGGCGGTGACATCCGCCCGTCAGCCCCCACTCGGCCCGGTCATCCCCTTTGTGCGACGGCCGGCATCCCTCGGCGCCGGCCGATCCCGGTGTCGCCGGCCGGTCCGCGCGGGCATCGCGCGGACCTGGCCGCCCGGTGGTCAGCCGAGCGCTTCGACCAGCTTCTTGCGCTGCTGGGCGCCCAGGCCGCCGAGGCGGCGCTTCTCGTCGACGCCGGCCTCCTCCATCAGAGCGGTGGCCTTGGCCGGGCCGACGCCCTTCACGGCGCGCAGGGCCTGCGACACCTTGATCTTCTTGGCGATGTCGTCGTCGCGCTCGAGCAGCTGCGAGAACGACAGCTCGCCCGCCTTGACCTTCGCCAGCAGGGCGGTGCGGGCGGCACGGGCCTCCGCGGCCTTCTCCAGCGCCGCCTTGCGCTGCTCGGGGGTGAGAGTAGGAAGTGCCATCAGTAGTTCTCCTCGGGGAGTTAACGATCGGGGATTCTGTTACCCGTAGTGCAGTGGCTAATCATGGCGGATACCAGCGGTTCGTGTAGCGGAAAGCGCCGCTCAACGTGTCCGCGGGGCCGTGGCGGCCGCTCCGCCGCACGCCGTCTCCCACCCGGGCGCACCGCCGCGGACGACCGCGCCGCCGGCCACGCTTGACGTCTCACCGTAGCCCCGATGTGCCGGGATACGGCGTCAGATGGTGCCGAAAGGGCCTTTGACCAGGCATGACGCCCTCGGATTCGGGCTCCAGGCGGAGACTCGCGCGGGTGCCGCCCGCCGGTCCGGGACGCCCGCTCTCCGGTGATCGTCCCGCTCGGCCCGCGCACCCGGTGAGTCATGCCCCCGAGGCCCGGTTTTGCCCCTGAAGCGTGGTTTTCATCACACTTCTGTTTTCCGGGCGTGTCGCGCGTGATGCGATCGTGACTTGACCGGGGACGTGGCGGGCGGGTTACATGGCGCACACGCAGTAAACGTTTACAGTCTCTTTGCTGAAATCGTTTACGTACACGGAAGGGACAGCCTTGGCCGACGGACCCACGATCACCACGATCGCCGAGCGCGCCGGTGTCTCCATCGCCTCGGTGTCGCGGGTGCTCAACGGCCTGCCCACCCGGCAGGAGACCGTGCGGAAGGTGATGGCCGCCGCCGAGGAGCTCGGATATGTGCGCAACGCCGTCGCCCGCTCCCTGAAGTCCCGCCGCACCCACCAGGTCGCCTTCGCCATGGCCGACGTCGGCAACCCGGCCTACCTCGCCATGTTGCGCCAGATCCAGCCGGTGCTCAAGTCCGCCGGCTACCGCCTCGTCCTGCACTCCACGGACGCGGTGGTGGCCGACGAGATCGACGTGCTGCACAGCCTGGGGGAGCGGTACGTGGACGGGCTGATCATGAGCCCGCTGCGCGTCACCGAGCAGCACCTGGACATGCTGGCCGCGGCCCGCGCCCCGGTGGTGATCATCGGGTCGGTGCCGGAGGGCACGCCCGTGGACAACGTCAGGGCCGACTCGCGCACCGGCGTGAAGCTGGCCATCGACCACCTCTACCGGCTCGGCCGCCGCACGATCGGCATGGTCAACGGCCCGACCGACACAGTGCCCGGCGCCGCGCGCGGGGCCGCGTACCGGGAGGCGCTGGAAGATCTCGGGCTGCCGTACGACGAGGAGCTGGTCGAGATCGGCGACTTCTACCGCGCCGAGGGCGGCAGGGCCGTCGCGGCGCTGCTGGAGCGGCGGCCCGACGTCGACGCGCTGATGTGCGCCAACGACCTGATCGCGCTCGGCGCGCTGGACGTGCTGCGCGCGGCCGGGCGGCGGGTGCCGCACGACGTGGCGGTGGCCGGCATGGACGACACCGACCTGGCGGCGGCCTCCTGGCCGTCGCTCACCAGCGTCTCGCTGGGGTCGGCCGAACGTGGCAAGGCCGCCGCCGAGCTGCTGGTCGACCGGCTGAAGAACGGCGACAGGGAGCCCCGCAGGGTGACCGTGCCGCCGCGCCTCGCGGTACGGGCTTCGACGACGGGGGAGGAGCCCGCACCGTACCAGGCGCCAGGCGCGGAGAGGGGGACGCCGTGACGGCCACGGCGACGCGGCCCGCCCCGCCCGCCGGTCGCAGGCGGAGCGGGCGCGGGCCGCGCAGGAACCGCGAGATGTGGGTGCTCCTGCTGCCCGCGCTGGTGCCGGTGCTGATCTTCAGCGTCGGGCCGCTGCTGTACGGGATCTCGCTGGCGTTCACCGACGCCGAGTCCGGCAGGAACCACGTCACCAGCTTCGCCGGGCTGGACAACTTCGCCGCGCTGCTCGGCGACGACGACTTCTGGCAGTCCATGCAGGTCGGGATGATCTGGGCGGTCTCGGTGACCGCGCTGCAGTTCCTCGCCTCGCTGGGGCTGGCCCTGCTGCTCAACGAGCGGCTGGCGCTGCGCGGCGTGGCGCGGGTGCTGGCCATGGTGCCATGGGCGATGCCGCCCGTGGTGATCGGCCTGATGTGGCGGCTGGTCTACCACCCGGACGCCGGCATCGTGAACAGCACGCTCGGCACCGACATCAACTGGCTGGCCGACTTCACCTGGGCGCTGCCCGCCGTCATCGTCATGGGCGTCTGGAGCGGCATGCCGCAGACCACGGTGGTGCTGCTGGCGGGCCTGCAGACCGTCCCGAGGGAGCTGTACGAGGCGGGCGCGATGGACGGGGCGGGCACCTGGCGCCGGTTCTGGAACATCACGCTGCCCCAGCTCCGCCCGGTCATCGTGGCCATCACCTCGCTCGACTTCGTGTGGAACTTCAACCAGTTCAGCCTGGTCTACGTGCTCACCCAGGGCGGGCCCGGCGGGCGGACGAGGCTGCCGATGCTGTTCGCGTACGAGGAGGCGTTCCGCTACGGCTTCTTCGGCTACGCGGCCGCGCTCGGCGTCGCCATCGTGGTCGTCGTGCTCGCGCTGCTCGGCGTCTACCTGTGGCGGCAGCTGAGGGAGGCGTCATGAGAAGGATCCCCCAGTACGCGGCGCTGCTGGTCTACCTGGTCTTCCTGGGCTTCCCGCTGGTCTGGCTGCTGTCGACGGCGCTGAAGACGCCGCAGGAGATGGCCAGCCTGGACCCCGCCTGGATCCCCAGGGAGCCGACGCTGGCCAACTTCGCCGCCGCGTTCGGCGAGCAGGACCTGGTCGGGGCCGGGCTGCGCAGCCTCGTCGTGGCGCTGGCCAGCGCGTTCCTGACCGTGGCGGTCGCGCTGCCCGCAGCGTACGCGCTCGCCCGCTACCAGGGCGTGCTCAAGCGGATCGCGCTCGGGTGGGTGCTGGTCAGCCAGGTGTTCCCGTTCATCCTGATCATCATCCCGCTGTTCATGGTCATGCGGGAGCTCGACCTGGTCAACACGCTGGCCGGGCTGGTGGCGGTGCACGTGACGTTCACGCTGCCGTTCGCGCTGTGGATGCTCCAGGGGTACGTGCGCTCCGTGCCGCGCGAGCTGGAGGAGGCCGCGTCGGTGGACGGCGCGGGCCGGATGCGGGCGATCGTCAGCGTGGTCGCCCCGCTGCTGGCTCCCGGCGTGGTGGCGACGCTGCTGTTCTCGTTCATCTCGTCGTGGAACGAGTTCCTGTTCGCGCTCGTGGTCCTGAAGGACCCGGACGTGATGACGCTCCCGCTGACGCTGGTGCGGTTCACCGGCCCCGAGGGAGTGGCAAGGCTCGGCCCGCTGGCTGCGGCGTCGCTGATGGCGACGATCCCGAGCTTGATCTTTTTCGCAATCATCCAGCGACGGCTCAGGTCCGGCCTGATGGCCGGCGCTGTGAAGGGCTAGGAGGCTCAGATGCGTATCAAATCCGCGTTGGCGGCGGTGGCGGTCGTCGCGCTGGCCGCCGCGTGCGGCAGCGGCGGCGGGGACACCGGCGACTCCTCGGGCGGGTCGGGCGAACCGGTCAAGCTCGACTTCCTCAGCCTCGCCTGGCAGAAGGAGTCGGTGGAGGCCAACAAGGCGATCGTCGAGGAGTGGAACAAGGCCAACCCGGAGATCCAGGTCACCTACGTCCAGGGCAGCTGGGACAACGTCAACGACCAGCTCGTCACCTCGTTCGAGGGCGGTGACGCGCCGGACGTCTTCCACGACGACTCGCCCGCGCTGGCCGGCTTCGCGTCCAAGGGCTACCTGCTCGACCTGAAGGACAAGCTGCCCGCCTCCCTGCAGAACGACATCCCGCAGGCCGCCTGGGACACCGTCACCTTCGACGACGGCAGCGGCGACCAGGGCGTGTTCGGCGTGCCGTTCCTCCAGGAGTCGCAGGTCATCATCGCCAACAAGAAGCTGCTCACCGAGGCCGGGGTGCGCATGCCCACGCCCGCGGAGCCGTGGACGTGGAACGAGTTCGCCGACGCGAGCAAGAAGCTCACCAAGGGCGACACGTACGGCGTCGCCTGGCCGATGAAGTCGCCGGTCAACAAGGTGCTCAACCTGGCGCTGAACTTCGACGGCACCTTCTTCCAGACCGCCGGCGGCAAGACCACCGTCAAGGTCGGCCCTGAGGAGAAGGCGGTCCTGCAGCGCATCCACGACCAGCTCTACAAGGACAAGACGGCCGACCCGGCGGCGCTCGGCATGGGCACCGCCGACCCGCTGCCCGGCTTCTTCGCCGACAAGTACGCGATGCTCCCGGTCGGCGTCTACCTGCGCCAGCAGGTGGCCGAGCAGGCCCCCGACGGCTTCGAGTGGGTGACGCTGCCGCCGCTCAAGGGCACCACCTCCAACCAGGGCGCGGTCTCGCAGACCCTGTCGGTGTCGGCCGACAGCGAGCACCAGGAGCAGGCCATCCAGTTCATGTCGTTCTTCCTGAACGGCAAGAACCAGGCCCGCCTCGCCAAGGGCGACTGGCTGCTGCCGACCTCGCAGGAGGCCGCCTCCGACCCGTCGATCACCGGCCAGGAGGACGGCTGGGACGTCGCCACCGCCTCCGCCAAGGACCTCGTGGTGGCGCCGTTCCTCAAGGTGAACGGGTACGACGAGTGGAAGAGCAAGGTGGCGACGCCGGTGCTGCAGGAGTTCTTCGCCAACAAGGTCACCCTGGACGAGGCGGCCAAGCGGCTCGTCGAGGAGGGCAACGAGGTGCTGGAGCGGTATCAGCGGTGACGTATCGCGACAGGGCCCGGGGGTGTCTGCTCGGCCTGGCGGCCGGCGACGCCCTCGGGGCGCCCGCCGAGAACCTCACGCCGGAGGAGATCCGTCACCGCTGGGGGCGGCTCACCGAGATCGAGGGCGGCGGCACCGACGACACCGAGTACGCGATCTTCGCCGCCGGGCTGCTGGCCGAGCACGGGCACGGGCTGACGTCCGCGCTGGTCGCGGCCGCGTACCGGGAGCGGGTGATCCCGGCCGTGACCGGGCCGATGCGCGGGGCCGGGTTCTCCGAGCTCGGCACCGTCCAGGCGCTGCGGCGCGGGCTGGAGCCGCCGCTGACCGGGCTGGTCCACCAGCACGGGTGGTCCGACGGGCTCGCCATGCGGGCCGCCCCGTACGGGGTGTTCTGCCCGGGGGACCCGGCGGAGGCGGCCCGGCTCGTGACCGAGGACGGGCGGGTCAGCCAGTCGGGCGAAGGCATACTCGGCGGCCGCGCGGTCGCCGCGGCCGTCGCCGCCGCGATGGCCGGGGCCGATCCGTCCGACGCGGTGGAGGCGGCGCTGTCGGCGGTGCCCGCCGACTCGTGGACGGCGAGGAACATCGTCCGGGCGCGCGCCGCCCTCGGCGCCGCCGACCCGGCCGTGGCGCTGCACGAGGCCGTGGTGGTCAGGCACTACCCGTGGACGGACCTCGCGCCCGAGGCGGTGGCGCTCGCGCTGGCCGCCTATCTGCACGGCGAGGGCGACGTGGAGCGGTCCGTCACATTCGGCGTCAGCCTGGGCAGGGACGCCGACACCATCGGCGCCATCGCGGGCGCCGTCGCGGGCGCGTCGCAGGGCGAGCGCGGCGTGCCCGAGAGGTGGGCGGCCAGGATCGGCCCCGTCACCGGGAGATGCCTGCCGGTCGTCGCGGGCCGGGACATACGGGACGTCGCTGACGACCTCGCCACCGCCCACGCAACCGCGAGCACCCGGGCGACGCGACCCGGTCGCGCCGGCGAGAACCCGGCGGGATCGGGGCCTCCCGGGGGAACCACGACGGAATCCGCGGGTACGCCGGGATCGGCGGCACTTCCCCGCCCGGCGGGATCTGCCGGTGCGGCTGGACGGCCTCCGGCGGGGCCGGGCGGATCCGCGGATGCGGCCGGAGGCGGAACGGCGGGGCCGGATGCCGGCGACGAGCGGATGGAAGGGCTGTAGGACGCATGTCGGGGGACAGGATCGCGGGAGCCGTCATCGGGCTCGCCGTGGGAGACGCCGCGGGCTGGCCCGCGGCCAGGCATCGGGCCGCGCTGCACGCCCCCTGGAGCCGCAGGCTCCACCGGGAGCTGGACGCCTTCGCCGAGGAGCACCGGGTCACCACGCTGCCGGTGCCGTTCGCGCTCAACCAGCCGACCGCGCCGCTGGCCGTCGGCCCGTCCGACGACGCGGAATGGCTCGCCTGGACGCTGCTCACCATGGGCACGCCGCGCGCCGGCGCGTTCCGGGCGCTCGTCGGCCGCGACGACATCAGGGCCCGCGTCTCGGTCGCCACCGCACTGGACAACCTGGCCAGAGGCGTCGAGCCGCCCGCCAGCGGCCACGACAACCCGCACCACTTCGACGACGCCGCCGCCGTGAGAGCCGTCGCCTACGGCCTGCGCGGCGCGGCGCCGGACGAGGACGCCCAGGTCACCAACGCCGGCGACGGCCTGCTCGGCGCCCGCGCCGTCGCCGCCGCCGTGGCCGAGGCCGTCGCCACCGGCTCGGCGGCCAAGGCTGTCAGCGCCGCGCTCGCCGTACTGCCGGAGGACACCGCCATCGGGCACAACGCCCGCCTGGCGCTGGCCGCCGCCCGCGCGGCGGGCGACCCGTTCGGCGCGGTGCCCGCGCTGGACGCGGCCCTGCTCGACCACGTCTACAGCTACGGGGTGGGCGCCGCGCTGACCGTGCCCGCCGCGCTCGCCCTGACCGAGGTGTCGGGCGGCGAGCTCGGCCGGGCCGTGCCCGCCGCCGCGTGCCTGGCGGCGCTGGCCGACTCGGCCCCCGCGCTCACGGGCGCGCTCACGGGGGCCTGCGGGGGGTACGGTGCGATCCCGGAGGGGTGGATCACACCGGCCCGCACGCTCGCCGGCTGTTGCCTGCCGGAGCTGGCGGGCAAAGATCTCATCGAACTTCTGAAAGGACTCTCATGACGCCGCTTGAAGACAGGGCGACTGGCTGCGTGGCGGGGGCGGCGGTCGGTGACGCGCTGGGCGGCGCGACCGAGGGCTGGACCGCCGAGCAGATCGTGGAACGCTACGGCGGCCGGGTCGAGGGCATCGTGCCGCCGTTCAACGACGACTGGCGCAACGCCCGCCCCATCGCCCCGTACCACAAGGGCGACGGCCACATCACCGACGACACGCTCATGACGCACGCGCTCATCCGCGTGTACGAGAAGGCGCGCGGCCACCTCGACGCGTACGCGATGGCCGAGCACATGGTGCCCGAGCTGATGGCCGAGCGTCAGTGGATCCCCGAGCTGGAGGCCGAGGCGCTGCCGCTGCAGCGGATCTTCCTGGCCGAGAAGTGGATCGTCGCCCGCCTCCACTACGGCCACGCCGACCCGCGCGAGGCCGGCACCGGCAACATCGTCAACTGCGGCGCCGCCATGTACGTGGCCCCCGTCGGCGTCGTCAACGCGGGCGACCCCGACGCCGCCTACGCCGAGGCCGTCGACCTGACCGGCGCGCACCAGTCCAGCTACGGCCGCGAGGCCGCAGGGGTGATGGCGGCGGCGGTGGCCGAGGCGATGCGGCCGGGCGCCACCGCCGACTCGGTCGTCGCCGCCTGTATCCGGCTGGCCAAGGACGGCACCCGCGCCGCCATCGAGGCCGTGTGCGAGACGGCTCGCGGGCTCGGCCACTGGGACGGTTCGTTCGAGGCGCTCCGCACCGCCGTGCGGCCCTACGACACGGTCGCCGACACCTACCGCGACCAGGGCCTCGGCGCCCGCAGGCCGAGCCGCGTGCACAGCATCGAAGAGCTGCCGCTGGCCCTGGCCTTCCTGGTGATCGCCAAGGGCGACTACCGGGAGACGGTGCTGGGCGGCGTCAACTACGGCCGCGACGCCGACTCGATCGCCTCCATGGGCGGCGCCATCGCCGGCGCGCTCGGCGGCCTCGGCACGGTCCCGCAGGAGTGGATCGAGCGGGTCGGCATCGCCAGCCGCACCGACCTGGTGGCGCCCGGCCGCGCCCTCGCCGCCGTCGCCCGCCGCGTGCACGCCGGCGACGTGGCCCGGCGCCGCGCCCACGAGGCCGCGTTCGCCGCGCTCCTGGAGGAGCGATGATCCGGCTCACCTGGGTCCAGCCCGAGGATCTGGTCGGCCACGAGCTGAGGCAGGCCGCCGAGGACGGCAGGGACGCCACGCTGGTCGCGAAGCGCTGGCACGCCGCCGGCGGGCACGACGCCCCGCCCCGCGCCGGCGCGTCCGAGCCCGGCGCGCGGGCGCTGCGCCCGCTCGCCGAGGAGCTCCTGGACGAGCTGGCCGCCCTCCCGTCGCCGCTCGACGAGCCCGGCGACCTGCTCGCGATCATCGCCGCCTGCCCCGGCTGGCCGCGGCCCGCGCGCGGCGTCGTCGCGGCCCACGACCGGGTGCTGGGCGCCTGGCAGGGCCGCGCCGCCGGGTGCGTGCTCGGCAAGCCGGTCGAGAAGATCCCGCGTACGGGCATCAGGGAGATCGCCGAGGCCACCGGGAACTGGCCGATCCGCGGCTGGTTCACCGCCGAGGGCCTGCCGGACGAGGTGGCCGCGCGGTGGCCGTGGAACCGGCGCAGCGCCGTCAACTCCCTGGCCGAGAACATCGACGGCATCCCCGAGGACGACGACCTCAACTACCCCTTGCTCGCCCTGTCCGTGCTCGAACGGCACGGCCGCGGGTTCTCCACCGACGACGTGGCCAGGCTCTGGCTCGACGAGCTGCCCGCCGGGCGCACGTTCACCGCCGAGCGCGTCGCGTACCGCAACCTCCTCGACGGCGTCGAGCCCCCGCGGACCGCCACCCGCCGCAACCCGTTCAGGGAGTGGATCGGCGCGCTGATCAGGGCGGACGTGTACGGGTGGGTCAACCCGGGCGATCCCGGCACCGCCGCCGAGTACGCCTGGCGGGACGCCCGGCTCACCCACACCGCCAACGGACTCTACGGCGCCATGTTCGCGGCCGCCATGTGCGCCTCCTCGATGGTCGCCGGCTCCGCCGAGGAGGTCGTCGAGGCGGGGCTGTCGGTGGTGCCGCCCCGATCCCGGCTGCACCGGGCGGTCCGGCAGGCGGCCGAGGACGCCGCCCGCGAGGACGACTTCGAACGCGTCGTCGACCTGCTGCACGAGCGGCACGGCGACCTGCACTGGGTGCACACGATCAACAACGCCGCCCTCATCGCCGCCGCCCTCGTGCACGGCCGCGGCGACTTCACCGCCACCGTCGCCGGAGCCGTCGCCGGAGGCTGGGACACCGACTCCGCCGGCGCCACCGCGGGCTCCATCGCCGGCGCGCTGAACGGCGGCGTCCCCAGCGAGTGGGCGCTGCGCGACAGCCTGGCCAGCAGCCTGACCGGCTTCGACGGCATCGGCCTGGAACAGCTGGCCCGCCGCACCCAGGAGTTGACGCACCCGTGATCACCGTCTTCGGCAGCGCCAACATGGACCTGGTCGCCTACGTCGGCCGCGCGCCCAAACTGGGCGAGACCGTGACCGGGCGCGACTTCCGCACCGTGCCCGGTGGCAAGGGCGCCAACCAGGCCATCGCCGCCGCCCGCGCGGGCGCCCCGGTGACGTTCCTGGGCGCGGTCGGCGAGGACGCCTTCGGCGCCGAGATGCGCGACACCCTCGCCGGGGCGGGCGTCGACGTCGGGCTGCTGCGCCGGGCGCCCGGCGTGAGCGGCATCGCGCACATCGTGGTCGACGACGAGGGCGGCAACTCGATCATCGTCGTCCCCGGCGCGAACGGCACCGTCACCGGCCCGACCGCGGACGAGCGCGCCGTCATCGCCGCCTCGCGGGCGCTGCTGCTCCAGCTGGAGCTGCCGATGCCGGCCGTCACCGCCGCCGCCCGCGCCGCCCGCGAGGCCGGCGTGCCCGTCATCCTCACCCCCGCCCCCGCGCAGCCGCTGCCCGAGGCTCTGCTGGACGCGGTCACCCTGCTGCTGCCCAACGAGCACGAGGCCGCCGGCATCACCGGCGCCGCCGACCCCGGCGCCGCCCTGGACAAGCTGCTCGAACGGGTCGAGGAGGCGGTCATCACGCTCGGCTCCCAGGGCGCGCTGTACGGATCGCGCGCGGGGGAGCGGCTCCACGTGCCCGCCGTACCGGTCAAGGCGGTCGACACCACGGCGGCGGGCGACACGTTCGCCGGGGCGCTCGCGGTGGCCCGCGCCGAAGGGCGTCCTGCGGCGGAGGCTCTCCGCTTCGCCGCGGCGGCGGCGGCGCTTTCCGTGCGGCGCGAGGGGGCGTCCACCTCGATGCCGCTCCGCGCCGAGATCGACGCCGAGCTCGCCGGCTGACGCCGGCCCCATCGGATCCGGGCCCGCCCGCATCGAACCATGAGGTGAGGGCACGGGGAAGGTATGAGCGAGAACCCCGGCGACACGCCCCCTGCGGCGGACGGCCTCGGCGCGGAGAGCGACGTGGTCGCGGAGCGCTCCGGCGCGAGCACCGAGAAGTCCCGCCGCCCCATCCCCGCGGACCCTCCCGAGGCCCGCGACGAGCCGGAGCGGCCCGACGAGGACCGCCCCGAGGAACGAGACCACGCCGAGGGCGAAGAGGAACGCCCCGACATCGGCCCCACGGGCTGATCGCCGAGCACGTCTTTCTGATGCCGCCGCCGCGTGTGGATGTCGTGCTCGGCCTCGGCGTCCAGCCCGGCGCTCGGCTCGTCGAGGATCATCAGGTCGCGGTCGCCGCGCAGGAAGGCCCGGGCGAGCGCGACCCGGTGCCATTGCCCGCCGGACAGCATGGCCCCCACCTGCGGGTCCTCTTCGGGGAACGTGCCGGCGAAGGTACGGGTCAGCAGCGTGTCGTAGCCGTGCGGCAGGCTCGCCAGCACGTCGTGCACCCCGGCGCGGCGGGCCGCCTCCTCGATCCTGGCGGGGGAGTTCACCGCCGCCAGGTCGCCGACGGCCACGTTGCCGGCGGCGCTGAAGTCGTACGCGACGAAGTCCTGGAAGGCGGCACCGATGCGGGCGCGCAGTTCGGCGGCCGGGACGTCCCGGATGTCCGCTCCGTCCCACAGGATCGCGCCTCGCGCGCAGCGGCTTGACCAGCATGCTCTTGCCGGCTCCGTTGCGCCCGACGAGCGCCGTCGAACAGCCGTGCGGGATGCGCAGGCTGACGCCACGCAGCACCCACGGGTGCTCGTCGCTGTAGCGGAACCAGACGTCGCGCAGTTCGATGCCGCTCCGAAGCGGCGGCAGGGCGCGGGGCGCGGCCGGCTCCGGCAGGTCGGAGCCGCTCCTGATGATCGCGGTGTAGTGACCGAACAGCCGCACCTCCTTGGCCGCCACCCGGAGTCAACGCGACAGTTGCAGGAGGCACTCGTCGCGTAACGCGCCGCGGCGGCCGGCGGTCTAGATGACCGGCACATCAGCCAGAGGCGGGAACTCCGCTACTCGGACCCGCACGCTCGACGGGTCCCGCGGCAGGCTGATGACGGCCCAGTGCTCCTTGGTCTCCTGCGCTAGGTGGTCGCTCTTGTACTTGGTGGGGGTGCACAGGCAGTAGAGCCGGGAGCCTTGCCGGCCGTAGACGACCGCGGCCCCGTGGAGGGTCTTGCCCCGGGGGTCCACCACGTCGACGTTCGTGGCGCCGCCGATGCCGCCCCTGCCCGGCAGGGCCGTCGGGCGATCGCTGAGGTCGTGCAGCCAGGTCTCCTTGATGCCGTTGTTGGTGGTCCTGAAAACCATGAGGCCGATCCCCTCGCCGATGACGCGGATGGGGTCGACCTCGACCGTGAAGGGTTGTCCCTTGACGTTCGTGCTGCTGCTACCGCCGGGACGCCCCGACTCGACAGGGCTCGGCGTGCTGCTCGGGGAAGGCGCGGGCAGTGTCCCCGGCCGGTCGAAACTGACCGTTACCCGGCGGTTCTTGCGCCGGCCGTCCGCGTCGGCGTTGGAGTACAGCGGCTGGGCGGAACCGTGGCCCCGCGCACGGAACGTCACCCCTTCCCGGGTGACCAGCGACGCGAGATCCTTGCGCACGGTGTCGGCCCTGCGTTCGGAGAGCGGCTGGTTGATGGCGTCGGTGCCGGTCGAGTCCGCGTGGCCGTCGATCGCGACCTCGGCGGCGTCCGACTCGTCGATCTGGCCCGCGGTGCGTTCGAGCACGTGGCGCGCGCCCGCGGACAGGTCCGCCTTGTTCACCTTGAAGAGCACGTCGGAGGAGAGGTTGATGCGTACCCGCCGATCGTCCGTGGTCGTCTCCATGCTGTTGTCCAGGCTGGCCGAGGGCAGTTCCACCGGATAGGAGAGCGGCGTGAGCTGGGCTGTTGCCGGGTCCGGGATCTGCTGGTTGGGCGGCGGCTGCGGTGGTTCGTCGCTGATGGGGACGTTGACGAAGGGCGGGGCGAACGGGGTGTACACGGTCGCCGAGGTGGCGCCCCCAGAGGGCGCGGGCACCAGCGCGAAGAAGGTGCGTGGCTTGCCCGGTTCGAGCCACGGCCTCTCGAAGTCGTCCTCCACGGTGCAGGCGCAGCCGCCGTCAGGCGTGGTCGACGGCATGAGCAGGCGGCCGGCGGCGGCGTCGATGATGCCGAGGCCGGATGCCATGTCGTCCTTGTCGCGCCCGCTTGCCATGCGGTCCTCGACGTGGTGCCACACGTACATGGAGCGTTCGCCCGTTTCGGTGAGACGTACCTGGACCGCGACATGGTCGCCGATCCGGTTGAGTCCGACTAGGTCGGCCCGGACGGTGCGCTTGCCGTGGTCCGCGTGGGTGGCGAGGGCGCTGGCGGAGGGGCCGGCGGGCGTCGGAGTGCGGATCGCTGTAGGAGGGGCTCGTGGAAGCGGCAGGGGCGGCTGTGCCTTGCGAGGGCTGGGGCGCCTCGGGCTCAGCCGGAGCGGGCGACGACGCGTCCGCGGCCGGAGAGGCGGCGCGATCCGGCTGGGGCAGCACACCGCAGGACGTCAACACGGCCAGGGCGCACGCGGCGGCGGTGAGTCTCAGCGGACGTGACTTCCCACGGACATCATGTGCCACAGCGGTGTCAGTCATCGGGGAACTCTATAGAAGAGGATCTCTGAAAAGCGGCCAGTTCGCCGCAATTGCCGGCGAATGTCCGTACGGCATGGCCTGGCCGGTGGTGATGCGGCGAACACCCGCCCCACGTCGGCCGGCGTCGTTCCCTGGGCGCCCAGCCCCGGCGCCAGGATCGGGCCGTTGAGGCGGTCGAGCGGGTAGCCGGGGTCGGTTACCGTCGCGCCCACCACCACGCCCACCGGGCCGAGCGGGTCGCGCCCGGCGTTCGCGGCCCGTAACCCCTCGCAGATCTCCCCGGCATCGGCCTCGTCGGCTGATGCCGGTCAGTCGGTGAGGTTGAGTGGTGTGGTGATGACCAGCTCCCAGCCGGGTTCCGGGGCGGCGTCGTAGTCCAGCCACACGATCACCGGTCTGCCCCTGTCGTCCAGGGTCATCGCGAGTGCTTCGCCGGCGCCGCCGCGGATCCTGGCCACGGGAGTGCTCGTGCAACGGCCCCCGGTGCACGTCGCCAGCATGATCCGGGTTCCCTCGGCGTTCTGGAAGGCGACCAGGATCCGGCCCGCCCGGTCCAGGACCAGCGCCGGGGTGGCCAGGTCCGTGTCGCCGGCGTCCAGGGTGACGACGTCCGCCCGCGCGCAGTCAGGGGTGCGGCAGTCCAGCAGCTTGGCCGCACGGTCGCGTACGTCCCGGTACGCGATCACCGGGCGGCCGTCCGCCCGCACCGCCAGCGTGAGCCCGGTCTCCTGGCGCAGCCCGGCGTCGTCCCGCGCCGGATACGGCGGCACCGGCCTGGTCACGCGCGGTCGCCGGCAGCCTGCGTCCGCGCACGAGATGACGTGGATCTGGCCGGTGACGACGTCGAACCGGGCGGCCACCGGCCGGTCCCCGGGCCCCGCCGCGACCGCCAGGACGGGCGGGCCGTGCAGATACGCGGCGGGGGCCAGCCGCGCGGCCTCGGTCGGCTCCGGCCGGGAACAGGCCGCGTCCGCACAGGAGATGAGGGTGACGAGGTCGTCGCCGTCGTCCGCCCGCTCCCTGTCGGCGAAGGCCACGACCAGCCCGCCGTCCCGTCGTACCGCCATCGCCACCCCCGCGTGGAACGGCCGGTCGCGCGCCTCCGCGACGACCGCCCCGCCCGGGGCCGCCGCGCAGGCGAAGGTCCCGCAGTGTGACACCCTGAGCCGCGGCCCCGACCAGGTGGTCACCGCCATCCTGCCGTCCGGCAGCCGCGCGGCGGCGTACCCGTTCCTCGCCCTGTCGGAGAGAGCCGCCACGTCGTCCGCCCAGGCGAGGCCGGCCCGCTCGCACGAAGGATCGCCGCACGTCAGCACGCCCGCGGCGGTGTACAAGCCGTCCACCACCACCTTCAGCTCGCCGTCGTGACCGGCGTGCGCGCTCCGCAGCTCCCACGGCCGGAACGACGGCGGGCGGGAGAGCGTCCCGGCTCCCGACCCCAGGGCCTCGGAATCCTCGCCTCCGGACACCACCGTCTCGGTGACCTCTGTCCACCTGAACGGGTTGACCAGCACGATCCCGCCGAACAGCAGCCCCGGCGCCAGCACCACCGGCCACAGCGCCGCCCTGACCGGCCGCGCCGTCCCGGCCGGCACGCCGTGCTCCAGATCCTCGTCATGCGTCTCGGTACGCCAGGCCACGCAGTGCAGGAACTGCCGCGCCACCACGGCCGCCTGGACCGGCGTCACGGCCAGCGCCAGGACCGTCCCGGCCACCGCCCACCCCGCCGTGGACAGCGGCCCCGGCAGCGGCGCCAGGGCATGTTCCGCCGCCCGCGCCACCGCCACGGGCACCACGACCACCCCGAGAGCCAGCGTGCAGGCCGTCGGCAGTTCCCGGTAGCGGACCAACCGGTAGGCGCGGACGACCGCGCCCGGCGCCGTGCACCCGTGCAGCATGACCGACGGCACGGCCAGCAGGCCGGGCATCGCCACCAGCCCCAGCACCACCATGACCACCGTGGCCGGCCATTCCCGGCCGGTCACCACCAGCACGCCGAACCCGGCGGCCGTGATCGCCGCGTACGCCACCGAGGCCAGCACGACCAGGAGGAACATGGCCGGGAACCGCCGCGCGGCCATCCGCAGCGCCACCACGGGCGGAACCCGGCGGCCCACCAGCCACCCGGCCGCGAGCACCACCGTCGCCGGGAACACCACCGCCTGCGCGAGCACCACCAGCGCCGCCAGCGTCACCGTCCAGGCGAGCAGTTCCCCGCCGGACGCCCCGATCAGGTCCAGCCGCCCGTCTACCACCGCCGCCGACCCGCCCGCCCACACCACCATCAGCAGCAGGACGAACCCGGACAGAGGCGCATGCACGAGCGCGCCGGGCACCGCGAGCGGCACCAGCCGCCGTACCCCGTCCAGAGAGCCCCGCCACAGCACCCCGGAGCCGCGCATCCGCTCCACCAGCTCGATGCGTGTCATGGGGGAACGGTGACAGAGGGCCGCCTCCGTCCACGTCTCATGTGTCGCGAACGGTCTGATTTCGCCCGGCGGCTAGCGTCGTACAGGCGACGATATCCACACCGGTATGAAAGCCAGCCCAATACCACTATTAGACGGACCCGGCCGGTTTCTGATCTTCTTCTCGGCATGACACGACTGCGACTAGGGGTCCTGACATCGGCCGTCGCCGTGCTGCTGGGTGGCCTCGCGCCCGGGGCGGGCGCCGCCACCGGCTCCGGGCTGGACAAGACGTTGCGGAAGCTGGAGAAGACCTACGACGGGCGTATCGGCGCGGTCGGCATCGACCTGGCGACCGGCAGGACAGTCGGCTACCGGGCCGGCGAGCGCTTCCCGTTCAACTCCAGCTTCAAGGTGTTCGCGTGCGCGGCGGTGCTGCACAAGGCGCGCACCAGCGCCCCCGGGCTGATGGACAAGGTGATCCGCTGGAAGCCCGCCGACATGGCCGAGCTGACCGGGAACTCCCCGGAGACCACCGAATACACCGACACCGGGATGACACCCGCCCAGCTGTGCCGCGCCGGCATCACCAAATCGGACGGCTTCGCGGGCAACACCCTGCTGAAGCAGATCGGCGGGCCGCCCGGCCTCACCCGGTTCTTCCGCGCCACCGGTGACCAGACCAGCCGCCTGGACCGTACGGAGCCCACGCTCACCCACTGGGCGCCCGGCGAGAAGCGCGACACCACCACCCCCGCGGCGGCCGCCCGGACCTTCGCCGAGCTGACCACCGGCAAGACCCTCCACGCGCAGGACCGGGCGCGGCTGGTCGGCTGGCTGAAGGCCAGTCTCACCGGGGCCAACCGGATCAAGGCGGGACTTCCCAAGGACTGGACGGTCGGCGACAAGACCGGCACCGGCGGCGCGAGCAACCACGGCACGGCCAACGACCTCGCGATCGTCTGGACCCCCGGATCGAGCGCGCCGATCATCCTGTCGGTCTTCACCAACCGCAACGACGACGACACTCCGCACGACGACAAGGTGATCGCCTCCGCCGCGACCGCCCTGGCCAAGGCCCTCGGCAAGCTGTAACAGCCACCGGGCAGTCGCGACGCCGCCCCTGTCAGGGGGGGCACAGTCCGTGCGGCAGCCCTTCGGAGAGACGTACGCGGAACAGCCGGTCACGCGCAGCCGGGGCGGGAACGCGCCGGGCGTGCGCACAATGCCCGCTCCGCCGCCTCCTGCTGCCGCAACAGCTCGGCGAGCTGGGCGACGTCGTCAGCGTCGATCGTCTGGCAGAGACCGTGTCGGCGACCCGGAGAGTGACGTCACACGACGACTCGCCCATGCTGCACCTGAGGCGTCATCAGGACGACGGCCTGTTCGATCGGTTCGCCTTTCACATCTCGGAGCTGTGGAGCAGCGGCAGGGACGTGTGGCAGCAGCCTGGGACGCCGGGTCAGCCCGGACGGGACCGGGTCCAGGAATGATCGGGGATCGTCTCACCAGGGGCGACAGCCGCCGGGCGGAGCCCGGCACAGCAGGACGTCCGAGCGTCAGCGAGGGCCTTTGTGGACGGGTGGGCTGGCGGGGGCAAGGGGCGGGCGTGTGGGAAAGCGACGGGTGGTGTCAGGGGCTCAGGTGGTGGGCGCACTCGTCGCGGTAGCGTTCCGTACGGGCCCGCAGTCCGGGCTGGTCCGCCAGCAGGGACCGGGAGGCCGACGGCAGCACCGCGTGCCGTACGGTCGCGAACAAGCGTCCGACGTCGGCCGGAGTCGCTCCCTGGGCGCCCAGCCCCGGCGCCAGGATCGGGCCGTTGAGGCGGTCGAGCGGGTAGCCGGGGTCGGTGACCGTCGCGCCCACCACCACGCCCACCGAGCCGAGCGGGTCGCGACCGGCGTTCGCGGCCCGTACCCCCTCGTAGATCTCCCCGGCCACCGCCTCCTGCAGGCGCGCGCCCTCGGGGTTGGAGGTGCGGGCGAGGACGAACACGCCCGCGTCGGCGGCCAGCGCCGAGGTGATCGCGCCCGCCAGGCTGCCGAACCCCAGATAAGGGCTGAGCGTGACCGCGTCGGCCGCCAGCGGGCTGCCCCGGTCGAGGTAGGCCTCGGCGTAGGCGGCCATGGTGGCGCCGACGTCGCCGCGCTTGACGTCGAGCAGCACCAGCGGGCCGGCGTCGCGCAGGTCGGCGACGGTGCGCTCCAGCACCGCGACGCCCCGGCTGCCCCAGCGCTCGTAGAAGGCCGACTGCGGCTTGACCACGGCGGCCAGGTCGCTCACCGCGTCGACCACACCTCGGCTGAAGTGTTCGAGACCGGCGGGGGAGTCGTCCAGCCCCCACGCGTGCAGCAGCTCGGGACTGGGGTCCAGCCCCACGCAGAGCGGTCCGTACTTGTCGATCCTGGCTCGTAACCGTGTTCCGAACGACTCGGTCATCACACGCCCCCTTCGTGAAGTCGCATGGGCAGTCTTCCCGAGCGGGCGCTCCGGGTAAAGCGACGAACATGTACGAGATCGCTCGCCGCACGCTGACGTTGCGCACCGAGCCCCCTCGGGAGGTGGTCGCCGCCATCGGCATGCCGTACGCGGAGGCCGGGGGAGACTGGTCCTGCCCGTACCGGATCGACGGGCTGGCCGGCTGGGAGCACGAGCGGAAAGCCACGGGAGCCGAATCCATGCAGGCAGTGGAGCTGGCGATGGCGATGGTGCGGGCGGCGCTGGCGGGCTCGCACGAATCCAGGGAGGGCCTGCTCGCCTCGGAGGAGGAGCCGGGCGGCAGACGTCCGTGCACCGTCTACACCAGCTGGGACCGCTACCACAACATCGCCTATATATCGATGAAGCATGAGATCGTGGCGGGCGAGGCGGCGCGGCAGGTGGTCGCCGACGGCGTGGTGCTCGACTTCGGCGGCGGCGGCGAGCTGCTGGGCGTGGAGCTGTCCGACGCCGAGACCCTGATGCCGGCGCAGATGCGGCTGTAGGCCGCCGCTCGACCGATCCGCTGTGCTAATACGAATTAGTTCTTGACCGCGCAGTGCGTGCGGTCGCACAATGTCGCACTAATGCGCATTAGCAACGGAACGGGTGACGGACTGTGACGAGTTCGGGGCGGCGTCTGACGCAGCAGGACATCGCGCGGATGGCCGGGGTGAGCCAGACCACGGTGTCCCTGGTGCTCAACGGAAAGGCCGAGAGCGAGGTGCGGATCTCGCCCGAGACCCGCGACCGGGTGCTCCAGGTGATCCGCGACACCGGCTACGTGGCCGACCCGGCGGCGCGCCGGCTGGCCGAGCGGCGCAACCGCATCTACGGCGTGTTCACCTACGAGGCGGTCTTCCCCGCCGAGAGCGCCGACTTCTACCACCCGTTCCTGGTCGGCATCGAGGAGTGCGCCGAGGAGGCGGGCTGCGACCTGCTGCTGTTCACCAGCGCCAAGGCGGCGCAGAGGGAGCGGCGGCGGATCTTCAGCGCGGAGAGCCGGATCCGGCTGGCCGACGGCTGCGTGCTGCTCGGCCGCACCGTCGACCGCGACGACCTGGTCAGGCTGCTGGCCGAGCGCATCCCGTTCGTCTCGGTCGGCCGCCGCGACGACGCGGGCGGGCCCGTGCCGTACGTGGGCGCCGACTATCCGCCGGCGGTGCGCGCGCTGGTCGCGCGGGCCGCCGCGCTCGGGCACCGGCGGATGGCCTACGTCGGCGTGGGCCGGGGCGCGGAGTCGTACGCCGACCGGCTGCGCGGCTTCATCGCGGGCGTCGCGGAGACCGGCGCGGAGGGTCTGCACCTGACCACCACCGCCGGGCTGTTCGAGTCCGGCGCGACCGTGGTGTTCGCCGAGGAGCTGGCCGACGGCGCGGCCATCGCCGAAGCGGCCCTGGCCCGGGGCCTGGACGTGCCGCGCGACCTGTCGATCGTCGCGCTCGGCGCGCCCACCAGGCCGGTCTCCACCGACATCGACTTCACCGGGTTCCGCATCCCCCGGCGCGAGATGGGCCGCAGGGCCGTCGAGCTGCTCACCCGGGTGCTGGAACGCGGCGGAAACCCGCAGGAACTGCTGGCGTGCGAGCTCGTCGACGGATCGACGCTGGCGCCCGTCCCCGACGAAAGGTGATCCCCCACGTGGTTGAGATATCGGCAGACGCGCTCGTCGTGGGCGGCGGGCTGGGCGGCGTGGCCGCCGCCCTCGCCCTGCTGCGGGCGGGCCGCTCGGTGGTGCTCACCGAGGAGTACGACTGGCTGGGCGGCCAGCTCACCAGCCAGGCGGTGCCGCCGGACGAGCACACCTGGGTGGAGCGGTTCGGCGTCACCGCCAGCTATCGGGCGCTGCGCGACGGCATCCGCCGCTACTACCGCGACCACTACCCGCTGACCGAGCGGGCGCGGGCGTGGGGCGAGCTGAACCCCGGCGCCGGCCACGTCAGCAGGCTCTGCCACGAGCCCAGGGTCGCGGTCGCGGTCATCGAGGCCATGCTCGCCCCGTACCGCGGGTCGGGCAGGCTGCGCGTGCTGCAGCCGTACCGCCCGGTGGCGGCCGAGACCGACGGCGACCGCGTGACGGCGGTGCGGCTCGCGCACCGCGACGGCGGCGGCGAGATCACCGCGACCGCCGCGTACGTGCTGGACGCCACCGAGACCGGCGAGCTGCTGCCGCTGGCCGGGGTCGAGTACGTCACCGGGTTCGAGTCGCAGGCCGAGACGGGCGAGCCGAGCGCGCCGCAGGAGGCCCAGCCGCTCAACATGCAGGCCGTGTCCGTGTGCTTCGCGATGGACCACGTGGACGGCGACCACACCGTCGACCGGCCGGCCTCGTACGACTTCTGGCGGTCCTACCAGCCGTCGTTCTGGGGCGACAAGCTGCTGTCGTGGCGCTGCCCCAGCCCGCGCACGCTGGAGATCGTGGAGCGTTCCTTCACCCCCAACCCCGGCGACGACCCCCGGCTGGTGGAGGCCGACCAGCGGGTCAACCCCGGCGACGCCAACCTGTGGACCTTCCGCAGGATCGCCGCCCGCGACAACTTCCTGCCCGGCGCGTACGAGAGCGACATCACGCTGGTCAACTGGCCGATGATCGACTATCTCGAAGGCCCCGTCATCGACGTGCCGGACGCCGGCCGGCACCTGGCGGCGGCCCGCGAGCTGTCCCTGTCGGTGCTCTACTGGCTGCAGACCGAGGCGCCCCGCCACGACGGCGGCACCGGCTACCCCGGCCTGCGCCCGCGCGGCGACGTCACCGGCGGCGCCGACGGCCTGGCCATGGCCCCCTACATCCGCGAGTCCCGGCGCATCCGGGCCCTCACCACCGTCACCGAGCAGGACCTGTCCGCGGCGGTGCGCGGCGACAAGGGCGCCGTCTCCTACCCCGACCCGGTGGGCGTCGGCATGTACCGCATCGACCTGCACCCCTCGACCGGCGGCGACAACTACATCGACGTCGCCTGCTCCCCGTTCGAGATCCCCCTCGGCGCGCTCATCCCGCGGCGGACGGTCAACCTGCTGCCCGCCTGCAAGAACATCGGCACCACGCACATCACCAACGGCGCCTACCGCCTGCACCCGGTGGAGTGGAACGTCGGCGAGGCCGCCGGCGCGCTCGCCGCGTTCTGCCTGGACCACGCCACCACCCCGCACGCCGTGCGGGAGGACGAGCGGCTCCTGGCCGACTACCAGCACCGCCTCACCCGCGACGGGGTGGAGCTGCGCTGGCCCGACGTCACCGGATACTGACGAAGGAGAACCCCCCATGAAGACGAAGCTGGCCGCCCTCACGCTGAGCGCCCTGCTCACGGTCACCGCCTGCGGCGGCGGAGGCGGCGACGCGCCGGCCGCGCAGGGCCCGCAGCCGCTCCGGATGACGATCTGGACCTCGAACGAGGCCCACCTCAAGCTGTTCAAGGAGATCGCCGACGACTACCGCAAGACCCGCCCGGAGACCGGCGAGATCACCTTCGACCCGCTGCCGTTCGAGAACTACACGACCACGCTCACCACCCAGATCGCCGGCGGCAACCCGCCCGACCTGGCCTGGATCCTGGAGAACTCGGCCCCCGACTTCGTCGGCTCCGGCGCGCTCGTCCCGCTCAAGAGCAAGATCCAGAACCCGGGCGAGCTGGTCCCCGCCGCGACCAAGCTGTGGGAGAAGGACGGCGAGCTGTTCGCCTACCCGTTCTCCACCTCGCCGTTCGGCGTGTTCGTCAACACCGACCTGGTCAAGGCCGCCGGCCAGAAGACGCCCCAGGAGCTGATCAAGGCGGGCCAGTGGGACTGGGAGCACGCCAACGAGATCAACAAGGCGGTGGCCGCCAAGGGCAAGCACGGCCTGACGATCTGGGACTTCGACTACAAGGGCTGGGACAACCTGGCCACCATCTGGCGCGGCTGGGGCGCCACCGCCTACAGCGAGGACGGCACCACCTGCCGGTTCAACAGCCCCGAGATGGTCGAGGCGATGACGTTCCTGCACACGATGATCTTCAAGGACAAGGCCATGCCCGCCCCCGGCACCGTCGCCGACTTCTTCGCCGGCGACGCCGCCATGGTCGTCGCGCAGATCTCGCGCGCCGCCATGCTGGAGGACGGCGAGTTCGGCTGGGACCTGGTGCCGCTGCCCGCGGGGCCCAAGGGTGAGTACGCGGTCATCGGGCAGGCCGGGATCGGCGTGCTGAAGAAGTCGCCCAACGCCGAAGCGGCCGCCGACTTCCTCGCCTTCTTCACCGACGAGGCGAACTCCGCCAAGCTCGCCGCCTACTTCCCGCCCGCCCGCGACTCCCTGCTCACCGCCGAGACCATGGCCAAGACCAGCCCGCTGCTCAAGCCCGAGCAGCTCCAGGAGGTCGTGATCGACGGCATCGAGACCGGCGTCGTCAAGCCGAGCCACACCGGCCAGGCCGAGCTGGCGCAGACCGTCCGGGCCTCGCTCGACGCGCTGTGGGTGGCCGACGCCGACGTCAAGACCGTGCTGGACGGCGTGTGCGCGAAGATCCAGCCCATGCTCGGCGCGTGACATGACCGCGACGGACATCGGCGACCGGGTGGCGGGTCGCGCCGCCGCCCGGCGCCGCCCCTTCTGGACCATCCCGCGCCGCGACGCCCTCGTCGGCTACCTGCTCGTCTCGCCGCAGCTCGCCGGCAGTGTCCTGTTCGTGCTGCTGCCGTTCGGCCTCGTCGTTTGGTACAGCCTCCAGGAGTGGAACGTGCTGGCCGGGACGTTCGAGTTCGTCGGCGGCCGGAACTACGAGAAGCTGCTCGCCGACCCCAACATGGGCGCGGTCCTGACCAGCACCGCGCTGTTCTCAGCAGGCCTGGTCGTGCTCAACCTCGCCCTCGCGCTCACCCTGGCCATCCTGCTCAACCAGAAGCTCGCCGGCACCACGTTCTTCCGCACCCTGTTCTTCTCGCCGGTGCTGGTGTCGCTGGTCGCCTGGACCATCGTCTGGCAGTTCCTGCTCCAGGGCGAGGGCGGCGTCAACGGGCTGCTCGCCGTCGCCGGCGTCGACGGGCCCAACTGGCTGCGCGGCGAGGGCACCGCGCTGCTGTCGGTCGTCGTCGTCCAGGTGATCAAGAACGTCGGCCTCAACATGGTGCTCTTCCTGGCCGCGCTGCAGGGCGTGCCCAGGCAGCTCTATGAGGCCGCGCACCTCGACGGGGCCGGCGCGTGGACCCGCTTCCGCCGCGTGACGGTGCCGCTGATCAGCCCGACCATCCTGCTCACCTCGATCATCACCGTGGTCGGGTCGCTGCAGGTGTTCGCCCAGATCGCGGTGCTCACCCAGGGCGGGCCCGGTATGTCGACCACGGTCCTCGTCTACTACCTCTACCAGCAGGCCTTCCAGTTCCGGCACTTCGGGTACGGGGCGACGCTGTCGGTCCTGCTGTTCCTGATCGTCGCCGTGCTGACGCTGGTGCAGTGGCGGATGCGCCGGAAGTGGGTCTTCCATGAGTCGTAGGGTCAAGCTCGCGTTGTACGGGGCGCTGTGCGCGCTGTGCGTGCCGTTCGTCTTCCCGACCTGGTGGATGGTCACCTCGTCGGTCAAGCCGATCAGCGACATCTTCTCCTTCCCGCCGTCGCTGCTGCCCGGCCGGTGGGACTTCGCCTCGTACGGGCGGGTGTTCGAGCTGCAGCCGTTCGCCCAGCAGTACTGGAACAGCCTCTACATCGCGGCCGTCGTCACCGTGGGCACGATGGCGGTCGCCGCCATGGCCGGCTACGCCTTCGCCCGCATCCGCTTCCCCGGGCAGAACGCGCTGTTCGTGGTCGTGCTGGTCGGGCTGCTGATCCCGAGCGAGGTGACGATCGTCCCGTTGTTCCAGATGTTCCACACCGCCGGTCTGACCGACACGCACTGGCCGCTGATCCTGGTGCCCATCCTGGGCGCGCCGAGCGTGCTGGCCACGTTCATCATGCGGCAGTTCTTCATCGCGCTGCCCGGCGAGCTGGAGGAGGCGGCCCGCGTCGACGGGCTCGGCCGGTTCGGCACCTTCGCCAGGGTCGCGCTGCCGCTGTCCCGGCCCGCGCTCGGCGCCGTCGCCATCTTCACCTTCCTGCACTCGTGGAACCTCTACCTCGAACCCATCGTCTACCTGTCCACGCCCGCCAACTTCACGCTCCCGCAGGCGCTCACCCAGTTCGTCGACGCCTACGGCGGGCCCATGTGGAACGTGCAGCTCGCCGCGGCCAGCATGACGGCGCTGCCCGTCCTGGTGGTGTTCGTGCTGGCGCAGCGCCAGTTCATCGAAGGACTGGCGCACACCGGGCTGAAAGGCTGACCACGTCATGCGCCCGCCCTGTCCTGCGCCGCCATCACCTCCTCGGCATGCTCGAACGCCCACGCGCCGAGCGCGCCGATCGGCTCGACGAGGCTCCGGCCCAGGTCCGTCAGCTCGTACTCGACGCGGGGCGGCGCCTCGGCGTAGGCCCGGCGGTGGACCAGGCCGTTGAACTCCAGGCGGCGCAGCGTCTCGGTGAGCACCTTCTGGCTGATGCCGCCGATCTGGACGCGCAGGTCGGCCGGGCGGCGGGGGCCGTGGCGCAGCGACCACAGGACGACCGCGTTCCAGGTGTTGGCCAGCAGGTCGAACGCGAGCCTGGCCTGGCAGTCGGCGAGGAACAACGCGGCCTCCGTAAGGCACCGGATGGTGCGTATCGGGCTTTCTAGGGTCTCTCCTACATGTACCAGCACGTGGAGGAGTGACATGCGGATCGGGATCCTGGGAGCGGGGAACATGGCCGGCGCCCTCGGCGCCCAGTGGACGAGGGCCGGGCACGAGATCATGGTCAGCGGACGCGACCCGGCCAGGGCGTCGGCCCTGGCCGCGACGACGGGCGCCCGGGCGGGGACGTTCCGGGAGGCGGCCGGGTTCGGGGACGTCGCCGTGGTGGCGGTCCTGGCCGAGGCGGTGCCCGCGGTGCTGGCCGAGGCCGGGGACGCGGCGCGGGGGAAGCCGGTGATCGACGTCACCAACGACGTGGGACCGCACGGTTTCCGGCCCGTCGCCCGCGAGATCGCCCGGCTGAGCGGCGGGCACGTGGTCAAGGCCTTCAACCTGTGTCACGTGGACGTGTGGCGGATGACGCCGCCCGTCTTCGGCGGGCGCCCGCTCGCCGTGCCGCTCTGCGGCGACGACCCGGACGCGCTCGCGCTCGCCCGCGGGCTGGCCGAGGACCTGGGGTGCGCACCGGTCGACGGCGGCGGGCTCGGCCGGGCCGAGCTGCTGGAGGCGACGGCCGCGTTCATGATCGGCCTCTGGTCCGGCGGCGCCGACGCCCAGGCGGTGCTGCCGCCCCTGGAACACTCCGGCGCCCACCCGCCCGCCTGACGGGCCCCGGGTACGACTCCTGGTGTACACGCGATGACGACCGGCGGCGGATGCCCGCGGGGGCGGGGGCCGCGATCCTGGTGATCTCGTACGAGGTCGAAGGAGAAACCAGTGGTCACCCAGGTCGTGCAGCGCAGCGGATATCTGACGGCGTTCCGGGCGGCGGCGCTGCTCAACGCGGCGGCGGTGCTCTTCCAGGCCGTCACGGCCGGCCAGATGCTCGGCGGCGCGGGGCCGGGCATGCACGGGGCGGGCTCGGGGGCCGTCCACGTGCTCGGCCTGGTCCTGCTGGTCACGGCCGTCCTGTTGTGGCGGCCGGGGCGCGGCGCGGGCTGGCCGGCGCTGGTCAGCCTGGTGGCGCTGCTGCTCGGGTTCGTGCAGACCATGCTGGGCGGTTCCGGCCAGGTGCTGGTCCACGTCCCGCTCGGGGCGGCGCTGTTCGGGGTCAGCGTGTGGCTCGTGACCTGGTCGTGGCGGCCCTAGCGGCCGGGTCCCGATGTCTGGCCAGGTGGTCGGCCCTGCGGACCGGCTCGGGCAGCCGGTAGCGCGGCGTCAGGGCCAGCACCTGGCCGGTCGCCGTCTCCAGCGAGATGCGGTGCCCCTGCGACACGTACACCGGCTTGACGCCGTCACGGGTGCGCAGGGCGCGTCCGACCACGACGCCGTCCAGCTCGATGGGCGACCACGCGCCACGCTCCGGCGGCGGCGGCTCGTGCGCGCCCACGAACGGGGTCTTGCCGACGCCCAGCGCCGGCAGGCCCGTCAGCACGCCCACATGGCAGGCCAGGCCGAAGCCGCGCGGGTGCGCCAGCCCGTACCCGTCGCACACCAGCAGGTCCGGCGTGACGGTGAGCCGCTCCAGCGCCTCCACCAGCGCGGGCAGCTCGCGGAAGGCGAACAGGCCCGGCACGTAAGGGAAGGCCGCCTTGCCGTTCACCACCACCTGCTCCACCACGGACAGCGTGGCCGCGTCCAGCACCACCACGGCGGCGGACAGGTCGTCGTCGCCGTGGTAGTGCACGTCCAGGCCCGCGACCGTGGCGAACCGGTCCGGGCCGGTCAGCTCGACGCGCGGGCGGAGCAGCTCCTGGACGGCCTCCGCCTCGGCGACGCTCTCCGGCCAGGGATGAAGAAGATCGACACGCACCCGGTCAACCTACGCCGGGCCACTTCTATACCGATACAAGATTAAGCAAAGGCCCAGATGGTGAAACTTCTGTAGTGTCGGAAGTCATGAGCGATGTCCTGGTGCTGATCGGCCCTGGACTGGCCGCGGACGAGGCCCTCCTGGGCGAGATCGCCGAACGCGAGTTCGTTTCCCTGGGCGTGCGCGGGGTCATCACCCGCGTCCGCGACCCCGACGACGTCCGGGCCCGCACCCGCCGCCGCCATCCGGGCTCGGGCGGCGGGCAGGGGGAGCGGCACAACTCGGCCGGCCACGCGGTCGTCATCCTGCCGGGACCCGGCGAGCTGCGGACCCTGATGGCCGAGCCGCTCGGACCCGTCACCTGGCTGGACATCTGGCGGGCGGACGGCGTCGAGGTGGCCGAGGACGCCACCCACCTCCACGGCCGCGGCCTCGCCGGCCTCCGGTGGGCCGTCCGCCACGCGGTCCACCGCATCAGACACCCCCACGTCCGCATCCCGTACGGCCCGCATCGAGACCAGTGGGGCCACCTCTACCTCCCGTCAGCGCGCGAGACGCCCCCCGCCCGCGCGGACGCGGGGGAGCAGAGGGCTCCCTCGCTGCCCCGGAGGCGTGCCGCGGCGCCGGGGGTTCGGGCCGGGGAGGCGGCCGGGGGCCCGTCGCCGGTGGTGGTGCTGGTGCACGGCGGATACTGGCGGTCCGTCTGGGCGGCCGACCTCATGGAGGCGCTCTGCGCCGATCTGACCGCCCGCGGGTTCGCCGTCTGGAACCTCGAGTACCGCCGCCCCGACCTGCACGGCTGGGACGCCACCACCGCCGACGTGGCCGCCGGGATGGAGGCGCTCACCCGCCTGGACGCGCCGCTCGACCTGGGACGGCTGGCGGTCGCGGGACACTCGGCCGGGGGCCAGCTCGCGCTGCGGGCCGCCGCCGACGGCGCCGGGGTGGCGCTGGCCGTGTCCCTGGCCGGGGTGCTCGACCTGGTCGAGGGCGACCGGCGCTGGGTCGGCACGGGCGCGGTGCCCGCCGCGCTCGGCGTCACCACCTGGGACGACCTCCCCGAGCGGGAACGCTCCACCGCCGAACGCGTCTACGGCGGCGCGTCGCCGCTGGTACGGGTGCCGATCAAGGTGCGGCAGCTGATCGTGCAGGGCTCCGGCGACGACCTGGACCTGGTGGACTTCGGCCGGCGGTACGCGCGCGCCGCGGCGAACGCCGGAGACGAGGTGACCTATCTGGAAATGGTGGGTGACCACTTCGCCGTCATCGACCCCCGCACCCCCATCTGGGAAGCCACCGCCCACGCCATCGCCGAAGCGCTCCACTAGCTCTGGACATCACGCGGCCTCGCCCGTACGAAAGAGTGATGGAGGTCACGATCGTCGGCGCGGGGCTCGTCGGGTGCCTGCTCGCCTGCTTCCTCGCCCGCCGCGGACACGAGGTCACCCTGTACGAGCGACGCCCGGACCCGAGAAGGGCCGGGGCCGGCGGCGGCAGATCCATCAACCTGGCGATCTCCGAGCGGGGCGTCGACGCGCTGCGCCGGCTGGGCCTGGACCGGGAGGTGCTCGGAGCCGCGATCCCGATGCCGGGCCGGATGATGCACGCCCTCGACGGCGAGCTCACCTTCCAGCCCTACAGCGCCGACCGCGGGCACGCGATCAACTCCATCGGCCGCGCCGAGCTCAACAGGATCCTGCTGGACGCGGCCACCGCCATGCCGGGGGTCAAGGTGCTGTTCGAGCACCGGCTGACCGGGCTGGACGAGCGGACCGGCAGGCTGGAGTTCGGGTCGGGCGCCACCGCCCGCGCGCGGGTGGTGATCGGCGCCGACGGCGCCCACAGCGCGGTCCGGGCCAGGTTGCAGGCCCTGCCGGGCGTCGGCTTCATCCAGGAGTACCTCGACTACGGCTACAAGGAGCTGACCATCCCGCCCAGGGACGGCGCGTACGCCATGGAGCCGGGGGCGCTGCACATCTGGCCGCGCGGCCGCGCCATGATGATCGCCCTGCCGAACCCCGACCGGTCGTTCACCTGCACCCTGTTCTGGCCGCACGACGACCTGGCCGCCCTCGACACCCCGCAACGGATCAGGGCGCGCTTCGCCGCTGAGTATCCGGACGCGTTCGAGCTGATGCCCGGCCTGGTCGAGCACTACCAGGCCAATCCCGTCGGCCACCTCGTCACCATGCGCTGCAGCCCCTGGCACGTGACCACCGGCGAGGTGACGGCGGGGCTGATCGGCGACGCCGCGCACGCCATCGTCCCCTTCTACGGCCAGGGCGCCAACTGCGGCTTCGAGGACTGCGTCGAGCTCGACCGGTGCCTCGACGAGACGGGCGACGACTTCGCCGCGGCGCTGGAGCTGTTCGAGCGGCGCAAGGCCGACACCGACGTGATCGCCCGGCTGGCGCTGGACAACTTCGTGGAGATGCGCGACAAGGTCGGCTCCCGCCTGTTCCTGGCCGGCAAGCGGCTGGAGCACGCGCTGGAGCGGGCGCTGCCCGGCCGGTACGCGTCCCGCTACGAGCTGGTGTCGTTCTCCACCACCCCGTACTCCGAGGTGGAGCGGCGCGTCACCCGCCAGCGCCGCTGGGCCGCCGCCGCCGGACTGGCCGCCGCCCTCCTGGCGGCGGGACTCACCCGTACGGCGCGCCGCAGATGAGGCGATCCTGACAGTCCAGGCCACCGCGAGCCCGTTCGGCGCGCCGCAGGTGAGGCGATCCTGACAGCCCCGGCCACCGCGTGAGGACGGACGCCGCCTAGCATGTCCGGGTGATCGTGGGAGAGGTGCTCGGCCTGCTCGCCGTCGGCGCGTTCGCCGGCGTGGTCAGCACCGTGGTGAGCCTCGCCTCGATCGTGTCCTATCCGGCGCTGCTCGCGTTCGGGCTGCCGCCGCTCACCGCCAACGTCACCAACACGGTCGCGCTGCTGTTCACCGGCCTCGGCGCGGCCTTCGGCTCGCGGCCCGAGCTGGCCGGGCAGGGGCCGCGGGTGCTCAGGCTGGGCTGGCTGACCATGCTCGGCGGCGCGACGGGCGCCTTCCTGCTGCTGGTCACCCCGTCCGAGACGTTCGAGCAGATCGCCCCGTGGCTGATCGGCCTGGCCTCGCTGCTGCTGATCCGCCCGCCCCGGGGAGAGCTCGACAGCGAGCACGGGCCGCTCATGCGCTGCGCGCTGTTCGCCGTCGCGATCTACGTCGGCTACTTCGGGGCGGCGGGCGGCATCCTCATGCTGGCGGTCCTGTCGTCGATGCTGGAGGGCAGCCCGGCCAAGCTGAACGCGCTGAAGAACGTGCTGTCCGGGATGGCCAACGCGGTCGCCGCCACCGGCTTCGCGGTGTTCGGGCCGGTCGACTGGGGCGCGGCGGTCCCGCTGGCCCTGGGGTTCCTGCTCGGCGGCTGGTTCGGCCCCAAGATCGCCCGGCGCCTCCCCGGCCAGAGCCTCCGCTACCTCGCCGCCGCCTGCGGCCTGGCGGTCGCGGTGAAGCTCGGCTACGACGCGTACACGAGCTGACCGCCGTTCAGACGAGCCCGGCGAAGCGGCGGGCCACCTCCCGCCAGATCGGCGCGGAGACCGGCTCGTCCGCCACCGCCCGCGCGTACACCTCGTCCGGGTCGAACCCGTCGGCCCGCCACTCCCTGATCCTGCCCGGCGGCACCTCCGGGTGGAACTGCACCCCCCACGCCCGGCCGCCCACCCGGAACGCCTGGTACGGGCAGCGCGCGGTCTCCGCCAGCCACACCGCGCCGGGCGGCAGCGCGGTGATGGCGTCGACGTGGTGCTCGATGGCCGGCACCACGCCGGGCAGGTCGTGGAAGAGCGGGTCATCGGCGGCCTCCGGCCGGATGGTGACCGGCAGGCTGCCGTTCTCGGGGGCGCCCGCGTCGGCGGTCACCTCGCCGCCCGCCACCTCGGCGATCATCTGCCCGCCCAGGCAGATGCCGAACAGCGGCACCTCCGCCGCCAGCGCCTCGGCCACCAGCTTGCGGGCCGGCGCCAGCCACGGCGCCCGGTCGTCGTCGCCCGGCAGGTAGCCGCCGCCCAGCATGATCATGGCGTCGTGCCGCAGCCGGTCGGGCACCGGCTCGCCGTCGTAGGCGTGCACCACGTCCAGCCGCAGCCCCGCCTCCTCCAGCCAGCCGCCCCACCGGCCCGGGCCGCCGCTCCGGCTGTTCTGCACCACCAGGACGTCACGCATCGCGGGCCTCCGCCATCGAGCCGATCATCAGTTCGTCCACGTCCCCGGCCCGGCCGAGCCTGCTCACGGGAGGTTCGCCGCCCTCGCGGTGTGGCGCAGCAGCAGCGCCGTGGTCACCGGCCCCACGCCCCCCGGCACGGGGGTGAGGGCCCCGGCCCTGGCCGACACCGGCTCGAAGTCGACGTCGCCGGCCAGGCCGCCGTCGTCGGTGGGGTTGGTGCCGACGTCGATGACGACCGCGCCAGGGGCCACGTGATCGGCGCCGATCAGCCCCGCCCGGCCCACGGCCGCGACCAGCACGTCGGCGGTGGCGGTGACGGAGGCCAGGTCGTGGGTGCGCGAATGGCACACCGTCACCGTGGCGTGCCGGTCGAGCAGCAGGTGGGCCAGCGGCTTGCCGACCACCGTGGAGCGGCCCACCACCACCGCGCGCCTGCCCTTCAGCTCGACGCCGTAATGGTCGAGCAGCGCCATCACCGCCGCCGCCGTGGCGGGCGCGAACGCGGGCAGCCCGGCGGCCAGCCTGCCCAGCGAGAGCGGGTTGGCGCCGTCGACGTCCTTGCGGGGGTCGATGGCCCCGGCCAGTTCCTGCGCCGAGGCGCCCGGCGGCAGCGGCGTCTGCAGCATCAGGCCGTGCACGCCGCCGTCCCCGCTGAGCCTGACGAGGCTCTCGCGGATCTGCCCGGGGCTCGCGGCGGGGCCGAGGTCCACGATGTCGGCCGCGATGCCCACCCCGGCCGCCGCCTTGGCGATCGAGCGCACGTACCACAGGCTCGCCTCGTCGTCGGTCGCCACCACCACGGCCAGCCGCGGCTGCGGCCCGGCCGCCACCTCGGCGGCCGTCTGCGCCCTGATCGCCTGCGCCAGCTCCTTGCCGGTCAGCTTCCTCACGCGCCCGCCCTCTCGCCCGCCAGTGTCCTCAACTCCCGTCCGTTCCCCTGCGCCCGTCCTACGGGGCGAAGGGGTCGCTCACGTCTTCAGGCCGGTGCGTACCTCGGCCGTCACCCGCTCGGCGCGGGCGGCGGCGGAGTCGACCTCGGCCAGGCGCGACAGCAGCGCGCCGCGGGTGCCCTCGTCGGTGATGCCGCCCAGGTTGACCTCGACGTTCACCCGGGCCGTGGTCAGCGCGGCACGCGCCGCCTCGGCCGCCGCCGCGACGTCGGTGAGCAGGTTGCGGTTGCCGATCGGCAGCAGCGTCTCGCAGAGCTCCACCAGCCGGTACGCCGTCTCGGCCACCCGCGCGGGCGGCTCGGCCGCGCCGGCCAGCGCGCGGGCGATGGAGAGGCTGCGCTCCTCGCCCTTGGGCAGCCGGTAGGCGTCGGTCACCGCGGTGAACGCCGCCGCGTCGGCCTCCGCCAGGTCCAGCGCCCGCGCCCGCAGCTCGTCGGTCTCGCCGATCACGGCGTAGACGACGGCCGCGTGCTCGGCGTACTTCTCGCCGGTGGAGTAGCGGGCCACCATGCCCAGCAGCGCCGCGGCCTGCGCCGCGTGCAGGGCCGCGGTGGCGCCCCCGCCCGGCGCGGGCACCTTGCCGGCGAGCTCGGACAGGAAGGCGGCGATGGTGGTGTCACGCATGCCAGGCATTCTGCCAGCCCCGTGCCTCCGGCCGGTCAGTCGCGGCGCATCGGGCGGGTGGCGTCGTCCCCGCGCCACGGCTCACCGGCGTACGGGTCGCGCTCGGCGGCGGGCGGCGGGCCGGAAGGACCGGCGGGGCCGGAGTAGGCATGTGGACCGGGGGCGTAGTAGGGCGCGGGCTGGCCGTCCGTCCTGGGCCGGCCGCGCCACCGCGACGGGAACGCCGACGCCGCCAGCAGCAGCACGCCGAGGAGCAGCAGGAACCCCAGGTAGCCGGCGTTCATGTAGCCCCTGGCCAGGGGCAGCGGCAGCCAGTTCGTCGGCAGCAGGCGCGTGCCGCCCAGCTCCAGGATCGGCAGCAGGCCCAGCACCGTGTACTGCAGCCCGCCCAGCAGCGACGCGACGGGGGACAGCCGCGACCCCACCAGGAACGCCAGCCCGATCGCGGTGACCACCAGCACCCCGATCGCCGCCCAGGAGACGGCGAAGAACCGCTGGGCGGAGAGGGTGATCTCGCCCGTGCCGTACAGCAGGCCGACCAGAATCAACGACGGGAGGAACAGGCCGGCGACGAACCCGAGCACGTGACGAACACCGTTGGTCATGACATTCCCCGTTGTTCGGTTGGCCCCCCAAGCTACCGCGTCGATTCCCGCACGACGAGGTCGGGCTGGAACATGATCTGCTGGTGGGCGTGCGTGTCGGGGTTGTCGCACTCGTCGAGCAGCAGCTCGGTGGCCGCCCGACCGAGCTGGTAGGTCGGCTGCCTGATCGAGCTGAGCGACACGGTCGAGGCCGAGGCGAAGTCGATGTCGTCGTACCCGATGAGCGACACCTCCTCCGGCACCCGCACCCCCGCCTGCAGCAGCCCGCGCAGCACGCCCAGCGCCAGCAGGTCGTTGGCGCAGAACAGCGCGTCCGGCAGCACGTCCTGGGCCAGCAGCTTCTCGGCGGCCTGCTGCCCGGCGGCGGCGGTCATCGCCGGCATGGCCACCTCGCGCAGGTCGCGCGGGTCGCGCCCGGCGGCGGCCAGCGCCCGCTCGGCGCCGCGCCGCCGGTCCTGGCACTGGCGCATGGCGGCCGGCCCGGTGACGTAGGCGACCCGGTCGGCGCCGCCCGCCAGCAGGTGCTCGACGGCCATCGCCCCGCCCGTCACGTCGTTGACCGCGACCGCGCACTGGTCGGGCCGCTCGGCCGGGTGGTCGACGAGCACCACGCTGATGCCGCGCTCGCGCAGCCGGTCGAGCCGGATCGGGTCCTGGTCGGAAGGGGTGATGAGCACCCCGCGCACCCGCTGCTCGGCGAAGACGAGCAGGTTGCGCTCCTCCTTGACCCGGCTGCCCGAGGAGTTGCCCAGGATGACGGCGTAGCCGCGCTCGCTGGCCAGGTCCTCGACCCCGGCGGCCACGTCGGTGAAGAACGGGTTGCCGATGTCGATCACGGACAGGCCGATGGTGCGGCTGTGGCCGGCGCGCAGCGTGGACGCCGAGCCGTGCCGGACGAAGCCCAGCTCCCTGATCGCGCTCTCCACCCGGTCGCGGGTGGCCCCGGCGACCTTCTCGGGCCGGTTGAGCACGTTGGAGACGGTGCCGGGCGACACCCCCGCCAGGGCCGCGACATCCTTGATGGACGGGCTCGGCCGGGTTGCCCCGGCCGGCGCCTCGTCCCAACCGTCGATACTCATCCGCGTTCCCGTGGTTCGTAGGTGCGCACGCCCGCGCTGCGCCGGACCAGCTCCCGCATCTCGGCCAGGCCGCCGACCAGGCCGCGCGCGCGAGCCTGCACCAGCGCGTTGCCGAGCGCGGCCGCCTCGACGGGACCGGCCACGACCGGCAGCCCGGTCGCGTCGGCGGTGAGCCGGCACAGCAGCGTGTTCAGCGACCCGCCGCCCACCAGGTGGACGACCTCGACCGGCCGGCCGCTGAGCCGGACGGCGTCGGCGATCGCCCGCTGGTAGGCGAGGGCGAGGCTCTGCAGGATGCATCGTACGACCTGCGCGCGCCCCTCCGGCGCCGGCTGCCCCGTGCGGGCGCAGTAGGCGGCGATCCTGGCCGGCATGTCGCCCGGCGGCAGGAACGACGGATCGTCCGGGTCGACGACCGTGTCCGTGCGCGCGGTCTCCGCCTCGGCCAGCAGCGGCTCCAGGGGCGGGCCGCCCCAGGCGCGCAGGCACTCCTGGAGGATCCACAGGCCCATGACGTTGCGCAGGTAGCGGGTGGTGCCGTCGATCCCGGCCTCGTTGGTGAAGTTGGCCAGGCGGCTCTCCTCGGTGAGCACGGGCGCGGGCAGCTCGACGCCGACCAGCGACCAGGTGCCGCAGGAGACGTAGGCGAAGCGGTCGGTCGCGGCGGGGACGGCCACCACGGCCGAGGCGGTGTCGTGGGAGGCGACCTTGACCACGTCCGTGCGGTAGCCGACCTCGTCCGCCACGTCCTTCCGCAGTGGGGAAGCGCTTTCCAGAAAGCCAGGGAAAATCCGCCTGGGCAGCCCCAGCTTGTCGATCAGCTCCCAGGCCCACTCCCGCCCGCTCACGTCGTACAGGGCGGTGGTGGAGGCGTTGGTCCGCTCGGCCCCGATGGTCCCGGTCAGCCAGTAGCCGAGCAGGTCCGGGATCAGCAGCATGGTCTCGGCCCGGTCGAGCGGCTCGCAGAGCAGCTGGTTGACGGTGTTGAAGGGCAGGAACTGCATCCCCGTCACCTCGTACGGGTCCACCCGCTCGGTGAAGCGGGCGGTGCGCGCGTCGCGGTAGTGCACCGGGTTGCCGATCAGCCTGCCGTCGCCGTCGAGCAGCCCGTAGTCCACCGCCCACGAGTCGACCCCGACGGACTCGGCCGGGCCGGCCTCGCGCAGCCCGTCGAGCACCCCCTGGTAGAGGGAGAGGATGTCCCAGTGCAGGGTTCCCCCCACCCGTACGGGCCGGTTGGGGAAACGGTGCACCTCCTCCAGCTCGATCCGTCCGCCGGACACGCCGGCGCTCATCACCCGCCCGCTGGAGGCGCCCAGATCAACAGCTGTGAATCGCACGACCTTGATTAAAACGTAGCAACTCCATCTGCGCCAGACATCGGCTGAAGGCATTGACGGCCACGGGTGCAGCACCTAGATTCCGGAAACATCCAGTTAAAACGTTTGTCGTCCGGAGGACGCATGAGTGGTCCCCCCGCCCTCGCGCTCGCCAACGTCAGCAAGTCGTTCGGCGCCGTGCGGGCCCTGCGCGAGGTGTCGCTGGAACTGTTCGCGGGGGAGGCGCACGCGCTCGCCGGGGAGAACGGCGCCGGCAAGTCCACCCTCGTCAAGACGCTCGCCGGGGTCCACCGCCCGGACAGCGGCCAGGTGCTGCTGAACGGCGAGCCCGTCGTCTTCCACAACCCCGCCGACGCCCAGCGGGCCGGCGTGGCCGTCATCTACCAGGAGCCGACGCTCTTCCCCGACCTGTCCGTGGCCGAGAACATCTTCATGGGCCGCCAGCCCCGCACCTCGCTGCGCCGCATCGACCGCCGCGCCATGCGGGCCCGGTCCGCGGAGCTGTTCGCCCGGCTCGGCGTCACCGTCGACCCCGAACAGCCGGCCCGCGGCCTGTCCATCGCCGACCAGCAGCTCGTCGAGATCGCCAAGGCCATCTCCAGGGACGCCCGGGTCCTGATCATGGACGAGCCGACGGCCGCGCTGTCGGGCAACGAGGTGGCCCGGCTGTTCTCGGTCGTGGAGGCGCTGCGCGGGCAGGGATGCGCCGTCCTGTTCATCTCGCACCGGCTGGACGAGATCTTCTCCCTCTGCCAGCGGGTCACGACCCTGCGCGACGGCGCCTGGATCGCCAGCGAGCCCGTCGGCGGGCTCACCCACGACGACCTGATCCGCCGGATGGTCGGCCGCGAGCTCGGCGCCCTCTACCCCAAGCAGGACACCGAGGCGGGCGAGGTGGCGCTCCGGGTCG
This sequence comes from Nonomuraea harbinensis, assembly GCF_019396385.1. GTDB lineage: Bacteria > Actinomycetota > Actinomycetes > Streptosporangiales > Streptosporangiaceae > Nonomuraea > Nonomuraea ferruginea. The sequence continues at coordinate 27,077 of NZ_JAHKRN010000038.1, read as the reverse complement.
AGCGGCTGACCAGGGAGGGCGTCTTCACCGACGTCTCGTTCGAGGTGCGGCGCGGCGAGATCGTCGCGCTCGCCGGCCTGGTCGGGGCCGGCCGCAGCGAGGTGGCCAGGGCGGTCTTCGGCATCGACCGGTGGGACGCCGGAGCCGTGCACGTGGACGGCCGGCCGCTGCCCGCCGCCAGCCCGACCGCCGCCATGGCCGCCGGGCTCGCCCTGGTGCCGGAGGACCGGCGGCAGCAGGGCCTGGTCATGGAGCTGTCCATCGAGCGCAACATCGGCCTGACCGGGCTGCGCTCGCTGCGCCGCGGCCTCACCATCTCCCGCGCCGCCGAACGCGACCGGGCCAGGGACTGGGCGGTCCGGCTCCGGCTCAAGTTCGCCGGTCTCGGCGACGGCGTCGGCGTGCTGTCCGGCGGCAACCAGCAGAAGGTCGTGCTCGCCAAGTGGCTGGCCACCGGCCCGTCGGTGCTCATCGTCGACGAGCCCACCCGCGGCATCGACGTCGGCACCAAGGCCGAGGTGCACCGGCTGCTGTCGGAGCTGGCCGGGCAGGGCATCGCGGTGCTGATGATCTCCTCCGACCTGCCGGAGGTGCTCGGCATGGCCGACCGGGTGCTGGTCATGCACGAGGGCCGGATCACCGCCGAGATCCCGCGCGCCGAGGCCACCGAGGAGAGCGTCATGTCCGCCGCCACCGGGAGGGCCGCGTGACCGCCACCACCACCCGGCCCGAGCCCGCGGCCCGCGACCGCAGCGCCCGCAGCCTGGTCGACCTGGTGTTCAGGGCCCGCGAGCTGAGCCTGGTCCTCGCGCTGGCCGCGCTCGTCGGCGGCACCGCCGCCGTCAACCCGAACTTCCTGTCCGGGCAGGGCGTCGAGGACATCCTGCTCAACACCGCGATCCTGGCGCTGCTGGCCGTCGGCCAGTCGATGGTGGTCATCACCCGCAACCTCGACCTGTCCGTCGGCTCCGTGGTCGGGCTGGTCGCGTTCGTGGTGGGCGACGCCCTGGCGAGCGGCTGGGGGCTCGTGCCGGGCGTCGTGCTCGGCATCGCCATCGGCGCCGCCTGCGGCCTGCTCAACGGGCTGCTGGTCAGCTTCTGCCGGGTGCCCGCCCTGGTCGTGACGCTCGGCACGCTCTACGTCTTCCAGGGCGTGTGCCACTACGTCGCGGCCGGTCGCCAGATCAACGCGGTCAACCTGCCGCCCGCGCTGCTGTCGCTGGGCAACGGGGCCGTGCTGGGTGTGCCGTACCTGCCACTCATCACCGTGGTGATCATGTTCGCGATCGGCTACTACCTGCGGGCCTACCCGAGCGGGCGGGAGTTCTACGCGATCGGGTCCAGTCCGGAGGCCGCCCGGCTGGCCGGCGTCCCGGTCCGCCGCCGCGTCCTGGCCGCCTACCTGGTCAGCGGCTGCCTGGCCGGGCTCGCCGGGGTGCTCTGGCTGGCCCGCTTCGGCACCGTCGTCGCCGACTCCGCCAACGGCTGGGAACTGCTGGTGATCAGCGCGGTCGTGGTCGGCGGCGTGGCCATCACCGGCGGCGTGGGGAGCGTGTACGGGGCGGCGCTCGGCGCGCTGCTGCTCACCGTGATCGGCGGCGCCCTGGTCGTGCTCCGGGTCAACCCGTTCTGGCAGCAGGCCATCACCGGCGCGCTGCTCCTGATCGCCATCAGCGTCGACCGGGTGCTGGCCCTGCGGGTCGCCCGGCTGCTCAGAAGGAGGAGCCGCCATGGCTAGAGTGCTCCGCTGGGACGTGATCATCGGGCTGCTGCTGGTCGCGGTGTTCGCGGGCGGCGCCCTCGGCTCGCCCTCGTTCGCCACCGCGGGCAACCTGTCGTTCGCGCTCGGCGACCTCGGCGAGATCGCGCTCATCGCGCTCGCCATGACCATGCTCGTGGTGGCCGCCGAGGTCGACCTGTCGGTCGCGTCCGTGCTGGGCCTGTCGAGCGCGCTGGTCGGCGCGCTGTGGGACGGCGGCATGGCGATCGAGACCATCATCCCGCTCGTGGTGCTCACCGGCGCGCTCTGCGGGCTGGTCAACGGGCTGCTCGTCACCCGGCTCGGGCTGCCGTCGCTGGCGGTCACGATCGGCACCCTCGCCCTCTACCGGGGGCTGGCGTACGTGGTGCTCGGAGACAAGGCGGTGGCCCGGTTCCCGCCCCAGTACACGGCGCTGGCCGTGGACGACGTGCCCGGCACGTTCGTCCCGTACCCGGTCGCGCTGTTCGTCCTGCTGGCCGTGGTCGTCGCGGTGGTGCTGCACGCCACCGGCTTCGGCCGGGCGCTGTTCGCGATCGGCGCGCAGGAGCAGGCCGCGTTCTTCAGCGGCATCCGGGTCAAGCGGATCAAGCTGCTGCTGTTCGTGTTCTCCGGCACGGTCGCCGCCTTCGCCGGCGTCGTCTTCACCCTGCGTTACGGGTCCGCGCGCGCCGACAACGGGCTCGGCATCGAGCTGGCGGTGATCGCGGCCGTGCTGCTGGGCGGCGTCGACTTCGACGGCGGCAAGGGCACGCTCGGCGGCGTCATCGCCGGCGTGCTGCTCATCGGGCTGCTGCGCAACCTGCTCATGCTCAACGACGTCTCGACCGAGATCCAGTCGATCGTCACCGGCCTCCTGCTCATCGTCTCGGTGCTCACCCCCCGTCTCATCTCCCTGCTCAGACCGGTCAGAACCGGCACGTCGGCACTGAAAGGAACCCCATGAGACCGATGCGCCTCGCCGCACTCACGGCAGTGCTCGCCCTCGGCGTCGCGGCCTGCGGCGGCACCACCAAGTCGAGCGTCACGTCCGCGCCCGCGCAGCCGCCCGCCTCGTCCGCGGCGGCCGCCGCCGACCCGGACGCGCCGATCAAGCAGGGCCTGAAGCTGGCCTTCCTGCCCAAGCAGATCAACAACCCCTACATGACGATCGTCGCCGAGGCGGGGGCCGAGGCCGCCGGGGAGTTCCAGGGCGAGGCCAAGGAGGTCGGCCCGTCCGACGCGTCCGCGTCCTCGCAGATCTCCTACATCAACACCCTCACGCAGCAGGGCCACGACGCCATCCTCATCTCGGCCAACGACCCCAACGCCGTGTGCGGCCCGCTCCAGCAGGCGAGGGACAAGGGCATCAAGATCGTCTCGTACGACTCGGACGCCGCGCCCGAGTGCCGTGACCTGTTCATCAACCAGGCCAGCTCCGAGGAGGTCGGCCGCAGCCAGGTCCAGCTGCTCGCCGAGATGATCGGCCACAAGGGCGAGATCGCGATCCTGTCGGCCACGGCCAACGCCACGAACCAGAACACCTGGATCGAGTTCATGAAGGACGAGCTGACCAAGGCCGAGTACAAGGACATGGAGCTGGTCAAGGTCGCCTACGGGGACGACGACGACCAGAAGTCGTTCACCGAGACGCAGGGCCTGCTGCAGGCCTACCCCGACCTGAAGGGCATCATCTCGCCCACCACCGTCGGCGTCGCGGCGGCGGCCCGCTACATCTCCGGCTCCAAGTACAAGGGCGAGGTCGTGCTCACCGGCCTCGGCACGCCGAACCAGATGCGCCAGTTCGTCAAGGACGGCACCGTCGAGAAGTTCGCCCTGTGGAACCCGAAGGACCTCGGCTACCTGGCCTCCTACGCGGCCGCCGCGCTGGTGTCCGGGCAGATCACCGGCGCCGAGGGCGAGACGTTCAAGGCGGGCAAGCTCGGCGAGCGGACCATCGGCGCGAAGGGCGAGGTCATCCTCGGCCCGCCGTTCACCTTCGAGGCGTCCAACATCGACGACTTCGACTTCTGACCCTCACGCATCGACACACAGTGCGCGCGCGTCCCGGGACCGGCCCGGGGCGCGCGTGCGCGGGAAGGAGAGATCTGTGGAGCGGGTGTGCTTCCTGCTGAAGGTCCGGCCGGACCGGCTCGACGAGTACCGCGAGCGGCACCGGCACGTGTGGCCGGAGATGCTCGACGCGCTGCGCGGGGCCGGATGGCGCAACTACTCGCTCTTCCTGAGCGACGACGGCCTGCTCGTCGGCTACCTGGAGACCGACGACTTCGAGGCGGCGCAGCGGGCGATGGCCGCCACCGGGGTGAGCGCCCGGTGGGAGACCGACATGGCGCCGTTCTTCGAGTCGGGCCGGGCCGACCAGGGCCGGGTCCTGCTCGGAGAAGTCTTCCATCTGGATTGAATCGGGGATATGAGAATGATCAAAGAATCGCTCCGCGCCCAGCGGATCGAGACGCCGTCGTGGGCGTACGGCAACTCCGGCACGCGCTTCAAGGTGTTCGCCCAGCGGGGGGTGCCGCGCGACCCGTACGAGAAGATCGCCGACGCCGCCCAGGTGCACGCGTTCACCGGGGTGGCGCCGACGGTGGCGCTGCACATCCCGTGGGACAAGGTCGACGACTACGCCGACCTGGCAAGTCACGCCGCCGGGCTGGGGGTGGGCATCGGCGCGATCAACTCCAACGTGTTCCAGGACGACGACTACAAGCTGGGCAGCGTCACCCACCCGGACCCGAAGGTGCGGGCCAAGGCGCTGGCGCACCTGCTCGAATGCGTGGACATCATGGACGCCACCGGGTCCGACACGCTCAAGCTGTGGTTCTCCGACGGCACCAACTATCCGGGGCAGGACGACATCAGGGCCAGGCAGGACCGGCTGGCCGAGGCGCTGGCCGCCGTCTACCAGCGGCTCGGCGACGACCAGCGGTTCCTGCTGGAGTACAAGCTGTTCGAGCCCGCCTTCTACATGACCGACCTGCCCGACTGGGGCACCGCGTACGCGCACTGCGTGAAGCTCGGCCCGAAGGCGCAGGTCGTGGTCGACACCGGCCACCACGCGCCGGGCACCAACATCGAGTTCATCGTGGCGTTCCTGCTGCGCGAGGGGAAGCTCGGCGGCTTCGACTTCAACTCCCGCTTCTACGCCGACGACGACCTCATGGTGGGCGCCGCCGACCCGTTCCAGCTCTTCCGGATCATGTACGAGGTGATCGGCGGCGGCGGGTTCACCGAGCGGACCGCCTTCATGCTCGACCAGTGCCACAACATCGAGCCGAAGATCGCCGGGCAGATCCGGTCGGTGATGAACGTGCAGGAGGCCACCGCCAAGGCGCTGCTCGTGGACCGGGAGGCGCTGGCCGCGGCCCAGCGGGCCGGTGACGTGCTCGGCGCGAACGCCGTGCTGATGGACGCCTACAACACCGACGTGCGGCCGTTGCTGGCGGAGCTGCGGGAGGAGTCGGGGCTGGCGCCGGACCCGATGGCCGCGTACGCCAAGTCCGGATATTTCGAGAAAATCGCTGCCGACCGGGTGGGCGGCGCCCAGGCCGGGTGGGGCGCCTGATGACCACGCCCGACGAACTCCTGGCCCGCTCCCACCGGCTCGGCGCCGACCCCCGCAACACCAACTACGCCGGCGGCAACACCTCCGCCAAGGGCTCCGCGACCGACCCGGTCACCGGCGGCGACGTCGAGCTCATGTGGGTCAAGGGCTCCGGCGGCGACCTCGGCACGCTCAAGGCCGCCGGCCTCGCCGTGCTCCGCCTGGACAGGATCCGCGCCCTGGTGGACGTCTACCCGGGCGTCGAGCGCGAGGACGAGATGGTCGCCGCGTTCGACTACTGCCTGCACGGCAGGGGCGGCGCGGCCCCGTCGATCGACACCGCCATGCACGCCCTGGTCGACGCCGCCCACGTGGACCACCTGCACCCCGACTCCGGCATCGCGATCGCCACCGCCGCCGACGGCCCCGAGCTGACCGAGCGGATCTTCGGCGACCGCGTGGTGTGGGTGCCGTGGCGGCGGCCCGGCTTCCAGCTCGGCCTGGACATCGCCGCCATCAAGAAGGACCACCCCCGAGCCATCGGCTGCGTGCTCGGCGGCCACGGCATCACCGCCTGGGGCGCCACCAGCGAGGAGTGCGAGCGCAACTCGCTCGACATCATCCGCACCGCCGAGGCCCACATCGCCGCGCACGGCCGTCCCGACCCGTTCGGGCCGGTGATCCACGAGCCGCTGCCGGAGGAGGCCAGGCGCCGCCGCGCCGCCGAGCTGTTCCCCGTCGTCCGGGGCCTGGCCGGCACGGACGCCCGGCAGGTCGGCCACTACACCGCCACCCCCGAGGTGCTCGACTTCCTGTCGCGCGCCGAACACCCCCGGCTGGCGGCGCTCGGCACCTCCTGCCCGGACCACTTCCTGCGCACCAAGGTCGCCCCGCTCGTGCTGGACCTGCCGCCGGACGCCCCCCTGGCCGACGCGGTGACCCGGCTGCGCGAGCTGCACGCCCGCTACCGCGACGACTACGCCGCCTACTACCGGCGGCACGCCACCCCGGACTCGCCGCCGATGCGCGGCGCCGACCCGGCCATCGTGCTCGTGCCCGGCGTCGGCATGTTCAGCTTCGGCAAGGACAAGCAGACCGCCCGGGTGGCCGGCGAGTTCTACGTCAACGCGATCAACGTGATGCGCGGCGCGGAGGCGCTGTCCAGCTACCGGCCCATCGACGAGGCGGAGAAGTTCCGCATCGAGTACTGGGAGCTGGAGGAGGCCAAGCTCCGGCGGATGCCGAAGCCCAGACCGCTGGCCGGGCGGGTCGCCCTGGTGACCGGCGGCGGGTCCGGCATCGGCGCCGCCACCGCCCGCCGGCTGGCCGCAGAGGGCGCCTGCGTGGTGGTCGCCGACCGCGACCTGGCCGCCGCCGAGAAGGTCGCCGCCGAGCTGGGGGCCGCCGCCCACCTGCGGCGGGACGTGGCGATCGCGGCCGGCGTGGACGTGACCTCCGAAGAGCAGGTCCAGGAGGCGATCCGGCAGGCCGTGCTCGCCTTCGGCGGCGTCGACCTCGTCGTCAACAACGCCGGGCTGTCGCTGTCGCGGTCGCTGCTGGAGACCACGCTCGACGACTGGGACCTGCAGCACGACGTGATGGCGCGCGGCTCGTTCCTCGTCTCCCGCGAGACCGCCCGCGTGCTGATCGACCAGGACCTGGGCGGCGACATCGTCTACATCTCCTCCAAGAACAGCGTCTTCGCCGGGCCCAACAACGTCGCCTACGGCGCCGCCAAGGCCGACCAGGCCCACCAGGTACGGCTCCTCGCCGCCGAACTGGGCGCCCACGGCATCCGGGTGAACGGCGTCAACCCCGACGGCGTGGTCCGCGGCTCCGGCATCTTCGCCTCCGGCTGGGGCGCCAACCGGGCGGCCGTGTACGGGGTCGAGGAGGAGAAGCTCGGCGAGTTCTACGCCCAGAGGACACTGCTGAAGAAGGAGGTGCTGCCGGAGCACGTGGCCGCGGCCGTGTTCGCGCTCACCGGCGGCGACCTGTCGCACACCACCGGCCTGCACGTCCCCGTCGACGCCGGGGTGGCCGCCGCGTTCCTGCGCTGATCCGTACCGGAACCCGCCCCCGGCAGGACAGCCGGGGGCGGCGTCTTTGTCGGTGCCGTCGGGCATGATCGGCGCCATGCTGGAATGGCTTCACAAGCTCGAGACGCTCGACCGCGCCATGGACGACCTCCACATCACCGCCCACGACGAGCGGGAGCGGATCCGCGCGAAGGCGCACACGGTGCTGGAGGTGGTCCACCGCCACCTGGCGAAGGCGGACCGGGCCACCTGCCGCGAGGCCGCCGTCCGCCTCGCCCGGCTGCGGGCCGACGCATACGGCCGCGAGCTGTCGCTGGCCGTCCACCGCGGCGGGGCGTGGACCCCGGCCGAGATGACCGAGCTGTTCGCCGCCGCCAGGAAGCGCCGGCTCGACCACGGCGACGTCGGCTGGATCAGCCATCTGGCCGGCGAGAGCGCCGCGCTCCCCGCGGAGGCGCGGCACGAGCCGTGGAAGGCGGTCGAGCCGCTGTTCGACGCGATCGAGGAGTGCCCGCTCAGCCCCGACGAGCGCAAGGGCATGCAGCGCGCGCTCGCCCGGGTCAATCCCAGCCCGCTCGCCCTGCCCCTGGGCAGAGACGGCTGGGGCGCGGCCGTACGCGACCACCTGGGCGAGCCGCCCGCCCCGCACCTCGTCGCCCTCGTCGAGCACCTGGGCGTGGCCGGCGGTCCGCGCCCGGCCAAGGCGTGGCGCGCCCGCTGCCTGGAGCTGCTGGCGGGCGAGGGCGCCGGCGAGCTGGTCGCGGCCGGTCTGCGCGCCTTCGACGGCGCCCGCTACGAGGGCGGCCGTCACGGGGGCCCGGCCCGCCTCCTCATGACCGACGTCAACACCGACGTCGCCCGCGGCTTCGCCTGGGCCGCGGCCCTGGCCCGGGTCGGCGGCGCGGCGCCCGCCCTCACCCGGCTGGTCCTCGCGGCGGGCGGCCACGGCAGCGGCACGGAGCCCGACCTCAAACTGGCGAGCGGCGTCGTCCACGCGCTGGCCGAGTGCGAGGGCGCCGTCGACGCGCTGCGCCGCCTCCAGCAGGACGTCAGGAGCAGATCCCTGCTCAAGCAGATCGCCGCCGCCCTGGCCACGGCCGCCGCCCGTCACGGCGTCACCGCCGCCCAGCTCGTCGAGCGCGGCGTCCCCGGCCACGGGCTGTCCGCCGACGGCAGCCGCGACTGGGCCGACGGCGCGTGGACCGTCACCGTCACCGTCACCGTCGAGGACGCCAGGACCGTGCGCGTCACCGCCCGCGACGCCGGTGGCCGCACCAGGCGCGGCCTGCCCTCCGGGCTCGCCGCCGCCGGCGAGATCAAGGCCCTGGTCAAGGAGGTGCGGCACACCCTGTCGGCCGAGCGTGACCGGCTGGAGGCCCTGTTCGGCGTCGAACGGTCCTGGCCGCCGGGGGAGTGGGCCCGCCTCTACCGCGACCACCCCGTCACCGGCGCCGTCGCCCGCGCCCTCATCTGGCACGACGGCGCCCCGTTCCTGCCCGGCGACCGCGAGCCCGGAGGCGGGGTCACCCTCTGGCACCCCGCCCGCGCCCCTATGGAGGAGATCCGCGCCTGGCGCGAGACCGTCGCCGAGCGGCGGCTGCGCCAGCCGTTCAAGCAGGCCTACCGCGAGGTCTACGCGCTCACCCCGGCCGAGGAGCACGCCGCCTGCTCCGGCAGGTTCGCCGCCCGCCGCGTCGGCCACGACCGCCTCTACGCGCTCGCCAAGCAGCGCGGCTGGCAGCCCGCCTGGCTGCGCCACCACGGCGAGCCGGGCGAGGCGTGGAAGGAGCTGGCCGAGGGCGCGTGGCGGGTCCGGTTCGGCTACGAGCTGACCGGCGACGCCGCGTACGCGACCACCGGCCAGGTCCGCTTCGACCGGCGCGACGGCCGCCAGTGGCGGGAGACGCCCCTGGCCGGGGTGCCGCCGCTGGTCTTCAGCGAGGCCATGCGCGACGTCGACCTGTTCGTCGCCGACCCCGCCCGGGACGGCGACCGCCACGCGCGCTCCGCCGAGGCGTACGAGCTGCCGGCGTCGGCTCGGGTGCGCCGCGACGCGCTGGAGCGCATCCTGCCCGGCACCGCCATCGCCGGCCGGTGCACGCTCACCGACCGCCACCTGGTCGTCCGCGGCGACCTGCGCACCTACAAGATCCACCTGGGCGGCGCGGGCGTCCTCATGGAGCCCGGCGACGTCCCCCTGTCCATCGCCGGCGCACGCAAGCCCGGCGGGCGGATCTTCCTGCCCTTCGAGGAGGACGGCACGCTCGCACTCATCCTCGCCAAGGCGTTCCTGCTGGCCGCCGACACCGGGATCACGGACGAGAGCCTCATGCGCCAGATCTCTTGGGAGCGCTCCCAATCAGGGCTAGGGTGAGGGCGGACCGGTCGCGTGACGACTCTGGAGGAAGACGCCTGATGGCTGCCGTATCCCTGCCCGCGTTCCCCGCCCCGCTGCGCTGGCTGAACGAGCCCGAAGGGTGGCGCGCCGACGGCGACGACACGCTCGTCATCACCGCGGCGGCGGGCACCGACCTGTTCTCCGACCCCGGCGAGCCGAACCGCTACGCCAACGCTCCCGCCCTGGTGGGACGGCTCGACGGCGACTTCACCCTCAGCGCCCGGGTCAGGCTCGACCTCCGTTCCACCTTCGACGCGGGCGTCCTGCTGCTGTACGCCGACGGCGACCGATGGGCCAAGCTCTGCCTCGAACTCTCCCCGCAGGGCACGCCCACCGTCGTCTCGGTGGTCACCCGGGGCGTCTCCGACGACTGCAACTCCGTGCCCATGACCGGCGACGACATCAGGCTCCGCGTCTCCCGCGTCGGCGCCGCCTTCGCCTTCCACGTCGCCGAAGGGGCCGGCGCCTGGAGCCTCATCAGATACTTCGCGCTCGACGGCGACCCCGAGGCCGGCTTCCTCGCCCAGAGCCCCACCGGACAGGGCGCCACGGTCCGCTTCGAGGACATCCGGTACGCGCCCAAACGGCTGACCGATCTGCGCAACGGGGAGTGAACAATCCTCAGAGGTCCCTGTGAAGCCCGCTCCTGGGCCTTTGCGGCGGCCTGCGGCAGGGGGATCGTGGGCCGCATGAGATCAGCGATCCTCAAGACCGCACTCTGCGCGGCGCTCGCGGGCGCCCTCCTGGCCCCGCCCGCCCAGGCGGCCGCCCCGCCCGCCACCTTCCCGCTGCCGGCGGGGTTCCAGCCGGAGGGCATCGAGATCGGCCCTGGCCCGCACGCCTACTTCGGATCGCGGGCGACCGGCGACATCTACCGCGCCGACCTGCGCACCGGCCAGGGGAAGATCATCAGCAAGGGCCCGGGCACCCAGTCGCTCGGCCTCAAGTCCGACGACCGCGGGCGGCTGTTCGTCGCCGGGGGCAACGCCGGCGACGCACGCGTCATCGACCTGCGCACCGGCGCGGTGATCAGGTCGTACCAGCTCGCCACCGGCACCGCGTTCGTCAACGACGTGCTGCTCTTCCGCGACGCCGCCTGGATCACGGACTCGGCCAACCCGGTGCTCTACAAGCTCCCGCTCGGCCGCCACGGCGGGCTACCGCGGGAGGCGGTGACCATCCCGCTCACCGGCGCGATCCAGTTCGCCACCGGCACCAACGCCAACGGCATCGCCCCCACGCCCGACCACAGGAACCTGCTCGTCGTGCAGTCCAACACCGGCAAGCTGTTCAGGACCGACCCGCGCAGCGGCGTCACCACCGAGGTCGACCTCGGCGGCGAGTCGCTCGCCAACGGCGACGGCCTGCTGCTGCGCGGCCGCACCCTGTACGTGGTGCAGAACCGGCTGAACACGGTGGCCGTGGTCCGCATGAGCGCCGACGGCTCGTCGGGACGGGTCGTCGACCGGCTGACCGACGACCGGTTCGACGTGCCGACCACGGTGGCGGCCTTCGGAGGGCGCCTCTACCTGCCGAACGCCCGCTTCACCACCCCGCCGGCCCCCGACACCGCCTACGACGTGGTGTCCGTCAAGGCCCGGCACTGACCGTCAGGACGGGGGCCGGATCGAGGCCAGATACTCCTCGAACGGGACGACGTCCTCGGCCTCCGCGCCGCCGGCCCGCTTCCCGTTCCCGTTCCCGGGCGGCGCGGCGTGCGGGGTCCGGCGGCCCATGAGGTCGGCCAGCTCCGACGCCGCGCGGGCGATCCGGTCGGACAGCCCGTCGGTGAAGGCGTCGCCGCCGCCGCCCCAGTCCTCGGAGGCCGCGTACACGGCGGTCGGCGTCACCACGGCGCGCAGGTACGCGAAGAGCGGACGCATGGCGTGCTCCAGCACCAGCGAGTGCCGGGGCGTGCCGCCGGTGGCGCCGATCAGGACCGGCTTGCCCGCCAGCGCCTGCGGGTCGAGCACGTCGAAGAACGACTTGAACAGCCCGCTGTAGGAGGCGGTGAACACCGGGGTCACGGCGATCAGGCCGTCGGCCCCGGTGACGGCGTCGATCGCCTGCCGCAGCCGGGTGTTCGGGAAGCCGGTGACGAAGTTGTTGGCGATGTCCACCGCCAGGTCGCGCAGCTCGACGACGGTCGTCTCGGCCGCGCCGCCGAGCCGCTCGCCGGCGGCCTGCGCGAGGCGGTCGGCGAGCAGGCGGGTGGAGGACGGCTGGGTCAGCCCGGCCGTCACGACGACGAGCTTCATGCGTTGACCTCCTTGACGTTCTCGGCTTCCCGGGCGGCGACCAGGGACGCGTGGGTGGGGGCGTCGGGGACGCCGGCCGGGCGGCCGATCGCGAACTCCCTGCGCAGCACCGGCACGACCTCCTCGCCGAGGATGTCGAGCTGCTCCAGCACCGTCTTCAGCGGCAGCCCGGCGTGGTCCATGAGGAACAGCTGCCGCTGGTAGTCGCCGAAGTACTCGCGGAACCGCAGCGTACGGTCGATGACCTGCTGCGGGCTGCCGACCGTCAGCGGCGTCTCGGCCATGAAGTCCTCCAGCGACGGCCCGTGGCCGTACACCGGGGCGTTGTCGAAGTACGGGCGGAACTCGCGGATCGCGTCCTGGGAGTTCTTGCGCATGAACACCTGCCCGCCGAGCCCGACGATGGCCTGCTCCGGCGTGCCGTGCCCGTAGTGGGCGTACCGCTGCCGGTAGAGGCTGATCAGCCGGATGAAGTGCTCCTTCGGCCAGAAGATGTTGTTGGCGAAGAACCCGTCGCCGTAGTAGGCGGCCTGCTCGGCGATCTCCGGAGTGCGGATGGAGCCGTGCCACACGAACGGCGGCACCCCGTCCAGCGGGCGCGGCGTCGAGGTGAAGCCCTGCAGCGGGGTCCGGAAGCGGCCTTCCCAGTCGACCACGTCCTCGCGCCACAGCTGGTGCAGCAGCGCGTAGTTCTCGACCGCCAGCGGGATGCCCTGCCGGATGTCCTGCCCGAACCACGGGTAGACCGGCCCGGTGTTGCCGCGCCCCATCATCAGGTCCACCCGGCCGTCGGCCAGGTGCTGCAGCATCGCGTAGTCCTCGGCGATCTTGACCGGGTCGTTCGTGGTGATCAGGGTGGTGGCGGTGGACAGCACCAGCCGCTCGGTCCTGGCGGCGATGTAGCCGAGCATGGTCGTCGGCGAGGACGGCACGAACGGCGGGTTGTGGTGCTCCCCGGTGGCGAACACGTCCAGGCCCACCTCCTCGGCCTTCAGCGCGATCCGCATGATCGCCTTGATGCGCTCGCCCTCGGTGGGGGTCCGCCCCGTGGTCGGATCCATGGTCACGTCGCCGACACTGAAGATCCCAAACTGCATTTTAGTCACCCACCTGTACTGTTGAAGTTTCAACAGCTATGTAAGCGTCCGGGCATACCGCGTTATTCCAGGGTGTCACAGAGCGTTGATCGCGGCCGCGTCGAGAACCCGGACGGGCGCACCGTGCGCGGCCACCGCGATCATAGCCCGCCCGATCTGCTCCGTCGTGGTCACCGACGACGGGAACACCCGCCGCAGGATCGGATAGAACGGCGCCGCCACCACGTACGCCAGCCGGTAGAGCCGGGTCCTGGACGTGGCCCCGTGCAGCGGCTGGATGTATCCGGGGCGGAACACGAAGGCCTCCAGCGGCAGCGCCAGCAGTGCGTTCTCCGTCTCGCCCTTCACCCTGGCCCACATCGTGCGGCTCCGGGCGTCGGCGCCGATCCCCGACACGTACACGAACGTCGAGCCCGGGCTGAGGCCCGCCAGCGTGCCCGCCGCCGACAGCGTGAAGTCGTACGTGACGCGCCGGTACTCCCGCTCGCCCATCCCCGCCGAGGACACCCCCAGGCAGTAGAAGCAGGCGTCGTACCCGGCCAGCTCGCCCGCGACGGGCGCCAGGTCGAGCAGGTCGGCGTGGCGGATCTCGCGGAGCTTGGGATGCGCGAGCCCGGTGGGGGAGCGGCCGACGGTCAGCACCGCCTCCACCCGGTCGTCGGCCAGGCACTCGCGCAGCACGCCCTGCCCGAGCATGCCGGTGGCGCCGAACACGACGACCCTCATGACCGCAGCCTAACCCCCCAGGTCGGCGGCCGCCTCGCGCAGCCTGCGGCGAACCCACGGCGGGATGTCCAGCCCCCGCGTCGAGATCGCGAGGGCCCAGCGCGGGTCCGCGGTCGCCCCCGGCACCGCGACGCCGGCGCACGCCACCTCCTCGCGGAACTGCCCGTGCTCCTCCACCACCTGGTCCTCGCGCATCCCGCCCAGCTCCGCCTCCAGCTCCTCCGGCCGGACCGGCGTCGCGGGCGTGAACCGCCGCATCCCGGTCTCGGCGAGCAGCGCCCGCCGCGCCTCCCGGGGGAGCGTCAGCATCAGCGCCTTGCCGAGCGCGGTCGCGTGCGGCGCCGCCTCCAGCCCCGTCTGCAGATCCTCCAGGTACGGCGACGCGGGCCCTTCCGCCACCCCCGCGACCACCAGCCGGCTGTCGGCCAGCCGCGCCAGATAGGCGGTGTGCCCGGTGGTCGCCGCCAGGTGGGTGAGCACCGCCCACGCCTCAGGAGGCCGGCGGAAGGCGTCCAGCATGTCGTGGAAGCGCTCGGCCACCTGAGGCCCGAGCAGGTAGTCCCCGGTGGGCCGCCGATGCAGGTAACCCTCGTAACAGAGCGTGCGCACCAGATGGTAGGACGTCGACAGATTCAGCCCGCACCGGCGCGCGATCACCTTGACCGTCAGCGGCCGGTCCGACTGGGAGACCTCCTCCAGCACGCGCAGCGCGCGGGACACGCTACGGATGAGATCGCTGGGTTCCTCGCCATTCATGCACACCAGCATCCGCCGGACCTCCGGTGTGCGCCATCTGAAAACCGGCAGGCTACCCCCGGCGACACCCCGCCGACCCCTCACCGGCCGAGTGTCAATCCAGTGATCACGGCCACGGCCATGATCGCGACCAGCACCCCCGCTCCGATCTTCATCGCCCTGGACCTCATCAGGAGGCCGAGGCAGAACAGCAGTATGGCCGGCGTGAGCAGGACGACACTCATCACCGGGACGGCCCTCCACACGCCTCGGGCCCCGGTGGGGAGTGCCTGGTCTCCCTGCGGGCCGATCGCGGCCGGGAACGTCTCGCCCACCTCCACGTCCGCCACGGTTTTGATGACGATCGGCGCTCTGGCCGGGTCCTCGAACACGAACCGGGCCTCGCAGTCGTAGCGGGTGCTGCGTCTGACCCGGTACGCCCTGCAGGACAGGACGGTCGCGGTCCCGGGCGTCCCTCTCATCCCGAGCGCCGTCCGCACCTCGGGCACGTTCGAGTCGAGGATGAGGAACGGAATCCCCACCAGTGCGAAGACCAGCATGAGCACCCCCAACCCGGCGAACACCTTCGCGCTGGCCTCACCCGCCGGAGAGGAGCCGTCCGCGGTGAGCCGCCGCTCCCGCGCCCGCGCACCGGCGGCCTTCCGCCGCTCCCGCACCGGCGTAGGCTCGGGCCGCCTCCCACCGCTGCCGCCTGTTACGGCGCTCCCGCGTCCTCTTCCCCATGAGATCGTGGACGGCGGCACTTGAGGACTGGTTGTGATCGACTAGTGCGTCCGAGTGGCCCCCAGGATGTCGACCAGGCGTCGGGCTTCGCCGTAGGCAAAAAGAAGGACTCGTGGCTCGGCGGTCAGGTAGAAGACGAGCTCCCGGCCGCGATCCGCGCCGCTGACCCGGCGACGCATCCGCACGAGAAAAGCCCTCGGCGGAGGGCCGAGGGCTGGTGGTGGACGATACTGGGATTGAACCAGTGACCTCTTCCGTGTCAGGGAAGCGCTCTCCCGCTGAGCTAATCGTCCGCGTGGGGAAACCGAGCGGAAGACGGGATTCGAACCCGCGACCCTCACCTTGGCAAGGTGATGCTCTACCACTGAGCCACTTCCGCGCCCGCCCGGATGAACTCCGGGTGACGAGAGAACCATAGCGAATACTCGCCGACTCCCCAAACCGGATTGTCCGTCAGATAGGGATCGACGTGTGCCCGCCGTTGACGGTGACGCGCTGCCCGGTCAGGTACGCGGCCTCGTCGGAGGCCACGAACGCCACCGCCGCCGCGACGTCCCTCGGCGTGCCGATCCGCCCCACCGGCACCTCCGCGACGTAGTCGCCGGCCTCCAGACCGGCGTGCCGCTCGACCGGGATCCAGCCGGGCGCGACCACGTTCACGGTGATCCCGTACGGGCCGAGCTCGCGCGCCCAGCAGCGGGTCATCGCGTGCTGCGCCGCCTTGGCGGCGGTGTAGGCGGAGGTACGCGGCAGCGACCGGTCCACGATGTCGGAGCCGATCTGGATCACCCGGCCCCGGGCGCGCTCCCGCATCGCGGGCAGGCAGGCCTGGACGAGCAGCGTGGGGCTCTTGACGAAGAACGTGAGCTGGTCGAGCTGCGCCTGCCAGGTGAGCTCCTCGACGCCGACCTCGGGCTGCGGGCCGGTGGCGTTCAGCACCAGCGCCTCGACCGGCCCGAGCGCCCGCGCGACCCGGGCCACCAGGCCGGTGACGGCGGCCTCGTCCGTCACGTCCGCCTGGAACGCCTCCGCGTGCCCGCCGGCCGCCCTGATCTCGCCGGCCACCACCTCGGCCCCCGCCGTGTCGGAACGGTAGTTGACCGCGACGGCCCACCCGTCGGCGCCCAGCCGGCGCGCGATCGCGGCGCCCAGGCCGCGCGATGCGCCGGTGACCAGCGCGACTCTTCCCTGCTCATGCACGTCCGCCACCCTATCGAGGCGCATGCGGCGCGCATCGCGGGGTAGCGGTGTGTGAGCCGGAAACCCGTACGAGGGGGAAGGGTCTCATGGTCACCCCGAAGTCTCACGCCGGTACCACGCGCTCGCCCGTACAGAAGGCGGCGCTGCTCGTGGGGGTGGCGTTCCTGATCGTCGGCCTGCTCGGCTTCGTGCCGGGCGTCACCACGAACTACGACACCATGCAGTTCGCCGGGCACCACTCCGACGCGCGGCTGCTCGGCCTGTTCCAGGTGTCGGTCCTGCACAACATCGTGCACTTGCTGTTCGGGGTCGCCGGTCTGCTCATGGCGCGCACGGCGGCCGCGGCCAAGGCGTTCCTCATCGGCGGCGGGGTCATCTACCTGCTGCTGTGGGTCTACGGGCTGCTCGTCGACAAGGAGAGCGCGGCCAACTTCGTGCCGCTGAACACCGCGGACGACTGGCTGCACTTCGTGCTGGGCGTCGGCATGATCGTGATCGGCGGGCTGCTCGGCCGCCGCACCCTCGGAACCAGGCACCGGTGACGCTTCGACCGGCGTCGAAGGGTACCTGGGCTACGGTCACGGTATGGGTAACCCATCCGATGCGGACATCGCGCCGGTCGCGGCGCTCATCGCCGACCCGACCAGGGCCGCGATCCTTACGGCGCTGCTCGGCGGGCGCGCGCTGGCGGCCGGCGAGCTGGCCCGGGTGGCCGGGGTGAGCGCGGCCACCGCCAGCGCCCACCTGGCCCGGCTGCTCGACGGCGGGCTGGTCGGCGTGGTGCGGCAGGGCCGTCACCGCTACTACCGGCTGGCCGGGCACGAGGTCGCGGAGGTGCTGGAGGTGCTGGCCAGGGTGAGCGCGCGGCCGCCCGTGCGGTCGCTGCGGCAGTCGCGGCAGGCCCGGCTGCTGGAGGAGGCGCGCACCTGCTACGACCACCTGGCCGGGCGGGCCGGCGTGGCGCTGCTGGACGCGCTGCGCGGGCTGGGCTGCCTGGACGGTGAGCGGGTCACCCCGGAGGGGGAACGGCTGCTGGCGGAGCTGGGCGTGGACGTCGCGCGGGCGCGCCGGGCCAAGCGCAGGTTCGCGCCCGAGTGCCTCGACTGGACCGAGCGCCGCGCCCACCTCGGCGGCGCGCTCGGCGCGGCCGTCACCGCGATGCTGCTGGAGCGCGGCTGGTACCGCAGGGGCAGTCTGCCGCGCGCGGTCGTGCTCACCGGGGAGGGACGGGAGGGGCTGGCCGCGTTGTTCTCCGGTAAGGAGCTAACATCGCATTCGCCGGTTACCTAAGCGGGAGAAGCACATCATGCGCGACAACGAGGTCGTGAACGTCGGTCCCGATCCCCTCACCTTCGACGACGTCATCCGGGTGGCCAGACACGGCGCCCCCGTCCGGCTCACGGACGACGCGGTCGCCGCGGTCGCCGCCGCCCGTCAGCGGGTGGACGACCTGGCCGAGGCCCCCGTCCCCGCGTACGGGATCTCGACCGGGTTCGGCGCGCTGGCCACCCGCCACATCGACCCGGCGCTCCGCGCGCAGCTGCAGCGCTCGCTGGTGCGCTCGCACGCCGCGGGCAACGGCCCCGAGGTGGAGACCGAGGTGGTGCGCGCGCTCATGCTGCTGCGCCTGCACACGCTCGCCACCGGCCACACCGGCATCCGCCCGACCACGGCCAAGACCCTCGCCGCGCTGCTCAGCGCGGGCATCACGCCGGTGGTGCACGAGTACGGCAGTCTCGGCTGCTCGGGCGACCTCGCGCCGCTCGCGCACGTCGCCCTGACGCTGATGGGCGAGGGCGTCGTACGCGACAAATCCGGAAATGTCACCCCGGCGGCCGAGGCGCTCAAGCAGGCCGGCATCGAGCCGGTCGAGCTCGCAGCCAAGGAGGGCCTGGCCCTCATCAACGGCACCGACGGCATGCTCGGCATGCTCATCCTCGCCATCGACGACCTGATCCGCCTGGCCAGGACCGCCGACGTCAGCGCCGCGATGAGCGTCGAGGCGCTGCTCGGCACCGACCGCGTGTTCGCCCCCGAGCTCCAGGCCCTGCGCCCGCACCCCGGCCAGGCCGCGTCCGCGGCCAACATGGTCAGGATCCTGGCCGGCTCCGGCATCATGGCCAGCCACCGCGACCCCGAGGCGTGCACCCGCGTCCAGGACGCCTACTCGCTGCGCTGCGCCCCGCAGGTCGCCGGCGCCGCCCGCGACACGATCGCGCACGCCGCCGCCGTCGCCGCGCGTGAGCTGGCCAGCGCCGTCGACAACCCGGCCGTGCTCGACGACGGCCGGGTCGAGTCCAACGGCAACTTCCACGGCGCGCCGCTCGCGTACGTGCTGGACTTCCTCGCCATCGTGGCCGCCGACCTGGCCTCGATGTCCGAGCGGCGCACCGACCGCTTCCTGGACGTGGCGCGCAACCACGGCCTGCCCGCGTTCCTGGCCGACGACCCCGGGGTCGACTCCGGCCACATGATCGCCCAGTACACGCAGGCCGCCATCGTCTCGGAGCTGAAGCGGCTGGCCGTGCCCGCCAGCGTCGACTCCATCCCCAGCAGCGCCATGCAGGAGGACCACGTCTCGATGGGCTGGTCGGCGGCCCGCAAGCTGCGCCGCTCCGTCGACGGCCTCACCCGGGTGCTGGCCGTCGAGGTGCTCACCGCCGCCCGCGCGCTCGACCTGCGCCGCCCGCTCACGCCCGCCCCGGCGACCGCCGCCGTGGTCGGGGCGCTGCGCGAGACCGTGCCGGGGCCGGGTCCCGACCGGTTCCTCGCCCCGGAGATCGACGCGGCGGTGCGGCTGGTGGCCGAGGGCGGCGTGGTCGCGGCGGCCGAGTCCGTCACCGGCCCGCTGGGCTAGGACGGCAGCGCGACGATCGCGTCCACCTCCAGCAGCAGCCCCGGCATGAACAGCTTCGACACCTCCACGGTCGTGCTGGCCGGGGGAGTGCCGGTGATGTACTTCCTGCGCACCTGCCCGTACTCGACACGGTCGTCCATGTCGGTCAGGTACGTGCGCAGGAACGCGATGTCGCCGAACCCCGCGCCCTGGTCGGCGAGGATCTCGCCCAGGCACCGGAAGACGTGCTCGGCCTGCTCGGTCATCGACCCCTCGCCGACCAGCCGGCCCCGCTCGTCGAAGGCCGCCTGGCCGGACACGTAGAGCATGTCGCCCACGCGCACCGCGTGCGAGTACATCCCGTTCGTGGCCGGCACCGTCGCGGGGTTGAGCGGCACCGCCCGCCGTTCTCCCGCGACCGGGTCACGCCCGCCCTCGACGTGCCCGGCGACGGCGGTCAGGTCCCGCTCGCCCAGGCCCGCCGCCTCGGCCTCCCGCAGCCGCCGGTGGGCCGCGGTCGCCAGCGTCGCCCCCGGCCACGCGGCCAGGTCCAGGTCCTTGGCCGCCAGCCCGAGCGCGTAGCGGGTCTCCCGCGCGGGCTCGCGCAGCCGCTCCGCCACCGGTCCGAGCGGGGTGCCCGCCAGCACCTCCAGCAGCGCCGCACGATCCACCCCGTGCGCGGTCCCGTACGCGAGCGTCTCCGCGACCAGCACCTGGGCGGGCACGAGAGCGCTCATGACGGCGAGCTTCATGGCCGCGCCCGCGCCGAGCGGGCCGCACTCGCGCACCGTGCCCAACACCTCCAGCACCTCGCGGCAGCCGGACACGTCACCGCCGGCCAGCACCGTCAGCGCGCCCTCGGCGGCCGGGCCGACACTCCCCAGCACCGGCGCGTCCACCAGGCGCACCTCCGGCGGCAGCAGCGAGCGCAGCCCGCGCACCTCCTCCGGGCCGATCGTGGACATCTCCACCACCGTCGCCCCGGGCCGCAGCCCCGGCAGCGCCGCCGCCAGCACCTCACGCACCGCGGCCGGGTCCCGCAGCATCGTGATGACGAGGCCGGCGCCCTCCACGGCCGAGGCGGCCGTCACCCCGGTCCCGCGCCGCCACGTGGTCACCTTGTGCCCGGCGCGCTCCAGCCGCCGGGCCATGGGGACGCCCATGCGTCCCTGTCCGAGAAATGCGATCACGTCCCATAGTGAAGCCGAACGCGTGGTATTCCACCAGCGACTAGATTGCATGGCAGCCATGCCTGACACGAATGCCTTCGACACCGCCACGCTCCGTCTGTTCGACGAGGTCGCCAGGAGCGGATCGTTCACCGCCGCCGCCGAGCTGCTCGGCTACACCCAGTCCGCCGTCTCCCGCCGCGTCGCCGCGCTCGAACGCGCCGCCGGCGGGCCGCTCTTCGAACGCCTGCCCAGAGGCGTCCGGCTGACCCCCGCCGGTCACCTGCTGCACCGGCACGCCGCCGGGGTACTCGACCGGCTCGAACGGGCGGGGGAGGAGCTGGCCGCGCTGCACCGCGGCAGCGGCGGCACGCTGCGCGTCGGCTCGTTCGCCACCGCGAACGCCGACCTGGTGCCCGCCACCCTGAAACGGTTCGCCGACCGCCGGCCGGCCGTCGACCTGCGGCTCGTCGAAGCGCTCAGCCCGCGCCTGATCGAGCGCCTGCACGCCGGGGCGCTCGACGTGGCCGTGATCAGCGACTACCTGGTCGCGCCGCCCGGCGGGCTCCGCCTGGTCCCGCTGCTGGAGGACCGCCTGCTGGTCGCGCTGCCGCGCGACCACCCGCTGGCCGGTCAGGACGACGTCGACCTGCGCGACCTGGCCGGGGAGTCGTGGATCGAGGCCGCCCCGCGCGGCCAGCCCACCCTGCTCCTGGCCGCCTGCGCCGCCGCCGGCTTCACCCCGCGCGGCGGGCTGCGGGTCGCCGAGTGGTCCGGCAAGTTCGGCTTCGTCGCCGCGGGGCTCGGCGTCACGCTCGTGCCGGAGCTGGCCGCCCGCGCCGTGCCGGCCTCGCTCGTCCTGCGCCGCCTGCGCGGGCAGCTGCCCGCGCGGACCGTGTACGCGGCCCTGCCCGAACCGGCGCTCCCGGCGGCGACGGAGCTCGCCGGAATGCTGGGAGAATGGAAGGCGTGTACGACGGATACGCGCACTTAGGAGATCGGTTCGCCTCCGGGCTGCGCGACGTGACGACCGACCTCGCCGCGCTCGACGGCGAGGGCTGGTGGGCCGTCGTGGTCGACTACGAGGGCAAGGTCACCTGCGCCCGCTTCGACCGGGTGCGCCGGGCACCGCTGCCCCCGCCGCGCGGTCCCTGGCACGGCCCGCGCCCCGGCGAGTGGCACAGCTCCCTCGACCGGGCCGCCTACGAGGCCGGCGTGCGCGCCATCCGCGACCACATCGAGCAGGGCGAGGTCTACCAGGCCAACCTCTGCCGCGTCCTCACCGCCCCGCTGCCCGCCGGGTCCGACCCGCTGGCGCTGGCCGCCCGGCTCGCCGCCGGCAACCCCGCCCCGCACGCCGCCGTCATCCACCTTCCCGGCCTCGACGTGGTCTCCGCCTCGCCCGAGCTCTACCTGTCGCGCGACGGCGACGTGGTCGAGTCCCGCCCCATCAAGGGCACCGGCGTCACCGCCGGCGACCTGCTCGAGAAGGACCACGCCGAGAACGTCATGATCGTCGACCTGGTCCGCAACGACCTCGGCCGGGTCGCCGTCCCCGGCAGCGTCGAGGTGCCCGAGCTGTGCGCCGTCGAGGAGCACCCCGGCCTCGTCCACCTCGTCTCCACCGTCCGCGCCCGTCTGGAGCCGGGAGTGGGCTGGGCCGAGCTGTTCGCCGCCACGTTCCCGCCCGGATCGGTCACCGGCGCGCCCAAATCCTCGGCCCTGCGCATCATCAATCAACTCGAACCCGAGCCGCGCGGGCCCTACTGTGGGGCCGTGGGCTGGGTCGACGCCGACCGGCGCACCGCGGCGCTGGCCGTCGGCATCCGCACGTTCTGGATCCGCGCCGGCCAGATCCGCTTCGGCACCGGAGCGGGCATCACCTGGGGCAGCGACCCCGGGCGGGAGTGGCTCGAAACCGAGCTCAAGGCGTCCAGGCTGATCACACTGGCATCCTCAGGAGGAAAGCGATGAACGTCCCGGTCTGGGTCAACGGCGAACTGCACGACCCCGCGCGGGCCACCGTCTCGGTCTTCGACCACGGCCTCATGGTCGGCGACGGCGTGTTCGAGACGATCAAGATCGTCAACGGCAGGTCCTTCGCCCTCACCCGCCACCTCGACCGGCTCAGGCTCTCGGCCCGGCGCATGGACCTGCCCGAGCCCGACCTGGATGCCATCGCCGGCGGCATCGAGCAGTGCCTGGCCGCCGCCCCCGCCTGGCCGCTCGGCCGCATCCGCGTCACCTACACCAGCGGCCCCGGCCCGCTCGGCTCCGACCGGGGCAACCAGGGCGCGACCTCCGTGGTGATCGTCGACGAGCAGAAGCCGTTCCCCGCCGCCGCGGACGTCACCGTCGTGCCCTGGCCGCGCAACGAGCGCGGCGCCCTGTCCGGCGTCAAGAGCACCTCCTACGGCGACAACGCCAAGGCCCTGGCCTACGCCAAGGCCCGCGGCGGCGGCGAGGCGATCTTCGGCAACCTGGCCGGCAACCTGTGCGAGGGCACCGGCTCCAACATCTTCATCGTCCGCGACGGGCGGCTGCTCACCCCGACGCTGGAGGCGGGCTGCCTGGCGGGCGTCACCCGCGCGCTGGTCGTCGAGTGGTCCGGGGCCGAGGAGTCCGACGTGCCGCTGTCCGCCCTCTACTCCGCGGAGGAGGCGTTCCTCACCTCCACCACGCGCGACGTCCAGCCGATCGCCCGCGTCGACGACACCGTGCTGCCCGTCGCCCCCGGCCCGATCACCGCCAAGGCCATGCGGGTGTTCGCCGAGCGCGCCGCCGCCGACCTCGACCCCTGAGTCCGCGCCGGGCCGCCCCCGCCGGGGCGGCCCCGCTCAGGTCAGTAGCTCTTCTGGGTCTGGACGTTGAAGTCGTCCATCTTGACGTCCTTGGCCGGATCCGTCAGCGGGTCGTCGATCTTCAGGACGTCCAGGCCCATCTGGA
Source organism: Nonomuraea harbinensis (assembly GCF_019396385.1). Taxonomy (GTDB): domain Bacteria; phylum Actinomycetota; class Actinomycetes; order Streptosporangiales; family Streptosporangiaceae; genus Nonomuraea; species Nonomuraea ferruginea. The sequence goes on along the minus strand of NZ_JAHKRN010000038.1, from coordinate 3,629 downwards.
TGTCGGCCGAGTACACGTACCCGTTGTAGTAGTACGCCGACCACGACCCGGCGATGCCCTCCTCCGGGTACGGGCCGCGCTCGAAGAAGCCGATCTCCTTGATGGCGTTGGAGTCGGTGAAGTCGAGGAAGGACACGCCACCCTGATACCAGGCCTGGACCATGATGTCCTTGTCCGGGATCGGCAGCAGCGAGCCGTTGTGGGCGACGCAGTTCTCGGTCTCCTGCTGCTCACGCGGGATCTTGAAGTAGCCGCGCTTCTCCAGCTTGCCGCCGACGATGTCGTACACGGCGTTGGCGCCCTTGGTGGCGGGGATCTCCGAGGTGCAGGTCGGGGACGAGCCGCCGCCCAGCTCGTCGGTGAACAGCACCTTGGTCGCGTCGTTGTTGAAGGTGGCCGAGTGCCAGATCTGGAAGTTCTCCTGGTCGGTGACCTGCTGGATCAGCTTAGGGCTCACCGGGTCGGTGATGTCGAGCAGGAAGCCGTCGCCGAAGCAGGCGGCCGCGGCCAGGTTCTTCTCCGGGTAGGCGGTGATGTCGTGGCAGCCGGTGCCCTCACCCTGGTTCTCGATCGGGAGCTCCGGGGTCGCCAGCACCTTCGCGGAGGCCGGGTCGTCCATCGGGATCTCCACGATCTGCAGCAGCTGGTGAGGCGGCGGGCAGGTCTCGGAGGAGGGCTCGGGCCCGGGGGAGGAGACGTAGACGAGCAGCTTGTCGTCCGTGGGCACCATCGTGTGCGTGTGCGAGCCGCACTCGGTGGCGACGGCTCCCACGTACTTCGGGTTCTTCTTGTCGCTGACGTCGAAGATGCGCAGGCCCTCCCACGCGCCCCGGTCCTCCGTCGAGTCGCAGCCCTCGCCGCTGCGCGGCGCGTCGATCGACAGGATCACCAGGTTCTCGTGCACCGACACGTCGTTCTGCTGCGCCGGGCAGGTGACCTGGCTGACGATCTTCGGGGCGGTGGGGTCGCTGATGTCGAAGATCGAGAACCCGCCGAAGTTCCCCATGTAGAGGTAGTCACCCTGGAAGGCCAGGTCGGTGTTCCAGTCCATCGGGCCGTTGAGCGGGGCGGTGCGCGGCACGTTCGCCACGTGCGTGACGTTCTCGCTCGTCATCACCTCACCCGGCGAGGCCTCGCTCTGCGACGACTGAGGCCGCTGGCTGGCGGGCGGCGCCTCCGCCTCCGGCTCTGGGCTCCCCGCGCATGCGGTGACCAGCAGAAAGGCCGCCCCCAGCGCGGCCCACCGAACCTTGGCGAAGATCACGCCTGTCCCCCTCGTCTCATAGCTCAGTATGGAAGCTATGCCAGAGAGGTCCGGAATGCGCGCGCTATTGGTCACAGTTCTGCTGACATCGTCGGCCCTCGCGGCCTGCGGTGCGGAGGCGCCGCAGCCGTCACCGGTCGGCACCGAGGCACCGGTGATCGTCCCCCAGAGCCCCGGCGCGAAGGCCCGCACCGCGACCCCCGGCGAGCGGATCGGGCAGGTGCCGGCCACCCCCACGGCGGCGGACGTGCGCTTCGCCGAAGGCATGATCCCCCACCACCGGCAGGCGCTGGAGATGACCGCCCTGGCGGCGAACCGCACCACCACGGCCTCCGTGCTCGGCTTCGCCGAGCAGATCGCGCTCAGCCAGCAGCCCGAGATCACCATCATGTCGGAGTGGCTGGCCGCCCTGGGCCGCCGCGTCCCGTCCGGTCACGACCACCAGGGCATGGACGGCTACGGCATGGCGACGGAGGAGCAGCTGAAGGCGCTACGCGCGGCCGAGGGCGGCGTCTTCGACCGCATGTTCCTGCAGCTCATGATCAGGCACCACGAGGGCGCGCTCAAGATGGCGGAGGAGGAGCTGGCCGGGGGCAGGGACCAGCGGATGCGTCTCATGGCCAGGGACATGTATGCGGGCCAGGGCATCGAGATCGCCAGGATGCGCAAGATCCTGGACAAGCTGCCCGCCCGTTGACCCGCTCAGCTGGACCAGAGCATGTTGGACAGCTCGGAGTCGAGATCCATGTAGTCGGTCTCCCGCCCGGCCGGCACCTTCTCGTAGGTGCGGTGCAGGAACTCCGTCAGCGGGGCCAGCGGCACCTCGAACAGCGCCTGCCCGAAGGGGGAGGTCAGACTGATGTGCAGCGTGCGCTCGCCGTCGGCGCGCGCCGGCCACACCTGCACGTCGCCGTCGCCGACCCGCCGGACGATGCCGACGGTCAGCAGCTCACGGGCGAAGATCCACTCGACCGGCTCGTCGTTCCCCACGTGGAAGGCCATGCGGATGGCGTACGGGTCGTCGGCTGTGTAGCTGAGCCCGGCGAGAAGGGGGACGGTAGTACGGTCGGGGACCACAAGCCGAAGGCCAAGCTCGGCGGAGACGGTGGTGCTGTTCATCGTCAGCCAAACCTTTTCGTCGTAGGTCCCCTCTACGGGGCTTTCACTGCTCGGGCGTACTTCGTCCTCGTCCGAGCTATGACGGCGGAACGAAGAAACCCGTTGGAAAGATTCCGCTCCGAGGGCCTTCTGTAACGCAACTCACAGCTGGACATTTAGGCATCTACCTGGCTAAACGGGATCAGTTGGGCCGTATTTGCAAGGGTTTTGCGTGCAGTGGATCTCGTTCAGGGAGCCGCCGACGACCGTTCTCGATAGTGAGCACGTCGGGCGTCTACCCGGGACACGACGATGGTATGCCACGAGCCTGCCACGGCGGTGGGCAACCGCCGCGTTTCACCCCGAATCCTCACCCTGCCGTCTATCGTTTCGCCAGCGGGTGCCGGAGTGCGGTATGGTTTTCCCCGTCGGGCCCCAGCGGGGGCCAGGCGGGGCGGGCGATTAGCTCAGCGGGAGAGCGCTTCGTTCACACCGAAGAGGTCACTGGTTCGATCCCAGTATCGCCCACCACATAGCAGCAGGTCAGAGGCCGGTTCTCCAAGGGAGCGACCGGCCTTTTCGCTGTCTGGACCGTCGTTGGACCGTGGCCCGGGTCGTCACCCGCCCGGGTGGACCGTCACGGGACGGCAGGTCTCGGCACCCTCACCGCGGTCCAGACGGTCCGCGATGTTCAACTGGCCGGCTTCGCTCGGGCCTCTATCCGTGAGCGTGGGTATCGGCGAGGGATGCATACGACGAGATCTACAGTGTAAAGCTGTCGGCCATGCTCAGCGAGTACCTTCCACAAGCCCTTGGCGTGATCCATCAGATTGCCATCGGGCACGGGAGGCCGGGCGGGTCCTCGACGCCCCGGCGCACCTGTCTTGCAGGCCATCCTCCACGCCGGCGGGCGAGATCAGAAACTTGGTGAAGGTGTGGAGATGGCTCGCCACCTCATCGGTAACCCGCTGCGTCTGCCCGCCCAGGCCGACGGCTCGCGAGTCGCTTCGTCCGGGAGATTCGTGCGGAACTGACGTTTCCTCCTCGGGCTCCTGGTTCGCCTCGCTGAGCTATTGACCGGGCCTCAGGTCAGAACCTGGCGACAAGCACGCCCTGCAGGATTTCGAACCTGATGACTTCTGTGGACGGTCAGGAATTTCTCCAGGTGGGCGGCCAGCCTGATCCAGGCTGGCGGCCATGAAATCTCCAGGTAGACGGACACGTAAAGTCCAGGTGGACGGTCAGGTGAGAGGGACGACACCCTTTC
>NZ_JAHKRN010000037.1 GCF_019396385.1 Nonomuraea harbinensis | reverse complement strand
GGCCGGCGAGCGCTCCCAGTCGATGCTGGTCGCCCAGCTCCTGCTCTGCGCCGGCTTCGTGATCTTTCTCAGTTTCCCGGCTTCTCTGAAGGGACGGGTTATTTGCAGGCGGCGGCCGTCTGCGGGTCGAAAAGCGTGATCTTGCTGTCCACGATCTGCAGCTTGGTGCCCTTGACGCTGGCGGTGCGGTTGTCGGTGAAGCCGATCTTGCCGAACGGCGTGTCGATGTCGCTCAGCCCGGCGAGCGTGTCCCGGACGGTCTTCTTGTCCGTGGTGCCCGCCTCCTTGAACGCGTGCGCCATCGACCAGAGCGACGCGTAGCCGGCCGCCTCGAACACGGTGGCGGAGCGCTTCTCGCCGTGCTGCTTCCAGTAGTCGAGGAAGTGCGCGTTGTTCCCCTCGGTGCTCTGGCCGTTCCAGGCGGTCACGTACACGAAGCACTGCATGGCCTGGCCCGCCTGCTCCATGGTGGCGTCGCTCACGTCCGGCGCCATGAACACCGGGCCGTCGTAGCCGATCTCGTCGAGCTGCAGGTAGATCGTGCTCATCATGCCGGGCAGGGGCATGGTCACCAGCACGTCAGGGTTCGCCTGCTTGAGCTTGGTGAGCTGGGCCCGCACGTCGGTGTCGGTGCCGACGAAGGTCTCCTCGCCGACGGTGGTGATGCCCGCGGCCTCCAGCGTCTCCTTGCGCTTGCCGATGACGATCTTGGCCGCCTCGGAGTCGCTCTGGTACAGGTACGCCGCGGTCTTGAGCCCGGTGAACGTCTCGGCGAACTCCTTGTCGGCGGGCGGCATCACGTTCGCCATGTCCGGATAGAGACGGAACATGTAGTCGCCGACCTCGGTGACGCCGGCCGAGGAGAGCCCGACCGCCATCGTCGGGATGCCGTTCTGCTGGAGCTGCGGCCCCGCGGCCAGGAACGACGGGGTGAGGGTGAAGCCCACGACCGCGTCGACCTTGTCCGCCGCGAGCTTGAGCACCGCCTGCACGGCCTCCTGCTTGTCCGCCTTGGTGTCGATCTCCACGAGCTCGACCTTCGAGCCGCCGAGGAAGCCGGTGTCGTTGATCTCCTTGGCGGCGAGCCGCACGCCGTCGCGCTCGCTGGTCCCCACGCCCGCGATGCCGGCCGCACCGCTCAGGTCGAGCGGGACGCCGATCTTGATGGTGGAGGGCAGTCCGGCCGCCTGCGCGGTGTCGCCGCCCTCGTCGCCGCCGGAGCCGCAGGCCGCCGCCAGCAGTGCCGCACAGAGGATTATCCCGAGTTTGCTCTTTCGCATATCAACCTTCCGGGGGGGGTCGACGACTCCGGCGGAGTCACCAGCATGTGACGGCGATGCGTCAGGGGGACCTGATCCTGCGGAGACCTCGTTAACGGGTCCGTTACGCTCGGTCGCCGCAGGGCGGGTTCACAGGCCGAGCAGGTTCTCGGCCGGCCGGTTCGCGGTCGCCAGGATCTCCGCGGCGCGGGCGAGGGTCTCGTCGTCCAGGTCGGCGGACAGCCCGCTGAGGCCGTCCGCCACCTCCGCCGCGTCGCGGCAGCCGAACAGCGCGACATCGGAGTACGGCTGGCGCACCGTCAGGGCCAGGACGAACGCGGCGAGCGAGAGCCCCAGCGGGTCGGCGAGCGCGCGCAGCCGCCGGGCGATCGCCAGATTGGCGGCGAACGCGTCACCGGCGAAGAACACGTTGCCCGACGTGCCGGAACGCCCCTCGCGGCGGCTGCGGCCCCGCCAGTCGTCGGGCTCGAACTCGTGGTCGTCGGTGAAGTCCTCCGACAGCAGGCCGTGTACGTACGAGCCATAGGTGATGCGCAGGCCGCCGCGCGCGCCCGAGGCGGCGAGCTCGTTCAGGTAGCGGTGGTCGAGCAGGCTGAAGCTGTACTCGACGGCGGTCGGGATGCCGGTGGCCAGCGCCCGCCTGGCCGCCTCGGCGCCGAAGTTGCAGAAGCCGACGTCGCGGGCGAGCCCCTCCTCCTTGAGGCGCAGCAGGTTCTCCATCTGCTGCTCGGGGGTGAGGGCCGGATCGAACTGGTGCAGCAGGTAGACGTCGACGTGGTCGGTGCGCAGCCGGGTCAGCGACTCCTCCATGAACCGGCGCAGCGCGTCATAGGAGGAGTCGCAGACCAGGGTCAGCAGGTTCGTCGGGTCGGTGTAGCGCACGCCGCCCTTGGTGCACAGCCGCACCTCGTCGCGCCGGCCCTGGAGGATCTCGCCGACGATCGCCTCCGACCGTCCCGAGCCGTAGAAGTGCGCCGTGTCGTAGAAGCGCACCCCCGCCTGGTACGCGGCCTCGACCGCGCCCCGGGCCGCCTCCTCGTCCACCTGTCCGTACCCTTGCGCGATCATGGTGCCGCTGCCGAATCCGACACGGCCGATCAGCGGGTTTCCATCCGGCATGACAACGTCTCCTCGATCCGCGGAGGTCATTTCGCTTCTGCGGACGCGCGCACGACGGCGTTCCCCGTCATCACCACCGCGTCCTGCCCGTCGGTCACGGTCAGCGCGACCGCGGCCGTCCCGTCGCCGTGCACCGACTCCACCCGGGCGCGGGCGGTGAGCGTCGCCCCCGGGAACACCTGGGCGCGGAACCGCGCCTCGTACCGCAGCAGCGACTCGGGCCCGAACCAGTCGGTCAGCACCCGGCCCGCCATGCCCATCGTGAGCATCCCGTGCGCGAACACCGACGGGTAACCGGCGGCCTCCACCGCGAACCGCTCGTCGGTGTGCACCGGGTTGAAGTCGCCCGAAGCTCCCGCGTACTGGACTATCCGCGTCCTCGTCAGATCGCGGACGAGCACCAGCTCCCTGGTGTCGCCCGCCGTCACGGCCGTCATCCGCCCGCCCCCACCGTGGTGGAGGTGGTCACCGTCACCATCGTCGCGGTGACGACGGGCTCGCCCTCCTGGTCGCGGTACTCCGTGATCTTCTCGGTGAAGGTGAGCGCGCCGCCCCGCCGTCCCTCCTTCCGCCAGGTCCTGCCCGGACGGTCCACCGCGCTGAGCACGTCGCCCTCGCGCACCGGCCGGTGGTACTCGTACCGCTGCTCGGCGTGGAGGCCGAGACCCGCGCCGTCGGCGGGGGGCGCGCCGGAGTGCGTCGCGCCCGAGCCCGGCCAGGGCTCGTCAGGCTTCGGCCGGACGGCGCTGTCCGGGTCGTAGTGGTCGGCCGCCCAGACGAACGTGGGCGGGGCGATCGCCGGAGTGCCGGTGATCGCGCCGTGGTAGGCCGGGTGGGGATCCCCGACGGCCCGCGCGAACATCATGATGTGGCCCCCCTCGACCGGGAACCGCTCGACTGCCATGCTCGTGCCTCCTGGTTTGTCGGCCGTGACTCTCCCGCCTCGCCGTTCGCCCCGGGGTTACGGACCCGGTTCGTAACGTCGCAGGTAACGGCGCGCCCGGCACGCTGGCGGCCCTCTGTCCGCGACGGCGACGCCCTCGCCGAGGAGGTCCACGTGCCCGCCGCCCCACGCCCGCGCATCGGGCTCAACCTGCCGCTGAGCTTCGCCGGCGCCGCCCCCGCCGCCATCGCCGCCTGGTTCGGCGACGTCGAGTCCACGTCCGTCGACGCGCTGTGGACCCTCGACCAGCTCGCCGGGCGCATGCCCACTCCTGAGCCGATCGCGCTGCTGGGCTTCGCCGCCGCGCACACGACCCGCGTCCGGCTCGGCATCGCCGTCCTCGTCGCCCCCGGCCGGGGCCCGATCGCGGCGGCCAAGCAACTCGCCTCGCTCGGCCACCTCACCGGCGGCCGGCTCGTGGTCGGCGTCGGCAGCGGTGACCGCCGCCTGTTCCCCGCGCTCCGGCTGGGCGACTGGGAGGACCGGCCGGGCGCGGTCCTGGACGAGTTCCTGACGGCGGTGCACCGCCTGTGGACCGGGACCGGCGTCACCCACGACGGCCCCATCTGGCCCTTCGCCGACGTCACGGTGACCCCGCGCCCGGTCGCGCCGCCCCCGCTGTGGGTCGGCGGCGGTTCGGTCCCGGCGCTGCGCCGGGCGCTGCGCCTCGGATCCGGCTGGGTGGCGGCCGGTCGGCAGCCCACCGCCCGCTTCGCGGAGCTGGCCGTCCGCCTGGACGAGGTCGCCGAGCAGGAAGGCCGCGCCCGCGACTCCTTCAGCGTCGCCAAGCGCGTGTACCTGCTGGTCGAGCCCGACCGCGCCCGCGCCCACCGGACGATCGACGCCTGGTTCGGCGACTTCTACGGCACCCCCGACCACGGCCGCGAGGCCACCGTCCACGGCGACGTGGCGACCTGCGCGGAACAACTCGCCGAGCTGGCCGGCCTCGGCGTCACCGACCTGATCCTGCACCCGCTGGACGAGTCACCGCGGCACCAGGCCGCCGTGCTCGGCGAGCTCCTGCCCGCGATCACGACGGCCTCGACCGGCTAACCGGCTGTTCGGCGCGCCGCCGAACGGGCGAAGTCCCAGCTCGCCCAGCGGTCGGCATGCACGACGATGCCGACCCGCGCGCCCGACAGCGCCATCTCCCGGTAGTCCGGCCGGCCCGGCTCCGGGAAGTTGCGCGAGACGATCGCCTCACCGATGCGCAGCATCCCCTCGTCGTGCTCGACGAGCTCCGCGCGGCCCGTCACCGACAGGCCCTTCAGGCTGCCGTAATCCTCTCCCGAATCCACCAGGCACGCCACGCGCGGGTCGTTGCGCAGGTTGCGCGCCTTCACCGACGTACGCTGCGTCCACATCACGATCTCGCCGTCGAGCACCCCGAACCACATCGTGGCCAGATGCGGCGCCCCGTCCGGATCCAGCGTCGCGAGCTGCAGACTCTTACGCGACAGCAGGTAGTCCAGCCGTTCACCCGGCTCGATCGGCAGCGGCCTGTCACCCATGGCGGGCTCCTTTCTCCCGCGCCCACTACAGCCGCCAGGGCATACCCCGGGGCGGCGGCGCACGGCGTAACGCGGGAGGTAATGGGGGACCGCGTTACGTGTCAGCGGTGAGCCCTCATTCCACGAGCACCGAATCCATGAGCCCCATGTCGACGAGCCCCGCCCTGATTCGGACGGGAGCCCAGCCACGATGATCGTGCCGGCCGACAACGAGATCCGGCTCGACCTCCCGGACGGTCCGCGGGTCGACACCGAGATCGTGCACTTCTACAGCGACGGCCTAAGGCTGACCGGCGTCCTGGTCACGCCGCGGGACCGGGCGGGGGCCATGCCCGCCCTCATCGCCAGCCACGGCTGGAGCGGCGCGGTGAACTTCCGCGTCCTGCCGCTCGCCGGCCGCCTCGCGCGGCGCGGCTACGCCGTGCTCGCCCTCGACCATCGCGGCTTCGGCCGCAGCGAGGGCGCCCGCCTGCGCTGCGACCCGTGCGAGCAGGTACGCGACGTCTCCAACGCCGCCACCTACCTGGCGGGCCGGCCGGAGATCGACGGCTCGGCGCTGGGCGTGATCGGCGCCAGCTTCGGCGGGGCCATCGCGGTCGCCGCCGCGGCCGCCGACGAACGCCTCCGCGCCTGCGTCGCCCTCGTCCCGCTCGCCGACGGCCGGCGCTGGCTGCGTGACCTGCACGGCTCCGAATCCTGGCCCGCCTTCCTGGACCGGGTGGCCAGGGACGAGGCGGAACGGGTGCGCACCGGTCTCGGTGAGCGGGTGCCGCTCGGCACGCTCATGCCGCTGCCGCCGAGCCCGGCCGCCGACGCCGAGGCCGCGCTCATCGCCACCGCCTATCCCGAGGGCTACCCGCTGGAGAACGCCCGGCTCGCCCTCGGCTTCTCTCCCGAGCAGCTGGTCTCCGCGATCGCCCCCCGCGCCCTGTGCCTGATCACCCCCGGCGACGACACGGTCATCCCGGCCGAGCACTCCCTCGCCCTGCACGCCCGCGCCGGCGAGCCCAAGGCGCTGCACCTGCTGCCGCACGGCGGCCACGGCGGACCCATGGGCGAACTGGTCGACACCACCGCCGACCTGGCCGGCGCGTTCCTCGCCGAGCACCTGCCGCCCGGGGCCGCGTCATGACCGGCCCCCTCGACGGCCGGGTGGCCGTGGTCACCGGCGGCGGCTCCGGCATCGGCCGCGCCACCGTCGAACGCTTCGCGGCCGACGGCGCGCGCGTCGTGCTCGCCGATTACGCGGACTCCGCGGCCGGAGCGGCCGCCGAGATCGACCCCTCCGGCGCGCGGGTGGTCTTCCAGCGCACCGACGTCCGCCACGCCGACCAGGTGGACCGCGCGTTCCAGGTCGCGATGGACCGCTTCGGCCGCTGCGACATCGCGGTGAACAACGCCGGTGTGATCGCCGGCGGATCCCTCCACGAGGACGACGCCGACGACGAGTTCGACCAGGTCTGGCGCGTCTGCGTCGCCGGAGTCTGGCACGGCTGCCGGTCCGCCGTGGCCCGCATGCGCCCCAACGGCGGCGGCGTCATCCTCAACACCGCGTCGACGGCCGCGCTCTGGCCCACCCCGGCCTTCCCCGCGTACGGCCTGGCCAAGGCCGCGGTCGTCCACCTGACCCGCTCACTCGCCGCCGCGTACGGCCGCGACGGCATCCGCGTCAACGCCGTCCTGCCCGGCCCCACCCGCACCGGCATCTTCGCCGCCGCGACCGGCGACCTCGACATGGCGGACCTGGCGGACCTGGAACAGCGGTACACCGCGACGATGTCGCTCGGCCGCATGATCGAGCCGGAAGAGACCGCGTCCGCCTTCGCCTACCTCGCCTCCGACGCGGCGCGGTCGGTCACCGGCGCCGCCCTGCAGATCGACGGCGGCTTCCGGCCCGGCGGCTGACGCCCGGCCACCCCAGCATCCCCGCGTCCCCCCGCCTCACCCATCAGGAGACCCGCAATGACCTACCTGGTCACCGGCGCCACCGGATTCATCGGCTCGTACGTCGTCGACCGGCTGCTGCGCGACGGCCATCCGGTGATCGCGCTCGACCGCCGCCCCGACTGGGCCCGCGAGCCGGCCGCCCCCGACCCGTCCGCTCTCACCTTCGTCGAAGGCGACGTCACCGACTTCTCCCTCGTCGCCGACCTGGTGAGCACCCACCGCGTGGACCGGATCATCCACCTGGCCGCCGAACTCCACGACCGCTCCGCCAGCCAGCGCGGCCAGTGCATCCAGTCCAACGTCGTCGGCACCTACAACGTCCTGGAAGCCGCCCGCCTGCTCGGCGTGTCACGCACCGTACTGGCGAGCAGCGCGGCCCTCTTCAGCCCGGCGCACCACGACCCCGCCCGCCCCATCGCCGAGGACGCCCGCATCCACGGGGGCGACGTGTACGAAGGCAGCAAGATCTTCGGCGAGACCATGGGCGAGTACTACCTGCGCACCCTCGGCGTCACCAACACCTCCATCCGCATCGGCCTCGCGTACGGCGCCGCCTGCCTCATCGGCACCGCCCGCCGGCTCATCGACGAACTGGTCACCAAGCCGCTCGCCGGCGAGCCGGGCAGGCCCGCCTACCACGGCGGCTCGATGATGAACATGGTCTACATCCACGACACCGCCGACGCGTTCGTCCGCGCGAGCGAGGGCCCGGTCCCGTCGAGCCACGTCTACCACGTACGCGGCGACTACCGCAGCATCGGCGACATGGTGGAGGTCGCACGCAAGCTCATCCCCGGTGCCACCATCGAACCCGGCGACGCCGACCACCGCTGGCCCATGAACTTCGACGACTCCCTCTTCCGCCGGGAGTACGGCTACACGACCCGCTGGTCCCTGGAGGACGCGCTCGCCGACATCGTCAAGGAGAAGCGCTCCGAGACCGCCTGACCACGAGACGAACCCCGCGTCGCCCGAACGGCGGCGCGGGGTTCGTTGTTGAGGATCAGGCCCTGTTCAGACGCTGTCCCGGCGCGGGAAGCCGGTCAGCGGTTCCCGGCTCTCCAGGGCGGTGACGTCGCCGGGATCGGCGCCGATGTAGACGGCGCGGGCGACGCGGCGCATCACCTTGCCGTTGCGGGTCTTCGGCAGGGCCGCGACCGCGTGGACGGCCTTGGGACGGGTGGCCTTGCCCTCGCGGGCCACGATCGACTCCTCCAGGCGCGGGAGGACCTCGGCCGGGTCGGCGTCCCCGGTGAGGACGACGAAGCAGACGAGGGCCTCGCCCTTGAGATCGTCGGGGACGCCCACCGCGGCGGCCTCCACCACGGCGGGGTCGTCGACGAGGAGGGACTCGATCTCGGCGGGGCCCACGCGCTTGCCGGCGAGCATGATGGTGTCGTCGGAGCGGCCGAGCAGGAACCAGTGGCCGTCGGGGTCGACGTAGGCGAAGTCGCCCTGCTGCCAGTTGCCGGGGAAGCGGCTCCAGTAGGTGGACAGGTAGCGTTCCGGGCCGTCCCACAGGCCCTTGGTCATGCCGGGCCAGGGGGCGCGGACGACGAGTTCGCCGACCTGGCCGCGGACGGGCCGGCCGTCGGGGTCGAAGACGTCGGCGGCCATGCCGAGCGAGGGGGCGGAGAAGCCCGCCGGCTTGATCGGGCGGTGCACGGAGCCGCTCACGATGGAGGCGCCGCATTCGGTGCCGCCGCTCATGTTGACGATGGGAGTGCGGCCCTTGCCGACGTGGCGGAAGCACCACCACCAGGGCTCCAGGTTCCACGGCTCCCCGGTGCTGCAGATGACCCGCAGGTCGGGGAGCGCGTGGGCGTCCGGCCATCGGTCACCGAGACCGGCGAGGACTCGGATGAGGGTGGGGGAGACGCCGAGCGCGGTGACGCGGTGACGCTCGACGACCGACCAGAGGCGGTCGGGGGTGGGATGGTCGGGCGTGCCCTCGTACAGGACGGCGGTGCCGCCGTTGGTGAACGCGGCCGTCACCACGTAGGCGCCCATGACCCAGCCCATGTCGGTGACCCACATGAGGCGCTCGCCGACGTCCATGCCGAAGCCGTGCCTGGCCTCCTGCGCGAACTTGAACGGCAGCCCGGCGTGGGTGTGCAGGCAGCCCTTGGGCCGGCCGGTGCTGCCGGACGAGTACAGCAGGACGCAGGGGGTCTCGGCGTCGAAGACCGGGGTCTCGGTCATCGGCTCGGCGGCGGCCGTCGCCTCGTCCCACCACTCGTCGCGGCCGGGCACGAGCGGGATGTCGCGGCCGAGACGGCGGACCACGAGCACGGTGCGCAGGCCGGGGGCGTCGGCGGCGGCCTCGTCGGCGGTCTCCTTGAGCGGCACGAGCTTGCCGCGCCGCTCGAACCCGTCGGCCGTGACCATGAGCTTCGCCCCCGAGTCGAGCAGCCGCTCGCGGACGGGTCCGGGGCCGAAACCGCTGAAGAACGGGGCCACGACGGCGCCGATCTTCGCGGCGGCGAGCATGACGACGGCGGCCTCCGGCACCATCGGCAGGAACAGCGCGACCACGTCGCCGACGCCGACCCCGCGCGCGGCGAACGCGCCGGCGGCGCGGTCGATCTGCTCCTTCAGCTCGCCGTAGGTGAGGGTGCGCACCGCGCCGTCGTCGCCCTCCCAGACGATCGCCTCGGCGCCGGCGCGGCCCTCGTCGACCCAGCGGTCGACGGCGTAGTCCGCCCAGTTGAGTCCGCCGCCCTTGAACCAGTGCGGGAACTCGGGGCCGTCGGACAGGTCGAGGACCTTCTCGTACGGGCGCCGCCAGCGCAGCCCGACGTCGTCCGCGGCGGCGGCCCAGAACCATCCTGGGTCGGCCGCGGCGCGGTCGGCGACCTCGTCGACCGAGGTGAGGCCGTGCCGGGCGGCCATCCGGCCGAGCGGGGTGCCGGGGAAGGCGGCGGGGTCGGGCTCCCACGCGATGGGGAGCCGGTTCAGCTCGTCGACGTTCACGGGAATCTCCGGAAGGCGGGCGGGGTCATTTGATCGCCAGCGGGTTCAGCGGGGACCCGACCGCCTTGGTGAACGGCAGCGGCCCGGCGGCGAACATGAACTCGTAGACGCCGTCGGCGGCGCAGTCGTCGGCGAGCTTCTCCAGGTCGAAGATCTCGCCGATCAGCAGGCCGGCGTTGACGAGCAGCACGATGTGCACCGGCTGGAAGATCTCGTCGGTCTCGTTGGGCCGGACCTCCATGCCCCAGGTGTCGGTGGCGACGCCGGCGATCTCGTTGCCGCAGATCCAGTGCGCGGAGTCGAGCGAGAGGCCGGGGGCGTCGCCGGCCGCGTAGTCGCCCCACGAGCCTCGCGCCCGGCACATGGCGATGTGCCCGGTGCGGACCAGGACGAAGTCGCCGCGGCCGACGGTGACGCCCTGCGCCTCGGCGCAGGCGGCGAGTTCGGCGCTGTCGATGCCCTGACCGGGCTCCAGCCACGGCACGCCGCGGTGACGGGGGATGTCGAGCAGCACCCCCCGGCCGACGACCTTCTCGGTGGTCAGCTCGATGCCGCACTTGCCCGCTCCGGTGCTGGAGACGTGCTCCTGGCCGAAGCCGTTGTACATCTTGCCCTCGTAGAACACGTGCGACAGGGCGTCCCACTGGGTGCCTGACTGCAACGGCATGTAGACGGCGTCGTCGGCGTAGCGGAGCCTGGCCATGTGGTCCTGGGCGCCGATGGCGGCGTCGCCGCCGTCCTGCAGCATGAGGTGGATCGGGTTCACCCGGCCGCCCCAGCCGTTCTGCGGGCCGTCGCCGTCGTACGGCAGCGCGCAGGAGATCACCTTGCCCTGGCGGACGAGCGCGGAGGCGGCGACGACCATCTCCGGCTCGATGTAGTTGAGCGTGCCGATCTGGTCGTCGGGGCCCCACTTGCCCCAGTTGCGGTATCGCTCGCACAGGGCGTGGACGTCGTCCAGCGTCACCTTTCCGCGGCCGTCCCCGGCGGCGCCGGTGCTCACGTCAGTGTCGGTGCTCACGTCAATGTCTCCCCATCGTCGCGGAACGGGACTCAGGACTGCGCGGGCAGCGTGCCGAAGCGCTGGGCGAACCAGTCGGCGATGAGCTGCCGGGCGGGGTCGGGCTCGTCGGTCTGGCAGTGCTCGGCGCCGCCTTCCGCGACGGTGAAGATCCGCAGGGTCTTGTCGGCCGAGCCGGCCGCCTCGTACGCCTTGTGCGCGTCCTCGACGGCGACCTGCCGGTCGTTCTCGCCGTGCACGATCAGCAGCGGCTGGGTGAGCTCGGGCAGCACGTCCACGAGCGTCCACTGCCGCACCCGCTCCAGGCCGGCCTCCATCGTGTCGGTGCCCATCACCCAGGGGAGCTGGAACCACGGCACCGAGACCGTCCTGGACCGGGTGGCCCAGCGCTTCTCCCAGGTGGCGCCCCAGTCCCAGATGCCGCCCCAGGCCGCGCACGCCTTGATCCGCGGCTCGAACGCGGCCGACCGCGGCGCGTAGTAGCCGCCGAGGCTGATGCCCATGACGCCGATGCGGTCGGCGTCCACGTCCGCGCGGGTCTCCAGGTAGTCGATGACGGCCCCGGTGGGGACCTCGTAGTCGGGCCGGGAGGGCACGTTCCGCAGCCGGAGCGGCTCGCCCACGCCGGGGCTGTCCATCACCAGGCAGGTGATGCCGCGGCGGACGAACTCCTCCTCGACGAAGCCGTACAGGATCTCCTTGGTGACGTCGAAGCCGCCGTAGAAGATCACGACGGGGGCGGGCTCGGCGGTGCGGGCCGGGATGAGGTAGCCGGGCAGGACGCCGTCGGGGGAGGGGACCTCGATGCGCTCCACGTTCAGCGGCGCCAGCTCGACGGCCTTCTCGAACGCGTCGAGCGCGGCGCGGTAGCTGGCCGTTTTCTCGGGGCCGGGGGCGATCTGCCGCTCGCCGCTGGCGTGGTAGACCGAGGCGCGCAGATAGCGCAGGCCCGCGCTGCGGCGCAGCCCCGCCTGGAGGTCCTTCTCGGCCTGCTCCTCCTGCTGGCCGGCCATGCCCGCCCACGCCTTGCCCCAGGCCTCGGGCTCGGGCTCGCCGTCGCGCAGCGGCGCGAGCCAGCGGTGCATCTCACCGAGCGAGCCGCCCGCCATGAGGGCGAGGTTGAAGGCCGATGACCACATGTAGTTGTCCGGGAAGTAATAGAACACCGTGCGGGCTCCGTTCACGTGCGGTGGGGGCAGAGGGCTCCACGAGCCACCTCATCCGGCCCGCGTTACCACCGTCGTTATGGCCCTGCCGGGATCCGGGGAGGCGGCCCGGGTGACGCCCGGAGCATGCCCGGGATGGCACGATCGGTGCCTGGCGATCTACTGCCCTAAGTGGTCTCTATGGGGATATATCGCCCAAATGACATTAAATAGCCAAGAAGGCTTGACTTTGGTCGTCCCGTACCACTTTATGGAGAGACCACACCGCCGTAACGCGGGGATTTCGGCGGCCTTGCGTGACGTTACACTTCCGCGAACTGAGGTCGGCATGATCTTGAGTCACAAGGTCCTCCCCCCGGGACTACCACGTGGCACCATCTCCCGAGACCGCCTTGACGAGCAGTTCGCCGCCCTCCTCGAGGTCTACGAGACCATCGTGATCTTCGCCGCGGCAGGGTCCGGCAAGACCGTCCAGACCCGGATGTTCGCCGCGCGGTTCGGCTGGCCGCTCGCCTGGCTGACGCTCGACGCCGGCGACCGCAGCCCGTCCCGGCTGATGACCTACCTGGCCAAGGCTCTCGCCGAGGTGAACCCCGAGGCGCCCCGCACGGTGGAGACCGCGCTGGAGGAGGGCTTCCCCGCGGCCGAGGTCGCGGCGATGCTCGCCGAGGGCATCCACGACACGTCCCTGCTGCTCGTCCTGGACGACTGCGAATGGCTGGTGGAGGCGGACGAAGCGGTCGACGCGCTCGGCGTCTTCCTCGACTACCTGCCGCCGAACGTCCGGACGATCATCCTCAGCCGCGAGGACCTGGGCGGCCCGATCGGCCGCATGATGCTGCAGGGCCGGATCGCCCGGGTGAGCGGCGAGGACCTGGCGCTGAGCATGGACGAGGCGCGCACCCTGCTCGCCGCGCACGGCCAGGGCGACCGGGACCCGGCGCCGCTGATGGAGGCCACGAAGGGCTGGATCGCCGCGGTGGCCTTCGACATCGTCCCCGGGCTGCAGCCGGGGAACGGTCCGGACGTGCTGGCCGGCTTCGTCTCCCGGGAGATCCTCGCCCGCCTCCCGGAGGAGGAGCAGGACTTCCTGCTGCGCACGTCCATCCCGGCCGGCGTCACCGCCAGGGCCGCCGTCGCCCTCTGCGGCGAGAAGGGCTACCGGCTGTGGCAGTCGCTGGGCTCGCGGCACCTGCCGGCGACCAAGGTCGACCGGGCGCTCGTCTACCACCCCCGGTTCCGGCAGCATCTGCGCGAGCAGTTGCAGGCCCGCCTGCCCGAGGAGCTGCCCGAGCTGCAGAGCCGCTACGCCCGCCTGCTGGAACAGAGCGGGATGCACGAGGACGCCGTCGAGACCTACCTGGAGGTGGGAGAGCTGGAGAAGGGCGCGGACGCGGCCGAGCGCGCCGTGGCCGCGCTGGCCGCGCGCGCGGACTGGCAGGTGCTGCTGCGCTGGCTGGAGGCGTTCGGCCCGGCGGCGGTCGAGTCCCGCCCGGTCCTGCTCGGCGCCGCGCTGCGGGCGCTGTACGGGGTGCGGCGCATCCCCGAGGCCCAGGCGCTCATCCTCCGGCTGCACCAGGAGGGCGTGCTCAGCGACGTCGCCAAGGCCGACCCCGGAGCGGTGGCGTTCGTCGGTTACGCCATGCAGTGGCGCCCGGCCGATGCCCTGGAGCTGGTCCGCGGCTACGAGGGCGACTTCCGGGCCGAGGCGGTCCGCTACGAGCTGGAGGCGGTGGCGGGCCGCGAGCCGGTGGCGCCGCCGCCCGGCCGCGACTGGGTGGACAGCGAGCGCGTCTACTCCTGGGGACTGCTCGTGCAGGGGCGGCTCGACCAGCTCCTGCGCATGCTCCCCGACGAGGGGGACTGGCCGCCGCGCTCCTTCTTCCGCACCCCCCACCCGCTGCTCGCCCTGGTGTGGCGGGGCGAACTGGCACTCGCCCGCGAGCTGCTCGACGAGGTGCCCGAGGCGATCAAGTTCGGCGCCCACACCGACCTGTGGTTCTTCCACGAGGCATGGCTGCTGTGGGCCGAGGGGCACGTCGAGGAGGCGCTGGCGGCCGCCGAGGCCGCGGTCGACCACAGCCGCAGGACCCTGTTCGGCTGGGAGCCCTGTTTCGAGGTCGTGGTCGGCGTCCTGCAGCTCGCGCTGGGCCGGGTGGACGACGCCCGCATGACGCTCGCCGACGCGATCAGTCGTTCGGCGGCGAGCGGCAACCGCTGCTACGCCGAGTGGGGCCAGACCTTCCAGGGGCTCGCCTACCTGCGCATCGACCGGCCGGAGGACGCCGCCCGGGTGCTGCGCACCGCCACAGAGGCGATGCGGGCGGCCGGGCGCACGCTCATGCTGCCGTTCGCCGCGGCGTACCTCGCCGAGGCCGAGGCCCGGCTGGGGCGTGCCGAGGCGGCGTCGGCCGCGGTCGAGCTCGCCTACGCGACCGCGAGTTCGATCGGCTGCCTGTTCGTGCTCAAGAACGCGCTGAACGACGTGCCGGGCGTGCTGCGCCGCCAGATCGAGAACGACGCCGGCGGCACCCGCTGGCGTCAGCTCGTCGGGCAGCAGCCGCCGGAGGTGCGCAAGCGGCAGCCGGCCGTCCCCTCCGAGCGGGTGATCGTCGTGGACGTGCACACGCACGGCCCCGTGGTCGACCTGATCGTGGACGGCGTGCCCCGCTGCTCGCGCCGCACCAAGGTGCTGGAACTCGCCGCCTATCTCGCGCTGCACCCGGAAGGCGTGGAGCGGCACCGGCTGCAGGAGCGCCTGTTCCCCGACGCGGACCCGCGCCGCGGCGGCAACTACTTCCGCCAGGTGGTGCACAAGCTGCGCCAGGCGACGGGGGTGAACCTGTCCAGGACCGCGCACGGGCACGTCCGCTGGGCGGACGGCCTGTACGTGGACAGCACCGACCTGCGCTTCGAGCGGATGATCGGCGAGGCGTACCGGCTGCGGGGCGAGGAGCGGCTGGACTGCATCGAGTCCACGCTGGAGATGGTCGAGGGACCGTACCTGCCCGAGAGCGAGCTGGAGTGGGCCGAGGAGCGCCGTCACGAGCTGGAGGTGATGATCGTGAACGCGGCGGTGGACGCGGCCCAGGTGGCGGTGTCCCTGGGCTATTTGGAGCGTGCCAGGCAGGCCGCCACCTTCGCGATCAACCGCGACCCGTTCTGCGAGTCCGCCTACTGCGTGCGCATGCGGGTGGAGGGGGCCCTGGGCTCACCGCACGCGGTCCTGGCCGAGTTCCAGCGGCTCACCACGGCTCTGGCCGAACTCGGGGTCGAGCCGACCCCGGCGACCCGGCAGCTCGTCCACGAGCTTCGGGCGACCTGACCGCGGGCACGACCCGCGCGACAACGGTGCGGCGGCGGCCGGAGGGGGCCGCCGCCGCACCGTTCGCCGTCAGGAGCTGACGAGGCGGGGGATGTCGAGGCCGAACAGGTCGATCGCGTTGTCGTGGGTGATCGCGGACACGACGGCGTCGTCCACGTCCTGGAAGTCGTGGGCGACCTGCTCCTGGGCGAAGGGGAAGTTGCCCTCGGTGTGCGGGTAGTCGCCGGCCCACATCAGGCGCTTCTCGTCGAGCATGGGCAGGGTGAGGATGCCGGGGCGGTCGTCCTCGAAGGTGGCCCAGAAGTTGCGGTTGAAGTACTCGCTGGGCTTCATCGACAGCTCGGGCACGGTCCAGCGGTGGTGGTCGGTGAACATGTGGTCCATCGTGTTGAGCTGGAAGGCGATCCAGCCGATGCCGCCCTCCACGAGGATGAACCGCAGGTTCGGATGCCGCTCCGGCACGGCCCCGTAGACGAGCTGCATGAACACCCAGCCCAGGCTGATCTTGTTGCCGATGGCGGTGGTCCAGAACACGCCGGGCGTGGTCTTGTCGTTGAAGATGGCGACCTGACCGGCGGCCTGGTGGAACCCGACGGGCACCCCGATCTCCTCCAGCACCGCCCACAGCGGCTCCCAGTGGGCGTCGCCCCAGGCCATGCCGGGGACCGCCTGGGGGAGGAGGAAGGTCTTGGCGCCGCGCGCGGCCCAGCGCTTCGCCTCCTCGATCGCGGGCTCGACCGGGCCGTTGCCCACGGGCAGCGCGACGGCGCCGATCAGCCGGTCGGGGGCGTGCGAGCAGAACTCCTCGAGCAGCCAGTCGTTGTAGGCGCGGACGCAGGCGACCTTGAGGTCGAAGTCCGGGATGCTGTGCACGATCAGCCAGCCCGGATAGACGACCTCGGCCCGGACGCCCTGGCTGTCCTGGTCCTCCAGGCGCGCGACGGGGTCGTACGCGCCCGCCCGCTGGTCCTCGAAACGGT
This sequence comes from Nonomuraea harbinensis, assembly GCF_019396385.1. Lineage (GTDB taxonomy): Bacteria > Actinomycetota > Actinomycetes > Streptosporangiales > Streptosporangiaceae > Nonomuraea > Nonomuraea ferruginea. Next base: position 77,224 of record NZ_JAHKRN010000037.1, on the reverse strand, counting down.
AGCCGGTGGGCTTGGTGATCACACCGTTGATCTTGGTGTTGATCATCGCGCCCTCGGTGCCGACCGGCTTCGGCGACATCCCCGTGTTCGGCACGATGAAGTAGTCGCCCTGCTCGGTGGACTGCACCTGCGGGGCCTGGTGCTGGAAGCGTTGCGGCAGCCTCTTGAGCCAGAGGTCCTTCGGCTCCACGACATGGGAGTCGACCGAGATCAGCGGACGGGGGTTACCGGTAGACATCGTGAGCTCTCTCCAGGTGGTGGGCGGTCGTCGGATCTGTTCCGGCTGGTGCGGGGCACGCTAGGCGGCGCACCGTTAAGCCGGTCGTTATCGGGAGGTGGCGGACGAGGTGGCGGACGCGCCGAGCCGGTCGGCCAGCCACCGGTTGATCTCGGGTACGGCGATCGACAGGTTGTCCATCTGGCAGTGCTGCGCGCCGCCCTCCTCGGCGGTGAAGATCCGCAGCGTCTTGTCCGGCGAGCCGCACGCCTCGAAGAGCAGGTGGGCGTCGGACACCGGCACCTGCTGGTCGTCCTCGCCGTGCACGAGCAGGAACGCGCCCTTCATCCGGGGCACCACGTCGGCCAGCCGGAAGCCCTCCAGGACCTGCAGCGCCTCCTGCGTGGAGCCGGTCCCGGTGGACCACACCAGGTGCTCGCCGGGCACCGGGAGCTGCTTGGCGAACGCGGCCTCGATGCGCTCGCTCCAGACCCGGTGGTAGTCCCAGATCGCGCCCCAGGCGGCGCACGCCTTGAACCGGGGGTCCATGCTCGCGCTGCGCGAGGAGTAGTAGCCGCCGAGGCTCAGCGCGAGCACGCCGATCCGCTCCGGGTCCACGTCGTCGCGGCCCTGCAGCCAGTCGGCGGCCGCGCTGCCGGCGACCTCGTAGTCGTGCCGCAGGGAGACGCCGCGGAAGCGCACGGCCTCACCGACGCCGGGGCTGTCCAGCGACAGCACCGAGACGCCGCGGGCGAGCAGGTCCTCGACGCCGAGGAACCAGTTGTGCTCCTTGTTGCCGTCGAAGCCGCTCATGAACAGCACGGCGGGCGTGCGCTCGCCGGGCGAGCGCGCGGCGGAGACGAAGATGCCGGGCAGCGCGGTGTCCTCGTACGGGACGTCCACGTACTCGACCCGGTACCGGTCGTCGAGCTCGGCGGACAGCCGGAAGCAGTCGACCATCGCGCGGTAGGCGTCGAGCGCCTCGTCGTCCTTGGGGAAGCGGAACCGCTCGGCGGCGAAGTAGTAGCTCGTCGCCCGCCGGTAGTGCCCCATCGCGGCGCGCCGGTCGCCGAGCTCCCGCGCCTCCTCGGCGAGCGCCCGGACCTGGTCGCCCATGGCGCGCCACTCGCGGAACCAGCGCTCGTCGTCCCCCACGTGCCCGGCGAGCCGGCGGCACACCCTGTCGACCTCGCCGACCTCGGCGCCGCCGCTCGGGATCACGGCGAGCACGAGCATGACGTTGTACGACCATCGGTAGTCCTCGGGAAACTGTGCGTGCCATTCAGCCTGGCGGATCGCGGCTACCACGTGTCCTCCTCTACATTCCGGGTCAAAGGTTGCGGGTCGTCAGAACAGCCGGTAGGCGCTGCGGTAGAACAGCAGCGGCGCGGCCTCGGTGTCGGCGTTGAGATCGAGCACGCGGCCGAGCACCACCGTGTGGTCGCCGGCCTCGTACGTCTCGACGATCTTGCATTCGATGTGCGCGTGCACGTCGCGCAGCACGGGCGCGCTGGTGATGCCGGGGGTGTGCGTCACGCCCGCGAACCGGTCGCCCTTGCGGGCGAACGCCCGGGCCAGCTCCTCCTGGCCGGCCGCGAGCACGTTCGCGCAGAAGTGCCCGGCGGCGCGGATCGCCGGCCACGTGGACGAGGTGTGCGCGGCGCAGAACAGCACCAGCGGCGGGTCCAGCGACACCGACACGAACGAGTTGACCGCCATGCCCACCGGCGGCCGGCCGGGCTGGGCGGCGGTGATCACGGCGACGCCGGTCGCGAAGCAGGCCATCACGCCACGCAGGTCGTCGCGGGCGATGCCCGGGAGCGTGCTCACAGTCCCACCCCGTCCGCGTACCGGGCCCGGTGCCGGTCGGGGTCGCCGAACAGCAGCGCCGACGACATCGCCCGCTTGACGTACAGGTGCGCCGGGTGCTCCCAGGTGAATCCGATGCCGCCGTGGACGTGCACGTTCTCCCCGGCGACCATCGTGTAGGCCTCTGAGCAGTACGCCTTGGCCAGGCTGGCGATCACGGGCAGCTCCGGCAGGTCCTCGCCGGCGGCGTACATCGCGTAGTGCGCCGCGGACCGAGCTGTTTCGACCGCCATGAGCATGTCGGCGCACTTGTGCTTGATCGCCTGGAACGACCCGATCAGCCGGCCGAACTGGCTGCGCACCTTCGCGTACTCGACCGCCATCTCCAGGCACCGCTGCGTCCCGCCGACCTGCTCGGCGGCGAGACCGGCCGCGGCCAGGTCGAGCACCCGCTCCAGCACCGGCCCCGCGCCGCCCTCGGGCCCGATCAGCCTGGCCGGGCTGCGGTCGAACTCCAGCACCGCCTGCCTGCGGGTCTGGTCCATGGTGGGCAGCGGCTTCCGGGTCACCCCGGCGGCCTCCCCGAAGACCGCGAACAGCGACAGACCGGCGTCGGTCCTGGCGAAGACCAGCAGCAGGTCGGCCACGTGCCCGTCCAGGACGAACGACTTGACGCCCGTCAGCCGCCAGATGCCGTCCTCCACGGCCGCGCGCGCCTCGACGTCCTCGCCCCACCACGACCCCGAGCGCTCGGCGAGCGCCACCGTGGCGATCGTCTCACCGGCCGCGATGCCCGGCAGGAAATCGTCCTTCGCCTGCTCGTCACCGGAGTGCAGCAGCGCGTTGGCGGCGAGCACCACGGTGGAGAAGAACGGGGCGCACATCACCGCCCGGCCCATCTCCTCCAGCACCACGCCGAGTTCGAGGAAGGTCGCCCCCGAGCCGCCGAAGCGCTCGGGCAGGGCTAGCCCCTGCAGGCCGAGCTGCTCGGCCATCTGCCGCCACACCAGCGGGTCGTAACCCCGCTCGTCCTCCATGAGGCGGCGTACCTGTGTCTCCGGTGAGACGCGCTCAACGAACGACCGCACGCTCTCCCGGAAGTCCTCGTGCTCCTCGGCGAGGCCGGTGAACGACGCGGTCGCGTCGGCTAGCTGTTGAAGTCCGCTCATGTCAGGGGACGGTAGGCCGCGGGCGTGCACCGGGCATGAGCGGCGGAAGCCGTAACGCCCGCAGTAACTCCTCGCGCGCAAGAGTGCGGCTGGTGCCGACGCCGGTGCGTGCCCCGCCCCGAGAAGGAGGAAATTGCCGTGGATCTCAGCTTCGACGGTCGTGTCGCCGTAATCACGGGAGCAGGTGGAGGGCTCGGCCGGGCCCACGCTCTCGAACTCGGGCGCCGCGGTGCGAAGGTGGTCGTCAACGACATGGGCACGTCCCTGTCCGGGGACGGGGTGGAGCAGGACCGCGCGGCGATCGTGGTCAAGGAGATCGAGGAGCTCGGCGGCATCGCGGTGGCCGACACGAACTCGGTCGCCACCGTGGCCGGCGGCCAGGCCGTGATCGACACGGCGCTGTCCGCGTTCGGCCGGGTCGACGTCATCGTGAACAACGCGGGCATCCTGCGCGACAAGACCTTCCACAACACCAGCCCTGACGACGTGGACCCGGTGCTCGACGTGCACCTGAAGGGCGCGTTCAACGTCACCCGCCCGGCCTGGGCGCACTTCAGGGAGCAGGGGTTCGGGCGGGTCGTGGTGACCTCGTCGTCGGCCGGGTTCTTCGGCAACTTCGGCCAGTCGTCGTACGCCGCGGCGAAGCTCGCCCTGGTCGGCCTGATCAAGGTGCTCGCGATCGAGGGCCGCAAGTACGACATCAAGGCGAACGCGATCGGCCCGGTGGCGCAGACCCGCATGACCGAGGGCTTCGACAACCCGCTCGCGGACCACCTGGACCCCGCGCTGGTCTCGGCGGTGGTCGCCTACCTGAGCCACGACTCCTGCGAGCCGTCCGGCGAGATCCTCAGCGCGGGAGGCGGGCGCGTGGCGCGCGTCTTCGTCGGCGTCACCCGCGGATACCTGAACGGCGACCTGACCGCCGAGGACGTCCGCGACCACCTGACCGAGATCTTCGACGACGCCGGCTACGTGGTGCCGGAGAACAGCATGGCCGAGATGACCCTGCTCGCCGAGATGCTGGGGAAGTGAGATGACCGCGCAGCGCCTCCGCCCGGCCTCCCTGACCGGCCGGCGCCTGTCGAGGACGCAGATCGGCGAGTGGATCGACATGGCGGCCAAGCGCTCGCCGCACCGGGACTGCTTCGTCACCCCGTCAGGCACGCGCACGTTCGCCGAGGTGCGCGACCGGGTGCACCGGCTCGCCTCCGGTCTGCAGGCGATGGGCCTGGCGCAGGGGGACCGGGTCGCCGTGCTCGACACCGACTCGCCGGAGTACGTGGAGACCTTCCTCGCCCTGTTCAAGCTCGGGGCGGTCGCGGTCCCGCTCAACTTCCGGCTGTCACCCGCGGAGATCACGACGCTGCTGCGCAGCTCCGAGGCGTCCTGGATCTTCGTCGGCGACCGGTACGCGCCGGACGTGCTGGCGGCCAGGGACGACCTGGAGCATCTCGACCACGTCGTGGGCTTCGGCGGGAGCGAGGGCACGACGCCCTTCGAGGAGGTGCTCCGGCGCGGGGCCGGAGGCTCGCCGCGGGAGGCGGTCGTCGACGACGAGGACATCGTCGCGCTCGCCTACACCAGCGGCACGACCGGCCTGCCCAAGGGCGTCATGCAGTCGCACCGCATGTGGAAGACGATGGTCTCCAACGCGGTCCTGGAGTACCGCTTCCTGCGGGACGAGTTCCGCTACTCGGCGTCCCCGCTCTACCACGTCGCCGGGCTCAGCCTCGTGCTCAACGCGATCTGCCGCAGCTCGGCGTCCCTGATCGTCCCCCAGTGGGATCCGGCGGAGCTGCTGCGGTGGTGCCGCGAAGGGCTCACCGACGTGTTCCTCGTCCCCACCATGATCAGCGCCCTGCTCCGGCAGCCGGGTGTGAGACCGGACGACTTCGCCACGCTGCGTTCCGTCTTCTACGGCGCCGCGCCGATGTCGCCCGGCCTGCTCACCCAGGCCATGTCGGTCATGAGGTGCGACTTCTACAACGGCTTCGGCGCCGGCACCGAGGCGGGCATGCAGACCGTGCTCACCCCCGAGGACCACGTGCGCGCTCTCGACGGCCACCCGCACCTGCTCGGGTCGGTCGGCCGCCCCGGCTTCAACATCGACCTGCAGATCTGGGACGCCGCCGGCAACGAGGTGCCGGTGGGCGAGGTCGGCGAGATCGTCACCCGCAGCGACATGGTGATGAGCGGCTACCACGGGCAGCCGGAGAAGACCGCCCAGGTCGTCTCCGGCGGCTGGTTCAAGGGCGGCGACCTCGGCTACCTCGACGAGGACGGCTATCTCTACCTCGCCGGCCGCAAGGACGACATGATCATCCGGGGTGGCGAGAACGTCTACCCGCTGGAGATCGAGACCACCCTGTTCGCCTACCCCGGTGTGGTGGAGTGCGCCGTGGTCGGCGTCCCCGACCCGCACTGGGGCGAGACCGTGCGGGCCCACGTCGTGCTCGCCGAGGGGACCGAGGCCACGCCGGAGGAGCTCCAGCGGTTCTGCCGCGAGCGCCTGGCCAAGTACAAGGTGCCCGACCACATCCGCGTCCACACCGAGACCCTGCCCAAGAACGCCAGCGGCAAGGTGCTCCACCGCCTGCTTCGGGAGCAATCGTGAACGACCAGCGCCGGAACCCGGACGAGACCGCGTTCCAGGACGCCGTCCGGGCCTTCCTCGACACCCACGCCAAGCCCTTGCCGGAATGGGAGGAGGGCTGGGGCAACGGTCCCGACGAGCTCAGCGCGGGCGCGGAACCGACCCGCGAGGAGGAGCTGAGCATGGTCGCGGCCGCGGTGGCCTTCCGCCGCGAGCTGTTCGACGCCGGCTTCGGCTGGCTCACCGGCCCCGTGGCGTACGGCGGGGCCGGCCGGGAGCAGCGCTACCAGGAGCTGTTCGACGAGGTCGCGGCCGACTACGAGCTGCCGTCCGAGGCCTGCTTCATCGTCGGCCACCACATCGTCGCGCCGACGCTGCTCGCCTGGGGCACGCCCGAGGTGAAGGAGAGGTACCTGCGGGCGCTGTACCGGGCGGACCTCCTCGCCTGCCAGCTCTTCTCCGAGCCCGAGGCCGGCTCCGACCTCGCCGGCGTGAAGAGCAGGGGAGTCCGCGACGGCGACGGCTGGCGGGTCTCCGGGCAGAAGGTGTGGACCTCCGGCGGCCACTACAGCGACATCGGCGAGATGCTCGTCCGCACCGACCCCGACGCGCCCAAGCACGCCGGGCTCACCATGCTGATGGTCGACATGCACGACCCGGGGGTCGAGGTCCGCCCGCTGCGCCAGCTCACCGGCGGCGAGGCGTTCAACGAGGTGTTCGTCGACGACGTCTTCGTGCCCGACAGCCACGTGCTCGGCAAGCCGGGCGACGGCTGGAAGGTGGCGATGACCACGCTCGGCAACGAGCGGGCGTCCATGGGCTACCGCGCCGCCTCGCCCGCCACCGACCCGGTCGAGCGGCTGCTCGGCCTCATCCAGCACTTCGGCCTCGACGGCGACCCGCACATCCGCCAGGAGTTCGCGCGGATCGCGATCCGGCGGGACGTGATCCGGTGGACCGCCGCCCGCGCCGCCGGCCGCGGCGAGCCGGGGGCCGAGGCCTCGATCATCAAGCTGATGGACTCGGAGAACGTCCGCGCCATCGGCGAGCTCGCCGGCCGCGTGCTCGGCCCGCGCATGACGGCCGACACCGGCGAGTGGGGCACCTACGTCTGGGCCGAGCTCGCGCTCAGCGCGCCGTCCCGGCGCATCGCCGGCGGCACCGACGAGATCATGCGCAACATCATGGCCGAGCGCATCCTGGGCCTGCCCCGCGAACCCCGCCCTTCGACCTGACACCGCGGGCGCGCCGCCCGCAGGCGGCGCGTCATCCCTTCGCGCATCCGAGGAGACAACACATCCATGGCTGACCGTACGCCAGTGATCGCCGGCATCGGCCTGAGCGATTACCCCAAGGCACCGCACCTCGACGCGGTCGGGCACCACGTGCTCGCCACCCAGCGGGCGCTCGCCGACAGCGGCCTGCGCAAGAGCGACATCGACGGGTTCATGTGCGCCCAGGGCGACTTCGCCCAGCCGGACAACGCCGGCACCATGGCGGAGATCCTGGGCATCAACCCCCGGTACTTCGACGGCACCGCCGTCGGCGGCTCCAGTTTCGAGCTGCACGTCCAGCACGCCAAGGCGGCGATCGAGGCCGGCCTGTGCGAGACCGTGCTCATCGTCTACGGCTCCGACCTGTACACCAAGTCGGGCACCAACCCCGGCTTCGGCGCCAAGAAGCCGGGCGAGCAGGTCGCGGGCGTGCTGCAGTACGAGGCGCCCTGGGGCAACACCCTGATCGGCGCGTACGCGATGGCCGCCCAGCGGCACATGCACGAGTACGGGACCACCTCCGAGCAGCTGGCCGCGATCGCCGTGGCCTGCCGCACGCACGCCGGGCTCAACCCCAACGCCCAGTACCGCAAGCCGTTGACGGTCGAGGACGTCGTCAACTCCCGCATGATCGCCGACCCGCTGCACCTGTTCGACTGCTGCGTCGTCTCCGACGGCGGCGGCGCGGTGATCGTCACCACCGCCGAGCGCGCCCGCGACCTGCGCCAGCCCCCGGTCCACATCCTCGGCGCGGCGTCGGCCCAGACCCACTGGAACATCAGCCAGATGCCCGACTACACCCGCACCGCGGCCGAGCGCAGCGGCAAGGAGGCGTTCGCGCAGGCCGGTCTCACCCCTGACGACGTCGACACCGTACAGCTCTACGACAGCTTCACCATCACCGCGCTGCTCATGCTGGAGGACCTGGGCTTCTGCAAGAAGGGCGAGGGCGGCCCGTTCGCCGCCTCCGGGGCGCTCCAGCTCGGCGGCAGCCTCCCGATGAACACCGACGGCGGCGCGCTCAGCTCCTGCCACCCCGGCATGCGCGGCATCTTCCTGCTCATCGAGGCCACCAGGCAGCTGCGCGGCCAGGCCGGCGACGCCCAGGTGGCGGGCGCCGAGGTGGCCCTCGCGTGCGGCTCGGGCGGCTGGCTGTCGGCGATGGGCACCGTGATTCTCGGAAAGGACAAGGCATGACGAACGTGACCACCCCGCCGACGGAGGGCCGGCCGGTCCCGCTGCTCGACGCGGCCGGCCGCCCGTACTGGGAGGCCACCCTCCGCGGCGAGCTGCTCGTCCAGGAATGCCCGGGCTGCGGCCACCGCCAGTTCTACCCTCGCCAGATCTGCGTCGAGTGCGGTGACACGCCCGGCTGGCTCACCACGGAGGGCCGGGGCACCGTGCACACCTTCTCGGTGGTGCGCCAGCAGGGGGCGTACCCGTTCAACCAGTGGACCCCGTACGCGGTCGCCGTCGTCGAGCTCGACGAGGGCCCCCGCATCATGGGCAACGTGATCGGCTGCGAGGTCGACGAGGTGCGCATCGGCATGCGGGTCGAGGTCGAGTTCGTCCCGCTGAACGAGGAGGCGTCGCTGCCGTTCTGGCGACCGGCGGCCACCTGAGCCGCTCCCCGGCAACGCGGAAGCCGGGAGGGGATTCCCCTCCCGGCTTCCGCGTGTCCGGGGCGCTCAGGCGAGCGCGGGCACCGGCGGCTCCGGCAGCACCGGCATGCGCAGGGAGAGCCACTCGGCGATCAGGTCGAGGGCGGGGGCGGGGTCGTCCGACTGGATGTGCTCGGCGCCCCCGCCGGCGGCGGCGAAGACGTGCAGCCGCTTGTCGGCGGAGCCCGCGGCCTCGAAGGCGCGGCGCGCGTCCGCGACCGGGATCTCCCTGTCGTTCTCGCCGTGCACGATCAGCAGCGGCTGGGTCACCCGAGGCCAGACGTCGGCCAGCGTCCACAGTTCCAGCCGCTCCAGGGCCTCCTCGATCGTGCCGGTGCCCGTCACCCAGGGCAGGAACCACGACGTCGGCTCGGCCTCGGCCTCGTCCCAGCGCCGCCGCCAGAGCGCGCCGCAGTCCCAGCTGCCCGCCCACGAGACGCAGGCCGAGACCCGCGGCTCGAACGCCGCCGAGCGGGCCGCGTAGTAGCCGCCGAAGCTGACGCCGAGCACGGCGACGTGCCGCGCGTCCACGTCGTGGCGGGCCTGGAGGTGGTCGATGATGGCCGCCGTCGGGACCTCGTAGTCGGGGCGGGACGGCACGCCGCGCAGCCGGATCAGCTCCCCGGTGCCGGGGGTGTCGATGACCAGGCAGGTGATGCCGCGGCGGGCGAACGCGGCGCCCACGGTGGCGTAGAGCATCTCCTTGGTCAGGTCGAGCCCGCCGTACACGATGACCACCGGCCGCGGGTCGGCGGCGTCCGGCGCGATCAGGTAGCCGGGCAGCGTGCCGTCGGGGGAGTCGACGTGGACGCGCACCAGCGGCAGGGCCCCGCAGTCCATGGCGTTCCCGAAGGCCTGCAGGGACGCGGCGTAGCTCTCCGACTTCGTCGGCCCCGGCGGGATCTGCCGCTGGGCGGTCGCGTGGTACACCGACGCGCGCAGATACCGCCGGCCGGCCGCCGCCAGGTATCCGGCGCGGACGTCGCCCGCGGCGAGCGCCTCCTGCTGGTGCGCCATGCCCGCCCAGGCGGCCGCCCAGGCGTCCAGGCCCGCCTCCGGCGTGTCCCGGAGCGGGCCGAGCCAGCGCCCGATGTCGGCGAGCGAGCCGCCGGCCATCAGGGCCAGGTTCACGCTCGACGACCGGACGTGGTCGCCCGGGAAGAACTCGAACACGGCGACTCCTCATGGAACGGTGTGACAACGCGCGGCCGGGGCCGTGCGGTTCTCTCTGGTCAGTACAGTACAAGCGGTTGCATTACGGATGGCGTTACCCGGCGCGCCCGCCGCTGCCGCGCGGCGGGACGCGCCGGGCGGGTCAGGTGGTGGCCCACTGCGCCCGGGGACGCTCCTGCGGGCCGGACAGGCCGCCGATCTCCGGGTAGACCTTGGTGGCCATCAGCTCCATCTCGCGGATCAGGTCGTCGGTCGGCTGCTGCGCCCAGTGCCAGATCAGCACGGAGTACTCGTAGGGGACCTGCTCCCACTCGGCGGCGAACTGCGCCTTCGCCTGGTCGACGGTGCCGCCGAGGAACAGGCCGGAGTCCTTGATGGCCTGCACGACGTCGCCGTTCACCGGCATCTTCTTCTTGAAGAACTTCGCGTAGAAGTTCTCGAACATGTCCGCGTCGTAGTCGCGCAGGGCCTGGTCGTACGCCGCCGCGGAGTCGGTGACGTGCGGCCAGCGCACGGGCGCCTGGTTCGCGCCGAGCGGCACCGGGTGGCCAGCCTTGGCGGCCTCGTCGACGTAGATCTTCGCGAACTCCTCGGTCTTCGACGCGGGGGAGAAGCTGGTGACGACGAAGCCGTTGCGCGCGCAGTACCGGATCGACTCCTCCGAGCTCGACGACGCCACGAACACCGGCGGGTGCGGCCGCTGGTACGGCGGCGGCGTGACCGAGATCTTCCGGATGACGCCGTTCTCGTCGACCTCGTCCACCGCGCCCATCAGCGACGCGGTGTCGGTGGCCGGATAGGTGGTGATGCCGGTCTCGTACGGGAACGGGACCTGGTACTTGGCGCCGTTGAAGTCGAAGGAGTCCTCGGTCCAGGCCTTGAGCATCAGCTCGACCTGCTCCTCGAAGATGACGCGGTTCTCCTTGTCGGCGGAGCCGCCGTCGGAGAGCGTCGCCGGGGTGCCCAGGTGCTGGCCCAGCACGTCGGTCCAGCGGGACTGGTAGCCGCGGCTGACCCCGGCCCAGAAACGGCCTTCGAGCATGTGGTCGAGCATCGCGCACTCCTCGGCGACGCGGATCGCGTCATGGGTGCCGAGCACGTAGCCGTTGGTGCCGACGTTGATCCGGCTCGTGTGCGCCGCGAGCCACGCGTTCACCACGCCGGGCGACGGGGCCACCTCGTAGCCCTCGGAGTGGAAATGATGCTCGATCCCGGCGATGCCCCAGTAACCCAGGTCCTCGGCGGCCTTGGCGATCCTCGCCCAGTCCCGCATCACCTTCTGGAACTCGTCCCGATCCCGCCCGAGCGGGCGCCGGGCGGCACGCCCCGCGGCACCGCCTTCGGCCGGAATGACCGGATAGAGCTGCACGATCGCCTTGACACTCAAAATCTCGCTCCTCAGCAGCTGGCTGACAGAATCCTTCGCCGTCATCCAACGGGCGCGCAGTTACCGGGCCGTTCCGCGCCGCCGTTAATGAGGGAGTAACGGCCTCGGAAATAGAACCTGCCGCACGACAAACCCGGCAGCCGGCCACGATCTACGGAGGGTTCTAGATGAGGATTTGCCGCTTCACGCCGCACGGCTGGCCGGACGCGGAGGTGCGCGCGGGGGCCGCGGTGGGAGCGCTCGACGCGCCGGTCATCGTCGACCTCGCCGCGCTGCTGGCCTCGGAGATCGTCGCCGACGGCGGCGAGCCCGGCCGCGCCGCGGAACTCGCCCGCGCCACCTTCCCGGGGAGCACGGTCGCCCTGCTCGGCTCCGGCGGACGCGCCCAGCGGGAGGCGGAGCGGCTCCTCGGCGCGCTCGGCGACCCAGAGGCGGCGCGGCGGGAGACCGGCCCGCTCGGCCCGCACGCCCACGCGCGCGAGGCGGTGCGCCTGCTCGCCCCCGTCGACCGCCCGCCGGCGCTGCGCGACTTCTTCGCCTTCGAGGACCACATGGTCAACGCCCTGCGCAACCTGGGCAGGGAGGTCCCGCCGGCGTGGTACGAGGCGCCCTCCCACTACGTGACCCGCAGCGCGTCGGTGTTCGGCCCTGACGAGGTCGGACAGTGGCCGGCGTACACCGAGAAGCTCGACTACGAGCTGGAGTTCGCGATCGTCATCGGCAGGAGCGGCCGGGACATCCCGCCCGAGCGGGCCTGGGACCACATCGCCGGGCTCACCATCTTCAACGATCTGTCCTGCCGCGACGTCCAGCGCCGCGAGATGGGCACCGCGGTCGGCCCGGCCAAGACCAAGGGCTTCGACCGCGGCTGCGCCACCGGGCCGTACCTCGTCACCGCCGACGAGATCCCCCGCCCCTTCGCGGCCGGCATGCGGGCCTTCGTCAACGGCGAGCTGTGGTCGGAGGGCTCCGCCGGGTCGATCCACTGGTCCATCGAGCAGATCGTGGCGCACGCCTCGGCGGGGGAGACGCTGCTGCCCGGCGACATGCTCGGCTCCGGGACGGTCGGCACCGGCGCCGGGATCGAGATCGACCGCTGGATCAAGCCGGGCGACGTCATCCGGCTGGAGATCGACGGGCTCGGCGCGCTGGAGACCCGCGTGGAGCGCGCGGGGGAATCCTGATGCGCCCGGCCATCCTGCGCGAGCGGGACGTGCCGATCCCGCTCCCCGACGGCGTCGTGCTCCGGGCCGACGTGTACCGCGACCCGGCGGCGGGACCGCGGCCGGTGCTCCTCCAGTACACCGCCTACGACAAGGCGAACTGGGCCTCCGTCTACGGCGTGATCAACCCCGAGCGGGCGGTCGACCACGGCTTCGTGGTCGTCGTGGTGGACGCCCGCGGCCGGTTCCGCTCCGGCGGCGACGAGCCGTTCCGCCCGTTCGCCGGCTCCGGCGAGGACGCCGCCGCGTGCGTCGGCTGGGCCGCCGCGCAACCGTGGTCGAGCGGCCAGGTCGGCATGTACGGGGCGTCGAACAACGGCGTCCCGCAGTGGCAGGCGCTGCGCCGCCGGCCGCCCGCGCTGCGCACGATCGTGCCGCACTTCACCGCGTCCGAGTACGACAGCGGCTGGGTCTGGCGCGGCGGCGCGTTCCAGCTCGGCTTCAACCTGTGGTGGAGCCTGGCGAACCTCGCCCCCGACCAGCTCCGCCGCGCGACAGCCCGCGACGGCGCCGCCGCGCACCAGGACACGGCGCGGGCGCTCGCCGGCGCCCTGCGCGACCCGGACGCCGCCTTCGGGAGGCTGCCGCTGACGGACGCGCCCGCCCTGGACGGCATCGCCCCGCACTACCGCGAATGGCTCGCCCACCCGCCCGGCGACCCGTACTGGCACGCGCTCAGCGCCCGTGACGCGCTCGCCGCGACCGACCTGCCCGTGCTGCACGTCGCCGGCTGGTACAACGTCCACCTCGACGGCAACCTGGCCGCGTACGAGACGATCAAGGCCGCGGGCGGCCCGGCGGCCGAGCGGCAGCGCCTGATCATCGGCCCGTGGACGCAGTGGTCGCCCGCCCTGTTCGGCGACGCCTGCGGCCCCGAGCGGCGCTTCCCCGCCGCGATCGACATGGAAGGACTGCAGCTCGCCTGGTTCGCCCAGCATCTGTCCGGCGCCGGCGGTCCCGAGCTGCCGCCGGTGCGCGTGTTCGTGATGGGCGTGGACGAGTGGCGTGACGAGCAGGAGTGGCCGCTCGCCCGCGCCCGCGCCACCCCCTGGTACCTGCACAGCGGGGGAGCCGCCAACTCCCGCCACGGCGACGGCCGCCTGTCCCGCACACCTCCCGAGGGGCCGCAGCCGCCCGACACGTTCCGGTACGACCCGCGCGACCCCGTGCCCACCCGCGGCGGCGCGACCTACCTGCCCAACCCGGCGGCGAACTCCGGCCCGATGGACCAGAGCGCGATCGAGGACCGCGACGACGTCCTCGTCTACAGCAGCGACCCGCTGACCGGCCCGGTCGAGGTGATCGGCCCCGTCCACGCCGTGCTGCACCTGGTCACCGACGCTCCCGCCACGGACGTGACGGCGAAGCTCGTCGACGTCCACCCCGACGGCCGGGCGTTCCTGCTCTGCGACGGCATCCGGCGGGTGACCGCGGCGGAGGTCGCCGCCGCCGGGTCCGGGCCGGTCCGCGTCGAAGTCGACCTGATCGCCACCGGCAACGTCTTCCTGCCGGGCCACCGCATCCGGCTGGAGGTCTCCAGCAGCTCGTTCCCCAAGTACGACCGCCACGCCGGCACCGAGGACGGCACCGCCACCGCGCCCGAGGACCTGCGCCCCGCGCGGCAGACCGTCGTCCACGACGACCGCCACCCGTCGGCGCTCGTCCTCCCTCTCGTCCCCGCCGAGGACCCGGCCGAGGAGCCGGCCGAGGAACCCGCCGAGGAACCCGCCCCGTGACCTGTCGCGGCGGCCCGGTAACGGAGTCGCCGCAGGCCACCCCGCCGTGGCCGCCCCGATCGTCCGCCTCCGCCCGCGCGCCGGTAACGATGCCGATAACGGCGTTCGGGTGAGGTCGAGCAACGCACGCGAATCCCGCCTAGGAGTTTCGATGCCCCCCACCCGTGCCACCCGTGCCACCCGTGCCGCCCGTGCCGCCCGTGCCCTTCGGATCCTCGCCGCGACAGCCCTGTTGGTGACAGCCGGAGCGTGCGGCGCCGGCGAACCCCCCGCCGCCACGCCCGAGCCGAGCACGGCGGGCGCCGCCGGGCCCGAGGTGGACAAGGTGACCTTCAGCGGCGTCACCGCCAACGCCGGCAACTGGGCCATCCAGGTCGGCGTCGAGTTCGGCATCTTCAGGGAGCACGGCCTGGACGTGTCGATGATCTACTCGCAGTCCAGCCCGAACGCGCTCGCCGCCATGATCGGCGGCTCGGTGCAGTTCACCTCCACCGTGTACGACGCCGTCGTCCTCGCCCACCAGAAGGACCCGCGCGTCATCGCCGTCGCCGAGGGCTACCGGTCGTACCCCGAGTATCTGGTCGTGCCCAAGGAGGTCCGGTCCTTCGAGGACCTCAGGGGCGCGACGTGCGGCGCGCAGAACCCGGAGGGGATCGGCGACGCCCTCTACCTGTCGAAGATGATGGAGCACGGCGGCAAGCTGAAGGCCGGCGCCGACTTCAAGCTCACGAACGTCAACCTCAACGCCGGCCCCGCCCTCGCCGCCCTGCAGTCCGGCCAGATCAAGTGCATCGCGGTGCTGCCGCCCACGTCCACGCTGCTGGAACGGCAGGGCTACAAGATCCTGTACGACCTGCAGCAGGTGCCCGAATACCAGGACCTGTCCTTCTTCGGCATCATCGCCCTGAAGAACTGGGTCGCCGAGCACCCCAACGCCACGCGCGCCTTCCTCAAGGGCTACCTCGCCTCCATCGCCTTCCTCTACGACCCGGCGAACAAGGACCGGGTGATCGCCCTGCTGGCCAAGAACGCGCAGGTCGAGCCGGACGTCGCCGAAGCCTCCTACACCTGGGTGACCTCCGGGGCGTACCCGCGCGACGGCGTCATCGCCGACGAGGTGATCCCCCGGACGATCTCCTTGATGAAGTCCGGCGGCTCCCTGGACGCCTCCGTGCCGTCCGACATCGCGGGACTGATCGAGAACTCCCACGTCAAGGCCGCCTTCGACGAACTGCCCGACTCGGTCAAGAACGGTCCGGGCCCCAAGGGCCTGCTTCCCGAGGGCCAGACGGCGGCATGAGCGGCGTGACCTCCCGCGAGCGGCGGGCGCGGCACACCACTATGCCCCCCGCGCCGGGGCCGCGCCGGCGGAGGGGCTCCGGCCGCCGATGGCGCGGCTACCGGGCCGTCGTCAGCTTCGCCGGCTTCCTCGTGGTCTGGCATGTCGCGGCCGAGTATCTCGTCGCCAACCCGCTCTTCCTGGCCGGGCCGATCAGCACCGTCCAGGCGGTCGGCACGATGTGGGCGGACGGGACGCTCCAGCAGGACCTGCTCGTCAGCGCGGACGAGTTCCTCAAGGGGTTCGGCGCCGGGCTCGTGGCCGGGGTGCTGCTCGGGCTGCTCCTCGGCACCAGCCGCCGCGCCAAGGACTACATAGACCCGCTCATCAACGGGCTGTACGCGACTCCGCTCGTCGCGCTCGCGCCGCTGTTCATCCTCTGGTTCGGCATCGGCGAGACCAAGACCGTGCTCCTGGTGTTCATGCTCGTCGTCCTGCCCATCGCGATCAACACCGACGCCGGCATCCGGGCGACGGACCCGCAGCACCTGGAGGCGGCCCGGTCGTTCGGCGCGAGCCGCCTGCAGCTGTTCACCATGGTCCGGTTCCCGACCTCCGTCTCGTTCCTGGTCGCCGGCATCCGCATGGGCATCGGGCGCGGGCTCATCGGCGTCGTCGTCGGCGAGCTCTTCGGCTCCCAGAGCGGCCTCGGCTACCGGATCCTCGTGTCCTCTCAGTACTTCCAGACCGACGTGCTGCTCGCCGGGGTGCTCATCTTCTCCGTCACCGGCGTGCTGCTCGTCAAGATCTTCGAATGGTTGGAACGGCGGGTCGCCCCCTGGCAGTCAGGCCAGGGATGACCCGCACCCACGACAGGGAGACCACGGCTATGCCGACCGACGAACCCCAGGGCCTGATCCCGATGCTCCCCGTCGAGGAGGCGGCGCGGATCGCCGTCGAGGCGGGCATGCGCGAGGAGATGTCGCGCATCTTCTTCTACCGGCTGCTGCTGAACTCGCCGCAGTCCGCCCGCGTCGAGAACGAGATCAACGACCGCATCCTCTGGGAAGGGAGACTGACCCGCAGGCCCGAGGCGACCCGGCTGCGCGAGCTCGCGATCATGCGCGTGGCCTGGGTGACCGGCTCCACGTACCTGTGGGCGCACCACTACGCGCCGACCGTCGACGTCGACCTGCCGGGCAAGCGGCCCGCCGACGTGCTCGGCGTGCGCGAGGGCGCGGCGTACGAAGGATTCGGGCCCGCAGAACGCGCCGTGATGCGCGCGGTCGACGAGATGGCCCGCGACGACCGGGTCTCCGAGAAGACCCTGGGCGACCTGAAGGAGGTGCTCGCGAACGACGGCGAGGTGGTCGAGATCTGCTACGTCATCGCGATCTGGCGGGCGCTGACCATGCTGATGGACACCTTCCAGGTGCCGCTGGAACCCGGCTACCAGCCGTGGGCGCCCGACGGCCGGCGGCCCGGGGAGGAGGGGCGGTGAGCAGGTTCGAGGAGTACCGGGACCGCTTCGGCGACGTGCGGATGGCGCGGGAGGACGGCATCCTCCAGGTGACCCTGCACACCGGCGGCGGATCGCTGAAGTGGTCGGAGCGGGCGCACCGCGAACTGCCCGAGGCGTTCCGGCAGATCGCCACCGACCCGGACAACCGCGTCGTCATCCTCACCGGCAGCGGCCCCGACTTCCTCACCGAGATGGCCTTCGAGAAGCGCAACACCACCCCGCAGGGCTGGGACCGGGTGGCGCACGAGGGGCGGCACATGCTCTTCGACCTGCTCGACATCGAGGTGCCCATCATCGCCGCGGTGAACGGCCCGGCCACCGAGCACGCCGAGCTCGCCCTCCTCTCCGACATCGTCCTCGCCTCGGAGACCGCCGTCTTCGCCGACCACCAGCACGTCGTCGCCGGGGTGGTGCCCGGCGACGGCGTCCACATCGTCTGGCCGTGGCTCCTGGGCATGAACAGGGCCCGGCACTTCCTGCTCACCGGGCGCACCATCGGCGCCCGCGAAGCCCTGGAACTCGGCCTGGTGGCGGAGGTGCTGCCACCGGACCGGCTGCTCGACCGGGCCTGGGAGCTCGCCCGCGAGCTCGCCGCCAACACCACGCTCATGCTCCGCTACACCCGCGCGTGCCTCACCATGCTGATCCGCCGCGAGCTGCAGTTCGGTCTCGCCCACGGACTCGCCCTGGAATCCCTCGCCGCCGTCGACGCCCGCTCTTTCTCCCAGGATGCCCGCGACTGACATCGGCCGTGCCCGGCCGCTCCGGGAGCCGAGATCGAGAGAGGAAGCCGTATGCTCCGGCCCTTCCGCCGCCGCCCCGCCGGCGGCCAGAACCCCATCGACGCTCCCCTCCCGCCGGGGACGTCGCCGCTGCTGGAGATCGACGGGCTGTCGGTCGGCTACGAGGTCGGCGGCGCCTTCACCACGGTCCTCGACGGTGTCAGCCTCACCGTCGAGGACGGGGAGTTCGTCTGCGTCGTCGGCGCGAGCGGCTGCGGCAAGACCACGCTGCTCAAGACCATCGACGGGCTGATCGCGCCGTCGGCCGGTGAGGTGCGCGTGTCCGGGCGTACGGCGCATCCCCGCCACGGCGACATGGCGGTGGTGTTCCAGCAGGACTCCCTCTACCCGTGGCGGACCGTGCTCGCGAACGTCCGCTTCGGCCTGGACGTCCGCGGCCGTCGCTCGGCGGAGACGGACGCGCGGAGCAGGGAGTGCATCGAGCTCGTCGGGCTGCGCGGGTTCGAGAACCACTACCCGCACCAGCTCTCCGGCGGCATGCGCCAGCGGGTCAACCTGGCCCGCGCCCTCGCGGTGGACCCGACCCTGCTGCTGATGGACGAGCCCTTCGCCGCCCTCGACGCGCAGACCCGCGAGGTGATGCAGACCGAGCTGCTCGACATCTGGACGAAGCAGCGCAAGACCGTGGTGTTCATCACGCACCAGCTCGACGAGGCCGTACTGCTCGCCGACCGGGTGATCGTGATGGCCGCCCACCCGGGGCGCATCCGTGAGGAGATCCGCATCGACATCCCCCGCCCCCGCGATCTGCACACCAAACGCGGCGAGAGGTTCACCGCGTATGTCGACCACATCTGGAACCTCATCGAGGAAGAAGTCCGGCGCTCCCTCATCCCCGGCACGGCCCAGGAGACGCGGACCGGTGCCTGAGCACGTACGTCCGTCCCGGCCCCTCCGTGCCGGCGGGCCTGGTGCGGCGGGCTCGGTTCCGCCGCACCCCCGCCGACCCTGGCGGCCGGCCCGCCGGTGCGCTACCCGGTGGCTTCGCCGGTGAACAGGGCGCTGATCGGAGCGGGCTCGTGACGTGTGGCGTCCCCGTCGAAGAGCTCCGCCAGGAAGCGCTTGCTCGTCTCCGGCGACCACTCCTCCGGCTGCCGGGCCGCGCGCACCGGCGACCAGGTGCGCATCCGCCGCACGGTGTCCCCGGCGACGACGAAGACCTGCCCGGTGACGTCCTCACCGGACGGGCCGGCGAGCCAGGCGACCAGGGCCGCGACGCGGTCGGGCGGCAGGGCGCCGCCGGGCAGCGTGCCGAACGCGGCCTCGCTCATCGGGGTGCGTGCCCTGGGGGCGATCGCGTTGACGCGGACCCCGTAGCGGGAGAGCTCGGCGGCGAGGGTCAAGGTCAGCGTGGCGAGACCGGCCTTGGCCGCCGCGTAGTTGCTCTGCCCGGCGTTGCCGTAGAGCCCCGACTCGCTGCTCGTGTTGATGATCCGCCGTCCCGCGCGCCGCGGCTGCCCGCGCCAGTGCCGGGCCAGGGCACGGCACAGCCGGAAGGGCGCGGTCAGGTTCACCGCGAGCACCGCGTCCCAGTCGGCGTCGTCCAGGTTGAAGACCATCCGGTCACGGACGATGCCGGCGTTGTTGACCAGAACCGAGACCGGCCGCCCGGAACCCTCCGCGGCGGCCAGGACGTCCTCGGCCGCTCCCCGCTCGGTGAGGTCCCCCTGCCAGGAGAGGGCGATGCCGCCCTCGTCGCGGATCTCCTCCACCAGCGGCCCGGTGTCCGCCAGGTCCGCGCACAGCACCGCCGCACCGCGCCGCGCGAGCAGCCGCGCCTCGGCGGCGCCGATGCCCTGCGCGGCCCCGGTGACGACGCACGCGTGTCCCGTCAGATCGAACTCGTCGTACGGGCCGGGTGAAATCATCATGCCGTTCTCCATGCGCTGTTCATCGAATCCAGCCTTTGTCTCCGATTATAGGAGCATTTGAGGCGATAAATGCAATGATATAGGTCACGAATAGAACGGACGAGATTCTCGTGAATGACGGGGATCCGGCCTTCGACCTGCTGTTTTCTTTCTTTATTTTCCTGGTCGCATTTATCTCTTGACGGCCTGGCCGGTCAGCACCGACTCCACGGATTTCGTCACCACTTCCGCGGCGTCGTGAGGGGCGAGGCGTCCCGCCCGTATCTCGGTCGCCGCCCCGTGCAGAATGTACTGGACGACGCTGACCAGCCATGTGGTGGGCAGGTCGGCGCGGAAGACGCCCTGGTCCTGGCCGCGGCTGACGAGCTCGGTCATGCGCCGGACCGGTCTCTCGTGCAGTTCCCTGATCCGTCCCGCGGGGAGGACCTCCTCGGCCGCGGCGAGCAGGGCCGCGGACTCGGCCACGATCTGCCAGCTCGACGCCAGCAGGCGGGTCATGGCCTCGCGGGCGTTCCCCGTCAGGTCGACGGCCGACAGGGTCTCGTCACCGGCCTTCAGCGCGTCCACGAGCGCCGCTTCGACGAGTTCGGCGCGGGTGCCGAAGTGTCCGTAGAGGGTCATCCGCCCCACGCCCGCCGCCTTCGCGATGTCGTCCGTCTTCGCGTTGGGGTCGGAGCTCAGCAGGGCGCGGGCCGCGGACACGATGCGGGCGATGCTGCGCTCGGCATCGGCGCGGCGCTTGGGGCGTATGGACGGCTCAGCCATGTCGGCACTCTAACGCGTACGCGCACATACGAGTTATAGTCAGGGCAAAGCTCGTACATGGAAGTACGACTTCTTGCCATGGAGACCTCATGAACCAACAGATCGCCCAGCCGGGCGCACACCCGGCGCGCTGGCGCGTTCTCGGCCTTCTCGGCGTGGCGCAGCTCATGCTGATCCTCGACGTCACCGTCGTCGCCATCGCCCTGCCCCACATCGAGACCGACCTCGGGCTCACCCGCGAGGCGCTGACCTGGACCGTCAGCGCCTACACGCTCACCTTCGGCGGACTCATGCTGCTCGGCGGGCGGATCTCGGACCTGGTGGGCGCCAAGCGCGTCATGCTCACCGGGCTCCTTCTCTTCACCGCGGCGTCGCTGGTCACCGGACTGGCGGAATCCGCGGCCATGCTCGTGGGCGGCCGCATCGCCCAGGGGGTCGGCGCGGCCCTGTTGTCACCCTCGGCGCTGTCCCTGGTGGTGGCCCTGTTCGACGGCGAGGAGCGGAACAAGGCCCTGGGCGTCTGGTCCGCGCTCGGCGGAGGCGGAGCCGCACTCGGCGTCCTGGTCGGCGGCCTCCTCACGGCGGGCCCCGGATGGTCGTGGGTCTTCTACGTCAACGTGCCCATCGGGCTGGTGATCGCCGTGGTGCTCGCCGCCCTCGTGCCGCGGCTGCCGACCTGGGGAACCGAACGGTCACGGCTGGACGTCCTCGGCGCGATCCTGGTGACGGCCTCCACCGCGTCGCTGATCTACGCTCTCATCGCCGCCGGCGAGCGGGGCTGGCTCACGTCGTTCACCGGCTGGCTCGTCCTGGCCGCCGCGGTGGGTTACGTCCTGTTCGTCGTGTGGCAGCGGCGGGCGCGGTCGCCCCTGATGGACGTCCGGTTGCTCGCGCGGCGGCCCGTGGCGGCGGGCGCGTTCCTCATCCTGATGGCGACGGCCCTGATGATCGCCGTGTTCTTCCTGGGCACCTTCTACTTCCAGCAGGCTCAGGGATACGGCGCGCTGCACACGGGCCTGTTGTTCCTCCCCGTGGCGGTGGCCACGATGCTCGGGGCCAACCTGACCGGCCGCGTGATCGGCCGCTGGGGCGGACGCGCGCCGGCCGTCGCCGGACTGGCGGTCGCGGCTCTCGGCCTGGCCGCACCGGCCGTGTCGATGCATCCCGCCGTCGTCGTGGTCGGCGTCTCCGTCGCCGCCGCGGGCACCGGCGCGCTGTTCGTCGTCGCCTCGGCGACCGCGCTCGGCCAGGTGGCGCCCCATGAGGCCGGGATCGCCTCCGGCATCGTGAGCACCTTCCACGAGTTCGGCGCCTCACTCGGCGCCGCGGTCGTCTCCAGCGTCGCCGCCGCGAGCCTGGCGGGAACCACGCTGAGCGGCTTCGCCGGCGGGTTCACCGTGGCCGCCGTCGCGGCGGGCGCCGGCGTCGTCGTCGCCGCCCTGGTGACGCCCGGCCGGTCGAGACAAGGGAATCCCATCCCCTCCACGCCGAACTAGGCCCCGTGATGACGCGGATCAGGCCGGGAGGACCGCTCGGCGCGCACCCGGCCTGCGCCGCGAGGGCGCCGGTGCGTACCCGGCTTGCGCGGCGAGGGCGCCGGCGTGTTCGACGCCTGTCAGGGCGTGTCGAGGCCGAGAGCGGTGCCGAGGTCGCGGCGGGAGGTGATGCCGAGCTTGCGGAAGACGTTGTACAGGTGGTTGCCGACCGTGCGGGGGCTGAGGAAGAGCTGGGCGGCGATGTCGCGGTTGCGGACGCCGCGCGAGGCGAGCCTGGCGATCTGGCGCTCCTGGGCGGTGAGCAGGTTCCGGGGGACGTGCCCGGCCGCGCGGCCGTGACGCGGGTCGCCGGTGGCGCGCAGTTCGGCGGCGGCGCGGCGGGCCCAAGGACGGGCCCCGAGCTGGTCGAAACGTTCGCTGGAGGCTTCCAGCAACTCGCGCGCCGCGCGCTTGCGGCGGGTGCGGCGCAGCCACTGGCCGTAGACGAGCTCGGTCCTGGCCTGTTCGTACGGTTGCGGGTCGCGTTGATGAGCGCGCAGGGCGGCTTCGAAGCAGGCCTGGCGGTCGTCGTCCGGGGAGCCCGGAGGCATGAGGAGCGCCCGGCAGCGGTGGGCGAGCGCTTCGGGGGTGGGCCGGCCGGTCTGGGCGGCCCAGGCGTCGAAGCGGTGGAACGTCGCGCGGGCCCTCTCCGGCTGGGCGCAGCGCACCGCGGCCTCGACCTGGTCGGGGGCCGAGAGGTAGGCGGCGATGAGCGAGCTGCCCGACCAGCCGCCGGTCAGCCGGTCCAGGGCCGAGGCGTAGCGGCCGGAGGTGAGGTCGTTCAGGCCGCGGGCCCAGTTCGCCACGGCGGCGCTCACCGCGTCGTCGTGCGCGGCCGGGTCCTCCGCGTACGCGCCGTGCCGCCCCGCGTCACCGCCGGAGACGGCGGCCAGCCAGGAGAGCAGGCGGGCGAGGTGGGCGGCCGTGTGGCGCTGGCCGCCGGCGTGGGCCAGGCGGAGCGCTTCCACGGCGGTGGCCTCCGCCTGGCGATGGTGGCCGAGGAAGGTCTGCGCCCTGGCCCGTACGAGGAGCGCGCCCGGCAGCGAGCCGATCCTTCCGGTGGTACGGCAGGCCGTGACGAGGGCGTCGGCCAGCTCGTAGGACGCGCGATGGTCTGCGGTGGCCAAGCCGGCGGAGGCGAGCAGGAGAGCGCGAGGGTCGTCGGGCAGCGGGGCGCGGCGGGCCTGATCGATCAGCTCCGTGATCCGGGGCATGCCCGTGACCGACACGCCGCGGATGAGATCCGTGAGCGCGGTCATGGCGCCCGCCAGGGGAGTGGTGCCGGGAGAGAGTCCGTCCAGCCTGCGCGCGATCTCGCCGGCCAGGTCGGTGTCACCCGCGTGCCAAGCGGCCCGTACGGCCTCCGCCAGCATCAGCGAGGCCGTCGCGGGCGCGCACCTCGCGGCGCCCGCCACCAGGATGCGGCTCGCCAGCCCGGGAAACCCCTGCTCGAACGCCACCGCCGCCCGCAACCGCGCCACCGCCCCCCTCTCCGTCACCCCGTCGCGCTCACCCCCTCCCGTACGCCCCCGACACGCCACACCCCCGCCGAGCGACGCATGCGCAGCGCTCAGGCGTTCGGGGATGCGCTCGGCGCTCGTGCCTGCGCTGCTCGGGCCTTCGGGGACTCCGTCAACGTTCGCGTCCGCGCTGCTCAGGCGTCCAGGGATGCCGCCAACAGCCGTGTCTACGGTGTTCGGACGTTCCGGGATGTCGTCAACGGTCGTGCCTGCGGTGTTCGGGCGTTCTGGGATGGCGTCGATGGTCGTGGCCGTGGTGCTCGGGCGTTCTGGGATGTCGTCTGCGGGTGCGTACGGAGTGGGCTGCTGGTTGGGGTGGTGGGAGTCGAAGGGCTGGTCGGGGCGGAGGTAGTGGGCGCGGTCGGCGAGGCGGGCCGCCTGGGTGAGGTGGCCGGCGTCGAAGGCGGCGCGGGCGGCGGCGGCGAGGCGGGCGGAGGCGGCCTCGCGGGCGGGGCTCAGCTCGGCGGCCCGTTCGTAGGCCGCCGCGGCTGTCGCGTGGGCGCGGCGCTCCGCGGCACGCCGGGCCGTTGTCTCCAGCGCCCGCGCCGTCTTCTCGTCCGGCCCGGTCGAGGCGGCGGCGCGGTGCCAGGCGCGGCGATCGGCGTGTGCGGTGCCTCGCAGGGCTCCCGCGAGGGCCCGGTGCGCCGCCATCCGATCCGCCGCCGAAGCCCGCTGATAGGCCGCCATCCGGATGAGGGGATGGCGGAAGACGATCGACGTGCCCGACACCCGTACGAGAGAAGCCTCCACCGCCGGGCCGAGGTCCCCGGACGCCGAGCCGAACGCGGCGGCGGCGGCCGTCAGGGCCACCCGCAACAGGCCCGTGTCGTCCGCGGCGGCCACCAGGAGCAGCGCCCGCGTGGGCACCGGCAGGCGCCCGATCCGCGCGCGGAAGACCCGCTCCGCCCGGCTCCCGCCGTTCATCGCCCCACTGCCCGAAACGAGTCCTGCCTCCAGGGCCCCGCTGACCGCCGGCGGGGCGGCGGGTCCCCATCCGGCCTCGGGAGATCTGCTGACTGCCGGCGGCGCGGCAGGTCCCCATCCGGCCTCCGGAGATCCGCTGATCGCCAGGGGGAGGGCGGTCAGGGCGCCGTCCTGCTGGTCGGGCGTGAGCGCCGACGAGAGCTGGACGAAGGCGAGCGGGTTGCCGCCGGACTCGGTGAGCAGGCGGTCCAGGACGGAGGGCACCGGCCGGCGTCCGGTCACGGACTCCGCGAGAGCGGCGGCGGCGGGCCCGTCGAGCCCGCGCAGGCGCAGCTCCGGGAGGATGTCCAGAGCGGAATCGTCCTCGGAGGCGAAGATCAGGACGATGCCCTCGGCGCCCAGCCGTCGCGCGGCGAACAGCAGGGCGTCGGCCGACGGCCGGTCGAGCCACTGCACGTCATCCACCACGCACAGCAGCGGCGTCTCCCGCGCCGACTCCGCCAGCATGGTGAGCACCGCCATCCCGGCCAGGAACCGGCCCTGGCCGGGCCCGCCCGCCGGCCCGGCCGTCAGGCCGAACGCGGCGCCCAGCGCCGCCGCCTGAGGTCCCGGCAGGCGGCCGATCAGGGGCAGGCACGGCCGGAGCAGGAGGTGCAGCGCCGCGAAGGGCAGCCCGGCTTCGGACTCGGTGCCCGCGCAGCGCAGCACCCGCAACCCCGTCACGGCGGCCGAGGCGGCCGCGTGGTCGAGCAGAGCGGTCTTGCCGATGCCCACCTCGCCGCGGACGACCAGCGCGGCGCTCGCGCCGGCCCTGGCACCGGTCAGCAGACGGTCGACGGCTGACAGCTCGACGGCACGACCATGCAGCACACGCGCAACATACCAACGGGGACGTCATTGATCTAGTAGCCCAGATCTGTAAAGAAGCCCGAGGTCAGCGGATATCCGGCTGAGTCGTCGTACTCAATGACCGACCCCGGTCGCGGCGCCAGATTGAGTCATGCCGCCCGTTCCCGCCGGGATCTTGTCGATCTAGCCTTCGAGCGATGTCGCGTGCTCCGAGGAGTCGTCATGTTTCGTAGGTGGGCCGGCTCGGTCCTTTCGCTGGTTCTTCTGGCCGGCCTCCTCCACGTTCAATCACCGGAGACGGCGGCGGCCTCGGCCCGGACCAGCGCCGCCGCCCCCATGACCCCGGCCGCGCTCACCGACATGTGGGCCGGCTACGGCGACGCCGGCGGCCACTGGACGGGCGGCGACTCCACCGTCACGGTCCCGCTGCCGGACGGCCGCATCGCCTGGCTGTTCTCCGACACCTTCCTCGGCACCGTCAACCCCGACCACTCCCGTCCGCGCGACACCCCCATGGTCAACAACACGCTGGTCGTGCAGAACGGCACGAACCTCGGCCCGACCCTGCACGGCGGGACGGCGAGCGCGCCGACCGCTTTAGTACGTCCCTCCTCCGGCTCGGACTTCTACTGGCTGGGTGACGCCACGGTCGAGGGGAACACCCTCAAGGTCGTCTACGGCAGCTACACCGCCACCGGCGACGGCACGCCGCTCGGCTTCCGCCTGACCGGCAACGTGCTGGCGACCTTCGCGCTGCCGGGCCTGACCCTGTCCTCGGTCAAGGTCCTGCCGGTGTCGGGGAAGATCGGCTGGGGGTCGTCGATCCTGGAGGACGGCGTCCACACCTACATCTACGGCAGTGAGTCCTCCGGCAGCCTGAAGTTCACCCATGTGGCGCGGGTGACCGCCGGGAACCTGTCGGGCGCCTGGGAGTACTGGACGGGCTCGGCCTGGTCGGCGCAGGAGTCGGCGTCGGCGCGGCTGCTCAGCGGCGTCGGCGAGGGCATGTCGGTCACCAAGGAGGGCAACCAGTACGTCCTGGTCACCCAGGAGAACAACGAGATCTTCAGCAACCGGATCGTGGCCTATGCCGCCGGTTCCCCCACCGGCCCCTTCACCGGCCCGACGTACCTGCTCGAAGCGGTCGAGCCGAAGCTGGACCCCAACCAATTCGTCTACGTCGCCCGGGTCCACCCCGAGCTGTCGGCCCCCGGCAAACTGCTGATCTCCTACGACGTGAACACCTTCGACATCGACGCCCACTACCGGGACGTGCGCATCTACCGGCCGCGGTTCAAGGAGGTGACCTGGCCCCCGCCCACGCCCGACCCCGCGGCGACGCCGGGCGCACCCACCGGTCTCAGGGTGACCGCCACCAGCGACGGCATGGCCCAGCTGACCTGGACGGCGCCCCCGGGCAGCGATCTCGACTACTGGATCTACCGCCGTGACGTGACGGCCGGGCAGACGCACCTCACCCGGATCGGGGCCCCGGCGGACACCACCTCCTACCTGAACGCCGGCCTGGAGGACGGCCACACCTACACGTACCAGGTCAGCGCGGTGACCGTCGGCGGCGTCGAAGGGCCGCCCACCCCGGTCGTCTCCATCGGCGGACGCCGCACCGCGCCCGCCGCCCCCACCGGCCTGCGGGCCACCGCGACCGACACCGGCGACGTCGACCTGACATGGACGGCGGCCGAGAGCGAGGTCAGGTACCGCGTCTACCAGCGCGACGTCACCGCCGGCGAGACGCTGTTCACCGAGGTGCCGGTCGACGACCCGGCGGCGACCGGCGCCACCCTGACGGGGCTGGCGCGTACGCACACCTTCGAGTTCAAGGTCACCGCGGTCAACACGGTCGGCGAGAGCCCGCCGACGAACCTGGCGCGGGTCACCCTCACGCTCGCGCCGCCGGCCGCTCCCACGGGCCTGACGGCGAAGGCGGAGTCCGACGGCGCGGTCACGCTGTCGTGGACGGCCGCCGCCAGGGCCGACGTCTACTGGATCCACCGCAGGGACGTGACCGCGGGCGAGACCGGTTTCACCAAGCTGGACGCCCCGGTCGAGGAGACCACCACCAAGGTGGAGCCGTTGCTGAGCGGCAACACCTACGAGTTCAAGGTCAGCGCGGGCAACGAGGCAGGGGAGGGACCGGCCGGGAACACGGTCAGCGTGACGGCCCGGGTGGCGCCGCCCGCCGCGCCGGCCGGGCTGAAGGCCACCCCGCTGGCCGACGGCACGGTCGAGCTGTCGTGGACGCCTTCGCCGGGCGCCCGCGCCTACTGGATCGACCGGCGGGACGTGAGCGCCGGGCACACCACGTTCACCCGCGTGGATGCCCCTGTCGAGGCCCCGCCCGCGAAGATCGGCTCCCTGATCGACGGCAACACCTACGAGTTCAAGGTGGTCGCCGTGGGCGACGGCGGCGAGGGCGCTGCCAGCGCGGTGGTCAGCGCCGTGGCGAAGGTGACGCCGCCGTCCGCGCCCACGGGGCTGAAGGCGGTGGCGGGCGACCAGAGCGTGCGCCTGACGTGGACGGCGCCGACCGGCGCCGAGATGTTCTGGGTGTACGCGCGGGACGTCACCGCGGGCGCGGCTTTCGCCCGCCTGCCGTATCCGGTGCAGGAGCCGGCTCTGACCGTGGAGCCGCTGGTCAACTCGCACGTCTACGAGTTCAAGGTGAGCGGCATCAGCCAGGCGGGTGAAGGACCGGCGGGGGCGGTCGTCAGGGCGACGCCGGCACCGCAGCCGCCGCCCAAGGTCACCGGCCTGACCGCGGCCGCCCAGGCCGGCGGCACCGTCAAGCTCGCCTGGACCGCCATCCCCGACGTGTACTACTGGGTGTACCGGCGGGACGTCACGGCCGGGGAGAGCGCGTACACGAAGTTCGGGTACCCGGCAGTCACCGCCTCGGCGGAGCTGGGGCCGTTCACGGCCGGGCACGTGTACGACTTCAAGGTGGCCGCCACCGACGCGGTCGGCGACGGCCCCGACTCCGACCCGGTGCGGGTGACCGTTCCGGGAACGGCCTCGGCGGCGCGCGGGACGGCGAAGGCCGGACCCGCAATCCTGTCGGCGCACGCCGACGACCCCGAGGCCAGGCCCGAGGCCGCGGCGGTCGCCGAGCCCGCCGTCCCGGCGGGGGAGCGCACCGTGCTGGCGGCCCCCGCCGCCCCCAAGAGCCTGCGCGTCACCGGCACCGGCGACGGGTACGTGGACCTGGCGTGGTCCCCCGGGGCGGCGTCGCAGGTGGTCTTCTACTGGGTGCAGTTCCGCTCCAAGGGCAACTCCACCTGGTACACCTTCGGCTACCCCACCACCGCGCTCTCGGCGCGCCTGACCACCCCGCTGTGGAACGACTTCCTGTACGACTTCCGCGTCGTCGCCGAGAACGCCGACGGCATGAGCGGCCCCTCGAACGTCGTCACCACCGGCCCCAAGTCGGTGCGGCCGACCGCGCCGAAGAATCTGAGAGCCAGTGGCGGGTACGGCTATGTGCACCTGAGCTGGGATCCGAGTGACACGCCGTACGCGTACTACTGGGTGCACTTCAAGTCGGCCTCCAGCTCCACCTGGTACTACTTCGCCTACCCCACGATCGGGACCAGCGTCCGCCTGACCTACCCCCTGTGGACCGGCTACTCCTACGACTTCCGCGTCGTCGCCGTGAACCGCTGGGGGGCGAGCGAGCCCGGCAACACCGTCAGGAGCGGCCCCACCCACGTCTACCCGTACCCGCCGGACAACCCCAGGGTGTCCTCGGCCATCGGCAGCATCAAGATCGACTGGAACCCCAGCCCCACACCGGGGGTCATGTACCGGGTGTACTGGCGCCCGGTCTTCCCGTACTACGGCTCGTGGACCCGGAGCAAGTATCCGACCACGAAGACCTCGATGACGCTGAAGTGGGTGGCCCCGATCAGGTACGAGATCAAGGTCGCGGCCGTCAACCCGGCAGGAGAGCGCGACAGCGTCGTCCGGACGGCGATGCTGCTCATGCCGAAGCGTCAGATGTACAACCAGCTGATGGCGTTCGGCGCCGGCGGGCGGGCCTGGTGGTACGACTCCACGTTCAGCCGGGGCTACTACGCGTCCTACACCTTCGACTGGGACAGCGACGGCTGCAGCATGGCCCCGGACAAACCGTACGTCGGTCTCCAACGGGTCGATTTCAAGGATGCCTGCCTGCGGCACGACTTCGGCTATCGCAACGCCAAGAAGATGGGCTTCTGGGGCTACGGCGCCAAGACGCACACCGACCTGCTGTTCCTCCAGGACCTGTACCATGCCTGCGACTCGCAGCTCGACCGGCAGTACCAAGCGCTCTGCGGCCACCTCGCGGTCATCTACTACGAGGCTGTGAAGAAATACGGCGACTGACCGCCGGGCGGTGATGGAATCTCCTTGACGTGCGGAATGTTGAAGTGCGTATGAAGAAGATCGGGTTTCTGAGCTTCGGGCACTGGTCGTCCTCGCCGTATTCCAAGGCGCGCAGCGCGTCCGACACCCTGCTGCAGTCGATCGAGCTCGCGGTCGCCGCCGAGGAGCTCGGGGCCGACGGCGCCTACTTCCGCGTCCACCACTTCGCCCGGCAGCTCGCGAGCCCGTTCCCGCTGCTGGCGGCCGTCGGCGCGCGGACCAGCCGGATCGAGATCGGCACGGGCGTCATCGACATGCGGTACGAGAACGCCCTCTACATGGCCGAGGACGCCGGCGCGGCCGACCTCATCGCGGGCGGGCGGCTCCAGCTCGGCATCAGCCGCGGATCACCCGAGCAGGTGATCGACGGCTGGCGCTACTTCGGCTACGAGCCGGCCGAGGGCGAGACCGAGGGGGACATGGCGCGCAGGCACGCGGAGGTCTTCCTCAAGGTGCTGGAGGGCGAGGGGTTCGCCCAGCCGAACCCGCGGCCGATGTTCCCCAACCCGCCCGGACTGCTCCGTCTCGAACCGCACTCGGAAGGGCTGCGCCGGCGCGTCTGGTGGGGTTCCGGCTCGAACGCCACCGCGAAGTGGGCCGCCGGGCTCGGCATGCACCTGATGAGCTCCACGCTCAAGGACGACGAGAACGGCAAGCCGTTCCACGTGCAGCAGGCCGAGCAGATCGCGGCCTACCGGGAGGCGTGGAAGGAGGCCGGCCACGAGGGCGAGCCGCGGGTGTCGGTGAGCCGCTCGATCATGCCGATCGTCAACGAGACCGACCGCGCGTACTTCGGCCACGAGCGCACCAGCTCCGACCAGGTCGGCTTCATCGACGCCACCACCAGGGCCGTCTTCGGGCGCACGTACGCCGCCGAGCCCGACGTGCTCGTCAAGGAGCTGGCCGCCGACGAGGCGATAGCCGCGGCCGACACGCTCCTGCTGACGGTGCCCAGCCAGCTCGGCGTGGACTACAACGCCCACCTGCTCTCATCGGTCCTGACCCACGTCGCCCCCGCACTCGGCTGGCGCTGACGGCGACGCCCCGGCGGCGGAACGCGTCCCTTCACCGCGCCGGATCGCTCCGGCGATCGCCATGAGGGCGAAGGCCAGGAGCGCCAGCTCGGCCAGGGCCAGCAGTACGGTGAAGACCCATTCGGCGGAGCCGCCCGGGCCGTAGACGCGGTTGGTCAGCCCCACGTCGACCGCCTCGACCCGCTGGCCCGCTCGATGGGTGCCCCGGTCGCTGCCCGCGAGGGTGACCTCCGTGCGCTGGACGAGGCCGTCGCGGGAGCGGAACGCGCCGGTCCAGGCGCAGCTCTCGTGCCCGGGGTGGCGCAGGCAGTCCAGGCGCTGCGCGGTGAAGGTCCCCCGCAGGCCGTGGCCGGT
This sequence comes from Nonomuraea harbinensis, assembly GCF_019396385.1. Lineage (GTDB taxonomy): Bacteria > Actinomycetota > Actinomycetes > Streptosporangiales > Streptosporangiaceae > Nonomuraea > Nonomuraea ferruginea. Next base: position 46,104 of record NZ_JAHKRN010000037.1, on the reverse strand, counting down.
GGCGAGCCGTAGCGCCGGGCCGATCCCGGGCAGCGTCCAGGACAGCGCGAGCGCGGCGACCAGCAGCAGGACGACGGCCATCGGCGGGGAGGGGCGGAACCTCATGCGGGCTGGAGCGCGCAGTCGCACCGCATGACGGCGCGTTCTTCCAGGCGCGGACGCCGGTGCAGCACCATGGCCACCACCATCGGCGCGAAGACCACGGCGTTGTAGAACAGATGCAGCTCGACGCGGGGGATCACGAGCTGGATGACGCTGGTGGGCGCGGCCCGCCCGGCCAGGTACGTCCCCGACAGCGCCTGGATCAGCAGGAGCAGGTGCTCGATGTGATGCCAGAACTGGATGGCCAGCGCGACGGTCCACCAGGTCCTGGAACGGCCGGTGAAGCCCGGGCGCAGCAGGATCAGCCCCACGAGCATGACCAGGGCGTAGCCGTAGTGCATCCATTCCGAGGTGACGAGCCAGGGGAACGGCAGCCCGAGCAGTCCGCGCGCCTCGGGGACCGGCCAGCCCAGCGCGTAGATCTGGATCGCCTGGACGACGTGTTCCGCCCAGTGCGCGAGGACGATCACGAGGAAGACACCGAGAGCCGTCTTGTGGTGTCGCTCGTTGAGCGTCGAACGGCTGATGGCGGGAGCGGACATGACGACTCCTGGGATCGGTTTCGTGGGGGACGGCGCGGCCGCGGTCAGGGGAGGGCCGGCACGAGCTTCACGCCGATCGAGTCGGCGTCGAGGCACAGCAGCAGCTCGGTCAGGCTTTCGATGCACCGGCTGTTGGCCAGGGGCCCGGCGTCGGCGATGTCGAATCCCAGCTGCTTGCAGAACCGGGTGACGAGCAGCTTGGCATCGGGGTCGTCGCCCGCGATGGGGATCGTGACCAGGCCGGGCGCGCGGATGTAGGCGCTGATCCATCGTGCCGACAGGCAGTTGAACGCCTTCACCACGGCGCAACCGGGCAGCGCCGCGGCGATCCGCTGCGCCGCCGAGGCGTAGGGCGGCGCGGCAGGCTCACCGAAGCACGGGTTGGACACGTCGACGATGACGGACCGCGTCCGCCGCAGCTGGGGCGCCACGTCACGGCAGGTGGCGTCGATGGGCGTGGCCAGGATGGTCAGATCGGACTCGGCGGCGGCCTCCTCCGGCGGCACGGCCCGCGCGCACGACAGCTCGGCGGCGAGCGCGGCGGCCCGTCCGGGCGTCCGGTTGGCCAGCAGCAGCGGTATCCGGTGCAGGTCGATGAGCCGGGCCAGGGCCGTGCCCATCCGCCCGCACCCGATGATGCCGATCCGCGGATCCACGGGGCGGTCCTCCTAGGCTGCCGGGACGGGACGGTAAGGGTCGAGCGCCCGCCTGAGCGGGCCGGGGATCTCCGTCGGGTGGAGGGCGCCGCCGGAGTCGCGGCGCATGCACGCGATCGTCTGCCGTCCCCGGGCGACGAGCAGAGCCGGACCGGCGCCCAGCCGGTAGTAGTGGAACTCCATGGTCACCCGGTTGGCCTCGATGCCGCCCAGCGACATGCGGATCGACACCTCGTCGAGCGCGTACAGCTCGGCGAAGAACTCGCACGCGCAGTCGGCCGTCACCAGGGCGAGGTCGCGGGTGAGCTCCTGGAGGACCTCCGGCGCCTGGTCGGCGAGGAACCGTTCCCGGCAGCGGCCCTGCCACTCGAAGTAATGGGTGAAGTACACGTTCCCGACCACGTTGGTGTCCGCGAAGGTCACCACCTGGCGGTGTTCGTAGAAAGGATTCATCGCCTCTCCTGGGTGAGCACGGCGACGACCATGGGTCGTGGCGGGCCGCCGGAATCGTTCAGGGTGAGCAGGCCGGACAGGACGGCAGACCCGGACGGGCCGCTGAGTTTGATCCAGCCGTGCTCGTACGCGGCCTCGACCTGGAGCGACCTGGCCTGGCCCGCTTCGGGCAGACACTTGAGCACCGCACTCAGCCGCGAGTTCAGAGAGGTGCGGGACTCGCCGGTCAGGCGCGCCAGCTGCTCGGCCTGATCCGTCCACTCGGGACCGAGTGGGAGCGGCGGGCCGTCCAGCTCCACCCACTCCTGGCTCACGGCGGCCGCCCCCGGGCACAGGTCCCCCACCACGCGTTCGAGGTACGGGCCGGTCAGCAGCGGCGGGACGGCGTCCAGGCGCAGCGGCCCGGTGTCGCGCAGCCGCAACCCCGACCAGCTGAACAGGGGACGCCCGTCCACGGACCGGGCCAGGACGTCGTAGGTGTAGTCGACGCCCTGGTGTTCCCGTTCGACCGCCTCGACGACCACGTCGGCGGACCGGGCGCCGTCGTGCACCTGGAAGCGATCACAGGCGACCGGCAGGAGGCGCCGGTGGGGCACGCACGCCTGCAGGACGTGGATGGCCGCGTCGTGCAGGGCGGCGTCCCCCAGAACCGGCTCGCCCAGCCCCAGGTCCTCGCCGGCCCCGGACAGCACCGCCCGGCAGCCGGTGGGGAAGAGGGACTCGAAACGGGTCAGGCGCCGGAACGCCGGGCCGTGGAAGAACAGCGATCCGTACAGGTCGGCCGGTTCGTGGCCGGGCGGGTCACCGGCGGGGACCTCGACGTCCGGCGGATCGGCCGGCCCGGGGACGACCCGCCCGGCGAAGTGGTCGGCGGAGAAGTCGGTCTCCGCGCTGCGGACGGTGACCGCCACGCTGCCGTCGGGGTGGCGCAGGGCGTGGATCCGGATGGTCCGCGTCCCGTCGGCGGGCACGATGACCGGTCGTTCGAACCGGGCGTCCGTGATCGTGCGAGCGGGAGTGCCGAGCATCTCCGCGGCCTGGGCCATGGCCTCCAGAGCGCAGACGGCGGGCAGCAGCCGCACCCCGTGGAGCTGGTGGTCGGCCAGGAACGCGCGCGACGCGTCCAGCTCGCACTCGGCCGCCACCTCGACCCCCGGGACGAACCTGAGCAGGCGGTGCAGGAGCGGATGCCGCGGCGGGGTGACCTGCGCGCGGTCGAGCTGGGGAAGCCGGCCGCTGATGACGATGGTCTCCCCGGCCGGACCTGCCGCTATGGCGTCCAGCAGCAGCTCCGCGCCCCGTTCCGCGGGCAGGGTGCCGATCCCGGCGCCGGCGAGGTGGTCGACCACGCCGAGCCGTTCGGCCATCCCCGCCCCGGACCACACGGTCCAGGCCAGCGTCGCGCTGACGCAGCCGTCGGGCAGCCGGGGCGCGAGGGCGCGCACCATGGCCTGGAGCCGTCCGTTGGCCAGGGCGTAGTGCGTCTCGCCGGCCAGCCCGAACCGCCCGATCACGGACCCGTACGCGAGGAGGAGCCGCAGCCCGCTGAGATCGACGGCGGCGAGCACGTTGGCCAGACCGGCACATTTCGTACGGGCGTGCTCGGCGAAGTCCTCGTCCGTGAGCTCGCCGAAGAGGGCGGGCCGGTTGATCCCGCTGGCATGCACGACCCCGGCGATCGGGCCGAGCTCGGCCAGCTCCGCCATGGCCCGCGTGACAGCGGCGGCGTCGGTGACGTCCGCCCTGCGGTAGGCGGCCACCACCCCGGCGGCCCGCAGCCTCTCCAGGCCGCCGGCCAGTTCGGGGTCGGTGCCGGGATCCGACCGGCCGATCAGCGCCACCCGGACCCCGTACGCCTTCGCGAGGGTCAGCCCGGCTTCCAGCCCGATCCCCTTGCCTCCGCCGGTGATGACGACCACGTCGTCCCGCCGCAGCGGGGGATCGCTGCGCGGGCGGGCCATGGGCGAGTGCCGGACCTCGTAGGTCCGGCCCGCGCGATCCACGCCGAGCCAATGGACGTCGGCGTCCGGATGCTCCTGGCGCAGGGCGGCGACGAACCCGGAGGCGCAGTCGGCCTCGTCGGTGACGACGAGGGGCAGCCCACCGGCGATCGCCCGGCGCGCCGTGGCGACCAAGGCGGCCAGGTCGGCGTCCGTGGGCGCGGCGGGGACGTGCGCGCGCAGCGCGCCTTCCGGCTCGGGCGGCTGGACGGGCTCCTGGTGCTCGGTGAACAGGCGGAACCAGTCGGGCAGGTCCAGCGTGTGCTCCTCGGCCCGGGGGAACGCCTCGACGGCGGCGATCAGGTCACCGACCGTGGCCTCGGCGATCGAGGGCAGGACCGGCGGCAGCGCCTTCCCGCACGCCGACGCCGACTCGGCGGCGAGCTGGACGACCTGCAGCGAGTTCATGTGCAGGTCGGCCAGGAGGTGGTCGTCGTCCGCGATCGCGTCAGGCTCCAGCTCCAGGGCGGCACCGACCAGCTCGCGCACGATCTCGGCCACGCCGCCGCCTTCCGGCCGCGGCCGTTCCGGCGCGGCGGACGGGACGGGCTCCGGGGCCGTCTCGCAGGGATTCGTCAGGAACACGGGCTCCCGGTCCAGCGCGAAGGGCCGGTGGAAGCGCTGGTCGAACAGGCTGCGCAACGAGTCGGTCGCGCCTGCCGCGAACAGGGCGGCGGCGGTCTCCAGCGGGCCCCGCGCGCCGGCCGCGCCGGCGTCGACGGAGACGGCCGGCGGCGAGCCGCCGAGGTGGGCGGTGGCCAGGGTCGCCAGCGAATGTCCAGGACCGGCTTCGACCAGCAGGTCGCACTCGGCGGCGAGCAGATCCAGCGCCTCACGGAACCGCACCGGATCGGTGATCTGGGCGGCCAGGTGCCGGCGCAGATCGGTGCCCGCCCTCAGCTCCGTGCCGGTGACCGTCGAGTAGACCGGTCCCACCGGCTCGGTGAACGGGGCCTTGTCCAGGCAGATGGTGAACGGCGCGACGGCCTGCCGCACGGCGGGGGAGTGGAAGGCGTGGCTCACCTCCAGTCGCGTCGCCGTGACGCCGTCCGCGCCGGCCCGCCGCACCAGGGTCTCGACCTCGGTCCACGGCCCGGCGACGACCGTGGAGGCGCCGTTGTCGGCCGCGACGACCAGATCCAGCCCTTCGATCAGGGCGGCGGCCCGGCTCGCGGGGGCGGACACGGAGGCCATGCCGGTGCCGGGCGCGCCCACCTCGCCCATGATCCGGCCGCGCTCGGTCACCAGCTCCAGCGCGGCTTCCTCGTCGATGGCCCCGGACCAGGTCAGCGCCGCTATCTCGCCGACGCTGTGGCCGAGCGCGGCGACGGCGGCGACCCCGAGGCTGTCCAGCCACCGCAGCGCGGCCATGGAGGCCCGGAAGACGGCCGGTTGCACGATCGCCGTGTCGATGCCTTCTTCCCCGGTGAAGTACGCCCGCGCCCCGTCGTACAGCCTGCCCAGGGCGCCGGCGTCGCCGCGGGCCGGTCCGCCCTGGCCGGTGAACAGCAGGCCGACCTTCCCGGGCGGGCCCACCCCGCTGAAAACGCCGGACTCGGCGGCGGCGCGGCCCGCCAGTGCGGCGGCCCGCTCGGCCCGGCGGGCCAGCTGACCCGGATGGTGGGCCGTGAAGGCGACCCGGTGGCTCCCCTGCGGCTCGCCGGCCAGCCGGGCGGCCAGGTCGGTGAGTTCGGAGAAGGACAGGGTCTCCGCCAGCCGGGCGACGTGCCGGAGCTTCCCGGTGAGCGCGGCGGAGCTGTCCGCCGTCACGGCGAAGACCTCCGTGTCCGTCGGCGTGCGCGCCATCCGCTCCTGTACGGCGGACAACCGGGTTCGGCGGGCCGATCCCGCCCTCTCCACCACCAGATGGGTGTTGATCCCGCCGAACCCCATCGCGCTGACCGCTGCCCGTACGGGGGCCGAGGGCCAGGGGACGGGCCCCTCCGCGACGGTGAGCCCGTCCCCGAGGAGCTCGTGCGGCGTGTGCGAACCGGTGGTCGGCGGGACGATCTGATGGTGCACGGCCAGCGTCGCCTTGATCAGTCCGGCCACGCCGGCCGCCGCCTTGGTGTGCCCGATGTTGGCCTTGATCGACCCGACGAAGGCCGGGCGGCGGCCCTGCCCGCGCACGGCCCGCATGGCCTGGAGCTCGGCGTGGTCGCCGACCGCCGTCCCGGTGCCGTGCCCCTCGAAGTAGCCGACCGTGTCCGCGCCGAACCCGGCGCGTTCGTAGGCGCGCCGCAGGGCGAGCAGCTGCCCGTCGGGCTCGGGCCTGCTGATCCCGCCGCGCCCGTCGGAGGACACCCCCCATCCGCGGATCAGCGCGAGCGGCCGCCGCCCCAGGGCCAGCGCGTCCTCGGCACGCATCAGCGCGACCATGCCGCACCCCTCACCCGGCCAGAAGCCGGTGGGAGAGGCGTCGTAGACCCGCATGTCCGTACGGGCGAGGGCCCCGGTCCTGGCGAACCCGACCAGCTCGAACGGGTCGAGGCTCAGGTCCACGCCTCCGGCGAGGGCGAAGTCCAGATCCCCGGAGGTCAGGGCCACGCAGGCGTGGATCACCGCGAGCAGCGACGAGGCGCACGCGCCGTCCACGGTGAAACCCCCGCCGTGCAGGTCGAAGTGATTGCAGACGCGCCCGGCGATGGTGTTGGACAGCGCCCCGGCGAGGCTCTCGTCCGTGGGCTCGGGGAACGGCGCCTTGAACAACTCCTCGGCCCGCTTGACGAGCTGGTCGCGGACGGACTCGCCGAGGTCCTCGCCGGCCATGGCCTCTCGCAGGACGCGGCGCACGTACGGCCATCGCAGCCGCATGGCGGTGGCCCTGGTGAACTCGCCGGTCAGCGTGTTGCCCAGGACCACGCCGACCCGGTCGCGGTCGAGTCCGGACGCGTCGGCGAAGCCCGCCGCCGCGAGGGTGTCGGCGGCCACGTCCAGGGCCAGCCAGTGCGCCGGATCGGTGACACGGTAGGTGGTTCCCGGGACGCGGTGCCGGGCCCGGTCGAACGACCAGCCCTCCAGGAGCGCCGCGTACCGGACATAGGTCGAGTCGGGGTCGCCGGTGTCGTAGTCGGCGAGGTTCAGCCGGGTCGCGGGGATGGGCCGGAACGCCCGCCTGCGGGCCATGACCAGCTCCCACAGGCGGTCCGGGCCGGCCGCGTCGGGATAGCGGCAGCCCATGCCGACGATGGCGACGTCTGTCATGGCGGTCACCTGGAACTGGGGACGGCCACCGAGGTGGCGGGGACCGGCACGGCGCTCTGCTGGAGGCGCGCCTCCCGGGCGGACAGCGCCGCGAGCAGCACGCCCCGGGCGACGCACACGATGACCAGCGCGAAGAACAGGCCGTACACGATGTGGAAGTGCACGAGCAGGCCGTAGACCACCGCCGTGGACGCTCCGAAGACGACCTGGTTGCGCGGCTTGACCGGTGTCGTGCCGGGATCGGTGATCATGTAGTTGGTGAACAGGATGAAGGCGACGCCCGTCATGACCACCAGCGCGCTCGTCGTCGCGGTGCCGTCGACCCACGTGCGGATCACGGCCTGGGCGAGGAACGCCCCGGCCCAGCCCAGGATGAGCGGCATCTTCCCCGTGAGCTTGGCGTTGAGCATGGTCCCGGCGACGAGGATGAAGGCGGGGATGATCCAGTCGATCGGACCGCTGACCCACTCGGTGAAGTGGTACGGCGGCGCGATGCCGACCCAGGGGAACACCAGCAGGGTGATCGCGATGCCGGCGTTCGACGGGTTGAGTATGTGCCGCTTCTTCCCGGCGACGCGCACCCGGACGATGTACTTGCCGCCGATGGCGACGGCCACGGCGAACAGCACCGGCCAGAGCCGGTCGTTGGCGTACAGCAGCATGGCGCAGGCCAGGCCGGAGATGTGGGCGGGCAGGAGGAAGTCCAGCAGGCCTTCTTTCCGGTACTTGGGCGTCCGCTTCTCGGCGCTCGCCTCCGCGGTCTCCAGCGCGAGGTCGAGCGCGTAGGCGAACGCCACGGCCACGATCGGGGTGATGTACGCCTGCTCGAAGCCGAGCCAGAGGTGCCCGAGGAGGTTGAACACGGTGATGGACAGGGCGAATCTGCGAAGCGCCGCCGTTCTCGGATCGCGCTGGGCAGAGGTCATGGTGTTCCCTCCGTGACAGGGGTGATCGAGCGGTCGTCGCCGAGGCGGAGGCGATGCCAGCCGGGCGCGAGGTCGACGGCGGCGGTACGGGCCCGGCCGCAGGTGTCGCGCCAGCTCACCTCGACCGGCACGGACGTGGTGCCCGCGCGGAGCGCGAACATCAGCTCCGCGGCGGCGACGCCGGCGTGTCCGTTCGCGGGGTAGACCTGGCCGGTGCGCGTGCCCTGGGCGCCCGAAGCCAGCCGGACGGTCGCGCCGATGGCGGGGGAGAGGGCTTCGGCGTTGCTGGAGCAGCCGCCCGCCGGGCGCATCAGCTGAAGTCCCAGGAAGGGCGGGCGTCCCGGTCCGGTGTTGCGATAGAAGTGGCTCTGCCGCCATTGGTTGGCGACGGCGAAGTCCAGCCGGCCGTCATGGTCGACGTCCGCCGTGGCGATGCCGCGCGACGCGCCCGGATCCGCCACGCCGACGGCCTGGCTGACGTCGGCGTAGCGCCCGCCGGGGAGGCGGACGAAGAAGGGGTTGACGTTGTCCCCGGAGATGTCGGCGTCCGGATGGAAATCGGGCCACATGGCGGGGTTCGCCAGGAGGTCGTCGTTGGTCATGGCGAGTTCCTGCAGATCCGCCCAGCGGTTGACCGTGCCGCGCAGGAATCCGGTGGCCTGCAGGATCTCGTTGACGCCGTCACCGTCGAAGTCGCCGGCCTTGATGTCCCAGCCCCAGCCGCTGCGCGACAGCCCGAGCGCCTCGCTCTCATCGGTGTAGAAGGCGGTGCCTGCGTCGTCGAAGACGCGTCCCCGGCCGCTGACCCACGCGAAGTTGCTCTCCAGCAGGCCGTACTCCTGGGTGATGTTGCTGACCAGGATGTCGGAGACCTCGTCGCCGTTCAGGTCCGCGAAGGCGACGCCCATGCCCTTGAAGGAGTCCTGGCCCAGCACCTTGGACTTCGGGGTGGTGACGTGACGGGGTCCTCGCGTGACCTCGAAGGAGACCTCGCCGGGACGGGACCGGTTGCGCAGCAGGTGGTCCGGGGCGAAGTCGTTGGCGATGTAGAGCTCCGGCAGCCCGTCGCCGTCGAGGTCCTGGGCGCCGATCGCCAGGGTCCAGCCGTCCGCCACCTCCTGGTCGAAGGCGCCCGCGGCCTCGGCGTACGTCCCGCCGCCGCGCGACAGCAGGACACGGTTCGAGCCGCCGTTGGTGGCGTTCGACATGGAGGCCTGCATCCGCAGCTCGGGCCGGGAGCGGGCGGCCGGGTCCAGGACGCGCGCGCCGTCGGGGAAGTAGTTGCCGACGATCAGGTCCGTGCGGCCGTCGCCGTCCACGTCCGCCAGCGACAGGGCGTTGGTGTTCCACACCTGGAAGGGCTGGACCAGCTCCCGCGGGGTGAACGCGGCCGGGCCGGTGAGCGGCCCGTCGCCGCGCAGGAACAGCACGGGGGAGCGGCCCCAGTAGTAGACCAGGACGTCGGTGGCCCCGTCGTCGTCGTAGTCCGCGGGTACGCAGCCCATCGGCGCCATCGTCGGGTCGTAGGGCAGGCCCGAAGGGACCAGGGAGATCGGCGGATACCGGTCCTGCGTCCGGGGGGCCGGCTGGAGCGTGACGGTGTCGGTTCTCGGATCGACCAGGCACACGTCGTCGGAGCGGGAGTTGCCGTCCAGGTCGGAGAGCGCGACCGCGGCCCCGACCGAGGAGATCCAGTGCCGGATGTCCTGGTAGGCGGGGGCGACCTCGCGCACGCCGCGACCGCCGTCGGCGGCGTTGAGCGGCTGCCGGGCGAAGGAGAACGCGGCGGCGGCCCGCTCCACCTCGGCGGGGAGGTCTCCGGGCAGCGCGGCAGCCCAGCCTGTGGCGAGCATCGTGAGGAAGGCGCCGATCTTGACCGCGTGGGCCGACCAATTGATCATCACAGGACACCCTCGGTGTGGTGGTGGAAGGTCTTCCGGATCCCGGCGCGCCAGAGTTCGTAGTCCGCGGGGGAGCCGGGCCGGGGTATCCGGGCGAGAGCCTGATCCGTCCACCCGGCGGCCACGTCGGGTGTGACCCCGGTCAGCGTCTCGACGGCTTTCGCCGACCCGGGCGGGACGTGCCCGCTGAGCACGTGCGCCTTGGCCGCGAAGGCGGCGCCCTGGGCCAGATGCTCCCGGTGGCCCGCGCCGACGGCGAGCAGGTCGTCCGTCCCGCCGGACACGCCGGTGTAGGCGGCGGCCAGGCCGATGCCCGCCCACAGATCGCTCCTGCGGTGCGGCGGATACGTGCCGATGAGCCGGGCGATCAGCTCGGGGTCGGAGCCGGTGTAGAACCATAGGGCACGGCCCGTTCCCTGGTCTCTGATCGGGCGGGTGGCGCCGCGCGCCCCCACCTCGATCCAGTGGTTGTGGAAGACCTTGCGGGGCATGAAGTACGCCTGGTGAAACCCCCAGCCGTCCCAGGCCAGCCAGCGGAGCATCTCGTCGCCCAGGCCCGGCCACCGGGTGCGGCGCAGGCGTGCCAGAGCCCAACCGGCGCCGACATGGATCAGGTGGGTGTACCGGCCTCCGGTGTTCTCCATGAGAGCGCGCAGGCGGTTTCCCCTGAAGGTGATCGTGTCCAGCAGGGTGCAGCTCATGGCCGCGCCTTCGATCGCGAATCCGTGCAGATGACGCGGTAAATCGGTGACATCGGGAACTTTGTCGAGCGCCCGGTTATACCCTTCTCCAAAGGCGGCGACAATCTCCAGGAGTTGCCTTTTCGCCGGGCTGGAGTTTGGTACGAACCCCGTCAGTCTGCGTTCGGGCAGGCGAAATAGCCGGGTGAGCGCCATGGCTGTCCCCCGTCTGATCTGGATGACCTTCCGGGGGAGACACTAAGCAATTTTCAAGCGAAGGGTCAAGGGTCGGCAGATACGCCAAAATCCAGACAATTGAAGATTCATGAATTCACGTACGCTTGGCATGTGAATCTTGAACTATAAATGCTGATGTCGGTAGATGACCTGGCATGTCGGGCGCCAGGTCCGGCGGATAGGAGCGTGGTTGACTTTGATAATCGGCTGTCCGTAATGCGATGAGTCATAGTCAATTTCCCACGTTTCCGAGTAGGGCGAAGTGGCTCAACTGTCTCCAGGTTCAGAGCCGCACGACGAAAGGGCTCGGCGATTGTCACTGATGAGACAGAGGCACATCCTGTTCAAGCTGTGTCACTGATGGTGAGGGTGTCTTCGATGTCCTAGGATCTGGTGGGTCGCTCTCCGATGCACAAGGAGCACCGTGCCCGACACCCGCCACGCGTCCATCTCGGTCGACCAGTTCATCCCCGCGCCGCCTGCCAAGGTGTGGGACGCGCTGACCAAACCCGAACTGCTGGCCCGCTGGTGGGCGCCCGGCGACGTCAGCGCGGTCGTCGGCCACCGGTTCCACCTGCAGATGCCCGGCTGGGGCTCGGTGCCGTGCGAGGTGCTGGAGGCGGAGCCGTACGAGCGGCTCGTCTACACCTTCAACACCACCTGGACCCTGACCTGGCGCCTGGTCGTCGAGGGCAAGGGCACCCGCCTGCTTCTCGAACATTCGGGCTTCGACCTCGACGACAAGCGCGACCGCGCGGCGTTCGAGCGGATGGGCAAGGGCTGGCAGGGCACGGTTCTGCCCCGGCTCGCGGAGGTCGCCGCGGCGGAAGGGTGAGCGACCCCCCTACGCCCCGCCCGGCCGCATGAGCCCGCGCAGCACGAAGGGCAGCGCCTCCATCTGGAAATCCACCTCCGGGCACGCTTCGCGCAACGTCCCCTCCATGACGATCAGCGACAGGAGCGGGAACACGAAGTGGGGATCGGCGTAATAGCCGTGCCTGCGCTGGATGGCGAAGAGCCGTACGGCGAAACCCACCAGATCGAACTCCGCGATCCGCGCGCCGGTGCTGCTGCGCACCAGCTCCTCCATGTCGGCGCGGAATCCCGAGGCGTCGTGGCCGGCGGCGCCGCCGAGCACCGTGGACAGCACGATCGAGGCGCACTCCGCCCCTTCCCCCCGGCTCATGCGGTAGAAGAACGCCGCGAACGCGAGCCGGTCGGAGTCGGCCAGCTGCCGGTGGAACCCCGCGTCGACGATCACCACCGAACCGTCCGGCATCGGGTGCAGGTTGCCCGGATGCAGGTCGCAGTGGACGAACCCGTCGATGAACAGCATGTGGTAGATCGCCCGCAGCGCGTTCACCACGGCCACCCGCCTGCCCGGTCCCCGGCCGGACCGGTCGAGTCCCGGCATGTACTCCATCACCAGCACGTCCCGGCGGCAGAACTCGGTGAGCACCTCCGGCACCCGGACGGCCCGATGGTGCCGGAGGTCGGCCCGGAGCCTGCGCAACGCCGCCGCCTCGGCGAGGAAGTCGAGCTGCCCCGTCAGCGCGTCGCCCAGCTGGTCGACCACGGCCGCGAACGGCGCGCCCCGCAGCCCCGGCAGCCGCTGGAGCAGCCGGGCGCCGAGCCCGAACAGGGCCAGATCACGGGCGATCACCCGGTCGACGCCCGGCCTGCGCACCTTGACGGCGATCCGCCGGCCGTCCTCCAGCCTGGCGCGGTAGACGCACGCCACCGCGCCGGCCGCGACCGGTGTGAGCGGCTCCGCGAGGCGCCCGGCGAGACCGGCGGGCAGGGCCGGAGCCGCCTCCGCGACCGGGAGCGGGGTGAGGCGGTCCCGTAGCCGGGCCAGCGCCCGGCACGCCGCCGGAGGGATCACGTCGACCCTGGTGCTCAGCAGTTGGCCGATCTTGACGAACGCCGGCCCGAGACGCTCGCAGGCCCAGGCCAGCCGATCCCCGGCGATCGCCGCCGGCGGGACCCCGGACAAGAGCCCGCGCACGTCGGTGACCGCCCGCAGGAGGGCCAGCCCCACGATCCCGCCGATCCGCGCCGCCCGGACGACCAGCGGCAGCAGGTCACGTGGCGGCGCCCTCATCCATCCGCGGAAGGCATGTCGATGTAGTGGGTGAGGTGGCTGCCGCAGACGCTCTGGGAGGCCAGCGCCAGGCTGGGCGTCGCGTTCCCCGGCTCCCGCTGGGCGATCCCGCCGGGCAGGTCCGCCACGTCGTAGAAGAGCGTGGCCCCCTGCGACAGGAACGTGGTGCCGATCGGCGGGAACACGGTGATCTCCTTGGCCTCCATCACCAGCGGGTCGATGTTGATGTGGAGTCGGCCGCGCAGCGCGAGGATCAGGTACTGGTCGAAGGTGACGTCGGCGGGCAGCAGCCGCTCCGGCCCACCTGGCGCGATCCCGGTCAGCCGGCCCAGGTTGAGCCGGCTGGGGTTCTGCTGGATCAGCAGCCCGGTGACGTTGGAGTGGAAGTGGGTCATGAGCCGGGTCACCTCGACGGTCGGCCGCCCGTCCGGGGTCGTGGTGACCGTGTCCGAGCTTCGGACCGCGCTCATGCCCTGCACGTCGTCGCAGTCGAGGGTCTCCCCGTCGGCGAAGAAGAGCTTCAGCTCGCCTCGTATGGCCAGCCCCACGTGATGCGTGCTGCCCGGGATGATCAGCGGGTCGGCACGATCGAACCGGGCCGGCCGGGCGTCGACGGACATTCTCGCCACCTCGCTTTCGGCTTCACTTCAATAAACCATAGCTATGCACCTCGAACAATGGTCAGATCTAGACCTATATCGGGACATTTGGTATAGCTGTTTAAAGCTACGGAGGGAGGGCGGTCCGGATGACGGTCCCCATCGGCGCCGGGTTCGATCCCGTGGACCCCGCGGTCCTGCGCGATCCGTACCCCTACTACGCCTGGCTGCTGCGCCACGATCCGGTCCATCGCGGCGCGAACGGCATCTGGTACGTCACCCGGTACGACGACGTCCGCACCGTCCTGGGCGAGGCCCGGTTCGGCCGGGCCGGCATCCGCGACTTCTGGGCCTCGCTGGTCGGCCCCGGCCCGCTCAGCGAGGTGCTGCGCCACACGATCTTCTTCCAGGACGACCCCGACCACGAGCGGCTCCGCTCCCTGATCGGCCCGGCCTTCACCCCCAGGCTGATCCGGAGGATGGGCGCGGAGATCGAGCAGACCGCACGCGACCTGCTCCGGCCGCTGCGGAGGCGGGGCGAGATGGACCTGGTCGACGACTTCGCCTACCCGCTCGCGCTCGCCACGATCTCCACGCTGCTCGGCATGCCGGCCCGCGACCGTGACGCGCTGCGCGCCTGGTCGGTCGACATCGCCCCCACGCTCGACCTCCTGGCCAGTCCGGAGGAGATCGCCCGGGGCCAGGCCGCCATGGGACAGTTCGCCGAGTACCTCACCGAGCTGATCGCCGAACGGCGCAGGAACCCGGGGGACGACCTCATCAGCGCCATGATCGAGGCCACCGGCGGGCAGCGGCCCATCACCACCAACGCCCTGATCGGCACGGCCGTGGCGCTGGTCTTCGCCGGCCACGACACCGTGACCAACCAGATAGGCAACGGCGTCCTCGCCTTCCTGCGCCATCCTCGGCAGCTGGAGCTGCTGCGCGCCGAACCGGACCGGCTGGCGGGCGCCGTCGAGGAGTGCCTGCGCTACGACTCGTCGGTCCAGTCCAACAGCCGGCAGATCTCGGCGGACCTCGACCTCTCCGGCACGAAGCTGCCCGAGGGCGCCTTCGTCGTCGCCCTCGCGGGGGCGGCGAACCGCGACCCGGCGCAGTTCACGGATCCGGACAGGTTCGACATCCGCCGCTCGGAGCGACCGCCCATGTCCTTCGGCGCCGGCATGCGCTTCTGCCTCGGCGCCCTGCTCGCCCGCATGGAGCTGAAGGCGGCGCTGGGGCAGCTCGCCGGTCTGGCCGAGCTGCGGGCGGCCGTTCCCGCCGGTGAGCTCGTCTACCGGCGCAGCACGATGTTCCGCGGGGTGGTCAGCCTGCCGATCACGTTCGCCGCCACACCCTAGCCAGCCGAGGAGGAGTCACGTGTCCCTGTCAGACGCGGTCGCCTGGTTCGAGATCCACGTCAACGACATAGGACGAATGCGTACGTTCTACACGGAAGTGTTCGGCTGGACCTACGAGGAGATCCCCGAGTTCCCTCTGGGCGCGTACTTCATGATCGTCACCGGCGCGGGCGGGCCGCCCGTCGGAGGGCTCGCCCAGTCGGCGCGCCGGCCCTCGCCCACCGGTGAGTCCACCGTCGTCTACCTGCTCGTGGACGACATCGACGGCACGCTCGACGCCGTGCTGAAGGCCGGCGGCAAGGTGGACCGGCCGAAGATGGACATCGGCGGGAACCACGGCCACTGCGCCGTCTTCCGTGACCCGGAAGGCAACCACGTGGGCCTCTGGGCCGGCCGCTGAGCTCTGCCGCACACCGCTCCACCTCCCGGGAACCGTGATCGGCCGCTGCCCATGCGGGTCCCGGGGGTTTCGCCGCGCCGCGCGGCAGCAGGCAGCACCTGCGGCGCAGCCGTGTCCAGCACCTCGAACGTCCATGATCCGACCGGCGCGCCGGTCGCGCCGGTACGAAGAGGAGACCCACATGGCACTCACCGAACAGCGCCCCGCCGAGCGGGCCGGGATCCGCCATCCCTGGCGGGCCGTCCTGATCAGCTCGCTGATCGGATTCCTGCTCACCGTCGTCTGGTCAGCGGAGTTCGTCGACTCGGTCATCGGGGAGAACGTCGCCGGCACCGTGCTCGGCCAGGAGCCGGAGGCCACGGTCCTCGACGGCATCCTGCCCGGCATCGTCTTCGCCTTCGCCACCGGGCTGGGCGGCACCTTCACCGCCTGCAACATCGCCGTCCTCGGCGCGCTCTGCCCGATCGTCGGACAGCCGCGCTCGCTGTCGGACCGCGTGGGGGCCGTCTTCAAGCCCCTCGCCTGGCTGACCGTGGGCATGCTCACGGTCTCCGGCGTGTACGGAGCCGTGGTCGGGATCGTCGGGACCGCCATGCCGCAGTTCTCGACCGCCCCCACCCTCCCGGGGGAGCTGTCGGCCAGGAGCGTCCAGTCGATGGTGGCGTTCGGCGTGATCGGGCTGGCGTTCGTCTGGCTCGGGCTGGCCGCGCTCGGCATCGTGCGCGACCCGCTCGCCCGGCTCACCCGGCGCTTCCCCAACGCGCCCATGGTGGTCATGGGAGCGCTCATCGGCGGCTTCCTCATCGGACGGCCGTACGGACTGTTCCGGCAGCTGTTCCGGGACGCCGCCGAGAGCCACAACCCGCTCTACGGGGCGCTGGCGTTCATGCTGCAGTCCGTGGGGAACATCGTGATCCTCACGGTGCTCTTCATCCTGCTCGCGGTGGTCATGGGCGGCCGGGTGCAGGGCTGGTTCGCCGCCCGGCCCGGCCGGCTCGCCCTCATCACGGGAGCGGCCTTCATCGTCGTCGGGGTCTTCACCTTCCTGTACTGGGACGTACGGCTGCTGGCCAGACGCGAGCTCATCCCCTGGTACCCGGTGATCCCCTGGTGACGGGCCGCCCGGACGACGGGCGGGCCGGTAACCGGAGCTGATGAGGAGAAGCATGGCCAGGCGAACGCAGGCCGAGCGCTCGGACGTGACGACGGCCCGGCTGGTCGGCGCCGCGCACGAGCTGTTCGGCGGCAACGGCTATGCCGCGACCTCGATCGACACGATCTCCGCGGCGGCGGGGGTCACCAAGGGCGCCGTCTACCACCATTTCGGTAGCAAGATCGAGCTGTTCCGCGCCGTCTTCATCCGCGAGCAGCAGAAGATCGCGGCAAGACTGGAGTACGCCGCCGCCGAGGAGGACGACCCGTGGGAAGCCCTGCACAACGGCGTCCGCACCTTCCTGGAGCACTGCCTGGATCCGGGTTTCCGGCAGATCGTGCTGCTCGACGCCCCGTCGTTGATGGGCTGGGAGGCCGTGCGGGAGCTGGAGCACGGCCACACCCTGCGGGTCCTGCTGGCCGGTCTGCGCCTGGCCGGCGGGGGAGCGCCGGAGACGGTGGCCGCTCGCGCGCAGCTCGTCTTCTCGCTGATCTGCGAAGGCGGCATGCTGCTCGCCCGGTCGCCGAACCCGGCCGTCGACCTTCCCCCGCTGGCCGCGGACATAGACGCGTACCTGGAGACGCTCAGATCGCGGTCGGGCGGGGGCCGGGAAGCAGCCCCAGCAGACGGGAACACCGGGTGAGGGCTTCCTGGTCACCCTCCAGGCTCAGCCGTTTGGTCACCACGGCCTCGAAGGGCGAGAGCCGGCCCGAGCCGATGTCCACGAACGTCTTGGCGTCGGTCGAGACCCGCAGGACCGCGTCCTCGGCGCCCTGCTGGACGACCGAGATCTGCCGGCCCCGCACCGCGATGTGGAACACCTGGTCGTCGACGAGGAACTCGTAGGACTCGTCGACGTCGGGGATCTGGTCCTTCCTGATCAGCGCCTCGACGGCCAGCACCCCCCACTGCGGCCGCACCTCGTCTTCCGCGCTGAAGGAGTGGGGGACGTTCAGCCCCCACCGGGCCAGGCCGAGCACCGGCTCGCGGAGCTCCTCACCGAAGGCCGTCAGCTCGTAGGTGTGCCCCCTGCCGCTCAGCCGCGGGTGCTGCCGGACGACGCCCTGGCGGGTCAGCCAGCGGAGCCGCTCGGCGAGGAGGTTGGTGCCGATGCCTGGAAGATTGTGAAGCAGCTCGTTGTATCGCTGAGGGCCGACGAGGAGCTCTCGGATGATCAGCAGGGTCCATCGCTCGCCGATCACGTCGAGGCACGCGGCCAGACCGCAGTATTGCCCGTAACGTCTGCGTTCGCCGGCGCGGGCCACCGACTCGTTCACCATACTAAGAAAGTGTATAGCGATGCTCCGGCGATGCCTCGGGAAGCCGTCGCCGGCGAGGTGAGCGCGTGGCAGGGCTCAGCGGACGCGCTCGGCGCGGGCCCGCGCGACGATGGAGCGCAACACGACGGGGCCCGCCAGAGATTGGAAGTTGATTCCCGGATCCAGCTGCTTGACCTGCCCTTCTATGGCCAGGAGGGCCATGAGAGGAAAGATGAACTCGGCCCGTGAGAACGCCTGGTGCCGCCGCTGCACGGCGAAGAAGCGGGCGGCGAACCCCGCCAGGGAGAAGGCCCCCGCCGTCAGCCCCGTGACGGAGCCGATGAGGCTCTCCATGTCGCGGCGGAACGCCTTCTCGGCCTCGGGCGGCACCGGCCGGGCCGCGGCGGCCAGCGCGTGCGTGGCGCAGATCTCGGCGTTCCCGCTGGACATCCCGAGGAAGAACTCGGTGAAATGCGTCCGCATCTCCTCGTCCAGCTCGTAGGTGAACCCGGCGTCGACGATCGCCAGCCGGCCGTCGGGCAGCTCCCACCAGTTGCCCGGATGCAGATCGCAGTGGACGACGCCGGTGATGAAGAGCATCTCGTACACCGTCAGGACGAGCCGCTTGGCGGTGCGCCGGGGATCGCGGAACCGCCGGCCGCCGGCCTGTCCCGGTATCCACGTCATCGTCAGCACGTCCGGGCCGCTCTGCGCGGGCAGCACCCGGGGGAAGACCACCGGCAGGACGAGTTCGAGGTCTTCGAGCCGGCGGAGGGTGGCCGCCTCCGCCACCAGGTCGGTCTGCCCGCGGACCGACTCGCACATCTCGTGCACGACCCGTTCCAGCGTGGGTCCCGAGCGCCGGAGCAGCACGCCCGCGACCCGGGCCATGGCCGTGATGAGGCCGAGGTCGATCCGCAGCTGTTCGGCGGCCGTGGGGTGGACCGTCTTGACCGCCACGTCGGCGCCGTTCACCTGGCGCCGCTCCACGGTGGCCACGGATCCGATCTCCACGTCGGCCCCGCCGGCGCCGGCCCGCCCGCGCGCCAGGCCCTCCTCCAGCTCCTCGCAGAACGCGGCGGGGAGGATGTCCCTGCGGCTCGACAGCATCTGCCCGACCTTGATGAACGCCGGGCCCAGCCGCCACAGGGCCGCGCTCACCACGGCGCCCGCCCTCCTGAGCGTCCCGTCCCGCCGGCCGTGCCGCACCACGGCCCAGGCCAGCGAAGCCGCCGTGGCGCACACCACGACGGCGACCTGCGCGATCCGCACGGCCGACCGGGCCGCGGAGCTCATCTCCCGCCCTCCGGACGCCGGATCGCGTCCTGGCGGGAGGCCTCCAGGTGCCGCTCCAGGGAGTCCAGGTAGTCGGCCCAGCCGCGGGCGTACCCGTCGGCCAGCTCCGCGGGTGGATCGAGGTGCCGCAGCGTCAGGACGGCGCCGCCCGGCGCCCCGCTGACGCTCACCTCCACCACGCTGTCGTGATGACCCGGGTCCTCCAGCAGGAACCGATAGTCGCCCGCGTCCTCCCGGAGGCGGTAGCGGAGCACCGTCGCGTGTTTGACATAGGACTCGCCGGAGTCCTCCGTGAACCGCAGCCGGTAGCGTCCGCCGGAGCCCCGGGCGCACGGCGTGAACCAGGCGGAGATCGACTCGGGCGCGGTCACCGACAGCCATAACTCGGGGAAAGCGCAGTCGAAATGCCGGTGGATGGAAACGGCGGACGAATCTCTGTCCACGGACATGGCGTCACGTTAGCATGCGCAAATCATCGGCGGAACGGGCCGGTCGCCGAATTCCGCAGGAAAGCACACCGCAATTTCGAAGAAGCCGCCCCGGAAACGCCTGACTATAATTCGTACATTTGCTGTCGTGCCAAAAGGGTGTCTTTCCATGGGTGAGAGAATTGCCGGGACGACCCGACACGAGATCGGCGACGGGCCGGAGCTGCCGCGGCCGATGGCCGTCGTGGCCACCGCGATGGTCGCCACGATGCTGGAATTCGGCTCGCGGACCGGGCTGAGCGCCGCGCTGGCCGCCGGCCCCGCTCAGGCGGCCGGGCTCGCCCGGGCCACCGGCGGCGACGCGCGCCTCGCCGAGGAGTGGCTGCGCGGCCTGGCCGCCGCCGGGCTGGTCTCCCACGACGAGGCGGGCTACGCGTGGTCGCCCGAGGTCCGGCCGTTCATCGGCGGGATGATGGACGTGCAGCCGGGGGTGGCGTTGTTCGGCGCGCTGACCCGGTGCGTCCCCGCGATCGCCGAGGCCTATCACACCGGGGGAGCCCTCGACGACGCGAGCTATCCGCAGGAGCTCGCCGAGGCGATGCAGCGGATGAGCGCCCAGTGGACCGGGGTCATCCTTCCGGACATCTGGTTGCCCGCCGTCCCCGGGCTCACCGACACCCTGCGGGCCGGCGGCAGGGTGGCGGAGATCGGCTGCGCGTCCGGTGAGACGCTGGAGACCCTGGCGACGGACTTCCCCCGGATCACGGCTCAGGGCTTCGACCTCGACGAACGGCTGACCAGCGCGGGCAACGCCCGGCTGGCGGCGCGCGGCCTGACCGGACGTGTCTCGCTGTGCCACCTGGACGCCACGACGGCGCTGAGCGGCGGATACGACCTGATTCTCGCGCTCAGCGTGCTCCACGACGTGAGCGACCTGTCCGGCATGCTGCGCGCCGCGGCCTCCGCCCTGCGCCCCGGCGGCACCCTGCTGGTCGTGGAATCTCCGCCGCTGACCGGACCGGCGGCGGCGATGCTGCTGGCGACCAGCGTGCTGTACTGCGTCCCGGCCACCGCCGCGCGGGGCGGCCGGCCGCTGGGCACCCTGGGGCTGACGCCCGAGACCCTGGTCGCCGCCGCCGCCGAGGCCGGGCTGTCGCCGGTCACGACGCTGCCCGCCGTGCACCCCATGGTGGCGGCGCACGCGTTCGGCAGGACGGCCGAGCGGGGGCCCGGCGATGCCGGACCGGGCGAGCCCGCGCGGGAGAGCGCGGCGGGCCCGGACCACCTGCCACGCGTGCGCGGGCTCCGCCTGGCCGGCCGCGCGGCGCGGCTGACCGGCCGGGTGGGCGCCGCGGCGCCGCACGTGGTGTCGGCGTGGCTGGTCGACCGGCTGCTCCGCGGCAGGACACGGGCGCAGACGCGCGGCACCAGGCGGCTCGTGCGGCATGTCGAACGCATGGGCCCCACCTACGTCAAGTTCGGGCAGATGCTGGCCAGCCGCGCCGACCTGTTCCCCGCCCACGTCACCGAGCAGCTGGCAGCCCTGCACGACGACGTCACGCCGATGGGCGCCGCGGAGTTCGGCCGTCAACTGGCCCTCGCCACGCGTCAGGAGCCGCGGCTGAGCCGGCTCAACGTGACGGATCGCTGCGTCGGCAGCGGCAGCATCGCCTGCGTGTACGAGGCCATCGACCCGGACGGCCGCCTGCTGGCCGTCAAGCTGCAGCGGGAGGGCGTCGCGGAGTCGATGTCGACCGACCTCACCCTGCTGACCGCGCTCACCCGGGTGGCCGAGAAGCTGCCGGCGGCGGGCGGCGCGCCCATGGCCGACCTCGTCGGCTACATGTCCCGGGCGCTCTACGGCCAGATCGACTTCTTCCGCGAGGCCGGCCACCTGCGCCGGCTCGCCGCGAACCTGGCCCGGTACGAGGAGATCATCGTGCCGCGGGTGCACGAGGACTACACCTGCCCCGTGGCCCTGGTGACCGACCTCGTCCCGGGGCTCGCCGACGACGGTCCGGCCGCGGACCTGGCCGGGCGCGACCGCGTCGCGTCGCGGGTGCTCGAAGCCGTCGGCTCGATGATCTTCAAGGACGGATTCGTCCACTGCGACCTCCATCCGGGCAACATCTACATCCGGCCGGACGGCACCGTCGTGATCCTGGACGCCGGCTACTGCGTGGAGATGCCCGGGAGGGTCCGGGACGCACTCCGGGACTTCTTCATCAACCTGGCGCTCCGCAACGGGCAGCGGTGCGGGGAGATCATGTACGACTCGGCGTTCCCCTCGGGGCCGCCCGCCGGGCACACCCCGGCTCGCAGGCGCGCGTTCGCCCGCGAGATCGCCGGGCTCGTACGGGCGACGACGGAGCCGGGAGGGCGGTTCGACATGACCGACTTCGGGCCCCGCGTCTTCGAGCACCAGAACAGGTACGGCGTCCACCCGCCGGCCGACTTCGCGTTCCCCCTGATGTCCCTGATGATCGTGGAGGGGACGCTCCGGCGCTGGTGGCCCGGCCTGCAGATCCCCGCGGCCACCGGAGTCCGGTGAGTCCGGGGCGGGCTCAGGCGTGGACCGCCCGCTGGAGGGTGTGCCGCCAGGTGGCCAGGAACCGGTCCCGCAGCACCTCCCGCGTCTCGGCGTCCAGGTCCAGCGCCGCCCATCCCGTGTGCCGCACCCGCAGCTCCAGCGCGGTCGCGGTGGCCGTGACGGCCACCTCGGCCTCGGTGGGCGGGCACCCGGGCACGGCTTCGATCCCGAGCGCGACCAGGTCGTCGAAGTGCGTGCGCCAGCGGACGACGGGAAACGGCCTGGGCCCCTCGGAGTCGATCACGTAGAACCAGCGCGGCGGCCACGCGGGACCGGAGAGCGGCAGCCACTCGCTCAGGACGGCCCGGTGCAGCGGGCGCCAGCCCGGCCTGTCGAGCGTCCGGCGCTCGGTGATGTCGGCGAGGCCGTCGTCCGTCTCGCCGGGGGCCGGGGGAGCGCCCGGCAGCGACGCCGCCAGGCGATCGAGCCGGTGCTGCCACAGCCGCCTGGCCTGGTGGATGGTCGCCGGGTCCGCCGACTCCAGCGTCTCACTGACGCGCAGCAGCACCGGCCCGGACCCGAGGACGTCGAACCGGACGGCGGTGACGGGGCTGACCCCGAGATACGCGCTGGTGAACGCGAGGACCCGCTCCGGGAGGATCGTCTCGACCCAGAGGCGGTACACCGAGGACGTGCCCGTCGCGACGGTCAGCTCCTGGGCGACGTGGGTGATGTCCGCCTCCAGCCGCCCCCACCAGGCCTGGGCGCGCCGGGCGTCCACGATCATCCGCCACGCGGCCGCGGCGTCGCACGGCAGCCGGACGGAGTGCTCGACGACGGAACCGTTCACCTCTGCCTCCCCGGCGCGCGGGTGTTCCAGTCACGGTGGCCCGAACCCCAGGTGTAGACGGTGTCGTCCGCGACCTGGGCGCGGACGATCCGATCCCGCGGACCGACCTCCCGATGCCGCGCGGTCCCGCCCGGGAGGCAGAGCCTCACCAGACGCCGCACCGACGCGTCGTCCACCACGAGGGAGCTGCCGCCGATCCCGGAGATCGCCGCCACCGGACGCTCGGGCGTGGGCTGGGGCCCGCCGAGCACGATCTCCTCCGGCATCGGCCGCCGCCGGTCCAGCAGTCTCTCGGTGACCTGGACGCCCCACTCCGGCGGCACGACCGCGAATCCCGCCCGGCCCGCCATCCCGGCGCTGGCCGCCCCCATCCCCACCGCCGACCAGAGCGACCACTCGGCCGTGACGACGCGCACCTCCGGGCGTTCCTCCCGCAGCCGGGCCGCCTCCCGCCGCAGCAGCTCGTTGGCCAGCGCGTACCCGCCGAACAGCCGGTGCGGGTGGCGGGACTCGGTCGAGCCGAACGCCACCACCGACCGCAGCCCGGCGGGCACCAGGGCCTCCACCAGGGTGCGCAGTGCCGTGGCCTTGCCGCCCGCCAGCCGTTCCAGGTCGTCGGCGGCCAGGTCGGCCAGCGGCGCCAGATCCAGCTCGCCCGCGGCGTGCACCAGGTGCGTGATCGGGAAGGGGGCCGCGGGAACGGCCGCGGTGACGTCCGCCTGATCGACGACCACGCGGGTGCGCGCGATCGTGGCGGCGAGCCGCCTCCGGTCGGCCGCCGGCAGGCCGCCCGCCGGGCGTCTGTCGAGCAGCCACAGCGGGTGCCCCGCGGCGGCGAGCCGCGCCGCCAGGGCCAGGCCGATCCCGCCGAGCCCGCCGCTGATCGCCACCCCCGCGGGCTCGCCGCCGGCACCGGTGGGCGCGGGCAGGCGGTACCGCATCCACCGTGGCGGACGCGTACGGAAGGACTCCCGGCCGTCGCGCACGATCTCGCGGTGACGCAGGTGCGGCCACTCGCGCGACGCCGCCCGGAGCAGGCTGCCGCCGCCGGCGCCGCGGTGGGCGAGCGTGAGCGGCAGGCCGCGCTCCGCGGCTCGCCTGATCCCGCCGAGGAGCAGAGCGGCGTCACCCGGGCGCCAGCGAGCGCCGAGTTCGACGAGCATCCCGTCGTCGTCCGCGTGCACATGTGATCCGGAATGCCGCCTTTCCGGGAGCGCGCACGGCCGCGGCGGGCAGGGGCCGGGGACGAACGTCAAATCCGTGTTCGGTGCGATCAGATTGCCCATCGCGACCCTTCCATGGATCACCTCGACCGGCTGATCGGCTTTCTGAGGTCACGCCGACAGTATCCGATCACTTTTTCTCCTGCCAGGCGCGAACACGTGCCCGGCCTCGGTAGGCAACGTGGGAGAAGTTTTGTCATCCGCTCCCTCCTAGCGTGACTGCTGTAGCCACAACTTCGCCCTTCGGAGGCAACAGATGGCAATCGATCTATGCAATAAGTCCCCGGAATCAGTGGGTAACCCCGGTCCTGAGTCATCGCTTCCGGTCGAGGCTCCGCCGCTCGAGTCGCTCCGCGACGAGCAGCGGGACGCGCTCAACTTCGCCTACCGCACGACGCTCAGCATGGACCCGCGCTTCGTGGCCGGCGACCCGGCCGCCTGGTGCAGCGATTTCGGCTACGCCCTGAACAGGGCCGCCGTCCGGGTCGACAACCGGACCGACGAGGAGCTCCAGCACGACGCGCTGCACCACCCCGACCCGGTCATGCGCGAGCAGGCCGTCTTCGAGTACGCCGACCGGGACCTGCCCGACGCGTTCGAGCTGCTCGCCGAGGTCATCCGGCACGACAAGAACCGCGAGGTCCGCTGGGACACCCTCTGGGCCATGGAGAAGCTCGGCGGCCCGCACGCCATCGCCGCGCTGCGCCGCTTCGCGAAGGACTCCGACCCGGAGATCGCCGAGTGGTCGAAGCTGTTCGCCAGCGAGCTCACCACCGGCGACCCCGCGTTCGACGGCCGCGGCGGCGTCTTCACCGAGGGCAGGACCTTCGACGAGACGATCTACCTGCTCATCCACTGCGACCTCTACGTCCGCCTCGACGGCACCAACCAGCACTGGGGCAAGGTCTCGCTGGGCCCGCTCGGCCTGGCGCGCGTCTACGGCCAGGCGCACGCGTGCCCGAACGTCGCGACCCGCGAGAAGCAGCTGCTGATGGCCAAGACGATCAGCGGCCTGCACGTCGACGGCTCGCCGCACATGGACAACTACCTGTTCCGCGGCTTCACCGAGCGCAGCAGGCGCGACCGCGGCAACTTCTTCTTCGAGTCGCAGGTCCCGCGGACGTTCTTCAAGTCCGGCCGCGCGGACGACCCCTCGCAGGGCACCCACGACACCCGCATCGGCTTCGCCCGCTACGGCACCTGGCACCTCGACCCCACGCTGAAGGTCCGCGGCGAGGACGCCATCAGGTACGTCCGCGGCCGGTTCCAGGGCTGGGGCTACACGAACGTCGAGAGCGTCGCCGGCAAGTCACTCGAGGAGATCCTGCAGCCGGGCAACGGCATCCTGTCGACCATGCACGACCCCGAGGTCAGGGACCTGACCAACGTGTTCATCCTCGGCACCTTCAAGGGGAAGCTGAACGACTGGGACGGCGACGGCCGCATCGACCTCAACTCCAGGGACGTCTACAGCACCGTCGACGGCGAGATCGACAGCAACCAGGACGGCATCGCCGACGAGCCCGGGCGCACCTGCTGCGACTACCGCGCCGTGGGCCTCTGATCCCGGCCACAGGCCGATCACACACCCCCTGAAAGGAAGAGCCATGATCACCAATCCCGAGAAGACCACCGTCTACGGCCGGCCGGTCCAGACGGACGGGGTGCCCAACCTGTACGAGGGCACGCAGGTCGTCCGCTGGGCCACGCCCGAGGCCGGCATCGACAACCTCGGCATCCACTCCTGGGACACCTTCGCCATCCCCGGAGTCGGCGAGTTCGACGTCGAGTTCGACGGTTACGTGCGGGTGGTCCGGTCCGAGCCCACGGAGAACGAGTGGGCCGACGCCGAGGTGTACACCAACCTCATCGAGATGAAGATGACCGGCACGTCGGAGGAACTGGGGACCATCACCGTCACCCTCAACCCGACCTGCCTGTCCGCCGGCCAGATCCGCAACCCCTTCGACCCCTACGCGGGAGAGGGCCCTTCGGCCAAGGCGTGCCGGATGGCCGTCGGATGCCTGTTCGACATCCCCAAGCTGGGCAAGACGCTGTTCAACAAGGAACCCGTCATCCTGACGATCGACGACGTCCGCTCGATCCCGCCGGCGGGCGCCCCGGGCAAGGGCCAGATCTACCGGATGCTGCCGCTGCACGACCTCAAGAACCCCGACGCCGAGCCGGTCGGCTACCTGACCAGCCTGCGCTTCAACATGGGCGGCTACCTGGCCCCGGAGAAGATCGCCTGAACGGTTTCCCAGCACCTCTGAACGAGCCGAGGACGCCATGACCACTGTCTCACCACTGCCCGACGAGCTCACCGTTCCGCTGACCGAGCCGTCACCCTTCCCTCCCTTCCGCGCGACGGCCCAGCCGGTCGCCCACGACCGGTGGGAAAGGCTGATCACGACGGTGACCGTACCGGCAGATCTGGACGCGGTGTGGACGGCGCTGGCCGATCCCGGGCGGATCGGGCTCTGGCTGGCGCGCACGGGTGAGTCCTGGGCGCGCGAGGGCGAGCGGAGCATGCTCGACTTCCGCGACGGCGAGTTCTTCTGGTGCCACACCGACGAGGTGCGGCCGCCCGGCCCGGACGGTCACACGGCCACGCTGAGCTATCGCTGGCGCTGGGTCGGCGTGGGCCCGGCCACCCGCGTGACGTGGCAGCTCACCGCCATGGGCGCGGCCACCACCGTGACCGTCACGGAGATCAGCTCGAACGGGCCGTCGGACTGGCGGAGCTGGAACGGCACCGGCTGGCCGGGCATCCTCGACCAGCTCTCCGACCACGTGCAGACCGGACGGGACGTGCGCTGGACCTGGCGGCGCATGGGGCCGTACGTCCAGACCGAGCTGCCCCTGCCGGCCTACGAGGCGTGGGCGGCGCTCACCGCCGTCCCGGCGCTGCAGTACTGGACGGGACGCACCTCCGGCTCGCTGAACGTCGACGACCCGATGGCGTTCGTGATCGGCGACGCCAGCGGAAGCTGCGTGCTGACGGTCACCGAGCACCTGGAGGCCGGGCAGCGGTTCCCGTCCTACCTGCCGAGCCTGAACTTCAGGCTCGACCGCGGCGGATGGCCGGATCACCTCTCCGGCCATCTGTGGATCGAGCCGGCGCACCTGGGCGGCAGCCTGCTGCAGGTCTTCCACTACGGCTGGGAGATGTTCGGCTCGACGGAGACCGCCCCGCACGACCGCACCCTGCTCACGCGGTTCTGGGCTTCGGCCTTCGACCGTCTCGGCACTCTCATCCGGCGCGCGTCCGCGCCACCGGACATGCCGGACGGCATCCCCGGATGACGTGAGCCCGCGCAAGTCATCGCACGAACACCCAACGGAAGGACCGGCGACATGGGACACGCCGAGGACGAGGTTCACCCGCTGTACCAGCCGCATCTTCGCAACAACCCCTTCCCGATCTACGCGAGCATGCGGGAGGAGGGACCCGTCCAGCTCGTCAAGGAGCCGCGCGGCATCGAGCACTGGGTGATCACCCGGTACGAGGAGGCGCGCTCCGCGCTCGCGGACCGGCGGCTCTCCCGCGATCCCCGGAACATGTGGGAGGTCATGCGGCAGACGGAACTCTACGACGAGGGCGAAGAGGACTCCGAGCCGCACATGCTCAACGCCGACCCGCCCGAGCACACCCGGCTCCGCCAGCTGGCCAACAAGGCGTTCACCGCCGAGCGGGTGGAGCGGCTCCGCCCGGGCATCCAGCAGATCACCGATGAGCTGCTCGCCGGGATCGACACCTCCAAGCAGGTCGACTTCATGCGCGAGTTCGCGGCGCCGATGCCGATCAAGGTCATCTGCACGCTGCTGGGCGTGCCGTACCAGGACGCCGTGAGCTTCACCAACTGGGTGCTCGCGGCCCTCACCCCCACCTACGTCACGGGCGAGCGGATCCGCCCGTACGAGGCCAACCGGCTGCTGCGCGACTACTTCGTCGACCTGGTCGCCCGCAAGCGCGCCGAGCTCAAGCCCGGCTCCGGGCGCGAGGAGGAGCAGCCCGACCTGCTCAGCGCGCTGGTCGTGGCGTCGGACTCGGGCAACACGTTCAGCGAGAAGGAGGTCGTGTCCACGGCGGGCCTGCTCCTGATCGCGGGCTACAAGACCACCGTGAACCTGATCGGCAACGGCATGCTGGCGTTGCTGCAGCACCCGGGCGAGATCGAGCGACTGCGCCGGGACCCGTCCCTGATGACGTCGGCGGTCGAGGAGCTGGCCCGCTACGACGGCCCCGTGGAGCGCGCGATGCTGCGCGTGGCCACCGAGCCCGTCACGATCGGCGACGTCACGATCCCGGCCGGCGGGCTGGTGACGATCGCCAACGCCGCGGCCAACCGCGACGAGAGCAGGTTCGAGGACGGCGAGCGGCTCGACGTGAGCCGCGGCGACCGCAACCACCTGGGGTTCGGCTACGGCATCCACTACTGCATCGGGGCGCCGCTGTCCCGGCTGGAGACCGAGATCGCGTTCACGTCGTTGCTGAACGAGTTCTCCGACATCACCCTCGCCGTTCCGGTCGAGAAGCTGGAGTACCGCGAGACCGGTGTGCTCCGCGGCCTCGCCGAGCTGCCAGTCTGGTTCACCCGGCGCGAGACCGCCTAGCCTCCCGACGGTCCGGGCCCGAACCGGCACGCCGATCCCGGCGTGCCGGTTTCCCTTTCCGCCCGTTCGTCGCCTCGGCACGCGGCCGCAATCTGGAAGAAGCCGCCCGGCTGAGCCGATGCCTACGCTGACGGAACTGGACAGGAAACGACGACAGGTGGCGCACATGGGCGATCCCGGCGTTTTCGACCGTACATCCGACATCGAAGAGGCCATGGCGGCCGGCGCGCGGTTCATGACGGATCTGAGCCGCGCCATGGTGGTGCTGTCGTGCGCCGTCGGGGACCAGCTGGGCCTGTTCGCGGCGCTGGCCGACGGCGGAGGCCACAGCGCGGACGACATCGCGAAGCAGGCCGGCGCCGACGCCCGTTACGTGCGCGAATGGGCGCGTACGCTGGCCGCGGCCGGCTATCTGGAGCTGGACCGCTCCGGCGAGGAGTTCCGCCTCCCGCCCGCGTACACGGCGCTCCTGGCCGACCCCGGCTCTCCCTTCTACGTCGGCGGGATCGCCCGCCTGGTCCCTCCTCTGGCCGCGATGGTCGAGCGGGTGGCGGGCTGCTTCCGCAGCGGCGAGGGACTGACGCCGGGCGACTATCCGCCGGCGATGTACCAGGCCACCTGGCGGATGAGCGCCAAGTGGCTCGAAGCGATGCTGCTCGACCAGTGGCTGCCGCTCGTCCCCGGCCTGGAGGAGAAACTGGCGGCCGGCGCCGAGGTCGCCCACCTGGCCTGCGGGTCGGGCACCGCGCTCGCCCTGCTCGCCCGGCGCTTCCCGGCCTCGCGCTGCACGGGGGTCGACCGGCACGAACTCAACGTCGAGCGGGCCCGCGGCGAGATCGCCGAGTACGGCGTCGCGGACCGGGTGACGCTCACCCAGGTGACGGGGTTCGCGGACGGCCTGTCCGGACCGTACGAGCTGATCATGGCCTTCGACTCGCTGCACCTCGCGGCCGACCCCGGCGACGTCCTGCGCGACGTGGCCCGCGCGCTGACGGAGACCGGCGTCTTCCTGCTCTTGGAGACGGACTGCTCGACCGACCCGCACGAGAACGTGGGGGACGTCGCCGCCTTCCTCTACGGCACCAGCACCCTGTACTCCGTGCCGCTCTCCCGGACGGGGCCGGTGGTGGCGGGCATGCTGGGGCTCCCGCAGCCGGTGCTCACCCGCCTGTGCGCCGACGCCGGTCTGACGGCTCCCCGGCGGATCGCCGCCCCCACCCCCTTCAACGTCCTCTACGAGATCAGGAAGGCATCATGAGCGGAGCCCGTACGGCCGGCGACGTCCCCGCACCGCCCGCGCCGATCCGCTGGTCCGAGGCGGGCGACGGCTCACAGCGGGCCCGCGTGCCCGTACCCGTCGACCACCGCGACCCGGATGGGCCGGCGATCGACCTGGCCCTGGTCCGCTACCCCGCCGCCGGGCCCGGGGCTCGGCGGGGCGTCCTGGTCGTCACCCCCGACGACCCGGGCAGCTCCGGCATCGCGATGGCCACGCAGGTGAGGGCGGCGCTGGCGCCGTCCGTCGCCGCCGTCTTCGACGTGATCGGGTTCGACCACCGCTTCAGCGGCGAGAGCGCGCCGCTGCGGTGGGGGCTGGACCAGCGCGAGATCTTCTGGGTGTTCCACGAGTCGGAGTCGTTCGCCGAAGAGGTCCGGTTCCAGGCCGAGCTCGCCGCCAAGGCCGCCGGCCACTCCGTCGACGTGCTGCCGCACATCACCACCCGCGCCATCGCCCGGGATCTCGACGTCGTCCGGCGTGCCCTCGGCGAGGAGCGCGTCTGCCTGCTCGGGCACAACTACGGCTCCTACGTCGCCGCCGTCTACTGCGAGCTGTTCGGCGACCGCGCCGACCGGGTGATCCTCGACAGCGTCCTCAGCCCCGACTGGGTGTGGCAGGGCCTGTTCACGAACTTCGCGCGCAACTGCGAGGCCACGCTGCGGCACTGGTGCGCGGCGACCGCGCGCCCGCAGGGTCCCCTCGGTGACACCCCCCAGCAGGTGCGCGACGCCTTCGACGAGGTCCTCCGCAAGGCGGGGGCGGCGGGGGTCACGCTGCCTGGGGTGCCGGTGCCGCTGAACGAACAGTTCCTGCGGGTGCTGACCATGATGCTGCTCAGCTCGCGGCGCTCACATCCGGCCCTGGAGGACGTCATCCGGTCGGCGAGGTCCGGCGCGCCACTCCAGCCGGGCACCCAGCAGCTCATCGGCTCGATGTTCGCGGTGCCCCGCGACGCGAGCACCGCCGCCGCGCAGCTGGCGATCCTGTGCGGGGACGCGGCCTGGCCGCGGGCGCTGGAGGAGTACGAGGCGGCCGTTCAGGACGCGTCCGGGTTCATGGACCGGGCCCTGCTCGGCGTCAAGGCCGGCGCCTTCTGGCCGGTCCAGCCGCTGGAGCCGCCGACCGTGTTCGGCCCCCGCGAGACGGGCGGCGTGCTCCTGATCCAGGCGGAGCGCGACATGTTCACCTCCGACGCCGGGGCGAGACGGCTGCGCGGCCTGCTGGGCGACCGCTCCCGGCTGGTCATGCTGCGGGACGTGATCGAACACCGGATCTTCCCCTTCGCCGGCGACCCCCGGGTGGACGCGGTGGCGCAGGAGTTCCTGATGACCGGGCGGCTGCCGGAGGCCGACGTCGTCGTGGGCGACGACTCCTACGAGGATGGGGAGGTCCGTCGATGAACCAGCCGGCGTCCTATTACCGGCAGCAGGTCGCATGGGGCGAGCCGGACCCCGCGCTGGGCGGCGCCCGCCGGGCGGTGCTGCGGGTGCCCCTCGACTACCGGCGGCCGGGGGAGCGCGACATCGAGATCGGCATCGCCAGGCACACCGCGACGGGCCGCCGCCAGGGGGTGCTTCTCGTCGGCCCGGGCGACGACCTGGGCAACAGCGGCCTGGCCCTCCTGGCGGCGCTGCTCGGCAGCCTTCCCGAACGGCTGACCGAGGCGTTCGACGTCGTGGGGTTCGACCACCGGTTCATGGGCGCCAGCACCCCCGTCTTCTGCGACCTCGAACCCGAGGAACGCTTCTGGGTCTTCCACCAGCCCGAGTCCTTCGACGCCGAGATGCGCTACCAGGCCACGGTGGCCGCCAAGTGCTCGGCCGGGACGCTCGACCTGCTCGCCCACGCCAACTCCCGCAACATCTGCCGTGACATGGACGTCATCCGCGGCGTGCTGGGCGCGGACCGGATCGACTACCTGGGGTACTCGTACGGGACCTATCTCGGCGCCGTCTACGGCGAGATGTTCGGCGCGCACCTGAACCGCGCGGTGCTGGACGCGATCTGCAGCCCCGACTGGGTGTGGCGCGGGCTGTTCACCGACTTCCCGGCGAACGGCGAACGCGCGCTGAACCGGTGGTGCAGGTGGGCCGCCACCCAGCACGCCACCTACCGGCTCGGCACCGCCGGCCCCGAGGTCCGGGCCGCCTACGACGCCGTCCTCGCCGCGGTGGACCGGGGGGAGCCCGTCACGCTGATGGGGTTCCCCCTCGACCGCACCCTGGCCAGGCTGATCCCCGTCGGGATACTCAACAGCGAGAAGGCCTATCCCGTGCTCGCCGACATCCTCCGCCACCTGCTCACCCAGGCGGACCTGGACGCGGGCAGCATGGAGTTCCTCGCCCGGATGTTCGGCGAGCCGAAGGAGGAGAGCGGCACGGTCGCCCAGCTGGCGATCCTGGCCGGCGACGCGCTCTGGCCCCGCAGCCCGGCGCTCTACGAGCAGGACATGCTGAAGGCGGCCGGGGAGTTCCCCTGGACCGGCGCGGCGCTCAACGGGATCAAGGCGCCGGCGTTCTGGCCCGTCCCGCCGGCGGAGCCCGCCACCCGGCTCGGCACGGAGTCCGGCGGCGGCAGCTACCTGCTGGTGGCGGCCGACGAGGACATGTCCACTCCCTGGGCGGCCGCCCGGCGGATGCACGAGGTGCTGGGGGAGCGCTCGGCCTTCGTGACCGTGGCGGACACGGCACACCACCGGGTCTTCCCGTTCTACGGCAACACCGGCCTGAACGAGCTGGTCTGCGACTTCCTGCTGACGGGGAGCACGCCGGGCCCCGACCACGTCTGCCCCAACCCGGACCGGCTCCTGGAACCGGCCGCGTCCGGCCGGGGCTGACCGGCGCCGGGAAGTAGCCTTCCTCTCATGCTGATCGAGAAGGAACGGCACGACGGCATCCGGCGCGGCGCCATCACCGTCCTGTTCCGCCGCTGGCGGCAGCGGCAGGCGACCGCGGGCAACGTGTACCGCACGGCGCTGGGACAGGTGGCGGTCGACGCGGTCGACGTCGTGACCCCCGAGCAGATCACGGACGCCGACGCGGCGGCGGCCGGCTACCCGTCCGCCGCCGCCGTGGTCGGCGACCTTCGCGGCCGCCCCGGTGACCCCGTGTACCGGCTCCGCATCCGGTTCGTGGACGAGCCGGATCCCCGTGACGAGCTCGCCGCCTCCGGCGAGCTCACCGCGGCGGACCTGGAGGACGTCGAGGCCAGGCTGGCCCGGCTGGACCGGGCGAGCAAGACCGGTCCGTGGACGGCGGCGACCCTGGAGATCATCAGCCGCCGTCCCGCCGTACGGGCCGGCGACCTGGCCGAAGAGCTGGGCCGCGATGCCGCCCAGTTCAAGCTGGACGTGCGGAAGCTCAAGAACCTGGGGCTCACCGTCAGCCTGGGCACCGGCTACCGGATCTCTCCGCGCGGCGCGGCCTACCTGGCGGACCGGCGGCGATAGGTCACGGGGGCGCCCACCCGAACAGGTCGGAGCTCTGCCCGCCGCCATCGCCTCCCCGGGTCATCGCCCTCAGCATCGCGTCGCGGATGACGGCCAGCAGCGGCGAGCGCACGTGCGCGACGCGGCCCAGCATCCGCGACTGGCGCACGACCTTGCGCACCCGCGGCCCTCGTTCCGCCGCGTAGCGACGCAGCGCCGCCTCCACCGCCGCGGTCGTCGCGACGCCGCCGGCCAGCACGCCGGCCAGCACGACGGCGTCCTCCAGGGCCATTCCGGCCCCCTGACCGAGGGTGTAGACCATGGGATGCGCGGCGTCGCCGGCGAGCACGACGCGGCCCCGGGCCCACGTGCGCGGCGGCGGGCGGTCGAAGACGTCGTGCGCCACGCACCCGGCCGGGTCCGCCGAGGTCGTCACCTTCCGCAGGTCCGGGTGCCAGCCGCCGACGCGCTCGTGCACCCGGGACAGGGCCTCGGCGACCGGCAGGGACGGCATGACGCCGCGCGGGGCGGTCATGGACGCGACCCAGTAGAGCTCGCCGCCGCCGATGGCGGCGGTGAACAGGACCAGGCCCCGCCCGTAGGCGATGAAGCCGTCCGGGTACGCGGCGGGCGCCGGGCCGATGCCTCTGACCGCGGTGAACCCCCGGTAGCGCGGTGGGCCGTCGCCCAGCAACTGGGCGCGGACGGCCGAGTGGATGCCGTCCGCGCCGACCAGGACGTCCCCGCTCAGGACCTCCTCGGTGCCGGTGACCAGTCCGACGCCCGAGTCACCGTGGAGGTAACGGGTGGCGGCGCGGCCCTCGACGAGTTCCGCCCCGGCCGCCTGAGCCTCGTCCCGGAGCAGCCGGTGCAGGTCGGCGCGCAGGACGGTGACCGAGGGCATGCCCCAGCGGTCCTCGTACCCGTCGAACGACACCCACCCGAGCACCCGTCCGCGATGGTCGAGGAACGCGCTGCGGTGCGGGGCCGAACCGCGGGCGCCCGCGGGGTGGCCCGCCTCCCGGACGCGACGGGCGAGATCGGGCGCGATCGCGGCCAGCGCCTTGACGGCGTTGGGGGCCAGCACCAGCCCGCCGCCGGCCCGCTCGGGTTCGGCCGAACGCTCCAGGACGACCGCGTCCAGCCCGCGGTGGCGCAGCGCGATGCCCAGGGCCAGCCCGGCGATGCCGCCGCCCGCCACGAGGATCCGGCCTCGTCTCGTCGCGTCCATCCTCCGAGCATGCCCGACAGGAGGGCGCGACTTTTCTCCCACATTGCGGCCCCTCGTACCGGGCGCGCGACGCCGACGCGTAGGAAGCAGCCGACCCTTGACGGGTAGGATCTTCCCTACCTACGATTGCCGCATGGAAATCACGCATCTTCAGAAACTCACCGTTCCCGTCACCGACCAGGACGCCGCCAAGGCCTTCTACGTCGACAAACTCGGCTTCGAGGTCCGCACCGAGCAGCCCATGCCGATGGGCGACAACCTGCGCTGGATCGAGGTGGCGCCCAAGGGCGGGCAGACCACGCTGGTGCTGTGCAACTGGATCCCGAACACGCCGCAGGTCCAGAACGCCATGCTCGAGACCAAGAACACCGACGAGGCCGTGGCCGCCCTCCGCGGGGCCGGTCTCTCCATCGACGACCCGACCCCGACGCCCTGGGGCAAGCAGGCGACGATCACCGACCCTGACGGCAACACGTTCATCATCACCGACGGCGGCGGCGCCTGACCCGACCGTCACCACCGCGCGGCCCGGCCCGCGTGGTGGCCCGCCCATCGTCTAGCGCCCGGTACGCGCCTCGCCCGAAGGGCGCCCCGTACTGAGGTGGGAGAAACCATGACGCAACCACCCCGCGACGAAACGTGGTCACCATCCGATGCGGACGACCACGCGCCCGCAGGCACCGTCTCGACCCGGATGTGGATCACCCTGGTGCTGGTCTCTCTCGGAGCCATGATGGAGGCGCTGGACTCCACCGTGATGGCGATCGGGAACCCGATGATCGCCGTCGAACTCGGCACCCGGCTCACCCAGCTCCAATGGGTCAGCAACGGCTACATGTTCGCGGTGGTCGTCTTCCTGATCACGGCCGGGAAGATCGGTGACCGGTTCGGCCACCGCAACACCTTCCTCGTCGGCATGGTCGGCTTCGCCGCCAGCTCCGTCGCGGCCGGACTCGCCGGTTCCGTGGAAGTGCTCATCGCCGCCCGCGTCGCGCAGGGCCTGTTCGGCGCGGTGCTCGCGCCCAACTCCCTGGCGATCATCCGGAACCTGTTCCCGTACGATCGCATGAAGACCGCCATCGGGATCTGGGCCGGGTTCGGCGCGCTGGCCATGGCGGCGGGCCCCTTCGTCGGAGGCCTGGTGGTCGGTCAGTTCGGCTGGCGGGGGATCTTCTTCCTCAACGTGCCGATCTGCGTGGTCGTGGTGATCGCCGGCCTGCTGCTGATCGACAAGGGGCGCGAGCGGCGGCTCGTCGCACCGATCGACATCCCGGGCGTGATCCTGCTGTCGGGCGCGCTGCTGGCGCTGGTGTGGGGGATCGTCCGCATCCCCGTGGACGGCTTCGACCTGTTCACCGGGCTGCTCTTCGTGGCCTTCGCGCTGTTCGGCGGGCTGTTCCTGTGGCGGCAGCGGACCTCGGCGAACGCGGTGCTCCCGTTGCGCCTGTTCCACTCCACGTCGCTCTCGGCCGCCGTCGTGGTCATCGCGATGGCCGCGTTCGTCGCCTTCGGCAGCTACTTCTACTTCGGCCTCTACCTGGAACAGGTGCAGGGCCACGCGCCGTTGACCGCCGGGCTGCTGCTGCTTCCGCAGACGGTCCTGTTCGGCGTCGGCGCCGCGGTCGGCGGCAAACTGAGCAGTGACCGGGGCCCGCGCGTGCCGATGATGCTCGGCGCCGTCCTGGTCGCCCTCGGCTCGGTGGGTATCGCGCTGCTGCAGGCCGATTCCTCGTACGCGCTGCTCGGCCCGTCGCTGGGGCTCATGGGCGTCGGGATCGGCGCGATCGTGCCGGTGGCCGTCGGGGTGATCCTCGGCCACAGCCCCGCCAATCTCGCGGGGACGGCGTCGGGCATGCAGCAGACCGCGCTCATGCTGGGCGCGGTTCTCGGCACGGCCATCATCGGCACCGTCATCAGCCTGCGCGTCGCCGCCGACCTTCCCGGGCGCCTCACGGCGGCCGGGGTCCCGCAGGACGCCGCAGGCAAGGCGGTGGAGCAGACCTCGGTGGCGGCCCAGGGCGTTCTGCCGCAGGTCGGCGGGGTGACACCCGAGGTCGGCGCCCGGATCGAGATGGCGGTGGGGCAGAGCTTCACCAGCGGCCTGAACACCGCGCTGATCGTGGGCGCCGCCCTGATGGTGGTGGCCGCCGTGATCGCGAGCCGCGTGCGGGCGCCCGAGCAGGACCCGGGCGGAGCCTGGGGCTGACTTCCGCAATCCATCGAAAGGAAACCTGGCCATGGCGCTCTCAGGAGCGGAGATGCTGGTCCGCGTGGCGGCCTCTCTACCCGACAAGACCGGCAAGTCGCTTGAGGAGTGGGTGGCCTCGGTAGGCGAGTCCGGACTCGACCCGCTCGACCAGCGCGCCGTGCGGCAGTGGCTGAAGTCGGAGCACGGGCTGACCAAACCGCAGCAGGAGGCGGTCGCCATAGCCGCGGCCAAGGAAGCCGGCTGGTCCGAGCCCACGGCCGACGACCACCTCGCCGCGCAGTACGACGGGTCCAGGCAGGGCCTGAAGCCGATCTACGAAGCGCTGGTGGAAGCGGCCACCGGGCTGGGCGGCGACGTGACCCTGGAGGTGCGCGCGAACTTCGTCGCGGTGAACCGCAAGCGGCAGTTCGCCGCCATCCAGCCGGCCACCGCCAGCCGGATGGATCTCGGCCTGCGCTTCACCGATCCGCCGGCGGACAAGCGGCTCAAGCAGGCCACGGCGCCGGGCCAGTCCACCCACAAGCTCGGCCTGACCGCCGTCGAACAGGTCGACGACGAGGTCAGGGCGCTGCTGCGGCAGGCGTACGAGCAGAACGCCTGATTGCGGGGTCACCGCAGATAGTGCCGCGCCGGGTTGGCCCGCGGATACCGGCGCAGGTACGCGAAGAAGTCGGCGAGCGCGGCGTCGCCGCGGGTCAGCAACCCGGGCGTGTAGTGAATCGTCATCAGCACCGGCGCGTCCTCGGCCAGCAGGTTGAACATGAAGGCCTGCGCCTTGGTGAGGAACTCCTCGGCCTTCTCCGCGGGCTCGCCGGGCAGCACGTGGGTGCCCCAGCTGAAGAACGAGGCGGTCGTCCGCGCCCGGGGCGCCGCCATGCCGGTGATCCAGTAGAACCAGCGGCCGTCGAGCGTGCCCTGCTGCCAGAAGATGTTGCTGCCGTGGATCGACGCCCACACCCGGTACTCCTCTCCGCCCGGCATCAGCGCGTGGTAGCGGTAGCCGACGGAGAACTCGTCCCAGGTGACCGACTCGTTGGGGTCCTCGACGAACTTCCCCTCGTGCGGGAGCGCGAAGTGCTGCAGATCCATGGTCTGGGCCGCGACCACCCACGGATCCACCGCGAGCTGCTGGTCGAAGGCCATGGCCCGGGTCGCGACGCGCGCCCCGGGCACGGGCGGGTCCGCACGGGGCAGCTCGAACAGCGGCGCGGAGCCGTTGAACGCCCAGACGATGCCGTGGGCCTCGACGGTGGGGAAGCGGAACAGCCGCGCCCGCGGATCGACCGGGGTGCCGCCGGCGGAGACGCACCGCCCGTCCATCCCGTACCGCCAGCCGTGGAAGGCGCAGCGGATGGCGTCGCTCTCAAGGCTGCCCACCGCGAGGTCGGCGCCCAGGTGGACGCAGTAGGAGCTGAACACCGCCACCTCACCGGAGGGCCAGCGCACGGCCACCACCCTGCCGCCCAGCAGGTCGGCGCCCACGATGCCGCCGGTCTCGGGCAGGGCGTCGCTCAGGCACACCGGGTGCCAGGTCTGGGTGAACAACCCGTCCTCGCCCTCGGAGGGGATCGGCTCGGAGCGGGGCCGGTGTCGTACGTCGTCCGTGATCGTCATGACGGGTTCCGACCTTCCTGGCGGGGGGAGCTGAATCGCGTTCAGTCTCACCGCCGCCTGACGGCGGGGTCAATCGAGCCCGTCAGAACGACAATCTCGAAGAAACCCGGCATACGTCGATGTGTTTGCCTAAGGAGGTGTCATCCGACTGGGAGGAACCGTGCACGTCGATACGGACCAGCTCGCCGCGAACAAGGCCGTCGTGGGCAAGCTCGTCGACGCGTGGAACGTCCGCGACGTCTCGCAGATGATGCAGTACTGGTCGCCCGACATGGTGCACCACGGCCGGGACGGGGCCATGCCCGCCAGTGAGGTGGGCGGCGAGATGCAGCGCTTCATCGCCGCGTTCCCGGACATCCACATCCACGTCGAGGAGATGATCGCCGAGCGTGACCTCGTCAGCACCCGGCTCACGGTCTCGGCCACCCATTCCGGCCCCTATCTGAACATCGAACCCACCGGCCGGTCCGTCCGCTGCGCCCTGATGGGCCAGCTGCGCATCGTCGGCGGCAAGGTGGTCGAGCACTGGGGGGTCGCCGACACCGTCCATCTCCTGGAGCAGCTCGGGCTCATCGACGGCGAGCTGCTGGAGGCGACCGCATGACCTGGGAGGGCGTGTGAACGACGAACTGGCGACAGTCAAGGCCGAACGGGAAGAGGTCGTCCGGCGTTTCCGCGGGGCCGTCCTCTTCTCCAGGGATCTGTCGGCGATAGAGGAGGTGCTGGCCCCGGAGTTCGTGGACCACTTCGCGCCTCCGTGGGATCCGCCCGGCCGCGACGGCGTCGCGCACCGGTTCGGCCAGGCCGCCGACGCCCTGACCACGACCAAGGTGGAGGTCCTGGTCTCGGTGTGCGAGGGGGAGTTCCTGTCCCAGGCCATCGAGCTGCATTTCGCGCACACCGGCGAGTTCATGGGCATCCCGGCCACGGGCCGGTCCTTCGCGATCGGCGGATCGAACACGTTCCGCTTCGACGGCAGGCAGATCGTGGAGCACTGGGGGGTCTTCGACGTCGCCAAGATCCCGGATCTGCTGCGGGAGACGCACGGCGCCCAGGGCGGCTGGGCGTCGATGTGGCCGGAGCCCTCCAGGCCGGCCTGAACGACGGCCGGGCGGCGTGGACAACCCCGACCCCGTCAGCGGATGCTACTGGGAGCTGGAGGTAAGCGTGCGGATCCGCGGAAGCAGCGCAACGGACAAGCCCGGCATGTCAGACGATCATCGGCTCCGGGCCGTCGAACAGGTCCTCAGCAAGATCCGGCGTGACCTGTCACGCACCCACTCGCTCGACGACCTGGCGCAGACCGCGTGCTTCAGCCCGTTCCACTTCCTGCGCGTGTTCCGCGGCATCACCGCCACCACCCCCGCGCGGTTCCTGGCGGCGCTGCGGATCGCCGAGGCGAAACGGCTGCTCGCCGTCACGAACCTGGACATCACCACGATCTGCATGCAGGTGGGGTACACGAGCCTCGGCACGTTCTCCCACCAGTTCGCGCGGCACGTCGGGGTGTCCCCGCGCAAGTTCCGGCGGCTGATCAGCGAGATGGCCGACCAGTCCTGGGAAGCGGTGCTCGACGCCGCGGCGCCCCCGCCACCGGAGCCGGAGCCGGCCCGGACGCTCCGGGTGCGGCTCAACAACCTGCGGCCGGGCGACTTCGCGCTGATCGGTCTCTTCGAGTCCGGCATCCCCCAGGGCTGGCCGGCGGCCTGCGCCATGGCGCGGGGCACCAGCGAGGCCGATCTGGCGGTCGGACCCGACGGCTCCTACATGGCCCTGGCCATGAGCTTCCCGCCGGACGTCGACGTCGAGGACCTGATGACCAGCGACGTGCCCGGCCTCTGCCTGGTCGGCTCGTACGGGCACATACAGGTCAGAGGCGGGCACGTCACCCAGAGCAGCATCGTCATCGACCTGCGCCCGCGCCGGCCGAGCGATCCCCCCATCGTCTTCGTCTCCCCGCTGCTGGCGGCGCAGGAAAGCCTGCTGGACTCGACGGTCGGCACCTGACGGCCGTTGCGCAGGCTCGAAGAAGTACCGGCGATCGGCCTGACCTAGCGTTTGGGCCACCGCGTTATTCCCCCAGCGGAGGTGACCGTGACCAGTCTCGACGCCCCGGTGCCCCGGCCGACGAGCCCGCACCTTCCCCACGAAGGCGACGACGGACTCTACACACAGAGCTGGTATCCCATCTGCATGGCCGAGGATCTGACGCCGGGCGCGGTCGTCGGCGCGGAGTTCCTGGGCGGGCGCGTGGTGGCGTTCCGCGACCGGTCAGGGCGGCCGTCGGTGCTGTCCGCGTACTGCATGCACCTCGGGGCCGACCTCAGCGTGGGGACGGCCGCCGGCGGGCTGCTGAGATGCCGCTTCCACGGCTGGACCTACGACGAGCAGGGGGTGTGCCGCCGGACCGGCAGCGGCGACGCGGTGCCCGAGGGCGCGCGGCTGTTCAGGTTCCCCACCGAGGAGAGGTTCGGCGTCGTGTGGGCCTTCAACGGCACCGAACCGATCTTCCGGATCCCCGGGCTGCCCTGCCCAGAGGAGGAGATCAGGGCCCGGCGCGGACGCTTCGGGCACCTGGCCATGGAGCCCTGGATGGTCTCGGCCCACACCCTCGACCTGCAGCACCTGTCCCTGCCGCACGGGTTCGACCTGAAGGTGCCGCCCGCCGACACCGTACGGCGCACCGAGCACAGCCACGGCTACGACCTCGTGGGCTCGCTGCCCGACGGCACCGCGTACGACGTCCGGATCGACATCCACGGCCCCAACCTGTTCCTGCAGACAGGGCTGCTCAACGGGCGCTGGTACTTCTGGATGACCTCGCCCAGCCTGCCCGCTCCCGGCCGGACGGACTCGTTCTTCGTGTACGGGATCCGCAAGGACGGGTCGGAGACCGAGGAGGCCGCGGAAGAAGCGCTGCAGCGGGTGTTCAAGGCGCAGATGCAGTTCTACTCCGATGACTCCGACATCTTCGACACCATCCACTTCCAGCCGGGCCTGCTCACCGCCCGTGACAAGACCCTGGCGATGTTCCTGGACTACATGCGCACCTATCCCCGTGCCAATCCGGCACGCGAGTTCCTCAACTGACCGCCGCGCGCTCCCGAACGGAGTAAAGGTGTCCGATGCCATGCCCGACATCCAGGCCGACGACGCGTTCGGCACCATGCTGGCCCTGACCGACACGGTCGCGCCCTGGGCCGTCCGCGTGGCGGCGACGCTGCGCCTGGCCGACCTGGTCGCGCCCGGCGGCGCCCCTGCTGACGCGATACTCAAAGGACTCGAGGCCGCGGGCGAGAGGGTGGATCAGGAAGCGGTGCGCCGCCTGCTGCGCTACCTCGCGTCCCTGGGTGTCTTCGAGTACGACGCGGCTTCCGAGCTGTACCGCCCGACGCGGCTGTCGGAGCTGATGACGGAGGACAGCCCCGTCAGCATGCGCGACTGGTGGCGCATGGACAGCGCGATGTGCCGGCTCGACCAGACGCCCACCCTCATGATGGAGGCGATCAGGACCGGCGAGCCGGTGTACGAGCGGATCTTCGGCCGGGACGTCTGGGCGGACCTCGCCCAGCACCCGCCGCTGGCGGCGTCGTTCGAGCAGGCGATGGCCCACAAGACCCGCATATCCCTGGACAGCGTCATCGCGGCCGTCGACTGGCGGGCCCGCGGAGACGTGGTGGACGTGGGCGGCGGCCACGGGCTGCTGCTGCAGGCCATCCTGAAGATCTCCCCGCAGGCCCGCGGAACGGTGTTCGACACGCCGGCGGGCGTCGCCACGGCACGGGCCCACCTGGCCGGTTCGCCGGTCGCCGGCCGCATCGCCTTCGCCGAGGGGGACTTCTTCGGCCGGTGGCCCGCCGGCGCCGACACCTACGTCCTGATGAACGTGCTGCACAACTGGCCCGACGACCAGGTGGTGCGGCTGCTGCGGCGCGGCGCCGAAGCCCTCGGGCCCACCGGCCGCCTCCTGGTCGTCGAGACGGTCGTCGGCGGCGCGGGCGACCAGCGGAGCCTGGCCCGGCTGGACATGATGATGCTGCTGTTCTGCGGAGGAAAGGAACGCAGCCGCCCGCAGTACGACGAGCTCGCCGCGCGGGCCGGGCTGACCATCACCGGTTCGCACCCGACCTCCTTCGGCCTGGCCATCCTGGAACTGGCCCCGGCCGGGACGACACCCGCCGGGAGCGCGTGATGGACGAGCGCACCGTGCACCCATTCCCGTTCGGCCCCACCATCGGGCTGGAACTCGACGGGAAGTACCGCAAGCTGCAGGAATCCGAGCGCGTCGCCCGCGTCCGCATGCCCTTCGGCGGGGACGCGTGGCTGGTCACCGGGTACGAGGACACCAAGTTCGTGCTCTCCGACCCGAGGTTCAGCCGTGCGGTCACCCTGACGATGGATCTGCCCCGGCTGCAGCCGCACATCGTCCAGAACCCCGGCATGATCATGAGCATGGACCCGCCCGACCACACGCGGGTCCGCCAGGTGGCCGCCCGCGCGTTCACGCCCCGCAGGGTGGAGAAGCTGCGGCCGTGGATCGACGAGCAGGTCGACGGCCTGCTCGACCGGATGACCGGGCAGGGGCCGCCAGCGGACCTCGTACGGGATCTCGCGCTGCCGCTGCCCGTTTCGGTGATCTGCGAGATCCTGGGCGTTCCGTTCGCCGACCGGGAGAAGTTCCGCGACTGGTCGGACATCGTCATGTCGGTCACGGCGTTCACCCCGGACGAGATCCAGGCGGCGTTCCTGAGCCTCACCGAATATCTGCGGTGGCTGGTCGGGCAGCGCCGCGTCGCGCCGGCGGCCGACCTGTTCAGCGCCATGGTACGGGCGCGGGACGTCGAGGCGGTGATGAGCGAGGAGGAGCTGATCACGTTCGGCGTCACCCTGCTCGTGGTCGGTCACGAGACGACCGTCAACGAGATCGCCGACATGATGTTCGTCATGCTCCGCGACGGCCTCTACGCCGAGCTGGCGCGGGGCGATGGTCCGCCGCTGCCCCGCCTCGTCGAGGAGCTGCTGCGCTTCGTCCCGCTGGAGAGCCCCGGCGGATTCGCCCGCGTCGCCACCGAGGACGTCGTCGTCGGCGGAACCCTCATCGCCAAGGGCGAGGCCGTGTACACCCAGCTGTCGGCGGCCAACCGCGACCCGGAGGTCTTCACCGAGCCGGACGAGATCGACGCCGAGGCCGAGCGGGAGCCGCACCTGACGTTCGGGTTCGGCCCGCACCGGTGCATGGGCGCGGCGCTGGCGAAGATGGAGATCGAGGCGGCCGTCGGCGGTCTGCTGCGCAGGGTCCCCGGCCTGCGGCTCGCCGTCGAGCCCGAGGAGATCGTCTGGAAAGCCGACCGGCTGGTGCGAGGGCCCGAGGCGCTCCCGGTGACGTGGTGAGCGGTCCGGCGGGAGGATTCGCCTGGCCCGGCGCGCCCGTCCTGTCCTCGCTCCCGCCGGCCGCATTGACAGGTAGGATAGCGCCTACTGATAATGTAGGCGGGTCGGCGCATACCGGGCCGCCGGCGACAGTGCGATCAAGGGTTGCTCATCATGCCGCGGAGCGGGAAGACGACGACGCCAGACGGCGTCCCCACCCTGCTCGACGACGTGTTCCCGGCGCTGGCCAACCCGGTCAGGCGCCGCATACTCCAGCTCCTGCTCGCCGGGCCGCATTCGGTCAACAACCTGGCGGCGCACTTCGACATGGCCCGCCCGAGTGTGTCGGAGCACCTGAAGGTGCTGCGCGACGCCGGCCTGGTGACCGAGCGGAGAGTGGGCAGGGAACGCCACTACTCGCTGTGCCGGGCGCCTCTGGAGGAGATCTCCAACTGGCTCCACCCGTACGAGGTCTACTGGCAGGACCGGCTGAGGCTCCTGCGCGACACGGTGGTGGAGGAGGAAGCCGATCAGCGGGGGCGGTAGGGGAGCCCTTCGCCGGTCGCGTCCTGCCCGGCGGTGTCGCCGGCGAGGACCGTCTCCAACCGGCTGAACAACCACGAGCGCCAGCCGCCGCCCATGATCCGGCGCGCTCGCTGCTGCAGCTCGTCGTCCGGGTCGAAGCCCTCATGGTCGAAGAACAGGCGGGTGCCGTGGCCCTCGGCGACCAGCCGCCAGGTCGCCGTGCACCGCGCTCCGCTCGGGCCGTGGTCGTCCCAGCTGATGCGCAGCATCCGCTCGGGCTCGATGGCCAGCACCTGGCAGTGGATCACGCCGTCGAACTTCGTCGTCGGCACGGCCTGCGTC
This sequence comes from Nonomuraea harbinensis, assembly GCF_019396385.1. Lineage (GTDB taxonomy): Bacteria > Actinomycetota > Actinomycetes > Streptosporangiales > Streptosporangiaceae > Nonomuraea > Nonomuraea ferruginea. Next base: position 1,586 of record NZ_JAHKRN010000037.1, on the reverse strand, counting down.
ACGATGGTGAACCGGTGGCCGACGACCGGCTGGAAATCCTCCGGCCCCAGCCATTTCGTCACCAGCCGGGGCTCCACGAACGCCCGCCACACGCGGTCGGGAGGGTAGGGCACGAACTCGTCCAGCCTGATCGCGCGGGGGTCGTCCGTCATGTGTGTCAGCTCTCGATCAGCGACTGAAGAACCAGAGCGAGTCTATCGCCGCAGATAAGAAGGCGCACTTGCGAAGGAGACACCGATGAAGATCGGAATAGGGTTGCCGGGTGACGAACCGGACCTCCTGCTCGACTGGGCCCGGCAGGCGGACGCGGGACCGTTCAGCACGCTGGGACTGCTCGACCGCTTCATCTGGCGCAACCCCGAGCCGCTGGTGATGCTGGCGGCCATCGCCGCCGTCACCCGCCGGATCCGCGTCCAGACCGAAGTGCTGATCGGCCCGCTGCGTGACACCGCCCTGCTGGCCAAGCAGGTGGCCACCCTCGATCGGCTCGCACAGGGCAGGTTCACGCTGGGAATGGGGGTCGGCAGCCGGACCGATGACTTCGCCGCGGCCGGAATGCCGCTCAAGGGGCGAGGACGACGGCTCGACGACCAACTGTCCGAGATGCGCCAGTTGTGGGCCGGCGAGCGCACGGCGGGCGGGCTCGGGCCGGTGGGGCCCGCGCCGCTGACCCCCGGAGGCCCGGAGATCCTGTTCGGCGCGTTCGCGCCGGCCGCGCTGGCCCGGGTGGCCCGGTTCGGCCACGGGCTGCTGTGCGCCGCTCCTCCGCCGTGGGCCGGCGACCTCTTCCGCGCCGTGGACAAGGAGTGGTCCCAGGCCGGCCGGGCCGGGCGCCCGCGCAACGTCGGCCAGCTCAACGTGGCCTTCGGCTCGGCGGAGACCGTGGCCACGGCCAAGGCGGCGATCAGCGAGTGCTACGCGATCGTGGGGGCCTCCCACTGGATGGTCGAGGGCATGCTCACCACCGAGGACCAGATCCGCACGGCGCTGCGCGGCTTCGAGGAACTCGGGGCGGACGAGGTCATCCTCTACTGCTGGTCGCCCGAGGCGGGCCAGGTCGCCCGGCTGGCCGGTCTCGTCGACCGCTACGGCGCGGCCCTCACCTGACACCCACGGCGGTGGACATCGCCGGATATCCGTGTTTCGTACGTGCCAAGGGGTAGCGCGGCAGACCCGGCGGCGACCGTTCGGAATGGGGAACGACGGTGATCACTTCGATGGTGAGACTCGACGACGTGCCGGTCGGCGAACGGTTCGACTACTGGTGGCAGGCCGTGGCCAGGTCGGTGGTCTCGGTCAGCGCCGCCAGCGATCGGGCAGCCGACATCTGGGCCGAGATGACGACGATCGGCCTCCGCTCGGTGCAGATGTCCCGGGTCAGGTGCGCCGGTTTCGAGGCGCACCGGAGCATGAGCAGGATCCGGAGTTCGGATCCCGGTGTGGACGAGGAGCGATCCGCGCGACAGCGCGACGGGGCGGCACGGGGCCGGCTCGGACGGCCTCATCCTGCAGGTCCCGCACGCCGCCCTGCCGTTCCCGCAGCCGGAGATCCGGCGGGTGCCGGCCGCCCGGGAGAGCACACGTCT
>NZ_JAHKRN010000036.1 GCF_019396385.1 Nonomuraea harbinensis | reverse complement strand
ATCTGGACCGGCTCAGCCTCACCACCGGCGTCCTGGTGATCTTCGACCGGCGCCCCGAGGCCCCGCCGTGGAAGGACCGAGGCGCCTTCGAGGAGGCGACCACCCCGTCCGGCCGCCAGGTCACCGTGCTGCGGGCCTAGCGACGTGCTCCGCGATCACATCGCCGAGCCGGAGCGGCGCGTCGCCCGCGCACAGGCGGCCGAGGACCTGATCGAGCAGGCGCTCGACTGCCCGCTCCCGATCGACGAGTGCCCGCGAGCGCATCGAGGCCTGGGTCCCTCCTGCCCGGTCAGTCGGGGCGGGGTGACGGGTCGGTGGTGACCGCCACCAGCAGCGGCCTGCTCAGCGCCCCGGCCCCGAGCACGCCCGCGAAGCCCAGCGCCACGCAGATCCCCAGCATGACCGCCCCGCTCAGGTTCGGGGCGCCCAGCATGAACGGCGTCGCGCAGAACACCCCGGCCGCGATCGTGCCGCCGCCCATCACGGTGAGCGGGATCAGCGTCTCGGCCCGCCGTGCCCGGTCCAGCACGGTCAGCGGGGTGCCGGCCAGCCGCAGCAGTCCGTACGTCTGACGCCGGTCGAGGACCGACGAGGCCGCGGTGATCCCCGCGCTGGCGATCGCCACCAGGAACGACACCGACAGCACCACCACCGTGCCCACCCGGACGTCGTCCAGCAACTGGAAGCCGAACCGCTGGTCGTCGGCCTCACTGGTCGGCGTCCGCCCGGGAACGAGCCCCGCCAGAGCGGTCCGCGCCCGATCGACGGCCGCCACCCCGACACCGCCCCCGTCACCGGCGACCGCGTCGCCCTTGCCCGCGTCACCGGCAGCCGCGTCACCTGCGGCCGGGGCGGCGTCGCCGGTCACCGTCACCGTGACGAGCTTCTCCGAGTGCTCGACCCGGGCGGCGAGCCCGGCGTCCCGCATCCGCTCGCGCGCCTGCTCGGCGACCACCGCCGGCCGCCCCTCCACCACGGCGAGCCGGAACTCCGCGTGGGACGCCCCGCTGGAGAACGCCCCCGGGCTGAGCATCCCGAGGAACCCGGCGACGAACCCGGTGAGCGCGACCCCGCTGACCGTCCGCCAGGCCGAGCGCGGATCGTCCACGAGCCTGCGCCCCGCCAGCAGCAGAGCGGGCGTCCGGGCGAAGGCGGCGGCGACGCGGCCGATGAGGCCGACCACCCACGGCCCGGCCAGGTTGAGCGAGAGCAGGGCCAGCGCGATCGCGACCGCGATGACCGTCACACTGGCCTCCAGGCCCAGCAGGGGGAAGGCGGCCAGCACCACCAGCAGCGCGAGCACCCGCAGCGCCCGCATGCCGGGCGGCGTCTGGCGCCTGGCCACGCCCAGCGGGCTGACCACCACCCGCCGCAGCCCGGCCACCGCCGACAGCCCGACCAGCAGCGGCACCGCGACGAGCGCGCCGGCCAGCACCAGCGGGTGCGGCCACAGGTCGGCGGCGAACCACGGCCCGCCGCCGATCTCGATCCGCGTCAGCAGCGGCACGGCCGCCGCGTACGCCGCGGTCCCGGCGACCGCGCCGGCGAACGCCACGATGACCGCCTCGGCCACCGTCATCCCGACGACCTGCCCGGGCGTCGCCCCGACCAGCCGCAGCGCGGCCAGCCGCTGGTCGCGCCTGGCGACCGTGAGCCGGGCCGCGGCCCCGCCGAACACCAGCAGCGGCACCACCATGAGCACGCTCGCGATCAGCGCCAGCACCTGGTACGCCTCCGCGTCCTCCGACACCCTGCCGGTGAAGTCCGCGACGGGGGTGGGCGGCCGGCCGGCGATCCAGTCGTCGCTGCGCTCGGCGGTCATGACGGGCGCGTCCGGCCGGTGCCCGACGACGGCCACCAGCTCACCGGGGTAGGCCAGCGCCTCCTCGCCGAGCACGCCGGTCACGGCGGGGAAGCGGGCCGCGAGCTGGTCGGCGGGCAGTTCGCGAGCCAGCTCGGCCAGCGCGGGCGACAGCCACGCCTCGCCCGGCGCGGGGAAGCGGTCCAGCCCCGGCGGCGGCGCGGGCGCCTTCCCGGGCAGCGCCGCCACGTCCACGACCGTCACCCGCTCGTCCCGTACGTAGTCGAACCGGGCGGCCTCCACGGCCGTCGCGCCGCTCCCCGCCGCCACCGGGTTGCGCCACGCGTCCCGGTCGCCCCTGGCCTGGAAGGCGAAGTTGGCCGTCACCGCGAACAGCAGCAGCGCCGTGGCCACCGCGACCGCCCCCAGCGTCAGCCAGGTGCCGAGCAGGCCGCGGCGGCCGCCGCCCTTGAGCAGCCGCCACGTCAGATCGAGGTTCACGCCGGCACCCCGCCCGCCAGCAGCCTGCCGTCGCGGACCTCGACCATGCGGTCGCACCAGGCCGCCACGTTCGGGTCGTGGGTGACCACGATCAGGGAGGCGTCGTTGTGCTTGGTGGCCTCCACCAGCAGCCGCATCGTCTCGTGGCCCGTGGCCTGGTCGAGCGCCCCCGTGGGCTCGTCCGCGAACACCACGGCCGGCCTGGTCACCAGCGCCCTGGCGATGGCCACCCGCTGCGCCTGACCGCCGGACAGCTCGCCCGGCCGCCTGCCCTCCATGCCGCCCAGCCCGAGCGGGCCGAACCACTGCCGCGCGGTCCGCACCGCGTCCTGGCGGGCGACGCCGCCGAGCATGAGCGGGAGCGCCACGTTCTCCTCGGCGGGCAGCTCCGGCAGGAGCTGGCCGAACTGGAACACGAACCCGAACCGGGTGCGGCGCAGCGCGCTGCGCTTCCGTTCGCCCAGGTCGTCGATGCGCTGACCGAGCAGGCAGACCTCGCCCGCGTCCGGTTTCATGATCCCGGCCAGGCAGTGCAGCAGCGTCGACTTGCCGGAGCCGCTCGGCCCCATGATCGCCACCGCCTCCGCGGCGCGCACCGCGATGTCCACCCCGCCCAGCGCCACCGTCTGTCCGAACCGTTTGGCGAGAGCCCGCCCCACAAGCACGTCGTTCATGGCTCCGAGCCTGCCGGGACGGACCGGGGCGGCGGATCGGCCATGCGTACGGTCCGCATCGGCCGTTCGGTTGACTCTAGAGTTTGGGCGTGACTATTCGGGTTCTCATCGCCGATGATCAGGAATTGGTACGCACCGGATTTCAGATGATTCTGGATGCGCAACCGGACATGGAGGTGGTGGCGGCCGTCGCCGACGGCGCCGACGCGGTTTCCGAGGCCAGGCGGCTGCGCCCGGACGTGTGCCTGCTCGACATCCGGATGCCCAGGCTCGACGGCCTGGAGGCGACCCGGGCGCTGGCGGGACCCGGCGTCGAGAACCCGATGCGGGTGGTCATCGTCACCACCTTCGACCTGGACGAGTACGTGTACGGGGCGCTGCGGGCGGGCGCCACCGGGTTCCTGCTCAAGGACAGCGGGCCGACGCTGCTGGTGGAGGCGGTCAAGGCGGCGGCCGGCGGCGAGTCGCTGGTGTCGCCGTCGGTGACGGTGCGGCTGCTGCGGCACCTGTCCGGGCCCCGCCGCTCCCCCGCGCCCCTGCCGGAACCGCTGACGGACCGCGAGCTGGACGTGGTGCGGCTGGTCGCCAGGGGACGCACCAACCAGGAGGTGGCGGCCGAGCTGTTCGTGTCGCTGTCGACGGTGAAGACGCACCTCGGGAGCATCTTCACCAAGCTGGGCACCAGGAACCGGGTGGAGATCGCCGCGTGGGCCTGGGAATCGGGTGTCGTGAGCTGATTAGCGGGTCAGCCTCCGGGATACAAGTGAATCAGAACCCACCGTATGGCCCGGGGGAGAACATCGTGCGCTTTGCCCAGGCACCGCCCACCAAAGCCGCTACCACGTCCGCGAGCAAGGTCGTCGGCAAGGCCGCCACCACCGTCTACGTGACACTCGCCGCGCAGGTACTCTCCCTGGGCGCTCTGGTGGTCTTCGAGCAGGTGCGCGGCAGACAGCTGGCCGCCGAGCTGGCCGAGTTCGGCGGGCGGCCGTCGGGCCCCGACGCCGACGCGCTGGCCGGCGCGGCGACGGTGTTCGCGGTGCTGCTGCTGATCGCCCTGGCCACCACGATCGCCGCCGCGGCCGCCCACACCACGTGGCTGGTGCGCGTCCGCCAGGCCGGCGCCCTGCCCGCGGCCCGGAGCACGGTGGCCGCCGCCTGGCTCATCCCGGGCGTCAACCTGGTGGCGCCGGCGGTGCTGGTGTACGAGACGTGGCGGGCGACCGGCCCGGCGGAGGAGAGCCGGCGCGGCCGGGTGGCCCTGGTGACGGGCTGGTGGCTGAGCTGGCTGGCGACGCTGGCGGTGTTCACCATCGTCCTCCCGCTCGACGCGCTCGACAGCCTCACCGGGCTGGGCTTCCTGGAGCTCGCGTGCCTGGCCCTGTCGGCCGCCCTCTGCGCCGCCACGGTCCGCCGCGTCACCCCCCAGCGCTCCCCCGCCGTCCGCCCCAGTGCCGGGTCCCCGGCCGACCTGCCCCCGTCACCGCGGCCACCCACCTGGGCCGGGCCTCCTGACGAGGATCAGGCCGCGGTGGGGCCGGAGCTGCCCGGGCTGGCGTGCCAGAGGCGGCGGGGCGGGTCGGTGACGGCCGGGCCCAGGTCGGCGTAGGGCGACAGGCGGAAGCCGTTGCCGTACTCGATGGCGCGCCCGCCCACCGGGCCCTGGTCGGCCGGGGGCCGGGCGAGCTCGGCGCGGACGGCGTCGAGGCCGCGGGCCCGCCACAGCGCGTCCAGGTCGGCCAGGTTCCAGCAGTCGAGCGCCCGGATCGAGACCGCGCGGGCGCCGGTGCGGCGGACCGCGCCGCGCACCAGCAGCAGCCACGACCCGAACACGGTGGCCGCGCACCGCCCCTGCACCGACTCGAAGAAGGTCAGGTCGACCGGCCCCGTCGAGTCGTCCAGAGTGGCGAAGATGATGCGCTGGCCGGAGCGGATCGCGGGCGTCTGGGTGGCCACCTTGACGCCGGCCACCAGCACCTCGGCCCCGTTGCGCGGCCCGAGCAGGTCCTTGGCCCGGGTCACGCCGAGCGCGTCCAGCAGCTCGTCGTGGAAGCTGACGACGTGCCGGCTGATGTCCATGCCGAGGATCTCCAGCTCGGCCTCGACCATCTCCGCGTCGGTCATCTCCGGCAGCTCGCCGGGGGTGACGTGCTCGGTGAAGCCGAGGGGCAGCTGCACGGCCGCCAGGTGGCGGCTCTCGGCGGGCGGCGCGGGCGCGTACCGCCTGCCGCGGCGCGGCCCCGCCCGCACGCCGATCGACGAGGCCCGCTCCAGCGCGCCGACCTGGGCGATCAGGTCGCGCCTGGTCAGCTCGCCGGGCCGCCACCGCTCGCCGTCGCCGGGCCGCAGCCCGTGCACCGCGTCCAGCCCGCCGACCTGCACGATCCGCTCCATCGTCGGCCGGGACGGGCGGGCCCGGTCCCAGAAGTCGGCGAGCGAGGTGTAGGGCCGGCCCGCCACCATGCGCTCCACCTCGGCCTCGCTGACCCCCTTGACGGCCGAGAACGGCACCCGCAGCGCGTACCCCTCGCCGATCTCCCCCGCCTCGAACGCGCGCCGGGGCCGGCCGGAGCCCTCCAGCCGGGCCGGGTCGACGCGGACCCGCACCCGCGGCCCGAGCCGTTCCACCCGCCAGTCCTTGGCCGACTTGTTGATGTCGAGCGGCAGGATCCGCACCCCGCACTGCCGCGCCTCGTCGATGATCACCCGGGCCGGGTACATGCCGGGGTCGTGGGTGAGCACCCCGGCGAAGAACGCGGCCGCGTGGTGCCGCTTGAGCCACGCCGACTGGTAGGTGGGCAGCGCGAACGCCGCCGCGTGCGCCTTGCAGAACCCGAACCCGCCGAACGCGTCCAGCACCTTCCAGGCCCGCTCCACCTCCTCGTCGCCGAACCCGTTGGCCCTGGCCAGCGGCACGAAGTGGTTGCGCACCCGGTCACGGCCCTCGGGCGTGCCGAGGGTGCGGCGGAGCATCTCGGCGAACGACAGGTCGCGGCCGGTCATCACCTGGATGATCTTCAGCACCTGCTCGTGGAAGACGACCACGCCGTGCGTCTCCTTCAGCGCCTCGCGCAGCCGCTCGTGCGGGTAGTACGGCTGCCGCCAGCCGTGCCTGGCCTCCAGGTACGGGGTCACCATGTCGGAGTTGACCGGCCCCGGCCGGAACAGGGAGATGTCGACGATCAGGTCGTGCATGGTGCGCGGCTCCAGCTTGGAGACCAGCTCGCGCTGGCCGGGCGACTCGATCTGGAAGCAGCCGAGTGTCCGGCCGGCCCGGATCATGTCGTACGTCTCCTGGTCGTCGTGCGGGACGTACCGTACGTCCGGATCGTCGCCGCTCTGGGCGTCGAGCTCGACCGTGACGCCGTCGACCCGCTTGATCTCGCCGAGCGCGTACGCGAGCGCGGACTGCATCCGCACCCCGAGCACGTCCAGCTTGAGCAGCCCGGCCTCCTCCACGTCGTCCTTGTCGAACTGCGACATGGGGAACTCCAGCAGGCTGCGCTCGACCGGGGTGAGGTCGCGCATCCCGGAGTTGCCGACCAGCACCCCGCACGGGTGCAGCGCGATGTGCCTGGGCAGCCCGTCGAGCTTCTCCGCCAGCCGGAACACCCGCTCCAGACCGGCGTCGCCGAGCCGGCTCTCGCGCAGCTCGGGCAGGTCGCGCAGGGACGCGGTGATCTGCATGGCCCGGATGTGCGGGAACGCCTTGGCGATGGCGTCGATCTCGTGCGGCGGCAGCCCCATCGCGCCCGCCACGTCGCGGATGGCGCTGCGCGCCCGGTAGGTCTCCATCATGGACACGCACGCCACCCGCGACTCTCCGTACCGGTCGAAGATCGCCCTGTAGCAGTCGAGGCGGCGCGCGGACTCCACGTCCACGTCGATGTCGGGCAGCCCGATCCGGCCCTCCGACAGGAACCGCTCCATGAGCAGGCCGTGGTCGATCGGGTTCACCTCGCCGATGCCGATGAGGTAGTTGACCAGGCTGCCCGCGCCGGACCCGCGGATGGCGCAGCGCACCCCCATCCCGCGGATCATGTCGGTGATGCCGGACACCGCGACGAAGTAGCCCGACAGCCGCTTGCGCTCGATGACGTCGAGCTCGGCGGCCGCCCGTTCCCTGGCCTCGCGGGAACGGCGCAGGCCGCGCTCGGCCAGGCCGTCCGCGACGCGGTGGCGCAGCAGCGGCACCGGGTCGCCGCCGATCTCCGGCAGGTGGAGGCGGGGCGGGCTCTGGCGGAGCGCGAGCAGCTCCACCGGGTCGGCGGCGCACGCCTCGGCGATCTGCCGGGTGGTGCGCAGCAGCCTGCCGATCCGGTCCCCGTCGTGGCCGCAGATCTTGGCGGCGACCTGGGCCATCTCCTTGCCGCTCTTGAGGTAGGCGTGGGAAGTGGTGCGTTCCAGGTGGCGCGGGTGCAGCGGGACGAGCTGGCGGGCCGCGTCGAGCACGTCGCCGACCTGGTGGTCGGCCGGGTCGAGGTAGCGGACGGCGTTGGTGAGCACGGCGGGCACGTCCATCGACTCGGCCAGGGCGAGCATCCGCAGCGCCGTGGCGGCGTCGTGGAACGCGTACTGGTCGACCAGCTCGATCACCACGCCCGGCAGCGCCTCGCGCCACCGGCCGAGCAGTGTCCGGGCGTGGTCGTCGCGCCGCTCGGCCACCGCGCGGCCGACGTCGGAACGCGGGCCGAGCAGCACCGCCAGCCCGCCGTCGCCGGCGGCGTCCCACTCGGCGGCCAGCCCGCGGGTGATGCGGGGGTCTCCGCGCTCGCCCGCGTAGTGTGCGGCCGTGACCAGCCGCGCCAGCCGCGACCAGCCGCGCGAGCGCGCCAGCACGGTCACCCGGTCCTGCGCCCCCGGCCCGGTCCGCGGCCGGGCGTCACGCCCGCTCGTCCGGCTCGGCGGGGCGATCGGCCACATGTCCGGTTCCGGATCGCCGAGGGCCAGGTTGACGCCGAACACCGGCGCGATCCCGGCGGCCGCGCACGCCTGCGCGTGCTTGACCGCGCCGTACAGCCCGTCGCGGTCGGTCAGCGCCAGGATGTCCATCCCGTGTTCGAAGGCCCGCTCCGCCAGCGCCTTCGGGAACGCGGTGCCGTAGCGCATCGAGTAGGCGGAGCTCACGTTGAGGTGCGGGAACGGCCCCGCCGCCCGGCCGCCCATCAGTCCCACGCCCGCAGGAGCAGCCAGCCGCCGCTGGCGGTGTCGAACCTCAGCTCGTACGTGCCGGCCTCGCGCCCGGGGCTGGCCTCGACCCGCCAGAACCGGCGCTCACCGGGGTCGCTCTCGCTGATCTTCCACCATTCGCGGGCCACCACCCAGTGATCGAGCACCTGGCGGACGAGATAGAGCCGGTCACGCCAGACGAACTGGGTCGGCTCCCCGTCTCTGGTCCACACCTCTATCGGATCGCCATAGAGTCTGCTCAAGTCGCTTCTCCCCGCGGCTCTGGTGCCTATGCTGAGCCACCCGGGGGAAGGCGGGCGCTATGACTCGAACATATGTTCTTACGCGCCGAAACGCAAGTCGCCCGCGTGCCGCACGAGCGGGTTCGCCCCGATCGAGTTGCGGATGCTGAAGGCCACGCTCCCCGCCCGGTAGCGGTCGTCCGAGCACTCCACCGCCCTGCCCTCGTGCGTGGTCGTCACCCGGCGCTGGCGCAGCAGCGGGCTGCCCCGCCTGACCCCGAGCAGGCGCGCGTCCCGCGTGCTCGCGGGCACCGCGTCGATGAGGTGCTCGCCGTAGGCGAACACCAGCCCCGCCGACTCGTACAGCGCCTCGGTCACGGAGCCGCAGCCGGGCGGCAGCTTCTCGACGGCGCCGGCGATCCACTCCGCGTACGCGGTCCGCTCCAGCAGCACCGGCTCGTCCTCCAGGGTGCGCAGCCGCAGCACGTCGAGCACCTCGCCGGAGCCGAGCCTGGCCGCCTCGGCCGGGGTGGGCGGGCGGCGGCGCTGGGCGATCACCTGGCCGCCGTACCGGTAGCCGTTGGCCCGCGCCCACTCGGCGAAACTGTGCAGCTCGGCGAAGCTCTGGCTGCGCGCGGTGCCGAGCACGATGCGCCTGGCCCCCTGCCGCGACCCGACCAGGCCCTCGGCGGCCAGCACGGCGACCGCCTGCCGGACCGTCCCCCTGGCGGCGCCGTGGCGCGCGGCCAGCTCCGACTCGGACGGGAGCTGCGAGCCCACCGGGTGCACGCCCGAGAGGATCTCGCCCCGCAGCTCGTCGGCGATCAGTTCATAGCGCGCAACCATTACCGACCACCCCAGTTCACGAAAGAGCAACGTATATGCGACTTACTGGTGCTCGCTTGTTTGTACAAGTTCCCCTACATTCCTCCCACACCCCCGGAGTGGAGGCCACGTGTTCACACCTCGCGCTCGTGCGGCAGGCGTCATCGCCGCCCTTACGGTAGTCACCGCGGCGTGCGGCGCCGCGCCAGGAACCCAGACGTCGACGGCCGCCGAAGGCGGGGTGGACGCGCGCACCGCAACCTCGGCGGCCGACTTCGGCGGCTTCGACAAGCTCGTCGAGGCCGCCAAGAAGGAAGGCGACCTGCACGTCATCGCCCTGCCGCCGGACTGGGCCAACTACGGCGAGATCATCAAGACCTTCGAGGCCAAGTACGGCATCAAGATCGAAAGTGAGGACCCGGACGCCGCCAGCGCGGACGAGATCAACGCGGTCAAGACCCGCAAGGGCCAGGACCGCGCCCCCGACGTGCTCGACCTGGGCCAGTCCTTCGCGATCAGCGGCGCCGCCGAGGGCCTGTTCGCCCCGTACAAGGTGCAGACCTTCGACAAGATCCCCGAGGGCCAGAAGGAGCCCACCGGCCTCTGGGTGAACGACTACGGCGGCTACATCTCCATCGGCTGCGACGCCAAGAAGATCACCACCTGCCCCAAGAGCTTCGCCGACCTGCTCAAGCCCGAGTACAAGGGCAAGGTGGCGCTCAACGGCAACCCCACCAAGTCCGGCTCGGCCTTCGCCGGCGTGTACGCCGCCTCGATCGCCAACGGCGGCTCGTTCGACGACATCCAGCCCGGCATCGACTTCTTCAAGAAGCTGAAGGACGCGGGCAACTTCAACCCGGTCGAGACCACCCCCGCCACGATCGAGAAGGGCGAGACCCAGATCAGCATCGACTGGGACTACAACAACGCCGCCTACGCCCCTCAGATGGCGGCCAAGGGCCTCGACTGGCAGGTCAACGTGCCCTCCGACGGCCAGTACTTCCAGATGTACGCCCAGGCGATCAACAAGGACGCCCCGCACCCGGCGGCGGCCCGCCTGTGGCAGGAGTTCCTCTACAGCCCCGAAGGCCAGAACCTCTACCTGAAGGGCTTCGCCCGCCCGGTCCTCATGCCCGCCATGCAGGCCGACGGCAGCATCGACAAGGCGGCGGCCGAGGCGCTGCCGGCCGTCGAGGGCGAGCCGGCGTTCCCGACCTCGGAGCAGGTCGACGCGGCCAAGAACAAGCTGGCGAGCGGCTGGGACGCCGCGATCTCCGGATGAGACGGTCCCCGGGGTGGCTCGGCACGCTGCCCCTGCTCGCCTTCTACGCGTTCGTGTTCGGCATCCCGCTGGCCGCGCTGCTGGCGGGGGCCTTCACCTCGCGCGGCGAACCGACGCTGGCCAACGTGCGGCAGAGCCTGGAAGGCGGCAACCTGACCGCCATGGCCGGGAGCGTGCAGGTCTCGGCCGTGGTGGCGCTGTCGGGGGCCGTGCTCGGCACGTTCCTCGCCTACGCGGTGGTCACCTCCCGGTCCACCGCGCTACGCAACGCGGTGCTGACCGCCTCCGGCGTGCTGGCCAACTTCGGCGGCGTCCCGCTGGCCTTCTTCTGGGTGGCCACGCTGGGCAACTCCGGCGTGGTGAGCGGGCTGCTGGGGCTGCCGTCGGGGTCGCTGTACTCGTTCTGGGGCCTGGTGATCGTCTACCTGTACTTCAGCGTGCCGCTGATGGTGCTGGTGATGGCGCCTGCCCTGGACGGGCTGCGGCCGCAGTGGCGGGAGGCGGCGGCCAACAACGGCGCCACCGCCTGGCACTACTGGCGCTACGTCGCCCTGCCCGTGCTGACGCCCGCCCTGCTCGGCGGGGTGGTGCTGCTGTTCGGCTCGGCCTTCGCCGCCTACGCCACGGCGGCGGCCATGGGCGCGGGCACGGTCGTGCCGCTGGTCACCCTCAAGATCGCCAACGCGCTCACCAGCGACGTGCTGATCGGCCAGGAGAACGTGGCGCTCGCCCTGAGCCTGGACATGATCGTGATCGCGGGCCTGGTCATGCTGATCTACCTGCCGCTGCAGAGGAGGACCACCCGATGGCTGCAGTGACGGGCCTGGAGCAGCCCCTCGTCACCGCCCCCGCCCGGCCGGCCCGCCCGCGCGCCTGGCGGGCCGCCGTGTTCGTGATCGCCGGGCTGTACTTCCTGGTGCCGCTCGGGGCGTCGCTCTGGTACACGGTCTACACGCCCACCACCGGACTGTCCTTCGAGCCCTACGCCGAGCTGCTGACGGCGGAGGGCTTCGCGTCCAGCCTGTCGCTGTCGCTGGCGCTCGCGCTGGCCACGATCGCGCTGGTGCTGCTGCTGACGTTGCCCGCGATGCTGGCCGTCCGGCTGTTCGCGCCGGGGCTTCGGCCCCTGATGGAAGTGCTCTGCACGCTCCCGCTCGTGGTGCCGCCGATCACGTACGTGGCCGGGCTGAGCACCTCGCTGCGGGTCGGCGCCGACGTGCTCGCGCCCACCCCGTTCTGGGCCACGCTCATCGCCGTCCAGGACCCGGGCTTCCCCGTCGTGCTCGTGCTCGCGTACGTGGTCCTGGTCCTGCCGTTCGTCTACCGCTCGCTGGACGCGGGGCTGCGCACCATGGACGTGCGGACGCTGGTGGAGGCCGCGCGCAGCCTCGGCGCGTCGTGGCCGCACGTGATGTTCCGCGTGATCATCCCCAACCTGCGCTCGGCCCTGGCCAGCGCCTCGTTCCTCACGCTCGCCCTGGTGTTCGGCGAGTTCACCGTGTCCAGGCTGCTCGGCTACCAGCCGTTCGCGGTGTGGATCGTGACGATCTCCGGCTCGCGCGGTCAGGTGTCGGTCGCGGTCTCGATCCTCAGCCTGCTGCTCATCTGGCTGCTGCTGCTGGCGGTCTCCACCGCTTTCGGGAGGGAGAAGAAGTGACGTCCAAGGTGGAGTTCCGCGGCCTGCGCCGGGTCTTCGGCAAGACGGTGGCGCTGGACGGCCTCGACCTGACCATCGAGCCCGGCCAGTTCGTCGCCCTGCTCGGCCCGTCGGGCTGCGGCAAGACGACGGCGCTGCGCTGCGTGGCCGGGTTCGAGCGTCCCGACTCCGGGGCCGTGCTGGTCGACGGCAAGGACATCACCGACGTGCCCGCCAACAAGCGCGACGCCGGCATGGTGTTCCAGTCATACTCGCTGTTCCCCAACCTGAACGCGCGCGACAACGTCGCCTTCGGCCTGCGCGTGCGCGGGGTGCCGACCGCGACCCGGCGGGCCAAGGCGGACGAGCTGCTGGAGCTGGTCGGCCTGCCCGGGCACGCCGACCGCTACCCGCACCAGCTCTCCGGCGGCCAGCAGCAGCGCGTCGCGCTGGCCCGCGCGCTCGCCCTGGAGCCGCGCGTGCTGCTCCTCGACGAGCCGCTGTCCGCGCTCGACGCCAAGGTACGGGTCGCGCTGCGCGAGGAGATCCGCCGGCTCCAGCTCGGCCTGGGCATCACCACGATCTTCGTCACGCACGACCAGGAGGAGGCGCTGTCGATCGCGGACCGGGTCGCGGTGCTCCGCGACGGCCGCCTGGAGCAGGCCGGCCCGCCCGCCGAGGTCTACGACCGGCCCGCCACCCCGTTCGTCGCCGAGTTCGTCGGCACCATGAACCACCTGCCGGGCCGGCTCGCCGGCGACGGCAAGGTGACGGTCCTCGGCCAGACGCTGCCCGTCGACGGCACCGCCCCCACCGGCCCCGACGTCACCGTCCTCATCCGCCCGGAAGCCATCCAGGTGACCCTCGCCGACACCACTCACCCTCCCGCCGTCGGCACCGGTCTCGGCGAGGTGGTGACGGCGTCGTTCCGCGGCGCGTCCGTCCGTCTCCGCCTGCTGATGGACGGTCACGAGGTGCTCGCCGACGTGCCCGGCCACGAGGCGGCGCGGCTCGCCCCCGGCACCCGCGTCGCGATCCGCCTCGTGGAGCGTCCCGTCCTGGTGGCCGCGCGCGCCGCCCCCGTGCCCGATGCCGTCTGAGGTGCCCGCGGCCGTCCTGTTCGACCTGGACGGCACCCTCGTGGACACCGAGCCCCACTGGTGGCGGGCCACCGCGACGGTGGCCCGCGGCCTGGGCGTCGACCTGGGCCCGGACGACGAGCCGGACGTGCTCGGCCGCACGGTCGAGCACACGGCCGCCCACCTGCTCTCCCGCGCCCCCCGCGACCACGACGCCGGGGACGCCGGGGACACCGGCGACGCCCTCACCCGCGCGTTCGCCGGCGAGCTGGCCCACAGCTTCGACGTCATGCCCGGAGCCACTCCCCTGCTGCGGGAGCTGACCGCCGCCCGCATCCCCACCGCCCTGGTGACCGCCTCGCCCCGCAGCATCGCCGCCCTGGTGCTCCCCCGCCTCGGTCACCGCTTCGACGAGGTGGTGGCCGCGGAGGACACCCGCCGCGGCAAGCCCCACCCGGACCCGTACCTCGAAGCCGCCCGCCGCCTCGGCGCCCATCCCTCCCGCTGCGTCGCCCTGGAGGACAGCCCGGCCGGCGTCACGGCCGCCAGCACCGCCGGCTGCCACGTCGTGGTCGTCACCCGTACAGGTCTCCCGACGCTCCGCGAGATCCGGTCGATCGCGTGAAGATCAGTCGACCGCCAGCCGTACCCCGAAGCCGACGATCACCACGCCCGTGACCCGGTCGAGCAGACGGCGCACGGACGGCGAGCGCAGCACGCCGCTCATCACCCCGGCGAAGACGATCAGGCCCGCGCTCCACACCAGCCCCTCGGCCACGTGCACGCCCGCCAGCAGCAGCCCCACCGCCGCGTGCGGCGCGTCCGGCGGGATGAACTGCGGCAGCATCGCCACGTAGAAGGCGCCGACCTTCGGGTTGAGCAGGTTCGTCACCAGCCCGCGCCGGAAGCCGGTGCGGAAGCGGACCTCTCGCGCGTCCGGCTCGTCCACGTGCGCGTCCTTCTTGACCAGCAGCATGCGCAGCCCCATCCACACCAGGTAGGCGGCCCCGGCGTAGCGGAGGACGTCGTAGGCGAGCTGCGAGGCGGCCAGCAGCGTGGCCAGGCCGGCCGCCGTCAGCAGGCCCCAGACGAGCGTGCCGAGCTGGATGCCCAGCGTCACCCCCCACGCGGGGCGCTTCCCGGACAACAGGGACGTACGGAGGATGAGCGCGGTGTCCAGTCCCGGCGTGATCGTCAATAACGCGACGACGGCGGCGAACGAGACGACCGAAGTGGTCAGGTCCATGCCGTCGAGCGTAGCCGTCACGGGATCAGCAGCAGCTTGCCCGTCGTCCGCCGCGAGGCCAGGTCCTCCTGCGCCTTGGCCACGTCCGCCAGCGGGTAGCGGTGCGACACGTTGACGCGCACCCGGCCCGAGCCGATCCACTCGAACAGGTCGGCCGCCCGCCACAGCAGCTCGTCACGCTCGGCCGTGTAGTCGGCCAGCGTCGGCCTGGTGAGGAAGAGCGACCCGGCCCGGTTGAGCCGCTGCGGGTCCACCGGCGGCACCGGACCGCTCGCGGCCCCGTACAGGACCATGAGCCCGCGCCGGCGCAGCGCCTCCAGCCCGCCGTCGAACGTGGTCGCGCCCACGCCGTCGTAGACCACGTCCACCTTGCCGCGCAGCCTCTCGGCGAAGTCCTGGTAGGTGAGCACGTCGTCGGCGCCCGCCTCCCTGGCCAGCTTCTCCTTCGCCGGGGTGGAGGCGGTCCCGTAGACGGTCGCCCCGAGCATCTTGCACACCTGGACGAGCAGTTGCCCCATGCCGCCCGCGGCGGCGTGCACGAGCACCGTGTCGCCTTCCTGCACCCGGTAGGTGGAGTGGGTGAGGTAGTGGGCGGTCATGCCCTGCAGCATCACGGCGGCGGCCACGTCCGGCGCGACGCTCTCAGGCACCGGCACCACCAGGCGGGCGGGCACCACGGCCTTCTCGGCGTAGCTGCCGAGCGCCATCGCCCACGCGACCGTCTCGCCGACGACCACGCCCTCGACGCCGGGCCCGACCGCGGACACCACGCCCGCGCCCTCGGACCCGATCGTGCAGGGCAGTTGCAGCGGGTAGGCGCCGGAGCGATGGTAGATGTCGATGAAGTTGACGCCGCTCGCGGCGACGTCGACCACCACCTCGCCGTCACCCGGCTCCGGGTCGGGCCGCTCGACGTACTCCAGGACTTCGGGGCCGCCCTGGGCGGCCAGCACGATTGCACGCATGCCCCTAGTCAACTACGAACCGTCCGGCGAGCCGGTCCGGCATGACCCTGGCGAGTCCGCCGGACTCCATCGCCACCCAGATCGCGCCGTCGGGTCCGGTGGCCAGGCCGTGCGGCTCCGACCCGGGCAGCTCGAACTCACTGATCGCGCCGTCGACCGTGATGCGGCCGAGCCGGTTCGCCGCCCACTCGGTGAACCAGAGCGCGCCGTCCGGCCCGGTGACGATCGCGTGCGGCCGGCAGGCGCGGTCGGGCAGCGGGTGCTGAGCGACCTGCGCGGGGTGGCCAGGCTCGTGCAGAGCGGGTTCGCCGATCCGGAGCTGGGCCCGGTGTCGTCGGCGTTCGTGGCGGCGGCCATGCAGAGCCCGGAGGCGGCCCTGGCGCTGCACGACTTCTTCCAGGCCCGCCACGAGCAGTCGGCCCAGGTGGTGCGCCGCGCCGTCGACCGCGGCGAGCTGCCCGCAGCGGTCGACGCCCACGAGGTGATCAGGGCCGCGGTGACGCCGATCTACTACCGTCTCTTCGTCACCCACGAGCCGGCCACGGCGGCGGACGCGGACCGGGCGGCTGACGCCGCCCTGGCCGCCGCCCGGGCCGGCATCCTCTGACCCGTCGCCCGCTACCGGAAGGCGGCGGCGTTGCGCCTGGCCCACTCGGCGAACGTGCGCGGCGCCCGGCCGAGGAGCCGCTCGACGTCGGGGCTGACGCGCCGCTCGGCCGGGGTGGGTTCGCCGATGATGGACAGGGTGGTCTCGACCACGGGCTCGGGCATGAACCGCAGCATCTGCGCGCGGGCCTCCGCGCGGGTCTGCTCGGTGAACCGGATCGGCTCGCCGAGCGCCTCCCCGATCGCCTCGGCCCGTTGCCGCGGCGTGGTGAGGGCGGGTCCGGTCAGCTCGTAGACCTGGCCCGCGTGACCGTCCTCGCGCAGGGCCACGGCCGCGACCTCGGCGATGTCGTCCGGATCGATGAACGGCAGGCCGACGTCCCCGAACGGCGCGGCGACGGCACGCCGGGCGCGGACCGACTCGGCCCAGGCGTAGGCGTTGGAGTCGAAGCCGCCGGGCCGCAGGATCGTCCAGTCCATGCCCGATCTCCGGACGGCGTCCTCGATGGACCGCGCCGTGCTCCCGTGGGAGGACGAGCCAGGGCGGGTCGCGACTCCCTGGGAGGACAGCAGCACGACCCGCCCGGCTCCAGCGGATCCGGCGTCGTCGAGGACGCGTCCGATGACGCCGCCCGGACTGTCGGCGGCCGCCACGAAGTCGCCGGAGATCAGCAGGAACAACGCGCCGGCGCCGACCACCTCGCCCGGCTCACCGGTGAGCTCGACCGGCTGCCCGACCCCCTCGAACGTCTCAAGGCCCTGGTCGCCGGGTGGATCAGCCAGCGCGACATCGCGGCCCGGTACGGCTGCCCCACCCGGACGACCTCGCGCTCACGTTCGTCGGCGCCTACCAGGGCATGTCCCTGCTGGCCAACGCCCTGCGCGACCCGGAGATCATGACCGGGGAGGGAAACCGCCTCATCCGCTGGCTCGATGCCCTGCCCGAGCGCGGACAGCGTGGCGGCTCGGACCCATGTTGCAGATGAGTATCTGTTCTCTTCCTTCCGGGCCGATTCCTGATCCGGTTGCCGAAAATGACGGCAGAGGTCATGGGGAGGGGCGGTGGCGGACCGCGGGGATGCTCGACGCTCGACAGCCACGAGACTGGCGGTATGGGCACGGCGGCACCTGACGATCTGGATCACCGTCGCGACCACCACCCAGGCCGCGCTTCTCGCCATCACCACCATGCTGATGCAGCTGCCCGGTCAGTCCGACTCGGTGATCACCGCTTGTATCGGGATCGTGCTCCTCCTCGCCGCCCTTTCCGTCGTTCTCCCCCTGATCGGGGCGCGCGCCGAGCGGAAGGCCCGGACGGCGGAGGAACTCGACGACAAGCGGCGGTACGTCACCACCCGGGTCCTGCGAGGAAGCGCCGGCGAGCTTCCCCGGCTCGGTCAGCTCTCGGCCACCGATTTCGGAGTCACTCCCACCCAGTACACCACCAGCGGGCGCGACCCCTATGTCCCCCGCGAGCCTGACGACGCGCAGATCCGTGACGCCCTCAGCGCGCCCGGCCCGCCCTATCCGTTCGTGCTGGTGTGGGGGAACACCAAGGCTGGCAAGTCCCGTATCACCGCCGAAGCCATCCGGGCGGTGTTCCCCGAAGACACCGTCGTCTTGCTGCCTGCCAGCGGAGCCGCTCTCGCGGAACTCGCTCTCTCCGAAGACGCTCTCCCCTCCGGTGAGGGACCGGCCGTGGTCCACCTCGACGACATCACCGTCGCCGACCTCGAAGTCCTGACACCTGCCGTGCTGGACGCGGTCGCCCGCCAGGCCGTACTGGTCGCGACCATGACCGCCGGAAGGCGCGGTCAGATCCTCAAGTCGGGTACCGACAGCACGCGCGTCGCCCGAACGGCGTTGAGCCGCGCGCACCGCGACGGCCAAGGCCACGAACTGGTCTTCCGCCCGCCCACCGACGCCGAGCGTGAGCAAGCCGAAGCCCTCTACCCTGGGGAGACCTTCCGAGGCAGCATCGCCGAGACTCTCGTCGGCGCGATCGAGCTCTTCGCCAAGTACAAGGCCGGGCCCGATGACGATCCGGCCGGCTGCGCCATCGTCCAAGCAGCGGTCGACTGCCGCCGTGCGGGACTCACCCGTCCTGTCACCGACGCTGAGCTCTCGCGGCTGTTCGCTCTCTATCTACCAGTGATACGGGCCGGCGTGCCCGCCACTCCGGACACCTTCCAGCAGGGCCTCCGCACCTGGGCGGCCGTCCCCGTCTCCTCCCAGGTCGCTCTGCTCACCGCGGACACCGGCGACGGTGAGGCAGGGTGGACGGCTCTTGACCACATCGTGTCCGCCGACGAAGGAGCCCGGCCCATCCACCCGGGCCTCTGGCCCGAGCTCATCTCGATCGTCGACCCGTCCGATGCGCGCGCGATCATGTACGGAGCCGAGAACCGCGGGGAGCGAGAGCACGCCATCGCGGCAGGGCGCAAGGCGGCCACCTCGCCTCACCTTGAAGAGGCGGCCGTCTCCGCGGGCTATCTGGGCATTCTGCTCGCTGAGCAGGGAGAGGTGGAAGCCTCCGCGGACGCCTTCCGGCAAGCGGCCCGCTCGCAGAACGCCGATCGTTCGTCCATGGCCACCCTTCAGCTGGGAATAGCGCTTTCCAAGCAGGGGAAGATCGAAGCCGCCACAGACGCCTTCCACCAAGTGATCCATTCGCGTAATCCCCACACCGCACCGCTCGCCGCACTCGTCTGCGGGAAGATGCTCGAAGAGCATGGAGATCTGGACGCCGCGCAGGACGCCTACTGGCAGGCGATCCGCTCCTACCACCCCGACCATGCGCCCAGGGCCGAACTGAACCTGGGGGCCCTGCTCGCCCATGCGGGGGAGCTGAGCGCCGCCGGCGAAGCCTTCCGGCGGGTGATCGCTTCGAACCATCCGGACAGCGCGCCTCATGCTGCCTTGAACCTGGGGATAGTGCTCGCCAGCCGGGGGGAGCTGGCAGCGGCCGAGCAAGCCTTCCGGCAGGCGATCGCCTCCGGTCACCCGCGGCACGCGCCACCCGCGGCGCTCGGTCTGGACCAGGTTCTCGCCTTGCGGAGGGGAGAAGGCTCCCTCGGGGCCACCCCTGATGGTGGTTCAGCGGGCGACGAGGTTCCCCCGCCAGAGGGCGGGGTCCCCTCGACTTCAGGGTGAGGGCTCAGGACCGGGAAACCGCGTCGGCCTGCCGGCGGGGGACTCTGCCCGCCGCCACCACACCGACCACGGCGATCGCCGCGGCGACGAAGAGCGCGGAACGCAGCCCGTCCACCGTGGCGGCACGCAGCGCCTCGCCGGTCAGGCCGGTGGTGTCACGCCAGGCCACGGCCACCAGCACGGCCAGGCCCGTGCTGCCGCCCGTCTGAAGGAAGGTGGAGGACAGCCCCGAGACCGCTCCCTGGTCATGCGGGGCCACGCCGGTCGTGGCGAGGATGAACATGGTGGTGAACGACAGCCCCGAGCCCAGCCCGAAGACGACGAGCCCGGCCAGCAGGCCGAGATAGGAGCCGTCGGCGGACAGGCTCCAGGCCAGCAGGGCCGTGCCGGCGGCGCCCACGAGCAGGCTGAGGGTCAGCGTGCCGCCCAGCCCGAGCCGGGGGATCAGGCGCTCGCCGATGATGTTGCCCGCCGTGATGCCCAGCGTCGGCCCGAGGAACGCCAGGCCCGACCGCATCGCGTCGTACCCGAGCACGTCCTGGAAGTGCAGGGTGAGGAAGTACGGGACGCACTGCAGGGCCATGCCGTAGACCAGGATGACCCCGGTGGCGGTGCGCGTGTGCGGGTTCGCCAGCAGGCGCGGCGGCAGCAGCGGATTAGGGCTGCGCGCCTCGATCGCGACGAACCCGGCGAGCAGCACGACGGCGGCGGCCAGGGACGCCATCACGCCGGGCGAGGTCCAGCCCCACTGGGCGCCGTGCGCGATGGCGAACACCAGCCCTGTGACACCGGCGGTGCCGGTGACCGCTCCGGGCAGGTCGAAGCCGCCCGGCCGTCGCGTACCGTCCGGGGTCAGCACGGCGAAGGCGGCCACGATCCCGGCGGCGGCCATCGGCACGTTCACGAAGAAGACCGCCTGCCAGCCGAACGTCGCCGTGAGCACGCCGCCGAGCAGCGCGCCGAGGCTCAGCCCGCTCGCGCCGCACACCGCCCACACCGTCATCGCCCGGTTGCGGGCCGGGCCCTCGTCGAACATGGTGACGACCAGCGAGAGCGTGGCCGGCAGCAGCACCGCCCCGCCCAGCCCCTGGAGCGCACGGGCGGCGATCAGCGGGCCGGGCCCCGTGGCCAGCCCGCCGAGCATGGACGCGACCCCGTACAGGAGCATGCCCAGCACGAACATCCGCCGTCTGCCCAGCAGGTCGGACAGCCGGCCGCCGAGCAACAGGAAGCCGCCGAACGGCACCGCGTACGCGCTCACCACCCATTGCAGTGCGTACGGGGAGAAACCGACATCCCGCGCGATGTGCGGGAGCGCGACGTAGACGACGGTGAAGTCCAGGGCGGTGATCATGCTGCCCAGGCCGAGGAGGACGAGGGGGAACGCGAATCTCATGCCGGTCAGCCTCGCCGCGGCCCCGGACGTCAGCCAGCCCCGTGTTCTGCGTACGCAAACTTTGCTTAGGCTGGCGACCTATGGAGCGTGATGTCGAGCTGAGCGAGTTCCTCAAGTCGCGGCGGGCGCGGCTGCGGCCGGACGAGGCGGGGCTGCCCTTCAAGACCAACGGCACCAGGCGGGTGACGGGGCTGCGCCGCGAGGAGCTGGCCCTGCTCGCCGGGGTGAGCGTCGCCCACTACACCCGGCTGGAGCAGGGCCGCAGCCAGAACGTCTCGGCCGAGGTCCTCGACTCGATCGCCGACGTGCTCCGGCTCACCGGTGACGAGCGGTCCTACCTGCACGCGCTCGCCCACCCGGCGCACCGGTGCCGCGACTTCCCGCAGCACCCGATCAGGCCGGGGCTGCAGCGGCTGCTCGACTCCCTGGTCCGCACCCCGGCCCTCGTCCTGGGCCGGCACGCCGACGTGATCGCCTGGAACACCCTCGCCGCCGCGGTCTTCGCCGACCTCGCCGCGATCCCCGAGGAGCGGCGGACGCTCGGGCACCTGATCTTCCTGGACGACGACGTCAGGCGCATGCACGGCGACGGCTGGCACCGGCTCGCCCGGGAGCATGTGGCCCGGCTCCGCGTCCTGGCCGCCCGCTACCCCGAGAACCCGCGGGTCATGGCGCACGTGGACGCGGTCTGCAAGCGGAGCCCCGAGTTCCGCGCCCTGTGGACCGAGCACCACGTCGCCGCCGCCACCCACCGCGACTACGTCCTCGACCACCCCGTGGTGGGCGAACTCCGCCTGTCGGCCGAGCTGGTGTCCCTGCCGGGCGACCCCGAGCTCCAGGGCCTTGACCTGTACGCCGCCGAACCCGGCTCCGCGTCGGAAGCCGGACTCCGCCACCTCGCCGCCACCACCACCCGGCTCCCCTCCGCCCCGCCCGCTGCCCTCCGGCCGTCGATCACGTGAAGGACAGGGCGGTCCGCCTACGACTGGGCGGGGGTGCCGCGGAGTTCGAAGTCGTCGTAGGCCATCTTCAGCACCGACTTCTCGTCCTTCGGCGTGCGGGCGAACATGCCGACCGAGCCGTTGCCGATGCCGTTCGGGTCGTCGACCGACACGACCTTCTTGCCGTTGACCCACAGGGTGAGCCGCACCGCCTTGCCGGTCTGCTCGCAGGCGGCCTCGATGCGGACCTTGCCCTTCAGCTCGCCGACCTGCGCCGGCTCCGCCATGGTGCCGCCGGAGCCGTTGTAGATGCGGCGGACGCGGGCGTTGCCTGCCGTGTCGAGGCCGAACTCGTAGTAGGTGTCGTCGTCCGCCGCGTGGCAGTAGACGCCGTACTCGCCCGAGCCGGTCACCTGCTTGACCTCGGCGGTCACCGCGACCAGGACTGTCTCGGGGAGCATCGGCGTGGGGGTCGCCGACGGGTCGGGGGTGGCGGTCGGCGTCTTGGTCAGGAACGGGATGGCCGCCTCCGCCCAGCGCTCCTCGTAGTTCGGCTCCACGTCCAGCCCGTACGTGCCGTCGGTGCGGTAGCCGTAGCTGGAGCCCGAGGAGGGGTCGTACCTGCCGTTCCAGCCGCCGGACGTCTGGGTGAAATCCTCCCGGTAGAGCACCGACATCTCGGGCGGCCCGCCCGGCATCAGCGCCCACGCGACGACGCCTGCCGTCACCAGCAGCGCCGCCGCCGCGCTGACGCCCGCGATGAGCTTGGCCCTGCCGGGGCCGCGTGGCGCGTACGAGGTCGCGGCGGTGACCGGCGTGGTCGCCTGCTGCCAGGCCACCTGGACGGTGTGCGCCACCTGCTCCGGCCCGGCGGCCCGGCCCACCAGGTGGTCGAGGAGCTGCTGCGCGGTCGGGCGCATGGCGGGGTTCTTGTGCAGCGCGGCCCGGACCAGCTCGCGCAGGCCCGGCTCGACCTCGTCCAGGCTCGGCTCGGTGTTGAGCACCTGGTAGACGATCGCGGGCAGGGTGTCGCCGGGGAACGGCGACCGCCCGCTCGCGGCGTAGGCCACCAGGCAGCCCCACGAGAACACGTCGCAGGCCGGCGAAACCGGCTCGCCGCGCAGCACCTCGGGCGCCATGTATCGGGGCGTGCCGATCAGCTCCCCGGTGCCGGTGACGCCGCCCAGGGTGTCGAGCGCCCGCGCGATGCCGAAGTCGATCACCCGGGGCCCGACGGGCGACAGCAGCACGTTGGACGGTTTCAGGTCGCGGTGCACGACCCCGGCCCCGTGGATGGCGGTCAGCGCGGTCGCCACGCTCACGGCCAGCGCGTCGAGGCTGGACCCGCGGAGCGGCCCGGACTGCCGCACCGCCTCCTCCAGGTTCGGCCCCGGAACGTACTCGGTGACCACGTAGAGCTGGTCGCCGTCGAGCGCGGCCTCCAGCACGGCCGCCGTGCAGAACCGCCGCACCCGCCGCGCGGCGTCCGCCTCCCTGCGGAAGCGCATGCGGAACTGCTCGTGCTGGCTCAGCTCGGGGTTGATCACCTTGATGGCGACCTGCTGCCCGGAAGGGTCCTCGGCGAGATGGACCGTGCCCATCCCACCCCGGCCCAGCACACGCACCAGCCTGTAGCGCCCGATGTGGGAGGTTTCACCGCTCACGGCGCGTAAGCTTACCGACTTCGGCCCCGCCGTCGAATGTCACTCGCCGCCCGGCTGTTCCCAGGGCCAGTCGAGCAGGCGCGCGCCGAGCACGGCCGTCTCCAGCGTGAACCGCTGGGTGGGGTCGTCAGGGGAGAAGCCGGTCAGGCGGTTGATGCGCTGCAGCCGGTACGTGACCGCGCGGGCGCTGACGCCCAGCCGGCGCGCGGCGGCGGTCTGGTTGCCGTGCGCGGCGAAGATCGCCTCCAGCGTCTCCAGCAGCGGCTCGTGCCCGCCGCGCGCATGCAGCAGCGGGCTGAGGACGCTCGTCACCAGGTCCTCCATCGCGCTCCTGTCGCGCAGCAGTACGGGGAAGACGAGCAGGTCGGCGGCCTTGACCACGTCGTGCTTCAGGCCGAGCCGGTCGGCCAGGTCGAGGGCGCCGGCCGCCTCCCGGTAGGAGGCGACGATGCCGCCGGGCCCGCGCTGCGGCCTGCCGACGCCGACCCGCCAGCCGGCGGTGAAGCGGGAGCGCACATGGTGGGTGAACTCGCCGACCGCCGCCGGGAGCGTGGCCGGGACCACGCACACCAGCAGCCCGTCCCGTACCGCGACCAGGATGTTGTGCGAGCCGAACCGTTCGGTCAGGTCGCGTTCGATGCCGTCGGCGCCGGTGCCGGCCAGCCCGCGGGCGACGGTCACCACGTACGACTCGGCCAGGCGCAGCCCGAAGTGCTCGGCCCGTTCCGCCAGCCGCTCGGCCCTGCCGTGGAGCAGGTCGTCGACGAACGCGCGGCGTTCCCGTTCGGCTTCGCGCAGCGCGGCGAGCTGTGCCTTCTCGTACCCCTCCATGAGGGCGGCGACGGCCTTGCGCAGCGCGGGCAGCACCGACGGCGCGGCCAGCCCGTCGGCGGCGGCCAGGGCGTCGGCGGCGGCCAGGGCGGCGTCGACCAGGTGCCGTAACGGCACGCCCAGCTCGGCGGCGCGGCGGCCGCCGGCGCGGTAGGCGTCCAGTTCGTCCCTGCCGGGCAGCCGGCCGGTGCCGGCGGCCTCCCGCAGCGTGCGGAGGTGCCCGCCGAGCAGCTCGGCGGGCACCCGCGGCGACATCACACCCCCACGTCGCGCCGGTCGAAGGCCAGCACCGCGGTGAGCGCCAGCACCGCGGCGGCCCCGGTCAGCACCAGGTACTCCCCCACCGGCAGCCCTTGCTGCAGCGGCTGGCCGGAGGCGTAGTAGTGGAACGGCGACAGCCACTTCAGCCAGGCGATGGCGTCCACGCTCCGCCCGACGGTGACGACGACGTAGCCGAGCACCGCCCACACCCCGGTGACCGCCATGGCGGGACCCTTGCGGCCGGTGGCGGCGCCCACGGCCAGGGTGACGGCGCCGAAGAACAGCCCGACCAGCAGGACGCCGGTGTGCGCGGCGAGTATCCGGTCGAACGGCACCCCCATCTCCATCGTCTCCGCCAGCCCCCAGGTGACCAGCAGCGTCATGGCCGCCACCGCCCCCAGCCCGATCACCAGGGCGGCGAACCGCTCCAGGACGAGCCGCTTGCGGTCGATCGGCAGCGTGACGACGAGCTCCAGCGTGCCGTCCTCCTCGGGCTGGGCGAGCGCCCGGTTGGCGATGAGCATGGCGCAGGCCAGGAAGAGGAACGGCACGAAGAGCTGGTAGACGACCGACTGCAGGTAGCCGGCGCCGCTGGTGAAGTCCTCCATGCCGCCCATGAGGTCCTTCAGCGCGCCGGGGAACTTCGCCATCGCCTGCGGGCCGTACACCTCGGGATTTTCCTTCACGCTTCCGTACACGGCCAGGTAGAGGCCCATGAAGGCGCTGATCCCGATAGTCCAGCCGATGAGGGCCCGCCGGTAGTCACGCAACGTCTTGGCGATCATCGTGTCTCCCCTCGTCGCTGTAGTAGGTGAGGAAGATCTCCTCCAGGTCCGGCTCCTCGCTGACCAGGTGCACCACGGTGAACCTGGCTGCGGTCTTGATCAGCGCGTCCGGCCGGCCGTCGATCGTGCAGCGCACGCTCGCGCCCGCCACCCGCAGGTCCCGCACGCCCGGCAGCCCGTCGAACGCCTCCGCCGGCACGGGCGCGTCGAAGTGCAGCTCCACCCGCCGCACCGCCTTCTCGCGCAGCGCGGACACGTTCTCCACCGCGACCAGCCGCCCGGCCCGTACGATGCCGACCCGGTCGGAGACGTGCTCCACCTCGGCCAGCACGTGCGAGGACATGAGCACGGTCCGCCCGGAGGCGCGCACCTCCCGCAGCATGGTGAGGAACTCCTGCTGCACCAGCGGGTCGAGGCCGCTGGTCGGCTCGTCGAGGATGAGGAACTCGGGCTCGTGCATGAACGCCTGGATGAGCCCGACCTTCTGCTTGTTGCCCTTGGAGAGCTTCCCCATGGGCACGCCCAGGTCGGCGTCGAGCCGCTCGGCCAGCGCGCCGATCCGGCCGGCGGGCACCCCGCCGCGCACCTTCCCGAGGAACTCCAGGTAGTCGCGGGCCTTCTCCCTGCCCTCCAGGGCGAGCTCGCCCGGCAGGTAGCCGATCCTGGCCCGTACGGCGGCCTCCCGCGAGCCGGTGCCGAGGACGCTCACCGTGCCGCGGGTGGGCCGGATGACGTCGAGCATGAGCCGGATCGTGGTGGTCTTGCCGGAACCGTTCGGCCCGAGGTAGCCGAAGATCTCGCCCGGCTGGATCTCCAGGTCGAGGTCCTCCAGCCCCCGGCGCTTACCGTAGTACTTGGTCAGCCCTTCGGCCCGCACCACTGCTGTCATGCCCGCCATGGTGCCCGCCGGGGGCCGCCGCCGTCACCGGCGGGCTCCGGAAGGTTCGGCGCCGGTTCGCTTCCGGCACCCGGCAACCGCTGACTCCGGAATTCCGGTTTTCCGGGGTATCTTTCGCTTGTGACGACGATCGAGGAGCGCGTGGCCGCGCTGGAGGCCCGGGTCGCCGCCCTGGAGGGCCGGGCGCCCGAGCCCGGCGGCGAGGTCGAGGAGTCCGGCAAGCTGGTGTACGGCGGGCATGCCAGGTTCGGCGGCTACCGGTGGAGCTGGGAGATGGCCCGGCCGCCCGGCTGGCTGGTCGAGCAGCCGGCCGGTCCGATGGCGGCCGTGCTGGCCGCGGCGGGCCACCCCGCCCGGCTGCGCATCCTGCAACTGCTCGTGCGGGGCCCGCGGCCCGCCGCCGAGCTGCAGACCGAGCTGTCACCGGCCTCGCAGGGCCAGCTCTACCACCATCTCAAGACCCTCAGCTCGGCCGGGCTGGTCGAGCAGCCGGAGCGCGGCGTCTACCGGGTGCCGCCCTCGGCGATCTTCCCGGTGCTGGCCATGATCGCCGCGGCGACGGACGTGGTCCACCCCCGCTGACGTCACCGGGCCCCGGGCGGCAGGCCGGGCACCTGCGGCGGGCCGTTCCCGATCAGGTCGAGCAGCGCCCCGGTGTCCAGGTTCCGCTCCACCAGGTCCCCGAGCGCGTCCAGGCGCCGCTCGCGCAACCGGCCGAAGTCGGTGGCCGGGTCGGGCTCGAACGCGCGGCCCGCCCGCCCGGCCACGTCCGCCAGGAAGGCCCGACGGAACGCGTCGTTCTCCAGCGCGCCGTGCCAGGTCGTGCCCCACACGTTCGCGGCCCGGCAGCCGTCCAGGAACGACTCGCCGCCCTCCACCGTGACCCGTCCGTGGTGGATCTCGTACGCGTCGACCGGATGCCCGTACGCCTGACCGGAGGGCCTGCCGAGCACCTTGTCCGGCCCGAACGTCACCCGCGCGGGCAGCAGCCCGAGCCCGTCCACCCGGCCGGCGCCCGACTCGACCTCGTCCACGATCTCCCTGGCCAGCATCTGGAAACCGCCGCAGATGCCGAGCACCGGCCCGGCGCGGGCGGCGAGCGCGTCCGCCAGCCCGCGCTCGCGCAGCCAGGCCAGGTCGGCGACGGTGGCGCGGGAGCCGGGCAGGACCACCAGGTCGGCGTCGTCCAGCTCGGCCGGGCCGGTCACGAACCGCACCACCACGCCCGGCTCGGCGGCCAGCGCGTCCACGTCGGTGAAGTTGGAGACGCGCGGCAGCCGCACCACCGCCACCCGCAGCGTCTGCCTGCCGTGCGGCTTCCCGGTCACCACCCGTCGGCCGTCGAGGGCGAGCGAGTCCTCGACGTCCATCCAGAGCCCGTCCAGCCAGGGCAGCACCCCGTACACGCGCCGCCCGGTCAGCTCCTCGATCATGTCCAGGCCCGGCCTGAGCAGCTCCCTCGCGCCCCTGAACTTGTTGACCACGAACCCGGAGACCAGCGCCTGGTCCGCGGCGTCCAGCAGCGCGACCGTGCCGTAGAAGGCGGCGAACACCCCGCCCCTGTCGATGTCGCCGACCACGATCACCGGCAGGTTCGCGGCCCTGGCCAGGCCCATGTTGGCGAGGTCGCCGGCCCGCAGGTTGATCTCGGCGGGGCTGCCCGCGCCCTCGCACACCACCACGTCGTAGGCGCTCCTGAGCCGGTCCAGCGACTCCAGCGCCGCCGTCCGCAGGCGGTCCCTGAGCGCTCCGTACTCCGTCGCGTCCACGTCGGTCAGCGGGCGGCCCATCAGCACGACCTGGCTGCGGCGGTCGCTGCCCGGTTTGAGCAGGATCGGGTTCATGTCGGCCACCGGCTCCAGCCCGGCGGCCCGCGCCTGGACCTCCTGGGCCCGGCCGATCTCGGCGCCGTCCACGGTCACGTACGAGTTGAGCGACATGTTCTGGGCCTTGAACGGGGCGACGCGCACGCCCCGCCGGGCCAGCCAGCGGCAGATCCCGGCGGTGACGACGCTCTTGCCGGCGTCTGACGTGGTGCCCGCGACGAGCAGCGCCCCTCTCACGCGCACCACCGTAACGGTGATTCGCCTGAAATCGCCCATTTACGAATCCTGTGACTTCTGCCACTCTGACTAGAACGCGATTCTAGAGTTATCTACTGGAAGGTGGGGCATGGTCGGAACGCTGGGCTCGCCTCGTACCGGCAGGGTCGACGCCACGTCACAGGCACCGTTCGGTTGGACGCCGCTCGTCGTGCTCTTCATCGTCGGCCTGGTCGACCGCATCGAGGCCAACCTCCTGTCAGGGGTCCTCCCGCACATCATCAAGGAGTGGGGAATCAGCGACGTCGCGGCGGGCGCGATCCCGACCGCCGCCGCGATCGCCGGGGCCATCGTCGCCATCCCCGCCGGATACCTGGCCGACCGCCGCAGCCGCACCCGCATCATCGCCATCGTCGTCTTCATCTGGGCGATCGCCACGGCGGGCTCCGGCCTGGCGACCGGCTTCGCGATGTTCTTCGGCATGCGGGTGCTGCTCGCCGCCGCCGAGAACATCGACAACCCGGCCTCGGGCAGCCTGCTCGCCGACTGGTACCCGCCCTCCAGCCGGGCCAAGGCGTACGGGCTGGTCCGCGTCACCACCTACCTGGGCGGCGTCGGCACCCTGATCGGCGGCGTGCTCGCGGCGCAGCTGGGCTGGCGGCAGGCGTTCCTCATCATGGTCATCCCCGGCGTGCTCACCGCCCTGCTGGTGTGGTTCCTGCGCGAGCCGCGCCGGGGCGAGCTGGACCGGCTCGTCGCCACCGGCTCCGCCCCCGAGGCCCGGGCCACCGTGCACACCGAGCCCGTGCACACCGAGCCCGTGCACGCCGAGCCCGTGCCCGAGCCGACGCCCGACAAGATGCCCGTGCACGACCCGGTGCCGTTCGGCACCCAGCTCCGCCAGGTGATCCGCATCCCCACGCTGATCTTCGTGTGCGTCGGGCTCGGCCTGCTCACCCTGGGCCTGGCCGGCGTCTTCTACTGGATGACCACGCTCATGGTGCGCTCGTTCGGTGTGGAGACCGACGTCGCCGGGTCGCTGAGCGGCCTCATCACGGTGGCCGGCACGCTGAGCGGCACCCTCATCGGCTCCTGGCTGGGCCGCAAGTGGCACGGCACCCGCAAGGGCGGCCGCCTGCTCGCGGGCGGCGGCGGCATCACGATCGGCGCGCTCATCCTGGCGCTCGCCCTGTCGATGGACTCGCTGGCCTGGCTGACCGTGCTGACCGTGCTCGCCAGCACCTCGATGTCGATCGCCATCCCCAACATGACCGCCTGCCTGGCGGACGTGGTGCCGGCGAGCGCCCGGGGACTCGGCTTCGCCGTGCTGCAACTGCTGATGGCCGGCTTCGGCGCGTTCGGCTCGCTGATCGTCGGCATCGTCTCCGAGCGGACCGGCTCGCTGCTGACCGGCATGTACGCGCTGATCCCCGTGATGGTGATCGGCGGCCTGCTCACGCTCGGCGCCCGCGCCTCCTTCGAGCGGGACGCGCGGAAGGTGCTGGACGCGGCCCGCGCCTCCTGACCGGTCAAGGGCGGGAGGGTGCCACACCCTCCCGCCTGCGCCTCAAGCTCTACCGGGCCCTCTTCCAGGCCCGCGTCGCCACCGCGTCCCAGCTCGCCGACCAGGTCGACGAGGCGGTCTCCCTGGTCAGCTACCACCTGCGCAAGCTCGCCGCCCACGGCGTGATCGAGGAGGCCGAGCCGCAGAGCAGCGACGGCCGCGAGCGCTGGTGGCAGCTCGTCATGCGCCACTACAGCGTCCAGGACAAGGACTTCCGCGACGCCCCCGAACGGGCCGCCGCCTACACCGCGTTCACCCGCACCGCCTTCCACGACCACGTCGAGCTGTACGAGCGCTACCTCGACGAGCAGTCGGCCTGGTCCCCCGAGTGGCGCGCGGCCGCCTTCAGCTCGCAGTCGCTGCCCCGCCTGACCGCCGCCGAGCTGAACGGGCTCAACCAGGAGCTCCTGGAAGTGGTCAGGAGGTGGCAGCGCCACAGCGAGGCCGCCATCGAGGCCGGCGACACCGAAGGCCGCGAGAACGTCAACCTCCACCTGTACGGATTCCCCGCCCGCCGCCCCTGACCGAGGAGGTCACGGCCATGCACCCCGACATCCACCTGCGGCTCATGGAGATCCGCGACGCCGAGTTACGGGAGCGCGCCGACCACTGGCGCGCCACCCGCGACAGCCGCCCCACGATGAGCTGGCGCGTCGGCTGGACCCTCGTCGAGCTGGGCCTGCGTCTCGTCCACCGCGCCCCCGCGAACATCCAGCGGATCTGATCGCCTCGCGGGTGTATCAAGCTGCGGAGCCCTCACTCCATGTGGATGTCGAAGGAGGCTCTCGTGGAAGCCGCAGACGGCCGCGTCATCTTGTTCCTCGTCATCGCGATCGCGCTGTTCATCGCCGGGCGCCGCTACCAGACGCTGGTCGCCACCCGCCAGGCGTGGCGTGACGCGATGAGACTGGTCATCGCGCGAAGGCAGGTGGCCGCCAGCGCCACCAGGTCCATGCTGTGGATGGCCGTCGTCAGCGGGTTCGTCCTCTGGCTGGTGGCCAACCTCAACCGGCTGATGTGACCCGCCGCCGCGCCATCCCCCACGCGGCGAGCACCGCCGCACCGGCCGCCACCAGGCTCACCGCCCGGGTCAGCCGCACCGCCCGCCGGATGTCGCCCACGCCCGGCGGCGGCCCGTCACCCATGGCCGGCCGGTGCTCCACCCTGCCGCCGTACACGTTGGCGCCGCCGAGCGTGACGTCGAGCGCGCCCGCGAAGGCGGCCTCGCACCGCCCGGCGTTCGGGCTCGGATGACGGTGCCCGTCGCGCGCCAGCACGGCCAGCGCCCGCCGCCGGTCCGGCGCGGCCAGCACGGTGATCAGCCCCGTGAGCCGGGCCGGCACGTAGTTGGCCACGTCGTCCAGCCGCGCCGCCGCCCACCCGAACCGCTCGTACCGCGGCGACCGGTGACCCACCATGGCGTCCAGCGTGTTGATCACCCGGTAGGCCAGCAGCCCCGGCACCCCCGCCACCACCCCCCAGAACAGCGGCGCCACCACCGCGTCGGAGGTGTTCTCGGCCAGCGACTCGACCGTCGCCCTCGCCAGCTCCGGCGCCTTCAGCCCCGACGGGTCGCGCCCGCACAGATGCGGCAGCCGCTCCCTCGCCGCCCCCAGATCTCCGGCCTCCAGAGCGGACGCCATGCAGGCCCCCTCCCGCGCCAGCGTCGTCGCGCCCAGCACCGCCCAGGTGGCCGCCGCGGTCGACACCGTGCGCGCCAGCGGGCTCCGGGCCCGCTCCGCCACCAACCCGGCCCCGGCCGCCACCCCGACACAGACCGCCACGTACCCCACGCCGTTCACCCGCGCGTCCCCGTACACCCTGCCCTCGAACCAGGACGCGGCCCGCCCGAACAACGCGACCGGATGCCCCCTCCTGGGATCGGCGAACACGGCGTCGAGCATCACCCCCAGCGCCAGCCCGGCGGCACGACCAGATCTCATGGAGGACATCCTGACGGACAGCCTTCGCGAAGGGTTCCGGGGGGTTCTGGCGGAGGTTCCTTGGCGGAGTCCCGGCGAACGGTCCTTTCGGAAGGTGCTTGCGGGGTCAGACCAGGTGCGCGCGCAGCCTGTCCTCGTGCGCGTCCATCCAGGCCGACGCCCGCCGGATCCGCTCACCCGCGCCACCGTCCCACAGCGTCGCCCAGCTCCCGCCGCCCGCCGCCCGCGCCTTCATCACCTCGTACGAGCGATGGAACCGCAACCGCGCCACCTCCAGCAGCCGCCGCCGCTCCCTCGGCCGCAACCCGTACGCGTCACAGAACAGCCGCACGCGCTCCCCCACGTCCACCCCGCGCAGCAACGGGTGCCGATCGACCGGATCCGCGATCGGCGCCCAGTGACGCAACGTCGTCACCACGTCGAACACCCGCGTCGTCGGCCGCGCCTGATCAAAATCGATCATGGCGTACGGGACCCCGTCCGCGAACACCACGTTGGCCGGCGTCAGATCGCAGTGACCGATCACCTCCGGCGGCGCGTCGTCGTTCGACCCGCCGTCCCACCCGCCACGCGCGAGCGGAAACCCCTCGGCCGCGTCGTGGAACCCGCGTAACAACCGCGCCAGATCAGCCAGCGCGCCGTCGGAGACCGACGCCGGACTCACCCCCGTCGCACCCGGCAGGTAGGTGAGCACCTCACGCCCCAGCGCGTCGAACCCGAGTACGCGCGGCGCTCCCCCGAAACCTGCGGCTTCCAGATGGCGGAGCAGGGCATGCACGGCAGGCGTCGACGACCTCGCCGGCCTGCGCACCGTGTCACCGACGCGCACCACGCCATCGGTCACATCCCCGCCCTGCAAGGGGATCTCATGCAGGAGCGTCGCGAACATGCCAAGACAGCTTAGACCCTCCCCCACCCCCTCGCGTGGGGTTTTTCATGCAGTTCAGGGTGATGGGAGGGGGGATCTGGGGATGAGGAGGTGACGGACAGGAACGCACGAGGGCGGTGAGGGCGGGCTGACACGGTGGAAAACGTGTGCATGACACGTCGCCGGATCATGCACAATAAGGCGAGAGCGCCCTTAGCTCAGCTGGACAGAGCATCGGACTTCTAATCCGACGGTCGCAGGTTCGAATCCTGCAGGGCGCGCTTATCGCGAGGCTATGACCTGCGAGTATTCGGCGCCTCAGGATCTGGCAGTCCAGCGGAGCCGCTTGGGGATCAAGGAGGACCGCCAGTTTCGGACGCCTCCCCCACGCGAACGCTCCGGGGGACCAGAGCCGCGCTCGCCTCCGCCGCCGCCCGAGCCATCTCCGGCAACACACTGGTGTAGGCATCCGACGTGATCGCTTGACTGGGGTGCCGCATCATCGCGCTCGGGGTCTTCATGTCGTCGCCCGCCGCCAGATACAGCGTCGCCGCGCCATGGCGAAGATCATGCAGCCGAATCGGAGGCAGTCCGGCGGCGAAGGCCAGCCGCTCGAAATGCTCCGACACCCAGTCCGGCTTCAGTTCGCTGCCGTCCTCCCGGGTGAAGATCCGTCCCGACTCACGCCATGCTCCCGCCGACGCCGGCCGTTCTTCATGCTGGCGCCGGTGGTGCGCCCGCAGGACGGCCAGGGTTCCCGAGTCGAGAGCCACCGGCGCGTCGCTGCCCTCGGTTTGGCCCGCCCTTCCTGTCCACGCACGTACGCATTCGCGGCGCGACGGGCCGTTTGCATGCGACCTCGACGCCTCAAGATCGCCAAGTGTCAACTGGAGTACTAGGCGGAAAGGTGACGCCGACGTGCATGGATTGCATCCATTCTTCATCGACAGAAGCTTCCACCAATGCTTCAGCCGTGACGAGTACGGCGCGGCCCCAGTGATCGTCCCATGATTCCTTGCCGCCAGGTGTGGTGGCGATCCACCGTTCGACACTGGCGAGATCGGGGTTCGGGTACCTGTCGCGACTTGCCGCGTCGAACTCGATCATGCGGCCGTCTTGATGGTGATAGGACACGATCGCCGGGACTTCGTCGCACCACGCAGCCCTCAGGCAAGGCCCTTGCCGCGCCAGGGCGGGAAGAGCACCGGGCGTAGGGCAATCGACGCTGTAGTCCAGGATGACAGTCCCTGTGCCGAGACGCCCGATGAGCATGTCGACATCGCCACCCAGGAATTTCATCGGCTCCGTGATCTCGGGCGGGATACGGCAGGACGCCAGGACGTCATCGGTCGTCGCGGCGGAGCACCATGTGAGCGCGAGGACGTTATTGGTGTACCCATTGAACCAGCGATAGTAGCTCTTATCGATCAAGGGGTTCCTTTTGGCCTATTGGCGGACCGCCCGCCGCCGAGATGATGAAGCCGGCGGCGAAACCTGTGGATCTGATGGGAAGGGGTGTACCTTCCCGAATCATCTGATCAGAGTTTCGGGATAAGGCCGACGCGCCACCATCGGTCGGGAAGCGCACCCGTGCCGCTTACCGTAGTGCCCGAGTTGCCCGCTGACGGCCACGGCGGCTCGGCCGCTCCTGCCTCGCCCTCGTTGATCGAGCAGATCGTTCGTGAGGGCGCCCGCAAGATGCTCGCGACCGCATTGCAGGCCGAGGTCGATGGCTACATCGCCGCCTTCGCCGGCGAGCGTGACGAGAAGGGCCTCCGGCTGGTCGTGCGCAACGGCCACCAACCGCAAAAGATACTCACCGCGGCCGACGCAATCGAGGTCACGGCCCTACGCCTCAACGACAAGCGCACCGACGAGGCCAGCGGCGGCGGTTCTTCTCGGCGATTCTGCCCGCTTGGGCCCGCAAGTCCTCCCCCATCGGCGAAGTGCTGCCGCTGCTGTACCGGCACGGCCTGTTGCGGCTCACTACTATTCCGCCATGCTTTTCGATCTTGCTGGGTACGCCTTCATGACCGCGTTCTTCGTCCTGTTCGCGGGCCTTCCCGCGGCCGGGGCCATCCCTGCCGCGATGCTCACCGCCCCGCCCGACCGCCACAAGGTCATGCGCTTGCGCTTCGTCGTCGTGGGACTGTTGGTGTCAATCGCCGGCGTCTTGTTGATGGGGCTCGGCGCCTGGCTGGGGCGGGAGGATTCGCGCTACGGCGCCATCGAATTCTTCGGGATGCTGCTGATCTCCCTCATAGGCGCGGGCCTGCTTGTCGCCGGTCTCGGCCCGCTGCCTTCGTGGCTGCTGCAGCTCTCAGGTCCGTACGTGGAACGGCTGCCGCTGCCCCTCCGCCTGGCTGCCCGGGACCTGGCCCACCGTCGTGGCCGCGCGGTGCTCGCGATCACGCTGACGATGATGGCGACGGCCTTCGGCATCGCACTGACGATCATCGCGGTCGGCGAAACAACGCAGAGCAGGGCCGAATACTCCCCCCAGGCCCGGCCGGGCAGCTTGTTGATCCGGCCAACCGCCTTGTTCGTGCAGCAACCCTTCTCGGCGGCCGATGCGAACACCGTACGAGCGGCGATCGAGCAGGAATTACCCGGGGTGCCGATCGCCCAGAGCGAGCGCCCCTCGGGCGAATCCTGGTACTTCGACGCGAGGGCGGAAAACGTCGAAATACCCGAGGAGTCCGTCTACTGGGACTATGCCATCGGTAACGAGAAACTGCTGCGGTACCTCACGGGCGATCAGTCGACACCGTACGACGAGAGCATGGCCGTGGTGATCACATCAGCCGAGGTGAAGCTCGACTCGGTCGAACTCTTCTACGAGATCAACGAGAACGATGAGACAGCGACGACCAGGACCGTCCCGGCGGTCATCACCAGGACCGCCGACCCGCACATGCAGACGATCTTCATCCCCTCGAAGATCGTTCGGGACCTCGGCTACCAGCTCCAACCGGACGAACTGATCGTCGACCCCACCCTCCGCCGGGTCACGGTGCAGGAGCAGGAGCGCCTCGACGACCGACTGGACGACGCGGTCGCGGAAACTTACGTCGAGCGGGGCTTCGAAGCTTCGACCTGGTGGATGCCCGTCGTCGCGGTGGCGCTTCTCATCGCCCTCGCGTGCACGCTGGCCACCGGATTCGGAAAGGCCGCCAACGCGCGCCAGGCCCGCGTCCTGAGGCGGGCGGGCAACGGATCAGCCATGGCCTTCCGGTGGTTCTGCGCTTTCCGCGCGGGTCTGAGCACCCTGTACGGAACGGTGCTTGGCGCGGTCGCCGGATGTCCCGCCGGGATGTTGCTGCTGTGGCCCCTGACGGTGCGTATCACGTGGGAAGAACCGGTACGGGTGCCGTTCGAGACTCCCTGGCCGGCGATCGCGGCCGTCGTCGTCGGCCTTCCCCTCCTCGCCGCCACCCTCGGTGCGATTCTCGCCCGCGAGCAGTCGTCGCGCTAGCGCCCTTCCCGCTCAGTATGGTGGCCGCGCTTGCCCTACTGGCCGGCTGTCGGTCTGGTGGCGCCCTTCGCCATGCTGGCAGTCTTCTTCGTCCAGCCGACGTATGGCTCTTGGGTGTCCCGGCCGCAGGTTCGAGTCCTGCAGGGCGCGCCGTCCAGACCAGCTCAAACACCGTCTGAGCTGGTCTTTTGTCCGGGTACGACTCGCGGCCCGCAGGATGGGGCCCGGCGGCGAACCGGGACCCTTGGTAGCGTGCGATCGAGGGCGTTGACGCGCATAGGTGGAGATGCCGTAGTTCCTCGCGCTCCGCCGGCCGCCCCCCTCCGACATCAGCAAGGCGTTCAGCGGCCTGGTCGCGTCATTCCGAGCGGAGCGACGACGGGAAGCGCAGCACCCAGCGGCGCTGCCAAGGGGTCTCGATGGCCCGACGGTGGTGGTGCTCGCGTGTCCAGGTGACGGCGTCGGCCGGGGCGAGGCCTGCCAGGATGGCCAGGCAGGCGACGACCGTGCCGGTGCGGCCGATGCCGCCTCCGCAGGCGACCTCCACCGCGGCGCCCGTCCGCGCTCGCTCGTACAGGGCACGGATCTGCTGGACGGCCGCGTCGCGGTCGCGGGGCAGCAGGAAGTCGGGCCACTGGATCCACGCGCGCGGCCACGGCAGCTCGCTCTCGTGGTGGCGGCGGAGCTTGTCGGAGCCCAGGTAGAGGCCGAAGTCGGGTCTGGGTCCCGGCGGCAGCGGATGGCGGAGGCCGCGGCCGCGGATCCAGGTGCCGTCGGGGAGCTGGAAGGCGCCTGCGAGGGGCGGTCCGCCCACCGCAGGGGTGTCCAAGGGGTCGCTCATGGGGTTCTCCCTGTGTTCTTCAGTGGGCGGCGCTGTCGGAGCGCCGCCGTTCGCGGTGTTTCGCGACATTGATCCGGTTACCGCACACGTCGGGCCTGCAGTAGATGCGACGCCCCCCGCGGCTGATGTCGACGAACACCCCGCGGCAGCCAGGGGCGGCGCAGGCGCGGAACCGGTCGTGCCCGAGCGCCCGGACCGCGCCGAGCAGCCCGATGCCGATGAGCGCGGCCAGTTCCTCGGCCAGCGGCGCGCCCGGCCTGGTGGGGACGTACCACTGCCACCGCCCGCCGGGATCGCGCTCCAGCACCGGCCGGAGTCCTGCCCGCCCGGCCAGCACGGCGCCGCCCGCGACGGCCTGGTCCTCCGTCTCGGTCTCCACGACGCCGCGGGCCTCCCGGCGCAGCAGGTGGACCTCACGGAGGTCGTCGTCGGTCGGCGGCCGGCCGTCCGCCACGGCGTCGAGCCGCAGCCCGTGCCCCGCGAGCAGTTCCATCACCGCGCCGGGAGTGGGCAGGGCGTCGCCCGCCGGGGCCTGCACGGTGGGCGAGGTGTTGGCCAGATCGCCGGCGAGAGTCGCCCCGACCGCGTAGTCGGTGATGGAGATCCGCATGTCGCACCTCGTTTCAGTAACCGAATAAACAAAACTATACCCCTTACATGGATCACGCGGGGTGCGGTGAACCGCAGGTTCAGACGGGCGGGTGCCTCATTCCGCCAGGTGAGCGGCTCGGCCTACCGTTCTTGGCCATGATCGGAAAGTTGTTCGATGTGCCACGCCGGCTGCTGGCCGGGCTGGCGGCCCTGCTCACCCTGGCCGCGGTGGTCACGTTCACGGCCATGGCGGACAGCACCATGCAGCCCCTGCCGGCCACCGCGCCTGACGACCAGTTCAGCGCCGGACGCGCGCTGGTGCACCTGAAGAAGTTCGCCGCCGGACCACGGCCCGTCGGCAGCCCGGCCGGCGACCGGGCCCGGGACTATCTGGCCGGTCAGCTGCGCGCGGCAGGGCTCGAGGTGGAGATCCAACGCTCGGTGGGTGCCCGTTCCGCGGCGGGGCTGGCGACGTTCGGCCAGGTCGACAACATCGTGGGCCGGCTGCGCGGAACGGACTCGACCGGCACCGTGCTCATCGCCGCGCACTACGACTCCGCGGCCATGGGACCGGGCGCCTCCGACGACGGCGCCGCGGTGGCCGCGATGCTGGAGACCGTCCGGGCGCTGCGCGGCGGCCCCGGCCCGCGCAACGACATCGTGCTGCTCATGTCGGACGGCGAGGAGGACGGCGTGCTCGGCGCCGAGGCCTTCGTCCGCGAGCACCCCCTGGGCAAGGCCGGCGGCGTGCTGCTGAACTGGGAGGCCCGCGGGGTCAGCGGCCCCTCGCTGATGTTCGAGACCTCCGCGGGCAACGCCCGCCTGGTCGAGACCTTCGCGGGAGCCGTCCCCGCGCCGCGCGGCCACTCCGCCATGGTGGAGGTGTATCGGCTGCTGCCCAACAACACGGACTTCACCCCGCTGACCAAGGCGGGCTTCACCGGCATGAACTTCGCCTACATCCAGCGTTCCTCGCTGTATCACACGGCGGGCGACACGATCGCCAACCTCAACCCGGGCAGCCTGCAACACCACGGCAGCAACATGCTGGCGCTGGCGCGCGCCCTCGGCGGCGCGGACCTGCGGACGCTGGACTCCGATCACGACGCCACCTACTTCCGCGCGCTCGGCACCATGATCACGTATCCCGGTCAGTTCGT
This sequence comes from Nonomuraea harbinensis, assembly GCF_019396385.1. Lineage (GTDB taxonomy): Bacteria > Actinomycetota > Actinomycetes > Streptosporangiales > Streptosporangiaceae > Nonomuraea > Nonomuraea ferruginea. The sequence goes on along the minus strand of NZ_JAHKRN010000036.1, from coordinate 58,471 downwards.
CTGGCCGCTGGCGGTGCTGGCCGTCGTCGCGGTGGCGGGCCTGGCGCTGCTGGCCCGCGTCAGACGGCTGCTGAGCCTGCCACGGCTGATCGCGGCGACGGCCTCGGCCGTGGTGCCGCTGGCGGCGTCGGCCGTCTTGGCGCAAGGGCTGTGGGAACTGCTGGTGTCCTGGCGGCCCGCCTACGACCTGATGGGCGGGCTGCTGCACCGCCCGCAGCCGTACCGGGCGGCGATCGCGGTCCTGTGCGCGCTGACGGTCCTCGGCTGGTACCTGGTGCTGCGCCGCAGGCTCGGCCCGGCGGCGCTGGCGGTCGGGGCGCTGACCTGGTTCGCCGGGCTGGGCGTGCTGTGCGCCCAGGTCGCTCCCGGGGCGTCTTTCCTGTTCGCCCTGCCGGCGCTGACGGGCGCGCTCGGCTGGCTGGCCGCAGTCCTGCTCCGCACGCCTGCCTGGGCGCGGACGGTCGCGGCGATGCTGGGCCCGGTCACGGCCGCCATGCTGCTGCCGTCCCTGGCCGGGAACGTCTTCGACGGGATGGGGCTGGCGCTCGGCGGGGCGAGCGCGCTGGTGCTGGCCCTGTCCGGGCTGATCGTCGTGCCGATCGCGGAGCTGTTCCTGCCCGATCCCGCCATCCGGCCGAAGCGGGCCGCCGTCCTCGCGGCGCCCCTGACGGCTCTTCTCCTCGCGGCGGGGCTGGTCGTGGCCGGGTTCGTGGTGGACGACTTCGACGCCGACCGGCCGCGGCGCACGCATCTGGCGTACGTCATGGACGCCGAAACTCGTCGTGCCCACTGGGTCAGCGCCGACGTGGACCCGGCGCCGTGGACGAAGCGGTACGTGTCCGGCCATGACGCCTCCGCGCTGCCCCCGGGGTACGCACGCGGCACGCTGCGGACCGGACCGGCACCGGCGATCGCCGCCGAGGGCCCGCGAGCCGACGTCCTGGCGCACAGCGGGGACACGCTGAAACTGCGCGTGACCGCCGGGGAGGGCACGCGCTCGGTGACGCTACGGCTCGACCAGCCGATCAGCCACGCCACCGCGTCGGCCGGCCGGTTCGGGTCGGTGAGCGTGCCCGTCACCGGCACCCGAATCGGCACCTGGCCCTCGGAGATCCGCTTCCGCGGCCTCCCCGCCCGGGGAGTCCAGATCACCCTGCGCGTACCGGAGAAGGACCGGATCCGCCTCACGGTGATCGCCGAGACCGACGGGCTGACCGCGGTGCCGGGCTTCGTCCCCCGACCTCCTGACCTGGTCGCCGCCACCAGGGAGGACGGTGACCTCACCGCGGTCACGCGTGGTTACACCCTGACCAGGGGCTCCTAGATCCCACACCGCGGAGGCGGGGCGCCTGAGGCTGGTCTTGATGTCGACCAGCCTCGAACCCGTACAGGGCGGGCGGCGGAGCGTCCTGGACCGCGCGGCCGATAGCGGGACGTCAGCAGTTCTCGGCCGACGGTGCGCAGAATCGGACCTCGGGGTAGCGCGGGGAGGGCTTGTCCAGCAAGGGCTGCGCCTTGCCGCGCAGGTGCAGATCGAAGAAGGCGGCGACGTACTTGCGGGTGATGTCCATCGAGCGGGTTTCCTTCAGGCCGCCGCCGAGGTCCACGCCGAGCTGCTGGAGCAGCATGTCGTAGTCGGTGAAGGACGGATGCAGCGCGCCCTTCACCACCAGCCAGCGTTTCCACCCGGTCAGGTGCTCCCAGTCACGCTTCCAGGTGCTGTCGTCCGAGGGGGCGCCCATCAACATGAACGGTCGCGCCAGTCCGCTCTCGGGGATCGGGAGGAACATGCTGCCGTCCATGTTGATCCCGGCGCGCACCCGGGAGTCCTTCAGCATCGTCTCCGGGGCGGCGGCCCCGCCGATCGACTGGCCCGCCATCGCGATCCGGGCCGGATTGATCAGGGCGCTGCCTTTCCACGTGGGCCGCGGACCGGTCAACTGGTCGAGCACGAAGGGGATGTCGATCGCCCGGCTCCGGATCACCTTCTCGCCGAAGTCGTCGTCGTTGACGTTCTCGCAGGCGGCGCAGGTGGCGACCCTCCCGTCGGGGAAGGTGGTGGCGAAGTTCTCGTAGGTGTGGTCAATACTGGCCACCACGTACCCTCTGCTCGCCAGGTCCTCGGCCAGACCCGTGAGCGAGCTGCGAGGCCAGGTGAAGCCGGGCGACAGCACCACGAGCGGCAGACTGCGCCGGCGCCCCGACGGCTCGGCGCCGGTGAGGGCGTTCGTCCGCGTCCGGCTCAGCGCTTCTGGCGGTACGTTATCCAGTTCCTTGATCCCCGAGCCCTTCAGGAGCAGCTCCGATTCCTTGGGCGTGACGTACGGTGCGCGCCGCCCGGCACGCGCCACCGTCGGATACCAGAGGGAGACCATGAGCTCCCTCGCCTTGGCCGCGGGGACCCACGGGTCAGGGCGGGTGGTGTCGGTCAGGTGCAGGGAGGTCGTGCCGACGCGGTGAGGGCCGGTCGGCTTCGGGAGATACGGCGTGCCGGGCGCCGCGGCGGCGGAGGCCGGCGCCGAGACGATGGAGGCCGTGAGAGCGAGTAGTCCGGCGACCGCGGCCACGAGTACGGGCCTTCTTCGCGCTTGATGGGTACTGTCGTGTGCCATGGAGTCGATCTTGCGGTTCCGGATCGGCGCCGGCATCGGCCGCGAGTCCATCGCCCTCGGCCGAAAGGTCGATCTCCAGAGCTCATCGCCCCCGGGTGAAGGCGAGCGGCACTCCATGGGCGTCGTCAGCGGTGACGTAGAAGCCGCCGGGGGTGGTGTGGGTGGGGATCAGGTTGCCTTCGATGAGCGTTCGGGCGGAGGTCAGGTCGCGGACCGCGACGGTATGGGCGGCCAGCAGAGGCAGGGCGGGCACGGCGTGTCCGGGAAGGAAGTCGTCGAGCGAGGACTGCGGGATGATCTCCACTCGTCCGTGCCGCATGGGGAGCACACGCTTGGGGCCGTCGATCCACACGTCGGCGTCCAGCATGCGGGCGTAGCGCTCTTCGTGGCCGTCCATCTCGTCGTCGGGCACGACGAGCAGCACGCTGTGCAGTCCGATCGCGCCGTTGGGGTGATCGAGGTAGCGCGGCTGGTGGACGTACTGCGGGGTGAGATGCCGGGTGGCCTGAAGCGCCCCTTCGGGGGTGTGGGCGGCATCGATGCGGACGCTGTCGGCGCGGACGGTCCGCGGGCCGTCGGGGGTGGAGACCTCCCGTTCCAGTGCGCGGATTCCGGTGGAGACCAGGCCCGCGGCGCGCAGCCGTTCTTCGGTGGCGGCCACGTCCCGCGAGCCGAGGGTCATCAGCAGACCGCGGTACGTCCGGCGTAGCTGATGGACGCCCCAGGGGTCGGGAGCGGCGGGATCGACGATGCCGAGCAGTTCGATGAACGACTGCCCGAAGTAGGCGCACCGGTTGGCTGTACAGGTGGGCAGGAGCGGACCCCCGGGCCGTTCGGCGAGTCGGTGGGGCGAGACGGGGCTGAGGGTGAAGCCGAGGGCCTCATAGCGGGCGCAGGTCGCGGCGAGGTCGGTGGTGATGAGCACCGTGTGGTCGATGTAGTCGATGTCGGCGGTGTGTTCGGTCGGCATGCGTTGTCCTTGCTCGGTTCCTGATGATGTCGCGAGGGGTGTCACGCGGCCGCTGCGACGGCGGCGGCGATGAAGAGCACTTGAAGGGCTGTGCGGGCCGGCAGCGGGGTCACGGGTTTCCCGGCCAGGGTGAGGCCGCGGCGGGCCGCCGAGACGTTGGCGGGAAACATGGCGATCATCAGCAGCGCCAGCCCGATCGCCGCGTACGGCGCGACCGGCGCGAACAGCAACCCCACGGCGCCGGCCAGCTCCAGCACACCGGTGAGAGTGACCAGCAGGGCCGGGCGCGGGAACGACGGCGGGATCATCGCGACGAAGTCGCGGCGCCATGAGGGCAGGAAGTGGGGCACGCCGGTGAAGACGAACATCAGGGCCAGAGCGCCTCGCAGGGCCGGTTGCCAGGTGTCCAGCGCGTCGATGCCGGCCAGGCCGATGAGCCGCAGGACGACGAAGCCGCCGGTGAGGGCGATGAACGGAACCATCCCGTCCTCCAATCTTGTCACCGGATAGATTGGAGGAGGTTCGCCATCTTGTCAATGTCAAGCTAGGGTGTGGCCGTCACGTCGATCACCGGAACGCGGAGGTGGGGAACATCAGCCAGCCGTCCTACCACCACGGCAACCTGCGGCGCGTCATCATCGACGCCGCGCTCCAGGCCATCGGCGAATCCGGCCCGGCCGGATGGAGTCTGCGCGAGCTGGCCCGCCGCGCCGGCGTCTCTCACGCCGCTCCCGCCTACCACTTCGGTGACAAGCAAGGCCTGCTGACGGCCGTGGCCGCCGAGGGCTTCGCCATGTTCGCCGACGCTCTCGAGAGCGCGGCCGCCGACGTGTGGGAGGTCGGCGTCGCCTACCTCCGCTTCGCCCTCGACCACCGGCCCTACTTCGAGGTGATGTTCCGGCCCGAGCTCTACCGCGTCGACGATCCCAGCGTCCAGTCCGCGCACCAGCGCGCCGCGGACGTGCTCATCACCAGCGCCCACTCGCTGTCGCCGGGCCCGGAACACGACCGGACCACCACGGTCGCCGCCTGGTCGCTGGCCCACGGCTTCACCACCCTGTGGCTGAGCGGCGCCTTGCCGGAAAGCACGGACGGAGACCCGGAGGCCCTGGCCCGCTCGATGATCCGCCTCGTCTTCGGCGCCCTGGCGGGAGGATCGGCGCCCGGAGAGGACCGGACCGGATCGCGGCGCTAGGACCTGTGCCCGGCGGGCCGTCCGGATCGGCGTGAACCGTCGCCGCGCGAAGCCAGGGCAGGTTCGGATCCCGCAGCGCGCGGGTGTGGGGCCCTATTCAGCAGGACGACCTACCGTGGTCACTCCCCGTGCTCGGCGTCGAACGCCTCGCGGGCGCGCTCGACCTCCGGCATGGTGACCGTCGCCCAGCCCAGCAGCGCGTCGACGAGGTCCTGGAGGGTCTTTCCCAACGCGGAGATGCGATATTCGACGGCGACCGGGCGGGTGGCGATCACCACGCGGTCCACCATGCCGTTGCGCTCCAGCCTGCGCAGCGCGGCTGTCAGGGACTTCTGCGAGACCGTGGGGATCACCCGCCGCAGCTCGTTGAAGCGCCGGGGGCTTTCACAGAGCCTGTCGAGCACCAGCAGCGACCATTTGTCGAGCACCTGATCCAGCAGCTCCCGATGTTCGCGGGCGATCGGTGGGTGTCCGGCCTGGGCCGCGGTGGTTTCGTTCATGACACCTGGTCTCGTTGAGGTGGCCTTTCTGTACTAGGTATACATGAGATACCTGATTTCGCACAGAGAAGGACATCTCATGACCGTTGAGCTTTTCACCCCAGAAGGCATGTTCCAGCCGGTTCCCTACCACCATGTCTCGGTCTCCACAGGCACGCGACACGTCCACGTCGCCGGCCAGGTCGCGCGAGACGAGCAGGGGAACAAGGTCGCCACGGGCGACTTGGCGGGGCAGATCGCGCACGCTCTGCGCAGTACGGCCCGTGGTCTGGCGGGCGCGGGAGCGAGCTTCTCCGACGTCGTACGCCTCCGGTTCTTCGTCACCGGCTGGCAGCCGGAGAAGTACACCGAGTTCATGGCGGGCATCGAGAGCGTGGTGGACGAACTGGGGATCCCCCAGCCGTTGCCGCCGCTCTCGGCGATCGGCGTGGACTACCTCTTCGAGCCCGACGTGCTGGTGGAGGTGGAGGCGGAAGCAGTCCTCGACTGAAGGGGCCCCCGAGGAAGCCGCGGGGGCGGAGCCTTCGGTCCGCGCAGGGCGACGTAGACGAACAGCGCGCCCATGACGGCGACGCCCGCCCACATGGCCTGCTGCCAGCCGTCGACGAAGGACTGCCGGGCGGCGTGGACCAGGTCCTGCGCGTGCGGGCCCGCGCTGCCGGCCGCCTCGACGGCGTTGGCGACACCTGCGCGCGGTGTCCGCGAGACCCTGGGGAATGCCCCGCAGGCGGTCGTCCACGGCGCCGCGGTAGCCGGCGGACAGCAGCGCTCCCAGCAGGGCGACGCCGAGGGCGGTGCCGAACTCGCGGGTGACGTCGTTGAGCGCGGACGCGACACCCTGCTTCTCGCGCGGCAGGGAACTGGTGATGGCCTCGGTGGAGGGGGCCATCGACAGGCCCATGCCGATGCCCATGGCGAGCATGCCGGGCAGGATGGTCAGGTAGCCGCCGTCGGCGGAGACGAACAGGGCCATGAGGGCCAGCGCGATGCCCGCAGCCATGGTCGAGCGGGAGCTGCTGGGGCACCGGCGCTTCCGTCTTGAGACCAACCAGGCCGCCGAGTTCCCCACCATGCTGCCGCACGCCATCGGCGCCGAAGGCGGACCGTGTGAGATTCTGGGCATCTTCGACCGCGACGCCCGCCGCGGACACCAGCGCGACAACGGCGGCGGCTGCGACACGCCCGGCACCCGCGCATGACGTCGACGACATGCCCGCCTCGTACGGCCGGCCGCGCCGGCGCTTCTCATCCCTCGGCGCGGACCTCGGCGATCACGTCCCGCAGCACGTCGTCCAGAGAGTGCGTCGACCGCCATCCCGTCAGGGTCCGCAGGCGCCCGGTGTCCGGCACCCGTTGCAGCGGCTCCTCCGAGTGCGGTCCGTACACCTCCTCGTGCGGGACGAAGACGATTTCCGAGTCCGAGCCCGCGAGCTCGATGACGCGTCTGCCGAGATCCAGGATGCTCGTCTCCTCCGACGACCCGAGGTTGAACGTGCCGCCGATCGACCGCTCGTTCTCCAGCAGCAGGAGCATCGCGGTCACCGCGTCGTTGACATGCAGGAAGCACCGGGTCTGGCTGCCGTCGCCGTAGATGGTGACCGGCTCGTTCGCCACGGCCTGGCGGACCAGCCGGGGCACCACCATGCCGTAGGCCGGGCTCTGCCGGGGGCCCACGGTGTTGAAGAAGCGCACGATGATCGTGTCCAGCCCGCGCTCCCGGTGATAGGCGTTGACCAGGCACTCGTCCACGGCCTTCGCCAGGCTGTAGGACCAGCGGGCGACCTCGGGCCGGCCCAGCACGTGGTTCGCGTCCTCCCGCAACGGCATCTCCCGGCTCTGGCCGTAGACCTCGCTCGTGCTGGCCAGCAGGACCTTCTTGCGAAAGGCGTCGGCCGCCTGCATGACCACCTGCGTGCCGCGCACGTTGGTGATCAGCGAACCGAGCGTCCGGCTCACGATCAGCCGGACGCCGACCGCCGCCGCCAGGTGCACGACCACGTCGCAGCCCTCGACCAGCTCCGCCACCAGCCCTTCGTCCAGCACCGAGCCCTTGACGAAGGTGAAGCACCCGCCGGCCGTGTGCGCGGCGAGGTTGTGGCCCGTGGACAGGTCGTCCAGGACGACCACGGAATGGCCTTGTGCGAGGACCGCTTCACCGAGATGGGATCCGATGAAGCCGGCCCCTCCAGTGATCAGGTATCTCACGGTTGTTCCTGGCAGAAATGGATGGGCAGCCGTGACGCATACGATTCATAGAGCATAATCGAAATGCTCTGCCGTGGCCTGTGCGCGCCGACCGGAAACTCCCCGGACATTCGGCGGATTACTCAGCGGCCGAAAAGCAGGAGGCGGATTGAGGAGACTGCTGGTGGTCGTCGCGCACGGCGATGACGAGACCCTGGGCGCCGGCGCCACACTCGCGCGGCTGAGCGAGGCGGGCGTGCGCATCCGGCTGTGCGTCCTGACCCGCGACGACGGCTCCCGCGACCCCACCGGGGGCGGCGCGACCGACCGCGCCGGGGCGATCGAGAAGGCCGCCGGCATCCTCGGCATCGAGGAGGTCAGCGTCCACGGCTATGGCGACAACCGGCTCGACCAGGTGGGTCAGCTCGAACTCAACCGTACGATCGAGGCGGAGATCCGGCTCTTCGGCCCGGACACCGTGTTCACCACCAGCCTCAGCGATCTCAACCAGGACCACCGCCTGGTGAGCTCCGCGGTGCGGGTGGCGGCCCGTCCGGGGCGCACCGGCGTCACCGAGATCCGGTGCGTCGAGGTGCGGTCGGCGACCGACTGGGGCGAGGCGTCCGGCCTGCGGCCGGCGTTCTCCCCCAACTGCTGGCAGGTCGTCTCCGAGAAGCATCTCGAACGCAAACTGGCGGCGCTGCGCGCGTACGGCGGGGAGGTGGAGGAATGGCCGCTCCCGCGAAGTGAGAATGGCGTGCGGGTATTGGCCGCATATCGCGGCAGTCAGGTGGCCGCCCCCTTGGCCGAGGCCTTCGAGATAGCACGCGTCATCCACGATTAGCCGGACCGGCCGTTATTCGATCTTGATCGGTTCCCTCGGCGGGGTAATCTTCTGTCGTGAGCTCCATGCCTTCGGAAGCGATGGCAGCGATTCGTGCTCGACAGCAGGAGCAGTTCCGGCATCTCGCCAAGAGTGGCTGCGAGAAATCCGTCCTGGACGATTTCGAAGCGTTCTTGGCCGCACCGGGAACGCTGTCCCGCCCGTCATTGATCGTGCGCTGCCGGATCAGCGCTCAGGAGCTCGATGTGCGCGTGGTCGTGGACAAACCCATATCGCGGCACAGGCTGACGGATTCCCTCCTGCCCGCCCTGCGGCGCACGCTTCCCCGGATACGTCACCGCGCGGACTTCTTCGTGCTGCTGAGCGACAGCGTGTACGTGTCCCCTGCCGGCCGGGCCGAGTTCGTCCAGTTCCTCAGGAGGGCGCCGCTGCTGAGATGTGACCGGCGTGACGGCGACGACATCAGCGCGCACTCCATCCTCATCCCCGACTTCGCCATTCTCGGGCCCCGGTACGCCGGCGAGCTCGCCGCCATCGCGAAGGCGTCCGCGGCGATCCCGTTCGAGCGGCGCCTCGGCCTGATCAAATGGCGGGGCACGCTGTCGGGTCCCGGATACCCGAACTTCGGCAACCGGCGCGACTTCGCCCGCTACGCGCTGCTGATGGCCTCGCGCAAGCACCCCGAGGTGCTGGACGCGCGCCTCATCACGTACGACAACCTGACCGACAGCGAGTCCGCGCTCGCGCTGCGACGCCACCTGCGGGAGCTGTTCGGCGACCCCGCGGAAGAAGTGCCCGCCGAGGGCTTCGTACGCTACAAGTACCTGATCTCGCTGGACGGCGCGGTGGCGGCGTGGAAACGCGTGCCCACGATCCTGGCTTCGAGATCTGTCCTGCTGCTGCAAGCTCAGTGGAGCCAGTTCTTCTACGCGGGGCTGAAACCGTGGGTCCACTACGCACCCGTCCGGCATGACCTGTCGGATCTGCTGAAAGTCCATGAACGGCTGGCCGAGCATCCGGAGGAGGCGGAGGCGATCGCCGACAACGGGCAGCGCTTCGCTGGGGAGATACTGCACCCGGCCGCGCTGGACACCTTCTTCGTCCACGTCGTCAACAGGTGCGGCGAGCTGTGCGGCTGACACGCCTCACACGCGGACGACGGCCGACCCGTTCTTCCTGATCTCGCCGATGCTGCGGCAGCCGGCGATCCGCATCGCGATGCGCAGCTCCTCGACCAGGAGGCCGACCGCGTCGACGACCCCTCGCTCCCCACCGGCCGCCAGCGCCCACATCACCGGCCTGCCGAGCAGGACGCCGTCGGCTCCCAGGGCGATCGCCTTGAGGACGTCGGTGCCCCGCCGGAATCCGCTGTCGATCAGCAGACCGGTGCGTTTCCCGACGGCCGCGGCGATCTCGGGAAGCATCCTGATCGTCGACTCCGTCGTGTCCAGTTGCCTGCCCCCGTGATTGGACAGGATGAGCGCGGCCACCTCCAGGTCCAGGGCCGGCGGGACGTCGAGCGGGTTCATGATGCCCTTGAGCACCACGGGCAGCGCGGTCTGTCCGCGCAACCACTCGACGTCGCTCCACGTCAGCGCGGGATCGAGGTCCGCGCCGACCGAGTGGATGGGGTTGTCGTGCACGACCACGTTCCGCCGCGCGAAATTGGCGGCGACCACGTCCGCCGGGAGGGCGAACCGGTTGCGGACGTTCCTGTAGCGCCTTCCGGTGACCGGACATCCGACGGTCAGGACGATCGCCTTGTATCCCGAGCCTTCGGCCCGCTGAATCAGCTCCTTCGTGAGCGCCCTGTCCTTGAAGATGTACGTCTGGAACCAGAGGTGCTCGTTGCCGGAATCCCTCGCGACGTCCTCCATCGCGACACTGGACATCGAGCTCACGATCATCGGGATGTCCAGGGCCTTCGCAACTCTCGCGGCCGAGACCTCTCCGCTCTCGTGGACGAGCCGGTGAAAGGCCGTCGGGCTGAACCCGACGGGAAAGCCGAACGAATGCCCCAGCAGGCTGGTCCGCAGGTCGAGGTCGGCGACGTCACGCAGGCACAGGGGCAGCAGCCGGATCCCGTCCAGGTCGCGGCGGTTGGCCCGGCTGGTGATCTCGTCGCAGGCGCCGCCGTCGATGTAGTCGAAGACGCCGGCCGGCAACCGCTCCCTTGCCAGGGTCCTGAAATCGTCGAGGCTGGGCGGTGTCATGGCGGGGGCGGGCCCTCGTCGACGGGGGCCCAGTCGCCGTGCCGGTGCACGATCTTCCACGTGCCGTCCTCACGCCGGTAGACGTGGGTGACCCGGATCGTCATCGGCTCGGCGGGCCGCCCGTCCACGGACGCGGTGAAGCGTTCGCACCCCACGGTGTAGGCGAGGTCGCCGACGATGTCGACGACCTCCACGTCGAAGCTGAGGTCACCGCACCGGGAGAACCTCGACCCCACCCAGTGGTAGACCCGGTTGAGCTCGGCGGATCCCGTGGTGCACGACCCCCAGGCGCCGAACAGGCTCAGCGGGTCCCGCGTCGACCACATGCTCATGAACGGCGCCTGGTCTCCCGAGAACAGCGCTCTCATCGCCTCGGTCTGGCGGGCGAGGGTGTCCGCGCGAAAGTCGTCGAGCTCACCCATGGGGCCTCCCGAGGCGGGACTTTCCTACAGCCGGAAAGTTATACCGGCGGGTGACCCGTGTAAACGGGTCACCGGCCGGGGAAGTCCCGACGCTTATCATGTCCTCGGTATAACCGAGCTTCCGCAACAGCCTGTCCCTTACTCCGGGCCATTCACACCGGATAATGCTGTACAGCACGGAATCCCTGACCCGGCCGTCGTCGTAGATCATGTGCTGACGGATCACGCCTTCCTGCACGGCGCCCAGAATCTTCATGGCGGCCCTCGAACTCAGGTTGTACGGGTCGGTGATCAGCTCCACCCGGTTGACCGACAACCGTTCGAAGGCGTACGTCAACGTCAGCAGCCTGACCTCCGAATTGACGAGGGTCCCCCGGGCGTTGCTCGTGTACCACGTCGAACCGAGGGCGAGGCGGCGGTGCTCGGGAGCCATGTCGTAGTACCGCGTCGATCCCACGATCCTGTCGTCCGCCCGGCGCCGCACCGCGAACGGGTAGAGCTCCCCCTTCGCGTCCCGTTCCACGGAGTAGTCGAACCAGTCGTCGAAGTCCGACCCTCGTACGGTGGTGAAGTACGTCCAGATGCTCTGGTCGTCGCCGGCGGCGGCCCGCAACGGCTCCCGATGCCGCACCGTCAACGGCTCCAGCACGACGCGGGGCCCGGAGAACGTGCCGGGCCGGGCGAATCTCATCCGCCTCCCCTCCCTCGCTGACTGGTCCTGACCTCGACGTAGTGCGGGAACGGACGGACGACGCCCGGGTCGTGGTCCAGCAGCACCACGTCGCCCGACGCGGCCACGTCCCGGAATCCGTGGAACCTGTAGGTCAGGTACATCATGCGGTTGCGTTCGTTGGCGACGAAGTCCGCCCGCAGCCGGACGCCGTGGCGCCGGGCCGACCGCACGATGTGGCTCAGCATGATCCCGCCCACTCCGCGGGTGATGACGCGGCAGGACATGACGAGCAACTTCACCAGCCAGGCGTCCGGACCCCGCTCGACCAGCGCCAGGCCGATGGTCCCGCTGGACCCGTACCGATCTTCCAGCTCGGCGACCAGCAGGAGGTGATCGGGCGAGTCCTTGAGATCGTTCAGCTCCTCGTACGCGTAGTGGCGGCCGGTCGTGTTGAGCTGGCTGGTCCTCAGCGTGAGTTCCTCCGCCCGCCGCAGATCGAGCTCCCCGGCCGGGCGGATCGTCATGCGCATGCCGAGCGTCTCCAGGAACTTCTCGCGGCTGCCCGGGGACGCGTTCTCGGCCCGGTTCCGCTGGATGTCGGCCTGGCACATCTGCCGCCTCCGCCTCGACTCGTCGGTGACGAACCGGGGTCGCATCCGGGGCAGGTCCAGCAGCCCGCCGAGGTCGGCGGCGTCGATCACGCTCACCTGAGGCAGGGCGTACCGCACCTCGTCCCGTTCGAACGCCTGATCGTCGACGAGGGCGAGGGTGTCCAGGCCGATGCCGAGCTCGCGGGCGATGATCCTGATCGACGCCGACTTGTCGGCCCAGCCGATCTGCGGATGCAGGAAGAACTCGGCGAGACCGAACTCGGTGACCTTCGCCCACGCCAGGTCGTGGTCGTTCTTGCTGGCGACGGACTGCAGGATGCCTCGGTCGTCGAGCTCGCCGACGACGGATCTGACGCCGGGCGCGAGGACCACGTCGTCGCCTTCGAGCAGGGTGCCCTGCCACAACGTGTCGTCGAGGTCCCAGACGACGCACTTGATGCCCGGCCCCTGCTGCTCAGCCCGCATGCTCACACTCCGTCGCCGTCATCGCAGGTACGGCCGCTGGAAGGCGTAGTCCGCCAGGGTCACCTGGTGGATCTCGTGGGTCCCCTCGACGATCCCCATGACGGTGGCGTCACGCAGATACCGGGCGACCGGGTAGTCCGTGGTGCAGCCGTTCGCCCCGTGGAGGTGGACCGCGTCGTTGGCGACCCGGATCGCCGCCTCGGCCGCGTGGTACTTCGCCAGCGCTGTCTCCATAACGGCGCGCGGGTCGCCCGTCTCCCGCAGGCATGCGCTCCGGTAGCAGACCGCCTGGGCGGCGGTGTGCGCGACCAGCATGTCGGTGAGGTGCCGGCGGACGAGCTGGTGGTCTTTCAGCGTGCGGTCCCCCTGGGTGCGCCGCCCGGTGTACGAGACGCAGGCGTCCAGGCATCCCTGGATGATTCCGGTGCTCCCCCAGGCGACCGAGAACCGCCCGTGGTCGAGCGCCAGGTTGGCGACGAAGCCGAGTCCCGCGCCCGTGGGCCCCACCTGGTGCGATCTCGGGACCCGGACGTCGTCCAGCCGGACCTCGGCCGGCATCGACCCCCGGGTGCCGAAGATGTCCGTGACCGGTGTCACGGTGAGGCCGTCACTGTGCCGGTCCACCACGAGCGCGACCGGCTCGCGTTCGCAGTGCGCGAAGACCAGGAACAGGTCGGCGATCTGCCCGAAGGTGATCCACTTCTTCGTGCCGCTGACGAGGTAGCCGTCGCCCACCTCCACCGCCCGCGTCCCGATCGCCCGGGTCGCGCTGCCGGCGCCGGGCTCGCTCAGCGCGAAGGCGATGATCTTGCGCCCGGTGCAGAGCTCCGGCAGCCATCGCTGCCGCTGATGCCGGTCGCCCAGCGCGGTGAGCGCCTGCGCCGCCATGTTGTGCACCGTCATCAGGCTGCGCACGGACGAGCACGCCTTGCCGATCTCCTCGGTGACCAGGCCGTAGCTGACCGGGTCGAGCTCGCCGCCGCCCCACCGCGCGGGCAGGGCGGCCCCCAGGTAGCCCTCCTCGCGCATCGCGGCCAGGACGGAAGCGGGAGTGGCCTGCTGCCGGTCGATCTGGTCCGCCAGCGGGGCGATCCGCTCGGCGGCGAACCGCCGCGCCCTGTCGCGCCACCCGGCCTGGACGTCAGTCAGCCGCATGGCCGGGCCCGGGTGGCGGCTGCGTCTTCCTCAGGACGAACGCCGTCAGAGCATCGATCGAGGAGAAGTTGACGATGTCCAGATCTTCCCGCTCCGCCTTGATCGAGAACTCGTTCTCGACGAACTGGACGAGCTGCAGAGCGAACAGGGAGTTGACGAGCCCCAGCTCGAACAGGTCGTCCCCGTCTCCGACCTCCTCCATGACCGCCTGTCTGAGGTAGCTTCTGACCCTGGCTTTCACGTCCATCGGAGCCCCTGCTGTCCGGAGTAGTCGAAGAAGCCCTTGCCTGACTTCCGTCCGCGCAGGCCCGCGTCGACCATCTGCCTCAGCAGCGGGCACGCGCGGAACCTGCCGTCCCCGTAGCTCTCGTTCAGTACGTCGAGCGTACGGAGGACCGTGTCCAGGCCGATCAGGTCGGCGGTCGCCAGCGGTCCCATCTCGTGGGCCAGGCACTTGACGAAGATCTCGTCGACGTCGGCCGGGGTGGCGACCCTGTCGTGCACGACGCTGATCGCTTCGTTGATGGCCAGCATGAGAACGCGGTTGGACACGAAGCCTGGCATGTCGTTGGTGACGACCCCCCGCTTGCCCAGCCCGCCGAGGAAGCCCTGGACCGCCTCCACGGTCGCGTCGCTGGTGTGCCAGCCCTTGACGACCTCCACGACGGGCTTCCGGAAGACGGGGTTCATGAAGTGCACCCCGATGACGCGGTCGGGTCGCCGCGTCGCGCCGGCCAGGCGGGTGATCGAGATCGCGGAGGTGTTGGCCGCCAGGATGCGGTCCGGCGGGCAGATCCGGTCGAGCCGGGTGAAGACCTCCTCCTTGATCGGCCGGCTCTCCGTGCTGTTGTCCACGACGAGGTCGATGTCGGCCAGGAGGCCGTAGTCGGTCGTGCAGTCGATCCGCGACAGGATGCCGGCATGGCTGGCCTCGCGCACCCCGGCATCGAACAGGGACGCGTACCTCAGGTTCTCGCCGATGGCCGACCGTGCCCGGTCCAGGATCCCGGTCTCGACGTCCACCAGCACCACCCGGTGCCCGGCCTGGGCGAGGCACTGCGCGACCTCGGTCCCGATGGTCCCCGCACCGATGACGCCGACGTTCGGAAACTCCATGGCGACTCCCCTGCCTGTACGTCGAGCCCGCTCAGGCGGTCAGCCCGAGGTCCCGGTGGACGATCCGCTCGATGGCGGCGGCGCCGTCGAAGTCCAGCTCCGCACGCCGGTCGGGTACGCCACAGCCGATCGAGCCGATGGCCCGGGCGAACATCCCCGGCAGTTCGGAGAGGTCGAGCGACACCTCGAGGTCCACGAACTGCCGCAGCCGGGCCGCATGACGGTATTGCTCATCGCGCCGATCCCTCCAGAACGGGAAGCAGAGAATGCGGGCGTTCCCCTGCAGCGCCTCCAGGAGCGAGTTGTAGCCGCCCGAGGAGATCACCAGGTCCGCGCCGGCATGGAGAAAGGGCATCTCGTGGGTCTCCTTGTGGAGGCGCAGGTTGCCTGTTTCGACGAGGTCGCGGTGCCGCCGCGGCCAGGCGATGTTCGACCGGGGCCCCCGGACGATGTCGAAGGTGACGTCCGGGTACGCGCGGACGAGCTCCAGGCAGCCCTCGATCAGCGGCTCGCCGAGCTGGCCGCCGCCGGCCGAGGCGACCACCCAGAGGTCGCCGTCCTTCAGGCCGCGGTCCTCGCGGACGGTCTTGACCGTGTCGTGCGGCACGCCGTCCGCGACATAACCGGTGTGGACCGTCTTCCCGCGGATCGCGGGCCCGAGGTTGTACTGCGCCGCGAAGTCGAAGACCTTGCGATCGGTGGCGACCAGGATCCGGTGATAGTACGCGTCCAGATACCGGCCGGCCTTTCCGCCGAAGACCAGCCGGCGCAGGTTCGCGGTCTCGTTCAGCACGCCTCTCGTCACCAGGTACTTGAGGCATCGCGTGTCCTCGATGACCTCCGCGAGCTCCTCCCCCGCGCCCAGCGGAAGATGGTCGACGAAGATGACGTCGGGCTCGAACGCCTCCACGACCGCCGTCAGGATCGCCTTCCGCAGCCGGACGGCGCCGGCTTCGTCCAGGACGACGAACGGCCGCCGGTCCCAGTAACGCGCCTTGTCCTCCAGGAGGCTGTCCCAGCTCGGCAGGTGGACGTACTCGCACTCCTCCGGCACGAACCAGTGCGCCGCTGACCGGTGACCGGTGACGATGAGGCACGAAAGACGCCCTTGGAGCCTTCTGGCCAGGCAACCGAGTCTTCTCAGGTGCCCGATGCCGGTGCCCCTGTCGTAGACGAAGAAGATCGCCCTCTTGCCCGGGCGGTTCGACACGCTAGTTCGTCCTCCTGCGTACGAGTGACCTCCGGACGACGGCGAGGAAGTCGTCCATGTCGGCGAACGTGACGTCCGGGTAGATGTAGAAGAGAGGCTGGCCGGCCAGGGCCAGCGCGTCGTCCACGCCGCGCACGCGCACCGGGATGGCGCCGGCCCCCTCCAGGGCGAGGACCGGAAGGGTGCAGAGCTTGACGTCCTTCCTCCTGGTGAGCTTGAACACCGCTGCCCCCGCCCACGCCTGGACCCTGATCCCGGCGGCGATCGGCGTCGACAACGCCAGCTGGCCCGCCTTCGCGTGGATGGTCCAGCGCAGATGGCCTGGCAGACAGGTCAAGATGGGGTCTTCAGCGAGCTCCCGGTCGCTCTTGATCTCGGCCATGTAGTCGATCGCACAGGCCCACGACTCCCTCAGCATCATCTGCCTCAGGCGCTCCTTAACCCGATCCGTGGGCGCGAGCCCCGCGCGGGCGTCGATGCGGACGCCGGCGAGTTCGTCGGGCGGGATCGCCACATACGGTTCGAAGATGTGCGCTGTGAGGTCGCGGTAGAGAGCGTGGCGAGCATCGGCCGGCAGGGGGTCGAACATGGTGAGCGAGTCGTACTTGATCGTGTAGATCAGGGATTTCAGCAGGGAGACGAACCGGCCCTCGGCATTGGCGTATTCCGGATCGGGCTCGACCCGGGCGGCCATGGTCATGGCGGACACCATGTCGTTCGGATCGAATATCGACCACAGCACCCGCCCGTACTCCGTGCGCGCTCCGGCGGCGATCGCGCTTTTCCGCCGCCGGTCACCGGCCGGCATCGAGTCCCGGAGCAGCGACCGGTAGTCGAGGATGGTGATGTGCTCGTCGAGCCGTAACCGTTCGACCCAGACGCCCAGACGATTCCAGTAGCGCTCGACGACGCTGTCCGGCTCGTGCACCAGCTTGTTGTAGCGGCTCCCGTCGGAAACGACCGTGAATCGCGCCAGAGGCCCTTGGAGATCAGGTCTCGCCGCCCGATAGATCTGCTCGACCGTCGATACGATCTCGTTGAGACCGAGGAGGAAATTGAGCTCGGCCAGGTCGGGCAGCCGGCCGCGGGTCTTGAGCGGTGAGGAGAATTTGAACGGCAGCGCCGGAATGACCATCTCGATGGGAGAACCGGCCTCGACCCGCTCCGCCACGGTGCCGCACAGCAGCTCCCTGGAACAGCTTCGCAACGGCTCGGCGCGATACTGCCGGTCGAACATGACTTCCGTGATGACCTGAGCTGTTCCGACCTGGCGTGGATCGGCCAGCCCGTAATCCTGGTGATTATCGCGCGCCCTCGACCGTGCGGCGGCGGCCCGATGCCCGGAGAAGACGTCGCAGGCTTCACGCAGGGCGGGAATCAGGCGGTCGTGGACGGCCTCGGCATCGATATGCAGCGCCTTCGCGACGAACCGGTCCTCGTCGTAGAGTTCGAGCCGCGGATCGCCGGCGAGTTCGTGCATGAAATGCGAACTGATCACGGCCTCTTGGATCTTGTCGAGGCCGACCTGGTAGGACACCTGTTCCGGATAAGGAGCCCGGGGAAACTTCATGGCGTCAGATCGCTGCATATCCGGTCCATGTGCCGACGCCCCCTCAGCTAATACCGGCCACCTCGACGGGGCCTCGGTGCTGAAATGTCTTTCGGGACCATCCGCCGCGGGCGGAACATGGCTGAACCACTACTATCACAGCCCTATCCGGCCAACAAGCAGTCATTTCCGTGGCCGCGCCGCTCCTAGATCATCCGAACGACCTGGCCATTGACGACGGCCCCGCGAGATCGGTTCACGTCGCTTGACGTGCGCGAAGACGTGTGTCGATACTGCGATATGCGGAGCTTTGACCAGGTGGCCGTCTACGAACACAGGGCCTGGAAGGGGTTCCTGCTTCCGGCCGTTCTTCCGGGCGCGCACCGCATCACCGCCGGCCTCGGAGAGGGATTCCAGGATGTGCTTTCACGAATACCGGCCGGCTGCCGGTTATTCGTGTTCCATATCAACCTGACGCTTTCCGCCCGGGTGCCGTTCGACCGGGAAAAACTCGTCGGAGAACTGCGGGCCCGCGGCGTCACGGTTCGAAACGCCGGGATCACCGACATCTCGAAGCGCGCCGTGCAACGAGCCTGCGCCCGGGCCGGGGTCGCCACGGCCACGGCGCCCCGCCAGGGCGATCCCGGCGAACCGCTGCTGGTCAAAACGAACTGCAACTACCACGGCGTACGAGAATGCGAACTGACGCTTCCGCAGCGGCGAATGCTCGGATACGAGGCACCGCACGACATGCCGTCCTCCAGAGCGGAGGGCGAATATCGGGTGATGAGGCGCGACGAAGTTCCCCCAGCCATCTGGGCTTCGCCGCACTGGGTCGTCGAGCGGTACATCACCAATGCGGCCCATCGTTTCCATCGTGTCTATCTCGCGGGTGAGGCCATGGTCGTGTCGCGGGTGCACGACTCGGCGGTCTTCAAGAAGATGCCGGTGGGCATCACGCGCGAGAGCTACTACCTGGAGACGTCCGACGCCGGCCGCCCGGCGGCGCTCCCGGCGGACGTCGCCGGCGCCGCGGCGATGTCCGCCCGCGTCTCGGACGCCGCGCGGGTGGAGTACGGAGCTTTCGACCTGGTCAGCGACGATCACGGCGATCTCTACCTGATCGACGTCAACACGACGCCGTCCTGGGGCGACGGAGGACATCCCGACCTGCTCGCCTATCTCGGGGCGGGTCTCGTACGGAATCCCGATGGGGGATAGGCGGGAGACGGCGCTGATCCGGCTGCCCTGCCTGGAGGAGCGGCTGCGCCTGCCCCACGTCTATGCCAAGTGCGAGATGGGGAACCCGACGGGGACGCACAAGGACAGGATCGCGGGCGGGCTGGTGCTCGCCGCGATCCGCGACGGAGCGGCCGGCGTCACGGCCGGCAGCTGCGGCAACCTCGGGGTGGCCCTGAGCCGGGCGAGCCGAGCGCGCGGACTGCCGTGCACCGTCTTCGTGCCGATCCGGTACCACCGCACCCGCTCGGAAGAGATGACCGGCCTCGGAGCCGTGGTGATCGCCCAGGGGGACAACTACGAGGCGGCGGTCAGGGCCAGCCGGAGCTTCGCCAGGAAGCGCCGGCTGTTCGACGCCAACCCCGTCGGCCGTGGAGGGAGGATCGCGATCCTGGCGTACGGGGCGATCGTCGACGAGCTGATGGCGCAGTGCCCGGTGCCGCTGGGGTCGATCTGGCTGCCCGTCGGCAACGGCACGTGCGCGGCCGGGGTGCACGCCCGGCTCCGGCACCACGGCGTCGAGGTGCGCATCGGCGTGGTGGGAAGCGCCGGGAACACCGCCCTGACGGCGAGCCTCGCCAGCGGCCGCCTGGTCGAGCTCGACGCGGCGCGGCTGCTGGAGACGGAGGTGAACGAGCCGCTCGTCAACTGGTCCTCCTTCCACGCCCGCGAGGCGATGGACGCGGTCCTGGGCACGGGGGGCCACTTCTGCGACGCGACGGACGAACAACTGGTCCTGGCCAGTGACGGCATGCTCAGGCACGCCGGTCTCCGCGTGTCCCCGGCGGGCGCGGCCGGTCTGGTGGGCCTGCGGGCCTTCGCCTCACAGCTCGACCGGGCGTCGGCGCACGTGGTGGTTCTCACCGGTTGAGCTCACAGGAACCGCCGGAGCTTGCCGCCCGGCAGATTGATGGCCGGGACGTTGACGAGCTCGAACCTGGCGCCGGGGAAGCGCCCGCGCAAGACCGCGGCCAGGGCGGTGTCACCGCCGGGCCGGCCCACCCAGGAGATCACGATCCGATGGTCCTCTCCCGGCGCGACCTGGAACTGCTTCACCGGAGGATCGGCCGCCGCGACCGCCGCGCCGATCTCCTCGGCGGTGATCGAGCCGGTGCCGTCCCCGTAGGCGGCCCGCTCGCGTCCGGGCATGGCGACGATGGTCTGGCCGTCGTGGCCGCAGCCGCACTCGCCCGAGGTCACCGTCGCCCTGTCGCCGATGCGGTAGCGGATGAAGGCGTGGCGCCAGTTGAGCGCGTTGGTGATCAGCAACTGCCCCGTCCCCGTCGGGCCGAGGCTTCCGTCGCCCGCCTCCACCTCGACCGTCAGATGATCCGTCACCACGTGCATGCCGGTGCGATGCCGGCACTCGTAGGCGATCAGGCCCGCCTCGCTGGCGGCGTACGCGTCGAGCACAGAGCATCCGAGCCCGGCCTCGATGCGCGCGCGGTCGTCGGGGTAGAGGTTCTCGCCGCTGCACACGACGTAGGCCGGGGCGATGCGCCCGCCTCCGTCGTGCGCGCCGTCCAGCTCGATGAGATCCAGCAGCACCGAGGGCTTGGCGTGCAGCAGGGCGATCCGTGCGCGGCGGAGATGCTCGACGAGCGCGACGTCGGTCATCTCGTCGCGGCCCAGGATCAGCCTCCGCAGGATCGCGCCGTCCAGGGCGGGCATCACGACCGAGGTACGGAGATCGCGCGGTGAGTCGGAGATCACGAAGACGGAGGGTTCGCCCCGGACCAGGGACGAGAAGAAGGCGGGCAGCACCGTCGAGAAGCGGAGGTAGCTCGCGTGGTTGAGATCGAAGAAGCTCGGCAGGTCCCAGGCGACGCGAAGGGTGCGGCCGAAGGTGCCGTTCGTGGAGATCCGGAGGATCTCGCTGCGAGGGTCCTCGAAACCGGTGCTGATGAAGTCGAGGCGCCTGTCGTCGTGGTCGGCCCGATCGATGACCGGGAACCGGTCCAGATCGCGCACCGCGCCCTGGAAGAGGCTCCGATAATGGGGGACCGCGGCCGAGCACTCCGCCAGGAACGCCCGCTTCAGGTCTCGGCAGGTCAGCCGTTCCACCCACAAGGGGTACGCCTCGAGTGCCAGTCCGAGATTGACGCGGGCGTTCTCGCGCGAAGTCTCGTCCGCGGTGAGATCGTCTCGCTGGGTCGCCGGCATGTGGCTCAGCACATGAGCAGGATCTGGATCCCCCGCGCGCATGCGAGCCGCTCGTCGGCGATGTCGTCGATGTGCCGGCGCAGTGCGGCGCGGACGTCGTCGACCGTGCCGAGATGCTCCTCGGCGACCTCGATCACGACCCTCTGCTTCGCGCCCGCTGTCGCGTAACTGTCGTTCATGTCCCCTCCCCCATCATGGAGGTGACGCTGGCCGCGCCCCTCTATGGCTTTCTGTGCGGCGAGCGTAACACGGGGTGACATGGCCGATCCGCCAACCTTTCGTGTGGCGCCACGCGGGGGTCCGGCACGTAGGGTGAGCGCGTGTGGTACTTAGTGATCTTGTCGGCGGTGATCGCCGGCGGTCTCGCCGTCGCCCGGCGCCGGTTGGTGATCGTCCAGGTGACGGGGCCGAGCATGCTCCCGGTGTACCGCTCCGGAGATCGTGTGCTCATCCGCCGCGTGGCCGGTTCGGGACTCAGGCGGGGTCAGGTGGTGGTCTTCGAATCGGCGCTGGAAGGCCGATGGCGCACCGGCCCGCTGTCCGCCCCGAAGGACTCGAAGTGGCTCATCAAGCGGGTGGCCGCGCTGCCCGGCGATCCGGTGCCGCCGAAGGTCACGCACGCGGTGAACGCCCCCGAGGGGGCGCTGGTCCCCGAGGGGCGGCTGGTCGTCATCGGCGACGGCCCGGCGAGCGCGGACTCGCGGAACTGGGGCTATCTCCCGGCGGACCGGGTGCTGGGCGTGGTCGTGCGCAGGCTCTCCCCCGCTGAGGGGTCCGGCGTGAGCTCGTAGCCGCTGGCCTGCAGGCCGAACAGCCGCGCGTACGTCCCTTCCATCGCCATGAGCTCGCCGTGGGAACCGCGTTCGGCGATCCTCCCGTCGCTCAGCACGACGATGAGGTCCGCGTCCCGCAGGGCTCCCAGCCGGTGTGAGATCAGGACGCTGGTACGGCCCGCCCGATGCCGGCGCAGTCCCAGGTGGACAGCGTGCTCGGCCTCCGCGTCCAGGCCGGAGCTCGGCTCGTCGAGGATGAGCAGATCCCGCCGGTGGCGCATCAGGGCGCGGGCCAGCGCCAGCCGCTGCCACTGCCCGCCCGACAGGGTCACCCCGGCCTGGCGCTCGTCGTCGTCGCCGAAGAAGATCCGGCTGAGCAGCGTGTCGTAGCCCCTGGGCAGCGTGTCGAGCGTGTCGTGGATCCCGGCGCGCCGGGCGGCGGCCCGGACGGGCTCCGGATCGCCGCCCGCGGCCAGGTCGCCCAGCATGATGTTCTCGCCGGCGGTGAGGTCGTACGCCATGTAGTCCTGGAACACCGCGCCGACCCGGGCGCGCAGGTCGTCCGGGTGCACCTCACGCAGGTCCACGCCGTCCCAGTGGATGGAGCCGCGGACCGGGTCGTACAGCCGGCACAGCAGTTTGACCAGGGTGCTCTTGCCCGCGCCGTTCAGGCCGACGAGGGCGACGGCCTGGCCGTGCGGGATGAAGAGGTCCACGCCGCGCAGCACCCAGGGGTGCTCGTCGTCGTAGCGGAACCACACGTCACGCAGTTCGATGCCCGTTCGCAGCGGGGGCAGCGTGGCGGGCTCCGGGGCCACCGGGAGACCGGGCCCGGCCCGGACGACGCCGATGTAGTGCCCGAACATCAGCAGGGCGTTGTGCGCGCCCGCCCACTGGCTGACGATCGCGGTCAGGGCCGTCTGCACCCCGGCGACGGCGGCGACGAACACCGAGACGTCCCCCACGCTCAGACCTCCCGCGGCGGCGGCGAGCACGGCCCAGATCAGGCCGCCGGCCGCGACGGCGGCGCCCAGCAGGGACAGCAGCCCCTGGCTGTGCAGCGTCCGCCGGTCCAGATCCCGCTCGGCCTCGTTGACCGTCCCGAGCTCCGTGAGCATCCGGCCGCGCAGGAAGTCGCCCAGCCCGAACAGCCGCACCTCCTTGGCCGCGTCGGGGCTGGTGAGAAGGGAGCCGTAGAAGAGCTGGCGGCGCGTGTTGGAGCTGATGCCCCACATCATGCGGGCCCTGCGGCGGCTCAGCGCGAGCTGGACGCGGGCCGACGGCAGGGCGGCGGCGATGACGACGACGACCATGACCGGGCTGAGCACGGTCAGCGTGACGACGAACCCGAACAGCGTCAGGATGCCCTGGCAGATCGCCAGGGACGAGCCGACGATCTGCTGCGGAGCGTTCTGGCCGGCCTCATGGGCCAGCCGCAGCTCGTCGTGGAAGGCGGGGTTCTCGAAGCGGCTGAGCCCAGGGTCGGCGTTGACGG
This sequence comes from Nonomuraea harbinensis, assembly GCF_019396385.1. Taxonomy (GTDB): domain Bacteria; phylum Actinomycetota; class Actinomycetes; order Streptosporangiales; family Streptosporangiaceae; genus Nonomuraea; species Nonomuraea ferruginea. The sequence goes on along the minus strand of NZ_JAHKRN010000036.1, from coordinate 35,082 downwards.
CCTGGAACAGCCGGTCGTAGATCAGCGTCTGCAGCCCTCGGTGCAACTGTCCCTTGAGGTAGTCGGAGACGTGCGGCAGGACCACCAGGGCCAGGCCCGCCACTCCGAGTGCGGCCGCGAGCGGGAGGAGGACGCCCTGGCCCCCGCCGTCTGCCAGCCTGTCGAGAACCAGCTTGGTCAGCCAGGCGGTCACCACCGGCGCCGCCCCCATGAGCAGCACCGTCGCCAGCGAACCCGTCAAGGCGGCCGGCTGCGCCCGCCAGGCCAGCTCGGCCGCCACCCATCCGCGGCGGAACAGGGAGACCCCGGCGGGACCTTCGGGGTCCCTCACGTGATCACCGCTCGGCCGGCGACTGCGTGGCGGGTGACGACCATCGGCGCCGGCCGGCGCGAAGCCGACCGGCGCACGTACCGCATGACGATCACTCGGCGAGGACCTTGATCAGCGCCAGGGGGTGCAGGCCGTGTAACCGGCGGCGATGCAGCACGTCCTGCGGATGGTGTAGCCGACGAACTTCGTCTCGTCCCAGCAGGTGTCCGCGGCGGCGGAGGTCTTGGGCAGCAGCTTGTCGAGCAGCCGGTCACCCAGCTTGCCCAGGGAACGGATCATGAAATCTCCTCTGTCGAGCCCCGTAAGAGGTCATGCCGGAGCGGTGATCATTACTTGCCGGCGCCTGCAACCTATGCGGACCAAGATCAGAAAATAATGATCAAGATCGTCATATCAGACGATCCCGCTTTGATGACTTTTGCTGTTGACAGATTTTTCCGGGTCCGTCAGCATCACTGACCTGCTCGATCCGCCGGCTCTGGACGCGGGTGCCCGGCCCGCCACGCATTCCGTGAGCGTACGAGCAGGTTTGTGACAGCATGGGGGCGCACCTCGATCTTCCCGCCCTCGTCTGCCACATGGCACGGTGCGGACCTCTGAACGGCTGCGGTCAGTCACGAAGCTGGGAGAGCTCGATGGAATTTCGGCTGCTCGGGCCCGTTGAAGTGTGGAACGACAGGCGCCAGGTGTCTCTCGGGGGGACCAAGCCCCGGACGCTGCTCGTGGCGCTCCTCCTCGAACCGGGCAGGGTGGTCACCAGCGAGCGGCTGGTCGAGGCGATCTGGGCGGAGGACCCGCCGGCCACCGCGAAGGGGATCCTGCACACCTATGTGGCCTCGCTGCGCCGGGCGTTCGCGGCCGCGGGGCTGCCGCCCGTCATCATGTCCCACCGCGTCGGCTACCTCGCCCAGATCCCGCCGCGCACTCTGGACAAGGACGTGTTCGAGCAGCATCTCGCCGAAGGGCGCGGCGCCGCGCGGAAGGGCCACCACCGGGAGGCGTCGGCCTCCTTCCGGGCCGCGCTGTCACTCTGGCGCGGGACGGCGCTCGGCGGCATCGGCGACTCCTTCCTCCGCGCGGAGGCGGACCGGCTGGAGGAGCTCAGGCTGGCGGTCATCGAGGAACGGGTCGCCGCCGACCTGGGAGCGGGCCAGGACCAGCAGCTCATCGAGGAGCTGACAGAGCTGGTCGCCCTGTATCCGGGACGCGAGCGCCTGCGCCGCGACCTCATGGTGGCGCTCTACCGCTCGGGCAGGCAGGCCGACGCCCTGGCGATGTACCAGCACGGCAGGCAGGTCCTGATCGAGGAGCTGGGCATCGAGCCGGGACCCGAGTTACGCGAGACCCAGGCGGCCATCCTGCGTTCCGACACCACGCTGCTGCACAGGGCGAAGGCCGCCGCCCAGCCCCGCCAGCTGCCCTCGCCTGTGCCCGACTTCACCGGCCGCGCCGAGGAGATGGCCCGGCTGAGCGGATATCTGACCGGCCCGGACGCCGTGCCGCTCTGCGTCATCTCCGGGCAGGGCGGCGTCGGGAAGTCGGCTCTTGCGCTGCAGACGGCGTACGAGGTCGCCCCCCACTATCCCGACGGGCAGCTCTACGTCGAGCTGCGCGGCACGACGGAGGCGCCCGTCACCCCGGAGGAGGCGCTGGGGCGGCTGCTGCGCGAGCTCGATCAGCCCGGCACGCCGATACCCGCCGCTCTGGAGGAGCGCGCCGCCCGCTACCGCACGCTGCTGGCCAGCCGGCAGAAGCTGATCGTGCTGGACGACGCGGTGTCCGAGAGCCAGGTGAGACCGCTCCTGCCGGGCGGCAGGGGATGCGCGGTGATCATCACCTCGCGCAACCGGCTCGCCGGGCTGGCCGGCGCGGCGTTCGTCGATCTGGGCCTGCTGCCGCGGGAGTCCGCGTTCGAACTGCTGTCACGGATCAACGGTCCCGAACGGATCGCCGGCGAGTCGGACGCGGCCTGGCGCCTGGTGAACCAGTGCGGTGGCCTGCCTCTCGCCCTGCGCGTCGCGGGGGCGCGACTCGCATCGCGCCGCCAGTGGTCGGTGGCCCGGCTGGCCGACCGGCTGGACGACGAGCACCGCAGGCTGGACGAGCTCGCCGTCGGGGACCAGGCGGTACGCGCCAGCATCGGCCTGAGTTACCAGCTGCTGCCGCCGCTGGCCAAGACCGCGCTGCGCCGGCTCGGCCTGCTCGGGATGCCGCACTTCACCGTCTGGGTGGCCGCCTCCGCCATGGAGGCGAGCCTCGACGTCGCCGAACAGGCGCTGGAGCAGCTGGTCGACGCCTCCCTCGTCGACCTCGTGGACGCGGATGCGACGGGCCAGGTCCGCTACCGGCTGCATGACCTCACCCGGCTGTTCGCCAAGGAGCGCGCGACGGCCGAGGAGACGGAGGAGGCGTGCGCGGCCGTGGTCACCCGGGTGCTGGGCGGGTGGCTGTGGCTGGTCGAGCAGCTGAGCGAGGCCCTGCCCACGGGCATGATCCCGATGCGGGCCACGACCGGGCTGACCCACCCGGTCGACGCCGAGGTGGTGCGCGCGGTGCTCGCCGACCCGCACGCCTGGTTCCGCAGAGAGGAGGAGTCGCTGATCGTCGCCGTCGAGCTCGCGGCGGCGATGGACCTCGACGAGATCGCCGTCGAACTGGCCTCCGCGTTGTCCGCCGTGGCCTTCGAGGGCAGCCAGTATCTCTTCGACAACCCGTTCGCGGCCTGGCACCGGACGCACCAGGCCGCCCTCGCCGTGGCGCGGCGGATGGACAACACGATCGGCGAGGCGAAGCTGCTCGCCGGTCTCGGCCAGCTCTCCTACGAACGCGACTCCTTCGCCGAGTCGCGCGAGTATCTCAGCCAGGCCCTGCCGTTGTTCCGCGCCGCCAAGGACACCAGGGGCGAGGGCACCACCCTCGCGGCACTCGGCGCCGCCTGCCGCGAGCAGGGATATCTTCCTGAGGCCCTGCATTTCCTCGGCAAGGCGGAGGAGCTGTGGGACGACCTCGCCGACTCGGCGGCCGTCGCGCACATCAAGCGGCTGATGGGCACGGTCCACCTCGAACGGGGGGACTACGCCGCGTCGTGGGCCTGTCTCACCGCCGCGCTAACGCTCTACCAGCAAGGCGAGAACCGCCGCGGTGAGGGGCTGACGCTGCGCAGCATGTCGCTGTACCACCGCGCGCGAGGCGAGCTCGACAGCTCGGAGGCTCTGTGCGAACGGGCGCTGGCGATCTTCGAGGACCTCGGGGACCGTCTCATGGTGGCCTACTGCCATCGTTCCCTGGCCAAGACCCGCGTGCGGCTGGAGAGATACGACGAGGCCCGCGAACCGCTGGAGGAGGCGCTGGTCACCACCCGCACTCTCAGCGACCGCTGGGGCGAGGCCTGCACCCTGCGCACCCTGGGCGAGCTCTATCTGGCCGAAGGGCGGCTCTACCAGGCCAAGAGCCACCTGGAGGAGTCGCTGCGGCTGTGGGAAACGCTGAACATCGCCCTGTTCCGCGCCCGTACCCTGCGTGACCTCGCCCTGGTCCATCAGGCTCTCGGCGACGACGCGACCGCCGAGACCATCCGGTCGGAGGCCGTGGAGGTCTTCCAGTTGTACGGCGCCCGCGAGTACGGCGAATCCCTTCCGCTGTAATGATCTGTAACGCCGCTACAGCGCTTTTGGAGCACCTGGCCGCACCATGGTGACCTGGCGTCTCACGCGGAGCGCCGACGGTCCATCACGAAGGCTTGCATGACTGAGATAGTGCTTCTATCGGACAAGCGAATCGCCGAGACATCGGTGAGGGAGTGCGGAGAACCCCTGCTGGATCTCCGCACCGTGGAGGCGCTCCAGCTTGACCTGAGGCTGGCCGATCCGGCCGGCGCCTTCGCGCACGTACGGGTGAGCGTGGCCGACCGGCTGGTCGCGGCGCAGACCCGGTTGCCCCGCGGGCTACGCCTGCTGATCGTCGAGGGCTATCGCCCGCCCGCCCTGCAGTGGCGGTATTTCGCCGACGCCCTCGCCCGCCACCGGGCCGCGCACCCGGAATGGGACGAAGGCCGCGCCCGGATCGAGACCAGCCGGTACGTCGCACCACCCGAAGTGGCCCCGCACACCACGGGCGGCGCCGTCGACCTGACCCTGTGCACCGCCGACGGCGTCGAGCTCCCGATGGGCACATCGGTCAACGCCACTCCGCCGGAGAGCGACGAGGCCTGTTACACCACCTCGGCGGACATCTCCCCGGAGGCGAGAGAGAACCGCCGGCTCCTGTCCGCGGCCATGACCTCCGCCGGGTTCGTCAACTACCCGACCGAGTGGTGGCACTGGTCCTACGGCGACCGCTACTGGGCGTTCAGCGCCGGGGCACACCACGCCACGTACGCCACGACCGACGCGCTGTGAGTTCGCGGCCTCTCGATCGGCACGGTCGTACCGCCTCACGGTAGGCGCCGTTCCTCGTTCACGGGCTGTGGCGTCGTCTGGAGGGAAGTTACAGCGGATTTGCAGGGCCCGCCGGGAGTCTGTCGACATCCGATCGATGCTTCCCCGGAGGATCCCGTGTCCCAGTCCGCTGTCTTACGCGTCGCCATCACCGGCACGCTCATCGCCTTAGGCATGGTCACCACGGCGAGCCCCGCCCTGGCGGCCCCCAACCTGCAATTGCCCTTCCCGTGCGGCCAGCAGTGGCGGCTGGACACGTGGGCGCACGCCCCCGCGCTCGACATGGTCAAGGAACCCGACCAGCACGGCACCGACGGCGCCACGTTGATCGCCCCCGCCGGCGGGACGGTGAACCAGTCCTTCTACCACAGCAACGCCGGCAACGTCATCCAGATCAACCACGGCGGCGGCTACTTCACCACCTACCTCCACCTGGAGTCCCGCGCCGTCTCGGTCGGCGCCAGGGTGAGCATGGGCACGACGATCGGCCGGGTCGGCAAAACGGGCCCCACCTCCAACGGGCATCCGCACCTGCACTTCGAGCTCGGCTACGACGCCGACGGAAGCGGTTCGGCCAGCTGGGGAACCGCGGGCTCCGAACGGGTCAGGCCCACCTTCAACGGTGTGACCTACGGCGGGTCGAACGGCCAGACCTGGCGCAACGTCACCAGCCGCAACTGTTCGTCCCCCGGGCTCGACGCTCCGGCGATGATGCGGGACGACGGCGACGGGTCCATGACGATCTACCGGTGGACCTCCAGCGGGTCCGCCTTCGGCCGCGCCTCCGACTACACCTCCGGCGGCTGGACGATGGCCAACACCGGGGATCGGGTGGCTTCCGGGGATGTCGACGGGGACGGCAAGGACGACGTGGTCGCCGCTTACCAGAACTCGGACGGGACCTTCAGCTTCCATGTCTGGAAGAACGGGGTGTCCTACGCCGGCAAGTGGTACACCTCCGGCCCTTACGCACTCGGCCCCGTCGATGGACGCCTCGTCGTCGCCGACTTCAACGGTGATGGCAAGGCAGAACCGGCCATGATGCGTGACGACGGCGACGGGTCCATGACCATCTACCGATGGACCTCCACCGGATCGGCCTTCAGCCGCGCCTCCGACTACACCTCCGGCGGCTGGACCATGTCCAACGTCGGCAACCGGGTGGCCTCCGGGGATGTCGATGGCGATGGCAAGGACGATGTCGTCGCCGCTTACCAGAACTCCGATGGCACCTTCAGCTACCACGTGTGGAAGAACGGGGTGTCCTACGCCGGCAAGTGGTACACCTCCGGCCCCTACGCCCTCGGCCCCGTCGATGGACGCCTCGTCGTCGCCGACCTCACCGGTGACGGCAAGGCAGAACCCGCCATGATGCGCGACGACGGCGACGGATCGATGACCATCTACCGGTGGACCTCCACCGGATCAGCCTTCAGCCGCGCCTCCGACTACACCTCCGGCGGCTGGACCATGTCCAACGTCGGCAACCGGGTGGCCTCCGGTGATGTCGATGGGGACGGCAAGGACGATGTCGTCGCCGCGTACCAGAACTCCGACGGCACCTTCAGCTACCACGTCTGGAAGAACGGCGTCTCCTACGCCGGCACATGGTACACCTCCGGCCCCTACGCCCTCGGCCCCGTCGACGGACGCCTCGTCCTCGGCAACTGGTAGCCCCAGAACCGACCGCATCTGCATTCATCACAGGAGGAATCGACAATGCGACGCTTAACCAGACTGGCCGCCATGGCCATGCTCTTACCTTTGGGCATCGTCGGCCCGTTCGCGGCGACGCCGGCATCGGCCGTCTCGCCGGTCCAGCAGGAGCCCCCGCCCGGCGACCCGCCGCTGCCCGAGTACCCGGGTCTGCCGTCGGACGGCGCGATACGGTCGTACGCGGTGTCGACCACCCCGGTCCCCTGCGACAACAACGGCGCCGACAAAGTCCTGACCCGCAACCAGGTGATCACTCGGGCGCGCAGTTGGCTGGCCGTGGGCGGCGTCCCCTACAGCCAGGTGAGGTGCTATCGCAACTCGTACGGCGACTACCGCACCGACTGCTCCGGATTCGTCTCGATGGCGTGGGGGCTCGGCGGCTCCGGGAGCGCCTTCTGGACCGGCAACCTAATGGACCGGGCGTTCCAGATCTCCCGCAGCTCCCTGCAGCCGGGCGACGCGCTCCTTCGGCACACCGGCAACACTTCCGAGAATCATGTGGCGTTGTTCGTCCGATGGGCGGACGGCGCCCACACGCAGCCGGTCGTCATCGAGCAGACCGGCAGCTCGGGCACCATCGAGCGCACCTGGTCCGCCAGCTACGCCGGCCTCTACACGCCCATCCGCTACGACAACATCGGCGGAGGAGGCGGGACCGAGGAGCCGGCGATGATGCGTGACGACGGTGACGGGTCGATGACGATCTACCGGTGGACCTCCAGCGGATCGGCTTTCGGCCGCTCCTCTGACTACACCTCTGGCGGCTGGACGATGGCCAATGTCGGCGACCGGGTGGCCTCCGGGGATGTCGACGGGGACGGCAAGGACGATGTCGTCGCCGCGTATCAGAACTCCGATGGCACCTTCAGCTTCCACGTGTGGAAGAACGGCGTCTCCTACGCCGGCAAGTGGTACACCTCCGGCCCCTACGCCCTCGGCCCGGTCGATGGACGCCTCGTCGTCGCCGACCTCACCGGTGACGGCAAGGCAGAACCGGCGATGATGCGTGACGACGGCGACGGATCGATGACCATCTACCGGTGGACCTCCACCGGATCGGCCTTCGGCCGCTCCTCTGACTACACCTCCGGCGGCTGGACCATGTCCAACGTCGGCAACCGGGTGGCCTCCGGGGATGTCGATGGCGATGGCAAGGACGATGTCGTCGCCGCGTACCAGAACTCCGACGGCACCTTCAGCTACCACGTGTGGAAGAACGGCGTCTCCTACGCCGGCAAGTGGTACACCTCCGGCCCCTACGCACTCGGCCCGGTCGATGGACGCCTCGTCGTCGCCGACCTCACCGGTGACGGCAAGGCAGAACCCGCCATGATGCGTGACGACGGCGACGGATCGATGACCATCTACCGGTGGACCTCCACCGGATCAGCTTTCAGCCGCGCCTCCGACTACACCTCCGGCGGCTGGACCATGTCCAACGTCGGCAACCGGGTGGCCTCCGGTGATGTCGACGGGGACGGCAAGGACGATGTCGTCGCCGCGTACCAGAACTCCGACGGCACCTTCAGCTACCACGTGTGGAAGAACGGCGTCTCCTACGCCGGCAAGTGGTACACCTCCGGCCCTTACGCCCTCGGCCCCGTGGACGGACGCCTCGTCCTCGGCAACTGGAACTGACACCACGTCTGGATAGCAGGTCCGGGCCGGAGATGCCCGGACCTGCCCCATGCGGATGACGTCCGCCCCCGGTGCCTCCACCGACGGCACCGGCGCCTCCCCCTGCGAAGGACTCCCCATGTTCAGATCTCTCATGTTCCGTGCCGGCATCACGGGCACGGCAGTCATCACCGGTTTAGCCATCTCGACGAATCCCGCTCTGGCCGATCCGACGCCCCCCATCACGGCGGCCGCGTACCAGCTCGCCCCTTGCGACCCCCGCGGCACCACCGCGCGCGACGCCAGCTTGGCCACCCAGCTCAACAGCACCCTCAACGCCAAGATGCGCGGCTACATGTCCGCCTACCGCGTCTCCTGCGCGCGAATGATCATCAAAGCCGTCCGCGACCGAGGGCTCGACCTCCGAGCCGCGGCGATCGCGATGACCACCGTCATCGTCGAGAGCAGCATCCAGAACATCAGCGAGAAGGTCGACCACACCAGCCTGGGACTGTTCCAGCAACTGGACAGCTGGGGAAGCGCCGAACAGCGTCTCGACCCCACGTGGGCCACCAACGCGTTCCTGAACAAGATGCTCCGGCTCTACCCCAACAACAGCTGGAGAACAGCACCGATCGGCGAAGTGTGCCAAGCCGTCCAGGTGTCGGCATATCCCGAAAGATATGGGCAGCAGGCCGGCGACGGCCAGATCATCGCCAACACGATCTGGCCCTACGCCGGCGGAGGTGGGACCGAGGGGCCGGCGATGATGCGTGACGACGGCGACGGCTCCATGACCATCTACCGGTGGACCTCCACCGGATCGGCCTTCGGCCGCGCCTCCGACTACACCTCCGGCGGCTGGACCATGTCCAACACCGGGGATCGGGTGGCCTCCGGGGATGTCGACGGGGACGGCAAGGACGACGTGGTCGCCGCTTACCAGAACTCGGACGGCACCTTCAGCTTCCATGTCTGGAAGAACGGGGTGTCCTACGCCGGCAAGTGGTACACCTCCGGGCCTTACGCCCTGGGTCCGGTCGGTGGACGGCTCATCCTGGCTGACCTCACGGGCGACGGCAAGGCAGAACCCGCCATGATGCGCGACGACGGCGACGGCTCCATGACCATCTACCGGTGGACCTCCACCGGATCGGCCTTCAGTCGCTCCTCTGACTACACCTCCGGCGGCTGGACCATGTCCAACGTCGGCGACCGGGTGGCCTCCGGGGATGTCGATGGAGACGGCAAGGACGACATCGTCGCCGCTTACCAGAACTCCGACGGCACCTTCAGCTACCACGTCTGGAAGAACGGCCTCTCCTACGCCGGCAAGTGGTACACCTCCGGCCCCTACGCCCTCGGCCCCGTCGATGGACGCCTCGTCGTCGCCGACCTCACCGGTGACGGCAAGGCAGAACCCGCCATGATGCGCGACGACGGCGACGGATCGATGACCATCTACCGATGGACCTCCACCGGATCGGCCTTCAGCCGCGCCTCCGACTACACCTCCGGCGGCTGGACCATGTCCAACGTCGGCAACCGGGTGGCCTCCGGTGACGTGGACGGGGACGGCAAGGACGATGTCGTCGCCGCGTACCAGAACTCCGACGGCACCTTCAGCTACCACGTCTGGAAGAACGGCGTCTCCTACGCCGGCAAGTGGTACACCTCCGGCCCCTACGCCCTCGGCCCCGTCGACGGACGCCTCGTCCTCGGCAACTGGTAGCCGCTTCGCCGAGTCACCGGGCGGCGAAGTTCTGTGTCCAGTAGATCTGCCCCTGCGCGTTCTTGGCCGCACCCACCCCGATGAGGGTGTACGAGCAGTTCATGATGTTCTGCCGGTGGCCCTCGCTGTTCATCCAGCCCCGGACCGCCTCGGCCGCCGACCGTTGTCCCATGGCGATGTTCTCGGCCAAGGCGGAGCCGGTGAAGCCGGTGGCACGGATGCGGTCGGCCATGTCGCGGCCGTCCTGGGAGTCGTGGTCGAAGTAGTCGTTCTCCGCCATGTCGGCCGAGTGCCCGGACGCGGCCTTACGCAGCCGCGCGTCGTGCTTGAGCGGGTCGCAGCCGCCCTTGGCCCGCTCGGCGTTGGTCAGCCGGACGACCTCGTTCTCCAGTGCCGTGCCGACGGACTGGACGGCCTCCTTCTTCTTCTCGGGAGCCGGCGTCTCCCTGGTGGGAGTGGGAGTGGGAGTGGGAGTGGGCGTAGGGGTCGGGGTGGGGGTGGCGCAGGTCACCCGGGTGGCCTTGGACTTGGCGGTGCCGCCCCGGTAGTCGGTGGCGACCGTGTAGTACGTGCCCGGCTCGCAGGGCAGCTTCAGGGTGATGCGACCCTTCCTGGTGGCGCCGCTCTTGATGACCGGATCGTCACCGGGGACGGCGCGCATGACCCGGACGCGCAGCAGCGCCGGGTGCTGACATCCACGGCGCACGGCCGAGGCCCGGATACCGAGGGCGGAGACGCCCGGCTTGACCACGCTCACGCGGCACTCGTCCGATTCGGGGGCCGGCTCGGGAGTCGCCTCCTCGGTCTTCGCCGGTGCGACGCCGCCCACCGGCTCGGCCGCCTCGGGCGCCGCTCCGCTGGTGGACGGGGCGCAGGCGGTGAGGCCGGCGACCACGGCGAGTGCCCCTAGGGTTCGGCGCATGAGGGTTCCTCCAGGGGAGGGGAGACGCTGGTGGTCCCGCATTCTGCCGGTTCCGATACTGACTTGTCACGACAATACGGACATTTCACCCCGTACGCAGCGTCAACCAAGGGTCGGGCGGTCTGTGTGACCCATGCCATACGCGGTTCCTGTCAGCAATCGGAGCGCCGCACCGCTCAAGTCACCGGAAGCAAGCGCACCGACAGGAGCACCACATGAAGCACCGCATCGTCGTCCTCGGCGCCGGCTACGCCGGGGCCTACGCGGCCGGGATCCTGGCCCGGCGGCTGTCCCCGGCGGACACCGAGATCACCGTGGTCAACGCCGAGCCGCACTTCGTCGAGCGGATGCGGCTGCACCAGCTCGCGGCCGGGCACGAGCTGGAGACCCGGAGACTCGAAGATGTCTTCGCGGGCACGGGGATACGGCTGCGCCTGGCCCGTGTCACCGCCGTCGACCCCGAGCGCCGGGTCGTCACCGTGGCCGACGCCGGCGGCGAGCTCGGCTACGACACGCTGCTCTACGCGCTCGGCAGCCACGTCGCCGGCGGCGTCCCCGGCGTGGCCGAGCACGCCTTCGACGTCACCGGCCGGGCCTCGGCGCTGCGCCTGCGCGAACGCCTGGACAGCCTGGAAGGACGGGGCGAGGGCGGGAACGTGCTGGTCGTCGGCGACGGGCTGACCGGCATCGAGACCGCCACCGAGCTCGCCGAATCCCGGCCCGGCCTGTCGGTCACGCTGGTCGCCCGCGAACAGCTGGGCGCCCGGCTCTCCGCCGGAGCCCGCGGCCACCTGCGGCAGGCCTGCGACCGGCTGGGCATCACCGTCCTGGAGCACACCGGCGTCGAAGCCGTCGAAGCGGCGCGGGTGCTGTGCGCCGGCGGCACCGCCCTGACCTCCGACGCGACCGTGTGGACGGCCGGGTTCGCGGTCGGCCCCATCGCCGCCGCCGCCGGGCTGGAGGTCACCGAGGCCGGTCGGATCGTCGTCGACCGCACCATGCGGTCGGTCTCGCACCCCGACGTCTACGCCGCCGGCGACAGCGTCCACGCCGTCGGCGAGAACGGCCTGCCGCTGCCGATGTCGTGCGCCTCGGCCGGTTTCACGGGCATCCAGGCGGTCGAGGCGATCGTCGGGCGGCTGACCGGCCGCGAGGTCCCGTCGACCACGCTGAAGTACTACGGCAACCACATCAGTCTCGGGCGGCGCGACGCGATCTTCCAGCTGGTCGACGGTGACGCCCGGCCCAAGGTCTGGTCCCTGCGGGGCCGCACGGCCGCGCTGCTGAAGAAGGGCATCATCAGGAGCTCCGCCTGGAGCATGAGCCACCCGACCTTCGGCATGCCGGCCAGGAAGCGCCGCCTGGCCGCCCGGCCCGATCGCTCGGCCGAGGCCGCCGTTGCCTAGAGTCGGCCGCGTGGACGCCTTCGCCACCGAGCAGTTCGAGGCCAGCCGGTCCCGGCTGGCCTCGCTCGCGTACCGTCTGCTCGGCTCCGCCGCCGACGCCGAGGACGCCGCGCAGGACGCGTTCCTGCGCTGGCAGGCGGCCGACCGCGACCGGATCGAGGTGCCGGAGGCGTGGCTGACCAAGATCGTCACCAATCTGTGCCTCGACCGGCTCCGCTCCGCGCGGGCCAGGCGCGAGCGCGCGGTCGGCGTGTGGCTGCCCGAACCGCTGCTCAAGGGCGACCCGATGCTCGGCCCGGCCGACACCTACGAACAGCGCGAGTCGGTGTCCCTGGCCGTGCTGACCCTCATGGAGCGCCTGTCCCCCGTCCAGCGGGCCGTCTACGTGCTGCGCGAGGCGTTCTCGTACAGCCATGCCGAGATCGCCGAGATCCTCGACATCACCGAGTCCGCGAGTCAGCAGCACCTCCATCGGGCCCGGCAGCGCATCGCCGCCGCGCGCCGGGGCGGCGGCGAGATCGACCCCGAGTCCGCCCGCGGGATCGTCGAGGAGTTCCTCGCCGCCGCCGCCTCGGGCCGCACCGAACGGCTGGTCGCGCTGCTCACCGACGACGCGACCGCGGTCTCCGACAGCGCCGGCCTGACCGAGACGCTGCTGCGGGTCGACACTGCGCGGCGCGTCGCCGCCGTCGTACGGGCCGGTCTCAGATCCACTCCCGCGAAACGGCGGCTCGCCGGCGGCACGTCCGCCATCCACTACGCGGTGGTCAACGGCGCCCCCGCGGCCCTCTTCGTGGTCGGCGACCGGGTCGTGGGCACCATGTCGTTCGACATCGCCGACGGCAAGATCGCGACCGTGCGCGGCATCGCCGCCCCCGCCCGCCTCGCCCGCCTCGCCGCGGCCTGGCGGCAGCACGACCGGGACACGCCGCTCGTCACCGAGTGGTGACCCGGCCCGAACTCCCGGGACCCGTAGGGATGATTCCGTACGGGCCCAGGTCCCGAGTCAGGGCTCTCCCTGATGGCAGGCGCCGCGCCGCGTGCCACCATGATCCGGATGCACGCACCACCGTTCCTCTTCTCAGCACTCGTACCAGCGGCCCCGGAAGCGCATGGGAGGGCGCCGGGTGGACTGGATCGCTGAGGGCGTTCAGGCGGTCAGCGATCTCCCCTTCCCTCTGCTCGGGCTGGTGGCCGGAGCGATGGCGTTCGCCGAGTCGGGGCTGGGGGTCGGTTCGGTCCTGCCCGGCGAGACGGGCGTGCTGCTGCTGGGGGTCGCCGCCACCACCCCCGGGCGGTTCGCCGCCCTGCTGCTGATCGTCGCGCTGGGGGTCACGGCCGGCGACCACGTCGGCTACTGGCTCGGACAGCGGTACGCCGGTCGCATGCGGGATACGCGGGCGGTGCGACGGCTCGGGGTGCGGCACTGGGATCGCGCGACCGACGCGCTGCACCGTCACGGCGCGGCGGCGGTGTTCCTCACCCGGCTGGTCCCGGTCGTCCGCACACTCACGCCGGCGGCGGCGGGGGCGGCGCATCTGCCCTACAACCGGTTCCTCCCGGCGTCACTGGCAGGGTCGTTGCTGTGGTCGGCGGTGTACGTCGGCCTGGGCGCGTTCGCCGGGGCGTCGGCCGCTCACCTGGAAGGGCTCCTGGGGCGCTTCTCGTGGCTGCTTCTCGCGGCCGTGGCGCTGGTGGCGGCGGCGGTGGCGGTGCTGCGGCGCCGGAGCCGGGCGGCGACGGATCACGGGGACGACGAGCGCGCGTGAGCCGTCGGTGATACGCGTCGGCCCCGGCCGGGTGGTCCGGCCGGGGCCGACGGCGCGCGGGTCAGTCGACGCAGATGGCGAAGACGCTGATGCCTACGTCGTTGTAGCCGTCCTGGCGGCCGATGCCGATCCAGCCGCGTCCGTCATCGGTGGGGAACGAGCCGACCAGGATCGCCCTGTTGCCGCGGGCCTCGGCGCCGCCGCCGAGGACCTTCTTGCCGCCGGGGCAGTAGAGCGTGCGGCGCTGGAAGTTGGGGACGTTGGCGTTGGGCAGCGTCACGAGCTGGTAGCCGGAGGGCAGCGCCGCCTGGCGGGCCGCCGCGGCGGGGACGTTCGTCGTGCTGGCCGCGGCGGCGGTGGTCACGCACGCGCCCGCCGCGAGCAGGGCGAGCGGAAGGGTCAGGAGCTTCTTGAACTGCATAACTCTCCTTCTTGCGTGCCCCTGGTGACGCACTCCGGGCAGCACGAAACACGCCGGCGAATGCGGTGCTGGAGAGCGGTGACGGGGGCGAAAGGGCCTGACACGAAGAGTATCCATGCAATCACTCTCCGCGTCCAGCGCCCGATCACGTCAAGAAGTGAACGGGGCGCCCCTCGCGGGAGCGGGCGCGCCTCGCGTCGGCACCCGGGTCAGCGGCCCGGGGAAAGGGCGGACAGCGACATCTCGATGAAGTCCTCGCCGATGTCCACCAGGCTGCGCGGGCCCTGCGGGTCGTACCACCGGTAGGTCCAGTTGAACATGCCCACGATGCCCATCACGGCCACGGTCGGGTCGATGTCGTCGCGGAACTCCCCGGCCTTCGCCCCTTCCGTGATCACCTGGGCGAGCAGCCGGCCCCACCGGTCGGCGTTCTCCTTGATGTCGGTCGCCTCGCCCCCGTTCACCACCTGGTCGAGGTTCTCCCGCATGAAGATGAACAGCTCCGGGCGGCGTGACATGGCCAGCACGTACGCGCGCAGCCCGCTGACCAGCTTCTCCGGCGCGGTCGCCTCCTCGGCGACGATCCGCTCCAGTTCGGCGCGCATCTGCTCGATGGGCTGGTGCAGCAGCGCGACGAGCAGCTCTTCCTTCGTGCCGACGTAGTAGTAGAGAGTCGCCCGGTTGATGCCGACCTCGGCCGCCACGTTCTCCAGGGTGGCCTGGGCGTAGCCCAACTGCTCGAAGACGCGCCCCGCGCCCTCCAGGACCTCCTTCCACCGCGCGTCGGACTTGCGGCCGCTGGCCAGGCGTCGCTCCATCCGGCGGCGGGCGATGTCGCTCGGCGGCGGTGGGCGCCGTTCTCGAGGAGCCATCGGTGTCCCCCTCCCTCAGCTCGACTCGCATAAACAGCAACGTTGATGATAGCGCAGGCTGCGGGGGCCGGCGCCCCCGCCGCGGTGGCCGTCACCGTTCCCGCAGGACTCGCTTCAGCACCTTGCCGCTGGCGTTGCGCGGGAGGTCCGGCTCTATCTGGAAGGTCTCCGGCACCTTGTAACCGGCGAGCCGGGCGCGGCAGAAGTCCCTGGCCTGGTCCTCTTCGAAGGAGGCTCCGGGGGCGACCACCACGTGCGCCCGGACGGTCTCGCCCCAGCGCTCGTCCGGGACGCCGACCACCGAGACCTCCAGCACCGCCGGATGCTCGCTCAGCACCTGCTCGATCTCGACGGGGTAGACG
This sequence comes from Nonomuraea harbinensis, assembly GCF_019396385.1. Classification (GTDB taxonomy): domain Bacteria; phylum Actinomycetota; class Actinomycetes; order Streptosporangiales; family Streptosporangiaceae; genus Nonomuraea; species Nonomuraea ferruginea. Next base: position 19,498 of record NZ_JAHKRN010000036.1, on the reverse strand, counting down.
TTCTCCCCGCCGCGGATGATCATATCCTTCTTGCGCCCGGAGAGGTACAGGTATCCCTCCTCGTCCCGCCGGGCCAGGTCGCCGCCCCGGAACCAGCCGTCGACCAGCACCTCGTTCGTCGCCTCCGGCATGTTGAGATAGCCGGCCATCACCGCGTCGGACCTGGTGACGATCTCGCCGACCTCGCCGTCCGGGACGTCGTTCAGCTCCTCGTCGCACAGCCGCAGGTCCACGCCCATGCCGGGCTTGCCGATCGAGCCGAGCAGGTGCTCGTGGCCTTTCAGCGCCCGGTGGTGGTCCTCGGGAGTGAGCACGGTCTGGAGGCCCGCCTCCGTCCCGGCGCCGAACAGGTTCATGAAGTCGCATCGGAAGGTCTTCATGGCCCTGCGGAGCAGGCTCGGCGACATCGGGGCCGCGCCGTAGGCGATCGACAGCAGGTTGTGGTAGCCGCCCTTCTCGACGCCGGGCTCCTGCAGGAGCATCTCGATCATGGTCGGGACCAGGAAGACGCCGTGGAGCACGTCACGGCGCAGCCACTTGAGCACCGTGGCGGGGTCGAATCCGTCCAGGATCAGCGACGGGTTGCCGCGGGCCACGCCCGACAGCACGTAACACATGCCGGCGGCGTGGAACAGCGGCGCCGGGGAGTAGTGGAACGCCGCCGCCGGCAGCCGCCGCTCCAGGATGCACTGGAACGTCATGTGCTTGACCATGCGCTGGTGGTGCATGACGCCCTTGGGCAGCGCGGTGGTGCCGCTGGTGAAGGCGAGGCACATCAGCTCGTCGTCGTTGATCACCGTGTCGATCTCGTGATCCTCGCCGGTGGCGAGCAGCTGTCCGTAGTCGCGGTCGGCGACGGGGGACTTCTCGAAGCAGATCGCGGCGGTCAGCGTCGGCACGTCGACGGACTCCACCATCGAGGCGTACCGCTCGCTGAAGAACAGCACCTTGGCCTCGGCGGTGCGCAGCAGGGTCTGCAGTTCGGGCCGGGCGAGGCGGTAGTTCAGCGGGACGTACACCGCGCCCAGCTTCATGCAGGCGAGCAGCACCTCCATGTAGCTCGTGGAGTCGGTGGCGAACAGGGCCACCCGGTCGCCCTTCACCACGCCCATGCGGCGCAACTCGTGGGCCACCCGGTTGACGCGGCTGTTGACCTCCGCGAAGGAGTACGAATCGGTATCGGTCACAAAGCATGGCTTGTTCGGCGTGTTCCGGGCGTGGATCCGGATCCAGTCACCGGTGCGGCTCGTGCGCTGCATGGACATCGGCACCCCATCTGGAGTCAAGGGTCAGGAGAACTCCGGCAGCACGTGCGTACCGAGAAGCTCGATCGACTTCATGACCTTTTCATGCGGAATGTCATAGGGCTGCACGAGGCAGAGCAGCAGGTCGGTGCCCACCGCCTCGTACCGCTTGGCCATCTCGACGCACTGGTCGGGGTTGCCGACGATCACCGCGTCGTTCTTGAGCAGGTAGTCGAAGTCCAGCGTGTTCAGGTCGACACCGCCGAGGAGCCGCTTGGCGTACTCGTAGCTGCCGAGCTGGGTGCCGTCCTTCCAGTCGCCGAGTTCGGCGATCTTCTTCAACGACTCCTGGACGTACCACCCGAAGCGGGGACCGGCTTCTGCGTAGGCGTCCTCGGTGGTCTCCGCGCAGTGCACCTGGGTGAAGGTGGCGATCTGCTCGTTGACGTACTTGCCGACCGGCTTGGCGCGGCGGATGCCGTCGCGGTACCGGCCGAACCGCTTGACCAGGGTCTCCGGCCCCGACGCGACGGAGAACGACAGCAGGCCGATGCCCTTCTCGCCCATCAGCTCGTGGCTGTCGGAGCTGGAGGACGCGCCCCACAGCGGCGGGTGCGGCGCCTGCAGCGGCTTGGGCACCACGCCCCGCGGCGGGATCTTGAAGTACTCCCCCTCCCAGGAGAAGGTCTCCTCGGTCCAGCATCCCATGATCACGTCAAGGGCCTCCTCCCACATCGGGCGGGTGTCGGAGGGGTTGATGCCGAAGCCCTCCAGCTCGATGCGGGTGCCGGACCGGCCGGTGCCGAACTCCAGCCGGCCGTTGGAGATGATGTCGATGGTGGCGGCGGCCTCGGCGGCGCGCACCGGATGGTTGTACGGGAAGGGCAGCAGCCGGACCCCGTGGCCGATGCGGATGTTCCTGGTCCGTGCCGCGATGGCGCCGTACAACGCCTCGGGCGCGGAGGAATGGGAGTAGTCGCCGAGGAAGTGGTGCTCCACCGTCCAGACGCTGTGGAACCCCAGCCGGTCGGCGAGCTCGATCTGACGCAGCGTGTTCTCGAAGGCGTCGTACGCGCTGCGGTCGTTCCACGGGCGGGGCACGGGGATCTCGTACATCAGGCCGAACTTCATGTGATAACTCCCTCGTGCAGTGGCAGCGCGGTCACCTGCAGGTCGTAGGCGACCAGCTCGCCGGTCATGGAGAAGGTGACATAGAGCTGACCGTCACCGATGCAGCAGTTCGTCGGCTGTGCTCCCGTGGGGACCTCGATGGTCCGCTTGAGGGCGCCGACGGCGTCATAGACGAAGATGACGTGCCCGACGCTGCCGCAGACGTAGAGGTCGCCGTCGGCGTCGAAGCACATGCCGTCGGGCGAGCCGGCCGGAAGCTTGGCGAAGACCCGCGGGTCGCCGAGGCCCGTCCCGGCCGACCAGTCGAAGACCAGGATCTTGCGGGTCATCGACTGGGCCACGTAGAGCCGGCCGTCCGGCCCGAAGGCGATGCCGTTGGGCATCGCCGGGACCTCGGCGACCTGCGTGATCGTACGGTCCGGGGAGATCGCGCAGATCCGGCCGGGCTTCAGGCCGCGCAGGTCCTCCCAGTTGTGGGAGTCGGTGACGTAGAGCCGGCCGTCGGGGCCGAAGCACAGGTCGTTGGGACGGTGCGGCGGCGGCCCCGGCAGGCCGGTGGCGACCACCGTGACCTGCCCGTCGAGCACCTTCTGCACACGGCCGTCGACCGGCTCGGGCGCGTGCCAGTAACCGCCGGACCGGGTCGCCGACAGGCCCCCGTTGTCGGCGACGTAGATCGCGCCGTCGGCGCCGAGGGCGCTGCCGTTGGGCCCGCCGCCGAGCCGGGCGAGCACCGTCTTGCCGCCGTCGGCCGCGACCCGGGTGACCACCTGTCCCTGCATCTCGACCACGGCCACGGCCCCGTCGCCCAGATGGCTCGGCCCCTCGGGGAAGCCGAGGCCGCCGGTGACGACCCGGAACCCCGGGCTGGTCATGGCCGGACCGGTCCGAGGGCCTTGACCCGCGGCATGACCTCGGCGGCGAACAGGCGCAGGTTCTTCTCGGCGGTCTCCGGGGTCATGCCGGCGAAGTTGAACACGCCGTTGAACCCGTCGTTGCCGACCTTCTCCTGGATGGCGACGATGCGCTCCAGGCACTGGTCGGGGGTGCCCCAGATCTGCAGCTCGATGAAGTTGTCCACGACGCGGTCGGCGCCGTGCTTCTGGATCGAGCGGGCGAGCCGCTGGTAGTACTCGTAGCCGAGCGTGGTGTCGAAGTGCCGCCCGCCCAGCTCGTAGTGGTTCAGGACGTACTCGTAATAGCCGCCGATGTACTCCTGGGCCATGTCCCTGGCCTTGATCGGGTCCTCGTCGCAGCAGACCCAGCCGGTGACCAGCGGGGGCGGCGCGTCGACCCCCTTGATCTCCTTGAAGGTGGCCCGGTAGCCCGCGAGGTCCTCGGCGACCTCCATCCAGTCCTTCTGCGGGTTGATCAGGATGCCCGCGCCGATGTCGGCCATGATCCGCACCGACTCGGGCGACACGGCGGCGGCGTAGAGGCGGTCGTCGAACCTGCGCGCCGGCTTGGGGCGCAGCTCGCGGCGCGGGATCTGGTAGTACTTGCCGTCGTACTCCAGGATGCCGGTGTCCAGGGCCGACATGATGAGGTCGGCGGCCTCCACGAAGCGCTCACGGGACTCGCCCATCGGGATCCCGAAGCCCTCGAACTCGATGCGGCCGAGGCCCCGGCCGAGACCGAAGACGAACCGGCCGTTGGACACGATGTCCAGGACGGCGACCTGCTCGGCGACCCGGATCGGGTCGTGCCAGGGCAGGATGACCGCGCCGGAGCCGAGCTGGATGCGCTCGGTGCGTCCTGCCATGTAGGTCAGGAACTGCAGGACGTCGGGGATCATGGTGTACGACGTGAAGTGGTGCTCCACGCCCCACAGGGCGTCGAAGCCCAGCGGTTCCGCGAGGTCGGCCAGGCGGAGCTCCGTCTGGTAGATCTCGTCGTCGGTCGCGTTCTCGTGACCTTCGAAGATGCAGGTCATACCTACACGCATGGGGATTTAACCTCCAAAGGATACGGCGCTGCCGGCCGTGGAGCCCGTGGCCAGTTGCTGATAGCGGCCATGACAGAAGATCAGGGGTCGGCCCTGCGCGCGGACGCCGAGGTCGAGCACGCGGCCCAGGACGAACAGGTGGTCACCGGCCGGGTAGCTGTGCTCGAAGGCGCAGTCGAACCAGGCCAGCGCCCCGGAGATGACGGGCGAGCCGGTGGCCTCGGACAAGGTCCAGTCGACCCCGTCGAACTTGCGGCCACCCGACCGCGCGAAGCCGCGGCACAGGCTCTCGTCGTCCTCGCCGAGGACGTTCACGCAGAAGGTGCCGAGCGGCACGATCAGCGGCCAGGTCGTGGACGTCCGGGCCGGCAGGAAGCCGACCAGCGGCGGGTCCAGTGACGCCGAGACGAAGGACCCGACGGTGAGCCCGACCGGGCCCTGTCGCGTCATCGCCGTCACCACGGCCACCCCCGTCGGGACGTGGCCCATCACTTGCCGGAACCGATCGGAGTCGAACATGTCGACCGCTGGCCGACGGGTCGGGGTTCGGACCACCATCTGCCTCGTCTCCCAGGTCGTTGGATCGAGTCTGCTGGTACGCGCCGGGTTTCCGCGTGCACGTCACCATTGATGTTGACGTCACGCTAGCATCGCGCCTAGTTTGCGTCAACGTGGATGCTGACAGAAATCCCCCGACCGGTCCGGCCTTCGGCGTCATGCTCATTCCGAAGGTGTCCTGGCAGACGCTGCGAGATCACTGCCTGCTGGCCGAACGGCTCGGGTTCGACCACGCGTGGATCGACGACCACCTGACCAGCCCGGCGGATCCCGCGCAGGACTGGCTGGAGGCCTGGAGCACGCTGGCGGCCCTCGCGACCGCGACCACGACGATCCGCCTGGGCAGCCTGGTGTCCAGCCCGGTGGTCCGTCATCCGGCGCTGCTGGCCCGCCAGGCCCTGACCGTGGAGCGGATCAGCCAGGGGCGGCTGGAGGTAGGCCTCGGCTCCGGGTACGCCGCGTCTGACCACGCCCTGGCCGGTTCGCGGCCGTGGCCGGGGCGGGAGCGCGCGGAACGGTTCCGGGAGGCCGTCGCGCTCGTCGACCGGGTCCTGCGCGGCGAGCCGGTCGAGCCCGGGCGGTACTACGGCTCCCGCATCCCGCCGCTCGGCCCGCGGCCGGTGCGATCCCCGCGTCCGCCGCTCACCGTCGCCGCCCACGGGCCGCACGCCATGGCCACCGCCGCGCGGTACGGGGACGCCTGGAGCACTTTCGGCGGCTTCGGCCTGTCCGCGGCCGAGCACCTCGACCGCACCGCCCGCCAGGTGCGCCGGATGGAACGCGCGTGTGAGGAGGCCGGCCGGGACCCGGCCACACTGGGCCGCACGCTGCTGACCGGCCGCCCGCTGGTCAGCTCGGAGAACATGTGGGCCGGCCCGGACGCTTTCGCGAGCTTCGTCTCCCGCTACCGTGCGGCCGGCATCGACCGGTTCGTCTTCTACTGGCCACCGCAGGACTACTGGCCGCACGGCCAGACCGACGAGGACACCGTCCGCCGCATCGTCACAGATGTCATCCCGGCACTGCGGAACAGCTGAGCGCCGTCAGCTCGCAGCGGCCCGCCGCGAAGGTCGTCCGGCGCTGCAGGGCGGCTGAGCGCCGTCACGGAGGTCGCCCGGCGCTGCGGGCGTCAGCCCGTGGCTGCTCGCTGTGTCTCGTGCGCCGCGGCGAGTCGCCGGCGGAAGTCGGGAGCGGCCATCGCCTGTTCCTCCAGGGCCAGCGACAGCGGCAGCACCTGGGCGACCGCCGCGCGTACGGCCGCGTTGATCGTGGCCTTGGTGCCGCGTACGGCCGCGCGGGGCAGCTCGGCCCAGCGTCCGGCCAGCGCCAGGGCGGCGTCCAGGGCGGAACCCTCGGTGACCAGCTCGTGCAGCAGCCCCCAGGCGACGGCCTGGTCGGTGCTGATCATCTCACCGCCGAGCAGCAGCCGCTTGGCCCGCTGCGGCCCGGCGAGCAGCGGCCACAGCGCGGCGGGGCCGTTGCCGGCGGGCAGCCCGACCTGCACGTGCGCGTCACCGAAGCGGGCCGAAGGCACGGCGAAGGACACGTCGGCGGCGGAGGCCAGCATCGCCCCCAGCCCCGTGGCGTCGCCGTTGACCGCGGCGATCAGCGGCTGGTCGAGCTCCAGGATGCCGTAGACGATCTCGGCGGCCTCCTGGATCGGCGTCAGGCCGGTGAGCGAGGCATAGGGACGGCCGGGGTCGGTGTCCCCGCCGGCGCAGAAGGTCTCCCCCGCGCCGGTGAGCACGTAGACCTCGGCGTCGGTGCTCCGCCGCGCCTCGCGGAACAGCGTCGACAGCTCCGAGTGCATGACGTCGTCGACGGCGTTGCGCCGCTCGGGGCGGTTCAGCGTGAGCACGGTGACGGCCCCACGCCGCTCGATGGCGATCCTGCGATAGTTCTCCTGGCGCAGCACGTGCGGCCTCCTCGATCATGTCGGGACGGGTTCCCCGGGCGGTGTGCCGAGCCCGGCCCAGAGCGTGTCCAGCTCGGCCCAGAGCGCCTCGGGCAGATCGGTGGTGAACCGCGCGGCGTTGGCGACGACCTCGCCGGCGTCGCGCATGCCGACGACCACCTGGGTCACGGCCGGATGCCGGAGCGGGAACTGGATCGCCGCCTGGGGCAGCTCGGCGCCGTGGCGCCGGCAGCGGTCGGCCATCCGGCCGGCGGCCTCCAGCAGCCACGGCGACGGCGCGCGGTAGAGGTAGGGCAGGCCGGGCCCGGGCCGGGCGACGGCGAGCAGCCCGGAGGCGTACGGCGCGGCGGCCAGCACGGGAACCCCGGCCTCCTGGCAGCGGGCCAGCAGCGTGGCGGCCGAGCGCCGCATCAGGTTCCACTCCCCCGCGATCATCACGGTGTCGACGGCCCCGGCGGCGACCAGCGCCTCGGCGGCCCGCGGCCGGGTCGTGCCCACCCCGATCGCGCCGACGGCGCCCGCCCGGCGCAGCTCGTGGAGGGCGGGAACGGCCTCGTCGAGCGCGGGACCGAGCAGGTCGTCGGGGTCGTGCAGGAAGACCGTGTCGAGCCGGCCGAGTCCGAGCCGCTCCAGCGAGGTCTCCACGGTGCGCCGGACCCCGGCGGCGGTGAAGTCGAAGCGGGGTTCCCGCCGGGCGGCGGCTCCGTCCAGCCGGTACGGGTCGGCGATCGCCATCGTCCGGCGCCCGACCTTGCCGCTGACCGTGAACCGGTCACGCGGCAGGCCGCGCAGCGCGGTGCCGAGCAGGCGTTCGGCGGCGCCGTCCCCGTAGCTGGGAGCGGTGTCGAAACTGCGCAGGCCGCACTCCCAGGCGGCCTCGACGGCCGCGACGGCGATCTCCTCGGCGCGCTCCGGCCCGGTGTCGCCGCCCGCCGCGGCGAGGCCGCCGATCGGGCCGCTGCCGAAGCAGAGCCGGTCCAGCCTGGTGTCCTGCATTCTTGACCGCCTTTCGGGTGCGACCCTAAGCTTCGTCAGCGTCTACGTCAATGCTGACAGAAGGAGTTCGACATGCTCGTCGGACGTGCCGTGCTGGTGACCGGGGCCGGCCGCGGGCTGGGCCGTGCCTACGCCGTGGACGCCGCACGGCACGGCGCCGCCGTCGTGGTCAACGACGTCGACGCCGGGGCCGCCGGCGAGACCGCCGCCGAGATCGAAAGGGCGGGCGGGCGCGCCGTGGCCGTCCCGAGCGACATAGCCGACCCCGGCCAGGCGGCGGCCCTGGTCGGGGAGTGCGTCGCCGCGTTCGGCCGCCTGGACGGCCTGGTCAACAACGCCGGGCTCTACCACGAGGCGCTGCCGTGGAACGAGGACCCGCGCCGGCTGCGGGAAGCCGTCGGCGTCAACGTGCTCGGCACCGCGTACTGCCTCGACGCGGCGGCCCGAGCGATGCGGGGCGCGGGCGGCGGGTCCATCGTCAACGCCTCGTCCCTGGCCATGTTCGGCTACCCGAACATGGCGGCCTATGCCATGACCAAGGGCGCCGTCACCGCGCTGACCTGGGCTGCCGCCCTCGACCTCGAAGCCGACGGAATCCGGGCCAACGCCCTGTCGCCCAAGGCCCTGACCCGGATGACCCGTGACGCGATCAGCCGCGCCCCCACGCCGGACGGCGCGAGCGCCCCTCTCGACGGCATCGACGAGATGTCGCCCGCCGCCGTGGCGCCCTTGGTGACCTACCTGCTCAGCGACGCCTCGGAGGGCGTCACCGGGCAGTTCTTCAGCTTCGACGGCCGGCGTCTCGGCATCGTGCCGCACGTGGAGCTCGCCGACGCTCCGCACGCCGTACGGGAGCGGTGGAGCGCGGCGGACGTCGCCGCGGCGTTCGACGGCGATCTCGGCGCCGGGCTCCAGCCCTACGGCGGGCAGGGACGGCTCCCGCCACGGCGGCGCGGCTGACGTGGCGGGCGCCGTCAGCGCAGCGGCATCGGGAAGCCGGCGAGATCCGGGAAGCACTGCCGGATCAGGTCGATCTCGTCCATGGCGCAGGTCGGCACCCGCACCGCCGTCTCGCCGGCCACCACCGAGGGCAGTGCCGCGGCGGCCTCCTCCACGGTCAGGTCCGGTGAGAAGTAGCCGTCGGTCGTCGCGATCAGGATCCGCGCGAGCCTGCCGCCGCCGGCGGAGACGACCTCGCCGGTGACCGGGCAGTCGCGGTGCGCCAGGGCGAGCACCACCGCCGCGACGCGCGCCGGGTCCAGCTTGGGATCGAGCTTGCCGTACACGTCGGCGGCCATCCGCGAGCTCGCCACCGGGGCGATCGCGTTGACCCGGATGCCGAGCGGGGCGCCCTCCGCGGCCAGCACCCGGGTCAGGCCGACGACGCCCATCTTCGCCGAGGCGTAGACGGCCGAGCGCTTCTGGCCGAACAGGCCGACCGACGAGGAGGTGTTCACGATCGAGCCGCCGCCCTGGGCGGCCATGTGCCGCCAGGCGGGGACGATCAGGTGGTAGGCGCCGAGCAGGTGCACGGACAGCGACAGGTGCACGTCGTCCATGCCCACGTCGCCGAAGTCCTTGGGCCGTCCGACGCCCGCGTTGTTGATCAGGACGTCCACCCGGCCGAAGGCGTCCGCGGCCGCAGCGATGATCGCCTCACCGCCGGCCGGGTCGGCGACGCTGCTCGTCTCGGCGACCGCCACGCCGCCGGCGTCCGCGATGTCCCGCGCGGCCGATCGGGCGGCCTCGGGGTCGAGGTCGTTGACCAGCACCCGCGCGCCGCGCCGGCCCAGCTCGCCCGCGTACGCCCGGCCCAGGCCGTGCCCGGCGCCGGTCACCACCGCCACCGCGCCGTCGAAGTCGAGTTCGGGCATGTGTCGCTCCTTCGTCGATGACCGGGGTGCGCGCCGCCGCGCACCCCGGCCGCCGGTCACTGCAGGTTGAGCTTGGCGAAGTTGCCCGTGCTGCCCTCACGGTTGATCAGCTCGCCGATCGGCTTCCACTCGCCGATCTTGCTGGTGGTGGCTCCCTCGTACCGGAACATCTGGCCGCCCTCGAACAGGTAGGCGTCCTCCACGCCGTTCATCTTCGAGGTCAGCCCCTCGACCAGCAGCGGGTACGGCTGGCTGATGGTGCGCGCGGCCACGGCGATGTTGGCCCGGTTCAGCCCGCCCTGCATCGCGTCGGCGTTGCGCAGCACCGCCACGAGGTACCAGCCCCAGAACCAGCCGTTGGTGTACTGCGCGACCTCCGGGTCCAGCCCGTCCTTCTTCATCTGCTCGGCGTAGAGCTCGGCGTACTCCGGCGCCTTGTTCGCCGGGTCGCTCGGGTTGTAGTAGTACTGGATGACCATGGTGCCGTCACCGGTCAGGCCCTCCTTCTGCAGCGGCGCCAGCGACGTCTCGATCTGCGCGCACGAGTTGCCCGTGATCACGTCCGGGTCCCACGAACTGCGCTCGACGCCGCCGATGGCCTGCACGCAGAACGTGCCGGCGACGGCGAAGATGGCGACCTGGGCCTTGCTGGCCGCCGCCGAGGTCAGCTGGTCGGTCATGTTCGGCGCCGACGGGTCGATCAGCTCCTTGGCGACGATCTTGATGTTGCTGCCTTCGGCGGCGTCGGTGAAGGCGGCCTCGTACGCCTTGCCGAAGTCGTTGTTCATGGCGACCACGGCGACGGTCGCGCCGTCGGGGTACTTGTCGGAGATCCAGCGCTTCCAGAGCCCGGCCTCGTTGCCGTAGTTCAGGCCCATGCCCGTGGTCCACGGGTAGTTCTCGACGTCTCCCCAGCGGTCCTCGGAGGAGGCCACCAGCAGGTGCGGCATGCACTCGTCGTTCATGACGTCGCGGATGGCGCCGTTGTTGGACGAGCCGAGGATCGCCACGCTGGCCGCGTACTTGTTGTCCTGGATCGCCTTGTCGACGTTCTTGCGGGTCAGGTCCGGCTGGTAGTGGTCGTCCAGGATGTCGAGCTGGATGGTGCGCCCGCCGACGCCGCCGTTGGCGTTGACGTACGAGAGGTAGTTCTTCAGTCCGTCGCCGATGTAGCCGTACGCGGCGAGCGGGCCGCTGTGCGGCATGCTGGTGAACAGCCGGATCTCCTTGTCGGTGATGCCGGTGTTGATGTCGTAGTCGGTGGGACACTTCGACACGTCCAGCTGGAAGCCGCCGGAGCCGCGGAAGACGCACCCGTCGCCGACCTGGCCGAGCGAGGCGTCGACCTCGGCCTTGGGGATGTTCGGGTTGTCGGCGGCGGCGGTCACGTTCTGCTCGGCCTCGGAGACGCACATCTCCGCGGTGGCCGCCTGCTTGTCATGGGAGCACGCGGTCAGGCTCACCGCGGCCAGGAGGACCACGGCCACAGCCGCGGGTCGTACCGTTGAGAACACGAGCTCAGCCTTTCGTCGGTGCACCGGAGTTCTCCGGTTGCGGGGATGACGCTGTCTGGGATCCCCCTGCGTCCGCAGACGGCGTCGGTTGGGAGGATGCGGAAAGCTGGAACCTGCGCCAGCCCGCGGGGACGGGGTCGGTGAACTGGACGAGCCGCCGGCCGGCCTTCTGCAGGCCGCCGGCCACTCCTGTCGGCATCAGGAAGACGATCGCCAGCAGCAGCAGGCAGGAGATGATGCCGACGATCTGGCCGCCGTCGCTGCCCTGGAACCCCGGCAGCGCGGCGGCCCAGTCGGAGACGAACGTGCGGAGGGTGACGAAGATGATCGCGCCGGGGATCGCGCCCAGCATGGTGCCGCTGCCCCCGGCGACCAGCGCCACCAGGAGGAAGATCGACAGGTCGAGTGTGTAGCGGGTGTCGGACGCCTGTGGCAGCTGGATCGCCAGCAGCGATCCGGCCACTCCTCCGAAGGCCCCGCTGATCGCGAAGGCGAAGATCTTGACCCGGGCGACCTGGACGCCGCTGGCCGCCGCGCTCAGCGGGGCCTCGCGCAGCGCCACCATCGACCGGCCGATCCGGCTGCGCAGGATGCTGCGCGCCACCAGGAAGACCAGCACGGCCACGGCGGCGATGACGTAGAAGCGCACGATCGAGGGGCCGACGCGGGTGTAGGGGTTGACGAAGAACCACTCCGGCGCCTGCATGGCCTCGCGGGCGAACTTGCCGCTGGTGCCGCCGGTGAGCTCCTCGAACCGGATGACCAGCGCCGGGAACAGCGCCGCCACCGCCAGCGTCACCGCGGCCAGGTACAGGCCGCGGATGCGCAGTGCCGGGATGCCGATCAGCGCGCCGACGGCCAGGCAGATCACGATGGAGACCGGGATGGTCGCCAGGTAGGGCCAGTCGTGGTCGGCGACCAGGATCACCGTGGTGTAGCCGCCCAGCCCGATGAACGCGCTGTGCGCCAGCGAGATCTGCCCGCAGTAGCCCATCAGGATGATCAGTCCGAGGATGGCCACCGAGTAGGCGGCTATCTGCGAGAGCGTGTCCACCTGGGACACGGTGCCGAGCAGGTGCGGCAGGCCGAGCAGCAGCACCGCCGCTCCGCCGGCCAGGGCCAGTCGCAGCAGCCGGTGCCGGCGGCTGCCCCGTTCGATCCGCAGCGGCATCACACACGCTCCATCGCTCGGTTGCCGAAGAGTCCGGCCGGCTTGAACTGCAGCACCGCGATGATCATCGCGAAGCCCACCACCAGGCCGAGTTCGCTGCCCACGCCGGGCAGGTATCCGGTCACCAACGAGACGCTCAGGCCGGTCAGCAGGCCGCCGGCCAGGGCTCCCCGGATGCTGTCGAGGCCGCCCAGGGTGGCCGCCGCGAAGGCGTACACCAGGATCTTGTTCATGAACCCGGGGTCGACGTACGTCGACGGGGCGATCAGGCAGGCGCCCAGCGTGCCGACCGCGGCGGCCAGCGCCCAGCTGAACTGCACGGTGCGGCCGATGTCGATGCCGAGCAACCGGGAGTTCGCCACGTCGTTGGCCACGCAGCGGAAGGAGAGGCCGAGACGGGTGCGGTTCAGCACCAGTTCCAGCACCACGACCGCGCCCACCACCAGGAGCGCCGTGCCGATCGCCTGGTAGGACAGACGGGCCCCGGCGATCTCGATCGCGTCCGCGGTGCCCTGCGGGAACGGGCTGGGGAAGCTCAGCGGCCGGAAGCCCCAGACCAGCGCGGCCAGCGCGTTGAAGCCGAGGAACAGCGCCAGGGTGACGATGATGATCGCCATGTGGTTGTCCGGGTCGAACGGGCGGATCAGCACGCGTTCGAGCACGGCTCCGCCGAGGCCGGAGACGACCATCGCGATGACGATCGCCAGCAGCACCGGCATCGGCCACATCTCCAGCACGGTCAGCGCCAGATAGCAGCCCAGCATGGCCATCGGCCCCTGGGCGAAGTTGATGATTCCGGTGGCCTTGAAGACGATCACCAGGGACAGCGCGGCCAGGCCGTAGAGCAGTCCGTTGGTGATGCCGTCGAAGAACCGTTGCAGGTACAGCTGCGCGCCGCCGTCGATGACGGCCCAGACGGAGAAGGCGGCGAGCAGCACGATGACGACGAGGACGGCACGCAGCCGCGCCCGCCGGCGGCGGGCGGCGACGACGTCGAGGTCGGCTTGACCGCCGGATACCGCCTGGGACAACACGGTGCCCATGCAAGCTCCTGGTTCAGTTTCCGAGGTAGGCGAGCCGGACGGCGTCGTCCTGCCGCAGTTGGTCAGCGGACGCTGACAGGACGAGGTTCCCGGCCTCCAGTACGTAGCCGCGCTGGGCGATGTCCAGCGCGAGCACGGCGTTCTGCTCGACGAGGACGATCGCCACACCGCGCTCGCGGTTGATGCGGGCGAGCACGTCGAACAGGTCACGCACGATCACCGGGGCCAGGCCCAGCGACGGTTCGTCCATCAGCAGCAGCCGGGGACGGAGCATCAGCGCCCGCGCGATGGCCAGCATCTGCTGCTCGCCGCCGCTGAGGCTGCCCGCGGTCTGATGGCGCCGCTGCGCCAGCCGGGGGAAGGTCTCGTACCAGGACGCGATGTCGCCGGCCACGCCCTTGTCACGCCGGGTTACGGCGCCGGCGAGCAGGTTGTCCTCGACGCTGAGGTCACCCAGCGTGCCGCGGCCCTGCGGCACCATGGCGATGCCCCGGCGGACGATCGAGCTGGTGGAGGCCCCGGAGATGAGGTCGCCGTCGAAACGGATCTCACCTGTGGTGGTGGTGAGCTGGCAGATCGAGCGCAACGTGGTGGTCTTGCCCGCGCCGTTCGCGCCGAGGACGACGACGACCTCCCCCGTGTCGACGGTGATGTCGATGCCGTGCAGGGCCTCGACGCCGTCGTAATAGGCGCGCACGCCGCTCATGCGGAGCAGGGGTTCGGTCATCGCGGGCTCCCCAGGTACGCCTCGACGAGGCGGGGGTCGTCGCGGATCTCGTCGGGACGTCCCGAGAGCAGGTTGCGCCCGGAGTCCAGGACCACGACGTAGTCGGCGATGTCCATCACGAGCTGCATGTGGTGCTCGACCAGCAGCAGGCTGAGCCCGAGCTCGTCGCGCAGGGCGCGCAGCAACGTGCCGAGGTCTCGCACGTCGCCCTGGGTCAGGCCGGCGGCGGGTTCGTCGAGCATCAGCAGCCGGGGCCGGGTGACCAGCGCGCGGGCCAGCTCCACCCGCCGCAGGGTGCCGAAGGGCAGTCCCTGGCAGGGTTGGAACGCGACATCCTGGATGGCGAGCACGGCCAGCGCGGCGTACGCCCGCTCGGTCAGCTCGCGGTGCTCCGAGCGCACCCCCCAGCCGAAGGGCGCGCCGAGGAATCCGGTCCGCCCGAGGCTGTGCGCGCCCACCATGACGTTCTCGATCACGGTGAGCCCCGGCCACAGGGCGAGATTCTGGAAGGTACGGGCGATGCCCAGGGCGGCGAGGTCGCCGGCCCGGGCGCGCAGCAGGTCGGCGCCGTCGAACGCGATGGCGCCGGCCACGGGCTGGACGAGGCGGCTGACGCTGTTGAACGCTGTGGTCTTGCCGGCGCCGTTGGGGCCGATCAGCGCGCAGATCTCGCCGCTTCGCACCTGTAGAGAGACGTCCTCCAGAGCGGTGACCCCACCGAACCGCACGGTCAGACCGCGGACGGTCAGCAGCGTCTCGCCCGATGGGCTGCCGGCGGTGCCGGGGGCGGGGTCGGTGTCTGGCGGACGAGTCTTGAGGGTGAAAGAACGTTTGATGCCGCTCATCCCCGTTCCTCCTTGTGAATGTTCCAGGGGCGGGATCGCACGCGGGCCGCTAGGACGTGACTGCGTCTACGTCGTCGTTGGTGTTGACGCAGCTTTGCATTCGGGTTCGGGTTAGCACAAGAGGTCACGGCCGTTTATCTGTCGGGACCGCGAGTAACGTCACCACTGACGTTGACGGAAACCCGGGGGATGGGATTCACTACGTCAACACAGACGCTGACGGCCTGAAGCTGCGCCGCCAGGCTGTCCCTCCTAGGTCACCCATTGTGATACACCCGCTGATTCAGCTGGTGGGCGGGGGGGCGCCGAGGCACGAACAGCGGAAGGGGACTGTATGAACCTGGAGCGCGATCTCGCGCTGGAGATGTTGCGACGGATGCTGCGTATCCGTCTGTTCGAAGAGGCCACGATCGAGCTCTTCCACGCCGGCGAGCTGCCGGCGATGGTGCACCTGAGCATCGGTCAGGAGGCCGCCATCGCGGGCGCCTGCCTGGCGACGACCGCGGACGACTACATGACCGGCAACCACCGCTCGCACGGCCACCCCATCGCGAAGGGTGCCCGCCTCGACCGGCTCATGGCGGAACTGCTCGGCAAGGCCGGCGGCGTCTGCAAGGGCAAGGGGGGCAGCATGCACCTGGCCGACTTCTCCGTCGGCAGCCTCGGCGAGTCCGGCATCGTCGGGTCCGCCATACCCGTCGCCGTCGGCGCCGGACTCGCCGCCGACGTGCTGGGCAACGGCCTCGTCGCGCTGTGCTTCTTCGGCGACGGGGCCGCCAACGAGGGCGTCCTGCACGAGTCGATGAACCTCGCGGCCGTGTGGAAGCTGCCGGTCGTCTTCTTCTGCGAGAACAACGGATGGGCCGTCAGCGTGCGCGCCGGGGAGCTCACCTCCGTCGAGGACATCTCGGTGCGCGCCACCGGCTACGGCATGCCCGGCGTCACCGTCGACGGGCAGGACCCGGTCGCGACCTACGAGGCGGTCTCCGCGGCCGTCGCCCGCGCCCGGCGCGGCGAGGGCCCCAGCCTGGTCGAGGCCAAGACCTACCGCTTCCACGAACACGCCTACGGCCTGCGGGTCAAGAACAGCTACCGGGACCAGTCCGAGGTGGACGTGTGGCGGCAGGAGCGCGACCCGATCGACCTGTTCCGCCGGCGTCTCCTCGACGAAGGGCTGGCCGACGAGGCCGCCGTCGAGGCGCTCGACGCCGAGGTGCGGGCCGAAGTCGCCGCGGCCGTCGAGTTCGCGCGTGACAGCCCGTATCCCGAGCCTGAGGAGGCGTACCGGGATCTCTACTACGTCGAAGGGGCGTCCACATGAGCACCGCGCCCGCGGCCGCCAGGCGTGCTGCGCAACTGGGCTTCCTCCAGGCCATCCAGCAGGCGCAGCACGAGGAGATGACCCGCGACGAGCGCGTCATCCTGATGGGGCAGGATCTGCGCGCCAACGTCTTCGGCGCCGCGCAGGGCTTCCTGGAGGACTTCGGCCCCAGCCGCATCCGCGACCTGCCGCTGTCGGAGGCCGCCAGCGTCGGGATGGCCGCCGGCGCCGCCATGGCCGGGCTGCGTCCCATCGTCGACCTGACGGTGGCCAGCTTCATGTTCTGCGCCATGGACCAGTTCGTGAGCCAGGTCGCCAAGAACCGGTACATGTTCGGCGGCCAGGCGAGGATGCCCGTGGTGTTCCGCCAGGCGCTCTACTACCACGGCGGCACCGCCGCGCACCACGCCGACCGCCCGTACCCGATGTTCATGAACGTCCCCGGGCTGAAGATCATGGTGCCGAGCAACGGCCCCGACCTCAAGGGCCTGCTCAAGACGGCGATCCGCGACGACAACCCGGTGCTCTGCTTCGAGGACGCGACCCTGTGGGGGCGCCGCGGCCGTGGCGCGGCACCGGAGGACGACGACCACCTGATCCCGTTCGGCGTGGCGTCGGTGCCGCGCGAAGGCACCGACGTCACCGTCATCGGCATCGGCGGGGGTGTCAGGCACGCCCTGGACGCGGCCGCGGACCTGGCCGGCGAGGGCGTCTCCGTCGAGGTGGTCGATCCGCGCACGCTGGTGCCGATGGACTGGCCCGCCATCCTCGCCTCGGTCGCCAAGACCGGCCGCTGCGTGATCGTCGACCCCGCCAACCGCACCTGCAGCGCCGCCAGCGAGATCGCCGCGCACCTCGTCGAGGAGGGCTTCGGCAGCCTGCGCGCACCCGTGCTGCGGGTCACCAGCGACGACATGCACGTGCCGTTCAGCCCGGTGCTGGAGAAGCAGATCTACCCGTCCAAGGAGAAGGTCGTCGCGGCCGTGCGCCGCGTGCTCGGAGTGGAGAAGTGAGCGTGGAAACCGAGGTACGCCTCCCGCAGTTGAGCATGGGCATGTCCGAAGCGGAGATCCTGGAGTGGTACTTCGAGGACGGCGCGCGGGTCGAAGAGGGCCAGGACCTGGTCGAGATCGAGGCCGAGAAGGCACGCGAGGTCCTGCCCGCCCCGACCGGCGGCACCCTGCGGATCAAGGTCGAGCCGGGGGACGTCGTCGACGTGCGCAGTATCCTGGCCGTCATCGTCGGCGACGCGCCGTGAGCGCTGTCACGACCGACCCGCGCGGCCCCAGCACGGTACGGCGCGCCAGCGGCATCCGCCGCCGCACCGCCGAGCACATGGTGCGCTCGCTGGCCACCAGCCCGCACGCGGCGATGGCCGTCGAGGTCCGCTTCGACGCGGTGGAGGCCGCGCGGCGGGCGTCGGCGGCCCGGCCCGCCGTGCCCGCCTACACGGCCTGGGCCGTCACCCGCGCCCTGGCCGACTTCCCCCTGGTCAACTCCAGCTGGGAAGACGGCTCGATCCGGGTCTTCGAGCACGTCAACCTCGGCGTCGCCGTCGACATGAGCCACGAGGGCCTGGTCGTGCCGGTGATCCGCGGAGCCCACGAGCTCGACGTCGAAGGGCTGCACGAGCGCATCACCGAACTCACCGGCAGGGCTCGCTCGCGCGCGCTCGGCGTGGCCGACATGGCGGGCGGCACGTTCACCCTGTCGAGCCTCGGCCGCTCCGGCACGCTGTTCACCATCCCGGTGATCAACCAGCCGCAGGCGGCGATCCTGTCCATGGACACCATCGCGCGACGGCCGGTCGTGGCCGACGGCACTCGGGTCGAGGTGGGCCTGGTCGCCGTGCTGACGATGTCGTTCGACCACCGGGTCTTCGACGGGGCGTACGCCGCCGCCTTCCTGGGCCGGGTGCGCGAACGCCTGGAGAACGCCGACGGGAAGGTGGCCGCTGGTGGCTGACGACGAGCGGCGCGGCGGGCCGTTGGCAGGGCTGCGGGTCGTCGAGACCGGTTCACTCATCGCCGGTCCCTTCTGCGGGCAGCTGCTCGGCGACTTCGGCGCGGAAGTGATCAAGGTCGAGGATCCGCGCGGCGGCGACCCGATGCGGCAGTGGGGCAGTCATCGGCCGCAGGGGCTCTCCCTCACCTGGCCGATCATCGCCCGCAACAAGAAGTCGATCACCTGCGACCTCCGGCAGGCCGAGGGTCAGGAGCTCCTGCGTCAGTTGCTGGCCGGCGCGGACGTGTTCATCGAGAACTTCCGGCCCGGCACGCTCGAACGGTGGGGACTCGGGCCGGCCGCCCTGGCCGAGCTGAGCCCCGGCCTGGTGGTGACGAGGGTGACCGGCTACGGCCAGGACGGCCCCTACGCCGGGCGGGCGGGCTTCGGGTCGATCGGTGAGGCGATGGGCGGCCTCCGGTACCTCACCGGAGAGCCGGACCGGCAGCCGAGCCGCGCCGGCATCTCGATCGGCGACTCGCTGGCCGGCACCTTCGCCGCGCTCGGCACGGTCATGGCGCTGCTGGCCAGGGAGCGCACCGGGCGGGGCCAGGTGGTCGACTCCGCCATCTACGAGGCCGTGCTGGCGCTCATGGAGTCGATCCTGCCCGAATGGGAGCTGGCCGGGGCGCGGCGCGAGCGGACGGGATCGATCCTCCCCGGCGTCGCACCCAGCAACGTCTACCCCACGCGGGACGGCTCGGCCGTGTTGATCGCCGCCAACCGCGACACGGTCTTCAACCGGCTGGCCGAGGTGATGGGCTGCCCGGAGTGGCAGGGCGACGAACGGTTCGGCACCCACACCGCGCGCGGGAAGAACCAGGCGGAGCTGGACGAACTGGTGTCCGCCTGGACGCGGGAACAGGATCGCGACGCGTTGCTGGAACGCCTCCACGAAGCGGGGGTGCCGGCCGGTCTGATCTACACCGCACCGGACATGCTGGCCGACCCGCACTTCGAGGCCAGGAACGCCGTCGTCCGGCTCATCCACGACCGGCTCGGCTCCTTCCCGATGCAGAACGTCGCCCCCCGGCTGTCGGAGACGCCGGGGCGCGTCCACACCCTGGGCCCGGAGCTGGGACAGCACAACGACGAGGTCTACGGCGGGATCCTCGGCCTGGACGCCGGCACGATGACACGGCTGCGCGCGGACCAGGTCATCTGACGAGGACGGCGCGGCGCCTGCCGGGCAGGAGATCGGAAGAGCACA
>NZ_JAHKRN010000035.1 GCF_019396385.1 Nonomuraea harbinensis | reverse complement strand
CCAGCTCCGCGCCACGGCCGACCTCCTGGGCGCGGACCTGGTCCACGTCCAGCCTTGACCCGCCCGCCGGACACCGGCCCCTCAGTCGACCTCCACGTCGTCGAGGAGCCGGAGCAGGCTGGAGAGCACGCGGACGCAGGCGTCGACCTCGGCGCCGGTCACGTGCTCGCCGACCGGGGCCAGCATCGCGCGCTCGCGGTCGATCAGGGCGGTGATGGCGGCGCGGCCCGCCTCGGTCATCCGTACGAGCGAGGACCGCTTGTGCGCCGGGTTGGCGACGAACTCCACCAGCCCCAGCGCGGCCGCGTCGTTGCTCATGCGCTGCACGAACTGGCGGCTCAACGCCTGCGCCCGGCCCATCTGGGGGACGGTCATGGGCCCATGCTCGCGCAGCATGTTGAGCACGGCCCGGACCCCGACCGACAGCCCTTCGACGGGCGCGTCCTGCTCCACCTTGCGGTGGGCACGCCGGTAGAGCGGCCCCACGAGGTCGAACACCTCGATGAGCCGGTCGGGCAGCTCTCCGGGAACCGCTGTCTCACTCACTCCACCATGATGACACCTGGGTTGCCATTCTCGCCACAGAATGACACCTTGGTTGTCATGGATGACTTGTTCTGGATCGACACCGGCACCGGCCGCCCGCTCGTCCTCCTGCACGGCGGCTTCCTGGACCACCGCATGTGGGAGGACCAGATCCCGGTGTTCGCGGAGGAGTGTCGCGTCATCGCGCCCGACGCCCGCGGCCACGGCCGGTCCGCCAACGCCACCGGGCCGTACCGGCTCACCGACGACCTCGCCGCCCTGCTGCGCCACCTGGACACCGGCCCCGCGATCCTCGTGGGGGTCTCCATGGGAGGCGCCCTCGCTGTCGACACCGCGCTGGAGCACCCCGACCTGGTCAGCGCCGTGGTCGTCAGCGGGGCGGGGACCAGCGAGCCCTACTTCACCGACCCGTGGACCACCCGGGCCATGGCCACCTGGCACGCCGGGATGGCCGCCGGGGATCTGGACGCCTCGGTCGAGGGGTTCATGCTCTTCGCCGCCGGGCCGCACCGCTCGCTCGGCGAGCTCGATGCCGAGGTCGTGAGCCGCCTGCGCCGCATGGCCGTGGAGACCATGTCCAAGCACAGCGCCGGCGAGCCCGACCACATCGTCCCGGTCCGCGACACCTGGGAACGCGTCCCCACCATCGGCGTCCCCGTGCTGGCCGTCAACGGCGCCGCCGACTCCCCCGACCACATCGGCATGGCGGAACGCCTCGCCGGCGCGGTGGCCGACGGCCGCGCGACCTCGATCGACGGGGCCGCCCACTACCCCAACATGGAACGCCCGGACGCCTTCAACAGTCTCCTCGGAGACTTCCTGCGCACCGTTTGACATCCTCCCCGTGCTGAAGCACAGGGATTCCAACCGCGACTACCCCACGAGGAGGAGGTCACGTTGAGGTTCGCGGTGCACCGGCCCGGCAACCCGTGGCCCTTCCCGCGCAGACACGACATGCCCTGCCGCGCGTTCGATGTTCCTGGCCGCGTTCACCTCGGCGTTGCAGGCGTATCCACACGACCGGCACCGGTAACGCGCTTGGCTCTCACGCGCTTCCCGGTCCACGATCCCGCACGCCGAGCACCGCTGACTCGTGTACGCGGGATTGACCCTCACCACCCGCCCGGGCGCCTTGTCCTCCAGGCGTCGGACGAGACCGCCCCATCCGGCGGCGAGAATGCCCCGGTTCAGCCCCGCCTTGGCCCGGACATTGCGCCCGGGCGCCTCGACGGTGCCACGTGCCGACCGGGTCATGGCGCGGATCTGCAGGTCTTCGACGGCGATCACGTCGAACCGCTGGGCGAGGTCCGTGCTGACCTTCTCCACCCAGTCCTTGCGCCGGTCGCTCTCGCGTGCCTTCAGCCGGGCGATGGCGGCCTTGACCTTGGCGCGCCGGTTCGATCCGCGCCTGGCCCTGGCGAGCTTGCGCAACAGCCGCCGCAGGCGCGCCTTCTCCGTGTCGCGCAGCCCGGGAGCGTTCAGCATCTCCCCGGTGGACGAAGCGGCCGACACGGCCACCCCCCGGTCCACGCCGACGACCTCGCCCGTACCCGGCGCCGGGACGGGATCGGGGATGGCGGCGAACGCCACATGCCACCGCCCGGCGCGGTCGCGGGTGACCCGATACGACTTCACCCCGTCAGGGACGGCGCGGGACCAGCGGAAACGGATCCAGCCCACCTTCGGAACCCTCACCTCGCCCACGTGCCGGGACAGGCGCCGCACATCCCCCGCCCTGAAGGACGGGGCCTCCAGCCTGGCGGTGTCCGGTGACACCGCGTCCGCGCTCCCCGTCCGTGAAAGGGAAAACCCGCCTTCGCGTGAAGGCGGGTCCGTGGTCGTTCGCCGGGCGTTTCGACGGTGGTCACTTCACCAGGCGGATCGTCATCGGGTAACGGTAGTCGCCGCCCGACAGGGCCGAGACGCCCGCCACGATGGACAGGACGACTCCGACCACCCAGATCACCGGCACCAGCACCAGACCGATGATCGTGATCGGGAGCAGGATGGACGCCCCCGTGATCGTGAGCTGGAAGTTGAGCGCCTCGACCGCGTGACGCCGGATGTACGGCGAGGTCTTGCCGGCCGTCAGCATCAGGATGAGCGGCCCGATGATCGGGAACCCGACCAGGGTCAGCAGGTGGGCCGCCGAGGCGCCGAGTCGCTCGTTGCTCTCGGGCTCGGCCGTGAAGCGGGGCGCGGGCGCCTGCGGCGCGGCGAAACGGGGCACGCCGTTGGGGCCGTAGAGCTCCCTCATGATCGGCATGAGGTCGCCGTGCGTACGCGCCGTCATGGCGCGCTCCAGCCGGTCGTCGAACTCGATCTTGTCGAAGCGGCCTTCGGCGTAGGCGGCCTTGACGTGCTCCACGACGTGCTCCCGATCCTGGTCGGTGACGCGCAGCTCAGTCTGCGGCACCTGTCCCGGCCTCGAGGGTGTGGGTACCCCAGTCATCACAGCCATGCCTCTCCCTACGGGATACGAACGGTCTCTTCCCATACTGCTCGACCGGGGGTGGTCGTGGGCATCGGGAGAATCCCGGATGTATCCCCGAGATCTTCCCCGACGCGCCGAAGCGTTTGACGGTATAAAAAGGACTCATGAGATGGCGAGATCGCTACGGCCTCCGGCGGCTGCGTGGCAAAAAGATCGCGAAGTTCGATCGCGAGGCCACCGACGCCGACATCGAAGCGCTCATCGCCTTCGCCAAGTCGCGGCGCGGCGTCGAGTTCTACGTCGAGCCCGAGACCTTCGCGACGGACACCACCGCGGTCGCGGTAGCCGACGACGGCGAGTGGACCCGGCGCAGGGTCGGATCACCCGCGGTGATCCACAAGGTGGCCCGTGACCTGGCGTTGCCGGTGTATGACGTCCAGCTGACCGGCTATCCACAGCGCATGCGCAGCTACAACGAGCGCCGCAAGCGCGAAGGAGGCGAACAGCTCTAGCGCCACCCGGCGCGACGAGAGCATGGCACACCGACCTGCCGGCCCGCCGCCACCCAGCCGGACGAAGACACCCCACCCCGGTAGCCCACCCGAACTGTCACCCCGCCGTCTGAGCCACCACCCTGGCCGCCTCAGCAGAAGCACTCACCCCACCGTCCTTGAAGACCCACTCTGGCCGGGTAGCGTCCCGTAGGGCGGTGCGATCCTTCACCCGCACAGCCCTGTTCGCCCAGGTAGGTCACGCACGATGAGATCGTTGATCTCACTTGGCGGGGCACCGCCCAGAGACGGGCTGAGGCATCACCCGGCACGATCCTGACGGACGTATACATTGCCCGGCACGATCCTGACAGGCGTAGACATCTCCCGGCACGATCCTGAAGGGCGTAGACATCGCCCGAACCACCTGGGACAGGCTGAGACACCACCTCGCGAACCACTCAGGCAGGCACACCCGCACGACGCTGCTGGGGTAGACATCCCGAACCACGCGGACAGGCTGATAAACCATCCCGCGAACTACGCGAACAGGCACACCCCGCACGACGCGTAGACATCGTCGGACCACCCGGGACTCGCTGAGACACCCCCCAATGACCTCGACCGGCGAAAGCACCGCTGTGTGTCCCTTCACTGGGCGAGGACGCAAACCCACGGCACCGTCATGTGGTCCTCTCATCCGCGAGGTCCGGAGCACCGGGGCCGGACCCCGTGTCACTCGGGAAGGCGGACGGGCCGAGATCGCCCGCCTGGAGCGCATCTGGCTCGGGATGGTGCTCGATCAGGGCGAGGAGGGGCTGGAGCCAGGACGCCCTGGGTACCCCCATCGCGGCGTCGAGTTCGTCAGGGGCGGGCATCCGGCCATCGAGGACGGCCGGCGGCAGCAGGTGTTGCAGGGCGTGCATGAGCAGGTTGGCCATCGAGTAATGAGGGTCGATCGCCAGGGCCCGCTCCAGAGCGATCGTGGCCAGAATGCTGTCACCGGCCCGCCACCCTGCCATGGCCAGAAGGGACGCCACCGGAGGAATGAAGGCGGGCTCCAGCCGACGCGTGAGGTCCTTCCACAGGCCGATGTGGGAGTCGTCCATCAGAGTCCAGGCTTCGTCCCGAACCCTGATGACCGCGAGGGCGAGGCCCAGCCTCGCGGCCTCGGCGTCATCGAGCCGGTCACCAGCGCCGGCACGCGCCAGAGCCGCCCGGACCCGTGCGAGCCCTTCGGCCACGAACACCCCGGCGAATTCATCAGAGGCAGAGACGGCGCCACCAGAAACACGGGGCACGCCGGAGGCGGACTCGGGAACGGCGACGTCAGAGGCGGCCCCGGCCCCGACGCCGCAAGCGCCAGCCTCAGCGGAGACCGCGCCATCAGAGACAGGATGAGCAGCGGAGACCGCGCCGCCGGAGGTCGTGGTGAGGGCTGTGCGCAGGGTGTGGATCGCGTCGGCTGTCGCGCGGCGCATCGCGAGACGTACGGGGCCGGTGGCCGGGGCGATGGTGCGTTGGAGGGTCTGGCGGTCGGGGAGGGCGACGAGGCCGCGGACGGTGGCCTCGGCGGCCACGCGGCTGCTCCGCGGGTCGTACGGGGTGCCTTCCGGCGGGCAGCAGGTGGCGCTGTCGCACACGTAGGACCAGTAGCGGCCGTCGTGGGCGCGCAGTGCTTCCGCCACCTCGACGCCCGCCCCGGCGGCGATCGCGGTGGCCTCGTCGACGGCGGGGGTGACGGCCTCTCCGGGGCCGTAGCCGACGACGACCACCTGGGACACCTCCTCGCGTTGGAACAGCGCGGTCAGGGGGGCGAGGGTGCCCGGCGGCATGGGGACGTTCCAGCGGGCGGCCACCTTGGCCCGGCTCTGGGCCAGGCCGACCACGATGAGGCTGTCGGCCGGGTGGAAGCCGACGAGGTAGGGCACGGCGGCGAGGATGTCGGCCGGGCTGGTGAGGGTGAGGCAGGTGGCGGAGATGTCGGTCGTCATGGGCACAGAGCGTGCCGCGCGCCGGGCCCCGGGAAGGCGCCGATAACAGGTTCTGTGGACAAGCAGCACCGCGGCCGACCGCCTGTGGATCTGAGGGGGAAGCGCCGCCAACCGGTTCTGCGGATGAGCGGCGCCGCCTGTGGACTACGGGGCGAGGCGCTCCCGTACCATGAGCGCGGCGCCCGCGACCGCCGCCGGCATCGCCACGACCGCCACCAGCGGCACCATGAAGAGCAGGAACACGGCCACGCCGAAGCCGAGCGTCACGGGCAGGTTGCCGCGCAGCAGGCGGAAGCGGTCCTTGCGGAGCAGCCCGCGCCGTTCCATGCCGAGCGTGCTCAGCTCGACCGTCAGGAAGAAGCCCGAGACGGCCGCCCCGAGCACCGGCACCACGGTCTGCCCGAGCACGGGCACGAAGCCGAGGAAGAACAGCGGCACGGTGAACATCAGCACGAACATCAGCGTCACCAGGCTGTCCTTGACGGACCGCGGCAGGGTGCGCCACCAGGGCTGCCCGTCGGCCTCCTCGACGCCGTCGACCTTGGCGGAGAGCTTCTCGTAGAACGGCTCCCCGATGGTGAGGGTGATCGCCGCGAAGGTCACCACCGCCAGCGCCAGCCCGCCGAGGAACAGCGCGATCGCGACCGTCACCCGGAACGCCTGGGCCCAGGACCACGAGTCGGCGAACGGGGTCATGAACTCGGCGAGGCTCATCGCGTTGGTGCCGAGCAGGATCAGCGCCACCACGTAGACGGCGAACGCGATCACCGCCGGGATGAGCCCGAACAGCCACCACCGGCCGTTCCTCGCCACCCAGCCCACGCCTCGCAGGAAAAAGCCGACACCGGAGCCGAAGTCGCGCAGCGATCGCATGTCCGGCAGGCTAGCGCCAGAACGAGGTGACCGCGTAACCCAGCTCGTCGAAAAGCTCGCGCAGCAGCGGCAGCGAGATGCCCAGCACGGTGCCGTGGTCGCCCTCGATGCCCTCGACGAACCAGCCGCCGCGCCCTTCGACGCTGAACGCGCCGGCGAGGCTGAGCGGCTCGCCGGTGCCGACGTAGGCGGCGATCTCCTCCTCGGAGGGGCTGCCGAAGTGGACGACGGTGGTCGCGGTCTCGGCGACCTGCCTGCCCGCCGCCACGTCGATCACGCAGTGGCCGGTGACGAGCCGCCCGGTGCGGCCGCGCATGATCCGCCAGCGGTCGAGCGCCTCCTCCTGGGTGGCGGGCTTGCCGTAGGGGCGGCCGTCGAGCTCCAGGATGGAGTCGCAGCCGATGACCAGGCCGTCGCCCAGCCCGGCGGCGACCGCCTCGGCCTTGGCCTTGGCCAGGACGAGGCTGAGCGCGGCGGGGGTGTGAGCGCTGAACGCGTCTTCGTCGACCCCGCTCACGATCACTTTGGGGTCGAGGCCCGCGTTGCGCAGCAGGGCCAGGCGGGCGGCGGACGCTGAGGCCAGAACGATCACCGGACCAGCTTACCCGTCACCAGGCGGGGCCCCGCGCGCCCCTGGTGGTGTGCGGCTCGGGCAGGTCGCCGAAGGCGTCGGCGAGGAGGGCGGCCAGTTCGTCGGGCAGGGTGGCGCGCTCGCGGGCCAGCTCGGCGGCCATCTCCTCGGTGGTCATGTCGAGCTCCCCCGCCCGGATGGCGAGCAGGGACATCACCATGGGCGCGAGCAGCGCCAGCAGCCGCATGACGGCGCCCGGGTCGAGGCCGGACAGCCGGGCCAGCCCGTACGCGACGGTCTCGGTGCCCTGGCCGCCGAGCACGTGCGCGAGGATGTTCTGGCCGTCGCGGGCCAGGGAGGCGACGTCCCCGTTGAACGGGTCGGCGTCGGTGTGCTCGTCGAGCGCGGCGCGCAGGGCCTCGGCTCCGTCAGGGTGCTCGGCGTCGCGGGCCATGCCGCCGACGATCATCCCGGAGGCGGCCGCGATCGCGTCGCGGGCCCTGCCGGCGTCGGTCGCCAGCATCCCGCCGATCTGCTCCAGGCCGGGATCGCCGAGTTCGGCGAGCAGCCGGTCGGTCAGTCTCACGGCAGTCCCCCTGATCCTCGTCCGGGAGACCTTCCCCGCCCGGCCCCCGGTTAAGTCCGGGGGCGTCCTAACTTTTGGCCAACTCCCCGGGCTCGGCGTCGAGGACGGGTTCCCGCAGCCCGGCGGCGGTGTAGGCGCTGTCCTCGTCGAGCGTCTCGTGCTCCAGGAGGGCGGCCACGATGCCTTCGAGCTTGGCTCGGTTCTCGCGCAGGATGCGGACGGCGTCGTCATAGCACTCGTCCACGATCCGCCGCGCCTCCTCGTCCACGATGGCGAGCGTGGCGGGCGAGGCCTGCGGCTGCTGGCCGTCGTTGGACAGGATCGTGAGCGGGCCGACCTTCTGCGACATGCCCCAGCGGCCCACCATGCCGCGGGCGATCATGGTGACCTGTTCGAGGTCGCTCTCGGCGCCGGTGGTGATGACGCCGTAGATCACGTCCTCGGCCGCCATGCCGCCGAGCGCGCCCGTGATGCGGCCGCGCAGGTAGCGCTCGTCGTAGGCGTAGCGGTCGGTCTCGGGCGTGGAGAGGGTGACGCCGAGCGCCCGGCCGCGCGGGATGATGGAGATCTTCCTGACCGGGTCGGCGCCCGGCAGCAGCATGCCGAGCAGGGCGTGACCGGCCTCGTGGTAGGCGGTCCTGACCCGCTCCTCCTCCGGCATGACGATGCTGCGGGCGGCGCCGAGCTGCAGCTTCTCCAGCGCGTCGGCGAAGTCGGCCGTGCCGACCTTCTCCTTGCCGCGCTTGGCGGCGAGCAGCGCCGCCTCGTTGACGAGGTTGGCCAGGTCGGCGCCGGTCATACCGGGCGTGGTCTTGGCGATCCGGTCGGCGCTTACGTCCGCCTCCAGCGGCACGCCCCGGGTGTGCACGCCGAGTATCGCCGCGCGGCCGGCCGCGTCGGGCAGCCCGACCTGCACCGTACGGTCGAACCGGCCGGGGCGCAGCAGCGCCTGGTCGAGGACCTCGGGCCGGTTGGTGGCGCCGATGACGATGACGCCCTCGACGCCGGAGAAGCCGTCCATCTCGGTGAGGATCTGGTTGAGCGTCTGCTCGCGCTCGTCGTGGCCGCCGATGCCGCCCGCGCCGCCGCGGGCGCGCCCGATGGCGTCGATCTCGTCGATGAACACGATCGACGGCGCGACCTTGCGCGCCTCCTCGAACAGGTCGCGTACGCGGGAGGCGCCGACGCCGACGATCATCTCGATGAACTCGGAGGCGCTGGCCGAGAAGAACGGCACGTTCGCCTCACCGGCCACGGCCCTGGCCAGCAGCGTCTTGCCGGTGCCCGGCGGGCCGGCGAGCAGCACGCCCTTGGGCAGCTTGGCGCCGAGCCTGCGGTACTTGGCCGGGTCCTTGAGGTAGTCGACGATCTCGACGAGTTCGTTCTCCACCTCGTCGATGCCGGCCACGTCGTCGAACGTGACGCGCACCTTGCCCGCCTCGACCGGCTTGGCGGCCTTCGACTTGCCGAGGCCGCCGACTCCGCCGCCCATCATGCCCGCGCCGCGCCGCATGATCCAGATCCACAGGCCGGCCAGGAGCAGCACGGGGAAGAACGCCAGCAGCAGGTTGAGGAAGAAGCCCCGGCCCGTGCTGAGCGGCTCGGCCCTGATC
Source organism: Nonomuraea harbinensis (assembly GCF_019396385.1). Classification (GTDB taxonomy): domain Bacteria; phylum Actinomycetota; class Actinomycetes; order Streptosporangiales; family Streptosporangiaceae; genus Nonomuraea; species Nonomuraea ferruginea. The sequence continues at coordinate 87,906 of NZ_JAHKRN010000035.1, read as the reverse complement.
TCCACCGCGGCGGTCTGCAGCTGCTGGGAGAGCTGGTCGGTGTCGGCGAAGGTGGGGATCTCGGTGCGGAACTCGGTGTAGGACTGGTTGCCGCTGTCGGGGTCGTTGGCCGCCGACTTGAGCTGGCCCTCCACCGACAGGCCGGTGGCGTAGATCTCCTTGACGTTCTTGGCGGTCACCTGCTGGGTGAACTGGGTGTAGGAGATCGTCTCCCTCTCGCCGCTGTCGAAGAACGACGACACCAGGAAGAACACGGCGTAGACGGCCAGCAGGGTGGCCACGAACCGCCACCAGTTGATCTTGGGGCGGCCTCCGGGGGTGCCGGGGAGCCCTTCGGCCCGCCACGGTCGCTTGGTCTTGCCGTTCTCCGATGATCGCGGCGCCCCAGAGCGTTCCACGGCGTCGTCACTCCCCAAAATCGCCGCCCTTCATGATCTCAGCGTAGGACGCGCACCCCGGCGATCGCGTGAGGAATGTCGCGCCACCTGTTGCGTTGCGTGTCCGGCACTGTGATGAACACCAGTCCCGGCTTGCTCATTCCGCCGTCCACGACCATCACGGCCGCGCGGGAGCTGCGCTTGCCGTACGTGACCTGGTAGAGCAGCGTCCAGCCGTCCTTGATCCGCTGTGAGCCGAGCCAGCGGATCTTGGAGCCCTCGGGGTGGTGGTTGAGCGTCCACCGGGCGGCCAGCAGGGCGGTGTCGCGGTCGGACTTCTGCGCCTCGATCGGCACCGGGCAGCTGACCAGCATGCCGCGCGGGCCCTTGCTCGGCTTGGGCAGCACCTGCCGGCTGGTGAACGGGGCCGGTCCGTACGACTTCCAGGGCTTGGGCAGGTTGGGCACGGCCAGGCCGGTGCGCTTGTCCTTGATGACGCTCTTGCCGGCGCGGGGCAGCTTCAGCCGCTTGACCTTGGCGGGCAGGCGGGGCAGGCGCTCGTCCGCGTACAGGGCCTCCATCGCGGTGTAGCCGGGCGCGAGCGACGTGCCGGGGGTGGGAGTGGGGCGCGGCGCCGGATCGTCGCCCGAGACGCCCGAGGCGGGCTCGACGGTGGCCTCCGCGGTCGGCCCCGCGGTGGCCTCGACGGTGGCGCCCACAGTGGCGCCGACGGTGGCTTCGGCGGTGGCTTCGGCGGTGGGCGGGCCGGACGAGACGGGCACGGCCGATGGCGCGGCGACCGGCCGGGCGCCGGTCTCGTCCGGCCGCGAGGGAAGCGCCAGGACCACCCCGACGGCGGCGACCGCCACCGCCGCGACCACGGCGAGTCCCCGGTAGATCGCCCCCATCCGGATGTCTCCGATGCGGGAGCGTCTGGGCGGCGAGGCAGGGATTCCCGGGCGGTCTTCGGTTCTCACGCGGGAACCTCTGGTCTCATCAACCCCATCGAGCACGAACCGGAGCGTACGACAAAACCGACCCATCTGCGGGCGATTGCTACCGAAGTGTCATCTCAGGTTGGTGTAACAGGTGGGACTCGGGGTCCGATCCGGTCTCCGCCGAGCCAGGGCGCGTCGGCCACGAAGGTGCACGAGCCGGGCTCGATCTCGGTGAACCCGGCGTCGCGCACCACCGGCAGCCCCTCGTCCACCTTCGCCGAGAAGACTGCGGGCCGGGCGGTGCGCACGGACACCGTGAGACCCCGCGCCCGCCAGGCGGCGCGTCCGGCGGCGTCGCTGGCCCACCAGGCGAGCTGGGCGGCGTGCCCCGCCTGCGCCATGGCCTTGCCCGCGGACATGCGCAGGGCGGGGTTCTCCCAGAGGACCGGCGGGGTGGCCGGGCCCGGCTCGCCGGTGTCGGCCAGCTCGGTGCCCGACACCTGCAGTCTTGCCAGGTCCCTGGGCCAGGCGTCGAGCGGGACGGGCGGGTGCACGCGCACCTCGGCGGTGCGGTGCTCGATCGTGCGGCCGGGCAGCGCGACGGCCCGCCGCCACTCCGCGCCCCTGGCCCGCCGCACCACCTTGCGGATCCGGCCCGCCTGCCAGGCGCGCAGCTCCCCGGCCCACTCCCCCGGGTCGTCGAGCAGGGAGAGCACCGCCATGGCGGCGGCCTCAAGGGCGTCGGCGCGCTCGGGCGGGCCGGCACGTTCGATCCGCACCACCAGGGGCAGGACCATCTCTTCTGAGTCGTTCATCGCTTCCCAGCATGCCGGATCGCCACCGACATCCCGGCGGCGAGCAGGCACAGCGCCCCGGCCGCGTACCAGGCCACGTCGTAGTGGCCCAGCTGGTCGCGGGCGAGTCCGGCGCCGACGGCGGCCACGGCGGCCCCGACCTGGTGGGAGGCGAACACCCAGCCGAACACCACGGGCCCGTCCGCGCCGTACAGGCTGCGGCACAGCGCCACCGTCGGCGGCACGGTCGCCACCCAGTCGAGCCCGTAGAAGACGATGAACACCAGCATGCTGGGCTCGGGGGTGGCCGCGAACAGGGCGGGCAGCACCATCAGCGACAGCCCGCGCAGCGCGTAGTAGACGCCGAGCAGCACCCGGGGGTCGATCCGGTCGCTCAGCCAGCCCGACATGACGGTCCCCACGATGTCGAAGACCCCGATCACCGCGAGCAGCCCGGCGGCGGTCGGCTCGGCCATCCCGTGGTCGTGCGCGGCCGGGATGAAGTGGGTGCCGACCAGCCCGTTCGTGCTCGCCCCGCAGATGGCGAACCCGCCCGCGAGATACCAGAAGGGACGGGTGCGCGCCGCCGACCGCAGCACGGTCAGCGCGCGCACCGCCGCGTTCGCGGCCGGGGCCGGTGGGGTACGGGGCGCGTCCGGGTCGGCGCCGAGCGCCGTCGTGCCGACCTCCTCGGGGCGGTCGCGCAGCAGCCACCAGACGAACGGCACCACGGCCAGCGCGGAGCCGGCCACCGTCAGCGAGGCCACCCGCCAGCCCGGCCCCTGGGCGAGCTGGGCGAGCACGGGCAGGAAGACGAGCTGCCCGGTCGCCCCGGCGGCCGTCAGCAGGCCGGTGACCAGGCCGCGGTGCCGCACGAACCACCGGTCGGTCAGCGTGGCCGCGAACACCAGGGCCATCGACCCGGTGCCGAGCCCGACGAACACCCCCCACAGCAGCAACAGGTGCCAGCTCGCGGTCATCCACACGGTGAGCCCGCTGCCGGCGGCGACGAGCAGCAGGGCGAGGGCGACCACCCGGCGCATGCCGAAGCGGTCCATGAGCGCGGCGGCGAACGGCGCCATCAGGCCGTAGAGCACGAGGTTGACGGAGACGGCCAGGGAGATCGTGCCCGTGCTCCAGCCGAACTCCTCCCGGAGCGGGTTGATCAGCACGCCGGGGGTGGCGCGGAAGCCGGCGGCGCCCAGGATCGCCACGAAGGCGACGGCCGCGACGAACCAGGCCCGGTGCACGCGGACGCGCCTGGCGGGGGTGGTCAGGGTCATCCGCCAATCCTGATTTATCGCGGTTTCCGGGCACGAGTGGCCCGAAGGCCAATATGTGAAAGAATCCGGCCATGCCGCACCGGATCGCCGTCGTCGTGCTCGACCAGTTCGCGCCGCTCGACCTGGGAGTGCCAGGACAGGTGTTCAGCACGGCCGAGTCGGCGTCGGGCGAGCCCTTGTACGAGGTGGTGACCTGCTCGCCGGGCCGCGCCCCCGCGCGCTGCTCGGCCGGCTACAGCGTGCACCCCGACCACGACCTGGACGTGCTCGACACCGCCGACACGGTGCTGGTGCCCGGCGTGCACGGCGGGCCCGCCCTGCGGGAGGGCGTCATCCCCGGCGAGCTGCGCGAGGCACTCCAGGGGCGGCCCCGGGTGATGTCGATCTGCACGGGCGCGTTCGTGCTGGCCGCCGCCGGGCTGCTCGACGGCCGCCCGGCCACCACCCACTGGCGCAACGCGGCCCGCTTCGCCAGGCTGTTCCCCCGGGTGAAGCTGGACCCGGACGTGCTGTTCATCGACGACGGCGACGTGCTCACCTCGGCCGGCGTCGCGGCCGGGCTCGACCTCTGCCTGCACGTGATCAGGCGCGACCACGGGAGCGAGGTGGCCAACAGGGCGGCCCGCCGCTGCGTGATGCCGCCCTGGCGGGAAGGCGGCCAGGCGCAGTACATCGAGCGCCCGCTGCCGCCCGCCACCGGCAACGGCACCGCCGCCACCCGCACCTGGATGCTGGCACATCTGGACGCGCCGCTCGACCTGGAGGCCCTGGCGGCGCACGCCAGCATGAGCGTGCGCACGTTCACCAGGCGCTTCCGCGAGGAGACCGGCATGAGCCCGGCGCGCTGGCTTTCCAGGCAGCGGGTCGAGCACGCCCGTCACCTGCTGGAGACCACCGACCTCGGCGTGGAGGAGGTGGCCAGGCGCGCCGGCTTCGGCACCGCCGTCTCGCTGCGCCAGCACCTGCACGCGGTGGTCGGCGTGGCGCCCCTGGCCTACCGGCACACGTTCCGCCGCCAGTAGGGAATAACCGGACAGGTCGTCCAGTTGCATGAGCCAGTTAAGTGGACACGTCGTCCGCTTCTGTCTCGTGGAGGAGTCTCATGGAGACCGCTCTTCTGGGTGCCGCGCTGCTGGCCGGTTGCCTCCTCGCCGTCCAGGCGTCGGCGAACCTGCAGCTCAACCGGGCCGTGGGCACGCCCTACGGCGCCTCGACCCTGCAACTGGGCGTCGCGACCGGCCTGCTGGCCGTCCTCGCCCTGGCCACCGGCGCCCTCGGCGTGCTCGCCCGGACGGCCGACGTCCCGGTCTGGCACCTGCTCGGCGGCCTGGCCAGCCCGCTCTACATCACCAGCGGCATCCTGCTGTTCCCCCGGCTCGGCGCCCTGGTGACCGCCGGCCTGTTCGTCACCGGCCAGATGTTCGCCTCGCTCGGGCTGGACTCGTTCGGACTCCTCGGGCTGGCGCGCGAGGAACCGGACGCCGGGATCGTCGCGGGCGCCCTCGCGGTGCTGGCGGGCATCACCGTCATCGTCCGCGGCCTGGGCGGCGGCGTCCCCGGCGGGACCCGGACGCGGCCCGGCTGGCTCGCCCTCGGGCTCGTCGCCGGCGCGGCGCTCCCCGTGCAGGGAGCCGTCAACGCCAGGCTCCGGGCCGGCCTGGACGAGCCGCTCACCGTCGCCGCCGTCAGCTTCACCGTCGCCACGCTCACCATCGCGGCCCTCCTGCTGGTGCTGACCGCCACCCGCCGCACGCCCCGCCCGCGCCTCGAGGGGCTGCGGGCGATGCCCTGGTGGGGGTGGCTGGGCGGGGCGTGCGCGGCCGCGTACGTGACGGGGACGTTCCTGCTCCTGCCCGCCATCGGCGCGGCGGTGACGATCGCCCTGACGGTCACCGGCCAGCAGCTGACCTCCGCCGTCATCGACCACTACGGCCTGTTCCGCATGCCCAGGAGGCCGATGGACGCCTCCCGCCTGCTCGGCCTGGCCCTGCTCCTGGGCGGCGCCGTCACGATCCAGCTGAGCTGACCTCCGCCGCCGGGCGCGCCCGCGGCGGTCAGGACGAGGCGACCGGGTCCGTGACCCCGCCGGGGCAGGCGACGGCTCCGACGTCCCAGCCCGCGAGCCGCGCCCCTGCCTCGTAGGCGCTCTGGTAGAAGGCCAGGACGGCCTCGCGCGGGGAGGGCTCGGCCCTGGCGTCGTCGTAGCGCAGGATGGCCAGGTGACTCCCGCGCTGCTCGACCCACTCCGCGGTCCCCGGGAGCAGCGGTTCGCCGGCCAGCCCGGCGGGCTCCGGCGCGGTGTAGGAGTAGAAGGCCGGTTGCGGGAAGGTGTCGTCGCCGAACCAGAAGCCGGAGCTGATCACCTCGCGGGAGTACGCCTCGCGGGTCACCGGGTCGTTGCCGGAAGGCTGGTCGATCACCCGGTCGGAGAACCTCGTGCAGGCGATGTCGAAGGTGTGCCAGAAGTGGTGGACCGGGCTGATCTTGCCCGAGTAACCGGAGGCGAACTCCTCCAGCACCAGGTTGACCTGGCTGAGCACCTGCCAGTAACGCGTCGCGTGGACGGGATCATAGGCCGCGTGCTCGGTGTCCTCGGCGAACGGCCGGCCGGAGTCGGGCAGGTCGAACGGCTGCGGGATGTCGACGTCGACCGGCGCGTCCAGGTCCCCGAGTGCCCGCATGACCTCGTCGTAGAACGACGCCACGGACTGGCCGTAGAGGGGGAACGTCACCGCCCGGCCGTCGATCGTGGCGACGACCAGCTGATGGGCGACGAAGTCGAAGTCGATGGTGAAGATCGGCCCGCCGTCGGCCCGCCCCGTCGGGCGGGTGGTGATGCCCCGCCCGGTCAGGTGGAACGGCACGTGCCACCAGTGGTTGCGCCGGATCCCGGCCGCGAGGCGGATCTTGCCGACGATCTGGGCGAAGCGGTGCAGCGTGGCCTTGGTGTCCTGCCATGCGGCCAGCGGGATCGCGGGAAACAGTTCCATGTCCCTCACCATCCCCACGGCCGTCCGATGCATGAGGTGTTGTGGCAAAGTGGGGCGGTGACGCTGACGAACTGGGCGGGAAACACCGCCTTCACGGCATCCCGGATCCACCACCCCACCTCCCTCGACGAGCTCCGGAGCCTGGTCGCCGCCGCCCGGCGGGTGCGCGCGCTCGGCAGCGGCCACTCCTTCAACGACGTCGCCGACTCCCCCGGTGAGCTGGTGCGGCTCGACCGGATGCCGCCCCTGATCGAGATCGACGGCGCGGCGGCGCGGGTGCGGGTCGGCGCGGCCACCACGTACGCGCGGCTCGCCCCCGAGCTGCACGCCCGCGGGTTCGCGCTGGCCAACCTGGCGTCGCTGCCGCACATCTCGGTGGCGGGCTCGGTCGCGACCGGCACCCACGGCTCCGGAGTGGGCAACCCGAGCCTGTCGGCCGCCGTCCGCGGCCTGGAGCTGGTCACCGCCGACGGCTCGATGGTCACCCTCGAACGCGGCCACGACGACTTCCCCGGCGCGGTGGTCGCGCTCGGCGCGCTCGGCGTGGTGTCCGCGCTCACCCTGGACCTGGTGCCGGCGTTCGAGCTGCGCCAGTACGTGCGCGAGGGCGTGCCGGACGACGCCCCGTTCGACGAGGTCATGGCCGACGGCTACAGCGTCAGCCTGTTCACCGACTACCGCGACACGCGGGCCTGGATCAAGACCCGCGGCGAGCCGCCCGGCGACGACTGGCACGGCACCCGGCCGGCGGACGGCCCGCGGCATCCCGTGCCCGGCATGCCCGCCGAGAGCTGCACCGTACAGCTCGGCGTGCCGGGCCCGTGGCACGAGCGGCTGCCGCACTTCCGCGCGGACGCGCCGCCCAGCAGCGCCGGGGACGAGCTGCAGTCGGAGTGGCTGCTGGAGCGCTCGCACGCCGCCGCCGCGCTGCGCGAGCTGCGCGCGGCGGGCGACCGGATCCGGCCGGTGCTGCAGATCTCGGAGGTGCGCACGGTCGCGGCCGACGACCTGTGGCTGAGTCCCTCGTACGGGCGCGACAGCGTGGCGTTCCACTTCACCTGGGTGAAGAACCCGGAGGCGGTGCTGCCGGTGATCAAGCTGGTGGAGGACGTGCTGGCGCCGTTCGACCCCAGGCCGCACTGGGGCAAGCTGTTCACCCGCCGCCCGGCGGTGCCTGACCGGTTCCGAGAGCTGGTGCGCCGGTACGACCCGGACGGCACGTTCGGCAACACTTTCACCCGGACACTGCTGGATACCTGACGGGAGCTGGCAGGTAAGCGCGGCACGATGGAAGCATGATTGTCAAAGGGCCCTTCGAGACCTCCGACTGGCACGCCGAGCAGCCGTTCGAGCAGCACGACGACGTCTCACTCGGCCGCGTCACGATGAGCAAGACCTTCCACGGCGGCCTCACCGCCACCAGCACCGTCCACCTGACGGTGGTGACGACCCCGGTGGAGGAGTCGAAGGCGTACGTGGCCGTGGAGCGCATCGCGGGCACGCTCAACGGCCGGGCGGGCAGCTTCGTCGTGCAGCACAACGCCGCAAGCGACCGGGGCACGCAGTCGTTGCGGATCTCGGTCGTGCCCGACTCCGCCACCGGCGAGCTGCGCGGCCTGCGCGGCGAGATGGACATCGAGATCACCGAGGACGGCGCGCACTCCTACGTGTTCGACTACACCTTGGAGGGTCCCGCCCACTAACCTACCGACCAGCCGGTACGGATGGAGGGCGTCGTGTGGGACCCGGAGCTCGCCGAGCTGAAGCACCGCAAGGACCTGGCCGCGCGCATGGGCGGCGAGGAGCGCGTCGCCCGTCAGCACGCCACCGGCCGGCTGACCGTCCGGGAGCGGCTGGCCGCGCTCACCGACTCCTGGCAGGAGGTGGGCGCGCTGGCCGGGCGCGCCGAGTACGCGGAAGGCCGGCTGGAGAGCTTCACCCCGTCGAACGTGATCATCGGCCGGGCGGAGGTCGACGGTCACCGCGTCGTGGTGTCCGCCGACGACTTCACCGTGCGCGGCGGCGCGGCGGACGCCGCCATCCACGAGAAGCAGATCCTGGCCGAGCGGATGGCGGGCGAGATGCGGGTGCCGCTCGTCCGGCTGATCGACGGCACGGGCGGCGGCGGCAGCGTCAAGCAGCTGGAGGAGTACGGCCGCACCTACGTCCCGTACAACCCGGGCTGGGACCAGGTGGTCGCCAACCTGGGGCGGGTCCCGGTGGTCGCGCTCGCCCTCGGCCCGGTGGCCGGGCTGGGCGCCGCCCGGCTGGTCACCTCCCACGTCTCGATCATGGTCAAGGAGCTGTCCCAGGTGTTCGTGGCCGGCCCTGCCGTGGTCGAGGCCGGGATGGGCGAGAGCCTGGACAAGGAGGAGCTGGGCGGCTGGCGCACCGTGGCCGCCGCCGGCACCGTCGACCTGGTGGCCGGCTCCGAGCAGGAGGCGTTCGCGCTGACCCGGCGGGTGCTCGGCTACCTGCCGCGCAGCGCCTGGCGGCTCCCGCCGGTCGCCGGCTGCGCCGACGACCCCGGCCGCGTCTCGCCCGAGCTGCGCGCCGCCGTCCCGCGTGACCGGCGCAAGCCGTACGACATGCGCGCGATCATGGACACCGTGTTCGACGAGGGGAGCGTGCTGGAGCTCGGCCGCCGCCACGCGCGCTCCACGATCACCGCGCTGGCCCGGCTGGCGGGGCGGCCGGTGGCGGTGCTCGCGAGCGACCCGCGCTTCTACGGCGGCGGGATGACCGCCCAGGGCGCGGACAAGACGACCCGGTTCCTGGACTTCGCCGAGACCTTCCACCTGCCGGTCGTGCACCTGGTCGACCAGCCGGGGTTCGTGATCGGGGGCGCCGCCGAGCGGGCCGCGACCATCAGGCACGGCGCCCGCGCGCTCGCCGCCGTCTACCAGTCGACGGTGCCGTGGGCGTCGGTGCTGGTGCGGCGGGTGTTCGGGGTGGCGGGGGCCGCGCACCGGCCGCACCACCGTTACGGCCTGCGCGTCGCCTGGCCGTCGGGTGACTGGGGGTCGCTGCCGATCGAGGGCGGGCTGGAGGTGGCGTTCAAGCGGCTGCTGGCGGAGGCCGGGCCGGACGCGGAGGCCATGAAGGCGGAGATCGCGGCGCGGCTGGAGGCGGTCAGGTCGCCGTTCCGCACCGCCGAGGCGTTCCTGGTCGAGGACATCGTGGACCCCGCGGAGACGCGTCCCGTGCTCACCGCGTGGGCGCGCGACGCGTACGAGGTGCTGGAGCCGGGACCGCGGGCCACCACGAGGCCATGACCAGGCGAAATGTTAGCCAGCGGCTCTCAGCGGCAGAAACCAGGCATGCACATCTGGGGGGTACGGACCGTCCTGCCGGACCACCGGTACGAGCAGGAGGAGATCACCGAGGCGTTCGCCCGGCTCACGGCGGCCGACGAGGGGCTGCTCAAGCGCTTCCACACCGCTACTGGCGTGACCGGCCGCAACCTGGCGCTGCCGCTGGACGACTACGCCAAGCTGCAGTCGTTCGGCCGGGCCAACGACGCCTACGTGGAGATCGCGCTCGACCTGGGTGAGCGGGCGATCGCCGGCGCGCTGGACAAGGCCGGGCTGCCGCCGGGGAAGGTCGACCACCTGGTGTTCTGCTCCACCACCGGGCTCGCCGCGCCGTCGCTCGACGCCCGGCTCGCCCAGCGCGCGGGGCTGCGCGAGGACGTCAAGCGGGTGCCGGTCTTCGGGCTGGGCTGCGCCGCCGGGGCGGCCGGGCTGTCGCGGCTGCACGACTACCTGCGCGGCTGGCCGGACCAGGTGGCGCTGCTCGTCTGCGTGGAGCTGTGCTCGCTCACCGTGCAGCGTGACGACACCTCGGTCGCGAACCTGATCGCCAGCGGCCTGTTCGGCGACGGCGCCGCGGCCGTCGTGGCCGCCGGGCACGGCGACGGACGCGAGGTGGTGGCCACCCGGAGCAAGCTGTACCCCGGCACCGAGCACCTGATGGGCTGGGAGGTCGGCGAGCACGGCTTCCGCATCGTGCTCGACGCCGGGCTGCCCGAGTTCGTGGACCAGGTGCTGGCCGGGGACGTCGTGGCCTTCCTCGCCGACAACGGCCTCACCCCCGGCCAGGTCGGCACCTGGATCTGCCACCCCGGCGGCCCCAAGGTGATCGAAAGGCTGGCCGGGGCGCTGGAGCTGTCACCGGAGGCGCTGGAGGTCACCTGGCGGTCGCTGCGCGAGCACGGCAACCTGTCGTCGGTGTCGGTGCTGCACGTGCTGCAGGAGACGCGCGGGCGCAAGGACCAGCCGGCCGTGCTGCTGGCGCTCGGGCCGGGCTTCTCCGCCGAACTGCTCCTGCTGCACTGGTGATCAGGACGGCTTCGACACCGGGATCCGCTCCAGCCCCTCCGGCCGCTTGCCCGGGTAGACGCCGGTCAGCAGCGCGCTCACCGTGTACAGGTGCCAGGCCAGGGCCGGCTTCTTGACCACCGGGTCGGCGAACAGGGCGCGCACCTCGTCCGGCCGCACGATCGGCGCCAGCGCGTCCAGACTGCCCAGCACCTGCTGCCGCAGCACGTCCGTCAGCACCGGGCCGGGGCTGGTCCGCCAGCTCCAGCCTCCGCCCGTGCGGAGCGTCGGCATGTGCGCCGGGGGCCGGGGCGCCGGCCGCCACCAGTGCGACGGCCGGCTCTCCAGCGCCGCGGCGAACCGCCACGGCTTACCCTCGATCGGCACGTCACGCAGCTGGGGCGCGAACCGCAGGATCAGCGCGTAGATCACCTCTTCGGACAGCCGCCAGGCCTGATCCAGCCCGAGCGCGGCCCGTACCACGCGGTTGTCCAGGAACGGCCGGACCGGGTCGCCGCGGCGCAGCGACCCCGCGCGGGCGCTGGCCTGCCAGCGGCCCACCTTGTACCAGACGTAGATGTGGTCCAGCGCCTCCAGCCGGTCCTTCCTGGCCAGCCACGGCCGGGCCAGCTCGCGGGCGTGCTCGTTCGCCTCGTCGGTGAACAGCTTGTCGTCCTTGCCGAACGTGGTGGTGATGCGGCGCGTCAGCGCCTTGTCGCTCAGGTCGTTCTGCAGCAGGTTCAGGCTGCCCGCCCGGAGCGTCTCGCCGCTCTGCCCGGACATGGTCGGCTTGCCGGAGTAGGGCAGGTAGCCGACGATCGACTCGTACGCGGACGTCATGCCCTCGCAGGTGCGCAGCGTCTCCCAGACCCGGTCCAGCGGGTGCTCCACCAGCACCGCGTCCTGCCCGGCCGTCTGCGGCGGCGCGATCACCGTGTGCTCGACGCCGAGCCGGCCGGCGATCTGCCGGGCCAGGATCACGTCCGGGTGCGCGTCGAGCCCGTTCGTGGTCACCCGGAACGGCACCTTCGCCGCGTACAGCAGCGCCCCGAGGATGCGGGTGTCGCGCCCGCCGGTCAGCGCCAGGTTCACCGGCTCGCCCAGGCCGCGCAGCGGGGCGACGGTGGCCAGCAGCGCCTCGGCCAGCTCGCCGATCGCCTTCCGCTTGCCGCGCTCCGACGTGGGCGCGGGCGCCGACGCCGGCAGCGGCGTCTCGGTGATGACCCGCCGCCCGTCCCGCACGTCCAGCCGCGTGCTCGGGCGCAGCGCCGTCACCCCCCGGTACGGGGTCTCGTCCGACAGGAAGAACCCCTGGCGGACCATCGTCTGCAGGGCGAGCACGTCGTGCTCCACCCGGTCGCCCTGCTGGGCCGCCAGGTGCACGAGCAGGGCCCGGCTGCCGACGACGTGCACCTCGGGCGTCTCGGCGTAGAACACCGGGCAGACCCGGTTGATCGCGGTCGCCGCGGACAGCACGCCGTCGCCCGCCACCCAGGCGGAGAAACAGCCGCCGATCCCCTCGCCCAGCGGATCGCCGATCAGCCGGCCGGCGTCGTCCGGGTCGGCCAGATGACCGTTCAGCCCGAGCACCCGCCCGCCCGACTCCGTCAGCAGCGGCGGCCGCCGCGAGTCGTCCGGCTCGTTCGTCCACCCGAACAGGGACACGCCGCGGCCGTGCCATTCGCTGCCGCGGATCACCTCCGGCGGGACCGGGAAGGCCGTCTCGGCGACGGAACGGATCTTCTCCAGGACCCTGGCCGGAACCTCACGGCCCTTGGCGGCCAGACCCACATAGATACGCACGGCACCCATGCCTACAGGAAACGACCACTTCGTGACAATCGATCACGTAAGAGTCGCGGTTTGCGCTCGCTTGCGTCACCGGCCCGGCCGGCCGCTCTCCAGGCCCGTCATAGGGCGTGGAGGTGACGCACATGAAGAAACGTTCGCTGGCGGCGATCGGACTCGCGGCGCTGCTGACACTCACCGCGTGCGGCGGCCCGGCCGGGGACGCGCCCGCCGCCCAGGAGAACCCGGCGCCCATGCGCCCGGAGCTGTCGGAGACCACCAGCGCCAGGATCTCCACGTTCGCGCTGGACGTCGACACCGCCTCGTACTCCTACGCGCGCCGCACCCTGCGGGAGGGGCGCCGGCCGGAACCCGGCCAGATCCGGCCCGAGGAGTTCGTCAACTCCTTCCGCCAGGACTACGCCGAACCGCCCGACAACGGCTTCACCGTGCACACCGACGGCGCCCGGCTCCCCGGCCGCGACCGGGCCGTGCTCCGGGTCGGCCTGCAGACGCGCGGCTCCACCACCCAGGCCCGCAGGCCGGCCAACCTCACCTTCGTCATCGACGTCTCCGGCTCCATGGCCGAGCCCGGCCGGCTCGACCTCGTCCAGCAGGCCCTGCGCACGCTGCTCGACCAGCTCACCCCCGGCGACCAGGTCGCCGTCGTGGCCTTCAGCGACACGGCCCAGCTGCTCGCCGCCATGACGCCGCTCGCCGCCAGGGCCGACCTGCACGCCGCCGTCGACCGGCTCACCGTGCAGGGCGGCACCAATCTCGAGTCCGGGCTCGTCCTCGGGTACGAGGAAGCCTCGCGCGCCTTCCGGCCCGCCGCCACGAACCGGGTCATCCTGCTCTCCGACGGCCTCGCCAACCAGGGCAGCACCGCCTGGCAGGGCATCCTCGACCGGGTCGGGGAGAGCGCCGCCGAGGAGATCACGCTGCTCACCGTCGGCGTCGGCCGCGAGTACGGCGACGAGCTGATGGAACAGCTGGCCGACAACGGCGACGGCGCCGCCATCTACGTGTCGAGCCCCGAGGAGGCCGAGAGGGCGTTCGTCTCCCGGCTGCCCGCCACCCTCGAACTGCGCGCCCGCGACGCCAAGGCCCAGGTCGCGTTCAACCCGGACGTGGTCGAGGAGCACCACCTCGTCGGCTACGAGAACCGGGCGCTGAAGGCGGAGGAGTTCCGCGACGACAGCGCCGACGGCGGCGAGGTCGGGCCCGGCCACTCCGTCACCGCCCTGTACGCGCTCAAGCTCAGGCCCGGCGCCGAAGGCCACCTCGCCACCGCCACCGTGCGCTGGCAGGACCCCGACACCCGCCGGCCCGCCGAGGCCGCCGACTCCGTCGATGTGGGCGCCCTCGCCGGCGAGCTGTGGTCCGGCGCGCCGCTGCGGCTCCAGGTGGACGTGGTCGCCGCGGCCTTCGCCCTGCAGATGCGCGACGGCGAGGCGTTCGGCATGGACCTGCCCGCGCTCGGCGAGCACGCCGCCCGCCTGGCGCGGTCCTCCGAGGACCCGATGGTCACCGAGCTGGCCGGGCTCATCGGCAAGGCGGGCGAGGTGCTATAACCGATTGCGAGGATTGTGGCCGTCTGGGCATCTTGAGAGGGTGAGCGTGAAAGTCGAACCACCCGCCAGGCTCGGGCAGACGACCCTCCCCGACGGCCGCAGGCTCGGCTGGGCCGAGTGGGGGCCGCACGACGGCCGGCCCGTGCTCTTCTGCCCCGGCGCGGGCACCAGCCGGACACTCGGCTTCGGCGCGGGGACGGTCGACCGGCTCGGCATCCGGCTCGTCTCGCTCGACCGTCCCGGGCTCGGCGCCTCCGACCCCAGCCCGGGCCGCACCCTCGCGGACTGGCCCCGCGACGTGCGCGCCTCCGGGCTCGACGGCATCCCGGTCGTCGGGTTCTCCCAGGGCGCGCCGTTCGCGCTGGCCTGCGCCGCGGCCGGCGTCGCCTCCCGGGTCACGATCGTGTCCGGCTCCGACGAGGTGGCCGCGCCCGAGTTCCGCGACGGGCTGCCGCCCGAGCTGCGCGGCCTCGTCGACTCGGTGACGGGCGACCCCGTGGCCGCCGAGGAGTTCTTCTCCCGGTTCACCCCCGACGCGCTGTGGGACATGATCGTGCCCGGCAGCCCTCCCGAGGACCGGGCCGTGTACGAGGACCCGGCCTTCGAACGGGCCTACCGCAGGGCCATGGCGGAGGCGTTCCAGCAAGGGCCCGGCGGCTACGCCCGCGACACGCTGCTTGCCATGGGACGGTGGCCGTTCGACCTCGGGCGCGTCACCGTACCGGCCGAGCTCTGGTACGGCGAGCTGGACCACGGGCACTCGCCCGACCAGGGGGCGACGCTGGCCGGGCGCATCCCCGGGGCGCGGCGGCACCTCGTCGCGGGGGTGGGCGGGGCGCTGCTGTGGACGCACGCCGAGGTGATCCTCGGCGGCCTGGCCGGTGAATAAAGCGGTACGAGAGAGGTCTTAGGGTCCGATACACTGGGGCACGCAGCGATGCGAGGGGCTATGGCGCAGTTGGTAGCGCGCTTCCATGGCATGGAAGAGGTCTGGGGTTCGAATCCCCATAGCTCCACCTCACACAGGTAGTCATTTCCGGGCCTGCCGCTCGTGCCAGACCGGCTCGGCGCTCTCGTGCACGGTCCCGTCAGCGCCGAAGATCAGGAAACGGTCGAGATCGGCGGCGAACCAGCGGTCGTGGGTGACGGCCAGCACGGTGCCGGAGAAGGATTCGAGACCCTGCTGCAGGGCTTCCGCGCTGGCCAGGTCGAGGTTGTCGGTGGGCTCGTCCAGCAACAGCAGGGTGGCGCCGGACAGCTCCAGCAGCAGGATCTGCAGCCGGGCCTGCTGGCCGCCCGAGAGGGTCTCGAACGACTGGCCGGCGGCGGGCGCGAGCTCGTAGCGCGCCAGAGCGGCCATCGCCTCGTTCAGCGTGCACGCGTGACCGGTCGTGACCAGCTCGACCGGGGTGCGGCCGTGCAGGTCCGGCCGGGCGTGGGTCTGCACGAACCGCCCCGGGACCACCCGCGCCCCCAGCCGCGCCGAGCCGCTGTGCCGCACCGCGGGCGCCGCGCCGTCGGCGGCCTGCTCCAGCAGCTCCAGGAACGTGGATTTGCCCGAGCCGTTGGAGCCGAGGATCCCGACCCGCTCGCCGTACCAGATCTCGGTGTCGAACGGCCGCATCAGGCCGACGAGCTCCAGGTTCTCGCAGATGACGGCGCGCTTGCCGGTGCGGCCGCCGCGCAGGCGGATCCGCACGTTCTGCGCCCTGGGCGGGCGCTGGGGCGGGCCGGCCTCCTCGAAGCGGCTCAGCCGGGTGCGCGCGGCGCGGTAGGCCGAGGCCAGCGCGTCGTTGTTGGCCGCGGTCTGCCGCAGGGTGTGCACCATCCGCCTGAGCTTGGCGTGCTCCTCGTCCCAGCGGCGGCGCCGCTCTTCCAGCCGGCTGATGCGCTGCTCACGCGCGTCGGCATAGGCGGCGAACCCCCCGCCGTGGACCCAGACACCGCGATCCTCCACGGTCACGATCCGGTCGGCCGCCTCGGCCAGAAGCCGGCGGTCGTGGGACACGAGCAACACGGTCTTGTCCGTGGCCCGCAACCGGTCTTCGAGCCACTGCTTGGCGGGCACGTCCAGATAGTTGTCCGGCTCGTCCAGCAGCAGGACCTCGTCCGGGCCGCGGAGCAGGGCCTCCAGGGCGAGGCGTTTCTGCTCGCCGCCCGACAGGGTGGTCACCGGGCGGTCCCTGACCGCGTCGCAGGGCAGGCCCATGGCCTCGGTGGTGCAGACGTCCCAGACGACCTCCATGTCGTAGCCGCCGACGTCGGCGTAGTCGGCGACGGCCTGCGCGTAGGCCAGCTGCGACGCCTCGTCGTCGCGGGCGGCGATCGCCTCCTCCGCCCGCGCCAGGGCCTCGGCGGCGTCGCGGACCCGCTCCGGCGCCACCGACAGCAGCAGGTCGCGCACGCTGCGGTCGTCGCGGATGTCGCCGATGAACTGCCCCATCACCCCCAGCCCTCCTGAGGAGACCACCCGGCCGTCGGCCGGTCGCAGATCCCCGGCGATCAGCTTCAGCAGGGTGGTCTTGCCCGCGCCGTTCGGTCCCACCAGGGCGGCCTTGACGCCGTCCCCGACGCGGAAGGACACCTCGTGCAGGAGCAGCCGCCCGTCCGGCAGCACGTAGGTCAGCCCGTCCACCTCGACGTGTCCTGCCACGGTCCCTCCTTCACCGGATCACTGTTCCGGTCACTGGATCAATGATCCGGTGACCGATCGCCATACTAGACTCACGTACGTGGACATCAGCAAGGCAGATTCGGGAGCCCGCCGATCAGGGACCGCGGGGGACGTGTGGCTGCGCCCGTCCGCGCGGAAGGGACGCGACGCCCCGCCGCTCAGCCGGGACCGGATCGTCGAGGAGGCCGTGACGCTCCTGGACGCCGAAGGCGCCGATCGGCTGACCATGCGCCGCCTGGCCGAACGGCTCGGCACCGGCTCGACCACGCTCTACTGGCACGTGAAGACCAAGGACGACGTCCTCGACCTCGCCCTCGACATGATCTTCGCCGAGGTCCTGATCCCGGCGGAAAGCCGGGGGTGGCGCGCCGACATCACCGCGCTGATCGACGGATGGCGCGCGGTCCTGCTGCGGCATCCCTGGTCGGCGGCGCTGCTGAGCCGTCCGATGCTGGGGCCCAACGTGCTGGCCCGCAGTGAGTTCCTGTACGCGACCCTCCTGAGGGCCGGTGCCGTCGAACCCCACCTCACGGCCGCCGCGTACGGGCTGTCCAACTACGTCATCGGCTCCGGGCTGATGCAGGCCACCTGGCCCACCGGCGCGGGGCAGGAGGCGCGGCAGGCGGCTCAGGAGCACCTGCGCGCCCACCGGGAGAGCTACCCGGCCCTCGCCGCCCACGGCCCGCACGTCGCGGAAGCCGACTGGGACACCGGCTTCGCCCTCGGCCTGACCTGGCTTCTCGACGGCATCCAGGCCGGGATCGCCGGGAAGTGATCCTCTCCGGCGGCGCTACGCTGCTGTGCCATGCCTGAGACGCGCCTCGACACCGCCCGGATCCGGGCGGCCCGCGAGATGATCGACCCGATCTTCCTCGACACTCCGCTCTACCGCTGCGAGGCGCTGGAGCCCGGCCTCGGGTGCGCGGTGAGCGTCAAGCTCGAAACGGCGAACCCTGTCCGGAGCTTCAAGGCCCGCGGCACCGAACTCGTGACGAGCGCGCTCGCCGCGAGCGGCTCGCGAGCCGTGGTGTGCGCCAGCGCGGGCAACCTCGGCCAGGCCCTCGCCTGGTCCGGTCGCGGCCGGGGGTTGGACGTCACCGTCGTGGCGTCCCGCTTCGCGCCCGCCGCCAAGCTTGATCGGATCCGCGCGCTGGACGCCAGGCTGGAGCTGGTGGACGGTGACTTCGACCTGGCTCGTGAGCGGGCGGCGGACATCGCGCGGTACGAGGGCGTCCGGCTGGTCGAAGACAGCCTGGACATCGAGACCTGCGAGGGCGCGGCGACCATCGGCCTGGAGCTGGCCGGCGCCGCGCCGTCGTTCGACGCCGTGCTGATCGCCCTCGGCGGCGGGGCGCTGGCCACCGGCGTGGGCCACGTGGTGAAGGCGCTGGCGCCCGGCGTCGAGGTGATCTGCGTCCAGCCCGCGGGCGCCCCGGCGATGACTCTCTCCTGGCGTCAGCGGCGCGTCGTCACCACCGAGACGACCGACACCATCGCCGACGGCGTCGCCGGCCGGCTGCCGATCGCGGCCGTCCTGGACGACCTCCTCCAGGTCGCCGACGACGCCGTCCTCGTCCAGGAGACGTCGATCATCGCCGGCATGCGGCTGCTCCTCGACCATGCCGGCCTCGTCGTCGAACCGTCGGCCGCGCTCGGCATCGCAGCGATCCTCGAAGACCGTGACCGCTTCGCCGGCCGGCACGTGGCCACCATCGTGTGCGGCGGCAACGTCGACCCGGACGCCTACCGCCGCTGGATCGGCCCGGCCGCCCGCGAGTCCTGACTCGGCGGGCCGGGGGCGAAGGCGCGGAGGAAAGTGTCCACGGCCGCGTCGGTGATCCGGATGAGGTCGTCGTCCGAGGGGGTTTCCAGGGGCCAGTGCAGGTCGGCGGGGCCGGTGAGGAGGGCGAGGAGCTGCTCGGCCGCCGTCGAGGGGTCGGCCGGGCGCAGGCGGCCTGCGAGGGTCAGGCGGGCGAGGCGGTCGGCGAGGGCTTCGGTGACGCGGTGGCCGGAGGGGCCTCGTACGAGGGAGAGCAGGTCGGGGAAGCGGGCCAGCTCGGCGTGGAGGAGGCGGCGGACGGCGCGGGAGCGGTCGTCGCAGTGGCAGCGGAGCAGGTCGAGCGCCACCTCCCGGAGGACCGGGCGGAGGTCGTCGCCGGGGTCGGTGAGGCGGTCCAGGGTGGCCAGGTGGCGGGCGACGGCGGTGCCGGCGGCGGCCGTCATCGCCTCGCGGAACAGGGTGGCCTTGTCGGTGAGGTGGTTGTAGACGGTGGGCTTGGCGACCCCGGCCTCGTCGGCGATCTCCTGGACGCAGGCCTGGTCGTAGCCGCGACGGGCGAAGACGGTGATCGCGGCGTCGAGGATGGCCTGCCGCTTGTCGATGCGGCCACGGGTGGTGGGCATGACGTCATTCTAGGTGCGTACTGAACTCAGGGGTTCAGTGTTACTGACTAGGCTGTTAGATTGAACCGATGAGTTCAAATTTGTCGCGATTGGTCGCGGTCGTCCTGCTGGGCGGGATGCTCGGCATTCTCAACAGCACGATGGTCGCCGTCGGGATCGACACGCTGGCCGCCGCGTTCGGCACGTCGCTCAGCGCGGTCGGCTGGGTGTCGACCGGGTTCCTGCTGGCCGTGACCGCCGCCATCCCGGTCACCTCGTGGGCCGTCGAGCGGTTCGGCGCGCGGCGGCTGTGGCTGTTCGGGCTGCTGGTGTTCCTCGCCGGGTCGCTCGGCGCGGGGCTGGCCTGGGACACCGGCGCTCTCATCGCCTTCCGTGCGGTCCAGGGGCTGGGCGCGGGAGTGCTCGACCCGCTGGTGCTCGTGCTGCTCGCCCGCGCGGCGGGACCGCGGCGGGCAGGGCAGGTGATGGGGCTGATGGGCGTGGTGCTGTCGCTGGGTCCGGTGCTCGGGCCGCTGGCCGGCGGCGCGCTGCTGCAGGCGTTCTCCTGGCAGTGGATGTTCCTGCTGAACGTGCCGGTCGGGATGGTGGCCTACCTGCTGGCGCTACGGGTGATCCCGGCCGACGACCCGCCGGCGGGGCGGCGTACCCGGCTGGACGTGACCGGCGTGGTGCTGCTCGCGCCCGGGTTCGCGGCGCTCGTGCTCGCGCTGTCGCAGGCCGCCGAGCAGGCCGCGTTCGGGGTGTGGCAGGTGCTCGTCCCGCTCACGGCAGGCACGGCCCTGCTGGCGGGGTACGGCCTCCACGCGCGCCGTGGACAGCCGCTGATCGACCCGCGGCTGTTCGCCCGGCGCTCCTTCAGCGCCGCCGTGGTGGTCATGGGGCTGGTCGGGCTGGCCACGTTCGCCACCCTGTTCGCGCTGCCGCTGTTCTTCCGGCAGGTGCACGGGGTGGGCGCGCTGGCCGCCGGGCTGCTGGTGGCGCCGGTCGGCGCGGGCGCCGCGGTGGCGATGCCGCTGGCCGGGCGGCTGTCGGACCGGCTCGGCGCGCGCGGCCTGGCGCTGGGCGGCGCGGCGGTGGCGGCGCTCAGCGGGCTGGCCTTCACCCGGGTCGGTCCCGAGACCGGGTGGGCGTGGCCGGTGCTCGCGGGCTGCGCCATGGGGCTCGGGCTGGGCTTCGTCGGCGCTCCGACGATGGGCTCGCTCTACCGGCTGCTGCCCGCGCCGCTGATCCCGCAGGGCAGCGCCGTGCTGTACATGCTGAACCAGCTCGGCGCGGCGCTGGGCATCGCGGTGGTCACGCTCATCGTGCAGACGGCGGGCGATCCGCGAAGCGGGCTGCGCGGCGTCTTCTGGTTCGCCCTCACGATGGTCGTCGTGATCCTGGCGGCGGCCCCCCTGCTCCCCGGCCGCCCGGCCCCCGAGGCACGGGCGGCCCCGGAGCGGACGGGATCAGCCTGACGCGGCCACCGCCCCGGGAAGCGGTGGCCGCAATAAAAGACGTCAGAACCCCTGGGCCAGGCGGTAGTACGCCTGGTTCCAGCGGATCTCCTTGGCGAACTGGCGCGGGGTGGTGCCGGCGTCGATGACGAGGAGTTCGACGCCGAGCATCTCGGACAGGTCCGTCAGCTCCTCGACCCCGACGGCCGTGGACAGCACCGTGTGGTGCGGGGCGCCGGCGGTGAGCCAGGCCTCGGCCGAGGTGCGCAGGTTCGGGCGGGGCTGCCAGACCGCGCGGGCGACCGGCAGCGCGGGCAGCGGCTGCGGCGGCGCGACCAGGTCGATCTCGTTGGCCACCAGCCGGAACCGGTCCCCCATGTCCGCCAGGCCGACCACGACGCCCGGCCCGGGCGTGGCGTCGAACACGAGCCGGACCGGGTCCTCCCGGCCGCCGATGCCCAGCGGGTGGATCTCGCACGACGGGGTGCCGGAGGCGATCGTGGGGCAGACCTCCAGCATGTGGGCGCCGAGGATGAGCTCCTCGCCCGGCGTCAGGTGGTAGGTGTAGTCCTCCATGAACGAGGTGCCGCCGGGCGCCATCGCCTTGAGGGTGCGCAGCAGCACGGACGTCTTCCAGTCGCCCTCGCCGCCGAAGCCGTAGCCGTCGGCCATGAGCCGCTGCACCGCCAGGCCGGGTAGCTGGCGCAGCCCGCCGAGGTCCTCGAAGTTGGTGGTGAACGCCTTGAAGCCGCCGCTCTCCAGGAAGTGGCGCAGGCCCAGCTCGATCCTGGCCGCGTAGCGCAGCGACTCGCGCCGTTCGCCGAGCAGCTCGGGCGCCACCCGGTAGAGCTCCTCGTACTCCTTGATCAGCTTGTCGACGTCGGCGTCGGCGGCCGCGTCGACGGCCTCGACCAGGTCGTTCACCCCGTAGGTGTTGACCGAGACGCCGAAGCGCAGCTGGGCCTCGACCTTGTCGCCCTCGGTGACGGCCACGTCGCGCATGTTGTCGCCGAACCTGGCCAGCTTGAGCGTGCGCAGCTCGGCCAGGCCGGAGGCGGCGCGCACCCAGGACAGCACGCGCTCGGCCACGGCCGGGTCGCTGACGTGCCCGGCCACGGTCTTGCGGGCCACCCCGAGCCGGGTCTGGGCGTACCCGAACTCGCGGTCGCCGTGCGCGGCCTGGTTGAGGTTCATGAAGTCCATGTCGATGCTCGCCCACGGCAGCTCCACGTTGGCCTGCGTGTGCAGGTGGAGCAGCGGCTTGCGGAGCGCGTCCAGGCCGGCGATCCACATCTTCGCCGGGGAGAACGTGTGCATCCACGCGATCACGCCGGCGCAGGTGTCGTCAGCGTTCGCCTCCAGCATCACGCGCCGGATGGCGGCCGCGTCGGTCAGGACCGGCTTCCACTGCACGGGCACCGGCAGCGCCTCGGCGATGCGCCGCGACTGCTCGGCCACCTGCCGCAGCGTGTCTTCCCCGTACAGCCCCTGGCTGCCGGTCAGAAACCAGATGTTCAACGTGGACTCCTCTGTCCGTAGACGTTCTGGTAGCGGTCGTACAGGCGGTCGATGTGCTCCGGCTTGATCGGCAGAGGCTCGCCGAGCTGCCTGGCGACGTGGACGGTGCGGGCGACGTCCTCGCACATCACGGCCGCCTTCACCGCCGCCTTGGGGTCCTTGCCGATGGTGAAGACGCCGTGGTTCCGCATGAGCACCGCGGGCGAGCGGTGGCCGTCGAGCGTGGCCACGATGCCCTGGCCGATGGAGTCGTCGCCGATCAGCGCGAACGGTCCCACCGGGATGTCGCCGCCGAACTCGTCGGCCATCGCGGTCAGGACGCACGGGATCGGCTCGCCCCTGGCCGCCCACGCCGAGGCGTAGGTGGAGTGGGTGTGCACGACGCCGCCGACGTGCGGCATGTGGCGGTAGACGTACGCGTGCGCGGCGGTGTCGCTGGACGGCGCGTGGTCGCCCTCGACGAGGTTGCCGTCGAGGTCGCAGACGACCATGCTCTCCGGGGTCAGCTCGTCGTAGGAGACGCCGGAGGGCTTGATGACGAACAGGTCCTCGCCGGGGACGCGGCCGGAGACGTTCCCGGCGGTCCAGGCGACGAGGCCGTAGCGGACCAGTTCCGCGTGCAGGGAGGCGACCGTGGTCCTCATGAGGCGGCCTCGTTCCTGATGGCGCGCAGGGTGTGCAGCATGCGTCCGTCTCCGAAGTGGTCGTGCAGGTTGCGGTATTCGGCGTACAGCCGGTCGTAGGCGTCGGCCCTGGTCGGGTCGGGCAGGTACGCGGCCTCGGTGCGCTTGCCCATGGCGGCGGCGGCCTTCTCGATGTCGGCGTAGACCCCGGCCGCGACGGCGGCGTGGATGGCCGAGCCGAGAGCCGGGCCCTGGTCGGAGCCGATGGCCGACAGCGGGCGGCGCAGCACGTCGGCGTAGACCTGCATGAGGAAGCGGTTCTTCAGCAGGCCGCCGGCCACGACGAACTCCTCGACCGGGACTCCGGCCTGCTCGAAGGTCTCCACGATCATGCGGGCGCCGAACGCGGTGGACTCGATGAGCGCCCGGTAGACGTCCTCGGGCCGGGTGGCGAGGGTCTGGCCGACGATGACGCCGGACAGGTTGTGGTCCACGAGCACGGAGCGGTTGCCGCCGAACCAGTCGAGCGCGACCAGGCCGTGCTGTCCGACGGCCTGCTTCTCGGCCAGCGAGGTCAGGTACTCGTGCGCGTTCATGCCCTGGGCCGCCGCCGCCTCCGCGTACCCGGCGGGGACGTGGGCGTCGGCGAACCAGGCGAAGATGTCGCCCACGGCCGACTGGCCGGCCTCGTACCCCCACAGGCCGGGCACGATGCCGTCGCGTACGACGCCGCACATGCCGGGCACCTCGGCGAGCCGGTCGCTGGGCATGATGTGGCAGGTGGAGGTGCCCATGATGGCGACCATCTGGCCGGGCCTGACGGCGTCGGCGGCGGCCGCGGTGACGTGCGCGTCGACGTTGCCCACGGCGACGGCGATGCCCTCGGGCAGGCCGGTCCAGGCGGCCGCCTCGGCGGACAGGGGGCCGGCGAGGCCGCCGAGCGGGGCGAGCGTGACGCCGCCGGTCTTCTCGCCGACCTGTCCGGTGGCGAGCTTGGCGGCGAAGCCGGAGAAGCCGGGGTTCAGCTCGGCGAGGAACTCTTCGGACGGGTAGCCGTCATCCTGAAAAATCCCCTTGTATCCGGCGGTGCAGATGTTGCGGCTCTCCACCCCGGTGAGCTGCCAGATGATCCAGTCGGCGGCCTCGATCCACCGGTCGGCCGCGGCGTACGTCTCCGGGTCCTCCTCCAGGACCTGCAGCGCCTTGGCGAACTCCCACTCGGAGGAGATCTTGCCGCCGTACCGGGGCAGCCAGCTCTCCCCGCGCCGGGCCGCCAGCTCGTTGATCCGGTCGGCGTGCGCCTGGGCGGCGTGGTGCTTCCACAGCTTGGGCCAGGCGTGCGGCCGTTCGGGGGTGTGGAAGCAGAGGGGGGTGCCGTCGGCGGTGGCGGGCAGCACGGTGCAAGCGGTGAAGTCGGTGCCGATGCCGATCACGTCGTCGGCCTGGACGCCCGCCGCGGCGAGGGCGCCGGGCACGGCCACGCGGAGCACGTCGATCCAGTCCTGCGGCGACTGCAGCGCCCAGTCGGGGCCGAGCCGCACGCCGGAGCCGGGCAGCTCCCGCTCGATGACGCCGTGCGCGTACTCGTGGACGGCGCTGCCGAGCTCAGCGCCGTCGGACACGCGGACGACGACGGCACGCCCGGACAGCGTGCCGAAGTCCACTCCGACCACGAACTTGTTAGCGTTCACACTGATCTCCAGGGGATTCGTACGGGGCCTTGCGATATAACACGGCATATATCACGGCACCCGCGCGGCGGCAGCCGTGCTGGACCTGACGACGAAACCGGGCGGCACGACGAGGCGCTCACACGTGCCCGCCCCCGCGTCGAGCTGCCGGAGCAGCACCTCGATGCAGTGCCTGCCCACCTGGTCGAAGTCCTGCCTGACCGTGGTGAGCGGGGGCGAGAAGAACGCCGACTCGGGGATGTCGTCGAAGCCCACGACGCTGATCTGGTCGGGTACCTTCACTCCTTCCTCGGAGAGCGCGCGCAGCACGCCCAGCGCCATCTGGTCGTTGGCCGCGAAGACGGCGGTGACGCCGTCCATCGCGGCCAGGCTCCGGCCGGCCGCGTAGCCGGCGTGCGGGCTCCAGTCGCCGGGCAGCGGCTCGGGCACCGGCCGGCCCGCCTCCTCCAGCGCGGCCCGCCAGCCCTCCAGCCGCCCCTCGGTCTCCAGCCAGTCGGGCGGGCCGGTGACGTGGTGGACGGTCCGGTGACCCAGCTCCAGCAGGTGCCGGGTGGCGAGCCTGGCGCCCTCGGCCTGGTCGATGCAGACCACCGAGACGTCGCCGCGCAGGGTGCCCTCGACCGCCACCGCCGGGGTGCCCGACGGCAGGCTCTCCAGCGCCGGGCCCGCCGAGCGCCGCGGCGCCACCACCACGACCCCGTCCACGCCCTGCTCGGACAGGTAGTCGATGGCGTCGCGGACGCTGTCGACGTCGAGCGTCTTCAGGCTCACGATGCTCACGAAGTAGCCGGCCGTCCTGGCCGCCTGCTCGATGCCGTAGATCGTGCTGGCCGGTCCGTAGAGCGTGGTGTCGAAGCTGACCACGCCGAGCATCCGCGACCGCTTGGTGACCAGGGCGCGGGCGGCCAGGTTGCGGCGGTAGCCGAGCCTGGTGATCGCCTCCTCCACCCGGGCCCTGGTGTCGGGCCGGACGTTGGGATGGTCGTTGAGCACCCGGGAGACCGTCTGGTGCGACACGCCGGCCTCCCTGGCCACGTCGGCCATCACCGGAGGGCGGCGCTTGGATGGCGCTACCACGGTCTCTCCTTTCCAGCGGTACGGACGAGCGGGCGGACGAGCGGGCGGACGATCAGGCGGCGGCGCCCGCGCGGCGCTTGGTCCACACGTCGAAGGCGACGGCGGCCAGCAGCACGAGCCCCTTGACGAGCATGACCCGCTCACTCGGCGAGCCGATCAGGGACATGCCGTTGTTGATCACGGCCATGATGAGACCGCCGGTGATGGCCCCGACCACCTTGCCGACGCCGCCCTGGACGGCCGCGCCGCCGATGAAGGCCGCGGCGATCGCGTCGAGCTCGAACATGTTGCCCGCGGTGGGTCCCGCCTGGTTGAGCCGGCCGGCGAAGATGACGCCGGCGATGGCCGCCAGCACGCCCATGTTGACGAAGATCCAGAAGACGACCTTCTTGACCTTGACGCCGGACATGACCGCGGCCTGCAGGTTGCCGCCGATCGCGTAGATCTGCCGGCCGAACACGGTCTTGTTGGCCAGCAGCGAGTAGCCCAGCACCAGCACCGCGAGCAGCACCAGCACCCAGGGCAGGTTCTTGAACCGGGCGAGCTGCACGACCAGGAACAGGATGAGCGCGGCCCCCGCGGCCATCTTGACCACGAACACCGCGAACGGCTCCACGGCCTGCCCGTAACCCGCCCTCGCCGTCCGGGTGCGCCACTGCGAGACGACCATGCCCGCGATGGCGACCAGCGCGACCAGCAGGCTGAACAGGTCGGCGCCGCCCAGCGGGCCGAGCCCGACGTTGCCGAGATAGCCGCTGGTGAACCCGTTGGCCAGGGTGCGGACCTGGTCGGGGAACGGGCCGATGCCCTGGTTGCCGAGCACGGTCAGGGTGAGCGCGCGGAACAGCAGCATGCCCGCCAGCGTCACGATGAACGCCGGGATGCCGAAGTAGGCCACCCAGTAGCCCTGCCAGGCCCCGATGAGGGCGCCCGCCGCGACCGTGATCAGCAGGGCCAGCGGCCAAGGCACGCCCATGTTGACCATGAGCACGGCCGAGATCGCGCCGGTGACCGCCACCACCGAGCCGACCGACAGGTCGATGTGCCCGGCGATGATGACCAGGATCATCCCGATGGCGAGGATCAGGATGTAGGAGTTC
This sequence comes from Nonomuraea harbinensis, assembly GCF_019396385.1. Lineage (GTDB taxonomy): Bacteria > Actinomycetota > Actinomycetes > Streptosporangiales > Streptosporangiaceae > Nonomuraea > Nonomuraea ferruginea. Next base: position 61,321 of record NZ_JAHKRN010000035.1, on the reverse strand, counting down.
TGGACGATGATGTTCGAGATGTTCTGCGGCGTGAGGAGCGCGCCGTCGGTGAGGACCGAGAACAGCGCGACGATCAGCGCGAACGCGATGTAGATGCCGCTCGACCGCAGGTTGAGCGAGAGTCCGCCCAGAGAGACGCGGCCGGGCCGCTTCGGCTCTTCCGGTTCGCCGCCCGTGGCGCCGGCCGCCACGGCGGCGGGCGTGGTGCTGCTCATCTGGACCTACTCCTGTCCCGTGGTCGTTGCTTGGGTCATCAGTTGCATGAGGCGTTCCTGCGTGGCTTCCCCCCGGGGCAGCTCACCGGTGATGCGCCCCTCGGAGAGCGCGTAGACGCGGTCGCACAGGCCCAGCAGCTCCGGCAGCTCCGAGGAGATCACCAGCACCGCCTTGCCCTCGTCGGCCAGCCGGTTGATGATCGTGTAGATCTCGTACTTGGCGCCGACGTCGATGCCCCGGGTGGGCTCGTCGAGGATGAGCACGTCGGGCTCGGTGAGGATCCACTTGGAGAGCACGACCTTCTGCTGGTTGCCGCCGCTCAGCTTGCCGACGACGCTCGACACGCTGGGCGCCTTGATGTTCATGCTCTTGTGGAAGCGCTCGGCGACCGCGTACTCCTCGTGCTCGTTCACCCAGCCGCGCCGCGACAGCCCGCTCAGGCCGGCGGCGGAGACGTTGCGCTTGATGTCCTCGATGAGGTTGAGCCCGTACCGCTTGCGGTCCTCGGTGGCGTAGGCCAGGCCGTGCCTGATCGCGTCCTGCACGGTGCGGATCTCGACCGGCCGGCCGTTCTTGAAGATCTTGCCGGAGATGTTGATCCCGTACGTGCGGCCGAAGACGCTCATCGCCAGCTCGGTGCGCCCGGCGCCCATGAGGCCGGCCAGTCCGACGATCTCCCCGCGGCGCAGGGTGAGCGAGGCGCCGTCGACGACCTTGCGGCCGGGCTGGCTGGGGCTGTGGACGGTCCAGTCCTCGATGCGCAGCGCCTCCTCGCCGATCTTCGGCTCGTGCGGGGGGAAGCGGTTGTCGAGGGCGCGGCCGACCATCCCGGAGATGATCCGGTCCTCGGTCACCTCGTCGGCGGCCATGTCGAGCGTCTCGATGGTGCGGCCGTCGCGGATGATCGTGACGGAGTCGGCGATCGCGGTGACCTCGTTCAGCTTGTGGGAGATGATCACGCAGGTGATGCCCTCGTCGCGCAGCCCGCGCAGCAGGTCGAGCAGGTGCGCGGAGTCGTCGTCGTTGAGCGCCGCGGTGGGCTCGTCGAGGATGAGCAGCTTCACCTCCTTCGACAGCGCCTTGGCGATCTCCACGAGCTGCTGCTTGCCGACGCCGATGTCGGAGACGACGGTGGTCGGGTTCTCCCGCAGGCCCACCCGCTTCATCAGCAGGCCGGCCTCATAGTTGGTGCGGTTCCAGTCGATGACGCCGCGCTTGGCGCGCTCGTTGCCGAGGAAGACGTTCTCGGCGATCGACAGCTGCGGGCTGAGCGCCAGCTCCTGGTGGATGATGACGATGCCGGCGTGCTCGCTGTCGCGGATGCCGCCGAACGCGCACCGCTCCCCGTCGAAGTGGATGTCTCCCTCGTACGTGCCGTGCGGGTAGACGCCGGACAGCACCTTCATCAGCGTCGACTTGCCGGCGCCGTTCTCGCCGCAGATGGCGTGGATCTCGCCGCGCCGCACGGACAGGTTGACGTCCTGGAGCGCCTTGACGCCGGGAAACGTCTTGGTGATCCCGGTCATCCGCAGAATGTGATCGGTCATGGTCGAAGCCCCTCGGTCAGGGGCTCCAGGGGACGGGCCGTCCCCCGGAGCACCGGCGCCTACTTGAGCTGGTCCTCGGTGTAGTAGTCGCCGCCGATGATGATCTCTTCGTAGTTGGTCTTGTCGACGATCACCGGGTCGAGCAGGTACGAGGGAACGACCTTGTTGCCGTTGTCGTAGTCCTTCTCGTTGTTCACCTCGGGCTTCTGGCCCTTGAGCACGGCGTCGGCCATCTTGACCGTGGTCTCGGCGAGCTTGCGGGTGTCCTTGAAGATCGTCGAGTACTGCTCGTCGGCGATGATCGACTTGACCGAGGCGAGCTCGGCGTCCTGGCCGGTCACGACCGGGTAGGGCTGGCCGCTGGTGCCGTAGCCGCTGCTCTTGAGCGCCGACAGGATGCCGATGGACAGTCCGTCGTACGGGGAGAGCACGCCGTCGACCTTGGTGTCGCCGGTGTAGGTCTTGGTGAGGATGTCCTCCATGCGCCGCTGCGCGGTGGCCGGGTCCCAGCGGAGGATCGCGGCGGTCTTGAAGTCCGTCTGGCCGCTCTTCACCACGAGCGTGCCGTCGTCGATCTTCGGCTGGAGGATCGACATGGCGCCGTTCCAGAAGAACGTGGCGTTGTTGTCGTCGGGCGAGCCGCCGAACAGCTCGACGTTGAACGGGCCCTTCTCGCCCTTGTCCACGCCGAGGCCCTGGAGCAGGGAGGTGGCCTGCTGGACGCCGACCTTGAAGTTGTCGAAGGTGGCGTAGTAGTCGACGTTCGGGCTGTTACGGATCAGCCGGTCGTAGGCGATGACCGGGATGCTGTTGTCCGCCGCCTGCTGGAGCTGGGAGGTGAGCGCCGTGCCGTCGATCGAGGCCACGATCAGGAGCTTGGCGCCCTTGGTGATCTGGTTCTCGATCTGGTTCGCCTGGGTGGGGATGTCGTTCTCGGCGTACTGCAGGTCGACCTGGTAGCCGAGCGCCTCAAGCTGCTTCTTGACGTTGTCGCCGTCGTGGATCCACCGCTCCGACGACTTGGTCGGCATGGTGACGCCGACCAGCGCGCCGGCGTTGCCGTCGGCCGCGCCGGAGGACGCCTCGGCGTCGACGGTCTTCTGGCTGGAGCCGCAGGCCGTCATGGTGGCGGCGAGCGCGATCGCGGTGACCACGCCCCCGATCCGTCCCAACCTCATCGTGTGTGTCTCCTCGCTTGAAAGATCACGGCAGCGCGAGTAGCCAAGGCTGCCTATGAACGAAACGGTTCACCACAAGGGGGGATGAACCAGAACAAAACTCGCATCCGTTGACCAGGATTGTTATCGCTAACAACCATGGTGTCAACATCTGAGCGTAACCTCCTGGTAACGTTCACATGCACGCTCCTCGCAGGTCAGGACCGTGTTCTGGCCGAGAACAACCGCTGCAGCAGGATGAAGGCGAACAGCAGCATGCCGATGACGATCTTGGTCCACCAGGAGCTCAGCGTGCCCTCGAAGCTGAGGACGGTCTGGATGAGGCCGAGCACCAGCACACCCAGCACGGTGCCCAGAAGGAAACCGGTTCCGCCCGTGAGCAGGGTGCCGCCGATGACCACCGCCGCGATCGCGTCCAGTTCCATGCCGACCGCGTGCAGCCCGTACCCGGAGAGCATGTAGAACGACAGCACCACGCCGCCGAGCGCCGAGCAGAAGCCGGAGATCGTGTAGACCGCCACCTTCGTACGGCCCACGGGCAGGCCCATGAGCAGCGCCGACTGCTCGCTGCCGCCGGTGGCGTAGACCGCCCGGCCCAGCCGCGTGTAGTGCAGCACGTACGCGGCCACCAGCACCACCACCGCCGCGATGATCACACTCGGCGAGATCCACATGTCGGCGATTAGGTCGATCCTGGTCTGCGCGAACGCGGTGAACGTGGGGTCGGTGATCGGGATGGACTCGGTGCCGATCGTGTAGCAGAGCCCTCTGGCCAGGAACATCCCGGCCAGCGTGACGATGAACGGCTGGATGTCGAAGGCGTGGATCAGGTAGCCCATCACCAGTCCCAGGGCCGAGCCGACGAGCAGCACCAGCGGCACCACCACGTACGGCGGCCAGCCCGGCCCGGTCATCAGGCTCGCCGCGATCATCGTCGACAGCGCCACCACCGAGCCCACCGACAGGTCGATGCCGCCGGTGAGGATCACGAACGTCATCCCGACCGCCACGATCAGCAGGAAGGCGTTGTCGATGAAGACGTTCAGCACGATCTGCCCGGTGGCGAACCCCTCGTAGCGGATGCCGCCCGCCACGAACATGGCGACGAACAGGCAGGCCGTCACCAGCACCGGCACGTACTTGGCGGGGATCGTCCTGCCCCCGCCGAGGCTGAGCGTCGTCATGTGCTCACCCGTACTTTCTCCTCGGTCACGGGGCGGGGTGGAGCGGCCCGGCCGCGCCGGTGGAACACCTTGTCGCGGAAGGCCTGCGACTGGATCAGGCAGACCGCGGTCACCACGAGCGCCTTGAACAGCAGCGTGGTCTCCGGCGGCACGCCGATGGAGTAGATCGTGGTGGTCAGCGTCTGGATGATCAGCGCGCCGATCACCGTGCCGCCGAGCGAGAACCGGCCGCCGGCCAGCGACGTGCCGCCGATCACCACGGCCAGGATGGCGTCCAGCTCGATCCACAGGCCGGCGTTGTTGCCGTCGGCGCTGGACACGTTCGAGCTGATCATGAGGCCGGCCACGCCAGCGCACAGGGCGGCGAACGCGTACACCATGACGATGATCCCGCGCGCCCTGATGCCGGCCAGCCTGCTCGCCTCCGCGTTGCCGCCGACCGACTCGATGAGCATGCCGAGGGCCAGCCGCCGGGTGAGGAACACGGTGATCGCCAGCACGGCGATCACGATGAGGATCCCGAACGGCACCGTCAGCAGGTAGCCGCCGCCGATGAGCTTGAAGGCGGGGTCGTTGACGGTGATGATCTGCCCGTCGGTGATGAGCTGGGCCAGGCCGCGCCCGGCCACCATGAGGATCAGGGTGGCGATGATCGGCTGGATGCCGACCGCCGCGACCAGGAACCCGTTCCAGGCGCCGAGCAGCGTGCACAGGCCGAGTGCCAGCGCCACGGCCGCGAACAGGCCCTGGTCCTGGCTGATCTGCAGGCAGGCGAGCGCCCCCGAGATGGCCACGATCGAGCCGACCGACAGGTCGATGCCGCCGGTCGCGATGACCAGCGTCATGCCCAGCGACACCAGGATCAGCGGCGCGCCGAACCGCAGGATGTCGATGAGGCTCCCGTACAGGTGGCCCTCGCGGAGCTGGATGGAGAAGAAGCCCGGCGTGAAGATCAGGTTGACCAGTAACAGCGCGGCCAGGACCAGGATCGGCCAGAGCAGACGGCGCATCAGGTCCTGCCTCCGCTCGCGATGGTCTCCATGATCACGTCCTTGGTCAGCTCGTCGTCGTTGGGCAGCTCGGCGATCATCCGGCGGTCGCGCAGCACCGCGACCTTGTGGCTGAGCCTGAGCACCTCCTCCAGCTCGGCGGAGATGAACAGCACCGCCACGCCGCCGCCGGACAGCTCGGCGACCAGCCGCTGGATCTCCGTCTTGGCGCCCACGTCGATGCCGCGGGTGGGCTCGTCGAGGATGAGCAGCCGCGGCTCCAGGATCAGCCAGCGGGCCAGCAGCACCTTCTGCTGGTTGCCGCCGCTGAGATTGCGCACCGGGATCTCCGGGTTGGGCGGGCTGATCCGCAGCGCCTTGACGTACTTGTCCACCAGCTCGTCCTGCTGCTCGCGGGGCACCGGCCTGGTCCAGCCGCGGGTGGCCTGGAGGGCGAGGACGATGTTCTCGCGGACGGTGAGGTCCTCGATGAGGCCGTCGCGCTTGCGGTTCTCCGAGCAGAAGGCGATCTTGTGGCCCATCGCGGCCCTGGGCGTGCGCAGTGTGACCGGCTCGCCGCCGATCGAGAGCTGCCCGGCGGCGTGGTCGGCGCCGAACAGCAGCCGGGCCACCTCGGTGCGGCCGGAGCCGAGCAGCCCGGCGAGCCCGACCACCTGGCCCTCGTGGATGGTCAGCGTGAACGGCTCGATCGCGCCCGGCCGGCCCAGATCGCGGGCCTCGACCAGCGGCGTGGCGAAGCTCCTCGCCTCGCCGTGCAGCTTGTCGAGCGCCTCCAGCTCCTGGCCGATCATCTTGGCGACCAGCTCGACCTGGCTGAGCTCGCGGGTGAGGTACTCCCCCACCAGCCGCCCGTTGCGCAGGATCGTCATCCGGTCGGAGATCTCGTACACCTGGTCCAGGAAGTGCGTGACGAACAGGATGGCGATGCCCTCGTCCTTGAGCCTGCGCATCACCTGGAAGAGCTGGCCCACCTCGTCGGCGTCGAGGCTGGAGGTGGGCTCGTCCAGGATGAGCACGCGGGCCTCGACGTCGAGCGCGCGGGCGATGGCCACCATCTGCTGGATGGCCAGCGAGTACGACGACAGCGGCGCCGAGACGTCCAGGTCCAGGTCCATCCGCGCCAGCAACTCCCGGGCGCGGGCCCGCATCCGCTGCCAGTCGATGCGCCCGAAGCGGCGCGGCTCGCGGCCGATGAGGATGTTCTCGGCCACCGACAGGTTCGTGCAGAGGTTGACCTCCTGGTAGACGGTGCTGATCCCGGCCTGCCTGGCCTCCAGCGGGCTGCCGAAGGCGACGGGTTTCCCGGCCAGCTCGACGGCGCCCTCGTCGGCGGTGTGCACGCCGGTCAGCACCTTGATCAGGGTGGACTTGCCCGCGCCGTTCTCGCCCATGAGCGCGTGCACCTCGCCGGGCAGCAGCCGCAGGTCCACGCGGTCGAGGGCGCGCACGCCCGGGAACTCTTTGCCGATCCCGCTCATCCGCAGGATCGGCGCGGGTGCGTCCATCCGGCGCCCCCTCCCTTCCCGACCGGGCCGGCCACGCGGCCGGCCCGGTCGTCAGCGATCAGTACTGCCGGCTGGGCAGGGCCTCCTTGGCCTGCTCCTGGGTGAAGGTGGTCTCCTCCGTCACCACGCGGGCGGGTACGCTCTCGCCGGCGACGACCTTCTTGGCCAGGTCCATCAGCTGCGGGCCGAGCAGCGGCGAGCACTCCACGATGTAGTTGATCTTCCCGTCGGCGAGCGCCTGCATCCCGTCCTTGACGGCGTCGACCGTGATGATCTTGATGTCCTTGCCGGGCACCTTGCCCGCGCCCTCGATCGCCTCGATCGCACCCAGGCCCATGTCGTCATTGTGCGCGTAGAGCACGTCGATGTCCGGATGCGCCTTCAGGAAGGCCTCCATGACCTCCTTGCCCTTGGCCCTGGTGAAGTCGCCGGTCTGCGAAGCGATGATCTTGAACTTGGGGTCGGCGCCGATGACCTCGGCGAAGCCCGACTTGCGGTCGTTGGCCGGGGCCGAGCCGGTCGTGCCCTGCAGCTCGACGATGTTGACGGTGTCGGAGGCGTCCTTGTACTCCTCCACCAGCCACTGGCCGGCCTTCTTGCCCTCCTCGACGAAGTCGGAGCCGAGGAAGGTCTTGTACAGGGAGGTGTCCGCCGAGTCGACGGCCCGGTCGGTCAGGATGACCGGGATGTTGGCGCCCTGGGCCTCCTTGAGCACGGTGTCCCAGCCGGACTCGACGACCGGCGAGAAGGCGATGACGTCCACCTTCTGCTGGATGTAGGAGCGGATCGCCTTGATCTGGTTCTCCTGCTTCTGCTGGGCGTCGGAGAACTTGAGCGTGATGCCGGCTTCCTTGGCCGAGTCCTGGACGGACTTGGTGTTCGCGGTCCGCCAGCCGCTCTCCGCGCCGACCTGGGAGAAGCCCATGACGATCGCGTCGTCGCCGCCGCCTCCTCCCGCTTCGGAGCCGCCGCCGCTTTCGGAGCCGCATCCCGCCAGGGTCGCCGCGGCGAGCCCGGCGACGACCAGCATCGAGATCCTCTTCAACACGTGGGGGGTGTCCTTTCTGAGTTGTGAGCGCTAACACCTGGGGCGTGCGAGCGCCGTCCTGCAAGTGGCCGGGCTCAGCGCCCGGCCGTGCTGACGCGGGGGACGAACATGGGAGGGACGACGAGCCGCCCGCTTGCCTGCGGTCCGCCGGCCTCGATCTGCCGCAGCAGCACCCCGATGCTGTGCCGCCCGACCGCGCCGAAATCCTGCCTGATGGTGGTGAGCGGGGGCGAGAAGAACGCCGACTCGGGGATGTCGTCGAAGCCGACGACGCTCACCTGGCCGGGCACTCTCACCCCCTTCTCCGTGAAGGCCCGCAGCACGCCCAGCGCCATCTGGTCGTTGGCCACGAAGACCGCCGTGACGCCGGCCATGCTGGCCAGGCTGCGCCCGGCCTCGTAGCCGGAGCGCGGACTCCAGTCACCGGCCAGCGGCTCGGGCGCCTCCCGGCCGGCCCGTTCGAGCGCGGACCGCCAGCCGGCGACCCGTCCCTCGGCCTCCAGCCAGTCGCCCGGCCCGCGCACGTGCCAGACGGTCTCGTGGCCCAGGTCCAGCAGGTGCTGGGTGGCGAGCCTGCCGCCCTCGACCTGGTCCACGCAGACGACCGGCACCTCGCCGGCCTCGCCGCCCTCGACCGCGACCACCGGGATGTCGAGCGGCAGGTCGGCCAGCGCCTGGGCGGCCGACCGCTGCGGCGCGACCACCACGATGCCGTCGACGCCCTGGTCGGCCAGGTAGTCGAGGGCGTCGCGGACGCCGGTCTTGTCGATGGACTTGAGGCTGACGATGCTGATGAAGTAACCGGCCGCCCTGGCCGCCTGCTCGATGCCGTACACCGTGCTGGCCGGCCCGTAGAGCGTGGTGTCGAAGCTCACCACGCCCAAGGTCCTGGAGTGCTTGGTGACCAGCGCGCGGGCGACGAGGTTGCGGCGGTAGCCCAGCTTGTCGATCGCCTCCAGCACCCGGGTCCGGGTCTCGGTGCGCACGTTGGGATGGTCGTTGAGGACGCGCGAGACCGTCTGGTGGGAGACGCCGGCCTCCTTGGCCACGTCCGCCATCACCGGCGGGCGGCGTCCTCGGTCAACTCCCACGGCCGTGCTCCTTTCGGGCTTGGGACGACTGTGAACGTTAACAAGCCGGTCCGTCAAGGACCGTTTCGATTACGGTCGCGTTACGCGGCGGACTCTTGACGGGTCGCCGGACGCGCCCTTAACTAAGCGCTGTTGCTTATTGTTAACGCTAAACCTTGGTTGTTAGCGTTAACAAATCTCACCCCCCAAGGAGCTCCATGTGACCCGACTCGCCTTGGCCGTCATGCTCGTGGCGGGGCTGCTCACCGCGCCGGCGCACGCGCGGGCGGCGGAACCGGTCCCGGACGGCGCGGCCGTCGACCAGTTCGACGCCGGCGCGCTCGGCCCCGACTGGACCGTGCTTTCCCGCGACGACAGCCGGTGGTCGCTCACCGAGCAGCCCGGCTCGCTGCGCGTGCACGCCCTGCCCGGCGACACCTACCAGGGCACGAACACGGCCAGGAACCTCTTCCTCATGGACATCCCCGCCGGCGACTTCGAGGTGGTCACGAGCGTCCGCGCGCCGGTCGCGCTCGACTTCCAGAGCGCCGGCATCCTGGCCTGGCAGGACTGGGACAACTACGTGCGGACCGGGCTGGCCCACGTGGGCTCCGCCGGCGGGCAGGTGATCGAGACCGACACCGAGGTCGGCGCGGCCTTCACCGCGGCCTTCTCGGCCCGGCCGGGCTCCTCCGCCGAGATCGTCAAGCTGACCAGGACCGGCGCCGAGTTCGTCTCGTCCACCTGGGACGGCGCCGCCTGGAAGGAGGCCTCCAGGGTTACGGCGGACATCGACGTCAGGCAGGTCGGCCTGTTCGCGCTGGCCGCGCAGAACGGCACCTCGATGGCGGCCGACTTCGACTACTTCGCGGTCAGGGCGGCGCCGGGTCAGCCGGTCGTGCCCGAGGGCACGTTCACGCTCCGGCACGCGGGCGAGGACCCGTACCTGTCGGCCGACGCCTCCGGCGCCGTGCGGGCGACGGCGAAACCTCCGATGACCAGCCTCGCGCTGACGGCCGAGCCGGGCGGGCAGCTCAAGGACGCGGACACCGGGAAGTACCTGGAGGTCTCGGGCAGCCGGGTCCGCCTGGGCGCCACCGGATCGGCTTTCCAGCTCACCGACGCGGGCGGCGGCAAGGTCACGGTCACCTCCGGCGACCGCCACCTCGCCGTCAGCGGAGGCAGACTCGTGGCCGGTGCCGGCGCCGGCAAGTTCCGCGTCGAGGGCTACACCACCGGCGAGCTGACCGTCGACACCGGGGCGAAGGGCAAGAAGGTCGGCCGCGACCTGTACGGGGTCTTTTACGAGGACATCAACCACGCCGCCGACGGCGGGCTCTACGCCGAGCTGGTGCAGAACCGCTCGTTCGAGTTCGACCGGGTCGACGAGCCGAGCTACCACGGCCTGACCGCGTGGAGCGAGGTCGAGCGCGGCGGCACCGCCGCCGCGGCCGTCTCCGGCGAGCTGCCGCTCAACCCGGCCAACCGCAACTACCTGCGCCTGGAGGTGACCGGCGGCCCGGCCGGGGTGCTGAACGCGGGCTTCAACACCGGTCTGCCGCTGAAGCGGGGCGAGCGCTACGACCTGTCGTTCTGGGCCCGCCGCGACACCCCCGGCACGGTGACGGTGACCGTCGAGAGCGGTTCGGACGCGTACGGGAAGGCGGCCGTCAAGGTGCGGGCGGGCGGCTGGACCAAGTACGAGACCTCGTTCAGGGCGACCGGCACCACCGACGCCGGCCGGCTCGTGCTGCTGGCCCCGGAGGGCAGGACCGATCTCGACATGGTCTCGCTGTTCCCGCGTGACACGTTCAAGAACCGGCCGAACGGCATGCGGGAGGACCTGGCCCGGCTGATCGCCGACCTGGAGCCGCGCTTCCTGCGCTTCCCGGGCGGCTGCGTGACCAATGTCGGCACGTACGACCCGTACAGCGAGAACCAGGACCGGCGGCGCATCTACCAGTGGAAGGAGACGATCGGCCCGGTCGAGGAGCGGCCGGCGAACTTCAACTTCTGGGGCTACAACCAGAGCTACGGGATCGGCTTCTACGAGTACTTCCAGTTCGCCGAGGACCTCGGGGCCGAGGCGCTGCCGGTGCTGTCGGTGGGCGTGAACGGCTGCGGCGAGAACCGGCCGCTGACCGACCCGGCCAAGCTGGACCGCTGGGTCCAGGACACGCTGGACCTGATCGAGTTCGCCAACGGGCCGGTCACCTCCCCTTGGGGGAAGAAGCGGGCCGAGCTGGGGCATCCCAAGCCGTTCGGGCTGGACTACATCGGGCTGGGCAACGAGGAGATCTATCCGGAGTTCTTCGACAACTACCCGAAGTTCGCGAACGCGATAAAGGCGAAATATCCGGATATAAAGATCATCAGTAACGCAGGGCAGACCTCGCAGGGCGCCTGGTTCGACCGGATGTGGCAGTTCGCCCGCGACCAGAAGGCCGACCTCGTCGACGAGCACTACTACAACAACCCCGACTGGTTCCTGACCAACAACCGGCGCTACGACTCCTACGACCGCGAGGGGCCGAAGGTGTTCGTCGGCGAGTACGCCTCGCGCGGCAACACGTTCTTCAACGCGCTGTCCGAGGCGTCCTACCTGACCGGCATCGAGCGCAACGCCGACGTGGTGGAGCTGGCCGCGTACGCGCCGCTGCTGGCCAACGTCGACTACGTGGACTGGACGCCGGACCTCATCTGGTTCGACAACGACGAGGCGTACGGGTCGCCCAGCTACCACGTGCAGAAGCTGTTCTCCACGAACGTCGGCGACACCGTGCTGCCGAGCACGTTCGAGGGCACGAACCGGCCGGTCGAGGACATCTCCGGCGCGGTCGGGCTGGGCTCCTGGAACACCTCGGTCCAGTACGACGACGTCAAGGTCACGGCGGCGGACGGGACCGTCCTGCTGGAGGACGACTTCGCCGAGGGCTCCGCCCGGTGGCGGCCCGGCGCCGGCACCTGGGCCGTCCAAGATGGGGCGTACGCGCAGACGGCGCTCGTGGAGGACGCCCGGTCCACCGCCGGGTCGGCGGACTGGTCGAACTACACGATGGAGCTGACCGCCCGCAAAATCGGCGGGGCGGAGGGCTTCCTGGTGATGTTCGGGGTCCGCGACAGCGGAAACTTCTACTGGTGGAACCTCGGCGGCTGGAACAACACCCAGTCGGCGGTGGAGAAGGCGGTCAACGGCGCCAAGGCGTCGATCGCGACCTCCGCCACCACGATCGAGACCGGGCGCGACTACCGGTTGAAGGTCGAGGTGTCCGGCCGGCAGATCACGCTCTGGCTGGACGGGCAGAAGGTGAACGCGTTCACCGACCACGCCGTGGTGGAGCCGCTCTACCAGGTGGTCTCGAAGGACGCGAAGTCCGGCGACCTGGTGATCAAGGCCGTCAACGCGCAGGACACCGCCGTGCGCGGCACCGTCGACCTCGGCCGGGCGCGCGTCGGGCGGACGGCCACGGTCACCTCGCTGACCGGCTCGCCCTCGGACGTCAACTCCATCGCCGACCCGGACCGGATCGCGCCGGTGGAGCAACGGGTGACGGGCTTCTCCCGCTCGTTCGCGTACGACTTCCCGGCCCACTCGGTCACCTTCATCAGGCTGAGCGGGGACCGGTGAACCGGGCGGTGGAGTCTCTGATGACGAGCTTGCAGTCCATCTTGTGGACCCCCGGCGTCGCCTTGCCGCCGATCGCCGCGAACAGGTGCTGGGCCGCCGTGCGCCCCAGCCGCTCCAGGCTGGGGTCGACGGTCGTCAGCGGCGGCCGGGTCTCGGCGGCCAGCACCTCCCAGTTGTCGTAGCCGACCACCGCGAGGTCGTCGGGCACCCGCCGCCCCAGCTCGCGGGCCGCCTCCACGAACCCGGCCGCGATCTGGTCGCTGCCGCAGAAGACCGCGTCGATCTCGGGGCCCGCCGTCAGCAGCATCTCGGCGGCGTGCCGCCCCCACCGCTGCGACCACGTGCCCCACAGCGTCTCCCCGGCCTGCGCCACCCCGGCCTCGCCGAGCGCCGCGGCCAGCCCTTCGGCGCGGTCGCCCGCGGCCTTGTAGTCGACCGGGCCGGTGACGTGCGCGATCCGGCGCCGCCCGAGCGCGAGCAGGTGGCGCACCGCGAGCATCGCCCCGCCCACGTCGTCGGGCACGAACGAGACGTCCGACGGATCCTCCGACGGCCCGTACGCGTACACGACCGGCACCGGCAGGTCCTTGCTCACCGAGGGCCGCGGGTCGGTGCTCTCCCCCACCACGATCAGCCCGTCGACGCGCCGCGACAGCAGCGCCCGCAGGTGGTGCTGCTCCCTGATCGCGTCGCCGCGGGCGTCGCACAGCAGCACCGCCATCTCCCCCGCGCCGAACGCGTCCTCCGCGCCGAGCAGCACCGGGATGCTGAACCGGCCGGCGCTGTCGGAGGTCAGCAGCCCCACCGTGCGGGTCTGCCCGGACAACAGCCCGCGCGCGAGCGGGCTCGGCTGGAACGCCAGCTCCTCCGCGGCCGCCAGCACCCGCTGCCGGGTGGAGGCCCGCACGTCCTGCCGCCCGTTGAGCGCCTTGGACGCCGTGGCGACCGACACCCCCGCCAGCGAGGCCACATCGTTGATGGTCGCCCGCCTAACCGCCATCTCTCGAAACCCTTTTCTCTCACCGATCAGCTAGAGAAGACCCTAACACCGTTGACATGGCCTGAGGTTTCTTCTACGTTTCCGAAAACCTTTTAGTCCGCGGGGACCGAAGGAGTCACCATGAGACGACGGCTGGCCGGAATAGCCACCCTCGCGTTGTTAACGCTCACCGCCGCCTGTGGCGGGGGTGGAGGCGGAGGCGGGCAGCAGCCCGCCGACGAGCCCGTGACGATCACCATGTGGACCAGAGCCGCCACCCAGGCGCAGAGCGAGCGGCTGGTCAAGGCGTACAACAGCAGCCACAAGAACCAGGTGAAGCTGACGGTCATCCCGACGGACAACTACCAGCCGCGCATCGCCGCCGCCGCGGGCGCCAAGCAGCTGCCCGACGTGTTCGCCGCCGACGTCATCTTCGTGCCGAACTACACCTCGCAGGGCCTGTTCCTGGACATCACCGACCGGATCGCCGCCCTGCCGTTCAAGGACGGCCTGGCCCCGTCCCACATGAAGCTCGGCACCCAGGACGGCCGCCAGTACACGCTGCCGCACACGCTCGACCTGTCGGTCTGGTTCTGGAACAAGGACCTGTACGAGAAGGCCGGGCTGGACCCCGAGCAGGGGCCGAAGACGCTCAAGGAGTTCGCCCAGCACGCCACCACCGTCCAGGAGAAGCTCGGCAAGGACGGCAAGGTGCACGGCACGTTCTTCGGCGGCAACTGCGGCGGCTGCTACGTGTTCACCTTCTGGCCCTCGGTCTGGGCGGCCGGCGCCCAGGTGATGAACGCGGAGGGCACCGAGTCGCTCAACGACCAGCCGGCGATGACCGACGTCTTCAAGATCTACCGCGAGCTGCACGAGAAGGGCGCCACCGGCCCCACCACCAAGGAGGAGCAGGGCCCGACCTGGACCGGCTTCTTCCCGAAGGGCGAGATCGGCGTCATGCCGATGCCCTCGACCACGCTCGGCATGATGCCGGCGGACATGAAGATCGGCGTCACCGCGATCGCCGGCCCCGACGGCGGCGAGTCCACCTTCGTCGGCGGCGACTCGATCGGCATCTCCTCCACCTCGCAGAACGCCGACGCGGCCTGGGAGTTCCTGTCCTGGACCGTCTCGGACGAGGCGCAGGTCGAGGTCATGGCCAAGAACAAGGACGTGGTCGCGCGTACCGACCTGGCCGACAACAAGTACTCGGCCGAGGACCCGCGCGTGGTGCTGATCAACTCGCTGGTCGGCAAGGGCGAGACGCCGTACGCGCTGCGTTTCGGGCAGACGTTCAACGACCCGCAGGGGCCGTGGCTGCGGCTGGCCCGCGAGGCGGTGTTCGGTGACGCCGCCAAGGCGGGCGAGCTGAACGCCGAGGTCACGAAGTCCCTGCAGCAATGACGTTGACCGTCCGCAGGCCCAGGGGACGGGCGGGGCACGGCGCGCCGCCCGTCTCATGGTGGCGCGGCCGCAAGGCCCAGGGCTGGCTGTACGCCATGCCCACCGCCGTCATCGTGGCCGTCCTGTTCATCGCGCCGCTGCTGCTGGTGCTGTGGATGTCGCTGAACCGCTGGCCCCTGCTGGGACAGGCGACGTTCAACGCGCCGGACAACTACACGAAGATCGCCGACAACGCGCTCTTCGTGGACTCGGTCTTCTTCACGCTCAAGTACACCGTGATCATCACGGTGCTGCTGTCGGCGGTCGCGCTCGGCCTGGCGCTGCTCGTGCAGGAGAGCAGGCCGGGGGTCGGGTTCTTCCGCACCGCGTTCTTCCTGCCGGGCGCGGTCGGCTTCGCCGCCACCTCGCTGCTGTTCTACGGCATGCTGAACGCCGACTTCGGCCCGATCGACCCGATGCTGCGCGCGCTGGGCGTCACCGACGAGCCCGTCAAGTGGACCGGCACCCCGAACATGGCGCTGTTCTCCACGATCGCGCTGGTGCTGTGGCGCTTCGCCGGGTTCAACATGCTGATCCTGCTGACCGGCCTGCAGGCGATCCCGACCGAGGTGTACGAGGCGGCCAGGAGCGACGGCGCCAACCGGTGGCAGATCTTCACCCGCATCACGCTGCCGCTGCTGCGCCCGACGCTCGCGCTGATGCTGATCCTCAGCATCACCGGCTCCCTGCTCGCCTTCGACCAGTTCTTCATCTTCACCAACGGCGGCCCGGACAACAGCACGGTGTCGATGGTGATGGTGATCTACCGCGCCGCGTTCTTCCGCTTCGACCTCGGCGGCGCCGCGGCCATGTCGGTGGTGCTGCTGGTCGCGCTGGTCGGGCTGAACGTCCTGATGATGCGGAGGCTCAGATGAGGTACTACACGACCTTGTCGGCGCTGGCGGTGCTGTTCCTGTTCCCGCTGCTGTGGAGCGGCTACGCCTCGCTGGAGGAACCGTCCAACTACGTCGAGATGGCCGCCTACGGCGAGGGCGTCGGCACCTACGCCGCCAACAGCGTGCTCGTCGCCGTCATGACCGTCGGCGGCACGCTGGTCGTGTCGGCGCTGGGCGGCTACGCCTTCGCCCGCTTCGACTTCCCCGGCAAGAACCTCCTGTTCCTGGCCACGCTGGCCATCCTCATGGTGCCGTACGCGACGATCCTCATCCCGCTGTACGTGCTGCTCGGCTATCTCGGGCTGCAGAACTCGCTGGTCGGGCTCTCGCTGGTGTTCGTCATGTTCCAGCTCCCGTTCGCGCTGTTCATGATGCGCAACGCGTTCGAGGCGATCCCGCGCGAGTTGGAGGAGGCGGCGCTGGTGGACGGGTGCGGCACGTTCCTGGCGTTCACCAGGATCCTGCTGCACGCCGTGCGGCCGGCGCTGATCACCGTGGGCCTGTTCGCGTTCCTCGCCTCGTGGAACGACTTCTTCGCGCCGCTCATCCTGCTCAACGACGGCGCCTCGTTCACCCTGCCGGTGGCCGTGGTCAGCATGACCTCGCGCACCATGGGCGCGATCGACTACGGCATGCTCCAGGCCGGCGTCATGGTCATGGCCGTCCCCTGTCTCATCCTGTTCATCGTGCTGCAGCGCCACTACGTGCGCGGATTCATGTCAGGAGCTCTGCGTGGCTAACCCTGTCCTGCCCTCCTCGGGCGTGCTGTCTCCCCTCGGCCTCGACGCGGTACGGATCTCGCCCGGTTTCTGGGGCGACCGGGTGGCGCTCAACCGCGAGGTCACCATCGCGCACTGCAGGGAGTGGGAGGAACGCGAAGGCTGGATCGGCAACTTCCGCGGCGAAGGCCCGCGGCGGGGCCGGGAGTTCAGCGACTCGGAGATCTACAAGCTGCTGGAGGCCATGGCCTGGGCGGACCATCCGGACCTGCCCGAGCTGGCCGAGACCGTGGCCAGGGTCCAGGAAGGCGACGGCTACATCAACACCCGCTGGTCGGGCAGCCGCTACACCGATCTGGAGTGGGGCCACGAGCTCTACTGCTACGGCCACCTCATCCAGGCCGGCGTCGCCCGGCTGCGCATGCACGGCGAGGACCGGCTGACGCGGGTGGCGACGCGGGCCGCCGACCACGTCTGCCGCCGGTTCATGGAGGGCACGGAGACCTGCGGGCACCCCGTGATCGAGATGGCGCTCGTCGAGCTCTACCGGGTGACCGGGGTCGAGCGCTACCTGGAGATGGCCCGGCGCTTCGTGGAGCGGCGCGGCCTGCCCGCGCTCGCCGACATCCCGTTCGGCCGCGGCTACTTCCAGGACGACGTGCCGGTCCGGCAGGCGCAGGTGTTCCGCGGGCACGTCGTGCGGGCGCTCTACCTGGCCTCGGGCGTGGTGGACGTGGCCGTCGAGACCGGCGACGAGGAGTTGCTGAAGGCCGTCGAGGCGCAGTGGGAGCGTACGGTCGCCCGCCGCACCCACCTGACCGGCGGCATGGGGTCGCGGCACCAGGACGAGTCGTTCGGCGAGGACTACGAGCTGCCGCCGGACCGGGCCTACAACGAGACCTGCGCGAGCATCGCCTCGATCATGCTGGCGCACCGGCTGCTGCTGGCCACCGGCGACGTCCGCTACGCCGACCTGACCGAGCGGACGCTGTACAACATGCTCGCCACCGGCGTCGCGCTGGACGGCCGGTCGTTCTTCTACGCCAACCCCCTGCAGGTGCGGGTGCCCGCGGTGCCGCACGACGGCGTCAACCACGCCGCCGAGGGCGGGCTGCGCTCTCCCTGGTTCGACGTGTCCTGCTGCCCCAACAACGTCGCCCGCACGCTGGCCTCGCTGCCCGCCTACCTGGCGACGTCCGGCGCGGACGGGGTGCGGATCCACCAGTACACGCCGGGCGAGATCAGCCACGGTGACCTGCGGCTGCGGGTGGAGACCGGCTATCCGTGGGACGGCACGGTGACCGTACGGGTGCTGGAGGGCGGGGCGGGCCGGATCTCGCTGCGCGTCCCGGCCTGGGCTTCCTCGGCGACGCTCGCGTACCAGGAGGCCGCCGCCTCCCCGGACACCCGGGAGACCCGCGCGGTCGCGCCCGGGTACGCGGACGTGGAGAGGGAGTGGCGGGCCGGTGACGCGCTCGTGCTGGAGCTGCCGATGGAACCCCGCTGGACCTACCCCGACCGGCGGATCGACGCCCTGCGCGGCTGCGTCACCGTCGAACGGGGGCCGCTGGTGTACTGCGCCGAGTCCGTCGGGGACGAGCCGCCGCTCGCCGAGGTGGCCGTCCGGCCGGGCGCCCCGCTGTCCGAGCACGCCCGCGGCGAGGTGGTCGAGCTGGAGACCGAGGCGGTGCTCGGCGCCTCCCCGGCGGGGCCGTGGCCGTACCGCGACCGCCCCCACGGATGGAACGGCGGCCCGGCGGCGACGCTGCGGCTGATCCCGTACCACCGCTGGGGCAACCGCGGCCCCGCCACCATGCGCGTCTGGCTCCCGGTGGCCGACTGACGGGAACCCTCACCGGCTCCCCGGTCGTTCTTCCCGATAGACGATCCGGAGCCGGAGGAGAGACATGGGCTGGCACTACCGTAAGTCGATCAAGGTGGGACCCTTCCGGGTGAACCTGTCGCGGCGCGGCGTCGGGCACAGCGTCGGCAACCGCCGCATCCGCGTGTCCACCTCGCCGGACGGCCGCCGTCACGTCACCCTCCGCCTGCCGGGCGGCTTCCGTCTCGGAAAGACGTTCGGCGGGCGCCGCCGCTACTGATCCCCGGGCGACAGGCCGGCCTGGCGGATGACGCGCTCCAGGTAGCGGCGGGTGTCGTCGTCGCGGGGGCCGACGAGCATGCGGTACATGGCCGCGCCCACCACCATGTCGACGGCCGCCTCCACGTCGGCGCCGGCGGCCAGCCGCCCGTCGCGCCGGGCGCGCTCCAGCGTCTCCAGGACGAGCCGCCGCCGCGGCTCGATGTAGGTCTCGCGGTACGTCTCCAGCAGCGAAGGATGGGTCACGCTCGACCCGATGAGCTGGGCCAGCACGGCGCGGAAGCGGGCGTCGCCGAACGTGGTCGCCCACGAGTCCATCAGCCGCCCGTCCTGCTCGGGGACGTCGGCGCCGGCCCAGATCTCCTCCTCGGGCGCGACCGTGCGGGCCCGTTCGATCGCCTGGACGAGCAGTTCCTCCTTGGACGACCAGCGCCGGTAGACGGTCACCTTGGCCACGCCGGCGCGCTTGGCGATCTGCTCGAAGTTCGCGCCCTCCAGGCCGCGCTCGGCGAACAGCTCCAGCGCCGCCTTCATGATCAGGTCGTCGGCCCCCGGGTCGCGCGGCCTGCCGCGGGGACGCCCGCCGCCCGTCACCGGAACTCCACCCGCCCGACGCCCTCGCCCGGCGCGAAGGCCGGGGCGTGCCCCGGCCGCAGCCGCCAGTCGGCGGTGAGCACGCCGCCGAGGTGGTCGCGCAGCCGCCGGAACCCGTCCGCTTCCGGCAGCCCTTCGCGGAAGGCCGTGGCGACCGCTTCAGTCTGGTAGGCCGTGTTGTCGTGCGCGAACAGCGGCGCCATGGCGGGGTCGGCGGCCAGCGTGCGCCGCACCCGCTCGGCGGCCTCCAGCTGGTCGGCGGTGGCCTGCCCGCCGACCGTCATCTGCCGCACCTGGCCGACCGCCAGGTGCGGCAGCGTGTAGAGGGTGTCGCCCAGGAACAGCGCGGTGCCGCCGTCCATGCGCAGCGCCACGCACAGGTGGCCGGGCGAGTGGCCGGGCGTGGGCAGCAGGACGACGCTGCCGTCGCCGAAGTGGTCGTGGCTCTCGGGGAAGGCGTGGAAGGGCCCGGACCCGTACGCGGGGAACACCAGGGCGTCCCGGACCTCCCCGAACGTGTGCGCGTAGAGCGTGCCCTGCTCCCAGTCGCGGCGGTCCAGCACGACGCGGGCGTGCGCCAGGTGACGGAGACCGCCGGCGTGGTCCTCGTGCACGTGGGTGAGGAACACGGTGGTGACGTCCTTGAGGTCGTAGCCGAGGCGGGCCACCCGCACCCGCAGGTCCTGCTCGGGGGTCAGCTGGTATTCGTTCCGCTCGGTCAGCAGGCGCGAGGCGAGGTTGTGCCGATAGTACCCGTCATGATCGTGGGCCTGCGCCCCGTTGACGCCCGTGTCGACCAGCATCAGCCCGTGTCGCGGGTGATCGATCAGGTACGCGTGGACCGGCACCGTGATCTGCGCCTTGTCCACCAGCGTGCGGACGTAACCGGGAAGCCCCTCCCACCCGTCGAGCCCGCCGTAGAACTGGCCGTACGGCACGACCGTGTCGCCGACGTGCAGCGGGAACACCCGCACCCGGCCGTCGGCGACGGGCCGCCGCGCCCCGGGCGCGCGCAGCGCCGCCTGCGTCTCGCGCCGCCACCTGGCCTCGATCTCGCTCCGGTGGCGGGCGACCGGGCCGGTGGACAGCCCGGCCAGCGCGCCCAGCAGGATCCCGGCCCCGCCCGTCAGCAGGGCGCGCCTCGACGGCCCCGCCCCGCCGCGCCCGCGCCGGACCGCGCCCGCGAGCGCCGCCAGCAGGCACGCCACGGCCACGGCTCCGAGCAGCACCGGCGCGTCGGTGACGTAGAACACGACCGCGAAGTACAGGGCCAGCGTGCCCAGCCCCGCCGGGACGCCGAGGAACAGCAGCGCCCGCCGCCGCCCGAGCCGCCCCGGCCACAGCACGCCGCCGAGGAACGCGACGAGCACGGCCCCGTACGTGACGAGCGCGACCGGCGGCACGTCCTTCAGCCGCAGGATGACCAGCCACACGGCGGCCACGAGCAGCCCGAGCACCGCGAGCGCGATCTTGCCCAGCGTCTTCATCGGAACCCTCCAATATGTATACGCAAACGACTGCGTTTACATATTAGGCCTTTCTCGGCCCGGCGCGTACGATCAGGAGATGTTCTTCGAGCCGCCACCGGCGCGGGAGGAGCTGACGAGCCCGCCGCGTCCGGCACTCCCCGCCTGGTCCGCGCCGCCCGGGACGGAGCTGGGCGCCGCGACGACGGCCGACCGGGTGCTCGCCCGCGGCCCGAACGTCGCCGTCGCGCTCTCGACGATCCGCGCGTTCTCCACCGGCTGCCTGCTGAACGTCGAGGTGGTGCTGCGGCAGGCCGGCCTCTCCCCCGAGGCCTTCTGGGACCTCCAGATGTCCCTCTACCCCTTCGCCCGCATCAGGTCGGCGGGCGACCGGCTGCCCGACCGGCTGCTGCGGTTCGGCGTCCGCTACCCCGGCGGCGCCAAGGCCACCACCATCGAGGCGAACGGGCACATCCTGCCCGGACAGGGCCCGCCCGCCGGCCCCCTGCTCTCCTGGCTCCCCGTCGGCGGCGCCATGCGCGGCGGGCATGACCTCGCCGGCAACTCCATGGCCCTGTGGCTGTGGCCGCTGCCCCCGGCCGAGCCCTTCGAGTTCGCCGTCGAATGGCCGCTCGGCGGCATCGGCCTGACCTTCACCGAACTCGACGGCGCCACCGTCGTCTCCGCCGCCCGGCGCTCCGCCCTTTACTGGCCGTGACGCGTGCCCGACAGTCCGCCGCGGGCGGGTACGGCCTCATGGCCGGAGCCCTGACCGGGCCACGGATCGCGGCGCCTATCCAGCGCGCAACCGGCACGGCCCGCGCCGGCGGTCACTTCACGCCGTCGACGAAAGGCTTGGCCACCTCCATCACGGCCTTGCGCGCGGCGGCCGGGTCGAAGACCGGCTCCTGGTAGCCCGGGGCCTCGACGACGCCCCCGCCGGTCGTCGTACCCCTGAAGGTGAACTCGATCGTCTTCTCGCCGGACAGCACCTTGACCAGGATTTCCCGCGTGGGCTTGCGGTCCGGCTCCTTCGGCCTGGTGGTGGCCGACTCCACGGCGAACGCCTTCTCGCCGAGGCCGGAGATCTCCTCGCGGGCCTCGAAGGTCGTGTGGGTCACCTCGTTGCCGATGCCGCCCTGGGCTCGGTAGCGGTCGTACTTCTTGGCGTCGCGGTCGAACTGGAAGGCCGATCCGGTGTCACCGCCGCCCCAGTCGACCACGCGGGCGGTCAGCTCGCCGCCACGGGCGGTGAACTCCTGACCCGGCTCGTGCTTGACCTGCTCGCGGATGTTCCAGGTGCAGGCCGTCTGCTTGATCCTGCCGTCGTTGGTGCCGACGGACGGTCCTGAGACCGCGGGGAAGAACGCCGACTCGACGTTCTTGACCGTGAGGATCCCGCACGGCCCGTCGATCCTCACCTTGCCGGCGTCCTTGGCCATCTCGGCGGTGACGTGCTCGGCGACCTTGTTCGCCGCGGCCCGCACCTCGTCGCCCGTGGGGTACTTGGCGCCGCTCCTGTTGCTGCCGCCGTACTCGACCTTGATCAGCCAGGGACCCTGCCGGATGTGGACGGCGGCCTTGAGCCCACTGTGGCCGATCGAACTCTGGCTGTACGACTCGTCGCCGTACTGCAACTGCGTGAGCTCGCCGAACGCGGAGCCGGACGTCCTGCCGTCGACCCGCTTGCCGTCCCGGACGTTGACCCGCCGCTCGTGCGCCTTCTTGTCGTCGGCGAACCGGCGCTTGGCCCGCTCGACGGCGTTCTCACGCTCGCCGCTCCGGGCTTCCACCGAGATGCTCAGGCTGCGGTGGCCGAGGACGCCGCCGCCGACGTCCATCTTGTTGTCGCTCCACGAGCAGGCCGCCCGCTTCTCGCTCTCGGTGGCCGCCCCGGTGGACGCGTCCTTCCCGCCGTACCTGCCGTCGGTGACCAGGCTCTTGCGGAAGGCGTCCGGCACGGCCGCGCAGAGCTGATCGCCGGTGATCGCCCGCAGCTTCACCGGCGCGACCGACGGCGTCGGCTTGCGCTTCAGGGTCGGGAGGCGGTCCTCGCGCTCGAAGGCGCCGGGTGGCCGTCCGCCGTCGTCTGGACGGAGGAGCAGCCAGCCGCCGACCACCGCGCCGATCAGCATGATCACAGCCAGCCCGGCGAGTACGGCGATCAGCGGGCCCTTCCCGCCCCCTCTGGGCGGCGGAGGCCGCCACCCCCCACCGGCCCCGCCCGGCCCGGCCGGTCCCCCGTGCCATCCCCCCGGCCCGGCGTGCCGTCCCCCCGGCGCGCCGCCCGGTCCTCCCGGCCCGGCGTGCCGTCCCCCGGGGCCGCCGCCCGGTCCCCCTGCTCCGGCCGGCGGGAAACCGCCGGGGTGTCCGTGAGGCCCACCGGGCATACCCTGCGCACCGGGGCCCTGTCCGTAGGAGGGCGGGTATGGGGTGGACATCGGGACCTCTCGCGAATCGTTCAGCGGCTGAGCGGGTTCGGACGGTCTCTCGGCCGGCGGACACGCTCCGCCGTCAACCCCCCGCACCGCAGCAGAGCCTACGGACTGCGCGAATGCCGGCGTGTCAGGTGAACACCCGACAAAAGGTGATCGGGGTCAGCGTCCGTCGCGCATGCCGAACAGGAAACGGGTGACCCGGGTGCGCCGTACCAGGAGGTCGTAGGCGGCGACCGTGAGGACCAGGGACGCGGCCACGATCAGCGGATACTTGACGGCGATCGGCGCGTCCAGCCTGACCACCCCGTACGCGACCGCGACCACGATGGGCTGGTGCAGCACGTACAGAGGAAGCACGCCCGCCGCCAGATAGGCGTAGACCCGGCGGCGGGCCCCGCCCCGCGGGCGCGTGGCGGCGGGCCGGGCGGCGGCGCGGCGGTCGAGCAGGCCGAGGATGCCGACCAGCAGGCACCAGCCCGCCGCGCCGTACATGGCACGCGCGACGGCGGCCATGGGGGTCAGGTCGGTGAAGGGGTCGCCGCCGGCGAGCAGGAACATGGGCAGGCCGACCACGGGCAGCGCCAGGCCGACGGCGGCGGCCAGCGGCGCGTCGCGGCGGATCGCGGCGCGGAAGCGGTCGTCGGCCGCGAGCACGAAGCCGTAGCAGAAGAACAGCAGGTACGCCCAGCGGCTCCACCCGGCGTACTCCTGCTCCAGCCCGGCCAGCGCGCTGAGCAGCGACACCGGCACCGCCGCCGCCAGCAGCGCGCCGCGACGCCCGGCGGCGACGGCGGCGAGCCGGTCGCCGACCGCGCGGGCCCGGCCGGCGGGGAACCAGCGCGCCACGGCCGCGAGCATGAGGGCGAACACGAGCAGCAGCAGCATGAACCACAGGTGCCCGGTCTCGAAGTGCTCGCCCTGCAGCACGAAGGGGAACTCGGCCAGGTCGAACCGGGCCTCGAAGAAGCGCGGCAGGAAGGCCAGGTAGGACTCGTGGTAGCCGGGATCGGCGCGCAGCCGCAGCCACTGCGGCACCGGGACGATCGTGAGCGTGCCGAAGACCAGCGGCACGCCCAGCCGCAGCAGCCGCTCGGCGGTGAAGCCCGCCGGACCGCGGCGGCGCAGCGAGTGCCAGGCGCCGAAGCCCGCGATGAGGAAGAGGATCGGCATCGCCCACACCACCCCGAGGGCGGAGACGACGATGGACGCCCCGGTGGTCTCGGCGTTGCGTACATAGAAGTCGTCCGAGGCGTCGAAGACCAGCGCCGCGTGGAAGAACACCAGCCCGACGACCACCAGCACCCGGATCGAGTCGAGCTCGCTCCGGCGCGCGGGGGACGCGGGGGGCACGGGGGGCACGGGGGGCACAGGGGGCACAGGGGGCACAGGGGGCACAGGAGGCACAGTCTCCCCGTCGGCGGGTGAGGCCGGGCGCGGTTCCACGATCACGTGCCCCGGGCCTTCTCGTAGCGGGCGGGCGCCTCTGGCTGCTCGTTCATCCTGTTCCCTCCCTCGGCCCAGAGCTTCCCGCCGGACAGGAAGGCGTCGATCTCGGCCTGCTCCGCCGGCTCGATGGCGCGGTCCGCGCGCCATCGGGCGGCGGTCACGCGCAGGTACGGCCGCGCGGCGGCGACGTCGACGGCGTCCAGGAACGCGCCGAGCATGATCTCCTGCCAGTTCGGCACCGGCGCCTCGGGCACGGCGGTGGTGGCGAGGATGAGCCAGGTGCAGGCGACGTCGGCGCCCGGCGCTCCCCTGGCGGCGTTGGCCCAGTCGACGATGCGCGGCCCGGCGGCGGTGACGATGACGTTGGCGGGATGCAGGTCCAGGTGGAGCAGCCGGTTGCCGGGGCAGCCCCCGGCGCCCTGGAGCCAGCCGGGCGCGCGCACCCGCGCCACCGTGCGCAGCAGCTCGGCGAGGAGCCGGCCGTACGACGCGAGACGGTCGGGGCGCCGCAGCGCCGTCTCCCTCAGGCTCGGGCCCTCCAGGCGCTCCATCAGCAGGTCGGGCCCGTCGGCGTCGAAGACCTCGGGCGTCGGGATCCCGTTCCTGCGGGCGTGGCGCATGATCGACGCCTCCTGCTCCAGGCTGCGTCCGTGCCTGGAACGCTTGACGACCTTGCCCGCGCCCGCCTCGAAGACGAGGCAGTCGTGCCCGGATGCGATCAGGGTGCCCACACGCATATTTGTCAGATTAGTCAGTAAGGATGCCGGGCCGGAATCGACGGCCGTTGACCGCTTTTTGCGGCAACTTGTTGCCACCGGCCATGCCCGCGTTCGTGGCTATCGTGAGAGGGAACATCCGGCGATCGCGTATATCGGATTATTCAAATCCTAATGGTGTGGCATCTGAGGAGGTGACACATTGCTGGTGGTAACCGATCTCGTCAAGCGGTACGGCACGGTGCAAGCCCTCGACGGATTCACACTGAATGTGGCAGCCGGTGAAATCGTGGGACTGGTCGGGCACAATGGTGCGGGCAAGACGACCTTTGTGGAAATCGTCTCCGATTTGATCCGCCCCGACAGCGGACACGTGACCATTGACGGTAAACCGCCGTCCGCCACGCGCGGCCAGGTCGGCGTCGCACCCCAGCACATCGCCCTCTATCCCTCCGTCACGGTGCGCGAGCACCTGGAGCTGTTCGGCAGGCTCGCCGGGCTGAGGCCGGCGGCGCTGAGCGCGGCCATCGACGACCTCGCCGGCATCCTGCGGCTCTCGGAGATCATGGACAGGCGGACCGGGAAGCTCTCCGGCGGCCAGCAGCGGCGCACCCAGGCCGCGACCGCGCTCGTGCACCGGCCGGCCCTGCTGCTGCTCGACGAGCCGACCGCGGGCGCCGACCTGGAGACGCGGCAGGCCATGCTCGACGTGGTCAAGCAGCGCGCGGGTGAGGGCGCGGCGGTCGTCTACACCACCCACTACCTCCCCGAGCTGACCGAGCTGCAGGCGACGATCGCGGTCGCGCAGAACGGCCGGGTCATCGCCAGGGGCACCTACGAGGACCTGGCCAAGGACCTGCCGGGCGAGGTCCGGGTGACGCTGGAGGACGAGGAGGAGATCTCCGTCTCCACCACCCAGCCCACGGCGACGCTGATCGAGCTGCTCGGCCGCCTCGACCGCCCGATCAGCTCGGTCGACGTGCGCCACCCGTCCCTCGACGACCTCTACAGATCCCTGGCGGTCCACGATGCTTGTTGACAGCGTGCCGCGCCCGGCGGGCGCGTTCGACGCGCTCTACCGGATCTCCGCGATGGCCAGGCACAACACGATCATCCGGCTGCGCGACCCGGGCCAGGCGATCAGCTACGTGGTCATGCCGATGGTCCTCATGCTGGTGCTCAAGCCCCTGTACGTGCGGGCGGTCGACGGGGGCGCCACCCAGGTGTCCACCGGACTCATGGTGATGTTCTCGGTGTTCGCGATCTCGCTGGCCGGCAACGCGATCCTGTCTGAGCGCACCTGGCGCACCTGGGACAGGCTGCGCGTGAGCCGGGCCGCGGCCGCCGAGCTGCTGGTGGGCAAGATCCTGCCGATCTTCGCGATCATGGTGGTGCAGCAGGTGCTGCTGCTGACGTACGGGTGCCTGGTCATCGGGCTGCCCGTGCCCAGCGCGCCGCACTACGTGCTGGCGGCGATCCTGATCTGGGCCTTCGCGCTGCTCGCGCTCGGCGCGCTGCTCGCCGCGATCGTGCGCAGCCACGGCGAGCTCAGCGTGATCTGCGACGTGGGCGCGCTGACGCTCAGCTCCCTGGGCGGCGCCCTGGTGCCGCTGAGCCTGATGCCCGAGTGGGCGCAGCTCGTGGCGCCGGCCTCGCCCGGCTACTGGGCGCTGACCCTGATGCAGGCCGCGGTGCGCGGCGACCTGGCGGGCATGCTGCCGTCCGCCGCGATCCTGCTGGCGATCGGCCTGGCGGCGGGCGCGTTCGCGGCCCGGCGGCTGGCCCGCGGCTGGGGCCGCGGCGGGCTGATCTGAGGCGAGTAAGCAATGGCGACTTCAGTGAAGAGGGGCACGTCGAATGGATGAGCACCGACCACCGGGCGCGGGAGACGTGGCGATCGTCGGCATGGCCGGCCGCTTCCCCGGCGCGTCCGACGTCGAGACGTTCTGGCGCAACATCAGCACAGGTGTGGAGTCCTTCACCCGGTTCACCGACGAGGAGCTCTCCGCCGCCGGGGTCGACGCCGCGGTCTACCAGCAACCCAACTACGTCCGGCTACGGCCCGTCCTCGACGACGTGCGGGGCTTCGACGCCGGGTTCTTCGGCTACAACCCGCGCGAGGCGACGCTGGCCGACCCGCAGCAGCGCATCTTCCTGGAATGCGTGTGGGAGGCGCTGGAGTCGGCGGGCTACGCCGCCCCCGAGGGCCGCGGCACCGTGGGCGTCTTCGCCGGCATGAACATCAGCGGCTACCTGCTCACCCGCCTGCGGGCCTTCGCGATGGGCATCGACACCTCCGCCCTGATGATCGGCAACGACAAGGACTCGCTGGCCACGAACGTCTCCTTCCGGCTGGACCTCGGCGGGCCGAGCGTCACCGTGCAGACGTTCTGCTCCACGTCCCTGGTGGCGGTGCACCTGGCGAGCGAGAGCCTGCGCCGCGGCGAGTGCGACATGGCGCTGGCCGGGGGCGTGTCCGTGCGCATCCCCGACCGCACCGGCTACCTGTGGGAGGAAGGCGGGCAGGAGTCGCCCGACGGGCACGTGCGGACCTTCGACGCCGAGGGCCGGGGCAGCATGTTCGGCGACGGAGCGGCGGTCGTGGCGCTGAAGCGGCTGTCGGACGCGGTGGCCGACCGCGACACCGTGCTCGCCGTGATCCGCGCCTCGGCCATCAACAACGACGGCGCGATGAAGTTCAGCTACCTGGCGCCCAGCATCGACGGCCAGCGCCGCTGCGTCTCCGCCGCCCTCGCCAAGGCGGGCGTGGACCCGTCCGACATCTCCTACGTCGAGGCGCACGGCACCGCGACCGAGGTCGGCGACCCCATGGAGGTCGCGGCGCTGACCAGGGCCTTCGGGCCGACGAAGGAGAAGCAGTACTGCGTGCTCGGCTCGATCAAGCCCAACGTCGGCCACCTCGACAGGGCGTCCGGCGTGACCGGCCTGATCAAGGTCGTCCAGTCGCTGCGGAACGAGCTGATCCCCGGCACCCTGCACTACCGCTCCCCGAACCCCGAGATCGACTTCGGCGACAGCCCGTTCCGGGTCACCGCCGGCACCACGCCCTGGCGGCGCACCCCCGACCGGCCGCGCATCGCCGGTATCAGCTCGCTCGGCATGGGCGGCACCAACGCGCACGCCATCGTCACCGAGGCGCCCCTGCCCGCCCAGCGCACCACCCGGTCGCGCCGCTGGCAGATCCTGCCGCTGTCGGCGCGGTCCGCCGCCGCCGCCGAGCAGGCGTGCGCCAGGCTCGCCGGGCGGCTGGCGGACGCGCCGGACGACCTCGGCGACGTCGCGTACACGCTGCAGGTCGGCCGCAAGGTCTTCAACCACCGCCGGTTCGTGGTCGCCGGCTCCACCGGCGAGGCCGCCGGGCGGCTCGCCGACCCGGCCGGGCCGCTGGGACGCAACGACGCGACGACGGGCAGGAAGGTGGGCTTCCTGATCGCCGGGGTGGGTGAGCAGTACCCCGGCATGGTGGCCTCCCTGTACGCCGAGGAGCCCGCCTTCCGCGCCGACGTGGACGAGTGCCTGGCCGTGCTCGGGTTCACCGAGGCCGCGCAGCTGTCCGACGTGTTCGTGCCCGCGGAGCGCGACCGGGCGGCCGGCGACCTGGCCGGGCTGCTGGGCAGGGCCGCTCCCGCGCCGGCGTCCACGACGGACGCCCATCTGGTGCAGCCGGCCATCTTCGTCGCGGAGTACGCGCTGGCGCGGCAGCTGATCCGCTGGGGACTGACGCCGGAGATCATGATCGGCTACAGCCTCGGCGAGTACGTCGCCGCCTGCCTGGCGGGTGTCATGTCCCTGTCCGACGCGGTGCGGCTGGTCGCCCACCGGGCCAGGCTGATCGCCTCGCAGCCCGAGGGCGCGATGCTCGCGATCTCCGCCGACGAGCGCCGGCTGCGCGTCGTGCTGGGCGAGCCGATCATGCGCGACCTGGACGTGGCGGTGCGCACCGGCTCACAGGTGGTGCTCGCGGGCCCGGCCGAGACCGTGGAGGCGGCGGCTGCGCTGCTGCTGGAGGCGCGGATCGGCCACCGCAGGCTGGAGACCACGCACGCGTACCACTCCCGGATGCTGGCTCCGCTCGCCGAGGAGCTGACCGCCTGGATCAAGGAGAACGTGACGCTGCGCGCGCCCGAGCTGCCCTACGTCAGCAACGTCACCGGCGAGCTCGCCACCGCGGAGCTGGTGGGCGACCCCGGCTACTGGGCCAGGCACATGTGCGAGACGGTCGAGTTCGGCCAGGGGCTCGGCCACGTGCTCGGCGCCGACCTGGCGCTCGCCGAGATCGGTCCCGGGCAGTCGCTGGGCGCGCTGACGCGCGGCCACCCCGGTTGCGACCGCGCCCAGTGGCCGCTGATCGTGACCACCCTGCCGGCCGCCAACGACCCGCAGGACGCCGGCGCGGCGCTGGCGACCGCCGTCGGCAAGCTCTGGCTGACCGGCGTGCCCGTCGACTGGGCCGCGCTGCACGACGACGCGGGCTGGTCGCCCGGCCGGGTGCCGCTGCCGACCTACCCGTTCGAGCACCAGGAGTACTGGCTCGACATCGACGAGAGCGCGCTGGCGAGCGGGACTCCCGCGTTCGACGAGAGCGATCCGACGAGCATCGCCAAGGCGTACCCGAGGCTGCCCGACACCCGCTGGATCCACCTGCCCACCTGGCGGCAGACCACGACGCGGCCGGCCCGCGCCGAGGAGGCCGCCCGCTGGCTGGTCTACACCGACGAGGGGTTCGCCGACACGCTGGCCGCGCCGCTGCTGGCCCACCTGGCGGCGCAGGGCCGCGAGGTCGTGCTGGTGCGGCCGGGCGAGCGCTACGAGAGCGGCCCCGACGGCTTCCGGCTGCGCCCCGGCTCACCGGACGACACCCTGACGGCGCTGCGCGAGCTGGCGGGCCGCGACTGGTTCCCCGAGCGGGTCGTGCACCTGTGGACGGCGGACGACGCCGCGCCGCGCCCCGAGGACCCGCCGACCGAGGAGTGCCTGCGGCGCGGCCTGTACACGCTGGTGGCGCTGGCCCGCGCGGCCGGTGACCTCGGCCTGCCCGGATGGTCGCTGGACATCGTCACGGCGGGTAGCCACCGGGTGCACGCGGGCGAGGCGGTGCACGCCGAGCGCGGCACCCTGCTCGGCCCGACCCGGCTGATCCCGGTGGAGTACCCGAGGGTGCGGACCCGGCTGATCGACCTCGACGCCGGCGGCGGCGCCGCTCTGCTGGCCGAACTGCGGGCCGAGCCCGAGGACCAGGTCGTCGCGCTGCGCGGCGGCCACCGCTGGATCCCCGACTACGAGGCGCTGGACGCCTCGGTGATCGAGGCGGCCGCCCCGGCGGCGAGCGTCCGGCGCGGCGGCGTCTACCTGGTGACCGGCGGTCTCGGCGGCATCGGGCTGGCGATGGCCGAACGGCTGGCCGAGCAGTACCAGGCGCGGCTGGTGCTGCTCGGCCGCACGCCGGTGCCGCCACGCGAGCAGTGGGACGCCATCCTGAGCGCGGAGAGCACCGCGGGCGAGGTCCGCAGGCGGCTGGAAGGCCTGCGCCGGCTGGAGGCGTCCGGCGTCGAGGTGCTCACCGCCGCCGGCGACGTGTCCAAGGTCGAGGACGTGCGCCGCGCGGTCGGCGCCGCGATCGAGCGGTTCGGCGAGCTGAACGGCGTGCTGCACTGCGCCGGGGTGCCCGCGGTCGGGCTCATGCAGTTCAAGACCGTCGCCGACATGGAGCGGGTGCTGGCACCCAAGGTCGGCGGCACCCTCGCCCTGGCGCGGGTGCTGCGCGAGGTGCCGGTGGACTTCCTGGCGCTGTTCTCCTCCACCACCTCGGCCACCGGCGGCGGCGCCGGCCAGGTCGACTACTGCGCGGCCAACGCCTTCCTGGACTCCTTCGCCCTGGCCGGGACCCTGCCCGGCGTGGCGGTCACCTCGATCGACTGGTGCGAGTGGACCTGGAACGGCTGGACCGACGGCCTGGACAACTACGACGAGGGCTCCAAGCAGTACTTCGAGTGGTACCGCGAGAACTTCGGCCTCACCTTCGACCAGGGCTGGCAGACGCTGCTGCGGGTGCTGGCCAGCGGCGAACGGCACGTGGTGGCCTCCACGCAGGACTTCGCCCCGATGGTGGCGATGAGCCGCAAGTCGTCCATCGAGAGCCACCAGGCGACGGTCAAGAAGATCAGGGACGCCTTCGGGCGGCACCCGAGACCCGACCTGTCGACGGCGTACGTGGAGCCGCAGTCGCCCACCGAGGAGACCATCGCCGGTGTCTGGTCCGAGGCGCTCGGCCTGGAGCAGGTCGGCGTGCACGACAACTTCTTCGAGCTGGGCGGCAACTCGCTGCTCGGGATGGAGATCATCGCCGAGGTCAGGCGGGCGCTGGAGCTGTCGTACCTGCCTCCGCACATCCTCTACCAGGCGCCCACCATCGCCTCGCTCGCCGAGGCGGCCCGCGCGGGCCAGGAGTCCGGGGAACCGCCGGCGGAGGAGCGTGAACAGCAGCGATCCCGCATCGCCCAGCGACGCAACATGCTCAGGAGCGGAAGGACCTCATGACTGAAACCGACTACGACTCCGCGGTCGCGCTGATCGGCATGTCCGGCCGCTTCCCCGGCGCCGCGGACGTCGCCGGCCTGTGGCGCAACCTGCTCGCCGGAGTCAAGGGCCTGCGTACGATCACCGACGAGGAGCTGCGGGACGCCGGGGTCGAGCCGGGGATGCTGGCCGACCCGCGCTACGTCCGCGTCGGCGGCCCGCTGGAGGGCCTGGACACCTTCGACGCCACCGTCTTCGGGGTGAACCCGCGCGAGGCCGAGATGATGGACCCGCAGCACCGGTTGTTCCTGGAGTGCTCGTGGGAGGCCCTGGAGAGCGCGGGCTACTGCCCCACCGACGTGCCCGGACAGGTCGCGGTGTTCGGCGGCTGCGGCTTCCCCGACTACATCGTGCGGAACATCCGCCACCTGTCCGACCAGCCGGGCGGGGCGCTGCTGGCGGCGATCGGCAACGAGCGCGACTCACTGGCCTCGCTGGTCTCCTACAAGCTCGGCCTGCGCGGGCCGGCGGTGTCGGTGCAGACGTTCTGCTCCACCTCGCTGGTCTCGGTGCACCTGGCCTGCCAGAGCCTGCTGACGTACGAGTGCGACGTCGCGGTGGCGGGCGGCGCGTTCACGCCGCTCCCCCAGCCGTCCGGCTATCTGTACGAGCAGGGCGGCATCATGTCGCCCGACGGGCGGGTGCGCAGCTTCGACGCCGAGGCGAGCGGCACGGTGATGGGCAGCGGCGCGGGCGCGGTCGCGCTCAAGCGCATGTCCGACGCGCTCGCGGACGGCGACGTCATCCACGCGGTGATCCTCGGCTCGGCGTCCAACAACGACGGCCGGCTGCGGGCCGGCTACACGGCGCCCGGGGTGGACGGGCAGGCCGAGGTGATCGAGTCGGCGCTGGGCGTGGCCGGGGTCAAGCCCGAGACCGTCGGCTACGTCGAGTGCCACGCGACGGGCACCATGCTGGGCGACTCCATCGAGCTGGCGGCGATGAACCGGGTGTTCACCCAGGCCGGCGAGACGCCGTGCGTGCTGGGGTCGGTCAAGCCGAGCCTGGGCCACCTGGACCGCGCCTCCGGCGTCACCGGGCTGATGCGGGCGGCGCTCAGTCTCAAGCACGAGCTGCTGCCCGGCACCCCCGGCTACGAGACGCCGAACCCGGCGCTGGCCACCGCGCACGACCGCTTCACCGTACTGAAGGAACACCGGCCCTGGCCCGCGGGCCCGCACCCGCGCCGCGCCGGGGTCAGCTCGTTCGGGCTCGGCGGCACCAACGCGCACGTGGTGCTGGAGCAGGCGCCGCTCCGGCCGGCGCGGCCTCCCCGGCCGGGCCCTCACCTGCTGGTGTTCTCCGCCGCCGACGACAGCGCGCTGACCGCGCTCACCGAGCGGCTCCGCGACCACCTCGGCACCGGTGACGGCGAGGACCTCGCGGACGTGGCGTTCACGCTGCAGGTCTCGCGCGGCGGCTTCGCGCGGCGGCGCGCCGTGGTGTGCCGGGATCGTGAGGACGCCGTCGCCGCGCTCGGCGACCCGGAGCGCTGGATCGACGGCAAGACCCAGCGGCGCAACCCCCGGGTGCGGCTGGTCGCGCCGGACTCCGGCGTACCGGAGGAGTGGTGGGCCGAGCTGCACGCGGCGGCCGGCGCGGTGCTGCGCCCCGGCTCCCCCCAGGGCGGGCCGCGCGAGCCGGGACGCGAGGCGGCGCTGGCCGCGCTGGCCGAAGGGCTGCGCGGGATCGGCGTGAACGTGACCGACGACGAGGACGCCACCGAGACGGTCACCGTCGCGCCCGGCGACCGGGCGGACGGTGGAGCAAGTGACGGGGCGGGCTACAGGGCCGGTGACGGGGCCGGCGCGGCCGGGTGGGTGCTCGGCGCCGTGGCGCGGCTCTGGCAGGCCGGTGCCGCCGTCGACTGGGTCAAGCTGCACGGCGGGGCCGGGCGGCGGGTCGAGCTGCCGACCTACCCGTTCCAGCGCCGCCGGTACTGGGTGAACCCGCCCAAGGACCAGGCGCAGGCCCAGGTGGGCACCGGGAAGACCTTCGACAGGGCGCGGTGGACGTACCTGCCCGGCTGGCGGCAGCGGCCGCTGTCCGTCGCGGGCCTGGACGAGCGGCTGCGCGAGGCGGGCCCGTGGCTGGTGTTCGCGGCCGGCCCGCACGGCGAGGCGCTGGTCGGACGGCTGGTCGAGGCCGGGGCCGAGGTGACGACGGTGCGTCCCGGCGACCGGTTCGAGCAGGACGACGCCGGCGACTTCACCGTCAGGATCGGCACCGCCGACGACATCGCCGAGCTGATGTACTCGCTGGTGGCCGCCCCGCGCGCGATCGTGCACGGGTTCAGCCTGGCCGCCGAGGAGGCGGGACCGGACGACGACCCGGTGGCGCACTTCGCCGCCGAGCAGCGGCGCGGCTTCTCCTCGGTGCTGGCGCTGGCCAGGGAGCTGATCGACAACACCGGCTCGGCCCCCCGCGCCGAGCTGGTCCTGCTCACCCCCGAGGCGGTGAGCGTGGCCGGGGCCGACCTGCGCCACCCCGAGCACGCCACGCTGGGGGCGCTCGCGCCCAGCCTCGCCCAGGAGAACCCCCGGCTGCGCTGCCGCGCCGTGGACGTGGGCGGCGGCCTCGACCCGGCGGCGGCCGCGGCCCGCATCCTGGCCGCGGCGGTCTGCCCGTACGAGGGACCGGTCGCGATCCGCGGCGACGACACCTGGGTGCGGCACTACGAGCAGTACCCGATCGAGGCGCCCGAGCCGGACCGGCGGCCGTTCCGCGACGGCGACACGGTGCTCATCACCGGCGGCCTCGGCGACGTCGGCCTGGTCCTGTCCCGGCACCTGGCGAGCGCGTACGGCTGCCGCCTGGTCCTCACCGCCCGCAGCGAACTGCCGCCCAGGGAAGGATGGGACGACCACCTGGCCTCGGCGCCGCCGGGCGACCGGACGGCCCGGCACATCCGCAACATCAGGGACCTGGAGGAACGCGGCGCCACCGTGCTCGCCGTCTCGGCCGACGTGGCCGACGAGGACGCGATGCGGGCCGTCGTCGAGCGGGCCGTCGAGCGTTTCGGCGGCATCGACGTGGTGGTGCACGGCGCGGGCGTGCAGGACGGGGCGTACTTCAACTTCGCCCACCTCATGGACCGGCGGCAGTGCGACGCCCACCTGGCCGCCAAGGTGAACGGGTTCCACGTGCTGCAGAAGGTGCTCGGCGACCATTGCCAGGACCGCCGGATCACGCTGTCGTCGATCGCGGCGGTGCTCGGCGGGATGACGCTCGCGCCGTACGCGGCCGCCAACGCCGCGCTGGACGCGTACGTCCGCGCCACCCGCACCGCGGGCGGGGCGCGCTGGGTCACGGTCGACTGGGACACCTGGAACATCGACCCCGACCGGGTCGAGGGGCACAGCGGCGCGGTCATCGACTTCGCGATGACCCCCGCCGAGGGCGTGGACGTCTTCGAACGGGCGCTGTCGGCCGCCGACCGCGTCGGGCACCTGGTCATCTCCACCGGCTCGCTGGACAGCAGGATCGCGCAGTGGGTCACCGGCGACATCCACGAGGCCGGCGAGGACCTCGACGACCAGGAGCGCCACCCGCGCCCCGAGCTGAACAACCCCTACGTCGAGCCGCGGGAGGGCACCGAGGCCACGCTCGCCGAGATCTGGTCGCGGGTCCTCGCCATCGAGCCGATCGGGGCCCTGGACAACTTCTTCGAGCTGGGCGGGCACTCCCTGCTGGCGATCGAGCTGACGACCCGCATCCGCAAGACGCTCAACGCGTCGGTGCCGGTGACCGGGCTCCTGGAGTGCCCGACCGTGCGGCAGCTGGCCGAGCTGCTCGACGCCCGCGACGAAGAGGAGTGACCAGGCGATGAACCGTCCCGACCACCTCCGGGCCCTGCAGGGCTTCGTACGGCGGGAGCTGACCGGCAAGGACGCCTACCTCGACTCGCTGGCCGAGGCGCCGCTGCCGCTGTACGAGCGGTTCGGCGGCACCGGACTGGCCGGCTGGTGGCTGCCCGAGGAGTACGGCGGGCTCGGCCTCGGCCTGGAGGAGAGCGTCAGGATCACCTCCGAGCTGGCCTACGCCGACGCCGGGGTGGCGTTCACCCTGTTCATCCCGGTGCTCACCACGAGCATGGTGCAGTGGTACGGCAGCGAAGAACTGCGCAAGGAACACCTCGGCGGGCTGGCCGGCGGCGGCTTCGCCGCCACGCTGGGCAGCGAGCACGCGGCCGGCAGCGAGCTGGCCAGGATCGGCACGACCGCGCGGCGCGAGGGCGACACCGTGGTGCTGGACGGCCAGAAGGCGTTCTCCACCAACACCGCCTTCGCGCGGTTCCTCGTGGTGATCGCCCGCGCCGCCGACGACCCGTCCGGTTACCTGGCGGTGCTGGTGCCGGGCGACGCGCCCGGCGTGACCGTGGAGAAGCGCTGGGACGTGATCGGGCTGCGCTCCTCGGCGACCTACCAGGTGTCGCTGTCCGGCGTCCGGGTCCCGGCGGGCAACGTCCTGCGCGGGAACGGGCTGCGCCTGCTGGAGATCGGCCTGAACGCCAGCCGCATCCTGATCGCCACGACCGCGCTGGGCATCGCCCGCCGCATCCGTGACGTGTGCATGGAGTACGGCAAGTCCAAGTCGGTGAAGGGCGCCCCGCTGACCGCGAACGCGGTGTTCGCCGGCCGGCTCGGCCAGTTCGAGATGCAGATCGAGGTCATGACCAACCAGTGCCTGGCCGCGGCCCGCGCCTACGACGCCATCGCGGCCCGGCCCGACGCCGGCGAGGAGTTCATGCGGGTGGGCACGCTGAAGTCGGCGCTCACCACGAAGATGTTCTGCGGCCAGACCGGCTGGCAGATCGCCTCGGCGGCGTCGGAGATGTTCGGCGGCCTCGGCTACACCCACGAAGCGGTGATCGGCAAGCTGCTGCGCGACATGAGGTACGTCTCGATCGTGGAGGGCGGCGACGACGTGCTGCGGGACCTGGTCTTCAGCCGGTACGTGGTGCCGGTGTCGAAGCGGTCGTGACCAGCGCCGCGGCGTAGCCGGGAGCGACGTCCAGCCAGCGGACGGGAACCTGGGAGCCGGGGAGGGAACGCGAGAGCGCGCTCCCTCCCCGGCTCTCGGCGCACGTGCCGGCTTCCGGGCGCACGAGGACGTCGCGCAGCCCGGCCAGCCCGGCCCCGCTCGCCTTGACGTACGCCTCCTTGGCCGTCCACAGCCTGAAGTACTCCGCCAGGCCCGCGCCGGGCCCGGCCGCGCACACCCGGGCGGCCTCCTCGGCCTGGTACATCCGCCGGGCCATCTCCAGGTGGTCGAAGTCGTCGCGGACGCGTTCCACGTCGACGCCCACCCGGCCGCCCGGCGCCGCCACCGCGATCAGCGCCCACTCCCCGGAGTGGGACAGGTTGAAGTCCGGCACTCCCCCGGAGTGGGACAGGTTGAAGTCGGACCCTTCCCCCCAGCCCTCCAGGTTGAAGTCGGGCCCTCCCCCCGAGCTCCGCAGGCACGGGCGGCCCGACGCGTCGGTGCCGAAGGCGAGCTGTGCGGCGGGCACGCCGCACAGCTCGCCGAGGACCGCGCGCAGGGCCGCGTGCGCGGCCACGTACCGCCGCCGCGCGAGCGGCTCGGCCAGCGCCGCGGCCTTCTCACGCTCGGCGGCGGACAGGCAGTGCCACCATCCCGGCCGCTCCGGACGGTCCACGTTGACCCGCCAGACCCGCGCACCCACCGCGCCACCTCCGCCCGAACCGGCCCGCCAGACCCGAGCACCACCGGCCGCGCCGCCTCCGCCCGAACCGGCCCGCCAGACCCGAGCACCACCGGCCGCGCCGCCTCCGCCCGAACCGGCCCGCCAAGCCGTGGCACCCACGGCCGTAGTTCCTCCGTCCCGGCTGGCCTGGCGCGCCTTCACACCCACGGTCGCAGCGCCTCCGCCACGATGCCGCGGGTGCGGGCCGCCTGTTCGAAGACCGCGAAGTGGCCGCCGTCGAAGGGGTGCAGGGCGAACTCG
This sequence comes from Nonomuraea harbinensis, assembly GCF_019396385.1. Classification (GTDB taxonomy): domain Bacteria; phylum Actinomycetota; class Actinomycetes; order Streptosporangiales; family Streptosporangiaceae; genus Nonomuraea; species Nonomuraea ferruginea. Next base: position 23,569 of record NZ_JAHKRN010000035.1, on the reverse strand, counting down.
TCCGCGGTCTGGTCCCGCCAGGCCGCCACCTTCGCCGGCGCGACCCGCGGGTCGGCGCCGCTCGGCATCGCCGTGATCGGCACGGCCAGCGGCGGCTCGTCCGTGTAGCGGTAGGTCTCCTTGACGGTGAAGTCGGCCTGCACGGCGGGCAGGATCATCTCCAGCGCCCCCGGGTCGGCCAGCAGCCACTCCGGCGTGCCGCCCAGCTTGCGCAGCAGCGCGACCACCTGCGCCCTGGTCATCTCGCGCACCGGCGGCCCGCCCTCGTAGGTGACGTGCGGGGCGTCGGAGCCGGAGACGAACAGGTGCACGGGCTGCGGACCGCCGCGCCGCCTGATCTCCCTGACCAGTTCGAAGGCCACGATGGCGCCCAGGCTGTGCCCGTACAGGGCGTACCTGTGGCCCGCCGCCGACAGGTCGACGTCGGCGAGCACCGCGTCGGCCAGGTCGGAGACCAGCGGCTCCATCCGCAGGTAGGGCGGCTCCTTGTGCCGGCTCTCCCGTCCGGGCGGCTGCACCGGCTGGACCGCGATGCCCGGCAGCTCGCGCTGCCACAGCCGGAACGCCGACGCCGAGCCGCCCGCGTGCGGCAGGCAGTAGAGCGGCAGCGCGCCGGGCTCCGCGCCGGTCAGGGCGCGGAACGGCAGCCAGCTGGTCAGCAGGCCGTCGGTCGTCTCGTCATAGACGGTCATCTCGGTCCCTCACTCGACGATCTCGACTCTCACGTACGCGGGCGGCGGCTGCACCGCGGTCAGGTCGGCCTCCAGCACGACGTGCGCGCCGTCCCTGCTGACCTCGCCGAACCCGGCGAACGCGTACGTGATCTGCATCATGCGGTTGCGGCCCGTCTCCACGAAGTCGGCCCGTACGGCCACGCCCGCGTCCACCGCCAGCCGGAGGATGTGGTTGAGCAGCACCATGCCGACCCCGCGCGACATCACCCGGCACGACATCAGCATCATGCGCAGCCACCAGGCGTCCTCGCCCTTCTCCACCAGGGCCAGGCCGATCTTGCCGTAGCCGCCGAACCTGTCGGTGAGCGAGGCCACCAGGAGCAGGTGGTCCGGCGACTCCCGCAGCGCGTCCAGCTCCTCGTAGGAGTAGGTGCGCCCGGTGGAGTTCAGCTGGTTGGTGCGCACCGTCAGCTCCTCGGCCCGCTGCAGGTCCTCCCTTCTGGCGGGCGCGATGGTGAAGGACATCTCCAGGCCGGCCAGGAACTCCTCGTTCGTGCCGACGAAATCGCCTTCGAGCTCATCCCTGGCGATCTGGCTGCGGTACATCCCGCGCCGCAGCGCCGACTCGTCGGTGACGAAGCGCGGCCGGAACTCCGGCCGGGCCAGCGCCTCGTCGAGCTCCAGGATGTCCACGCAGGTCACCTCGGGGACCCCGTGGGCCACCTCGGCGCGCTCGAACTCCTGGTCGTCGACGAACGCGAAGGCGTCCAGGCCGAGGTTGAGCGCCTTGGCGATGTGCCGGATGGAGTCGGACTTCGGGTTCCAGTTGATCTGCGGATAGAGGAACATCTCCTCCAGCCCGAGGGCACGCAGCTTCTCCATGGCCGCGTCCCTGTCGTTCTTGCTGGCGACGGAGTGCAGGATGCCCATGCGGTCCAGTTCGTGGATCCGCTCGACGACGGCGGGCCGTACGGTGACGTCGCCGTCCTCCAGGAGCACCCCGTTCCACAGGGTGTTGTCGAGGTCCCACACGATGCACTTGATGCGGCCCTGTTTCGGCTTCTCCGGGAGCGGGGCCGCGGCGGTGGCCGCGGTTGTCACGGACATGTCGTCTTCTCCCTTTCCGCCTGGCCGGCGATGGTGATCCGCTGGATCTCGTTGCTGCCCTCGATGATCTCCATCACCTTGGCGTCGCGGTACAGGCGCGCCACCGGGAAGTCCGGGCTGCACCCGTTGGCGCCGTGGATCTGCACGGCCTCGGCCGCGTGCCGCACGGCGGCCGTGGAGGCGAAGTACTTCGCGATCCAGGTGGCCATGAGCGTCGCCGAGTCGCCGGCGTCCTTCAGGCGGCCGGCCTCGGCGAGCAGCAGCCTGGCCGCCCGCGCGTCGGTCACCATGTCGGACAGCTTGGCCTGGATCAGCGGCAGCTCCCGCAGCGCCGAGCCGCCCACCCTGCGGTGCGCGGCGTACGCGGAGGACGCCTCCAGGCACGCCTGGAGGATGCCCAGCGACCCCGCCGCCACGCTGTAGCGGCCCAGGTCGAGGGTGCCGGTGAGCACCATGCCGGCGGTGAAGCCGCTCGGGCCGAGCAGCGCGTCCGGCCCGAGCACGACGTCGTCGAAGGAGATCTCCGCCAGCATCGAGGCGCGGGTGCCGAGCATGTCGTCGATGGGCTTGACCCGGACCCCCGGCGCGTCCCTGCTCACCAGGAAGGCGCCGATGCTGGCGGCCGTGCGGGCGAACACCAGGAACAGGTCCGCCCGCTGGCCGCCCGTGGTCCACTTCTTGACCCCGTTGAGCACCCAGCCGCCGCCGGACTCGACGGCGGTCGTGGTGATCGCCGAGGTGTCGCTGCCTGCGCCGGGTTCCGACAGGCAGAACGCGCCGAGCACGTCGCCGCTGCCGAGTGCGGGCGTCCACCGTTCGCGCTGGGCGGCGGTGCCCCACCGCTGCACCGTCCACGCCACCATGGTGTGGACGGTGAGGAGGCTGCGCAGCGAGGAGCAGCCGCGCCCCACCTCCTCGTGCACCTCCCCCAGCGTGACCATGTCCATCCCGGCGCCGCCCGAGCCGGGCGGCAGGAAGGGCGCCCACAGGCCCGCCTCGGCGACCCGTTCGATGAGCTCCTCCGGGACGCGGCCCACCCGGTCGTACGCGTCGGCGTACGGGACGACGTGCGTGTCGACGAACGCGCGGGCCGAACGGCGGTCGGTGACCTGCCCGGCGCCCGTCCCGAGGGCCGGCGCCGGGTCGGTGAGCGTCACGCGGCGGCCAGGTCGGCCGAGAGCTTGGCCACCAGGCTCGCCATCGACTCGGCGGTGCGGAAGTTGTCGATCCGCAGCTCCTCGTTGGGGATGGTGAGCTCGAAGGTCTTCTCCACGAACATCACCAGCTCCATCGCGAACAGCGAGTTGACGAAGCCGAGGGCGAAGATGTCCTGCGATGCGTCGATCTCCGCCTGCGGGTAACGCTCGCGGACGAAGGCGAGGATCTGGTCCTTCGCGGTAGCAGACATGGATACGGCTCCCTTTCAGTTCGTTGACGCGTACGTGTAGAAACCCCTGCCGGACTTGCGGCCGTGCAGCCCCGCGTCCGTCATCTGCTTCAGCAGCGGGCAGGGGCGGTACTTGCTGTCGGCGTAGTGCTCGTAGAGCACCTCGACGCTGTAGAGGATCGTGTCGACGCCGATCAGGTCGGCGGTCTCCAGCGGTCCCATGGGGTGGCCGAAGCAGCCGCGGAACACCTCGTCCACCGACGCGGCGTCCGCCACGCCCTCGTGCACGAGGTAGGCCGCCTCGTTCACGGTGAGCATGAGCACCCGGTTGGAGACGAAGCCGGACGAGTCCTTGACGCGCACGGCCTTCTTGCCCATGGCGCGCAGCAGGTTCTCGGTGCGCTCGATCGTCTCCGGCGAGGTGTGGAAGCCGGGGATCAGCTCCACGACCGGCTTGGCCGGCACCGGGTTCATGAAGTGCACGCCGACCACCCTGTCGGGGCGGCCGGTGACGGCGGCGACCTTGGTGATCGGGATGGCGGAGGTGTTGACCACGAAGACGGTGCCGGGGCCGCACTCGGCGTCGAGCGTCTCGTACACCTCCCGCTTGACGTCCCAGTTCTCCGTCACGTTCTCGATGACGATCTCCGCCTTGGCCGCGCCGGCGGCGCCGACGGCGGTGGTGATCCTGGACAGCACCTCGTCGGGGTCCAGGGCGGGACCGCCCATGAGGCGGCTCATCCGGGTGTTGCGCGTGATGGCCGCCAGCGCGGCGGCGAGCGTCTCCTCGTCCTTGTCGACGAGCACGACGTCGTGCCCCGTCGCGGCGAGGTTCTGGGCGACGCCGACTCCCATGACGCCGGCGCCGATCACCCCGGTCACAGTCATGTCATCTCCGTTCTGCTCATCGTTTCGCTCCTTGGATCCGGTGGTCAGCGGCGTCTGCGGGCGGCCGAGGCCTCCAGGCCCGAACGCCGCAGCTGGGCCCGCACCTGGCTGCCGCCGTCGGAGGCGGCCGTGGCCGCGCCCGAGACGAGCGCGTCGACGGTGCGGCTCAGCGCGGCCACGGTCGGCGCCTCGTAGAGGATGTGCGGCGGCAGCTCCGGCAGCTCGAACGCGCGCCGGACCGCGGCCACGATGGCGACGCCGAGCAGCGAGTTGCCGCCCAGTTCGAAGTAGTTGTCCAGCACGCCGACCTGGTCGAGCCGGAGCGACTCGCCCCAGATCGCGGCGATCGCCTCCTCGGTGGCGCCGTCGGGCTCCTGGTAGGACGTGACCAGCTCGGGCCGGGGATGGCGCTCGCCGCCGCCGCCGATGGCGGGAGAGGTGACCGCCTCCAGGGTGAAGCGGGAGCTGCCGGACACCAGCGTGGGGAAGTCCTGCGTGGACACGACGACCCGCGGCTCGCCGGTCGACAGCGCCCGCAGCAGCGAACGCCAGCCGTCGGCGAACCCGATCCCGACGCGGGCCCGGTTCTTCCTGAAGAAGTCGCGCAGCGCCTCCTCGTACCCGTCGAGCCCGGCCTCCCAGGCGTTCCACGTCCACTCGCCCCAGCCGACGGACACCACCCGGCGCCCGGTCGCGGCGAGACGGCAGGCGTAGCCGTCCAGGAAGGCGTTGGCGGCGCAGTAGTCCACCTGGCCGGGGCCGCCGCCGGTGGCGGAGGTGATGGAGGAGAACAGCACCAGCAGGTCCAGCTCGACCTCGTCCGGCCGGCCGACGCGCAGCGCCTCGGCCAGCGCCAGCGTGCCGGCGATCTTGGGGGCGAGCACCTCGTCCAGCTCTTCGGGCCGTTTGAACTGCATCAGTCCCATGGCCGGGACGCCGGCGGCGTGCAGCACGCCGTGCAGCGCGCCGAAGCGCTCGGCCGCCGCCTCGACGGCCCGGCGCACGTCCCGGGCGCTCGCGGCGTCGCCGGTGACGACCTCGACCTCCGCTCCCAGCGCGACCAGCTCGGTCACCTGCCGCACCCTGTCCCGGGTGACCTCGTCCGCGGGACGCTCGCCGGACAGGACGGCGGGCCAGTCGGCTCGCGGTGGCAGGCCGCGCCTGGCCAGCAGCACGAGCTTGGCCTGGTAGTCGCGGGCCAGGTGCCCGGCCAGGCCGAGCGCGATGCCGCCCAGCCCGCCGGTGATCAGGTAGACGCCTCCCCGGCGCAGCCCGGTGTCGTCCGCGGCCGGGCCGCCGGGGAGCGGCGGGGCGGGCATGCGGGCGTAGTCGGGGACGTAGCGGCGGCCGTGGCGCAGCGCCACCGTGCGGTCCTCCTGCGGGCGGGCCAGCTCGGCGCCCAGACCGCCGAGGTCACGCGCGGACGGGCCCGCCGGAAGGTCGATCAGGCGGGTGGTCACTCCTGGGTACTCCAGCGGGATCACCAGGGACGGCCCGAGCAGCGTGGCGCCGGCGGGGTGGGCCACCTCCTCGCCCAGCACCTGCTGGGTCCCGGATACGGCCACGTCGAGCGACCATTCACCGATACCGGACTCCCCGGCCGCCCGTGCGAGCGCGACAAGCGTGTGCAGACCGTACGCAATGTCGGTGTCGCGGACGCCCGTGTCCTGGACGCCGGGCTCGTGCGTCGCAGGCTCCAGGTTCCACAGGTGCAGGACCCGCTCCAGGGGCCGGCCGGCCGCGCGCAGGTCGCGCAGTACGGCGAGCATGTCGGCGACGTGGCCCGGCCTGACCGTGTGGCCGTCGGCGGTGGCCGCGTACGCCTCGCCGGGGCGGACCGGCGTGACGGCGGCGCCGGCCCCGCGCAGGGCCGCCAGCACCTCGTCGGCGAGCCCGTCGCGGGTGAAGACCAGCCACGAGCCGGGCGTCCGCTCCGCCGGGGCGGGCGGCGCCGTCTGCCGCCACACGGGCAGGTAGAGCCACTCGTCCTCGGGCAGCTTGGGCAGGCTGGTGATGGCCTCGAACAGGTCCTCCGGCTCGGCCGCCCCCCGGTCGATCTCACGCCGGGCGGGCGGGTCGATCCAGTAGCGCTGCCGCTGGAACGGGTAGGTGGGCAACGGGATCCGCCCGGGCAGCCCCGCCGGGTCGGCGCCCTCGACGCGCCCGTGATAGGCGTCCCAGTCGACGGTGACGCCGCCGAGCCAGAGCCGGGCGAGGCAGTCCGCCAGCGCCTCGTCGCCCTGCCTGGCGTCGCTCGCGGCGGGCTGCGTGTGGGTGATCAGGGGCCAGCGCTCCGCCGGGCAGCCACCGGCGCGCACCAGCGCGCCCAGCGACTGGCCGGGGCCGATCTCGACCAGGGCGAGCTCCGGCTCGGCCAGCAGCGTCTCGATCCCGTCCTGGAACCGTACGGTCGCGCACATGTGCCTGGCCCAGTAACCGGGATCGCACACCAGCTCGGCGTCGGCCAGCGCGCCGGTCACGTTCGAGACGTACGGGAGCGCCGGCGGGTTGAGCGTGACCTCGGCCTTGATCCACTGGGTCAGCTCGTCGCTCAGCGGCTCCAGCATGCGGGAGTGGAACGCGTGGGCGGTCTCCAGCGGGCGGCACGCGATCCCGGCCCCCCGCAGGTCCGCGGCCAGCGACTCGACCGCCTCCACCGGCCCGGCGACGACGACCGTCCCGGGACCGTTCACGGCGGCGACGTCGAGCCCGCGCTCCTCCAGCCGGAAGCGCCTGCGCACGGCGTCCGCCGGCAGCGACACCGCCAGCATGGCCCCCGGCGGCAGCCCCGAGATCAACCGCGCCCGGTGCGCCACCAGGGCGATGGCGTCAGGCAGCGACAGGACTCCCGAGAGGCAGGCGGCGACGTACTCGCCAAGGCTGTAACCCAGCATGACCGCGGGCTGCAAACCCCAGGACATCAGGGTGCGCGCCAACGCGTACTCGACGGCGAACAGCGCGGGCTGCACCACTTCAGTACGCTGCAGCGCCGCGTTCCGCCCCTCCCCACCAGCGGACGCCCGGCCCGGTAGCGCGCCGTTCGAGCCCTCCCCGCCGGCCGGCGACCGGTTCGTGAGCGCGCCGTTCGAGCTTGCCCCGCCGGTGGGCGCACGGCCGAGCAAGGTGGCCAGGTCGGCGCCCGCCTCGCGGTCGCCGGTCAGGAGGTCGGCGAGGCCGGCGTCGCCGAGGTGGTTCTCCAGCAGCGCCAGGCACTCGTCCAGCGCGGCGCGGAAGGCGGGTTCGTGCCGGTAGAGGTCGCCGGCCAGGCCGGGGTACTGCTCGCCGACGCCCGCCAGCAGGAAGCCCGTCCGGCGGCCCTGCACGGTCTCCACCCGGCCCAGCAGCCCTTCCCGGCGCGACCCGGTGAGGACGGCCGCGGCGGCGGCGCCGTCGGCGGCGACCAGCGCCCGCCGGTGCTCGAACGTCTTGCGCCCGGCCTGGAGCGTGTAGGCCACGTCGGCCAGCCGCGCGCCGGGCTCGGCGGCCAGGTGCTCGCCGAGCCGCCGCACCGCGGCGTCGGCCGCGGGGGCGTTGCGGGCCGAGACGGGCAGCACCTGGTAGCGGCGGGCCGACGGCCCCGGATCGGGCCGGCGGGGCGGCTCCTCGATGACCATGTGCACGTTGGTGCCTCCCATGCCCAGGGAGTTGAGGCCCGCGATGCGCGGGCGTCCGTCGCGGGTGCGCCACGGGGACAGCTCGGCGTTGACGTAGAACGGGCTGTCGTCGAAGTCGATGTCAGGGTTGGGGCTGGTGTAGTGCAGGCTGGGCGGGATCACGCCCTCGCGGGCCGCGAGCGATGTCTTGATCAGGCCGCTCGCGCCGGCCGCCCGGTCCAGGTGCCCGACGTTGGTCTTCACCGACCCGATGGGGCAGTACCCCTTGTCCCTGGTGGGGCCGAAGGCGCGGGTCAGCGCGGCCACCTCGATCGGGTCGCCCAGCTCGGTGGCCGTGCCGTGCGCCTCGACGTAGCTGATGTCCTCGCCGGTGACGCCCGCGTCGGCCATCGCGTCGGCGATCACCCTGGCCTGGCCGACGACGCTGGGCGCGGTGTAGCCGACCTTGAGCGCGCCGTCGTTGTTCATGGCGGAGCCGCGGATCACCGCCCAGATGTGGTCGCCGTCGCGCACCGCGTCGGGCAGCCGCTTCAGCAGCACGGCCGCCGCGCCGTCGCCGAACATGCTGCCCCTGGCGCGGGCGTCGAAGGCGCGCACGTGCCCGTCCGGCGACTCCTGCCCGCCGGGGCCGAACAGGTGGCCCACCCGGTCGGGCACCCGGATCGAGACGCCGCCCGCCAGCGCCAGCTCGCACTCGCCGTCGCGCAGGCTCCGCACCGCCAGGTGGGCGGCGACCAGCGAGGTGGAGCAGAAGGTCTGTACGGCCACGCTCGGGCCGTACAGGTCGAGCAGGTACGAGACGGTCGTGGTCAGGGCGTCCTTGTCGTTGCCCATGATGACCTCGAAGTCGCTGACCTCCTGCTGGCCGCCGCCGAGCAGGTGGTCGGTCATCCGCAGCAGGTAGGTGCTGATGTTGGCGCCGCCGAACACGCCGACGCGGCCCCGGTGCTCGGGCGCGGCGTACCCGGCCTGCTCCAGCGCCTCCCAGCACACCTCCAGGAAGGCCCGCTGCTGCGGATCGTTGATCGCGGCCATCCGGGGGCTCATGCCGAAGAAGGACGCGTCGAAGCCGCTGATGTCGTCCAGCACCGGCCGGGCGGGCACGTACGCCGGGTCCTTGATCTGCTCCGGGTCGGCCCCGGCGGCGAGCAGTTCCTCCTCGGAGAAGAACGTGATGGACTCGACGCCTTCGCGCAGGTTGCGCCAGAACTGGCCGACGTCGGACGCGCCCGGGAAGCGGCCGGCCATGCCGACGATCGCGATCCGCCGGTCGTCGGCGGGCTCGCCCGCGTCGCGGGGAGGCGCCTCGGTGACGCGGAGCGCGGGCCGGGCGGCCGGCTTGTTCGCGCCGCGCTCGTCGAGGATCGCCGCCAGGGTGGCCACGGTCGGCGCCTCGAACAGCGAGACGGTCGGCACCGCGACGCCGAACCGCTTCTTCACCAGCGCGAGCATCTGGAGCGCGACCAGCGAATTGCCGCCCAGGTCGAAGAAGTTGTCCCTGGTGCCCACCGGTTCGACGCCGAGCACCTCCGACCAGAGATCGGCCAGGTCGCGTTCCACCGCCGACAGCGGCGGGGTGTAGGGCTGGGGCAGTTCCGGACGGGGAAACCGGTCGCCGCTCCCCGTACCCGTTTCCGTGAAGTCGGCGGGCATGGCGTGCGGCAGCCGGTCGTCCAGGCCGCCCGCGGCCACCACGAGGCTGGGCCGGGCGGCGGCCAGCAGCTCGTCGAAGGCGGTGAGCGCCTGCTCGGCGGTCATGGAGTGGGCGGCCATCGCCGCGCCGAGGCCGCCCTCCACCCGGCCGAGGGTGACCGACCAGGTGTCCCAGGCGGCGCTCAGCCATCGGGTGCGGCGGGAGTGGTTGCGCCGGCCGATCGCGGTCAGCGCGGCGTTGGCGGCCGCGTAGCTCGCGAAGGCGATGCCGCCCAGCACGGCGGAGGTGGACGAGAACAGCAGGCAGAAGCCGGGCGCCCGATCGGCGGGCAGCTCGTCCAGCACCCGTTCCAGGACCAGCGCGCCGCCCACCTTGGCGGCGAAGTGCCGCTCGACGGCTTCGGCGTCCAGGTCGCGCAGCGGGCGGAAGGTGTCCTGGCCGGTGTCGGCGGCGGCGTGCACGACGCCGTCCACCCGCACGTCGCCGTCGAGTATCGCGCGCATGGCGGCGGCGTCCGTCACGTCGACCGCCGGGGTGAGCACCTCGGCGCCCAGCTCCCGCAGCCGGCGCACCCCCTCCCTGCGGGGATCGCCGTCCTCCTCGGGCACGCCGCGCCGGCTCGTCAGGATCAGCCGGCCCGCGCCGGCCCGCACCAGGTGCTCGGCCACGAGCAACCCCACGTCCCCGAGCCCACCGGTGATCAGATACGTCCCACCCCGGCGAACCGTGAACCCGCCCTGCGCGGGGACTTCGGGGGCCTGGGCGGGGATCTCGGGGGTGAAGGTGCGGATCAGGCGGTGGCCGTCGCGGTAGGCGGTGAAGACTTCGCCGGAGGGGCGGCGGATCTCGGCGGCGAGGGCGGCGGCGAGCTCGGCGGGGGTCGCGGCCGGGTCGAGGTCCACGGCGGCGCAGTCGAGGTTCAGGTACTCCTGGTTGCCGACCATGGGCAGGGCGGCGGCGGCGGCCTGGGCGGGGTGGGGCACCTCGCCGTCCGTGACGGCCTGGCCGCCCGAGGTGGCCAGGATGATCCGGGCCCCGCCGCCGGAGTCGCCCCAGGCGTCGAGCAGGCGGGCCAGGGGCGGCAGCTCGTCGCGGCCGTCGGCGGAGGGATCTTCCCTGTCGAGGAGGCGCAGGTCGACCAGGACGGTGGGGGCGCCACCGGCCAGCCGTCCCGCCAGCTCGGCATGGCAGGCCGCCGACCCGGGGTCGATGGCGTAACCGTCGGGCGTCTCGGCGAAGGCGTCCGACGAGGTGACGGTCACCACCTCAAGTCCGTCGGCGTCGAGCGTACGGGCCAGAACCCCGGCCACCTCGTCGCGGCCCGCCAGCAGCACGCAGCGGGCAACCTGCACGGCCGGGGGCGGCGACTCCGGCGCGGCCGTCCACCGCGCGGCCATCAACCGCACATGCGGCTCGGACCCATCGCCGGAGACAGCACCTCTGACGACGCCCGAAGCGGCACCGGAGAGGACGCCCGACGCGGTACCGGAGGCAGCGCCCGAGGCGGGATCGGCGGCGGTGCGTGTGGCGGCACCAGGGACGGCGGCGTGCGGAGCGGCGGGGCGGTCGGCAGCGGGCGGGTCGACCCAGTAGCGGAGGCGCTGGAAGGGGTAGGTGGGGAGGCCGACCTTGGCGACCGGCCGGTCCTGACGGTAGCCGGACCAGTCGACCGGCACGCCCGCCAGCCAGAGCCGCCCCACGGCCTCGGCCAGCACGGCGGTGGCCGGGCGCGGGTCCTGGGCGCCCGGCAGCGTCCCGACGACCAGCGGCCAGCGCTCGCGGGCGCAGTCGCGGTGCCCCCGGGCCATCGCGCCGAGCGACTGGCCGGGCCCGATCTCCAGCAGCGCCGCCTCGTCCTCCTCGCGCAGCAGGGTGGCCAGGACGGCGTCGAACTGGACGGGCGCGCACATGTGCTCGGCCCAGTAGGCGGGGTCGGTGACCTGCTCGGCGGTGGCCAGGGTGCCGGTCACGTTGGACACGTACGGCACGCGAGGGGCGCGCAGCGTCACGTTCTCCGCGATCCACGCCGTGAGCGGCTCGCGGAGAGGCTCCATCATGGCCGAGTGGAAGGCGTGCGTGGTGGCCAGCGGCCGGCACGGCACCGCGTCGGCCTCCAGCAGGGCCCGCACGGCCGCCATGGCGTGCGGTTCGCCCGCCAGCACGGTCAGCTCGGGACCGCTGACGGCGGCGACGTCCACGCCGGCGATCCCGGCCCGCGCCAGGCGCTCGCGGGCCTCGGCGGCCGACAGCGGGACGGCGCTCATCGAGCCTTCGGGCAGCGCGCCGATGAGCCGCGCGCGGTGCGCCACCAGGGCGAGCGCCGACTCCGGCGACAGCACTCCGGCCAGGCACGCGGCGACGTACTCCCCGAGGCTGTAGCCGGCCAGGATGGCGGGCCGGACGCCCCACGACTGCACGAGGGTGGCGAGCGCGTACTCGACCGCGAACAGCGCGGGCTGCAGCACGGCGGTCGGGGTCGCCGCGGCGGCCGGGCCGCGGCCGAGCAGCGCGCCCAGACCGCCGGCCTCGGCGCGCGGGGCCAGCATCTCGGCGAGCGGGTCGGTCCCGCCCATCAGGCCCCGCAGGACGGTGCGGCACTCGTCGAGCGCCTTACGGAAGACGGGCTCGGTGCGGTAAAGCTCGGCGGCCATGCCCGGGTACTGCTCGCCGGTCCCGGCGATGAGGAAGGCGACGGGCCGGTCGGCGCGGCTCTCCGTCCGGCCCAGCACCGCCCCGTCGCGGAGGCCTTCGGCGGCCTCGGCGGTGGACGAGGCCACCAGCATCCTGCGGTGGCCGAAGACCTGCCGCCCGCTCTGCAGCGTGTGGGCCACGTCGGCGAGGCGCGTCCCGCCGAGCGGCCCGGCGAGGTGCGCGGCGAGGCGCTCGGTCATCTCGTCGGCGGCGGCGGCCGTGCGGGCCGACCACACCAGCGGCTCGGGGCGCGGCTCTTCCTCCGTCCTCGGGACCAGCGGCGCCTCCTCCAGCACGACGTGCGCGTTGGTGCCGCCGATGCCGAACGCGCTCACCCCGGCCCGGCGGATGTGTCCCGACTCGCGCGGCCAGGCGCGCCGCCGGGTGACCACCTCCAGCCGGGCGTCACCGGCGCCGAGTTGCTGGTTGGGCTCGGTGAGGTTGAGCGTCGGCGGGATCTCGTCGTTGCGCAGCGCGAGCGCCGCCTTGATCAGGTTGGTGACCCCGGCCGCCCGGTCGAGGTGGCCGAGGTTGGTCTTGACCGAGCCGATCAGCAGCGACTGCCCGTGGAAGACCTGCTGGAGCGCGGCCAGCTCGGCGGCGTCGCCGAGCGCCGTGCCGGTGCCGTGCGCCTCGACGTAGTCGATGTCGGCGGCCGTCAGGTCGGCGCTCGCCAGCGCCTCGGCCATCACGGCGGCCTGCCCCTGCACGCCGGGCGCGGTGAACCCGGCCTTGCGACCGGCGTCGTTGTTGACCGCCCAGCCGCGCATGACGGCGTAGATCTGGTCGCCGTCGGCGAGCGCGTCCTCCAGCCTGCGCAGCGCGACCACGCCGACGCCGCTGCCGAGCGGGGCGCCGAGTCCGGTCGCGTCGAAGGCGCGGCACTCGCCGTCCGGCGGGGAGATGCCGCCCTGCTGGTAGAGGTAGCCGACGCGCTGCGGCACGCTGACCGCGACGCCTCCGGCCAGGGCGAGGTCGCACTCGAAGCCGGCCAGGCTGGTGGCGGCGGCGCAGACCGCGACCAGTGACGTCGAGCAGTAGCTCTGCACGCCGTAGGTCGGACCGGACAGCCCCAGCGTGTGCGCCACGCGGGTGGTCAGCGAGTCCTTGTCGTTGGCGAGCCCGAGCGCGAGGTCGCCCATGACCGCGCCGATGCCGCTGGGCAGCAGGTTGTTCTGCATGTACGAGCTGTGCGCGCAGCCGCCGAAGACCCCGATCGAGCCGTCGAAGCGCCGGGGGTCGCAGCCCGCGTCCTCCAGGGCCGCGTGGCTGTGCTCCAGGAACAGCCGGTGCTGCGGGTCGAGGATCTGTGCCTCCTTCGGGCTGAACCCGAAGAAGGCCGCGTCGAACAGCTCGACGTCCTCGATCACCGGTGCGGCCTTCACGTACGCGGGGTCGGCCAGCAGGTCGTCGGGGACGCCGGCGGCACGCAGCTCGTCGTCGGTGAAGCGGGTGATCCCGGACGCGCCGGCCCGGATGGCGGACCACAGCTCGGCGACGTCGGACGCCCCCGGGAAGCGGCCCGACATGCCGACGATGGCGATGTCGGTACCGGAGCTCTCGGCCTCGATGTCGTCGATCACGTCTGCGGACCTCATTTCCGGCCTCATTTCCGGTTACTGGAACGGGCCCGGCGCCGCCGCTGCCCCCGTGCCGAACTCGTGGTGAGCGATTCCTGGCGGCCCCCGCCGCCGTCGAGCGCGGCGGCGAACTCCGCGATGGTCGGGTGCTCGAACAGCAGCGCGGGCGGCACCGGGCGCCCCAGCCGCTGCTCGATCGCGAGCACCATGGCCATGCCGACCAGCGAGTTTCCGCCGAGGTCGAAGAACGGGTCGTGCACGCCGACGCCGTCGATGCCCAGGTAGGCGCCCCACAGCTCGGCCATCTCGGCCTCCGCGGCGGTGCGCGGCGCGGCGAAGTCGGTGCGCAGCTGCGGGCGCGGGAACCGCTCCCCTTCGGGTACGGCGGAGGCGGCGCCGACCAGGTCGTCCAGGTCGAGCATGCCCGTCCAGGCGGCCAGCACCTCGCGCAGCGGTTGTCGCACCGCCATCACGTTGCCGTGGCCGCCGGCCACGATCCGGTCCAGCAGGGCGCAGCCGGCGTCCTCGGCGAAGCCGTACCGGGCGCGGTAGGCGGCCACCCGGTCGGCCAGCCCGCCCGCCGACTTGAGGTTCTCCGACTGCCACACGTCGTGCTGCCAGGGGCCCCAGGCGACCGACACGACCCTGGTCGACGGGGCTGTGGCGGCCAGCGCGTCCCCGTACGCGTCGAGGACGGTGTTGGCGGCGCAGTAGTCGCCCTCGCCGATGCCGCCGAACGCGGTGACCGCGGAGGAGTACAGCACGAGCAGTTCCGGGCGTTCGGCGGCCGGGGTCGCGGGGCCGACCAGCTCGGCCAGCGGCCCCATGGCCAGCACCTTGGGCGCGAGCACCCGGCCGGCGTCGGCGACGGTGCGCCGGCTCAGCAGGCCGGCGGCGGGCAACCCGGCGGCGTGGACCACGCCGGTCAGGGAGCCGAACCGCTCCCGGCCGCGCCGCAGCGCCTCCCTGAGCTGCTCGGGCACCCCGGCGTCGGCGGTGAGCAGCAGCACCTCCGCCCCGCCCGCCTCCAGTTCGGCTACGTCACGCAGGGTCCGCTGGACGCCCTCCGCCCGCTCGCCGCCCGCTTCGCGGTCCAGCGGGGTGCGGCCGACCAGGGCGAGCCGCCGTACGCCCGCGCGTACGAGATGCTTGGCGAGCGCCATGCCCAGCCCGCGTGTCCCGCCCGTGATCAGGTACGAGCCGTCGGCCCGCCACACCGGGGACGCCGGCGGCTCTGCGGTGACCTCGGCCCACGCCCGCACCCAGCGCCGCCCGCGCCGCCACCCGGCCACCGGATCGTCGTCCGCCGCGCCGGAGTCCCACTCGCGAAGCAGCTCACGAGCGACCTGCCCCGCCGCCGTGCCGGCTTCCGGGGCCGGTCCGTGGGCGGGTGCGCCGACGGTTTCGGGGTCGAGGTCGAGGCCTCGCCAGGTCAGGGCGGGGTACTCGTGCCTGGCCGCGCGGCCGAGGCCGTGGGCCAGGGCTTGGTGGGGAGCCGGGATGTCGCCGCCGAGGATCTCGGCGGCGCCGCCGGTCACCGTCAGCAGCCGCACCTCCCGCTCGGCGGGCAGGTCGCCCAGTGCCTGGATGGCCAGCATGAGGCTGTCGAAGCCGCGGGCGACGGCTGTCCGCAGCTCCTCGTCACCGGGGAGGCCGCCGGTCCCGGCGTCCAGGCTCCACAGGTACGCGACGTGCACGGGTCCGTCGGACGGCAGGTCGGCGAAGACGGCCCCGTAGTGGGCGGGGACGGCGGGGTCGAAGGTCAGGCGGCGGCCTTCGCGGCGCGGCGGCCCGTCGCCCGCGACCACCTCGACCACGGAGGCGCCGGCCAGGTCGGCGAGCGCCGCGCCCACACCGCCGGAGTCGGCGAACACGACGAGCGGACCGGTCAGGTCCAGCCTGGCCGCGGGCGCTTCCCGGACCGGATCCTGCCGCCAGGAGGGGACGAAGGTGTAGTCCGCGGGCTCGGCATGCCGGTCCGCGTCCGGCCCAGCGGACCCGACGTACTGATCAGCGTCCGAGCCGGTGGCTGCGGCATCCCGGGCGGCATCTGACCCAGCGGGAGCTCCGTGAGCGGTGGTCCGGTCGGGCCAGAAGCGGGTGCGTTGGAAGGGGTACGTGGGCAGGCTGAGCACGCGGCCCGCGCCGGCGCGGGTGCGTTCCCAGGTGACCTCGGCGCCGAGCTCCCACAGCCGGGCGCAGGTCCGGAGCAGCTCCTCGTGGGCGTC
The DNA here is from genome assembly GCF_019396385.1 of Nonomuraea harbinensis. Taxonomy (GTDB): domain Bacteria; phylum Actinomycetota; class Actinomycetes; order Streptosporangiales; family Streptosporangiaceae; genus Nonomuraea; species Nonomuraea ferruginea. The sequence continues at coordinate 7,746 of NZ_JAHKRN010000035.1, read as the reverse complement.
GCGGGGAGCGCCGCCGGTCCAGCGGGGCGGCAGGGTGCCGAGCACGGCGACGCCGGAGCCGCCGGCCAGGTTCTGCCTGACCAGCCCGCCGAGCGTCTGGCCGGGGCCGAGTTCGACGAACGCGTCCACGTCCTGGTCCACGCAGTGACGCACGCCGTCGGCGAAGCGGACCGTGCTGACGAGCTGGTCGGCCCAGTAGGAGGTGCCGGTGGCCTGCTCGGCGGTGAGCGGCAGCCCGGTGAGGTTGGAGACGACGGGGACGGCCGGCGCCCGCCTCGGCACGGTGTCGAGCACCGCGGCGAGCTTCTCCCTGGCCGGCTGCAGCAGCCTGGAGTGGAAGGCGTGGGCGGAGCGCAGCGCCCGGCAGGCGATGCCCTCCCCGGCCAGGGCGGCAGACGCCGCCTCGATCTCGGCGGGGCTCCCGCTCAGCACGGTCATCGACGGCCCGTTGCCCGCGGCGACGTCCACGTCGATCCCGCCGCTCACGAGCACGGGGACGATGCGCGCCTCGGGCGCGGCGACGGCGATCATCCGCCCGGCGGGCACGGCGTTGATCAGGTGCGCCCGTTCGAGCACGACGTGCAGCGCGTCCTCCAGGGTGAAGACCCCGGCCAGGCACGCGGCCACGTACTCGCCGAGGCTGTAGCCGATGAGCAGGTCCGGGGTGACGCCCCAGTGCCCGAGCAGCCGCGCCAGCGCGTACTCGGCGGTGAAGAGGAAGGGGTGGGCCACCTCGGCGTGGTCCAGGGGGCCGGGAGCCTCGGGCGCCTCGCCGGTGCGGCCGAGCAGGGCGGCGAGATCGCCGGGGGCGGCCGAGGTCTCAGCGAGGAACAAGGGCCGCAGGTCCGTGCCCGAGCGGCGCTGGACCAGCTCGACGCAGCTGTCCACCGCCTCGGCGTACACCGGCTCCTTGGCGTACAGCTCCCGGCCGAGTCCCGCGTACTGGTCGCCGACCCCGGGGAGCAGGAACGCGACGCGGGGCCGGCCCTTCACCCGGTGGCCCCCGCCGCTGTCGGCGGCGGCGCGCAGCCCGCGTACGGCGTCGTCCAGATCGGCGCAGACCAGGGCGCGGCGGTGGTCCAGCTCGGCCCGGCCGGTCTGCAGGGTGTGGGCGAGGTCGGGCACGGTCGCACCGGGGTGGGCGCTCACCCAGTCCGCCAGCCGGGTGGCCTGCTCGCGCAGCGCGGCGGCGCTGCCGGCCGACAGCGGCAGGAGGTGGACGGTGTCGCGCGCCGGCGTCTCGGGCGGGGCGGGCGGGGGCGCCTTCTCCACGATCAGGTGGGCGTTGGTGCCGGACAGCCCGAACGAGCTGACTCCGGCCAGGGCCGGCCCGTCCCCCTGCGGCAACGGCTCCAGGCCGGTGACCGGGCGGATGGCGCCGTTCTCGGGGAAGGCGGCGGCCGGGTTGGTCAGGTGCAGGCTCGGCGGAATCTGCCCATTTTTCAGGATCAGCACCGACTTGATGAGACCGGCGACTCCCGCCGCGGCCTGGGTGTGGCCGATGTTGGTCTTGATCGCGCCGACGCGCAGCGGCCGGTCGGGCGAGCGGCGGCCGAAGACGTCGTGCAGCGCGGACAGCTCGATGGCGTCCCCGAGTCGGGTGCCGGAGCCGTGCGCCTCCACGTAGGCGACGTCGTCCGGTGAGACGCGGGCGGCGGCGAGCGCGCGGCCGATCACGTCGGCCTGCGCGCGCCGGCTCGGGGCGGTGAGCCCGTTGCTGCGCCCGTCCTGGTTGACCGCCGAGCCGCGCAGCACGGCGTGGATGCGGCGGCCCGCGGCGACGGCGCTGGACAGCCGCTCCAGCACGACCAGGCCGCCGCCCTCGCCCATGACGTAGCCGTCGGCGCTCTCGTCGAAGGTCTTGCACCGGCCGTCGGAGCACATCATCAGACCGGCGCACGCCTGGATGTAGAGGGACGGGTGCATGGTCAGCGAGGCGCCCGCGGCGACGGCCAGGTCGCACTCGCCCCTGCGCAGGCTCTCGGAGGCCAGGTGGACCGCGATGAGCGACGACGAGCAGGCGGTGTCGACCGTGAGGGTGGGGCCGTTCAGGTCGAGCTGGTACGCGATGCGCCCGGCCGCGACGCTGGGCACCGAGCCCTGGCCCAGGTAGGGGTCGGCGAGCGCGGCGCCGCCCTGCCTCTCGATCTGCAGCCGGCCGTACTGCAGGGTGTCCATGAGCCCGATCATCACGCCGGTGCGGCTGCCGGCCAGCCGCGCGGGCGACAGGCCCGCGTTCTCCAGGCCCTCCCACACGAGCTCCAGCAGCAGGCGCTGGTGGGGGTCCATGCGCAGCGCCTCGCGCGGCGAGAGGCCGAAGAACTCGGCGTCCCAGCCGGTGATGTCGTCCAGGAAGGTGCCGTACCTGGTGTAGACGCCGCCGGGGGTGCGCGGGTCGGGGTGGTAGTAGTCGTCGATGTCCCAGCGGCTCGCCGGCACCTCGCGCACCGCGCTGCGGCCCTCGCTGAGCAGTTCCCAGAGGCCCTCGGCCGTGTCGCCGCCGCCGGGATAGCGGCAGGCCATGCCGACGATCGCGATGGGCTCGTGGGCGCGCTCCTCCGCCTCGGCGAGCCGGCCGCGCGCCTGGGCCAGCTCGACCGTGGCGCGCTTGAGGTAGGCGCGGAGCTTGTCCTCTGTCCCCATCTTTCGTGCCTTTCCGGTCGAGGTGGTCATGGGTCACAGGTCGTTGTCGATCAGGGCGAAGATCTCCTCGTCGGAAGCGGAGTCGATCTTCTCCATGACGCCGCCGACATCGTGCTGTCCGCCGCCGCCGAGCTTGGTGAGCGCGCCCTGGAGGATGGTGGCGAGCCGGTCGCGCATGCTCTCCGCCTCGCCGTTGGCCGCGGCCAGCAGGTCGTCGACCCGTTCCAGGGCGGTGCGCAGGGTGTCCTCGGCCGAGGGCGGCGCCGGGACGAGCACTCCGGCCAGGTACGCCGAGAGCGAGCGGACCGTGGGCTGGTCGAAGACCAGGGTCGCGGGCAGCCGCAGCCCGGTGTCGGTGTTGAGCCGGTTGCGGAGTTCGACGGCCGTCAGTGAGTCGAAGCCGAGCTGGTTGAACGCCTGGTCCACGTCCACCTGGGCGGGGTCGCCGTGGGCGAGCACGGCCGCGACGTGGTCGCGTACGGTGTCGGTGAGCAGTCGCAGCGCCTCGTCCCTGCCCAGTGCCGGCAGCCGGGCCGCCAGCGGGCCCGCGTTCCCGGCCCCGGCTCCCGCCGCACGGCGCGGCACGCGTACGAGGCCGCGCAGCATGCCGGGCAGTTCACCGTTCTCCGCCCGCGCCCGCAGACCGGCGGGATCCCAGCGGGCGGCCACCACTCCGGATTCCGCGTCCGCGAGGGCGGCGTCGAACAGCGCCAGCCCTTCCTCCACCGCGAGCGGGGCGACTCCCGCGCGGGCCAGCCGCGCCTTGTCCGCCGCGCCCATGGCGCCGGTCATGCCGGACTCCACGTCCCAGAGCCCCCAGGCCACCGACACTGCCGGCAGCCCGGCCGCGCGCCGGGCGGCGGCCAATCCGTCCAGGAACGCGTTCGCCGCCGCGTAGCTGCCTTGGCCCGCGTTGCCCAGCACTCCGGCGAGCGAGGAGAACAGCACGAAGAAGTCCAGCTCGGATTCCCGGGTCAGCTCGTGCAGGAACCACGCGGCATCCGCCTTCGGCCCCAGCACCCCGCTGATCCGCTCGGGGGTCAGCCCCTCCACCAGCCCGTCGTCCAGCACCCCGGCGGCGTGCACCACACCGGCCAGCGGCCCGGCCGACGCCACCACGTCCGCGAGTTGCGCACGATCGGACACGTCGCAGGCCATCACCCGCACCCGGGCACCGGCTCCTTCCAGCTTCGCCACGAGCTCCGCCGCACCCTCGGCCCGAGGCCCGCGCCGCGACACCAGCACCAGATCCCGCACCCCGTGCAGTTCCACCAGCCGCAGCGCCACCAGCGCCCCCAGCCCACCGGTCCCACCGGTCACCAGCACCGCACCCGGCCGGGCGGAAGAAGCCCCGCCCGACGCCGCACCAGCCATCCCGGAAGAAACCCCAGCGGACGCCACAGCGAGCAGCCGGCCGGAGGCCGACGCAGAGGTCTGGTCGGAAGCTGGGGCAGAGGTCTGATTGGGGGTGGCGGAAGGGGTGGTTGCCGGGCGGCGGGTCAGGCGAGGGGCCAGGATCTGTCCGTCGAACACCCGTACCTGGGGCTCGCCAGAAGCCAGGACCGCGTCCCAGCCGGAGAACCCTTCCGGCACCTCCGCCAGCACGAACCGGCCCGGCTGCTCACTCTGCGCGGACCGCACCAGCCCCCACACCGCCGCACCGGCCACATCCCCCGGCCGCGTCGCGAACACCACCGGGGACGCCCCGGCCTGCTTCACCGCCGCAAGCACACGCGAGGTCAGCTCACGCACCGCCACCGGAACGTCCGCCGACCCGCTCACACACCACACCACCTCCGGCTCCACCGAGCCAGGCGCGGAGGGAGCCACTTCGGCCCACTCCACCCCGTACAGCGGCAGACCGGTCGAGGCGGACGGGCGGACGTCGGCGGGTCGTGCGCGTAGTGCGCCGATGGACAGGACCGGCGCGCCGTCGGTGTCGGCCACCTCGACGACGGCGTCCTCGCCGCTGGTCGTGAGGCGTACGCGCAGCGCGGCGGACTCGGAGGCGTGCAGGCGGACGTCACCGAACGCGAACGGCAGCCGCAGCTCGTCGTCCTCCACGGCCAGCACGAGGGGGTGGAAGGACGCGTCCAGCAGGGCGGGGTGGACGCCGAAGCCGGTCACGTCCACGCCCTCCGGCGCCACCACCTCCGCGAACAGCTCCTCACCACGACGCCACAAGGCCCGCAACCCCTGGAACGCCGCACCGTACTCGTAACCCCGCTCCCCCAGCCGCTCGTAACCCCCCTCGACCTCCACCATCACCGCGTCCACCGGCGGCCACACCCCGGCCCACTCGCACGCACCATGGCCCGGGACGTCCCCGGCGAGCACACCGGAGGCGTGGCGGATCCAGGCGTCGTCCTCGTCGCCGGTGCGGGAGTAGACGGCGATCTGTCGCCGTCCCGCGTCCGGGGGGTCGACGGTGATCTGTACGGTGACCGCGCCCTGCTCGGGAAGGAACAGCGGAGCCTCGATGACCAGTTCGTCGAGCCGGGCGCAGCCCGCCTGGGCGCCGGCTTCCAGGGCCAGGTCGGCGAAGGCGGCGCCGGGAAGCAGCACGCGGCCCGCGACCGCGTGGCCCGCCAGCCAGGGAGCGCCGCGCAGGGAGATCCGGCCGGTGAGCACGTAGCCGTCCCCGGCCACCGGCACGACGGCGTCGAGCAGCGGGTGGCGGGAGCCGTCGATGCCCGCGCCGGACACGGGGCCGGCCTGGTCGCCGGTGAGCCAGAACCTGCGCCGGGCGAAGGCGTAGGTCGGCGGCTCGTGGCGGGGACGCGGCGCGGAGGGCAGCGCGTCGCTCCAGGAGACCTTGGCGCCGAGCACCCAGGCGTGGGCCAGCGCCGTGAGGAAGCGGCGACGGTCGCCCGTGTCGCGCCGCAGCGTGTGGCAGACGCCCGCGGGCACGCCGGCGGCCTCGCAGATGGCCTCGGTGTCGGGGCCCAGCACCGGATGCGGGCTGACCTCGACGAACAGCGGGGTGCCCGCTCCGGCGACGGCGCTGACGGCCTGCTCGAACCGTACCGGGTTGCGCAGGTTGTCGTACCAGTAGCGGGTGGTCAGCTCGGCCGGGTCGATGAACGCGCCGGCGAGGGCGGAGCAGAAGCGGACGTCGGCGGCGCGCGGCCGCACGTCGCGCAGCGCGGCCATCAGCTCGTCGCGCAGCGCCTCGACGTGCGGGGTGTGGGAGGCGTAGTCGACCGCGATGCGGCGCACCCGCACGGTGTTCTCGCACGTGGCGGCGAACTCCTCCAGGGCGGCGACCTCTCCTGCCACCACCGAGCCGGTGGGGCTGCTGTGCACGGCCACCCACAGCCGGTCCGCCCACGGTTCGATCCGCTCCTGGGCCCTGGCCGCGGGCAGCGCCACGGCGAGCATGCCGCCGGTGCCGCCGAGCCGGGTCAGCACCTGGCTGCGCAGGGCCACGATCTTGGCGGCGTCCTCCAGCGAGAGCGCGCCCGCGACGTACGCGGCGGCGATCTCGCCTTGGGAGTGGCCGAGCACCGCGGACGGCCGCACGCCGAGGGAGCGCCACAGCTCGGCCAGCGCGACCATGACCGCGAACAGGACGGGCTGGATCACGTCGGTGCCGTCCAGGGACCGCGCGCCGGGCGCGCCGCGCAGCACGTCCTCGACCGACCAGCCGGTGTGCGGGCGCAGCGCCTCCTCGCAGCGGCGGAGGGCGGCCCGGAACGTCTCGTCCTCGTCCAGGAGGTCCACGGCCATGCCCGCCCACTGCGAGCCCTGACCGGGGAACACGAACACCGGCTGGACGTTGGGAGCCGCGACCCCGCTCACCACCGCGGCGTCGGACCCGCCTTCCGCCAGCGCGGCCAGCCCCGCCAGCAGCTCCCGCCGGTCCCCGGCCACGATCACGGCGCGGTGTTCGAAGCTCGCCCGCCGGGCCAGCGCCCGGCCCGCGCCTGGCAGGTCCCGATCAGAGGCGCTTTCGGCGTACGCGACCAGCCGCGCCGCCTGTGCCCGCAGTGACTCCGCCGACCTGGCGGACACCGGCCAGACCAGCGGACCGTCACCGGCCGGCACCTCCGGCTCGGCCGGCGCGCCCTCCAGGATCACGTGCGCGTTCGTACCGCTGACCCCGAACGAGGAGACCCCCGCCCGCAACGGACGCTCGCCCGGCACCTCCACCGCCTGGGTCAGCAGCCGCACCCCACCGGACTCCCAGTCCACGTGCGGGGTCGGCTCCTTGACGTGCAGCGTCGGCGGCATCGTCCGGTGCTCCAGCGCCTTGACCATCTTGATCACACCGGCCACCCCGGCAGCCGCCTGGGTGTGCCCGATGTTCGACTTCAGCGACCCCAGCCACACCGGCCGCTCAGCCGGACGACCACGCCCGTACGTGGCCAGCAACGCCTGCGCCTCGATCGGATCGCCCAACGTCGTGCCGGTGCCGTGCGCCTCCACGACGTCGATGTCCCGCGTGTCCAGCAACGCGTCGGCCAGCGCCTGACGGATCACCCGCTCCTGGGCCGGACCGCTCGGCGCCGTCATCCCGTTGGAGGCGCCGTCCTGGTTCACCGCCGAACCCCGCACCACCGCCAGGATCCGCCGGCCGTTGCGCCGCGCCTCCGACAACCGCTCCAGCACCAGCACCCCCACACCCTCCGCCCACGCCGCACCATCGGCGGTGGAGGAGAAGGACTTGCAGCGGCCGTCGGGAGCCAGCGCGCGCTGGCGCGAGAACTCCACGAACGGCGCGGGCGTCGCCATCACCGACACGCCGCCCGCCAGGGCCATCGAGCACTCGCCGCGTCGCAGGGCCTGCACCGCCAGGTGCAGCGCGACCAGGGATGAGGAGCAGGCGGTGTCGGTGGTGAGGGCCGGGCCCTCCAGGCCGAGGGTGTAGGAGACGCGGCCCGCCAGGACGCTGGACGCGCTGGAGGTGAACAGGGTGCCTTCGACCGACTCCGGCGCCTTGTGCAGGAATCGGGTGGAGTAGTGCTCGTACATGCTGCCGGCGTAGACGCCGGTACGGCTGCCCCGCAGCGTCACCGGATCGATCCCCGCCCGCTCCAACGCCTCCCAGCACGACTCCAGGAACAACCGATGCTGCGGATCCGTCGCCAACGCACTCCGCGG
>NZ_JAHKRN010000034.1 GCF_019396385.1 Nonomuraea harbinensis | reverse complement strand
CGGTGTAGACGATCCCTGCCGGCAGGTAGAACGCGTACGGGTAGACCGCGCGGGCCCTGGGCCGGGCCGGGCGGCGGCCGCTCTCCGGAGCGGCCGCCCGGCGAGGCTGGGCCGAGGTCACCATCCGGCCAGCCCCAGTTGCCTGGCCTGCTTCTCCACGTCCTTGTCGTACTGGGCCGCGCCTTCCGCCGGCGTGGTGAGCCCGGAGCCGACGGCGACGGTGATCTGCTCCAGCGACGGGCCCTTCACCGGCGAGACGAACTCCAGCGCGGGCGCGGATGCGCCGCTCTCGATGTAGGCGCTGAGGTCCCTGGCCACCTGGATGACGTCCTCGGGCAGCTCGGCGCCCTTGATCCGGTACGGTCCCGTCGGGGCGACGCCCTCGGAGAACGCCTGGGCGCCGGCCGGTGAGGCGATGAAGGCGAGGAACTTCTTGGCCGCGTCGACGTGCTCGCTGGAGGCGGGGATGTAGGCGCCGGCGGGCTCCCAGACGGTGGCGCCGTGGGTGCCCGGGTCGTCGCCGGGGATGCCGAAGAAGCCGATGTCGGTCTTGACGGACGGGTACTGCTCGATGAGGGCCGGCATCACGCCGGTGAGCATGGGGTAGTGCGCGCCCTTGCCCTCGGCCAGCAGCTTCAGCCCGTTGTCCAGGGTGGCCGAGCCGAACCCGTCGTTCAGCAGGCCGGCGGCGTGCACCTCGGCGAGCTTCCGGAACCCCGACAGCGCGGCCGGGGTGGTGGCGTACTTGGCCTTGTTGGCGGTGTAGCCGGCGGCGAAGGCGGGCACGGCGGCCTGGACGTTGTAGAAGTCGCCGAGCACGAACAGCTGCGAGGTCCAGGTCTCCTTGAAGGTGGAGATGACCGGCGCCAGGCCGGCGGCCTTGACCTTGTCGTTGTTGGCCATGAACTCGGCCCAGGACCTGGGCGTCTCCAGGCCGAGGTCTGCGTAGACCTTGCGGTTGTAGAGGATGCCGCCGCCGGCCGCGGTGCCGGCCGGAACCCCGTACACCTTGTCCTGGTGGGACACCACCGGCAGATAGGACTCCTGCACGTTCGCGAGGACGGGGTCGCCGGTGAGGTCGACGAGCGTCTGGCTCGGGTTGAGCGCCTGGATGAGCGAGCCCGAGTTGTACCAGAAAACGTCGGCCATTTCGCCGGTGGAGAGCCGGGTTTTGACGATGTTGTCGCCTTCGGCGCCGCCGGGACGGGTCTCGGTGTCGATTTCGACAGTGGGCTCGGCGGCCTCGAACGCCCGCACCACGGATTCTGCGGCGGCCACGGTGGCCTCGGCGTTGTCGATGAGCAGCTTGAGCGTGACGGTCCCGTCGGCCGAGGTCGGCTCGGACGACCCGCATGAGGTCAGTGACGTGACCACGGCGGTGGCGGCGGCTGCGACTCTGAGGCAAGCGGCCTTCATGACGCCCTCCAGGAATTTCGCATGGACCATTAAATCGTTTCAAGCCCCCCAATCGCCGCTAACTTAAACTTTGCGATTCGGCAGCGTCAAGACCTTGTCCGGATAACGATGCTCATCGGGAATATTTCCGGAAATTCATGGCATGCGGAAAGGCCGCTTTCCGGTTATGCCGTGAAAGCGGGCGACGCCGAGCAAATCCGGGTGGTCCGAGACGGGATGTAGAACGTTCTCCATTGCTATCCTCCGCTCCGGAGGGGTGTCAAGAGGCTCGACGGCACGTCTGGTGTGGTTCGTTCTACGGGGAGGCCGGATGACCAGGGTGACCATCGCGGACGTGGCGCTGCACGCCCAGGTGTCCAGGTCGGCGGTGTCCAAGGTGCTCCGCGACGCCTACGGGGTCAGCCCCTCCATGCGCGCCCGGGTGCTGGCGGCCATCGACGAGCTGGGCTACCGGCCGCACGTGGCGGCCCGCGCGCTGCGCGGCCACACCTCCACTCTCGGCGTGCTCCTGCCCGACCTGCGCAACCCGTTCTTCCCCGACCTGGTCGACGGCGTCGTCGAGGAGATCGCCGGCACCGGGTACGAGGTCGTGATCAGCCAGGGGGGCCGCGGCCCGGCGAGCGAGTCGCGGGCCATCCACGCGCTCATCGACCAGTCGGTGGGCGGGATCGTGCTGGTCGCCCCCCTCAGCCCGCAGTCCGATCTGGAGGCGATCGCCGCCACGGTGCCGGTCGTGGTGCTCGGCCGCCACGACCGCTCCCCCCGCTACGACGCCGTCTTCGACGACGACGAGGTGGGCGCCGAGCTCGTGGTCGAGCACCTGGCCGGCCTGGGCCACCGCCGCATCGCGCACATCGCCCACCGCGACTCCAGCCGGGGCGAGCCCGCCACCCTGCTGCAGGCCATCCGCGCGCGGGCGTACGAGCGGGCCATGGTCCGGCTGGGTCTGGGCGAGCACGCCGACATCGCGTGGACCACGTACACCGAGGAAGGCGGCCACAAGGGCGTCGGCGAGCTGCTGAGCCGGCCGGAGCCGCCGACGGCGATCTTCGCGGGCGCCGACCTGGCCGCCATCGGCGCCCTCGCCGCACTGCGCGAGGCCGGGCTCGCCGTGCCGGACGACGTCTCGGTCGCCGGATACGACAACAGCTGGCTGGCCGCGCTGGCGCACATCTCGCTCACCAGCGTCGACCAGTCGGGCGTCACCATGGGCCGCACGGCGGGCCGGCTGCTGCTGGAGCGCATCGGCGGCCGGACGGCGTCGGCGCGCATCTCGATCACGCCCACGCTGGTGCCCCGGCGTACCACGGCGGCGGTGTCCTGACCAGGCCCGGACAGCGGCTTCCCGCTTTCGCGCCACGGGAATATCTCGGTACGCGGTGTGGTGCTCAGCATCGGATATCGTCGTGAGAGCACACGGTTCGGGACAAATCACACATCTTTCACCTGCCGGACCAATCGGGCGTTAATCTTTGCCCGGCAGTGCGTCATACGTATCATCAGGAGTCCATTTGAACGTCCATGCCGACGTCGCCAGGCGACGCATAGAGGAGCTGCTGGGCACTTCGGACGAGCAGATCCTGCGCCGCTGGAGCGCCCTCGCCAAGGCCCCGGTAGACGAGCTGAAGGAGCTCTACCAGGCCCTGCGCACCGCCTTGGCGGAGGAAGGCAGTGACCTCGCCGACATTCGCGGCCTGCTCGCGGAGCTCTCGCGCGACCGCGTCCGCCGGGGCCACACCCCCTCCGACACCGCACGCGCGGTGTTCGGCCTCAAGGAGGCGGTGTACGAGGTCGTCGAGGCCGACGGGGGGCCCGAGGCGCTGCGCGGGTTCATCTGGTTCTCGCGGCTGATCGACGACCTGGGCCTGTACACCATCGAGACGTACGCGACCGCCAGGGAGAAGGTCATCCTGGACCAGGCCGAGCAGCTCCTGGAGCTGTCCACCCCGGTGGTCAAGCTCTGGGACGGCATCGTGGCCGTGCCCCTGGTCGGCACCCTCGACTCGGCCAGGACCCAGGTCGTGATGGAGAAGCTGCTGCAGACCCTGGTCGACACCGGGTCCGAGCACGCCGTCATCGACATCACCGGCGTGCCCGCCGTCGACACGCAGGTGGCCCAGCACCTGCTCAAGACCGTGGTGGCCGCGCGGCTCATGGGCGCCGAGTGCGTGATCTCCGGCATCAGCCCGCAGATCGCGTACACGATCGTCACGCTCGGCATCGAGTTCGGCGACATCGTGACCAAGGCCACGCTGGCCGACGCGCTCGCGTACACGCTGCGGCGCAGCGGCATCGAGTTCGGCGAGGGCCGGCGGACGCAGATCGCGATCCGCGCGGAGGACGCGTGATGGAACGTGTCCCCATCCTCAAACTCGGCGACATCCTGATCATCTCCATCCAGATCGACCTCGACGACCAGAGCGTGCTGGGCCTGCAGGAGGACCTGGCGGAACGGGTCGTCGCGACCGGCGCCCGGGGCGTCGTCATCGACATCACCGCGGTCGAGATCATCGACTCGTTCATCGGCAGGATGCTCGCCACCATCGCGGCCATGTGCCGGCTGCTCGACGCCGACACCGTGGTCGTCGGCATGCGCCCGGCCGTGGCCATCACCCTGGTGGAGCTCGGTCTGTCACTCGGCGGTGTGCGCACCGCGCTCGACCTGGAGAAGGGCGTCGCGGCGCTCGGCCACCTCCACGGCAGGGACACGACGCGATGACGGACGGCGGCCGGATGCCCATCGCCAGCAACGCCGACGTGGTGGCGGTCCGCCAGCAGGTGCGCGCCGTCGCGATCGAGGCCGGCATGTCCTTGATAGACCAGACGAAGGTGGTGACGGCGGCGAGCGAGCTGGCACGCAACGTGCTGGTGCACGCCGGCGGGGGCCGCGTCACCGTCGAGGTCGTCGACGACGGCCGGCGTCGCGGGCTGCGTCTGGCCTTCAGCGACGAGGGGCCCGGCATCGCCGACGTGGAACAGGCGCTGGTCGACGGCTACACCACCGGCCCCGGGCTGGGCCTCGGCCTCGGCGGCTCGCGGCGGCTGGTCGACCAGTTCGACCTGACCTCCGCCCCCGGTGAGGGCACCACGATCGTCGTGACGAAGTGGGCCCGAGGATGATCGAAGCCGACCAGGTCCGCGACGACGCCTGGATCCGCGCCGAGGAGCCCAGCGCGGTGGGGGCGGTGCGCAGGCTGGCCATCGACCTCGCCAAGACGGCCGGGTTCGGCGACGAGCGTGTCGGCCAGGTGGCGGTGGCGGTCACCGAGGCCGTCTCCAACCTGGTCAAGCATGCCGTGCAGGGTGTGGCCCTGGTCCGCCCCTGCCCCGTCGCGCCGCAGGTGGTCGAACTGATCACGCTGGACCGGGGGCCGGGCATGCCGGACGTGGCGCGGGCGCTGCGCGACGGCTACTCGACCTCCGGCACGCTCGGCATCGGACTGGGCGCCATCACCCGCATGGCCTCCTCGTACGACGTGCACTCCCTGCCGGGCCGGGGAACGCTGCTCGCCGTCCAGTTCGCCGCGAAGGGAACGACCGAGCCGCCGCCGGCCAGCGGCCTCGTCCGCCCCATCGGCGAGGAGGTCGTCTCGGGTGACGCCTTCGCCGTGTCCACCGGCGAGCAGGACATCACCGTCCTGCTGTTCGACGGGCTGGGCCACGGACCGGCCGCCGCGCACGCCTCCAGGGAGGCGGTCGAGCTCTTCCTGGAAGGGCCGGACGACGAGCCGCTGGCCATCCTGCGCCGCCTGCACGACGGGCTGGCGCACACCCGCGGCGGCGCGGCCGCGGTCGCGCGGGTCACCCCCGCGCGGGTGAGCTACGCCGGGCTGGGCAACATCTCCGGCTGGATCACGCACGCCGACGACCGCCAGGGCATGGTGTCGGTGCCCGGCATCACCGGCCACCAGCGGCGGCGCCTCAGGCAGTACGAGTACGAACTGGACGAGCACGCGACGGTCGTGCTGCACTCCGACGGGCTCACGGACCGGTGGTCGCCCACCACCATGCCGGGCCTGTTCTCCCGCTCCCCCGCCGTGATCGCCGCCGGGCTGCTCCGCGACGCGGGCAGCCGGCGGGACGACGCCTGCGTAGTGATCGTGAGGCCGCGACGTGACCGCGCTTGAGCTGGCCAGGATGCGCCTGGCCGAGGACCGGGACGTGTTCGTGCTGCGCCGGCTCTGCCGCGCCGCCGCCGAGCTGGCCGGGATGGACGCGCAGGACCAGATCCGGATCGCCACCGCGCTCAGCGAGGTCGGCCGGGAGGTCATCGGTTCGGGCGCCCTCGTGCGTCTCGCTCTGGACGCCGACGAACTGCTCATCACGATCGAGCACGCCGCGGCCGCCGACCCGGCCGGGTCGGACGGCGTGGCGCTGGCCCGCCGCCTGGTGGACAGCGTCACCACGGGCGGCGAGCGGGTCACCATCGTCAAGCGGCTGCCGGGGCGCAGGCCCTCGATGCCGGCCGCCCGGATCCGCGAGCAACTGGCCCGCGTGGCCCCCACCACCGCGATGGAGGAGCTGCGCCAGCAGAACAGGGAGCTGGCCGCGACCCTGGAGGATGTGCTGCGGCTCAACGCCGAGCTGCAGGAGACCAACGCGGGCGTGCTGGCCCTGTACAACGAGCTGTCCACGGAGCTGGAGGAGACCAACAGGGGCGTGGTCGCCCTCTACGCCGAGCTGGACGAGAAGTCCAGCCAGCTGCGTGAGGTGGCCGAGACCAGGAACCGGTTCTGGGCCACGGTCAGCCACGAGCTGCGCACCCCGCTCAACTCCATCATCGGCCTGGTACGGCTGCTGACCGGCCCGGGCGGCGAGCCGCTCTCCGGGGAGCAGGAGCAGCAGATCGGGTTCATCGGCAGCTCGGCGGAGACGCTGCTGGCGCTCGTCGGCGAGCTGCTCGACATGGCCAAGGCCGAGTCGGGCCCGCTCCATCCCCAGCTCGGTTCCGTGAACCTCGTCAGGCTCGTGCACCAGCTCAGAGCCACCATGCAGCCCACCAGCGACGTCGCCCTGCACACCGAGGTGGCGCCGGAGGTGGGCGAGATCTACACCGACGAGGGCATGCTCACCCGGGTGCTGCGCAACCTGGTGGCGAACGCGCTGAAGTACACCCAGGAGGGCGAGGTGCGGCTGAGCGCCCGCCTCGACGAGGAGGCCGGCCAGGTGATGATCACGGTGTCCGACACCGGCATCGGCATCTCCGAGGAACACCTGAGCCGCGTGTTCGAGGAGTTCTTCCAGGTGCCCAACGCGCTGCAGGTCAAGACCAAGGGCACCGGCCTCGGCCTGCCGTACGCGCGCAGGCTGGCCGAGGCGCTCGACGGTCAGCTGGAGCTGACCAGCGCGCCCGGCTCCGGCACGACCGCCACCCTGCGGCTCCCCCGCCGCCACCGGCCTCCCGAGATCGGGCGGCTGCTCATCGCCGACGACGACCAGGGCTTCCGCGAGCTGGCCCGTAGGATGCTGTACGGGGTCGCGAGCGAGATCGAGGAGGCCGCCGACGGCATCGAGGCGCTGGAGCTGATGACGGCGCGGCCCCCGGACGTCCTCGTGCTGGACATGCTGATGCCCAGGCTTGACGGCAACGCGCTCCTGCAGCGGATGTCGGAGGACGAGAACCTGGGGGAGGTCTCGGTGGTCGTGGTGACAGTGGCGCCCGGCAAGGCGGCGGAGGGCCATCCCGTGCTGTCGAAGCAGGGGATGCGCCGTCATGACCTGCTGGAGGCGGTGCGCGAGGCGGCCAGGGGGCGCGGTGCCTGACTCCGGCCCGGCCAGCGTGCTGGTGGTCGACGACACGCCGGCCAAGCGCTACATCCTGTCCAGCTGGCTGCGCCGCGCCGGTCACAGCGTGATCGAGGCGGGCGGCGGCGAGGAAGCGATGGCGGTGCTGTACGCGCACCATCCCGACCTGGTGGTCCTGGACGTCTGGCTGCCCGACATGAGCGGCTTCGAGGTGTGCGAGCGGATCAAGGCCGATCCGGCGACGGCGTCCATCCCGGTCATCCAGGTGTCGGGCAACGCCGTCACCGTGCAGGACCGTACCGAGGGTCTGGAGCGGGGAGCCGACGCCTACCTGGCGGAGCCGATCGAGCCGAGCGAGTTCATCGCGACCGTGGAGGCGACGCTGCGCTACTCGCGCGCGCGGCGGCGGGCGGAGGTGATGGCCGACCGGCTGGCCGAGCTGGCCGAGGTGACGCTGCGGATCAACCGGTCCGACTCGTTCGAACGCCTGCAGGAGGTGGCCGTCCAGGGCACCGCCTCGATCCTGGGCCGCCAGGCGAGGGCACTGGCGGTGCCGGCCGACGGGCGGCTGCGCCGCTACCTCGGCCAGCCGGGCGAGCGCGCCGTCACCAGGAACGTCGCGCCCGACCTGCTCGACCGGTTGTGCGAGATGGTCCTGGGCCCGAGCGCCGGCGCCGAGCTGGTCACCATCTCCCCCGCCGACTGGGCCACGCTGATGCCGGCCTCGGAGGTCACGCGGCCCGTCGTGGGTGTGCTGTGCCGCACCAAGAAGGGCAGGCCGCCGGTGTTCCTGGGCGTGGAGGCCGATCCCATACTCGACGGCAACGAGATCAACCTGCTGCGGCAGCTCGCCCAGGAGCTGGCGCTCGCCGTGGAGGCGCTGCGGGCCTACACCCAGGAACACACGATCTCGCTCACCCTGCAGCGCAGCCTGCTGCCGACGCGGGTGCCCGAGGTGCCGGGGCTGTCGGTGGGGCTGCGTTACCGGCCCGCGGTCGACAGCGTGGAGGTCGGCGGCGACTTCTACGAGGTGCTGGAGGCCGACGACCGGGTGCTGGTGGCGATCGGCGACGTGATGGGCCACTCCCTGCACGCCGCCACCGTCATGGCCGAGCTGCGGCACGCGCTGCGCGCCGCGGTGATGGACCAGGTGGACCTGGCGGCCTCGATGAGCCTGCTGAACAAGGTCCTGCGCCGTTACCACCCGGGCATGACGGCCACGGTCTGCATGCTGCTGCTGCACCCCGGCACCGGCGAGGTCCAGCTCGCCAACGCCGGTCACATCCCTCCCCTGCTGGTCGGCGACGGGGCGCGTTACCACGGGATGGGCAATCTGCTGCTCGGGGTGGCGGAGGAGGAGTACAAGGTGGACCACTTGATGCTCCCGCCGGGCGGCACGATCGTCCTGTTCACCGACGGGCTGCTCGAAGACCGCGACGTGCTGCTGGACGTCAGCCTGGAGCGGGCCAGGGAGCTGGCGGAGACGGTCGAGGACGACCTGGAGCATTTCTGCGACCGGATGCTGGCCGCCTTCGGGTCGCGCGAGGACGACGTGGCGCTCGTGGTGCTGCGGCGGGACGCCTGACGGCTATCGTGGGTGGCCGATGAACGAGTCGACGCAGCCGCTGGACCGCGCAGCGGCGGAAGAGTACGCGAGCTGGTTCCGGGCTCTGGCCGACGCCACCCGCATCCAGATCGTGTCGCTGCTCGCCCGGCGCCGGGGGCCGATGAGCGTCGGGGAGGTCGTGGCGGCGTCCGGGGTGGGCCAGTCGACCGTGTCCCACCATCTGAAGATCCTCGCCGACGTCGGCTTCGTGCTGGTGGAGCGTCAGGGCACGTCCAGCCTCTACCGCATCAACGAGCAGTGCGTCGGCGCCTTCCCGACGGCCGCCGACGTGGTGATGGGCCGGCCTCTGCCGGACGCCCGGCTCTGCGACTAGGCGCGCGGCGCGTACATGATGACCGCCACGCCGACCAGGCAGATCGCCGCGCCCGCGAGGTCCCAGCGGTCCGGCCGGAAGCCGTCGACCAGCACCCCCCACAGCAGCGACCCGGCCACGAACACGCCGCCGTACGCGGCGAGGATGCGCCCGAAGTGCGGGTCCGGCTGGAAGGCGGCGACGAAACCGTAGGCGCCGAGCGCGAGCACGCCGGCGGCGATCCAGAGGAGCCCGCGCTGCTCCCGCACCCCCTGCCACACCAGCCAGGCCCCGCCGATCTCCGCGACGGCGGCCAGCGCGAACAGGATCAGGGAGCGGACGGTCGTCATGGGGCGACTGTATAGAGCGGGACAGCCGAGCGGATCACGGGGTGCGCCGCCGCCATCCGGGGACCTGCCGGGTCGTGAGATCAGCGCGACCGTTTGAGAACCGTTCCTCCTGGTAGTCGCCCTTCTATGGATAGGGACATCCAGGCCGTGGTCGTCGGTGATGTGATGCTCGACTCGTGGCTGCGCGGGCCGGTCAAGCGCATCGCCCAGGAGGCGCCGGTCCCCGTGGTGAGTGTCGAGGCCACCGAGGACGCGCCGGGCGGGGCGGGCAACACGGCGGCCAACCTGGCCGCGCTGGGCGCGCGCGTGCGGCTGATCGGGCCGGTCGGCGACGACGCCTGCGCCGAGCAGCTGGCCACGGCGCTCAGCCTGCTGGGCGTGGACGCCCGCATGGTGACCGTGCCCGGCAGGCGCACCCCGCACAAGCAGCGGCTCATGGTCGGCGAGCAGCTCATCGCCCGCTACGACGAGGAGGACCGCGACCCGATCCCGGCCGCGGCCGCGGCCCGCGTGATCGAGGAGCTGCGGGAGTCGCTGCCCGGCGCAGACGTGGTGATCGCCTGCGACTACGGGGCGGGCGGGTGCACGGACGCGGTGCGGCGGGCGCTGGCCGGGCTGCCCCTGCTGGTGGTGGACGCGCACGCCATCACGCCGTGGCGGACCTGCGCGCCCGCGGTGGTGCTGCCGAACTACGGCGAGGTCCTGCAACTGCTGGGCGAGGACGGCGGCCACGACGACCGGGTGCGCTTCCTCACCGAGCGTTCCGGCCGGCTGCTGGCGGAGTCGGGCGCGCGGATGGTGGTGACCACGCTGGACGGCGAGGGCACCCTGCTGCACCAGGAGGGACGGCCGCCGTACCGGACCTACGCCGAGCCGGCGCCGGACCACATGACGACCGGGGCGGGCGACACCTACACGGCGGCGTTCGCGCTGTGGCTGGCCGGCGGGGCGACCCCGGAGCAGGCGGCGCAGGCCGCGCAGGCCGCCGCCGGGGTGGTGGTGCGCAGGCCGGGCACCGCCACCTGCACCAGGCAGGAGCTGCTGCGGGCGTTGCACCGGGAGGACGGGCGGGCGCAGACGCCGGAGCGGCTGGCGGCCCGGCTGGACGAGCACCGGCGGCGCGGGCAGCGGATCGTGTTCACCAACGGCTGCTTCGACGTGCTGCACCGGGGGCACGTGACGTACCTCGAACGGGCCGCCCGGCTCGGCGACGTGCTGGTGGTGGCGGTCAACAGCGACGCGAGCACGGCGCGGCTGAAGGGGCCGGGGCGGCCCGTCAACTCGTGCGAGGACCGCATGTCGGTGCTGGCGGCGCTCGGTTACGTCGATTACGTGATCTCGTTCGAGGAGGACACGCCCGAGCGGCTGCTGCGGATGGTCCGCCCCGACCTGTACGTGAAGGGCGGCGACTACACGCCGGAGATGCTGGAGGAGGCTCCGCTGGTGCGGGCCATGGGCGGCGAGGTGCGGGTGCTGGACTACGTCTCGGACCGGTCCACGACGGCGATCATCGAGCGGGTGCGGTCGCTGCCGGAAGAGGATCCGGCCGGGCCTTCATGAGCACCGTGTCACCATACTGTGACATATCGTGATATCGGGGTACGGGACTCCTGGTTCGTCGCTCGTTCGGGGGGTTCGAAGATGACCGGAAGTCCTGTCGTGATCGGCGTCAACCGTACCCGGGACGGGTCGATCGCGGTCGCCCGCGGCCGGACCTCGGTCCACAGCCTCCAGAAGGAGCGGATGACCCGCCGCGAGCACCACCGGGGCCGGCTCGGCGACCTGCCGGACCACTACCTGCCCCGGCTGCCCCAGCTCGCCGGGCCGGTGGACCTCGTGGTGGAGGGCTACTCGTCCGACACAGAGATCGGCAACCTGGCCGCCTACCGTGCGGAGTTGCGCGAGACCCTCGGCCTGACCGGGGACACGCCGGTCGTGCTCGTCTCGCACCATCTGAGCCACCTCTACAGCGCCTTCCCGCCGTCGCCGTTCGAGGAGGCCGCAGGGCTGGTCGTGGACACGCAGGGCAGCCGGGTGCGGGACTTCACCGAGCGGGTGGAGCTGCCCCGCGGCACGCCGGGCGACCTGCTGGAGGTGTCGTCCTTCTACCGCTGCTCGCGCGGCCGGGTCGAATGCCTGGCCAAGCAGCTGTGGGACGGCGACTGGGCCAGGCCCGCGGGGCTGGGCTGCTTCTACGCGCTGCTGACGCGGATGCTCTGGCCGAGCGGCGGGGGCGACGAGGGCAAGGTGATGGACCTGGCCCCGTTCGGCGACCCGGACGCGCTCGGGCTGCCGGAGCTGGACGTGCGCGGGCACGAGGTGTTCATCCCGCGGGCGTGGCTGGACACGTTCGACCAGGGCGCGGCGTTCCGCTACGTGACCAACGGCGCGAGCACGTTCAAGCGGTCGGCCAACCTGGCCGCCGCCGGTCAGCGCGCGTTCGAGCGGGCGCTGGACCGGCTCGCGGCCTGGCTGCACGAGCGGACGGGCCTGGCGGACCTGGTGTTCGCGGGCGGCACGGCGCTGAACTGCACGGCCAACGGCCGGCTGATCCGCGGGTCGCCGTTCCGCGAGGTGTTCATCCCGCCGAGCCCGCACGACGGCGGCACCGCCGTGGGCTGCGCCCTGTACGGGATGATCGAGTGCCTGGGCGCCGAGAGCGGCTTCCGGTGGGCCGACGACTTCCTCGGGCCCGAACCCGACCCGGCCGAGATCGACGCGGCGGTGCGGGCGCTGCCGGAGGATCTGACGGCCGAGCGGCCCGCCGACCTGGCGGGCGCGATCGTCGAGCTGCTGGCGGGCGGCCGGACGGTGGGCCTGCACCGGGGGCGCTCCGAGTCGGGGCCGCGCGCGCTGGGCAACCGGAGCATCCTCGGCGACCCGCGGGTGCCCGAGCTGCGCGACTACGTCAACGTCGAGGTCAAGGGCCGCGAGTGGTTCCGGCCGCTGGCCCCGCTGGTGCTGGCCGAGCACGCGGGGCGGATCTTCGACGTGGACCGGCCGGCGCCGTTCATGCAGTACGCGGCCGACGTGCGGCCCGAGCACCGCGAGGAGCTGCCCTGCGTCACGCACGTGGACGGCACCGCCCGGCCGCAGACGGTGGAGCCGGGCCGCACGCCGTTCCTGCACGAGCTGCTGACCCGCTGGCACGAGAGGACCGGCTGCCCGGTGCTCGTCAACACCTCGCTGAACGGGCCGGGCGACCCGCTCACCGAGACGCCGGAGCACTCGGTCGGCACCCTGCGCAAGACCGGCCTGCACGCGCTGGCCCTGCCGCCCTACCTCATCCGCAAGCGCGACGAGCCGCCCGTCCCCGGCGACGACTGGCAGCCTCCGGCGCGTCCCGTCTAGCACGTCGCGGGCACCCGCAGCGCCATGGCCTGGCGGCGCGCGGGCGCGGCCGAGGAACTGCCGGGAACGAGCGAGGGCCCGCACCCCGGAACGGGATGCGGGCCCTCGGCCGTGGAGCGTCAGGCGGGGACGATGTTCTCCGCCTGCGGGCCCTTCTGGCCCTGGGTGATGTCGAAGCTCACCTTCTGGCCCTCACGCAGCTCGCGGTAGCCCTGAGCGGCGATGTTGGAGTAGTGGGCGAAGACGTCGGCGCCGCCGCCGTCCTGCTCGATGAAGCCGAAGCCCTTTTCGGCGTTGAACCACTTCACGGTGCCTGTGGCCATGTCATTTCTCCTTTGATGAGTACAGAGCCGGAGTGTCCGGACCCATCCGGAAATGACCGGTAAAACAAAATGCGCCCGACGGTTACATACCGTTAGGCGCACACGAAGTCATGGGTACCAGAACTGCAACGTCTCTAAGACTAGCACGGCCCCGCGCGTGCTCGGCCAACATGACTCGCGAGCAAATTCTGTTGAATTTTTCACGTTTGACGATCTGTATTAGCCGGACCTTGTCAAGATCACACAGCTATCGTGGCCCGCATGTTATCGGGTCCTGAGCCGGGATTCTCGTCACTGGGGCAGCGCCTGGAGGCCGCCCGTGACCGCGCGTTCGTAGGGCGGGAGGAGGAGCAGGCCCTCTTCCGATCCGCGCTCGGCACGGACCGCTCGTTCATGGTCCTGTTCGTGCACGGCTCGGGCGGCATCGGCAAGTCGGCGCTGCTGCGCCGGTTCGCCGCCGAGGCCGCCGCGGCGGGCCGTCCGGTGGTGACGGTGGACGGGCACACCGTCGACCCGTCGCCCGGCGGCTTCGAGGCCGAGGCCGGGCAGGTGCTGACCGTGGAGCGCGGGGTGCTCCTGGTCGACACGTTCGAGCGGTGCCAGGGCCTGGAGGGCTGGCTGCGCGAGAGGTTCCTGCCGCGGGTGCCGGCGGGAGCCCTCGTCGTGGTCGCCGGGCGCAACCCGCCCGACCTCCGCTGGCAGGCCGACCCCGGCTGGGCCGAGGTGCTGCGGGTGATCCGGCTGCGCACGCTCGCGCCGCAGGAGGCGATGGCGCTGATCGACGCCCGCGGGGTGGCGGCGGACCTGCGCGAGCCCCTGCTGGCCTTCGCGGGAGGCCACCCGCTGGCGCTGTGCCTGGGCGCGGCCGTCGCCGCCAAGGACGAGCGGGCCTCGGCCCGCTGGACCCTGGACAAGGACATCCCGGAGGAGCTCGCCGAGACGCTGCTGGACCAGCTCGTCGGCGAGGTGCCCTCGGCGGCCCACCGCCATGCCCTGGAGGTGTGCGCCCACGCCCACGCCACCACCGAGGAGCTGCTGCGCGCGGTGCTGCCCGACCATCCGAAGCCGCTGTTCGACTGGCTGCGGCGGCTGCCGTTCATCGAGTCGGGCCGGCACGGCCTGTTCCCGCACGACGTGGTGCGCGACGCGCTGGAGGCGGACCTGCGCTGGCGCGACCCCGAGGGGTACGCGGACATGCACCACCGCATCCACGCCCACCTGGCCGCGCAGGTGCGGGCCGCCGCAGGGCAGGACACGCTGACGGCCATGGGCTCGCTGTTCTTCCTGCACCGCCACGACGGGGTGACCTCGAAGTTCCAGAACTGGCGGGGCGACGGCGAGGTGCACGAGGAGGCCTTCAACCCCGAGGACCGCGACGAGGTCCTGCGGATGGCCGCCGAGGCCGAGGGCGAGGCGTCGGCCTCGGACGCCGCCTACTGGATCGACCGGCAGCCGGAGGGGTTCTGGGTGCACCGGCGCACCGAGACCGGCGAGCCGGTCGCGCTCATGTCGTGGGTGCGGGTGAGCGGCCCGGCCGAGCCGGACGCCGACTGCCCGCTCATCGCGGCGGCGTGGCGGCACGTGGAGGAGACCGCGCCGCCGCGGCCCGGCGAGCACATCGCGCTGGCCCGAGCCTGGGTGCTGCCCCCCTTCCACGGCAGGTCGCCGGTCATGGACCTGGTGCAGTGGCGCGCGGTGGGCGAGTGCCTGCGCTCCGACCGGCTGGCCTGGACGTTCCTGGTCATGCGGGACCCTGACTCGTGGCGGCGCTACCTGGGCCACTACGACATGCACGACCTGGGCGCCCGCATCCCGCTGGGACGCGAGACGTTCGGCCTGTTCGCGCACGACTGGCGCACCATCACGCCGGAGGCCTGGCTGGAGCGGATGAGCACGCGCGGGCTGGGCCTGCGCAGGCCCGCGTCCCCGCAGGGCAAGGAGCTCGCGGTGCTGGCGCGTACGGACTTCGACGCGGCGGTACGCGACGCGCTGCGGAACGTGTCGCGGCCGGACGCGCTGGCGGGCAACGCGCTGGCCCGGTGCCGGCTGGTCGCCGTGCACCCCGAGCGCGACCCCGCGCGGGCCGTGCGCGACCTGCTGGAGCAGGCGGTCGAGCAGGTGCGGCAGGACCCGCGCGCGGACCGCTTCCACCGGGCGCTGGCCACCACGTACTTCGGCCGCGTCCCCACCCAGGAGGCCGCGGCCGAGAGGCTGGGGCTGCCGTTCAGTACCTACCGGCGGCATCTGGCGGCCGGGCTGGAACGGGTGGCGGAGATCCTGTGGCACCAGGAGGTGTTCGGGGCCCGGCCAGACGCCTGACCAGCGGGGCGGCGGGCCGCTCCACCCAGCGGTGCACGGCGTGGGCGGCCAGGCACATGACCGCGACCAGCGCCCCCAGCAGCACCCACCGGTCCACGACGCCGCCGGTCCGCTCGATGACGACGAAGCCGATGTGACCGTGCAGCAGGTAGAGCGGGTAGGTGAGCGCTCCCGCCGTCACCAGCCAGGGCCGGGCGAGCGGCCGCAGCGCGCGCACCGCGACCAGCGTCATGACCAGGAAGGCCGCCGCGATCACGATCGCGATCACCCACGGGTCGTACTCGGCCCCGTACCGCCGCCCGACGGCGTCGGCGTACCCGATGCCGCGGTACACCGCGTTGGCCAGGCAGAGCGGCACGAGGAGCAGCGTCTGCCAGGTGACCCCGAACCGGTACACCATGAACAGCGCCATGCCGGCGATGAAGTAGTGCGCGAACTCCGACTGCACGACCAGGTCGGCGACTCCCGGCAGCACCCCGGCCTGGACCAGGGCGGTCATGGCCAGCCACCCCCACAGCATGGCCATGACCCGGCCCCTGGTCATCCCCACCCAGGCGAACGCCAGGATGAGGAAGTAGAACCGCATCTCGGCCCAGAGCGTCCAGTAGACGACGTCCACGTTCGGCACGTCGGCCACCGACTGGAACATGGTCAGGTTGGCCAGCACCTGGACCGGCGAGACCTCGAACATGCCCTGGCCGAGCGTCACCGTCACCAGCGCGGTCACGGCCACGCCCAGCCAGTAGGCCGGGTAGAGCCGGGCCAGCCGGGAGGCGGCGAACGCGCGCGGGCTCTTGCCCCAGGCGCTCATCAGCACCACGAAGCCGCTGATGAGGAAGAACAGGTCCACGCCCAGGTAGCCGTACTGGGTCAGACCGGAGATCTCCGGATACGTGATCGTCGTCGTGCCGCCCACCGGCCCGGAGAACGTGTAGTGGAAGAGCACCACGCACAGCGCCGCCGCCAGCCGTAACCCGTCGAGTTCGTACAGCCGGTCCGCCTTGCGGTGCCGGCTCTCGTACGCCTTGTCCCGCCCCCTGTTCACCCGGCGAGCATGCGCCGGGGCATTGTTCACTCAACAGGTCGTTCTATGCTCATTAACTGCTCAATGTCCCCTTTACGCCATGGGCCTGAACTGCCCGGGGCCCGGCGGCGTACCTCTGAGCGCAGGGTGTCGCCGGAGGAGGAGGTCGGCCGAGGTGCGTCAGCGGATCGCCGGGGTGGCCGTCGCGGTGCTGGGGTTGTGGGCGACCGGCTCCCACGGGGCGCTGGAGGAGCCCGTCAGCCGGGCGGCGGCCTGCGGGGCGGAGGGGACGCCGCGGGAGCCGGCGTGCGCCGCCGCGGCGGCGGCGAGCGGCGGCGGCCTGCCGGACGCGTGGGACGACCTGCGGGTGGCGGACGTCGGCGGGCGGGATCGCGAGGTGATCCCCGACGGCAGGCTGTGCAGCGGCGGGCTCGACGCCTACCGGGGCCTGGACCTGCCGCGCGCCGACTGGCCCGCCACCACGCTCGTGCGGGGCGGCGACTTCACCTTCAGGTACCGGGGCACGATCCCGCACCGGGGCAGTTTCCACCTGTACGTGACGGCTGACGGTTACGACCCCGCCCGGCCGCTCGGCTGGGACGACCTGGAGCCGCGCCCGTTCGTGGAGGCGACCGACCCGCCGATGCGGGACGGCTCATACGTCATGGAGGGCCGCCTGCCCGCGGGCAAGACGGGGCGTCACCTGATCTACACGGTGTGGCGCAACACCGACACTCCGGACACGTACTACTCGTGCTCGGACGTGGTGTTCACGATCGCCGCGAAGCCGCCGGACGGGGCCGCCGGCCTGCCCTGGCTGGCGGGCGGCGGCCTGCTCGCGCTGGCGGGCGGGCTGGCCCTGCTTGCCCGCCGCCAGGACAGGAGACGCTAGGCCGGCCCTCCTACGCGGGGTGGGGCTGGGGGGTCGCGGTGGGGCCGCGCACGATCGGCTTGCCGTCTTCCCAGTCGACCCGGTCCAGCCAGAGCCGCCGCCCCGGCTCCACGCTGCCGATCGCGTCCGGCGGCCAGGCGTGGTAGAGCAGCCAGGTCTGCCCGCCCGGCGTGGTCACCAGGTAGCTGTGGCCGGGCCCTTCCGCCCCCTCGCCGCTGGACAGGATCGGGTTCTCGGGGGCGTCGTGGCAGGGGCCGAGCGGGGTGTCGCAGGTGGCGTACCCGACCGCGTACGCGGCGGCGTCGAAGGCGTTGGCCGAGTAGAACAGGTAGTAGCGGCCCTCGTGGCGGACGAGCTGGGGCGCCTCGACGACCTTGCCGTGCCAGGCTGCGGTGTTCGCCAGCAGCCGCACCCGCTCCCCTTCGAGGCCGAGCCCGTCGGGGGTGAGGCGCTGCCCGTACAGCCAGGTGGTCTCCCCGATCGCGTTGCCGTCGTTCTTCCAGTAGAGGTAGAGCGCACCGTCGGCGTCGCGGAACGGGCTGGCGTCGATGGAGCCGCCCTCGCCGGCCTGGCAGACGAGCGGGGTGCCGGAGTCGTCCCTGAACGGCCCCTCCGGGCGGGCGGCGGTGGCGACGCCGACGCACTGGCGGCCGGTCCCGGCGGCGCGGGCCGTGTAGTAGAGGGCGAACCGGTCGCCGGTCACCTGGATCGCCTCCGGCGCCCAGGTGTGGCCCGGCTCGGCCCACGAGCCGAGCTCGGGCAGCACGTCGCCGCGGGGCGTCCAGGTCACCAGGTCGGGCGAGGTGAGCAGAGGCACGTTCGCGCCGCCCCCGTTGGTCCCGTACGCGTACCAGGTCGCGCCCACCCGGAGGGCGCCCGGGTCGGGGAAGTTCGCGTCGTGGACCGGGTTGGTGAAGGTCATGCTCTCTCCCGTGGGGGTTGCCGTCGAACAGGCGGCCAGCAGGCACAGGAGCGCGCCCGCCAGGACGCGGGGGTTCATGCCCGGCGCCCCAGTCTGACCATTGTCCAGGAGGCCGGGGGAAGCACCGCGGTGAGCGTCCCGCCGTCGGCCTTCACGCCGTCGAGCGGCCGGGGCCGCACCTCCTCGGCCGGGCCGCCCACCCGGTGCGGGTCGTCCTCGGCGAGGGTGCACGCCTCGACGACGCGGTCCGCGTGCACGTCCCGCAGGTCGGCGGTCATCTCCAGCGGCCGGTCCGGCGACCGGTTGACGGCGAACAGCGTCACCCCGTCCTCGTCGAGCGTGGCCACCGCGGACAGCTGCGGCACCTCGCCGTGCCGCCCGGTGTCGAGCGACGGCGACACCGGCTCGACGCGCAGCACCTCGCCGCGCGCGTGCCGGGCGGTCAGCGCGAACGGGTGGAAGATGCTCTGCCGCCAGGCGGGGCCGCCGGGTTCGGTGCGGATGGGCGCGATGATGTTGGCGAGCTGCGCCTGGCAGGCGACCGCCACCCGGTCGGCGTGCCGCAGCAGCGTGATGAGGAGGTCGCCGACGACGACGGCGTCGGCGGCGGTGTAGGTGTCCTCGATGAGGCGCGGCGCCTCCTCGAACGGCTCCCGCTCGCGGCCGTGGTAGTCGGCCTGGTTCCACACGTTCCACTCGTCGAAGGACAGGTCGATCCGCTTGCGGGTGCGCTGCTTGGCGGCGACGTGGTCGGCGGTGGCGACCACCGAGGAGATGAACCGGTCCATGTCGGCCGCGCTGGCCAGGAAGCCGGGCAGGTCGCCGTCCTCCTCGTAGTACGCGTGCAGCGACAGGTAGTCGACGGCGTCGTAGGCGTGCTCCAGCACGGTCGCCTCCCAGCCGCCGAACGTCGGCATCCGGCTGTTGGAGCTGCCGCAGAGCACCAGCCGCACGTCCGGGTCGACGAGCCGCATGGCCCGCGCCGTCTCGTTGGCGAGCCGGCCGTACTCGTCGGCGGTCTTGTGGCCGACCTGCCACGGCCCGTCCATCTCGTTGCCCAGGCACCACAGCCGGATCCCGTACGGGTCGGGCCTGCCGTGCTCGGCCCGCAGGTCGGACAGGCGGGTGCCGCCGGGGTGGTTGGCGTACTCCAGCAGGTCGCACGCCTCCTGGATGCCGCGGGTGCCGAGGTTGACCGCCATCATCGGCTCCACCCCGGCGGCCCGCGTCCAGGTCATGAACTCGTCGAGGCCGAACCGGTTGGTCTCGATCTGCCGCCAGGCCAGGTCCAGCCGGGTGGGCCGGTCGGCGACCGGGCCGACGCCGTCCTCCCAGCGGTAGCCGGAGACGAAGTTGCCGCCGGGGTACCGTACGACGCTCACCCCCAGCTCGCGGGTCAGCTCCAGCACGTCGGCGCGGAAGCCGTGCTCGTCGGCGGTCGGATGGCCGGGTTCGAAGATCCCGGTGTAGACGCAGCGGCCCATGTGTTCGACGAACGAGCCGAACAGGCGCCTGCCGACCGGGGCGATGGTGAAGTCGCGGTCCAGGGTCAGCCGTGCGGTCTCCACGTAAACAGCTCCTTGTGATGCGGACGGGTCAGCCCTTGAGGCCCGACCGGGACACGCCCTCGATGACGTAGCGCTGGGCGATGACGAACAGGACGAGGACGGGGACGCTGGCGAGCACCGCGCCCGCCATGATCACCGGATAGTCGATGGTGTAGGCGCCCTGCAGGATGGACAGCCCCGGCGGCAGCGTGAACTGGTCCGGGCTGAACAGCACGTAGATGGGCCAGATGAACTCGTTCCAGTTGCTCAGGAAGGTGAGCACCGCCAGCGTGGCCAGCGCGGGCCGGGCCAGCGGCAGCACGATGCGCAGGAAGATCTGCAGGTGGTTGGCGCCCTCCAGGGTGGCGGCCTCCTCCAGCTCGGGCGGCAGCGACAGGAAGAACTGGCGCAGGAAGAACACCCCGAAGGCGCTGGCAGCGCCGGGCACGATGAGCGCCCACGGGCTGTCGAGCCAGCCGAGCTGGTCCACGACGAGGAAGTTCGGGATGAGCAGCGTGAAGCTCGGCACCAGCAGCGTGCCCACGATGATCCCGAACAGCAGGCCGCGGCCGCGGAACTCCAGCCGGGCCAGGGCGTAGGCGGCGGTGGAGGCGACCACCAGCACGAGCACGGTCTGCCCGGTGGCGGCGACCATGCTGTTGAGGAACCAGCGCAGCACCGGCGTCTCGCTGGTGCCCTCGGCGAGCGTCCGGTAGGCGCCGGTGCTCCACTCCTCGGGCACGAACGTGGGCGGGATCCGGGTCGCCTCGACGTTGGTCTTGAGCGAGGTGAGCAGCATCCACAGCAGCGGCACGATCACGATCGCGGCGAAGCCGACGAGCATGACGTACCAGGCGGACGCCTTCAGCGTCTTCATGACCTGCTCCTGAAGATCCGGAAGTTGATCACGCTGACCACGATGAGGGCGAGGGTGAGCACGTAGCTCATGGCGGCGGCGCTGCCCATCCGGTAGTCGACGAGACCCTCCTGGGCGATGTACATGATCGCGGTGCGGGTCTCGATCCCGGGCGCGCCCTGGGTGACCAGCAGCGCCTGGCCGAACATGTTGGCCGAGGCCAGGATCGTCACGGTGGTGACGAACACCGCCACCGGCCGCAGCCCTGGCAGGGTGACGTGCACGAACCGCTGCCAGGCGCCCGCCCCGTCCACGGACGCGGCGTCGTACAGCTCGCGCGGGATGTCCTGCAGCCCGGCCAGGTAGATGACGGCGTTGAAGCCGAGCGTCCACCACACCGTGATGCCGATCAGCGACACCCACGCCCACGGCAGGTCGGTCGTCCACGGGATGTCCAGGCCGAACAGGTGGTTGACGAACCCCAGGTTCGGGTCGAGCAGGATGCGCCACATGACGCCGATGACCGCGACGCCGAGCACGAACGGCAGGAAGAACACCGCGCGGAAGAACGTGCGGCCGGGGAAGCGCCGGTTCAGGATCATCGCCACCCCGAGCGGCAGCACCACCAGCGGCGGCACGCTGCCGAGGGTGAAGACGCCGGTGGCCTTCATCGAGGTCCAGAAGTTGTCGTGCACCGGCGAGTCCGGGTCGAACAACGCCGCGTAGTTGTCCAGCCCGACGAACGGCTTGCCGGGCAGCAGGTAGTCCCACTCGTGCAGGCTGATGTAGAGGCCGTACACCGCCGGCACGGCCACGAACAGGCAGAACAGCAGCAGGTACGGGCTCAGGAAGAACAGCGGCGTGAGCCGCCCGCGCCTGCGCACGGGGGGCGCCGTCATGCCTCCCCCGACCGGTGCGGGCCGCCGGATGCGTACGTCCACCACGGGATCAGCCGCCGTACTTCTTGCGGTTCTGCTCCAGGAGCTTGTCGGCCTTGGTCACGGCGTCCGACAGGGCGGCCGCCGGCTCCTTCTTGAGCAGGATCGCGCTGTTGACGGCGGTGTCGATGAGCGGGCTGACGTCGGCGACGCCCGCGACCGGCGGCGGGAAGAACAGGTGGTCGATCTGGGAGCCGATGGTCGCCTGCTCCTTCAGCGCCTGGAACTCGGCGCTCTCCCTGATCGCCTTGCGGGCGGGGACCTGGCCGCCCTTGGCCCACTCCAGGGAGTGGCGGCTGATCCAGTTGATGAACACCTTGGCCGCGGTGAGCTTGTCGTCGTCCTGGCTGCGCTGCTTGAACACCACGAACTGGTGCGAGCCCGCCCACGCCGCCGGCTGGGAGCCGATCTGCGGCAGCGGCGCGACGCCCCACTCCAGGCCCTCGACCTCGTTGAGGGTGTTGATGGTCCAGATGCCGTTCCAGTTGAAGGCGGCCTTGCCGTTCTTCAGCGCGATGACGTCGGCGTCCTGGCCCACGTTCTTCGGGCTGTAGCCCTTCTTGACCAGGTCGACGAGCCAGGTCAGGGCCTGCACGCCGGCGTCCCCGCCGAACATGGCCGTGGAGGCGTCGTCGTTGAAGAGCGTGCCGCCGTGCTGGTAGAGGAGGCTGGTGAACTGGAACGTGCCGGTGAACGGGAACGGGGTCGCCCAGTGGCCCTGCACGCCGGCCTTCTTCAGCTCCTCCAGCGCGGCCAGGTAGTCGCCGGCGGTCTGCGGCGGCTTCTCCGGGTCGAGGCCGGCCTCCCGCATGACGGTCTTGTTGTAGAACATGCCGAGCGGGTGCACGTCCAGCGGGATGGCGTACCTGCCGCCCTTGTAGGTGCCGGCCTGCCAGACCGGCGGGGAGAAGTCGGCCTCGGCGAGCTGGAGCGAGGCGGCCAGGTCGTCCAGCGGCAGCACGATCTGGCGGGCGGCGTTGGTCGCCACGCTGTCGACGTGCATGATGCCCAGGTCTGGCCCCTGTCCCGCGGTGACCGCGGCGGGCACCTTCGCGTAGTAGTCCGCCCACTGGTAGACGTTCATCGTCACCTTGATGTTGGGGTGCTCGCCGTTGAACTGGTCCACGAGCTTCTTCATGTACGGGCCGTCACCGCCGGTGAAGCCGTTCCAGAAGGACAGGGTCACGTTCGGGCCCGTGTAGGCGGTCGGGGCGGCGGAGGCGGGGCCGGATTGACGGGCCGCGGGGCCGGCGGGACCGCCGCCTCCGCCGCAGGCCGCGAGGAGCAGGGCGGTGCCGGCGCCGGCGCCGAGGCCGAGCAGGCCGCGGCGGGTGAGGGTGTGGGTAGACGTCTCGGTCATCACGATCACTTCCCCAACGGTGGTGAGATGACCGCATTTCTACATCGATGAATCCAACGTTGTAAACAGGAGGAGACTGAAGTGTTACATCGTTGGAAACCCGGCTATAGTGCCTCTGTGCAGCCACGACTGAAGGACGTCGCCGAGCTCGCCGGAGTGTCGATCAAGACGGTCTCCAACGTCGTCAACGGCTATCCGTTCGTCAAGCCGGAGACCCGGGAGCGGGTGGAGCGGGCCATCGCCGAGCTGAACTACCGGCCCAACCTGACCGCGCGCAACCTGCGGCAGGGCCGGTCGGGGGTGATCGCGCTGGCGGTGCCCGACCTGGACATCCCCTACTTCGCCGAGCTGGCCACCAACGTGATCACCGCGGCGGACCGGCACGGCTGGACCGTGCTCATCGACCAGACGCAGGGCGACCGCGCCAAGGAGCGCCTGGTCGTGTCGGGCATCCGGGCCCACCTCATCGACGGCCTGCTGTTCAGCCCGCTCGCGCTCACCGCCGCCGACCTCGCCCAGCGCGCCGACCACACGCCGATGGTGCTGCTCGGCGAGCGGATCGGCCGGCGGCGCACCGCGTACGACCATGTCTGCATCGACAACGTGGCCGCGGCGCAAGAGGCCACCTCGCACCTGACCGGGCTGGGCAGGCGCCGCATCGCGGCGATAGGCGCGCGCCAGGCCGCGTCCGGGGCGACGGCGCGGCTGCGGCTGCGCGGCTACCGGCAGGCGCTGGCCGCCGCCGGGCTCGCGGAGGACCCCGCGCTGGTCGTGCCCGTGGACGCCTTCCACCGCGCGGACGGGGCCCGGGCGATGGCCGATCTGCTGGACTCCGGGGCCGGGCCGGACGCGGTCTTCTGCTTCAACGACACGCTCGCCCTGGGCGCGCTGCGCACGCTGCTGTCGCGCGGGGTGCGGGTGCCGGACGACATCGCGCTGTTCGGCTTCGACGACATCGAGGACGGGCGGTTCTCCACCCCGTCGCTGTCGACCATCGCGCCCGACCGCGCGGGCATCGCCCAGACGGCCGTCGACCTGCTCGCCGGCCTCCTGGCGGGCCCGGCTCCCGACCGGCGTCCTCAGGAGGTGTGCGCCTCCCACACGCTGATCGCCCGGGAGAGCACCCTCGGGGTTCAGGCCCAGAGCGCGGCCGGGTCCTCCAGCACCGAGCGCACCGTGGCCAGCGCCGCTCCCAGCAGCGGCCCCCGCCTCCCCAGCTCCGACACGGTCAGCGCCTCCGGGTCCCACTCCCGTACGGTCACCCGCGCGGCCAGCTCCCGCCGTATCGGCGGCACCAGCCACTCCCCCAGCTCCGCATAGGCCCCGCCGAGCACCACGGCGGCCGGGTCGAGCAGATTCACCGCCCCGGCCAGCGCCGTCCCCAGCGCCCTCCCAGCCTCCTCCAGCGCCGCCACCACCCGCGCGTCCCCCTCCCGCGCCCGCGCCGCCAGCAACCCGATCCCATCGGGACCGGGCATCCGTCCACCCCATCCGCCAGACCGCTCTTGGATCCCCGCCCCAGGCGCATCGGGATCCACCAGGAGGCCGGCCACAGGTATTCCGGGATCAGAGGAAGCCGCCGGAAGCCCCGCCTCGTGCGCACCGGGAACCGTCGCACGGCCCTCTGTCGAGACGCCCTTGGGTCCGTACGGAAGAGCCGCCGGGAGCCCTGCCCCCAAGCCTCTGGAACCCGAGGAAGGAGCCGCCTCGTGCCCAGCCTGACCGGCAGCCGCTCCGTAAGGCAGAGCCGCCTGCCGCCCGGGGGCGCCTGAATCGTAGAGAGGATCCGCCGGAGTGCCCCCGCTCCCGGAAGACGTCGCCGGAGGGTTCCCGGAACCGGAAGGAGCCGCTTGCTGCCTCGCCGGCGCGGCACCCAGGTCAGGTGAAAGGGCCGTCATCCGAGGTTCTACCCCAGGGGTGGTGGGGGCGGAGGGGGAAGGGAGGCCGGCGGTGCGGAGGACGGCGGCTTTGGCGGCGTACTGCTCCAGGCAGCCGCGGGCGCCGCAGGAGCAGGGCGGGCCGTCGGGGTGGACCGGCATGTGGCCCAGTTCGCCGGCAAGGCCGCGTGCGCCGGTGAAGAGGCGGCCGCCCACCACCAGGGCGGCGCCGATGCCGCTCTCCGCCGAGACGTGGATGAAGTCGGACGCCACCGGGTGCGCCCAGAGCTCGGCGAGCGCCCCCAGGTTGGCCTCGTTCTCGACCCGCGGCGGCAGCGCGCCCGGCCACAGGTCCGCCACGGGCACGTCGTGCCAGCCCAGGTTGGGGGCGCTCCCGACGGTGCCGGAGGCGTCGGCGACCAGGCCGGGCACGGCCATCACCGCCGCCACCGGCCGCAACCCCAGCCCGGCAGCGTCTGCCGTCGCGTCGTCGGCGAGCGCGGACAGCCGGGCGAGCACCTCGGCGGGCGGCAGAGCGGCGTTCGGGCTGTCCACCACCGTCCAGGCGCGTACCTGGCCGCGCAGGTCGGTCACGCACACGCCCAGGTGCTCGACGCCGACCTCCAGCCCGAGCCCGGCTGGACCCCGGTCGCTGACCATGAGCGCGCTGCCCGGCCGCCCGACCCGCCCGTTGGCGGCCGGTCCCAGCTCGGTCAGCAGCCCGGCGGCGAGCAGCTCGTCGACCAGGCTCGACACGGCCGCCCTGGTCAGCCCGGTGTGCCCGGCGACGGCCGCCCTGGACACCGGGCCGCGTTCGGCGACAGTGCCCATGACCAGGGCCAGGTTGTGCTGCCGCATGCTCCGCTGCGACGCGGGCCGCGTCCCGCCTCTCACCCCGGACCTCCCCCGAACAACGCCCTCACCTGACCGACCACCCCCAACGGCGCAAACCGTACCGAAGCGCCAACCAAACAGCCGGGCCCGCCCACCAAAAACCCAGACCAACGCTCACCCGCGCGTCACCCTCGATCACACAGACCCAAGAACCGGGCCGGGGAGCGTACTCGGTGCGGGCGGAAAACCGGAGTGGGGAGCGCCCGACCCGCCCCACACAGCCCGCGCCAAAGACCAAGACCGGCGGGCATCCCCAGCACTGCCCCCGTCGCACTGACCGAAGGACCAGAGCAGGGAACGTACGCGGCCCGGACCAGGGAGCGTACGCGCCGTGGCCGGGGACAGCCTGCGAGGGCTCCCGGCGTGGTCAGCAGGTCTCCGCGCCGGTACAGGAGGGAAGACGGACCAGGAAGGGTACGAGGGGCGGGGGTGGAGGGTTGGGCGGGCAGGGGGGCCGGTGGCGTGGGGCTGAGGGAAGGGGTGCATGACGGTTCTCTCGGATCAGAGCCGGTGGGACGTATGGCGGTTCTCGCGGATCGGAGCCGGTGGGGGCGCATGGCGGTTCTTCCGACATCAGAGCCGGGTGAAGAGCTGGCCGGCGCGGGGCAGGGTGCCGGCGATTCGTTCCACCGCCGCGACGTCCCTGGGCACCGGCTCCAGGAGCTCGCCGCGGGCCGTGCCCCAGCGGCGGGCGACCGCGTCCGGGGCCTCGCCCGTGAGGAGGGCCGCGGCCTGGGCGGCGGCGCCGAGGGCGACGAGCTCGGCCGCGGCCGGCACCAGCACCGGCCGCCCGGACAGGCGCAGGATCGTCTGCCGCCAGGCGGCGCCCCTGGCGCCGCCGCCGATGAGCAGCAGCGGCGTGGCCGGGTCGGGCCGCTCGCCGCCGGCGCGCAGCACGTCGTCGAGCGCCGCCAGCAGGGCCGCGGCGGCGCCGTCGTAGGCGGCCTGCAGCACCTGCCCGGCGGTGGTGTCGTGACGCAGCCCGTACACGAGCCCGGCGGCGTGCGGCAGGTTGGGGGTCCGCTCGCCGTCGAGGAACGGCAGCACGACGGCGTCGCCGCCCGGCTCGACCGCCTCCCGGTCCCGGCCGAGCAGGGCGGCGATCTTGTCGATGGCCTGGGTGCAGTTGAGCGTGCAGGCCAGCGGCAGCCAGTTGTCCAGCGCGTCGGCGAACCCGGCGACGATGCCGGTCGGGTCCTCGGGGTGCTGCCGGGTGACGGCGTAGACGGTGCCGGAGGTGCCGAGGCTGAGCACGGGGGTGCCGGGTTCGAGGCCGAGGCCGAGCGCGGCGGCCATGTTGTCGCCGGTGCCCGAGGCGACGAGGGTGCCCTCGGGCAGCGGCCCGCCCGCCCGTACGGTGCCCGCCCGTCCCGAGACGACCCTGGGCAGCAGCGCGGGGTCGAGCCCGATGTCGCGCAGCAGGTCCGTGTCGTACCCCTGGGGTGTCCACCAGCCGGTGCCGGAGGCGTCGCCGCGGTCGGTGACGCCCTCGCCGGTCAGGCGCTCGGTGAGGTAGTCGTGCGGCAGCCGGACGGCCGCGGCCCGCGCGGCGTGGTGCGGCTCGTTCTCGCGCAGCCACAGCCACTTGGAGATGGTGAACGCCGCCGTCGGCACGCTGCCGGTGCGCCGGGCGAGCGTCTCGGGGCCGTACTTGTCGGCCAGCGCGGCCGCCTGCCCGGCGGAGCGGACGTCGTTCCAGAGCAGGGCGGGCCGGACGGGCGCGCCGGACTCGTCGAGGGTGACCAGGCCGTGCTGCTGGCCGCCGACGGAGACCGCGCCGGCCCGGCCGGCCCAGCCGGTCTGCTCGACGGCCGCGCACAGCGCCCGCCACCACTGCTCCGGGTCGCTCTCGCGGCCCGCGCCCGAGGTCACGCTGTGCGGGGCGCGGCCCTCTCCCACGATCGCGCCGGTGTCCACGTCCACGGCGACGGCCTTCGCCGACTGGGTGGAGCTGTCGATGCCGATGACGACGCGCTGTGCCGACATGGTGCCTCCCGGTTGTGGGCTTCCCTACCGCGCTCCCGCATATTAATTTGTTTTTTGCCCTTACGAATAGGAGTCCGATGACTGACAGCCTCACTCCCCGCCCGGAGCACAAGTTCTCGTTCGGCCTGTGGACCGTCGGATGGCAGGGCCGCGACCCGTTCGGCGACGCCACCCGCCCCCCGCTGGACCCGGTGGAGAGCGTCAACCGCCTCGCCGAGCTGGGCGCGTACGGCGTGACCTTCCACGACGACGACCTCATCCCGTTCGGTTCGACCGACGCCGAGCGCGAAGGCCACGTCAAGCGCTTCCGCCAGGCGCTGGACGCGGCCGGCCTCGTGGTGCCGATGGCGACCACCAACCTGTTCACGCACCCGGTCTTCAAGGACGGCGCGTTCACCGCGAACGACCGCGACGTGCGCCGCTACGCGCTGCGCAAGACCATCCGCAACATCGACCTCGCCGTCGAGCTGGGCGCCAAGGTGTACGTGGCGTGGGGCGGGCGCGAGGGCGCCGAGTCCGGCGCGGCCAAGGACGTGCGGGTGGCCCTGGACCGGCTCAAGGAGGCGTTCGACCTGCTCGGCGAGTACGTGCTCGGCCAGGGGTACGATCTGCGCTTCGCGGTCGAGCCCAAGCCGAACGAGCCGCGCGGCGACATCCTGCTGCCCACCGTCGGCCACGCGCTGGCGTTCATCGAGGAGCTCGCCCATCCCGAGCTGGTCGGCGTCAACCCCGAGACCGGCCACGAGCAGATGGCCGGGCTCAACTTCACCCACGGCATCGCCCAGGCGCTGTGGCACGGCAAGCTCTTCCACATCGACCTGAACGGCCAGACCGGCGTCAAGTACGACCAGGACCTGCGGTTCGGCGCCGGCAACCTGCGTGACGCGTTCTGGGTGGTGGACCTGCTGGAGACCGGCGGATACGCCGGCCCGCGGCACTTCGACTTCAAGCCGCCGCGCACCGAGGACATCGACGGCGTGTGGGCCTCGGCGGCCGGGAACATGCGGACGTACCTGCTGCTGAAGGAGCGCGCGGCGGCGTTCCGCGCGGACCCGGAGGTGCAGGAGGCGCTGCGGGCGGCCCGGCTGGACGACCTGGCCCGCCCGACGCTGGCGGACGGGGAGTCGCTGGCGGACCTGCTGGCCGACCGCACCGCCTTCGAGGAGTTCGACGCGGACGCGGCGGGCGGCCGCGGCATGGCGTTCGAGCGCCTGGACCAGCTGGCGATGGACCACCTGCTCGGCGCCCGCTGACCGGCCGTCCCCGCACACGCCGCCGCACGATCGACCGGCAGCCCGCCGTAGCGGCGCGGAGGTCCCGATGATAGACAGCGGTGGGGGAAGCCCGGCGCGGACGCCGCGCCGGGCCGGTTCGACCGGACGCGGCCGAGTATGGCAGCGTACGGGCAAGCAGGCGAGGGCTCGCCCAGGCTCCGAGGAGGCGAACGCGACATGGACGTGGTTTCGGTGGGCGAGGTCACGGACGGGACGCTGACCGTGGTGCTGCGCGGCGACATCGACTTCACGAACGCCGCGCGGGTGCGGGAGACGATCTCCTCCGCGGTGACGGCGCGGCGGCCCCGCGCGGTGCGGGTCGAGATGGGCGAGGTGACGTTCCTCGACTCCTCCGGAGTCGGCGTGCTGGTCGACGCCATGAAGTCGGCGTGGGAGGTCGAGGCCGGGTTCAGGGTGGTCAACCCGACCCCCCGGGTCTTCGACCAGCTCAGGATCGCCGGGCTCCTGGACGCCTTCGGGCTCGGCTGACCGGCCTCCGCGCGGGCCGGTGGCCGCGCGTTCGACGGCGGCAGTGGTGAACCGAGTCCCACCTGTCCGCGTATCCCCATGAGAAGGGGCCTCTCGCAGGCGTCCCAGACGCCTGAGAGGCCCCTTTGGTTTACACAAATATCCGGTTTTTGGTGACAAAGGCGAGACGGACTCGGCAGAATGCGGAATCCATCCAGCCTCTCTACCGCAAACTGGAAGGAATCCCCACATGCGTAGACCCTTAGGGGTACTCGCTTGCCTCGTGGGCGCGGCCGCGCTCTCGGCACCCGTCGCCACGGCGAACGCCGCGACGGTGCCCCAGTCGGCCTGCCGCGTCTCCGTGACCAAGCCGCGTCTCGCCGACGACGGCAAGATCCGGGCGACCGCCGCCCTGCGCGGCTGCTACAGCTACGGCACGGTACGCGTGCGCATCCTGCGAGCGGTGCCGGGCAAGGACCGGATCCTCAAGAGCGGCGCCGACCGGGGCCGCAGCCCTCGCGTCACCGTCGCGATGGCGTGCGCACCGGGCACGTACTACGCCGTCGCCACCGACTACCGCGGCCACGCGGGCAAGTCCCGGGCGGTCCGCGTGAAGGAGTGCGACCTGGCCGCCACGCCGGTCCCCACCGCGACGAGGACTCCCCAGCCCGCTCCGACGGCCACCCGCACCGCCACGCAGGCGCCGAGGCCGACGCCCACCCAGACCCGCACGGCGACGCAGACGCCCAGGCCGACCCCCACCCGCACCGCCACCCAGGCTCCCCAGCCCACCACGACCTCGTCGCCGGGCACGGTGGGCACGGCCGAGGAGAACGAGGTCGTCCGCCTCACCAACGCCGAGCGCGCCAAGGGCGGCTGCCAGCCGCTCAAGCACGACCCGCAGCTGAACAAGGCCGCCGCCGGGCACTCCTCGGACATGGCCAAGAAGGGCTACTTCAGCCACACCTCGCAGGACGGCCGCTCGTTCATGGACCGCATCCGGCAGGCCGGCTTCACCGGCGGCCGCGGCTGGGCCGAGAACATCGCCATGGGCCAGCGCACGCCGGCCGACGTGGTCAAGGCCTGGATGAACAGCTCGGGTCACCGGGCCAACATCATGAACTGCTCGTACAACCTGATCGGCGTCGGCGCCGTGAAGAACTCCTCGGGCCAGATCTACTGGACCCAGAACTTCGCCGCCCGCTGACAGCCTGCTGAGCTTCTCCTCACGCGGCGTGTGGAGGAGACCGCGGCGCCTCGCGACTCCCACCGCGGGGCGCCGCGGCATGTCAGCCGCCGCGCCCCCCCCAGACCTACCAGGCATGTCAGGCCGACAGCGAGTTCGGGTGACGGTGGTGCACCCCGATCACCGGCACCTCGTGCAGGCTCCCCGAGTAGAGGAACTGGGTCATGCCGACCAGCAGCCGCCGCACGTCCTCCTGAGGGCGCACCACCAGGCGCAGGAACTGGCTGGTGGTGCCCAGCTTGTTGCCGCACTCGCGGACGTACACGCCGTGCTCGGCGAGCAGGTGGTCGCGCAGCGGCACCCCGTCGAAGCCGGACGGCAGCTTCACCAGCAGGAAGTTGCCCTGCGACGGGAACACCGTCAGCTCCGGCATGCACGACAGCTGGTGGTACATGGCGCGCCGGTCCTGGGCGAGGCGCCGCAGGCTCTCCTGGTACTCGCCCATGCACTGCTTCATCATGAACACGACCACCTCGGCGAACGAGTTCAGGTTCCACTTGGGCAGCGCGTCCGCGATCTTCCCGGCCAGCGCCGGATTGGCGACCAGGTAGCCGAAGCGGATGCCGTGCAGCCCGAAGTTCTTGCCGAGGCTGCGCAGCACGATCACGTTCGGCCGGACCGCCGCCTCCGCCGCCACCCCGGGGTAGGGCTCGGCGTCCACGAAGTCGCCGAACGACTCGTCCACGATCACCAGGTCGAGGTCGATGAGCTGGTCGAGCAGGTGCAGCACCTCGTGCTTGGGCAGGTAGCCGCCGTCGGGGTTGTTCGGGTTGCAGATGACCGCGACGCGGGAGCCGCGGGTACGGATGAACGACACGTAGTCGTTGACGTTGAGCGCGAAGCCCCGGCTCTCCAGCAGCGGATACATGTCGACCCGCTTGCCGGTCTCCATCGGCTGGTCGGTCCAGCGGCCGAAGGTGGGGATGGGGATCGCCAGGCTCTCCCGCACCAGCAGGTGGTCGATCCAGGTGATCAGCTCGGTGGAGCCGTTGCCCATGGCCACGGTCTTGGGGTGGAGCCCCATCGTGGCCGCCAGTTCGGCGGTGATGGTGTCGGCTCCGCTCGGGTAGAACTTCAGGATCGTCTCCAGGTTCCTCCCCAGGTGCTCGAAGATCTCCGGCGTGGGGAAGTACGGGTTGCACGGGATGCAGAAGTCCACCGGCGGGCGCTGGCCGTCGGAGCCGCGCAGCAACGAGAAGTACGAAGGGCTGTGCGCCTGGGCACGCAAAAGGCTGAGCTCCACGACACCTCCATGGCACCTGAACAGAACGTGAGAAGGTACGCGCCAGGGCAGACCCGGGTTCAGCGGGGGGACGGCCCGAGGCCGCCTCGGGGCCGCCTGGCATGATGCGAGGAAAACCCCCGAAGGAGCGGATTCGTGCGGATCCTCCTCGTCCAGCCCGCCCGCTGGTCCCCCGACGGCCACGCGAACCTCACCGCCGTCGAGACGCTGCTGGCCGGCGCCCCGCCCGCCGACCTGGTGGTGCTCCCCGAGCTGGCCGGCTCCGAGCTGCCGCGGCGGGAGTACCTGGAGCGGCTGCGCGGCCTGGCGGCACGGGCCCGCGCCGCCGTCGTGGGCGGCTCCCACTACGCGCCCGCCGGCGCCGACAAGGTCAACCAGGGTCTGGCGGTCTCCGCGTCCGGCGAGGTGCTGGCCGGGTACGGCAAGTCCCACCCGTACGGGGTCGAGCGGGACGACGGGGTCGTGCCCGCGCCGATCGGGGACGGCTTCGAGGTGGCCGGCCGCCGGGTGCGGGTGCTGCTCTGCGCCGACCTGTGGTACTCGGGGAGCCTGGCGGGCCCGCCGGCCGACGTGGTGGTGGTGCCCGCGTTCTCGGTGACACAGTGGCCCACGCCCGGCCCGGCGCGCAGCCTGTGGGAGCACATGAGCGTGGCGCGGGCGTACGAGTTCATGACGTACGTGGCGGTCAGCGACTGGCATCACGAGGCCGGGTACCACGGGCAGCCCTGCGCGGGGGTGACCGGCCTGGCGAACCCGTCGCCGGCTGACGGCGCGGGGTTCTTCACCGCCCAGCCGTCGGCCGCCGTCGCCGCGTACGAGCTGGACTTCGAGCGGCTGGGCAGGTTCCGCCGCAACCGGGCCGACCGGAGCTTCGCCTTTACAAAGTAGATCGCCCGGTCGCCCCGCGAGGGGGACCGGGCGACATCGTGCGTTTCTCAGTGGCGGTGACGGTGGCCGAGGACCTTCACCCAGTCGGTGCCCTCGGAGGGTGCCAGGTGGCGGGAGCCTTCGAAGACCCCGCGCCAGGTGCCGGACGTGCGGGCCCTGACCTTGGTGTGGAAGGAGCCGTCACGGTAGGTCTTGACCGTGTCGACGTGCTCCCACCTGCCGCTTCCGGCCGGCTTGAAGAGGATGACGATCCGCTTCCAGCCGAGGTGGTGCCAGGTGCCCGTCTCGTCGCAGTGGTCGGCGTGGTGGACCGACACGAAGCCGTCGATGTAGTCCTCGTCGCACTTCACCGAGAGCTTGCCCTTGACCGACAGCGGCTGACCGCGCCACGCGGGCTCGGGGTTGACGTCGATCTGCAGGCGCGTGCGGCCTCCGTCGTCGGCCATCGCGGGGGTGGCCGTGCCGGCGAGCACCGCGGCGCCCATGGCGGCCGCCGCCACTCCGGCGGCGAGTCGTCGCATCATGAAAGTGACTTCCTTCCCCGTAGGAGGACGCGCCCCACGACAGGGCGCGTCAACGCCAATGACGCGTAAGGGTAAGGAAAAGTTGCGGTAAAGCCGATCACGATTCCGCAACGCCGCCGGCTGTCCCTACAACTGGTGGATCTTCGAGTCGTCCTCGGCCTGCTGACCGTTCCCGGGGTAGCGGACCCGCCACTCGCCGCCCTCCCGGCCGGGCACGATGCGCGAGAAGCCGCCCTGGCCGTCGGTGACGGCCTCGGCCGCGCGTTCCCAGCCGTCCGACGCGTCCCGCCGCCACAGGATCTCGACCCGCTGCTCGCGGAACGGCAGGAATCCGGCGTAGCCGCGCGGATCCAGCCTCTTCAGGCGGCCGCTCACCCGCACGCCCGCACCGTCGCGCTCCGCCTTCACGGCCGCCAGCCTGGTCTCCCGCCTGAGCTGGAACGAGGCGTACGCGGTCCGCTCCGCTCCCCCTTCGCCCCTGGCGGTCACGGTCACGGTCCAGGCGCCGGCCGGATAGAAGCGGTTGAGCCGCTTGTCGGGCAGGAACCGCCAGGTCTGCCAGCCGTCGGTGACCAGGCGCGAGGCCATCGTGGCCGCGATGGACCCGCTCGACTTGGGCTCACCGGGTCCCTCCTGGGGGAACCGGCCTTCCTCGCGCTCGTCCGCGGCGGGCGGCCGGACCGGCCGGCGGCTGTCGAGCACCGGCCCCGGCGGAGCGCCCGGCTCGACCTCGACGACGACCCCGTGCCGCCCGCTCACTCCCCTGGCGACCACGTCGATCACCAGACGGACGGAGTCCTCGGCTCCGACGACGGGCGCGGCGGGCCGTACGTCGATCTCCCTGATGACGGGCTCGTCCTCGGCGGCGGACGCCGGAGCGGGCACGCTCAGCGCCGCCGCCGCGAACGAGGCGAGAAGTAGGCATCTGATCATGCTCAAGACGGTAGGAACCGCTCGGCCATGACCGGGGCCACGACACACGCCCCTGATGGCAAAACCGGCTCAGTCGGTGTAGAGGCTCTCGAT
Organism: Nonomuraea harbinensis; assembly: GCF_019396385.1. GTDB lineage: Bacteria > Actinomycetota > Actinomycetes > Streptosporangiales > Streptosporangiaceae > Nonomuraea > Nonomuraea ferruginea. Next base: position 64,880 of record NZ_JAHKRN010000034.1, on the reverse strand, counting down.
CAGATCGCCGTACTTGCTGTGCACCACCCGCCGCTTGAGCTTGAGGCTGGGCGTCAGCTCCTCGCTCTCGGGCGTCCACTCGGTGCCCAGCAGCGCCCACTTCTTGATCTGCTGCACCCGGGCCAGCTTCGCGTTGGCCGTCTCCACCGCGCCGCCCACCTCCTTGAGCACGTCCGGGTGCTCGGCCAGGTCGGCGAGCGTGGCGTAGGAGATGCCGCGCGACTGCGCCCAGCCGGGGGCGATCTCGCCGTCGAGGGTGAGGATGGCCACCGGGTAGGGGCGGCGGTCGCCGTACGCGAGCGCCTGGCCGATCAGCGGGTGCTCCTTGAGGTGGTTCTCGATCTCGGCGGGCGAGATGTTCTCCCCGCCGGCCGTGATGATGAGCTCCTTCTTGCGGTCGACCACCCGGTAGAAGCCGTCCTCGTCGACGGTGCCGATGTCGCCGGTGTGCACCCAGCCGTCGGCGTCGATGAGCTCGGCCGTGGCCTCCGGCCGGTTGAGGTAGCCGCTGGTGTTGAGCGGGCTCCGGGTGAGGATCTCGCCGTCCTCGGCGATGCGGACCTCGGCGCCCGGCTCGGCCCTGCCCACGGTGCCCAGGCGGTAGCAGTCGGGGGCGTTGCCGGTGAACGCCCCGGTCGTCTCGGTCATCCCGTACACGTCGATGACCTTCAGCCCGAGCCCTGCGTAGAAGCGCTGCACCTCGCCGGGGAGCGGCGCGGCGCCGGTGGCGGTCCACTCCGCGCGGTCGAACCCGATCATGCCGCGGATGATCGACAGCAGCGAGCTGTCGGCCTTCTCGTACGCGGCCTCGATCTCCGGCGTCATGGTGTGGCCGTACTGTCCGGCCTCCACCCAGGCGACGCCGGCGGCCATGGCCTGGCGCACGGCGGCCTGCTGCTCCTCCGGCTGGGTGGACATGACCGCGAGCAGCCGGGCCATCATCTTCTCCCACACGCGCGGCACGCCGAAGAACAGCACGGGCCTGACCTGCCCGAGCGTCGCGCCGAGGTTGGCCAGGTCGGTGCAGAAGTAGACGTGGGAGACCTTGACCAGCGGCAGGTACAGGCTCAGCACCCGCTCGGCGATGTGCGCGTACGTCAGGTAGGAGATCTGGGTGCCTTCCAGCGGCAGGTTCGCCATCCGGTCGGTGCAGGCCACCTCGTAGAAGACGTTGGCGTGGCTGAGCGGGACGCCCTTCGGCTGGCCGGTGGTGCCCGAGGTGTAGAGGACGGTGACGGGGTCGCCGGCGGTGACGGCCCGCCAGCGGGCCTCGACCGCGGCGGGGTCCTCCGCCAGCCGGGCCCTGCCCAGGTCGAGGAAGTCCTGCCAGGACATGAAGCGGTCGCCCTCCGGCGCCCCCTCCAGCATGATGATCTTGCGGAGGTCCGGCAGCCGGTCGAGCGACGGCTCCCAGCGGGCCAGCTCGGCGGGCCCGCCGATCACCGCGATCTTGGCCGCCACGTCGCCCGCCACGAAAGCGACCTGGTCCGGCGCGAACGTGCCGTAGATGGTGCAGCCGACGCCTCCGGCGTGCACCGCGCCGAGGTCGGCGAGCACGTGCTCGCTCCGGTTGACCATCATGAGCGCGACCGCGTCGCCGGGCTCCAGCCCCAGGGCCGCGAAGCCGGCCGCGATCTCCAGGACCCGCTCCCTGGCCTGGCCGTAGGTGAGGGTGGACCAGCCGTCGCCGTCCGGATCGGAGTAGGCGGGGGCGTCGGGGTATTGTTCGGCGGTCTTTCTCAACTGCTCGCACAGGGTGAGCCCGGCGATGGAACGTTCGATCTCCGCCCGCACCTCGAGGACGTCGGCCATGACACCCGCCTTCAGTCAGTAATCACTTGCGCAGCTGGGATGCATCGCACCATACGGCGCGAGTAGCGGCAAGTATCTGGAGAAGCCGTCACGTACAGTGATTATTCACGTGCTTCCTGTGACCGGAGGGTCCGGATGGGTAACGACGGCAAGACGTTCTTCGGTCACCCGTGGGCGCTTGCGACTCTGTTCGGCACGGAGATGTGGGAGCGGTTCAGCTGGTACGGGCTGCGCGCCATCCTGGCGACGTTCATGGTCGCCTCACCCGCCCATCAGGGGCTGGGCCTGTCGCAGGAGACCGCGCAGGCCGTGGTGGGCATCTACGGCGCGCTGATCTACCTGGTGGCGCTGCCCGGCGGGTGGATCGCGGACCGGATCCTGGGCGCGCGCCGGTCGGTGTTCTGGGGCGGGTTCGTCATCATGTGCGGCCACATCAGCATGGCCGTCCCGGTTCCTTCGCCGGCCTACGTCTGGCTCGGCCTGCTGCTGATCGTCCTGGGCACCGGGCTGCTGAAGCCCAACATCTCCGTCATGGTGGGCAAGCTGTACCCGGAGGACGACGACGCGCGCAGGGACGCCGGGTTCTCGCTGTTCTACCTGGGCATCAACCTGGGCGCGTTCTTCGCGCCGATCGTGGTCGGCTCGCTGGCGGCCGGCGACCGGTGGCATCTGGGCTTCGGCGCGGCGGCCGTCGGCATGGCGTTCGGCCTGCTGCAGTACACGATCGGCGGCCGGGTCAGCCTGCGCGGGGTCGGCGACCGGCCGGAGGTCCCGCTGCACCCGCACGAGCTGCGGCGGGTCGGGCTGACGGCGGCGGGGGTGGCGGGCGCGGTGGCGATCGCGCTGGGCGCCTGGGCTGCGACGGGCACGTTCACGCTCGGCCGGTTCACCGCGGTGATGACGGCGGTGATCATCGCGGTGCCGATCGCCTACTTCGGCTACATCATGCTGGGCGCGCACGACCTGAGCGAGGACGAGCGGTCCAGGATGAAGGCCTACATCTGGCTGTTCGCCGCCGCCTCGATCTTCTGGATGATCTACGACCTGGCGCCCAGCAAGCTGCTGTTCTTCGCCGAGAACAACACCGACCTGTCGCTGCTCGGCATCCCGATCCACGCGGCCACCACCCAGTCGTTCAACCCGCTCTTCATCATGATCTTCGTGCCGGTGTTCGCGGCGCTGTGGGTGAAGCTCGGCGACCGGGTGAGCACGGCGCAGAAGTTCGGCTTCGCGCTGGTCATGGTCGGGCTGAGCTTCGTCGTCATGGCGATGGCGGCGAACCTGGCGGAGAGCGGCCGGGTGTCGGTGTGGTGGCTGGTGCTGGTCTACCTGGTGCAGGTGTTCGGCGAACTGGCGCTCAGCCCGGTGGGGCTGTCGGTGACGACCAAGCTGGCGCCGCGCGCGTTCAAGGGCCAGATGCTGGGGGTCTGGTTCATCGCGGTGTCGGTGGGCGACGCGGTCGGCGGGCAGACCGGGCGGCTCGGCGACGTGATGTCCGAGCCGGCCTACTACCTGGTGCTGGCCGCGATGGCGATCGTCGCGGGGCTGGGGCTGTTCGCGTTCAACCGCAAGCTGCGCGCCATGATGGCCGAGCACCACGCGCCACCCGCGATGCCGCCGGTCCGGTAGACAGTCCAGCGTGGCAGAACTCTTCGATCTCGTCGGCATCTTCGTCTTCGCGCTCACCGGCGCGCTGATGGGGGTGCGCAAGCGTCTGGACGTGGTGGGCATGGCGGTGCTGGCGGAGATCACCGCGCTCGGCGGCGGCATCATGCGCGACCTGGTGCTGAACGTCTCCCCGGTGGCCTTCCAGAGTCTCGGCTACGTGCTGGTGCCGCTGGCGGCGGCGACCGTGGTGTTCTTCTGGCATCCGCACGTCACCCGGGTGATGCCGCTCATCCTGGTGCTGGACGCGGCCGGGCTCGGCCTGTTCTGCGCCGTCGGCACCGCCAAGGCGATGGAGTACGGGCTCAGCCCGCTGCACGCCACCCTGCTCGGCGTCACCACCGGCGTGGGCGGCGGCATGCTGCGCGACGTGCTCGCGGGTGAGATCCCCACGCTGCTGTACGACAGGCAGCTGTACGCGGTCCCCGCGCTCATCGGCTCGGCGGCGATGGCCGGGATGTCGTGGGCCGGGCTGAACGGCTGGCCGGTGGCGCTGGGGGCGGCGGTGCTGACCTTCGGGCTGCGCATCGCCGCGATGCGGTACAACTGGCGCGCCCCCCTGGCCCGCGGCGTCGGCGAATGAGCCCTCACACCATGGGACTGAGCGCGTCGGGCCTGCGCACCGCCCCGGTCAGGCCGAGGCGCCTGGCCGTGTGCAGCCGGGTGACCGCCTCCCTCAGCACCTGGGGCGGCTGGGTGAAGGGCAGCCGCAGGTAGCCGTCCAGCGTCCCCTCCAGGCCGAACCAAGGGCCGGGCGCGATCCGTACGCCATGACAGGCGGCGGACTCGGCGAGGGAGACGGCCGAGCCGGAGTCGAGCCGGATCCAGAGCGTGCCGCCGCCCGCCGGCACCGCGAACTCCCAGCCCGGCAGCCGTGCGCGCAGCTCGGTCACGAGCGCGTCGCGTGAGGCGCGCAGCGTGCGGCGGCGCTCGGCCCTGGTCTGCGCCAGGCGCTCGAACAGCGCGGCCACGACGAGCTGCTCCAGCACCGGGCTGGCGATGTCGACCGACGCCCGGTGCTGCGCCATCCGGCGGGCGAGCGCGGCCGTGGTGCGGATCCAGCCGATGCGCAGCCCGCCCCACCACAGCTTGGACGCCGAGCCGATGCTGATCACGGTGCCGCCGGTGTCGAACGCGGCCATCGGCGCGGTGCGCGGCACCTCGTCCAGGGCCAGCTCCGACCAGGTCTCGTCGACGAGCAGGAAGGTGCCGGCCCGCCTGGCGGCGCCCACGACGGCGGACCTGGTGGCGTCGTCCATGAGGGCGCCGGTCGGGTTCTGGAAGTCGGGCATGAGGTAGGCGAGCCGGGCGGCGGCCTGCCGCATCGCGCCGGAGACCAGGTCCTCCGGCCAGCCGCCCGAGGAGACGCCGACGGACGTGACCCGGGCGCCGAGCCGGCGGGCGGCGTCGATGGCGTGCGGGTAGGTGGGCGACTCCACGATGATCGCGTCGCCGGCGCCGGCCAGCACGCCGAGCACCACCATGATGGCGTGCTGCGAGCCGGTGGTGACGAGGATCTGCTCCGGGCGGGTGGCCAGGCCGCGCTCGGTGTAGCGGGCGGCGATCCGCTCGCGCAGCACGGGCAGCCCGAGCGGGTGGTAGCCGTTGCCCATGCCGTACCTGGGCACCTCCTCGACGGCCTGCGCCATGGCCGCGCGCAGCGCGGACGGCGCGGGCGGGGCGGCGGCGTGCAACTGGATGAGACCCTCGCCGTCGACGGCGAGCCACGGGTTGTCGGCGGTGACGGCCGGGTCGGGCAGCGCGGTCCAGCTTCCCGAGCCCTGCCTGCTCTCCAGGAAGCCGCGCTCGCGCAGCAGGTCGTAGGCGGCGGTCACGGTGGTGCGGCTGACGCCGAGCGTCCTGGCCAGGTCGCGTTCGGCCGGCATGCGTACCCGGACCGGGATCTGCCCGCCCATGACGGCGGCGCGCATCGCGTCGGCGAGCGCCCGGTAGTAGGGCCGCGCGTGCGGACCGGCGTCGACGAGCCGGGCCACCTGACCTGCCGAAAGAAACCGCATAAGGCCACTTTTCAGGATTGGCCCTGTCTTGGCAAACCGGCCGTGTGCCACGGTGAGGTCATCATGAGCGAAGCGACCATCCCGCATGCCGGTTCCCTGCCCGGACGCCTGCTCCGCCTCTACGGCGGCCTGGCGCTCTACGGGGGCGGCATCGGGCTCCAGATCGAATCCGGCCTCGGCAACGGCCCCTGGGACGTCTTCCACCAGGGGACCGCGCTGTGGACCGGCCTCTCCATCGGAACCATGATCATCATAGTGGGCGCGGTGGTCATGCTGTTCTGGATACCGCTGCGGCAGCGGCCCGGCTTCGGCACGATCAGCAACGTGATCTTCATCGGCCTGTTCGCCGACGCCGCGCTCCACCTGCTGCCCTCCCCCGGGCACCCGGTCGTCGGCTGGCTCTACGTCGCGCTCGGCGTGACGTCCGTCGCGCTGGCCACGGTCCTGTACATCAGCGCCAGGATGGGCGCGGGCCCGCGTGACGGCATCATGACCGGCCTGACCAAACTCGGCCTCTCGGTGCGGCTGAGCCGGTTCCTCATCGAGATCACCGTGCTGGCCGCCGGATGGCTGCTCGGCGGCACGGCAGGGCTCGGCACCCTGGCCTTCGCGCTCGCCATCGGACCGCTCACCCAGCTCTTCACCCGCTGGTTCCCGCTCGATTGAGGTTAGTGTCGGGGCATGCGGATCGAGGACTACGCGCTCATCGGTGACATGCAGTCGGCGGCTCTGGTCGGCAGGGACGGCTCCATCGACTGGCTCTGCCTGCCCAGGTTCGACTCCCCAGCCTGCTTCGCCGCCCTGCTGGGCAACGACCGCAACGGACACTGGTGGCTCGGCCCGACCGGCAGGCGGCCGGCCGACCGGCGCCGCTACCGGCCTGACACGCTGATCCTGGAGAGCGAGTGGGACACCCCCACCGGCACCGTCCGGGTGATCGACTTCATGCCGCCGCGCGACGTCAACCCCGACGTGGTCCGCATCGTGGAGGGGGTGTCGGGCACCGTCGAGATGTCCACCCAGCTGCGGGTCCGCTTCGACTACGGCCGGATCGTGCCGTGGATGCGCCGCAACGGCGGCCACCTGCAGGCCGTCGGCGGCCCTGACTCGGCCTGGCTCCACTCCCCGATCCCGCTGCGCGGCGGCGACTACGCGCACACCGCGACCTTCGAGGTGAAGGCGGGCGACCGGCTGCCGTTCGTGTTCACCTGGCACCCGTCACACGAGCCGATGCCGCCCCAGATCGAGTGCGAGGACCAGCTCGTGCAGACCGAGGTCATGTGGCGCGGCTGGGTGGGCGCCTGCTCCTACCAGGGGCCGGACAGGTGGCGCGACGCCGTGATCCGCTCCCTGATCACGCTCAAGGCGCTCACCTACGCCCCCACGGGCGGCATCGTGGCCGCGCCCACCACCTCCCTGCCCGAGGACATCGGCGGCGTGCGCAACTGGGACTACCGCTACTGCTGGCTGCGCGACGCCACCATGACGCTGGATGCGCTCATCGGCTCCGGCTACCTGGAGGAGGCCGCCGCGTGGCGGGCGTGGCTGCTGCGCGCCATCGCGGGCCGGCCGCAGGACCTGCAGATCATGTACGGGGTCGCGGGCGAGCGCCGGCTGCCGGAGCTGGAGCTCGGCTGGCTCGACGGCTACGAGCGCTCCCGCCCGGTCAGGATCGGCAACCAGGCGGTCGACCAGCTCCAGCTCGACGTGTACGGCGAGGTGATGAGCTCGCTCTACCTCGCCCGTACCTCCGGCCTGGGGCCGGACGAGCGGGCCTGGTCGATCCAGCGCAAGCTGCTCGACTACGTCGAAGAACACTGGGACGAGCCGGACGAGGGCCTGTGGGAGGTGCGCGGCCCGCGCCGCCACTTCGTGCACTCGAAGGTGATGTGCTGGGTGGCCCTCGACCGGGCGGTCAAGTACGTCGAGCGGTTCGACCGCACCGGCCCGGCCGACCGCTGGCGCGCGGCGCGCGACAAGATGCACGCCGAGATCTGCGACAAGGGCTACGACCCGCACCGCAACACCTTCACCCAGTCCTACGGCTCCCACGAGCTGGACGCGGCGCTGCTGCTCATCCCCATGCTCGGGTTCCTGCCGATCGACGACCCCCGGGTGACGGGCACGGTCGCGGCCATCGAGAAGGAGCTGATGGCCGACGGTTTCGTGCTGCGTTACCCGGTGGCCGAGGACAACGACGTCGACGGGCTGCCCGGCGGCGAGGGCGCGTTCCTGGCGTGCAGCTTCTGGCTGGTCGAGGTCATGGCCATGCAGGGGCGCAAGGAGGAGGCGGCCGAGCTGTTCGACCGGCTGCTGGCGCTGCGCAACGACGTCGGGCTGCTGGCCGAGGAGTACGACCCGCGCTACGACAGGCTGGTGGGCAACTTCCCGCAGGCGTTCTCGCACGTCCCGCTGATCCACGCGGCGCGGGCGCTGTCGAAGCTCATGTGAGCCCTAGACGGCCAGCCTGGCGAGCACTTCGGCGAACTCCGGCGGCGGGGCCACGACCAGCCTCGTCTGGCCCTGCCGCAGCTCGATGTCGGCCCTGATGAGCGCGAGCCGGCCGTCGTGCCACCAGTAGACCTGCGAGCTGAGCCCGCCGGTGCGGGCGGCGTGCACGCGCAGCCGCTCGATCGCGCGCACCACGCCGATCCCGTCGACCGGGTGGACGAGCAGGGTGTACGGGTCGGGCAGGACGACCAGCGCCCCGTCGGCGGGCACCGGGAGATACTCCTCCAGCCAGCGCAGGTGGGTCGCGGCGGCCGGGGTCGCCGCGGTGAGCCGGGTGACCGGGGTGCCCGACAGCTCGACGGACTCGGTCGTCAGCCGCACGCCGAGCCGCACGTTGGACACGGCCAGCTCCAGCGCCCGCGCGGCCGGCACCGGCCAGCAGCCGGCCTCCTCCGGCCGTACCGGGCGGTCGCCGACGGCGAGCAGTTCGACCAGGTCGCCGTTGAGGTGGCGGCCCACCACCCGGGCGGGGTCGGCCACCTCGCCGGCCGGCTCCACGCGGGTGGTCAGCAGCGGCCGGACCTGTTCCAGGTCGCAGTAGTCGAGCGGGCCGCCCGCCACGGCGTGCGCCAGGTGCTCGGAGACGAGCGTCGGCCAGTCCTCGCGGGCCCGGCGGACCGCCTCCCTGCGCAACCCGGTCAGCCTGACCCGGATCTCCCGGGGGCCGCGCATGGTCAGGGAGGCGCCGTCGGCCGCGAACACGCAGGTGTAGCCGAGGGACTCGGTGACGAGGGCGAGCAGCGAGTCGAGGTCGACGTCCTCCACCGATCGTCGCGAGGGCTCCTGTTGGAAGGATGGCACGCGCCGTGTCCCTTTCTGTCGGTTTTGTCCCCTTCTTTTCCTACCTTGCCTGGTCCTCGTTCCAGTAGGGGCCGGTCAGGGAGCACGATTCGGTATCAATAGCCCCAAGAGCCCCAAGCCACACACTCAACTGGGGCGATCCATGCCCTACGGGAAGCCCCGCGACGACCGGCACCCCGAGCGGCTCCAGGCGGTCACGGAGCACCGGGTAGGGATCGCCGCAGTCGACCCAGGACCCGAGCGCGATCCCCCGCACGCCCGCGAACGCGCCGGCCTGCAGGAGCTGGGTGAGCATGCGGTCGACGCGGTAGGGCTCCTCGCCGATGTCTTCGAGGAACGCGATCCGGCCGTCGAACGACGGCTGGTGGCGCGTGCCGCACAGCGAGGCCAGCAGCGACAGGTTACCGCCGGTCAGCACCCCTTCGGCCCGGCCGGGCACCAGCACCCGATCGCCCGTGACCGGCGCGGCGGCGCCGGACAGGGCCGCGAGCATCGCGTCCCAGGTGACCGGCTCGGGGCCCTGCTCGCCGCCGATCAGCACGTTGCCGGGCATCGGCCCGTGCAGCGTGGGCAGGCCCAGCTCCACGGCGAACGCCTGGTGCAGCGCGGTGATGTCGCTGGAGCCGATGAGCACCTTCGGCCCGGCGGCCCGCATCGCGTCCCAGTCGATCAGGCCGAGCAGCCGGGCCGCGCCGTAGCCGCCCCTGGCGCAGAACACCGCGGACACCGCCGGATCGCACCACGCCGCCTGCAGGTCGGCCGCCCGCGCCGCGTCCTCACCGGCCAGGTAGGGCAGATCCTGGCGGTCGAGCGCGTGCGGGCCGACGATGACTTTCATGCCGAGCCCCTCCAGGCGCTCGACCCCCCGCTTCAGCACGGCGGCGTCCGCCGGGCCCGACGGGGACACGACGGCGACGGTGGCGTCATGGTGCAAGAATCCGGTTGTCTCTATCACCCGGAAAACGGTGTCACACTTACCTCTCGTATGCGACTTCCGCCCCACATCCTCGTGGTCAACGGCATCAAGGTCCGCAGGCCGGTGTTCCTGGTCGGCGCCCCGCACTCGGGCACGGACCTGCTGGCCCGCGCCCTCAAACGGGCGCCCGGGTTCCACCTGACGACGGGTCGCGCGTGCGTGGCGCACGTGGTGTACGCCTTCGCCCGCCGGCCGTCGATCGGCCGCACCTCCGGCGCGGTGCGGGTGCTGCGCGACGCGCTGGCCGAGTCGTGGCAGGTGCTGAACGGCTCGTGCGGGCTGTGCTCCGACGCCTGCCGGGAGGCGGGCGGCGTGACCAGCACCGGCCCGTGCGTGGCGACCGGCGAGGTCACCAGGTTCGGCGACGCCAGCCCCGACCTGCTCTACTCCGTGCCGGTGCTGCTGCGCGCCTTCCCCGACGCGCGGTTCGTGCAGCTCATCCGCGACGGCCGCGACGTCACCGCCGACATGCTGGACGACCCCGCCTGCCTGGCCTGGTTCAAGCCCGTGATGTTCCCGATCGACACCGAGTTCCCCAACGCGTTCCTCGGCGTCAACCGCGACGAGCACCGCGACCGCTGGAAGACCATGCCGGTGGCGGGCAAGAGCGCGCTGCGCTGGCGCAGCGCGGTGCGGCTGAACGCGACCCTCCGCCAGGAGCTGCCGGAGGACCAGCTCATCACGGTCCGCTACGAGGACCTGGCGCTCAGACCCGCGCAGGAGGCGGCCAGGCTGTCGGAGTTCCTGGACACCCGGGTGCCGAAGGTCGCCCTGTACGGGCCCGCGCCCCGGGTGGGCGGCTGGCGCGCCCGCCTGCGGGCGGAGGACGCCGAGCTGGTGGAGAAGGTGGCCCGCCAGGAGCTCACCCGGCTGGGCTACCTGACGAGCTGAACTGGGTGCGGTAGAGCTCGGCGTACAGCCCGCCGCGGGCCAGCAGCTCCTCGTGGCGGCCGCGCTCGGCGACGCGGCCGGCGTTCACGACCAGGATCTCGTCGGCCTCCCTGATCGTGGAGAGCCGGTGCGCGATCACCAGCGAGGTGCGGCCCGTCAGCGCGGTCTTGAGCGCCTGCTGCACGGCCGCCTCCGACTCCGAGTCCAGGTGGGCGGTCGCCTCGTCGAGCACGACCACGCGCGGCGCCTTGAGCAGCAGCCGGGCCAGCGCCAGGCGCTGCTTCTCGCCGCCGGACAGCCGGTAACCGCGCTCGCCGACCACGGTCTCCAGCTGGTCGGGCAGCGCCTCGACCAGCTCGCCGATCTGCGCGGCCCGCAGCGCCGCCCACATCTCCTCCTCGCTCGCGCCCGGGCGGGCGTAGAGCAGGTTGGCCCCGATCGTGTCGTGGAACAGGTGGGGGTCCTGCATGACCACGCCCACGGTGTCGCGCAGCGAGGCGAGCGTGGCGTCGCGCACGTCCAGGCCGTTGATCCGGACGGCTCCGCCGGTGACGTCGTAGAGCCGGGAGACGAGCGAGGTGATCGTGGTCTTGCCGGCGCCGGAGTGGCCGACCAGGGCGATGAGCCTGCCGGGCTCGGCGGTGAAGGTCACGCCGTCGAGCACCTGCGCCGACGGGCCGGTGTCCTGCTTGGCGACCGACTCCAGGGACGCCAGCGACACCTCATCCGCCGACGGGTAGCGGAAGCTCACGTCGTCGAACTCGATCGTGACCGGGCCGTCCGGCACCGGACGGGCGCCGGGCCGCTCGGCCACCATCGGCTTCAGGTCGAGGATCTCGAAGACCCGGTCGAAGCTCACCAGGGCCGTCATCACGTCGACGTGCACGTTCGACAGCGACGTGAGCGGCCCGTACAGGCGCATGAGCAGCGCGGCCAGGGCGACGAGCGTGCCCAGCTCGAACACGTCGCCCACGGCCAGCACGCCGCCGATCCCGTACACCAGCGCCGTCGCCAGGGCGGCGACCAGGCCGAGCGCGACCCGGAAGACGGCGGCGTACATGCCGACCCGCACCCCGATGTCGCGCACCCGGGCGGCGCGCTCACCGAAGACGGCGGCGTCGTCCTCGGGCCGGCCGTAGAGCTTGGCCACCATCGCGCCGGCCACGTTGAACCGTTCGGTGGTGACGCTGCTCATCTCGGCGTCGAGCTGCATCTGCTCGCGGGTCAGCGCCGACATGCGGCGGCCGACCCACTTGGCGGGCACGATGAAGATCGGCAGCAGCACCAGGGCGACCAGCGTCACCTGCCACGACAGCACGAGCATGGCGGCGAGCACCAGGACGAGGCTGACGATGTTGGACACCACGGACGACAGCGTGCTGGTCAGCGCCCGCTGGGCGCCGATCACGTCGGTGTTGAGCCGTGACACCAGCGCGCCGGTCTGGGCCCGGGTGAAGAACGCCACCGGCATCCGCTGCACGTGGTCGAAGACCTCGGTGCGCAGGTCGTAGATCAGGCCCTCGCCGATGCGGGCGGAGAACCACCGTTGCGCCAGGGTCAGCCCGGCGTCGACGACCGCCAGCGTGGCGATCGCCACCGCCAGGCCGATCACCACTCCGGTCCGCTTCGGCAGGATGCCGTCGTCGATGATGGCCTTCATGAGCAGCGGGTTGGCCACGACGACGACCGCGCCCGCCACCACCAGCAGCAGGAACGCCGCGATCTGCCGCCGGTAGGGGCGGGCGTACCCGGCGATCCGCCGCACCGTGCCGGGCGCGAGCCGCTGCTTGGTCACCGAGCCGTCCCGCCGCAGCGACGCCCACACTTGGGGGCCGAAACCCCCTCCCATCATCGCCATCCAGGGGAAATCCTCTCACTCCCCCAGCTAAGCGTCGCGGGGCCGTCCGTCGATTCCCTTATCAGCTTCTGGCGAAACCGCCCCGCCCCGTCATGACTGGGCGTTGAAGAGGGCCCTGAGGCGTTCGGCCTGCTCGGCGCCCTCCGCGGCTCTCTGCTCCTCCAGGGTGCGCGCGGACGCGCCCTGAAGGAGCCGCTTGGTCGCAGCCGCCGCGTCCCGGTTGGTCGACAGCAGTTGCGCGGCCTTGTCGGCCACGGCCTTGCCGAGGTCGCCCCCCGCGACCACGTGTTCGGCCAGGCCGATGCGGAAGGCTTCGTCGGCTTCCACGATCCTGGCCGTCAGGCAGATGTCGATCGCCTTGGCCAGGCCCACCAGCTCCACCAGGGGCTTGGTGCCGGTCAGATCGGGCACCAGCCCGAGCGCGGGCTCTTTCATGCAGAACTTGACATCGTCGGCCACGATCCGCAGGTCGCAGGAGAGCGCGAGCTGGAAGCCCGCACCGATCGCGTGACCCTGCACGGCCGCGATGGAGACGATCTCGGGGCGGCGCAGCCACAGGAAACCCTGCTGAGCCTGGTCGACCAGTCGCTTGAGCGAGCTGTCGTCCTGCCTGCCGGCCGAGCCGAACGAGCCCTGCCCCGGCACCCCTTCTTTCGTGAACATCCGCAGGTCGATGCCTGCCGAGAAGGACGGTCCCTCACCTTTCACCACGACCACGCGCACCTGCTCCGGCAGGCCGGCGCCGATGCGTGCAAGAGCCGACCAGGTCGCGGACGTCTGCGCGTTCCGCTTGTCCGGCCGGTTCAGAGTGACCGTGGCTATCTCACCGTCCACCTCGTAGCGCAGGCCGATCTCCGCCAGCTCCTCGGCGGAAACCTCCTCCGCGTACCCCCCGCGCTGCTGTGGCGCCTTCGCGTCGCCCATCACCGCTGCCCTCCTCGCTGTACCGTCGCGCCCGAGCTTACAGAATGAGATTCTGGCCCGGGCGCGACGGCAGGCTGACTAGGGACGAGCGGCTGCGGTCGCGCGTTCCGAGGCGGCCGTCAGCGCTTGGACTTGCCCCGGGTCGCCCCTCCGCGTCCGCGCAGAGTCACCCCGGACTCGCTGAGGATGCGGTGGATGAACCCGTAGGACCGGCCGGTCGAAGCCGCCAGGGCGCGGATGCTCTCGCCCGCGGCATAGCGCTTCTTCAGATCGCCGGCCAGTTTCTCGCGATCGGCCCCCGTCACCCGGGTGCCCTTCTTCAGTGTCTCGGCCACGAGTACCTCCTGTAGTGCCGGACTTCCGCAGCGTTACTCCGCCATGATCAGTCATTTCAGCGGGATCGGCTACCTACTCCACGGGAAAAGATCCGTACCCACCCAAATTAAGATCAGGCAAGTGCCACAAGATCGGAAAATTCCTCGCTCCACGCGTCTTCAGTTCCGTCTGGCAGCAAGATCACCCTATCCGGTGACAGGGCGTCAACGGCACCCTCGTCATGGGTCACCAGCACGATCGCTCCTGAATACGACCTCAGAGCGTTGAGAACCTGCTCACGACTGACCGGATCGAGGTTGTTCGTCGGCTCGTCGAGCAGCAGGACATTCGCGCTCGACAGCACCAGCGTGGCCAGCGCCAGGCGGGTCTTCTCGCCTCCGGACAGGACTCCGGCGGGCTTGTCGGCGTCGTCCCCGGTGAACAGGAACGAGCCGAGGACCTTGCGCAGCTCGGTGTCAGTGAACGTTCCGCCTGCCGAACGCATGTTCTCCAGGACGGTTCTGTCACTGTCGAGCGTCTCGTGTTCCTGGGCGTAATAGCCGATCTTCAGCCCGTGGCCGGGCCGGATCTCCCCGGTGTCGGGCCGCTCCACCCCGCCCAGCAGGCGCAGCAGCGTGGTCTTGCCGGCGCCGTTGAGCCCGAGGATGACCACCCGGTGACCTCGGTCGATGGCCACGTCGACGTCGGTGAAGACCTCCAGGGACCCGTAGGACTTGGACAGGCCCTCCGCCATCAGCGGGGTGCGGCCGCACGGCTGGGGATCGGGGAAGCGCAGCCGGGCGACCTTGTCGCTCACGCGCTCCTCCTCGGTGGAGGCCAGCAGGCGGTGCGCGCGGCGCATCATGTCCTGCGCGGCCTTCGCCTTGGTGGCCTTGGCGCGCATCTTGTCGGCCTGTGAGAGGAGCGCGCCGGCCTGCTTCTCGGCGTTGGCGCGCTCGCGCTTGCGGCGCTTCTCGTCGGTCTCGCGCTGGGCGAGGTAGGCCTTCCAGCCGACGTTGTAGTGATCGACGACGCACCGGTTGGCGTCGAGGTGGAGCACCTTGTTGACCGTGGCTTCAAGAAGCTGGACATCGTGGCTGATGATCACCAAGCCGCCCTGATGAGAGCGCAAAAAATCACGAAGCCACCCGATTGAGTCCGCATCTAGGTGGTTTGTCGGCTCGTCGAGAAGGAGAGTTTCCGCCCCGCTGAAAAGAATTCTCGCCAATTCCACCCGCCTGCGCTGGCCGCCAGAAAGCGTTTTCAGCGGCTGCCCGAGCACCCGGTCGGCCAGGCCGAGGCTGGAGGCGATGGAGGCCGCCTCCGACTCCGCGGCGTAGCCGCCGAGCACGTGCATCTGGTCCTCCAGGCGGCCGTACTGCCTGACGGCCTTCTCGCGGGTGCGCTCGTCGGCGGAGGACATGCCGGCCTCGGCCTCGCGCAGCTTGCGCAGCACCTCGTCCAGGCCCCTGGCCGACAGGACGCGGTCGCGGGCCAGCACCTCCAGGTCGCCCGTGCGGGGGTCCTGCGGCAGGTAGCCGACGCTGCCGGTGCGGGTGACGGTGCCGGCGGCGGGCAGCGCCTCGCCTGCCACCACCTTGGTCAGCGTCGTCTTGCCGGCGCCGTTGCGCCCGACGAGCCCGATCTTGTCGCCGGGGTTGACCCGGAAGGAGGCGTTCTCGATGAGGAGGCGCGAGCCCGCACGCAGTTCGATGTCAGTGGCAATGATCATGATTGACGAAGCACTCCCGAGCTAGGAAACGAGGGATGAGGGCGAGCGACGCCGGTCAATCGGGAGTGTGCATACGGATCAGTGTAGGGCCCGTGCCTGGAGCTCCGCCTTCGCTCGAAGCGTCACGTACGAGGGAACGCCGGGGGGCCGTCGTTCGATTCCGGCAGGTGCCGGGCGATCAGGGCCAGGTTCTGGATCGCGGCGAGGCCGTACTGGGCGGCGTCGTTGGTGCTGACGAACGGCGCGTCCCAGAGGGCGGCGGGCACGTGCGGCCCCTCGACCCGGGTCAGCCGCCAGTCGGGTTCACGTTGCAAGGGGTTGCTGTTGAGCTGGTCGCCCTCGTCGTGGAAGAACCTGCGCCAGGCCAGCGCGGCCAGGTCCGCGTCGTCGAGCCGGGCGGCGGCGTAGGCGGCCAGGCGGCTGTGCGCCTGGATCAGCGAGATCCCGGTCAGCGGGCGGCCGGTCTCGGCGGCCTGCGCCTCGGGCGTGGCGAGGTAGAGGCGGCAGTAGTCGAGCCACGCCCGTTCGAATCCGGGCACGTCCAGGCCGAGCGAGAGCAGTTCGGAGCACACCTCGGGCAGGCCGAAGACCGCCGACAGGTGCGAGACCGAGACGGTGTCGCGCGAGGTGTCGAACCGGCCGGTGGCCAGGTCGAGGCGGGCCTCGCCGGTGAGGAACCCGTTGGGCAGCGCGCCGATGCCGGCCATGGTGCGCATCAGCTTGTCCCTGGCCCGCCCGTCGCCGTAGCGCTCCCAGCGGGTCAGCCAGGCGGCGGCGAGCGCGCCCCAGTCGGCGCCGAGCCCGACCGACAGCGCCGACGGGTCCGGCGTGTAGTCGTCCTCACGGACCTTGCGCAGCGGGTCGAGCGCCGCGTACGCCTCCTCAGCTTCGGCCACCTCGTCGAGCAGGTCGCCGGTGCGCTCGTCGGCGGTCAGGTAGTAGAGGAAACGGCGGTAGGCGGCGCTGGAGATCCGCAACTGCTTGCAGCTGCACCCCCAGTGCTGCACGTTGTGCCGGCTGCCCAGGCCCTTCCACCGGCCCAGATGGTAGACGTCGACCTCGCCGGTGTGGCGGGTCATGGCCTCGGCGAAGCGGAACACGTCGGCCCGCCCGGTGCGCAGGAACTGGTACCACAGCCACAGGTCGGGCGACAGCTCGGAGTTGTCCCAGGCGTAGCCGCCGACGTCGTAGCGCCAGGTGTGCCGGTCGGCGTCGTAGGTGTGCATGACGTCGCCGTAGTCCCAGAACCCGTACCAGCGGCGCTGCTCGCGCTCGCGCGCGTACAGGTCGAACAGGAAGTCCAGGCGGTCCTCGATCGCGGCGCGGGCGGGGGTGGCGCGGTCGGGCGGCGCCCAGTCGCCGAACACGCCCGCCGCCCTGATCCGCTCCGGGCTCGCGACCAGCAGCGGCGGCTCGTTCATCGCGGCCGCGTGCGCGGCCAGGTCCGGGTGCGCGGGCGTGGCCCCGTACACGCGCAGGGTCAGCTCGTGGGTGCGGGCGATGCCGTACGGGTCGCCGAAGCCGGGTTCGTGGTCCTCGTACGTGATCTCCAGTCCTTCGAGCTGCTCGGCGAAGGTGTCCTGGCCCAGGCCGTCGTGCCAGAACCGCAGGTCCATGGCCGGCGCGGACGGGGACCAGAGCCAGACGGTGGCGGTGGCCAGGCCGGTGGCGGCGTCGCGGACGTCGAGCCTGGTGGGGTGCAGACGCCAGAAGTCGCGCAGCCCGAAGCCGAGGCCGCCGCTGATCCCTCCGACGTAGCCGTACCCGGCCGAGCGGGTGCCGGACGGGATCGTCACCCAGGCGTGGCCCTCGGCGGTGCGCTTGCGCAGCAGGTAGCCGTCGGCGGAGTTCTGGTCGAGCGTGTAGTCGTTCCAGGCGGGGATGAGGTGGAGCCGGCCGGCCACCTCGGGGTTGCCGATGGGCCCGCACGGGCGGCCCTCGACCTGGGCGCGCCGCACGTCCTCGCCGGGGTCGCGGCGCAGGCCGGTCAGGCCGCGCACGGCCTCGGTGAGGAAGCCGCCGGAGCCGGCCAGCCGGACGTGCCGGTCGTGCGGCTCGTCCCGCATCACCACGCCGGCGCGCAGGCCCAGCCCGGCCAGGAAGTCCCGGCCCGGGTCGCCGTCCCAGACGAACGTGTGCGCGATCCGCACGTCCTCGGCCCCGGCGTAGAAGTACAGGCGGACGGTGAAGGGCAGCCAGTCGCCGTGCCGGCCCTCCGCCCTGATCACCGCGCGCACCGGGCCGTCCTGTTCGACCGTGACCCGCTCGACCCGTCCGGTGACGCTCTCCCGCCGGACGGCGCCGCCCTCGTCGGGGGTGGGACCGTCCTGGCGCAGGCTGACCAGGCGGACGTCGCGGAGGATCTCCCGGCCGTCGCGGTGCGCGGACCGCACCAGGGTGTCCCCCTCCTCCGCGATCGTCCAGGTGACCGTCCCGGTGCTCACCCGGAGCAGGCCGCCCTCGCGGGCGACGGTGACGGGCACGCGCGGCGCCGCGGGGTTCCTTCCGGGTACGAGCCGGTACGCGCCCTCGCCGGGGTCCCCGGGGACGGCAGCGTGCGCGGACCACTTGACCGAGCCGTCAGGCCAGGTGGCCGTGGTCCAGCTCTGCACCGGCAGCTCCGCACCGCCAGGGCCGGTCAGCCCGAACGGCGCGCCGGCCGCGACCGTGCCGCGCGGCCACGGGACGCCCCAGGTCACCCCCTGCCCGCCCGGACGGTCCAGCCAGCGCAGGGTGGTCTCCACCTCGGTCACTCCTTCACCGACCCGATCAGCACGCCCTTGGCGAAGTGCTTCTGCAGGAACGGGTAGAAGAGCAGGATCGGCAGCGTGGCGATGACCACCACGGCGAACATCAGGCCCTTGGCCGGGAAGAAGACCGTGTCCAGGGCGCTGATGGCGTTGGCCGCGTCGGGGCTGGTGAGCTGCCTGACGAGCACCTGCAGGGTCCATTTGTCGTTGTCGTTGATGTACAGCAGCGGCGACATGTAGTCGTTCCAGATGCCCACCGCGTAGAACAGCGAGAACGTGGCGATGATCGGCTTCGACAGCGGCAGGACGATCTTGAAGAACACCCCCATCTCGTTGCAGCCGTCGATGCGCGCCGCCTCCTCCAGGGCCTGCGGCAGCTCCTGGAAGAACGACTTGACGATGATCAGGTAGAACGGGTTGATGGCCAGCGGCAGGATGAGCGCCCAGTAGCTGTCCAGCAGCCCCAGGTCGCGCACCACCAGGAAGGTCGGCACGATCCCGCCGCCGAAGACGAGCGTGAACACCACCAGGTTGAGCACCAGGGCCCGGCCGGGCAGATACTTCTTCGACAGCGGGTAGGCCATGGTGAAGGTCAGCGCGACCTGCACCACCGTGCCCACCGCCGTCACCACGACCGTGGTGAGCAGCGCCCGCAGCATGGTGTCGTTGGCGAAGACGTACTCGTACGTGCTGGTGACGAACTTCTCCGGCCACAGGAAGAACGGCCGGGTGGAGATCTCCGACTCGGTCGCGAACGACCCGGCGAGCACGTAGAGCAGCGGGAGCACGGTGATCAGCGCGAGCCCGCCGAGCAGGATGACGTTCAGCGTGTCGAACACCCGGCTGCCGAGCGAGCCGTAGTGCTTGATCGACGTGCCCGCGGGCCGGTCGGTCGAGGTGTTGGCAGACATGTCCACGGGCTCCTCAGAACAGTCCCCGCTGGCCCATGCGCTTGGCCAGCCAGTTGGCGCCGAAGATCAGGACGACGCCGGCGATCCCCTTGAACAGGCCGACCGCCGTGGCGTAGCTGTAGCCGGCGCCCTGGATGCCGACGTAGTAGACGAAGGTGTCGAACACCTCGGCGGTGGAGCGGTTCAGCGAGTTGGTGAGCAGCCAGATCTGCTCGAAGCTCTGGTCGAGGAGGTTGCCGGAGGTCAGGATCGCCATGACCACGATCGTGGGGCGGATCGCGGGCAGCGTGACGTGCCAGAACTGGCGCCACCGGCCGGCGCCGTCCATGCGCGCCGCCTCGTACAGGTTCGTGTCCACGCCGGCCAGCGCGGCGAGGTAGATGATCGTCCCCCAGCCGGACGTCTTCCAGAGCAGCTGCAGGATGACCAGCGGCCGGAACCACTCGGGCCGGGCCATGTAGTCGATCTGGGGACCGCCGCCGCTCAGGCTGTGGATCCAGCCGGCGATGACGCCGAAGTCCACCGCGAACAGCAGGTACGTCAGCGAGAAGACGATCGTCCAGGACAGGAAGTGCGGGATGTAGATCAGCGACTGCACGTAGCGCTTGTAGACGCTGACCCGCAGCTCGTTCAGCAGCAGCGCGATGATGATCGGCGCCGGGAAGACGAAGACCGCGGTCAGCAGCGCGAGGAACAGGGTGTTGAAGAGCAGCCGGCCGAAGTCGGGCCCGGTGAACAGCGTCTCGAAGTGCTTGAGACCGACCCAGGGGCTGCCCGCGTAGCCGGAGAACGGCAGGAAGTCCTGGAACGCGATAGTCAGGCCGTACATCGGCAGGTATCTGAAGATCGCGAAGTAGACCAGGCCGGGGATGAGCATCACGTACAGCCAGCGGTAGCGCCGCAGCGCCGTGCGGACCGGCACCTTGCCGGACCCGTCCCGCCTGCTCCTGGGGGCCGCCTCGGTGACGGGCGACGCCAGATCGGTGGCCACGGCGGCCTCCTTTCCGAACTTTCCGAATGTCGAAAGGAGAGGCCCGGGTGTCCCCGGGCCTCCCGGCCGAACCGTCAGCCGCCTACCTTGGAGATCCCCGCCTGGAGCTCGGTGAGGATCTGGGTGCCGCCGCTGTCGTACCAGCGCTTGATCTCCGCCTTGAACTGCTCCTCGCTCAGGTCACCCGCCAGATACTTGATGCGGGCGTCGGTCGGGATCGGGTTCAGGGTCGGGCCCTGGTCGACCGCCGTCTGCGAGATCACCGGCAGCGACGGGTCGTGCACCGCGGTCTGCAGGTCGAGCTCCATGAGCTCGTCGCGCTGCTTGAGCCACTCCTGCTCGGCCTGGCTGGGGCGCATCCACTCGTACGCCTCCCCGGCCACGCCGACGCTGGAGGTCATGCCGAGCTGGATGAAGCCGAACTGGACGTCGTTGTTGATGACCTTGATCGCCGGGTCCTCTTCATTGACCTTGACGGCGAAGCCGTTCTCGACCTTGAAGTTGCGGCCCTCGATCCCGTTGTTGACCAGGATCGAGCCTTCCTTGGACGCCAGCTTGTCCAGCGTCGTCAGCACGTCGTCGAGCTGCTCCACGGTCTGCACGCGCTGCTTGGAGATGGCCACGATGCCGTTGAAGCCGGTGAACGGCAGGGAGAACTTCTGCCCGTCGGGCCGCGTCAGGTTGCCCGCCATCGCGACCTTCTGGTCGTACGTCTCCGGGTCCAGCTCCTTGAACTTGTCGAAGAGCTCGCCGGCCCGGACGTTGACGTCGATGATGATGCCGCCCTTGCCCTGCAGGAACGGGTCGTTCCACTTGCCGGTGTCGAGGGTCGCCCAGTCGGGGTTGACCAGGCCCTCGTCGATGAACTTCTTCGTGTACTTCTGGGCCTCCCAGAACTCCGGCACGTCGAACTCGGGCACCAGCTTGCCGTCGCGCACGCCGTAGTTGTTGGGGGTGCCGAACCAGACGTCGATGGCGTTGTACGGGCTGGACGCGGAGAACACGGGGGCGGGCCACTTCGGCAGGATGAGGCCGTAGGTGTCCTTCTTGCCGTTGCCGTCCGGGTCCTTCTCGGTGAACGCCTTGGCGATCTCGTACAGGTCGTCGGTGGTCTTGGGCAGCTCCAGGTCGAGCTTCTCCAGCCAGTCCTTGCGCAGGATGACGGCCGAGCGGAGCAGCGGGCGGACCCGGTAGATGCCGTAGTTGCGGCCGTCGGTCTTGGAGTTCATCCAGACCTGCTGCGACTTCGGCTTGAGGTTCGGGTACTTGTCGAGCTTGTCGGTCAGGTCCCAGAACGCCCCCGCTTTGGCGGCCTTGACGAAGGACGCGCCCTTGTTGTCCTGGATGACCATCACGTCCGGCAGGGAGGCGGACGCGAGCGTGATGTTGGTCTTCTCGTTGTAGTCGGCGTTGGGCACCCAGGTGATCTGCAGCTTCTTGCCGATCAGCTTCTCGACCGCCTGGTGGATCTCCCCCTTGGGGTCGGGGGCGGTCTGGAACAGCGGGACCATCATGGTCAGCGTGTCGCTTTCCGCCGCCCCCTCACCGGCGCCGCTGGAGCAGGCGGACGCCACGAGAGCTGCTGTTAGCGTTAACGCACCGGCGGCCAGCCGGCGACGACGGGATGCGGTCATCGGTTCCCTTTCGAGTGCAGGCGCGCCTCGTTCTCCTCGAAGAACCGCAGGCACAGCCACGTGTTGAGGCAGATCCACGCGCCGACGCTGAGGAGGAGCGCGAGGAGGGGGGCCGCCACCGTCGCGAAGACGATCGCGGCGAGCACGAACAGCAGGAGCACGGACGAGGCCGGCCGGGTCAGCGCCAGCAGTGAGGCCTTCGGCAGGTAGGCCGGCAGCGGCAGGTCGTAGTGCGCGTAGAGCGGCCCCAGGTAGGACCCGACGCAGGCGAGCGCCACGAGAGCCACGAGGGTGGCCACCTGCCACGCCCTGGCGCCGGGCCCGAGTGCGGCGAAGTAGAGGAGGTTGCCGACGAGGACGGTGACGACCACCGCCAGGGGCAGGACGAGCAGGGACGCGCGGACGAACTCGCGCCGGTAGACGCGCCAGAACTCGGGCAGCGCATGAATCGATTCACCACGAGCGTGCCTCCGGGCCAGCGTGTACGCGGCCACGGTGGCGGGCCCGAGCCCGAGCACGACGCCGCCGAGTAGCGTGAAGACGATCCACAGCACGTTCAGCCTGGCCGCCCAGACCACCTCGGAACAGGCGGCCTGCAACCTGATTGACATGGCGGGATGGCTCATCCGGCAGCACCTTCTCGTGGCGTGTGCGCGGACCCGGGGACAGGAGCCGTTGCATGCTGGTTCCCGTCCCGTTACGCGGGGGTGAACGGCGGTCGGTTGCTGCGAAAGTAGTGTTGAATCGACTCAAAGTCAATGCGTCGCCACCCCCGGATTCCGCCACCTCCCTGAACCCCACCCGTCCGCGCCGCCGGTCCAGCGGAACGAGGACCGAGAAGGTCACCCCGCCGCCTGCACGCCCACCGCGTCGAGCACCGCCGTCAGCGGGTCCACCCCCTGCGCGACCAGGTGGAAGCCATGACTCTCGCGCAGATTGCAGCTGTGCAACGATCTTTCCCGATCGCCGGCTCGGACCGTCCCTCCGCACGCCGGCCAGGCACCGGAACACCAGGCCGTCGGACGGCAGCTCTCCAGCCGCATCCTGCCCAGACGCACACTCCAGGCACGCGTCCGCTTCCCCGGACGGTGGAGCGCGCTCAGGCGTCTCTGCGGATCGCCTTGCTCGACTCGCGGACGACCAGGTCGGGCTGGAAGATCACCTGCCTGTGACGGTGCTCGTCCGGTGAGGAGACCTCCTCCAGCAGCAGCTCGATGGCGGTACGGCCGAGCAGCTCACGCGGCTGGCGCACCGACGACAGCGGCACCGCCGCGGCGGCGGCGAAGTCGATGTCGTCGTAGCCGACGATCGCCACGTCGTCGGGCACCTTGAGCCCCCGCAGCGACATGGCCTGCAGGAACCCGAGGGCGAGCAGGTCGTTGGCGCATAAGGCGGCGGTCGGCCGCTCGGCCCCCGGCAGCGCGGCCAGGCGCTCCCCGGCGGCCCGCCCTGCGGCCACGCCCAGCGCCGTGGTCTCGAAGTCGACGAGCTCGGCGCCTTCCCCGGCGGACGCGGACACGGCGGCGGAGGCCCCGGCGTGGCGGTCGGCGACCTGTTTGATCGACAGCGGCCCGCCGACGAACGCGATGCGCCGGTGGCCGCGCTCGATCAGGTGGGCGGCGGCCACCTGGCCGCCGAGCCGGTCGTCGACGGCGACCGAGCACTGCATGCCGGTGGCGGCGCTGTCGACCAGCACCACGGGCGTGCCCCTGGCGGTGAGCTGGGCCAGGCGCGGGCTGGCGGCGTCGACCGGGGTGATCAGGACGCCCAGCACCCGCTGCTGCTCCAGCTGGTCGAGGTGGCGGCGCTCGCGGTCGGGGTCGGCGGCGCTGTTGCAGAGCATCATCATCGTGTCGTGCTCGTCGGCCACCGCCTCGGCGCCCTGGGCGACGTCGGCGAAGAACGGGTTGGAGACGTCGAGGACGACCAGCCCGACCGTGCGGCTGCGCCCGACCCGCAGGTGACGGGCCACCTCGTTGCGGACGAACCCCAGCTCGCGGATGGCCTCGAAGACCCGCTCACGCGTGGCGGGCGAGACGATCTCGGGGCGGTTGAGCACGTTGCTCACGGTGCCGACCGAGACCCGCGCCAGCTGCGCGACCTCCTTGATGCTCCTGGTCCCCATTGATCCTCACGAGGCCGTGCCGCTGTTAACGGGTTCATCATAGCGGCCTTGAAGATTTTTTTGAATCGTCTCAAAGACGTGGCGATCCCGTGATCAGCCCTGCGCGGCCCCGGCCGCCATCCCGTCCAGCATCAGCCCGAGGAACCAGGTGGGCCGGGCCGCGACGTGCGCGGGCAGCGAGCCGGGATGGCAGGCGAACAGGTTGAGCAGCGCCACCACGTCGTCCACCCCCACGTCGGCGCGCATCCGGCCGTCGGCCTGGGCCTGCCGGACGAGCGCGGTGAAACGTTCCAGCCAGCGCTGACGGGTCTCCTCGAACCCCGGCCCGACCGTCGCCTCCTCGGGCACCCCGGCCAGCACGGCGGCGAGCACGCCCCGCCCCGAGTCGCCCGCCCACAGCACGAACGCCCGCAGCGCGCTCCAGGCGTCGCGCTCCTCGGCCACGGCGCGGTCGAGGGCCTCGCCCAGCGAGTGCACGTAGTGCTCCCCCATGGCGGCGAGCAGCGCGGCCCGATCGGGGAAGCGCCGGTAGAGCGTGCCGACGCCGACGCCCGCGCGGCGGGCGATGAGCTCCATGGGCGCGGCGGGGCCCCGCTCGGCCATGACGGCCGCCGCGGCCTCCACGATCTTGCCCAGGTTCCGCCTGGCGTCCGCCCGCACGGAGGAAATCGTACCGCTCCGATTAAGTGGACGATGAGATTCCGCTTCCTGTACGGTCCACCTAACCGGAATGATGTCATCCACTTAGGGGAAGTCCATGATCGTGGTCACCGGCGCCACCGGCTCCATAGGCCGGGCGCTCGTCGCCCTGCTCCCGCCCGGCGAGGTCGCCGCCGTCACCCGCGAGCCCGCCGGTCTCGGCGGTCCGTACGTGCCGGGCGACCTGGAACGGCCCGAGTCGATCGCCGCCCACCTGTCGCCCGGCGACCGGCTGTTCCTCAACAGCTCGCTCTGGCCCGGCGTGGTGGACGCCCACCGCGCGGTCGTCGACCTGGCGCGGGAGGCCGGGGTGGCGCAGGTGGTGACGGTCTCCGTACGCCACGCCAGGCCGGGCGGCAGGCTCGGGCAGGACCCGCACGGCCGCATCGACGAGCACCTGCGCGCGTCCGGCCTGCCGCACGCGATCCTGCGGCCCGGCGGGTTCATGCAGAACCTGCCGGGCGAGGTGCGCGACGGCCGCATCCACGGCTCGTACGGCGCGGCCAAGGTCAGCTACATCGACGCCCGGGACATCGCCGCGGCGGCGGCCGCCCTGCTGACCGCGCCGGTGGGCCCGAGCGCCACGTACACGCTCACCGGGCCCGAGGCGCACACCCACGACGAGATCGCCGCGGCGGTCACGGCGGCGATCGGCCGGCCGGTGACCTACGTCGACCTCCCGGTCCCCGCCATGGCCGCCCACCTGGCCGCCCAGGGGGTGCCGCAGCGCGCCGCCACGGAGGTGGCCACGATGATGCGGGAGATGGAGACGGAGGACTGGGCCTCCGTCACCTCCGCGGTCGAGGACCTCACCGGCCGCCCGCCGCGCCCCCTGACGGCCTTCCTCGCCGAGCACGCCCACGCCTTCGGCGCCTGACCTCCTCCGCCGGGCGCGGTCACACGGGGTCGGTGACGCGCACGCGGACGGCCCGGAACTGGGCCGGGGTCTCCTTGAGCACCGCCAGCTTCGGGTCGGGGACCGTCAGGAACGGCTCGGTCTCCAGGGCCAGCAGCGGTGCCAGGCGCGGGTCGGCGCGCAGGGCGTCCACCGCTCTGCGGTCGCCGCCCAGCACGACGGCGTCCAGCTCGTGCGGCGTCAGGACCCGCAGAGCCGTCTCTGCGGCCGCCTCGAAGGCCTTGCCCGCCTGGTTGGACCTGCGGCGGGCGAAGCGCTGCTGCGACCAGCCGCCCGCCGCCGTGCGCCCCTGCACCAGCCGCGACCCGACCTTGGACGCGACCAGCGCGGTCCCGTCGAACACCCCGGCCGCGTATCCTCCGAGCCGCACCAGCACGACCCCCACCCGACGGGCGGCGCGGGAGTGCTCGACGAGCCGGGTGACGTGCGGCGGGCCCGGACGCATCGGCGGGAAGGGCACGTGCAGCTCGGCCACCGCCCCGTCGCGCGCCGTCAGCCGCACCAGGCGGTCGTCGCCGGCGGCCTCGAAGGGCCCGTGGCGGGCGGCGAACCCGTCGATCCACGGATTCAGCCGCTCAGGAGGCACGGAGACCCACCGGCCGCCGCCCTTCGCCGGTCGCGCGTTCATGCCGGAAGGCTAACCGACCGGCGGCGCGCGTTCACCGGCCGGGGAATCTCCGGGGAAATGTCGGTGAATTCCACCGCGGGAGACTGTCGCGGGGTCCCGGACCAGCCCATCATCGCTACGTGTCCTCCCTGCTCACAGGCCCTCTTGTGGATCTCGACACGGGTTCGGTGATCGCCCGGCCGGCGATGCTCGACCCGTCGGGGAATCTGCGGGCCGCGCCGCTGCCGATGGTCCTGGACGTCCCGGTCCAGGTGGTGCTGTCGGGCGCGGTGGCGATGGCCCCGCTGCACGAGGCGCTGCGCCGCGCCGGCCGGCATCCGCGCGAGCTGATCCTGCTGCTGAGCGGCCCGTGCGCGCCGCAGGAGCGCCGGCTGCTCAGGGTGGCGCTCGACGGGCTGCGGGCCCACGGCTACCTGCTCGGATTCGGCGGCGCCGGGACCGAGCACGTGCCGCTCGATTTGATCGCGGACGCGTCCCCGTACCTGGTGGGGATCGCGCCGGAGCTGATCGCGCGGGCGCCCCGCGACCACCGGGCGGTGGCGGCGGCGCGCGCGGTGGTGACGCTGGCGCGCGGCGTGGGCGCGCACGTGCTGGCGCCCGCGATCGAGGACGAGGCGCAGCTGGCCGCGGCGCGCTCGTGGGGCGCGCGGATGGCGACCGGGCCGCTGCTGTCGCCCGGCCCCGACGGGCTGGTACGGGTGCCGCTGGGCACGGCCGACGACCAGCCGGAGGCGACGCTCGGCCCGCGCGTGCAGGAGCTGCTGCTGCCGGCGGTGACGCTGCCCGAGGCGGCGAAGGCGGAGCAGGCGGTGGAGGCGTTCGGGCGCGAGCCGACGATCACCAGCGTGGTCCTGGTGGACGAGTACCAGCGTCCGCTGGGCAGCCTGGACCGCGGCCGGTTCCTGCTCTCGATCGCCTCCCGGTACGGGCACGCGCTGTACGGGTCGAAACCGGCGCGGCGGCTGGCCGATCCGCCCCGCACGGTGCCGCGGACCACTCCGGCGGTGGCGGCGATGCAGGCGGCCGGCCGGGACACCGGCCGCGTCTACGACGACCTGGTGGTCACCGACGAGGTGAACCGCTGCCTCGGCATCGTCCGGATCTCGGACCTGATCAGGCAGGTAACGACTCGCCCGGCGCTCTGGGCAGATCGGCGCGTCCCGGGATAGGAAGGGAGCGTGACGCGGCAGCTGAACAGACGGGCGGTGCTCGGCGCGGGGATGCTCGCCGGGGTGGCGGCCTGCACCTCCTCCCCCGCCCCCGAGCCGTCTCCGGCCTTCGACGCGGACGACTGGGAGTCGGTGCGCGCGCAGTTCACGCTCGATCCGGCGTACGGGCAGTTCGCGGCGTTCGTGCTGGCCCCCGCGCCGGCCCCGGTGCGGGCGGCGATCGAGCGGCACCGCGCGGGCCTGGACGCCGACCCGCACTACCTGCCCGCCGGCAACGCCTCTCCTGACGCCACCATACGGGAGACGGCCGCGCGCTTCGTCGGCGCCGACGCCCGGCAGCTCGCGCTCACCGACAGCACCACGATGGGCCTGGGCCTGCTCTACTCCGGCATGCGTCTCAAGGACGGCCAGGACGTGCTCACCACCGAGCACGACTTCCTCGCCACTCACGAGGGGGTGCGGCTGCTCGCCGACCGCACCGGCGCGAAGGTGCGCAGGGTCAGGCTGTACGACGACCCCGCCCAGGCGTCGGAGGCCAGGATCGTCGAGGCGATCAAGGACGGCCTGGGGCCGCGCACCCGCGTGGTGGCGGTGACGTGGGTGCACTCCAGCACGGGGGTGCGGCTGCCGATCCGGGCCATCGCCGACATGCTGGCCGAGGCCAACCGGGGTCGCGACGAGGCCGACAGGGCGCTGCTGTGCGTCGACGGCGTGCACGGGTTCGGCGCGATGGCCGACGAGATGGGCGACCTGGGCTGCGACTTCATGGCCAGCGGCACGCACAAGTGGCTGTTCGGGCCGCGCGGCACCGGCATCCTGTGGGGCCGGGCCTGGGACGCGCTCGCCCCGGTCATCCCCGGCTTCGGGCGGTCCTCGTTCGTGGCCTGGCAGCGCGGCGAGGGGCCGGCCGAGACCACGGCCGACCTGGCCACGCCGGGCGGCTACAAGGCGTTCGAGCACCGGTGGGCGATGACACAGGCGTTCAACTTCCAGAAGGCGATCGGCAAGGACCGCATCCAGCGGCGCACCCAGGAGCTGGCCACCCGGCTCAAGAGCGGCCTGAGCGCGCTCCCGCACGTCCGGCTGGCCACCCCCGACTCCCCCGGCCTCTCGGCGGGGCTCGTGTGCTGCTCGATCGACGGCATGGACGCGGCCCAGGCGGTGTCCCGCCTGCACGGGCGCAAGGTCATCGCCTCCACCACCCCGTACAGGCCGTCGCTGCTGCGTTTCGGCACCAGCATCGTCACCACGCCCGAGCAGGTCGACCACGCCGTCGAAGCGGTGAAAGGACTCGCCTGACGTCCTCCCGTGAGGGTTCCCGCCTCGGGCACGCGTTTCGCCCGGCCCGCCGCTTCGACCACGGGTTGCGCTACTAGAGCCGGCAGGCGTAGATGTCGGTGACGAGGATGGCGCGGGCGCCGAGGTCCCACAGTTTGTCCATGACCTGCTGGTGGCCCTGGCGGCGGACCATCGCGCGGACGGCCACCCAGCCCTCGCGGTGCAGCGGCGAGACCGTCGGCCCCTCCATGCCGGGCGTGAGCGCGATGGCCTCCTCGATCCGCTCGGCGCGGATGTCGTAGTCCATCATGACGAAGTCGCGGGCGTGCACCACGCCCTGGATGCGGCGGACGATCTGCTGCATGGCGGGCGAGTCGGGGGTGCCGTTCCGCTTGATCAGCACGCCTTCGGAGCGCATGATCGGCTCGCCGAACACCTCCAGCCCGACGTTGCGCAGGGTGGTGCCGGTCTCGACCACGTCGGCCACCGCGTCGGCGACGCCCAGCCTTATGGCGGTCTCGACGGCGCC
This sequence comes from Nonomuraea harbinensis, assembly GCF_019396385.1. GTDB lineage: Bacteria > Actinomycetota > Actinomycetes > Streptosporangiales > Streptosporangiaceae > Nonomuraea > Nonomuraea ferruginea. Next base: position 35,747 of record NZ_JAHKRN010000034.1, on the reverse strand, counting down.
GTCGAGCTTGATCACGCGGGCGTCGACGCCCTGGTCGGACAGGTACTTCTCGAGCAGCCCGGTGTAGGAGGTGGCCACCCGCAGCCCCTGCAGGTCGTGCACGCTGGTCAGGGTGCCGGCCTTGGCGGCCAGCCGGAAGGTGGAGGCGCCGAAGCCGAGCGGCATGATCTCCTCGACGGGCGCGCCGGAGTCGATGAGCATGTCCCTGCCGGTGATGCCGGCGTCGAGCGTGCCCTCGCCGACGTAGACGGCGATGTCGCGGGGGCGCAGGAAGAACAGCTCGCAGCCGTTCGCCTCGTCGACGACGAACAGCTCCTTGCTGTCTCTGCGGGGCCGGTAGCCGGCCTCCTTGAGCATGGTCTGGGCGGCCTCGCTGAGAGCGCCCTTGTTGGGTACGGCCAGACGTAGCATGTCAGTGGTCCTCGGATGGGTCGCGAAACGTGCGGGACGGGCGGAGGCGGGCGCGGGGCGCCCTAGAGATGCTTGTACACCTCGTCGAGCCCGATCCCCTTCGCGATCATCAGCACCTGCACGTGGTAGAGGAGCTGCGAGATCTCCTCGGCGGCCCGGTCGTTCGACTCGTGCTCGGCGGCCATCCAGCTCTCGGCGGCCTCCTCGACGACCTTCTTGCCGATGGCATGGACGCCGGCGTCGAGCGCGGCCACGGTGCCCGAGCCCGCGGGCCGGGTCTGCGCCTTCTCGGACAGCTCGGCGAACAGCTCTTCGAAGGTCTTCATGATCTCTCTCGTCGTTCGGCAGGAATGCTACTCAAGCCTAGTCTGCGCCAGGCACCGGACTCACCCGCGGCCGGGCGCGTTCCCTGGCGCGTCGCGCCCGGCCTCTCGGGTGGGGTGGTCCGTTCAACCGGCAGTCACCAGGGCACGGGGCCGTCCTCGCTGAAGAACCCACCGGTCGGCCCGTCCGCGTCCAGCGTCGCCAGTCGTACCACGACCGTCGCGCCCTGCGCGGGGGTGAGGAACCCGCGGTGGTCGTTGATGTCCGTGGCGACGTAGCCGGGGGCCGCGGCGTTGACCAGGATGCCGTCCTTCCGCAGCTCGTTGGCGTACTGCACGGTCAGCGCGTTCAGCGCGGTCTTGGAGGGCGAGTACGCGGCCGACTGCGGCAGCCCGCTCAGCGGGCCGCCCGGCTCGCTGTTGACGGCCAGCGACCCGCCGCCGCTGCTGAGGTTGACGATCCGCGGCGCCGGCGACCGCCGCAGCAGCGGGAGCATGGCGTTGGTGACCGCGATCACCCCGAAGACGTTGGTCTCGAACACCGACCGGACCATGTCCAGGTCGACGCCGCTGGGGATCTGGTCGACGGCGTCCTCGGGCGGGACCTGGCCGGAGCCGGTGATGGCGGCGTTGTTGACCAGCACGTCGAGGCGGCCGAACCGCTCCTCGACCCATCCGGCGGCCGCCTCGACGGTGGCGAGGTCGGTGACGTCGAGGGTGACGGCGTGCGCGTCGCTGCCTCCCGCGCGCACCGCCGCCGCGGTCTCCTCGCCGCGCCGCGCGTTCCTGGCGCCGATCAGGACCGTCACGCCCAGTTCGGCGAGTCGCTCCGCGGTCGCCCGGCCGATCCCCTTGTTCGCCCCGGTGATCAGGGCGATCTTCCGGTGTGTGTTCCGCTCGTCCATGGCCAAGCTCCTGTTTCAGTGAGTCTGTCCGCCCCGGGACGAGACAGGCCGGCCGCGCTGTGACATGGACGGCCGATGTCACAGACGGCTGTGCTGTCTCGTCCCGGGTGGCGGAGAAAGCCAGTGACGTGGGGAAAGGTGATGGTCATGCGGGTGTTCGTGGCCGGCGGGGCCGGGGTGCTGGGACGGCGGCTGGTGCGGCGGCTCGTGGCGCGCGGCCACCAGGTGACCGCGACGACGACGGGCGCGGGCAAGCTGGGCCTCCTGGAGCGCCTCGGCGCCGAGGCGGTCGTGATGGACGGGCTGGACGCGGAAGCGGTCGGCGAGGCGGTGGCCAGGGCCCGGCCGGACGTGATCGTGCACCAGATGACCGCCATCGGCGGCAAGCCCGACATCAAGCACTTCGACCGCTGGTTCGCCACCACCAACCGGCTGCGCACCGAGGGGACGGACCACCTGCTGGCCGCCGCCGAGGCGACCGGCGTCTCCCATGTCGTCGCGCAGAGCTACGCCTCGTGGAACGGCATCCGTACGGGCGGGTGGGTGAAGACGGAGGAGGATCCGCTGGACCCGACGAGCACGGGCCAGGGGGCGGCGGCGATCCGCCACCTCGAACAGGTGGTCGCCGCGGCCGGGGGCGCGGTCCTGCGCTACGGCGCCTTCTACGGGCCCGGGGCCACCGACGCCCAGGTCGAGCTGGTGCGCAAGCGGCAGTACCCGGTCATCGGCGACGGCGGCGGCTACAGTTCGTGGGTGCATCTCGACGACGCGGCCGAGGCCACCGTCCTGGCCGTGGAACAGCGGGCGAGGGGCGTGTTCAACATCGTCGACGACGAGCCGGCCCCGGCGCGCGAGTGGCTGCCCTACCTGGCCGCGTGCGCGGGGGCCAGGCCGCCGATGCGGATCCCGGTCTGGCTGGCCAGGCCGCTGGCCGGGAGGACCGCGGTGGCGATGATGACCGAGGGGCGCGGCTTCTCCAACGCCAAGGCCAAGCGGGAGCTCGGCTGGCGGCTGCGCCACCCTTCCTGGCGCCAGGGCTTCAAGGAGGAGCTGGCGTGACCAGGGCGGAGGAGTTCCAGGAGCTGCGGCCGCTGCTGTTCTCGATCGCCTATCGGATCCTGGGCAGCGTGGGCGAGGCCGAGGACGCGGTCCAGGAGGCCTGGCTGCGCTACGACGCCTACCCCGGGCGTCCGGCGTCGGCCAAGGCGTTCCTGGCGGCCACGGTGTCCAGGATCGCGATCGACGTGCTGCGCTCGGCCCGCGTCCGGCGGGAGCAGTACACCGGCCGGTGGTTCCCCGAGCCGCTGCTGGCCGACCCCTACGAGGATCCGGAGCGGTCGGCGGAGCTGGCCGACTCGCTGTCGATGGCGGCCCTGCTGCTGCTGGAGCGGCTCAGCCCGCTGGAGCGGGCGGTCTTCGTGCTGCGGGAGGTGTTCGGGTTCGGCTTCGGCGAGGTCGCCGCGGCGGTGGGGCGCTCGGAGACGGCCTGCCGCCAGCTCGCCGTGCGGGCGCGCCGTCACATGGAGGCGGGACGCGCCCGGTTCGAGACCGACCGCCGCGAGCGGGACGAGCTCGCCGGACGGTTCTTCGACGCCTTCCGTGACGGGGACGTCGACAGGCTGCGCGACCTGCTCGCCGCCGACGTGCGGATGGTCGGCGACAGCGGCGGCAACGCCCCGCTGTGGGGCACGGGCGTCTTCGGCGCCGGCAAGGTGGCCAGGGTCCTGGCCGGGATCGCCGGGCCGTTCGTCCGCATCGGCGGCGTGGTGCAGCCGCACGAGGTCAACGGCCAGCCGGGCGCGATCTTCCGCGACCGGGACGGCAGGATCGTCAACACCCTGACCCTCGACATCCTCTCCGGCCGCGTCCAGACGATCCGCGCAGTGATCAACCCCGACAAGCTCCGCCACCTGGGCCCGGTCGCGGACGCCTGGGCCATCGTCCGCGAAGCCAACCAAGCCCGCCGCCCCACACCCCAGCCATGACACCCGGTCCGCAGCTCGCGAGCGCGAACAACACCCCCCACCGCCCCACACCCCAGCCATAACACCCGGCTCGCAGCTCGCGAGCGCGAACAACACAACCCGCCGCCCCACACCCCGGCCACAACACCCGGCTCGCAGCGCGCGAGCGCGATCAACATGCCCCACCGCCTCCTACCCCGGCCATAACACCCCTGCCCAGCGCCGACCAGCCGCCCCGCGCCCCCCTCCGACCAGTACCCCGCGAACAAACGGCACCCGCTCCGCACCCACACCGGCGCCCCAGCCCGCGATCGCCCTCACGGCCCGCCGTCTCGCCTCCCCCACCCCCGCACCGCCGACGCCGGACCGGCATGACCACCGTCCGCACCTGCGAGCACCCCTTCGGACGAACGGAGCGGGAACTCGAATGCCGCTCCTGCAGACCCCCGTCGTGCAAGCCTCGCCGTACACGCCACTGACCCACACCTCCGAACACACGAACACCCCCGCACCGTTCGACTGAACGGAAACGGGGGCGCTCGCATGACTTGCGGTCGTGCGCGCCTCACCGAACACATCACCCCAGGACCCGCCGTACACACCACTGACCCACACCTCCGCACACACGAACACCCCCGCGCCGTTCGACTGAACGGAGCAGGGGTGTTCGTATGGCGCCGGCCTTGCGTGCCCCGCCGGATGGACGGAACCCGTCACGGGCGGTGTGGGTCAGCGGTCGAAGCTCCGGCCGGAGCTGCCGCGGCGGTAGCCGCCGCCCCTGGTGCCGCGGTCGTCCGAGCGGAAGTTGCCGGGACGGTAGCCGTCGCGGGGACGGTCGTCGGAGCGGTATCCGCCGCGGTCGCGGTCACCCGTGGAGGGGCGGCCGCGGTCGGCGGAGTAGCGGTTGCCGCGGTCGTCGGGACGGAACCCGCCGCCTCGCGTCCCGCGGTCGTCACGGTAACCGCCGCCACGGGGACGGTCACCGTCGCGGGCGGGACGGTCGTCGCGGTAACCACCGCTGGGGCGGTCGTCACGGTAGCCACCGCCACGGGGACGGTCGCCCTCGCGGAAGGGGCGGTCGCGGCGGTCCTCACCGAAGCTGCGCGGCTGCGCGTCTCCGCCGTCGTGGCGGCGCGGGCCGCCGAACGGCCGCTCGCCTTCGTGGCGGCGCTGACCCGAGAAGCCGTCCTCGTGACGCCGGGGGCCGGAGAAACCGTCCTCGTGACGCCTGGGACGACGCTCGCCGTCGAAGTCGCGACGGGGACGGCGGGAGCGGCCGTTGTGGTTGTCGCGGCGCGGGCGCAGGGGCTTGCGGACGTCCGGCTCCCACACGGGGATCGACTCGCCGCTCGGCACGCGGGCGCCGGTGACCTCCGCCACCCGGGGGTGGCCGGGGGTCGCCTTGAGGCGGAACGGGTGGATGCCGGCCCGCCGGGTCAGCGACTCGGTGGAGCGGCGCTCGTTCGGCAGCACCAGCGTGACGACGGTGCCCTTCTCGCCGGCGCGGGCCGTGCGGCCGCCCCGGTGCAGGTAGCTCTTGCTGTCCTGGGGCGGGTCGACGTGCAGCACCAGGCTGATGTTGTCGACGTGGATGCCGCGGGCGGCGACGTCGGTGCAGACGAGCACGTTGACGGAGCCCTCGCGGAACTCGGCCAGGATGCGGGTGCGCTGGTTCTGGCGCTTGCCGCCGTGCAGGCCGCCCGCCTTGACGCCGACCCTGGCCAGCTGCTTGCAGAGGCGGTCGACGCCGTGCTGGGTGCGCACGAAGATGATCGTGCGGCCCTCGCGGTTGGCGATCTCGGCGGTGATGTCGAACTTGTCGTCGCGGGTCACCTGCAGCACGTGGTGCTCCATCGTGTCGACGGGCGAGGTGGCCGGTGCGACGGAGTGGCTGATGGGGTCCTTGAGGAAGCGCTGGACGAGCTTGTCGACGTCGCCGTCGAGGGTGGCGGAGAACAGCAGCCGCTGCCCGCCGGGCGGGGTCTGCGCGAGCAGCTCCGTCACCACCGGGAAGAAGCCGAGGTCGCACATGTGGTCGGCCTCGTCAAGGACGCTGATCTCGATGTCCTCCAGCGAGCACTCGCCCTGCCGGATCAGGTCGCCGAGCCGGCCGGGGGTGGCGATGACGACGTCGACGCCGCGGCGCAGCGCCTCGATCTGCTTGCCCATGGACATGCCGCCGACGACGACCTTCATGCGCAGGCCGAGGCCGCGGCCGAGGGGTTCGAGGGCGTCGTGCACCTGGAGGGCGAGCTCGCGGGTGGGGACGAGGACCATCGCGCGGGGGCGTCCGGGGGCCGGCTTGACGCCGGAGATGCGGGCCATCATGGGGAGGCCGAAGGCGAGGGTCTTGCCGGAGCCGGTCTGGCCGCGGCCGAGCACGTCGGCGCCGGCGAGCACGTCCGGGATGGCCGCGCTCTGGATGGGGAACGGGGAGCCGATGCCCTGCCTGGCCAGGCCGTTCACGAGCGGCTTGGGCAGGCCGAGCAGCTCGAACTCGGACGGGCCCTGCTCGGGGGTCGTCTCGGGCAGGACAGCGTCAAGCATGGTCACGAAATTCGTGCCTTTCAGTCGAAGTGGCACGTCACTTCTGCGAAAGGACGAGCCAGGACGTACGGCGACATTGCCGTACACATTGCAGTGCGCCCGCCATCGGGGCGGAGCTTGGGGGAAGGCGCACCTGAGGGCGCCGGCCGCAGGCGGCGCGGGACGCGCGATGAGGCGTCAGGTGTCCTTGGGTGCCAACACGGGAGAGATCACGCTTATTCCCGAGGAGGATCTCCGGACTTTCCGGGGACCTCCGGCATGCTGAAGCGGCCGGCGCCGAGGCGCCAGCCTCCAGCAGAAAGATCAGACGTTGAAGCCTAGCATACGAAGCTGGTCGCGGCCCTCGTCGGTGATCTTGTCAGGGCCCCACGGCGGCAGCCAGACCCAGTTGATCTTCACATCGGAGACCATGCCGTCGAGCGCGGAGTGCGCCTGGTCCTCGATGACGTCGGTCAGCGGGCAGGCCGCGCTGGTCAGGGTCATGTCGATGGTGGCGACGGGCTTGCCGTCCTGGCCCGGGTCGAGGTTGAGGCCGTAGATCAGGCCGAGGTCGACGACGTTGATGCCGAGCTCGGGGTCGACGACGTCCTTGAGCGCCTCCATCAATTCCTCGACGGTCGCGTCACCGTCGAAGCCGGTCGGGGTCTCGACAGGCTTGCTCATTGTGCAGCACTCCTCACCACAGCGTCCTTGTAGGCCATCCATGACAGCAGCGCGCACTTGACGCGCGCGGGGAATTTGGCCACCCCGGCGAACGCCACCGCGTCGCCGAGCACGTCCTCGTCGGGCTCCACCTGCCCCCTGCCCTGCATGAGGCGGGTGAACTCGTCCACCACGGACAGGGTCTCCCGTACGGTCGAGCCGGTCGTCAGCTCGTGCAGCACCGAGGCCGCGGCCTGGCTGATGGAGCAGCCCTGACCGTCGTAGGAGACGTCTTCGATCTTGCCGGCCTCGCCCACCCTGACCCGCAGCGTGATCTCGTCGCCGCACGTCGGGTTCACGTGGTGAACCTCGGCGTCGTACGGCTCGCGCAGCCCCCGCCCCTGCGGGTGCTTGTAGTGCTCCAGGATCAGCTCCTGGTACATCGACTCGCCGATCATCGCTATGCGAACACTTTCTGGACGTGGTGGAGGCCGCGCACCAGGGCGTCGATCTCGCCCGTGGTGTTGTACAGATAGAACGACGCCCGCGTGGTCGCCGGTATTCCGAACCGCAGGTGCAGCGGGCGCGCGCAGTGGTGACCGACGCGCACCGCGACGCCGAACGCGTCGTCGAGGATCTGCCCCACGTCGTGCGGGTGTATGCCGTCCAGCGTGAACGCGAGCGTGCCGCCGCGCATCTCCAGCGAGTCGGGGCCGATCAGCCGCAGCCCCGGCAGCTCGCGCAGCGCGTCGAGGCCGTACGCGGCGAGCTCGCGCTCGTGGGCCTCGACGGCCGCCATGCCGACCCCGCTGAGGTAGTCGACGGCCGCGCCGAGGCCGATGGCCTCGACGATCGGCGGCGTGCCGGCCTCGAACTTGTGCGGGATGGGGGCGTAGGTCGAGCGGTCCATCCAGACCGCCTCGATCATCTCCCCGCCGCCCAGGAACGGGGGCATGGCCTCGAGCAGCTCGCCCCGGCCCCACAGCACGCCGATGCCGGAGGGGCCGACCATCTTGTGGCCCGTGAAGGCGACGAAGTCGACGCCCAGCGCGGCCACGTCCACCGGGTGGTGGGGCACCGACTGGGAGGCGTCGAGCATCACCAGCGCGCCGGCCTGCCGGGCGCGGGCCAGCACGTCGGCGACCGGGTTGACGGTGCCGAGGACGTTCGACTGGTGAGCGATCGAAATGATCTTCGTCCGCTCGGTGACCAGGTCGTCGAGCCCGGACAGGTCGAGCCGGCCCTCGTCGGTGACGCCGAACCACCTCAGCGTCGCGCCGGTGCGCTGCGCGAGCAGCTGCCACGGCACGATGTTGGAGTGGTGCTCCATCTCGGAGATGACGATCTCGTCACCGGGGCCGAGCCGGAAGCGGTCGTCGGTGTTGGCCGGGTTGCCGAAGGAGTAGGCGACCAGGTTGAGCGCCTCGGAGGCGTTCTTGGTGAAGACGACCTCGTCACGCGAGGGAGCGCCGACGAAAGCGGCGATCTTGTCGCGGGCGCTCTCGTAGGCCTCGGTGGACTCGGCGCCCAGGGCGTGCATGGCACGCCCCACGTTGCTGTAGTGCAGCGCCAGGTGCTCGCGCATGGTCTCGATGACCTGTGTGGGCTTCTGGGAAGAGTTGCCCGAGTCGAGATAGACGAGCGGGCGCCCGCCGGGCAGCTCGCGGGAGAGAACCGGGAAGTCCTTCCTGATCCTCTCCACGTCAAAGCTGGTCTGAGTCATGCAGATGCCTTCGTGTACTGCTCGTAGCCCTCGGACTCGAGCTTGTCCGCCAGCTCCGGCCCGCCCTCCTCGACGATCTTGCCGTTGGCGAAGACGTGCACGAAGTCGGGCTTCACATAGCGCAGGATGCGAGTGTAGTGCGTGATCAGCAGGACGCCGGTCTCGCCGGACTCGCGGAAGCGGTTGATGCCCTCCGACACCACGCGCAGCGCGTCGACGTCGAGTCCGGAGTCGGTCTCGTCGAGCACCGCGATCTTCGGCTTGAGCAGCTCCAGCTGGAGGATCTCGTGGCGCTTCTTCTCGCCGCCGGAGAAGCCCTCGTTGAGGTTGCGCTGGGCGAAGGAGCCGTCGATGGCGAGCGCGTCCATGCCGTTCTTCAGGTCCTTGGCGAACTGGCGCAGCTTGGGCGCCTCGCCGCGGACGGAGGTGACAGCGGAGCGCAGGAAGTTGGACACCGACACGCCGGGGACCTCGACGGGGTACTGCATGGCCAGGAACAGGCCCGCGCGGGCCCGCTCGTCGACCGACAGCTCCAGCAGGTCGACGCCGTCGAGCAGCACCTGACCGCCGGTGATCGTGTACTTCGGATGACCGGCGATCGCGTAGGCGAGCGTGGACTTGCCGGAGCCGTTGGGGCCCATGATGGCGTGGGTCTCGCCCGACTTCACGGTCAGGTTGACGCCGCGCAGGATTTCCTTGTCCTCGACGGCGACCTGCAGGTCACGGATCTCAAGGGTGGACATTGCTTAGGACTCCTTCGAGAGCGAGACGAGCACGTCGTCGCCGTCGATCTTGACTGTGTAGACGTTCACGGGCTTGGTGGCGGGCGGGCCGGTGGGCTTGCCGGTGCGGATGTCGAAGCACGAGCCGTGCAGCCAGCACTCGAGCGTGCCGTCGTAGACGTCACCCTCGCTGAGCCGCACCTCGGCGTGGGAGCAGACATCGTGCAGGGCGAACACGTCGCCGCCCTTGCGCACCAGCGCCACCGGCGTCTCGCCGAGCTCGACGGCGATGACGCCACCGTCGGGGATGTCGCCGATCTGGCAGACCTTCTCGAAACTCATCGGGCGAGCTCCGCCTCCAGCGCCGCCATGACGCGGTCGCGGATCTCCTGGATCTGGATCTTCTCGACGAGCTGGCCGAGGAAGCCCCTGATGACCAGGCGGCGCGCCTCGTCGTACGGGATGCCCCGGGCCTGGAGGTAGAACAGGTGCTCGTCGTCGAGCCGGCCGGACGTGGAGGCGTGCCCCGCGCCGGCCACCTCGCCGGTGAGGATCTCCAGGTTGGGCACCGAGTCGGCGCGGGCGCCGTCGGTGAGGATGAGGTTGCGGTTGAGCTCGTAGGTGTCGGTGCCCTCGGCCGCGACCCGGATGATCACGTCGCCGATCCAGACGGCGTGCGCGTCCTCGCCCTGGAGGGCGCCGCGGTAGTCGACGTTGCTCTTGCAGTTGGGCTGCGAGTGGTCGACCAGGAGGCGGTGCTCCAGGTGCTGACCGGCGTCGACGAAGTAGACGCCGGTGAGGTCGGCGTCGCCGCCGGGCCCGTCGTAGGACACGCTGGGCGACAGCCGGACCAGGTCGCCGCCGAGCGTCACCACGAAGCTGCGGAAGGTGGCGTCCCTGCCGAGCCTGGCGTGGTGGTGGCTGACGTGGACGGCGTCGTCCTGCCAGTCCTGCAGGCTGACCACGCGCAGCGTGGCGCCGTCGCCTACGGCGAACTCCACGTTGTCGGCGTAGACCGCGCTGCCCTGGTGGTCGAGCACGATCACGGCCTCGGCCATCGGCTCGACCTGGACCAGCAGGTGACCGTACGCGGCGCCGTCGCCCGCGCCGGTGAGCGTGACGACGGTCGGCTTGGACGTGACGGCCTCGCGCGCCACCGTGAGCACGGTCGCCTTCTCGAAGGCGTTGAACGCCTGCGCGCTGACCCGGTCGGCGGGCACGTAGACCTTGCCGAGCCGCGGGTCGTCGCGGCCCACGGTCTCGACGGTGACCTCGGGCGCGGCGTCCACGTCGACCTTGACGTGGCCCTCGGCCACGGCCTTGCCGTCGTGCAGGCCCTTCAGGCGCGAGAGCGGGGTGAAGCGCCACGCCTCCTCGCGCCCGGCCGGCACCTCGAAGTCGGCCAGGTCGTACGACGCCTTCTCGTGCAGGGTCGACAGGGGCTTCTCGTTCAGGCCCATCAGCCGACGGCTCCTTCCATCTGCAGCTCGATCAGCCGGTTGAGCTCGAGTGCGTACTCCATGGGCAGCTCGCGCGCGATCGGCTCGACGAAGCCGCGCACGATCATCGCCATCGCCTCGTCCTCGTCGAGCCCGCGGCTCATGAGGTAGAACAGCTGGTCCTCGCTGACCTTGGAGACCGTGGCCTCGTGGCCCATCGAGACGTCGTCCTCGCGGACGTCGACGTACGGGTAGGTGTCGGAGCGGCTGATCTGGTCGACGAGCAGGGCGTCGCACTTGACGGTGCTGGCGCTGCCGTGGGCGCCCTCCTCGATCTGCACGAGACCGCGGTAGGAGGTGCGTCCGCCGCCGCGCGCCACCGACTTGGAGATGACGGTGGAGCTGGTGTGCGGGGCGAGGTGGACCATCTTGGACCCGGCGTCCTGGTGCTGGCCCTCGCCCGCGAACGCGACGCTCAGGGTCTCGCCCTTGGCGTGCTCGCCCATGAGGTAGACGGCGGGGTACTTCATCGTGACCTTGGAGCCGATGTTGCCGTCGATCCACTCCATGGTCGCGCCCTCGTAGGCGACGGCGCGCTTGGTGACCAGGTTGTAGACGTTGTTGGACCAGTTCTGGATGGTCGTGTAACGGCAGCGGGCGTTCTTCTTCACGATGATCTCGACGACCGCGGAGTGGAGCGAGTCGGACGAGTAGATCGGCGCGGTGCAGCCCTCGACGTAGTGGACGTAGCTGTTCTCGTCGACGATGATCAGGGTCCGCTCGAACTGGCCCATGTTCTCGGTGTTGATCCGGAAGTAGGCCTGCAGCGGGATCTCGACCTCGACGTTCGGCGGCACGTAGATGAACGAGCCACCGGACCACACGGAGGTGTTGAGCGCGGCGAACTTGTTGTCGCCGACCGGGATGACGGAGCCGAAGTACTCCTTGAAGAGCTCCTCGTGCTCCTTCAGGCCCGTGTCGGTGTCGACGAAGATGACGCCCTTCTCCTCGAGGTCCTCACGGATCTTGTGGTAGACGACCTCGGATTCGTACTGGGCGGCGACGCCGGCGATGAGGCGCTGCTTCTCCGCCTCGGGGATGCCGAGCTTGTCGTAGGTGTTCTTGATGTCGGCGGGCAGCTCGTCCCAGGACGTCGCCTGCTTCTCCGTCGAACGCACGAAGTACTTGATGTTGTCGAAGTCGATGCTGGTGAGGTCGGAGCCCCACGTCGGCAGCGGCTTCCTGTCGAACAGGCGGAGGCCCTTCAGGCGAAGGTCGAGCATCCATTCCGGCTCGTTCTTCAGCGTGGAGATGTCGCGTACGACCTCCTCGGACAGGCCTCGCTTGGCCGCCGCGCCGGCGGCGTCGGGGTCGGCCCAGCCGAACTTGTAATTCCCGAGGCCTTCCAGCTCCGGGCGGTCGGTGACAGTCACCCTCCGGTCTCCTTGCTCTTCTCGCGAGTGCTTTTCTCGGCAGTTGCTCTATGTGGGACCCCCAGCGTCTGGGGGCTCACGTGCGTGGTGCAGACCCCGTCGCCGTGCGCGATCGTGGCCAGCCGCTGCACGGGGGTGCCGAGCAGCTGCGCGAACGCCTCCGTCTCGGCCTCGCACAGCTGCGGGAACTCCGCGGCCGCGTGGGCCACCGGGCAGTGGTGCTGGCAGAGCTGGTCGCCGCCCGACTTGGCCTTGGTGGCCGAGGCGGCGTAGCCCTCCGCGGACAGAGCCTGGGCCAGCACCTGGACGCGCTGGTCGGGTGGCACCTGCCGCATGACCGGCTCCAGCCGCCGCAGCAGGCCTGAGACCTGTGTGCGGGCGAAGTCGGCCACCGCCTCCTCCCCCAGACGCGCGGCCAGGAAACGCAGCGCGCTCCCGGCCAGGTCGTCATAGGCGTGCTCGAAGGCGCTGCGCCCCGCGTCGGTGATGGCGAACAGCTTGGCCGGACGCCCGCGCCCCCGCTGACCGCGCGGCCGCACCGTACGGGGTTCGATCATCCCGTCGGCGAGCAGCGCGTCGAGGTGGCGGCGGACGGCCGCGGGCGTGAGCCCGAGCCGCTCGCCCAGCGCCGACGCGGCGATGGGCCCGTGCTCCAGAATGAGCCGGGCGACGCGCGCACGGGTGCTGCGCTCGCTGCCTGGCTCTATCAAGGGCACGTTTTTCACAACATCAGTGTGCCCTAATTCCTTCCCGGTCCACAAACGGTTCCGAGCAGCGGGTCAATGCAATTTCTCACTCAGGTAAGGCTTACCTAACAGACTTCGGGGCCATGATCGCGAAGACCACGGCGGAACAGGCGAACAGACCGGTCATGACGACGGCCATGGGCAGCGCCGTGTCCGCGCCGAACAGCCCGACGAACGGCGCCGCGACCGCGCCCAGCGCGAACTGCAGCACGCCGAGCAGCGCCGAGGCCGCTCCGGCCACCTGCGGCGGCTGGCCGGCCAGGGCCAGCGCGCCGGTGCCCGGCAGGATCAGGCCCTGGCCGCACATGATGACGAACAGCCCGGCCACGACCCCGGTCAGCCCGAGCCCGATGACGACGGCCAGCAGCAGGAGCGCCCCACCGGCCAGGGCGACGCCCAGACCGGCGAGGATGAGCCGGACCTGCGGCACCCGCCCGGCCAGGCGCCCGCCGACCTGCGACATGGCGATCAGGCCGAACGCGTTGAGCCCGAAGATGAGCGAGTACTGCTGCGGCGAGGCTCCGTACACGTCCTGGAGGACGAACGGCGAGCCGGAGATGTAGGCGAACATGGCGCCGAACGCGAGCCCGGCGGTCAGCGCGCTGCCCATGAACGGCCGGTCGCGCAGCAGGCGCCGGAAGCTGCGCAGGGTGTGCCTGAACCCGCCGCTCTCCCGCTGGTCGGCCGGGAGCGTCTCGCGCACCCCGGCCAGCACGGCCAGCATCAGCACGAGCCCGGCCAGGCTCAGCGCCACGAACACGCCCCGCCACGAGGTGAACTCCAGCAGTTGCGCCCCGGCGATCGGCGCCAGGATCGGCGCCAGGCCGCTGACCAGCATGAGGCTGGCGAAGATGCGGGCGATGGCCGCGCCGTCGTACAGGTCGCGCACCACGGCGCGCACGATGACCAGGGCCGCGCCGCCGAGCATGCCCTGCACCAGCCGCAGCGCGATGAGCACGGGCACGGACGGGGCGAACGCGCACAGGAGCGAGGCCACCATGAACCCGCCCACGCCGACGATCAGCGGCACCCGCCGGCCGCGCACGTCGCTGAGCGGCCCGGCCACCACCTGACCGACGGACACGCCGACGAGGCAGGCCGTCAGCGTGAGCTGGACCTGGGCGGGGACGCTGAGCATCTCCTCGGTGATGGCGGGCAGCGCGGGCAGGTACATGTCGATGGACAGGGGCCCGATCGCGGAGAGCGCGCCGAGGATGAAGAGCAGGAGCCCCGCGCGGCGGCGGCTCTCCTGGACGACCGGTTGCGCGGCTTCTGCCACGGACATGCGCGTTTACCTCTCCATGCGGGCCGGATTGTGAGATGCGGACATGAACCGAGAGGACTAAACCCGTTTCTGGTAATACTCATTCCCGGTTTCCGGAAATTTCCGGTAAACGTATGGTTCTTAGGTGAAACCTCCCTGACAAGCCGACGCGGGGCTGACCGGCGAACCACCCCCGGCGGTCCCTAGACTCGTGCTCATGACATCCCCAGCCGTCGAGATCGTCGACCTCGTGAAGCGGTACGGAAGCACCGCCGCGATCGACGGGCTCACGCTGAGCGCCGCCCGCGGCGCGGTGACGGCCGTCCTCGGCCCCAACGGCGCGGGCAAGACCTCGACGGTGGAGATCTGCGAGGGGTTCCGCACCGCCGACGGCGGCACGGTGCGGGTCCTGGGCCTGCCGCCCGCCTCGGCCGCGCTGCGCCCCCGGGTCGGCGTCATGCCGCAGTCGGGCGGCGTGCCGCCCGCCGCGCGCTGCGGCGAGTGGCTCCGGCTGGTCTCGCGCTTCCACGCCCGGCCGCTGGATCCGGGCGCCCTGCTGTCCAGGCTGGGCCTCTCCGATCACGTACGGACCCCGTTCCGGCGCCTGTCGGGCGGGCAGCAGCAGCGGCTGTCGCTGGCCGCGGCCGTCATCGGCAGGCCCGAGCTGGTGTTCCTCGACGAGCCCACGGCGGGGCTCGACCCGCAGGCGCGGCATGCCTGCTGGGAGCTGGTGGGCGAGCTGCGCGCCGCCGGGGTGTCGGTGGTGCTGACCACCCACCACATGGACGAGGCGGAGCGGCTGGCCGACCACGTGGTGATCATCGACAGGGGCCGGGTGGTGGCCGAGGGCAGCCCGGCCGCGCTGACGGGGGCCGAGCGGCAGCTCCGGTTCCGCGCCCGCCCGGGGCTGGCGCTGGAGGAGCTGCTCAACGCGCTGCCGATCGGCAGCGCGGCCAAGGAGTCGCCGTCCGGCCACTACATCGTCGAGGGCCAGGTCGACCCCGGGCTGCTGGCCACCGTGACCGCCTGGTGCGCGGCGGAGGGCGTGACGGCCGACGACCTGCGCATCGAGCGGCGCACGCTGGAAGACGTGTTCCTGGAGCTGACGGGCAGGGAGCTGCGGTGACGACACCCACACTCGACTTCACGCCCGCACCGGGGGCGGCGCCGTTCCCGCGGATGGTGCTGGCGCAGGCGGGGGCCGAGATCCGCGGCATGCTGCGCAACGGCGAGCAGCTCCTGCTCACCATGATCATCCCGGTGCTGCTGCTGGTCGGCTTCTCGGTGGCGCCGCTGATCGACGTGGGCGGCGGCAGCCGGGTCGACTTCCTGGCGCCGGGTGTGCTGGCGCTGGCGGTGATGTCGACGGCGTTCACCGGCCAGGCGATCGCGACCGGGTTCGAGCGGCGCTACGGGGTGCTGAAGCGGCTGGGCGCGACCCCGCTGTCCAGGAGCGGGCTGATGCTGGCCAAGACGGTGGCGGTGCTCGCGGTGGAGGCCGTCCAGGTGGTGGTGCTCGTCGCGGTGGCGCTGTCGCTGGGCTGGAGCCCGCAGGGCTCGCCGGTGGCCGCGGTGCTGGGCTGCGCGCTGCTGGTGCTGCTGGGCACCGCCGCCTTCAGCGGGCTGGGGCTGCTCATGGCCGGCCTGCTGCGGGCCGAGGCGACGCTGGCCGCGGCCAACCTGGTCTACCTGCTGCTGCTGGCGGCGGGCGGGGTGGTGTTCCCGCTGGCGAAGTTCCCCGAGTCGGTGCGGCCCGTGCTGGAGCTGCTGCCGATCTCGGCGCTGACAGGCGGCCTGCGCACCGTGCTCGGCGGCGGCGCGCTGCCGGTGGCCGCGGTGGCGGTGCTGGCCGCGTGGGCCGTCGTCTCCCTCGTGCTGGCCGCCAGGACCTTCCGCTGGGAGTGATCATTCGGGGCGGGGCGCGGCGTCCTCCTCGGGAGCGCGCGCGCCGTAACGGCGGCGGCTGACCGCGGCGACCACCGTGAGCGGCGCGGCGACGGCCGCGGCCAGGCCGAACAGCAGCCCGTACGATCCGCTCCCGGCGAGCGGACCTGCTGCCCACGAGGCGACGGCGCTGCCCATGAACAGGCACGACGCGAAGAACGCGACCGTCGTGCCGCGCGCCTGCGGCACCACCGAGGTGGCCCAGGTCTGCAACGACGAGTGCATGAACGACCAGCCTCCCCCGAGCAGCAGCGCGGTCAGCGCGACCGTGCCGAGGTTCGCCTCCACGGCCACGATCGCGTACCCGGCGCACATCTGGGCCCCGCCGATCAGGATGAGCGACCACACCGGCCGGCCTCCCGCCAGCCGCTTGACCACCTGGGAGAACAGGTAGACGCCCAGGCCGTAGGCGGCCGCGGCCAGGCCGGCCAGCGCGGAGGAGACGCCCTGGTGCTGCAGGACCGTGGCCAGGAACGTCAGCATGCCGAGCAGCACCGCGCCCTCGACGAACGCCAGCGCGAACACCAGCAGGGCCCACGGGCGGCGCAGCACCGCGCCGACGTGCCTGCCCAGGCCGCCGATCTCGGCGCGCGGCGGCTCGGGCAGCGTCCGCAGCGCCACGGCGCAGGCCAGCGCGCACACCGCGGGCACGGTGAACGCCGCCCGCCAGCCGGCCAGGTCGCCCAGCACGCCGCCGAGCCCGGTGGCCAGCGCGGTGCCCAGCGCCATCAGGCCCATCAGGTCGGACAGGGCGCGCTGCCGTACCGACACCTGGAACGTGTCCCCCACGTACGTCAGCGACGTGGGGATGACCGCGCCGAAGCAGGCGCCCGCGGCGACCCGGGCGACGATGAGCGCGGGCAGCGCCGGCATGGCCGCCGAGGCCAGGCCCGCGAGCCCGGCGCCGAGCAGGGCCAGCCGCATCACCCGCACCCGCCCGAACCGGTCCGACAGCACCCCCCAGACCGGCTGCGACACCCCGTAGGCGAGGTAGTAGCCGCTGGCCACGGCCACCGCGGTGGCCAGCGGGACCTCCAGCTCGGCCGCGATGAGCACCAGGAGCGGCGTCACGACCAGGCGGTCGAAGCTGCTGACGAACGAGGCGGCGGCGAGCGCGGCCGGCGGCAGGGTGAGGGTGACGGGCGGGGCTGAGGCGCTCATGTGCTCCTGCATCCGTTTGAGGGGATATTGATCAGTAAAACACCCTCTGACAGGAATGTCGGGCGAGGTCGGTACGCTTCAGGGCGTTGTGTCCGATACGAGGAGTTCCGTGCCCGCCTTCACCCTTGACGACCCGGTCGACCGCGGCCTGCCCCGGCCGGGGAACCTGCTGCGCACCGCCGCCGACTCCATCCCGCCGTCCGGGCTGGTGCTGCTGGCGATCTTCTCGGTGCAGCTCGGGGCCGGGTTCGCCAAGCAGCTGTTCACGGCGCTGCCGCCGAGCGCGGTGGTGTTCCTGCGCATCGCCATGGGCGCGCTGATCATCGGCGCGGTGGCGCGGCCGAGGCTGAAGGGCATGGCGTGGCGCGACTGGGCCGTGGGGATCGGGTTCGGCGTGACGCTCGCGCTGATGAACCTGA
Organism: Nonomuraea harbinensis; assembly: GCF_019396385.1. Taxonomy (GTDB): domain Bacteria; phylum Actinomycetota; class Actinomycetes; order Streptosporangiales; family Streptosporangiaceae; genus Nonomuraea; species Nonomuraea ferruginea. The sequence continues at coordinate 18,104 of NZ_JAHKRN010000034.1, read as the reverse complement.
CCTTCTACGAGGCCCTGGCGCGGCTGCCGATGGGGGTCGCGGTCGCCATCGAGTTCCTCGGCCCGCTGGGCGTGGCGGTGGCCGCCTCCCGGCGGCGGCTGGACCTGGTCTGGGTGGGGCTGGCCGGGACCGGGGTGGTGCTGCTCGCGCCCTGGGGCGAGTCGGCGTCGGCGAGCTGGGTGGGCATCGCGTTCGCGCTGGCGGCGGGCGCCTGCTGGGCGGCCTACATCCTGCTGTCGGCGGCGGCCGGGAGCCGCTTCCCCGGCACGACAGGGCTGGCGTTCGCGATGGTGGTCTCGGCCGTGGTCGTCGCGCCGGTGGGGGTCGTCTCCGGCGGGGCCGACCTGCTCCGGCCCGAGCTGCTGCTGATCGGGCTGGGCGTGGGGCTGCTGTCGTCGGTGATCCCGTACTCGCTGGAGCTGAACGCGCTGCGCCGGATGCCGAAGCACGTGTTCGGCATCCTGATGAGCCTGGAGCCCGCCGCGGCCGCGCTGATCGGCGTGCTGGTGCTCAGCGAGGTGCTGCACGTCCAGCAGTGGGTGGCTGTGGTGTGCATCGTCGCGGCCAGCCTCGGCACCACCAGGGCGGTGCGGCGGCGCTAGCCCTCGCGGGCCGCCCAGATGCCCCTGACGTGCCGGATGTGCTCGCTCATGATGTGCTCGGCGGCTCGCTCGTCGCCGCCCTTGAGCGCGTCGAGCAGCGCGAGGTGCTCCCTGGCGGAGTCGGCCAGCATGCCGCGCTCCGACAGCTGTGACAGGCCGTAGAGGCGGGCGCGGGTGCGCAGGTCCTTGACCACCTCGACCAGGTGGCCGTTGCCGGACAGGCCGAGCAGCTCCAGGTGGAAGCGCAGGTCGGCGTCGACGTAGGCGAGCAGGTCGCCCCGCTGGGCGGCGGCGAGGATCTCCTCGGCGGCCGGGCGGAGCCGCTCGAAGTCGGCGGCCCGGCCGGCGTCGGCCATCCGGGCGACCGTCGGCACCTCGATGAGCTCGCGGATCTCGGTCAGCTCGTCCAGGTCGCGCTCGGACAGCTCGGTCACCCGGAAGCCCTTGTTGCGCACGGCCTCCACCAGGCCCGCCTTGGCCAGGTCGAGCATGGCCTCGCGGACCGGCGTGGCGGAGACGCCGAACTGGGCCGCCAGCACCGGCGCCGAGTAGACCACCCCCGGCCGCATCTCGCCGGTGATCAGCGCCGCCCTGAGCGCCTGCGCCACCTGCTCGCGCAGGCTCTGCCGCTCGCCCACCATCGGCAGGTCGAGCCGGTCCTCGGCAGCCATCGCCCTTCCCTTCGCTCAGGTCTCACCATGCCAGGCTTCGTACGCGGCGGCCGCGACCACCAGGTCCTCCCATGCCATGCCGGTGCCCTTGAACACGCGCGGCCCGGCCCCGGCGGCCACCCGGCCGGCTACCAGGTCGGCGAGGTCGCCGGCGAGATGGTGGGTGGTGATCGTACCGTGGCTGATCGGGATGACGACATCGCCTGCTTCGGCGAGCGCGGCGGTCCTGGCCTCCACGACCACCGTGGAGCGGGCCATCAGGTCGCCGTCGAGCTCCCGCGCGTCCGGCTCGTGCGAGCCGATGGCGACGACGGTGGCGCCGTCGCGGACCAGCCCGCCGGGGAACAGCGGCTCCCTGGCGGTCGTGCAGCAGGCGATGAGATCGGCGCCCCGGACAGCCTCCGCCACCTCGTCCGTCACCCGTGCCGGGGAGCCCGGCTCCTGCGGGCGGGCGGTGAGTGCGGCCGTTTCCAGGCCGAGGTCCGCGCAGCGAGCCGCGAAGGCCTGCACGCGGGCCGGGTCGCGGCCGACGACGGTGACCCGGCGCAGCGGGCGGACCTCGCCGAACGCCAGGACGTGGCCCCACGCCTGCGGGCCGGTGCCGAACACCACCAGGTCACCCGCGCCGGGGGCGGCCAGGTGGCGGACCGCCAGCGCGGAGACGGCCGGGGTGCGCAGGGAGGTGAGCGCGATGCCGTCCATGGCGGCCAGCGGCGTCAGGGTCTCGCCGTCGTACAGCAGGTAGGTGCCCTGGATGCGGGGCAGCCCGCGGGCGGCGTTGCCGGGCGCGACGGTGGCCGCCTTCACGCCGGCGTAGCGCCCGAAGGCGGCGGGCATGAGCAGGAGCTGCCCGGCGGGCAGCTCGACGACGGGCCGCCGCGGCGTCTCCTCGGGGTCGAGCCCGGCGCGCAGCGCGTCCTCCAGCAGCTGTACGGCACGCGCGGCGGGCACCAGCCGGGCCACGGCGTCCGCGTCGAGGTAGGGCAGCCCGCTCATCGCAGCGTGAACCCGGTGCCGAGCGGGTCGTCGGGGTCGAGCTCGAAGGAGTGCCGCCCGGTGCGATAGGCCATGCCCTCGATCTCGGGGATCACCCCGGCGCCGGTCACGCCGGTCACCCGTCCCAGGAACGTCGTGCCGACGACGCTCTCGTGCACGAGCGGGTCGCGCAGCCCGTCCTCGTGCAGCAGCGCCAGCCGGGCGGCGGTGCCCGACCCGCACGGCGACCGGTCGACCTCCCCGTCGGCGAACACCGTCACGTTGCGCTGGCGCGCGTACCCGGGCTCCCCGTCCAGCTCCTCGTGGAAGATGACCCCGTACACGCCGGACAGCCGGTCGTCGCCCGGGTGGCGGGCCGCCGGGTGCCCGGCCAGGTCCGCCTTGATGCGCCGTCCCCAGGCGATCAGCTCCGTCAGGTGCTCCGGCCCGACCTTCAGCCCCACGGCCGCGGCCGGCACCGAGGCGTAGATCGCTCCCCCGTACGCGAGGTCGACCTGCACGCCGGCGGCCTCGACGCCGCGCGCGACCACGTACGAGGGGACGTTGACGAAGGTGACGGCGGTGACGCGGCCGCCGGCGCTGCGCACCCGCGCCGTGACGCGGCCGGAGGGCACGTCGATGACCACGTCCGTCTCGCCGTCGGGGGCGGCCTCGACCAGGCCCTCGCGCACGGCGTGCACGCCGAGCGCGATCGTGCCGTGGCCGCACGCGGTGGAGTAGCCGTCCTTGTGCCAGAACAGCACGCCGAGGTGCGCGCCGGGGTCGTCGGGCGGTACGAGGAAGCAGCCGTACATGTCGGCGTGGCCGCGCGGCTCGTGGCAGAGCAGCCTGCGGAGGTGGTCGGCGGACGCGGCGTTGGCGCGGCGTTCCAGCACGGTGGCGCCCGGGATGTCGGGGACGCCGCCGGTGACGATCCGGAACGGCTCGCCGGCCGTGTGGTAGTCGACCGTGGTGACGGTTGTCGGGATGGTCGTGGGGATGGTCGTGGGGATGGTCACAGCTCGAAGCCCTCCGGGAAGGGGTCACGCGGGTCCAGGAAGTACTGGGCGGTGCCGGTGATCCAGGCGCGGCCGGTGATGGACGGCACCACGGCGGTCCTGCCGCCGACGCTGGTCTCCTCCAGCAGCCTGCCCACGAACCGGGTGCCGATGAACGACTCGTTGACGAAGTCGCGGCCGATCGGCAGCTCGCCGCGGGCGTGCAACTGGGCCATCCGGGCGCTGGTGCCGGTGCCGCAGGGCGAGCGGTCGAACCAGCCGGGGTGGATGGCCATGGCGTGCCGCGAGTGGCGGGCGTCGGAGCCGGGGGCGGCGAAGTAGACGTGGTGGCAGCCGCGGATGCGGTCGTCCTCCGGGTGCACCGGCTCGGCGGCGGCGTTGATCGCCTCCATGGTGGCCAGCCCGGCGGCGAGGATCTCCCCGCCGGCCTTGCGGTCGAACGGCAGCCCGTACGCGTCGAGGTCGGCGATGGCGTAGAAGTTGCCGCCGTACGCCAGGTCGTAGCGGATCTCCCCGTACCCGGGGACCTCCACGACGGCGTCGAGCCGGTCGGCGTAGGACGGGACGTTGCGCAGCGTCACGGACATCGCCATGCCGTCCTGGACCGCCACGTCCACCTCCACCAGCCCGGCCGGGACCTCCAGCCGGACGGTGGTGACGGGCTCGGTGACCTCGACCATGCCGGTCTCGACGAGCACGGTGGCCACGCCGATGGTGCCGTGGCCACACATCGGCAGCAGCCCGGACACCTCGATGAACAGCACGCCCCAGTCGGCGTCGGGCCGGGTGGGCGGCTGCAGGATGGCGCCGCTCATGGCGGCGTGGCCGCGCGGCTCGTTCATCAGCAGCTTGCGTACGTGGTCGAGGTGGTCGCGGAAGTGGACCCGCCGCTCGGCCATGGTGGCGCCGGGGACGACCCCGACGCCGCCGGTGATGACCCGGGTCGGCATGCCCTCGGTGTGCGAGTCGACGGCGTGGAAGACCCGCCTGGTCCTCATCGCAGGCCCTCCGCGAGCGCCTTCTCGGTGACGGCGCGGACGGCCGCCTCCTGCTCGGCGGTGAGCGGCTGCCGGGGCTGGCGGCACGGGCCGCCGCGGCGGCCGGCCAGGTCCATGGAGAGCTTGATGGCCTGGACGAACTCGGTCTTGGAGTCCCAGCGCAGCAGCGCGTGCAGCTGCTTGTAGAGCGGCAGCGCCGTCGCCAGGTCGTGCGCCGTGGCGGCCTGGTAGAGGGCGACGTTGGAGACGGGCAGCGCGTTCGGGTAGCCCGCGATCCAGCCCTTGGCCCCGGCCAGCGCCAGCTCCAGCAGCACGTCGTCGGAGCCGATGAGCAGGTCGAGGCCCGGGGCCAGCTCGGCCAGCTCGTAGGCGCGCCGCGGGTCGCCGGTGAACTCCTTGACCGCCACGATCAGCCCTTCCTCGTGCAGCCTGGCCAGCAGCGCCGGGGTCAGGTCGACCTTGGTGTCGTAGGGGTTGTTGTACGCGACGACGGGCACCCCGGCTCCGGCCACCTCACGATAGTGCGCGAAGACGGCCCGCTCCTCGGCCCGGTAGGCGTTCGGCGGCAGCAGCAGCACCGACCCGCAGCCCAGCTCGGCGGCCTTCTCGGCCCACCGCCGCGACTCGGCCGCGCCGTACGCGCCGACGCCGGCCATCACGCGGTCGCCGCCGACCGCCTCGACGGCGGTCTCCAGGACCCTGGCGCGCTCCTCGGGGGTGAGGGTCTGGTACTCGCCGAGCGAGCCGTTGGGGACGACGCCGTCGCAGCCGCTCTCCACCAGCCAGCGGCAGTGCGCGGCGTAGCCGTCGTAGTCGACGGACAGGTCGTCGTGCAGCGGGAGCGTGGTGGCGACCATGATGCCGTGCCAGGGGCGGGTGCGTTCAGTCATGGGGTTCCTCCAGGGTGAGTTCGGCGAGGTCGGCCAGGGTGACGGGCTGGGCGATGGGGCGGCGGGGCGCGGCCTGGCCGCCGCCGGCGAGGCAGGCGACGGGGTAGGCGCAGACGCGTCCCTGGCACCAGCCCATGCCGGCCCGGGACAGCAGCTTGGCGGAGCGCGCGTCGGTGGCCCCCAGCTCGCGCGCCTCGCGGATCCCGGCCAGCGGCACCTCCTCGCACCGGCACACGACCGTGTCGTCCCGCAGCCAGCCGCGCCATCCGTCCTTGACGGGGTAGGCGGCCAGCAGCGCGGCGGCGAACGCGCGCATCCGCGTCCGTCTCCTCAGCAGGACGTCCGGCACGCCGGCGGCGCGTGTCGCCGGGGCGGTCCCGCGGGCTGCCGCGATGGACAGGCCCGCGACGCGGCCTTCGATCTCGGCCAGGTGGCGGCCGCCGACGCCGGTGGGCTCGCCCGCGGCCCAGACGCCGGGGACGGTGGTGCGCTGGGCGGCGTCGACGGAGAGCACCGGGGTGCCGTCGGCGTCCGGGCGGGTGGCGCAGCCGAGCTGGACCCCGAGGTCGAGCTGCGGGACGAACCCGTAGCCGGTGGCGAGCGTGTCGCAGGGGACGCGGCGGGCCGACAGCACGTTCCAGTCGCGGTCCAGGCGGGCGACGGTGACGGCCTCCAGCTCCCGGTCACCGTGGGCGGCCACCACCGCGTGCCGGGTCCGGTACGGGACGCGGCGACGGGCCAGCGCCGCCAGGTATCCGGCGGCCTCGCCGGCCTTGTCCAGGGCGAGCAGGGGGTGCCGGGCCAGGCCGAGCCCGCCGTTGGCCTCGTACACGCCGGGAACCTCGGCCCCCGCCGCGGCCAGGCCCGCCGCGACGGGCAGCAGGAACGGCCCGGTCCCCGCCACCACGACCCGCCTGCCCGCCACCACTCCGTGGCCTTTGAGCAGCGCCTGCGCCCCGCCCGCCGTGAGCACCCCGGGCAGGTCCCATCCGGGGAACGGCAGCGGCCTGTCGTGCGCCCCGGTGGCGATCAGCAGCCGACGGCTCCGGACGGCGGCCCCGCCCAGGCAGTGGACGGTGAACCCGTCGTCCTCCCGGGTGACGGCCCACACCTGCCGTCGCGTCATGACGTCGGCGCGGTCCTCCAGGGCCCGCACCTGGCGGGCGAACCGCTCGAAGCCCTTGGTCGCGGGCTCGTCCGGTACGTCCCGGTGCCGGAAATACTGGCCCCCGGGCCGTACCCCGGAGTCGACGAGCACCACCCGCAGCCCCCGCTGCGCCGCCGTCAGCGCCCCCGCCACCCCGGCGGGGCCGCCGCCGACGACGGCGAGATCGTAGACGGTCATGAGGTGGTCACCTCGTCCCCCGGACGGGCCTCGGCCAGGCAGGCGCGCTCCACGGGCCCGCCGTTGACGCTGATCAGGCAGTCGAAGCAGATCCCGATCCCGCAGAAGAGACCCCGCGGCCGGCCGCCCACGCGGGTGGTGCGCCAGGCGCGGATGCCCGCCGCGTGCAGGGCCGCGCCGATCGTCTGGCCGGGCCGCGCCGGCACGGGCCGCCCGTCGACGGTGATCTCGAAGGTCAACGGTCCTCCCCGGAGCGGAAGCGGTCAGGACGGAACGGCCACAGGTCCAGGTCGGGCCGGCGGCCGGTGAGCACCTGGGCGAGCAGGTGGCCGGTGGCGGGCGCCAGGCCGATGCCGGCGCCCTCGTGGCCGCAGGCGTGGTGCAGCCCGGGCGCGCGCGGGTCGGCGCCGATCACGGGCAGGTGGTCGGGGCAGTACGGGCGGAACCCGCAGTAGGACCGGATGGCGCGCACCTCACGCAGCGCCGGGAACAGGGCGACGGCCTGGGCCGCCAGCCGCGACAGCACCGGCAGCGAGGTGGTCCGGTCGAACCCGACCCGCTCCCTGCTGGCCCCGATGAGCACGGTGCCCGCCGGGGTGCCCTCGACGACGGCCGAGGTCTCCAGCCCGGCGGAGTCGCTGGCGACGTTGGTGACGTACGCGGCGGTGTAGACCTTGTGCCGGATGAGCGGCCGGGGCAGCGGTTCGGTGACGAGGATGAACCCGCGCCTGGGCAGAATGGGCAGCGTCACCCCCGCGCGGGCGGCCAGTTCGCCGCCCCAGGTGCCGGCGGCGTTGACCACGGCCCCGGCCAGCATGTCGCCCTCGCTGGTGCGCACGCCGGTGACGCGGTCGCCGGAGCGGGTGAAGCCGGTGACGGTGACGCCGAGCCGCACCTTCAGCGCGCCGCGGCCGAAGCTGTCGGCGCCGTGCCGGAGCAGCCGGGCGGCGGCCAGCATGGGCTGGACCTGCGCGTCCTGCGGGTAGTGGACGCCGCCGGCCAGCCCGCCGGCCAGCTCGGGCTCCAGCGCGCGCAGCCCGTCCGCGGGCACGACCTCGTGCGGCACGTCCTGCTCGGCGGCCAGTTCCACCAGCCGTTCCTGGACGTCGGGCGTCTCGGCGACGACCAGGCCGCCCTTGGGCTCGTACTCGAAGCCGCCGCCCGTCGCGGCCAGCTCCCGCCACAGGCGGCTGGACAGCAGGGCGAGCTCCAGCTCGGGGCCTGGCTCCTTGTCGGAGACGAGCACGTTGCCCTCGCCCGCCCCGGTGGTGCCGCCGGCCACGGGGCCGCGGTCGAGGACGGTCACGTCGAGCCCGGCGCGGGCGGCGTAGTAGGCGCACGCGGCTCCGACGACCCCCGCGCCGACCACGATGACGTCGGACATCGCCCACCTCCCTTCAGTAATATGTCACATACGCCGGAGGTTGAAAAGGCGGTGAAAGGACCGGCCCATGGGGCCCGTACCATCGATGACGTGAAGCTACCCACGGACCATCACTCCCCCCTCGTACGGCGCCTGTTCTCCTTCTGGGCGCCGACACCCGCGGCCGTGCGGGGCTGGGCGCTGGCTTCCGTGGTGGTCAACGCCGGCATCACCGTGAGCGGCGCGGTGGTGCGCGTCACCGGCTCGGGCCTGGGCTGCCCGACCTGGCCGCGCTGCACCCCCGACAGCTTCGTCCCGGTCGCGCACCCCGAGGTCGACCCCCTCAACATGGCCATCGAGTTCGGCAACCGGCTGGTGACGTTCCTGGTGCTGGTGGTGGGCCTGGCCTGCGTCGTCGCGGCGATGCGCCTGTCGCCGCGGCGCGAGTCGCTGGTGCGGCTGGCCTGGCTGCAGCCGGTGGGCATCGCCGCGCAGGCGCTGTGGGGCGGCGTGGTGGTCGGCACCATGCTCAACCCGATCACGGTGAGCATGCACTTCCTGCTGTCGATCGGCCTGACCGCCGCCTGCTGGGCGCTCTACGCGCGCGCCGGCGAGGGTGACGCGCCGGCCCGCCCGGTGGTCCACCGCGACCTCCGGCGGCTCGGGCAGGTCCTGGTGGCGGCGGTGTTCGTGCTGGTGGTCGCGGGCGTGGTGGTGACGGGTACGGGGCCGCACTCGGGTGACGTGGTGGCCTCGCGGTTCGGCTTCGACATCGAGACCGTGGCGCGGCTGCACGCCGACGTCGCCTACCTGGTGGTCGGGCTCACGTTCGCGCTGGCGTTCGCGCTGCGCGTGACCGGCGCGCCCCTGCGGGCCCGCCGGGCGGCGTGGACGCTGCTGGCGGTGGAGCTGCTGCAGGGCGTGATCGGCTACGTCCAGTACTTCCTGGGCGTGCCCGCCGCCCTGGTGACGCTGCACGTGCTCGGCTCGACCCTGGTGTGGATCTGCGCGCTCTGGGTGGTCACCACGCTGCGCACGCACGACCCGCTGGACGAGCCCGCCGCCCGGCCCGTCGCCGAGGCCGCCGCCCCCGCCTGATCGGGCCCCGGCCACTCCCCCACCCGGTCGTCCTCCGCGACCCGTGCCTGTCTGTCAGGCTTTGGGGTGAGAAGTCCGCCACTCCCCCACCGCCGCGAGGCGCCTTTCGCGGCATTCGTCCGCCCCTCTCGGAACTCAGCCGGGCGCGTAACCGGCCGTGCCGGCGGGCGCGGGCGGCACCGGGAACTCGGCGCGGGCGGTGCTCATGCACTCCAGCAGGGCCCGCTGCTCCTCGTGGAAGGTCTGCTCGTCCACCATGCGCCGGGCGGCGCGCTCGTGCAGCAGCCCCAGCTCGGTCGCGGCGAGCTGGTAGTCGCTCATCGCGCGCAGCCCTTTCCTGCCGCCGTACACGCGGGCCCACTGACGGGCGTGCCTGCGCCGGGGCAGCGCCGACAGCATGTGGATGTCGTCCCTGGTCACCAGCTTGGTCGGCTCGTACGGGGGCAGGTAGAGCTGGATGAGCGCGACGATGCGGCGCCGGTCGCGGACCACGACGCCGATCAGCACCACGAGCACCACCATCAGCACCAGGTAGGCGACGACCAGCCCGGTGAAGCCGCCGTACGAGACGAGCCCGTTCCAGAGGCCGTGCAGGATCATCGCGCCCGACCAGCCGGCCATGATGGAGAAGGTCCGCTCCGGCCCGTGCCGCTGCGCCGCGAAGGCGACCGCCACCCCGATCATCGAGGTGAACAGCGGGTGCGCGAACGGCGACAGGATGCCGCGCAGCACCACGGTGACGGCCAGCCCCACCCCGCCGGCCTCGGAGTTGAGCGCGGCCAGGTAGTAGCTGACGTTCTCGCTCATGGCGAAGCCGAGCCCGACCATGCTGGCGTAGATGATGCCGTCGGTGAGCCCGTCGAGCTCGAACCTGCGGAAGCGCAGCATCCCGAGCAGGACGAGCCCTTTCATCGTCTCCTCGACGACGGGGGCGCCGAAGGTGGCCGCGATGTTGCGGGCGCTGGCCTCCGACAGGTTGACGGTGTCCATGATGTAGTGCAGGTTGAGCGAGTTGACCACGCCCGCGACCAGCACGGCCACGCCCGCCCCCCAGGCGAAGGCGAAGATCAGGTTGCTGCGCGGCTCCGGCTCCATCCGGTCGAGCGCGAGCACGGCGGCCAGCAGCAGCGGCACCGGCGCCAGAGCCAGGGCCAGCGCGATGAAGAACTGCACCGGCTCGCCGTTGAGCACGTCGAAGGAGAACGACACGAGCGTGCAGATGCCGGTGAGGACCAGCCCGATGATCAACGCTGACGACGGGCGGTCCTTGAACACCCAGCGTGGATCATGGGACGGCATACGGTGACTGTAACCGATCAGGAATGTGATGTCCTACCTGCGATTCGGTTACAGGCGGCAAGGGATCAGGACAGCAACGGGTCGATGGCGACGGCCAGGAACAGCAGCGCCAGGTAGGCGTTCGACCAGTGGAAGAACCGCATCGGCCGCAGGTCGACCCCGGTCTTGCCGGCGTTGAGCCGGGTCAGCAGGGCGTGCACCTCCCACAGGCACAGCGCGCCCAGCACGGCGGCCACCGCCGGGTAGAACAGCGTGGTGCCGGCGACCGGCCACAGGGCCAGCGAGCACAGCACGGTCGCCCAGGTGTAGGCGATCGACTCCAGGATCACCCGGCGCTCGGTGGCGACCACGGGCAGCATCGGGACCTTGGCCGCCGCGTAGTCCTCCTTGTAGCGCATGGCCAGGGTCCAGGTGTGCGGCGGCGTCCAGAAGAACACCACGCCGAAGAGCACCAGCGGCGCCCAGTCGAGCCGCTCGGTGATGCCCGCCCAGCCGATCAGCACCGGCATGCAGCCCGCGATGCCGCCCCACACGATGTTCTGCGCGGTGCGCCGCTTGAGGATCAGCGAGTAGACCAGCACGTAGTAGAGGATCGCGGCGGTCGACAGCGCGGCCGCGAGCCAGTTGGTCGTCAGCCACAGCCCCGCGGTGGACAGCACGCCCAGCACGATGCCGAAGACCAGCGCGGCCCGCGGCGACACCTGGTGCCTGGCCAGCGGCCGGCGCCGGGTGCGGCGCATCTTCTGGTCGATGTCGCGGTCGATGTAGCAGTTGAGCGCGTTGGCGCTGCCCGCCGAGAGCGTGCCGAACACCATGACCGACACCGCCGTCCACAGCGGCGGCAGGCCGCCGGCCGCCAGGAACATCACGGGCAGCGTCGAGATCAGCAGCAGCTCGATGACGCGCGGCTTGGTGAGGGCTACGTAGGCCATGACGACCTCACCGATCGACCGCGGCGCGGGATGCGCCGGGGTGGTCTCCCGGTGGCCGGGGGCGTCGTGCGGCCTGCTCGCCTGCCTGTTCGTCAGCACCGTCAAGGCGCTTCCAGCACGTGCGGAGTCAACGCGTAACCTCGGATTGAAGCGGATTCGTGAGGGCAGCCGGGGCGTCCCTGGGAACAAGCAAACTGTAGTCGCAGGGATGGGCGGTCCGGCCAAGGGGGTGCGTGGGCCTGTTCGCGGACACGCTCGGGTGGATAGGGAATCGATGGCCGTCTCCACTCGGTTAGGGTCCCGTGTGGGCGGGATTTTGCCAACAGGCACCATCAGCAGACGAAGAGATTCCGGAGATCGAGCTTGAGCACCGAACTCGTGCCAGCCCTTGAGTGGACCGACCTCGACAAGCAAGCTGTCGACGTGGTCCGAGCGCTGGCGATGGACGCAGTGGAGAAGGCGGGCTCGGGACACCCAGGCACCGCGATGAGTCTGGCTCCCGCCGCATACCTGCTCTTCCAGCGTGCGATGCGGCACGACCCGACCGACCCCAACTGGATCGGCCGCGACCGCTTCGTGCTCTCCGCCGGGCACACCAGCCTGACGCTGTACATCCAGCTCTACCTGTCGGGCTACGGGCTCACGCTGGACGACCTGCGGCGGCTGCGCCAGTGGGACAGCCTCACGCCCGGTCACCCGGAGCACGGCCACACCGCCGGCGTGGAGACCACGACGGGTCCGCTGGGCCAGGGCCTGGGCAACGCCGTGGGCATGGCGATGGCGGCCCGCCGCGAGCGCGGCCTGTTCGACCCGGACGCCGAGCCGGGCCGGTCGCCGTTCGACCACCACATCTGGTGCGTCGTCAGCGACGGCGACATCGAGGAGGGCATCAGCCACGAGGCCAGCTCGCTCGCCGGCCACCAGAAGCTGGGCAACCTCATCGTCATCTGGGACGACAACCGCATCTCCATCGAGGACGACACCCTCATCGCCAAGTCCGAGGACGTGGTCAAGCGCTACGAGGCCTACGGCTGGCACACCCTGAGCGTCGACTGGACCCAGTCCGGCGACTACGCCGAGGACGTGCAGGCGCTGCACGAGGCGCTGGAGGCGGCCAAGGCCGAGACCGACCGTCCCTCGTTCGTCCGGCTGCGCACGATCATCGGCTGGCCCTCACCCAACAAGCAGAACACCGGCAAGATCCACGGCTCGGCGCTCGGCGCCGAGGAGGTCGCCGCCACCAAGCAGGTGCTCGGCATGGACCCCGCCAAGACCTTCGACGTGCCCGCCGAGGTGCTCCAGCACGCCCGCGAGGTGGCCACCCGCGGCCGTCACGAGCACGCCGAGTGGGAGCACGGCTACCGGCGCTGGCGCTCGGCCCACCCGGAGCGGGCCGCGGAGCTCGACCGCATCTCCCACCGTGAGCTGCCCGCCGGCTGGGCGGGCGCGCTGCCGTCGTTCGACGTGGGCGGCTCGATCTCCACCCGCAAGGCCTCCGGCGAGGTGCTGAGCGCGCTCGCGCCGGTGCTGCCCGAGCTGTGGGGCGGCTCGGCCGACCTGGCCGAGTCCAACAACACCACGATGAAGGGCGAGCCGTCCTTCATCCCCGAGGAGTTCCAGACCAAGGAGTTCCCCGGCAACCGCTACGGCCGCACGCTCCACTTCGGCATCCGCGAGCACGCCATGGGCGCCATTCTCAACGGCATCGCGCTGCACGGCGGCACCCGCCCCTACGGCGGCACGTTCCTGGTGTTCTCCGACTACATGCGCCCGTCGGTGCGGCTGGCCGCGCTGATGAAGCTGCCGGTCGTGTACGTGTGGACGCACGACTCCATCGGCCTGGGCGAGGACGGCCCGACCCACCAGCCGATCGAACACCTGTGGTCGCTGCGCGCCATCCCCGGCCTGGACGTGGTGCGCCCGGCCGACGCCAACGAGACGGCCGCGGCCTGGAAGGCGGTGCTGGAGCACACCGACCGGCCCGCGGCGCTCGCGCTGACCCGGCAGAACCTGCCGGTCCTGGAGGGCGCCAGCGCCGACGGCGTGGCCCACGGCGGCTACGTCCTGCGCGAGGCCTCCGACGGCCAGCCCAAGGTCATCCTGATCGCGACCGGCAGCGAGGTGGAGATCGCGATCCACGGCCGCGAGCTGCTGGAGTCGCAGGGCATTCCGGCACGGGTCGTGTCGATGCCGTGTGTCGAGTGGTTCAAGGGGCAGGACTCCGCATACAGGCAGACCGTCCTGCCGTCGTCGATCCGGGCTCGGGTCGCGGTCGAGGCGGGCATCGCCCTCGGCTGGCACGAGTTCGTCGGAGAGTGCGGCGAGGTCGTGAGCCTCGAACACTTCGGCGCCTCCGCGCCGTACAGGACGTTGTACGAGCAGTTCGGGCTGACGGCGGAGCGCGTGGCCGCGGCGGCCAGGGCGTCCCTGGCCAAGCTGGGCCAGGACAAGGGCGAGACGACGGGAAACTGAGTGACATGAGCGAGATCCTGAAGAAGCTGTCGGGCCAGGGCGTGGCCATCTGGCTCGACGACATCAGCCGCGAGCGCCTGCGCACGGGCAACCTGGAGCAGCTGATCCGCGAGAAGAACATCGTCGGGGTGACGTCCAACCCGACGATCTTCGCCAGCGCGCTGAGCAAGGGCGACGCGTACGACACGCAGATGCACGACCTGGCGGTGCGCGGCGTCGACATCGGCGAGGCGGTGCGCGCCATCACCACCTACGACATCCGGTGGGCCGCCGACGTGCTGCGCCCGGTGTACGACTCGACCTCGGGCGTCGACGGGCGGGTGTCGCTGGAGGTCGACCCGCGCCTGGCGCGCGACACCGAGAAGACGGTCGCCGAGGCGAGGGCGCTGTGGTGGCTGGTCGACCGGCCCAACCTGTTCATCAAGATCCCGGCGACCCTCGAAGGCCTGCCGGCGATCACGCAGGCGATCGGCGAGGGCATCAGCGTCAACGTCACGCTGATCTTCTCCCTGGAACGCTACCGCGCCGTGATGGACGCCTGGCTGGCCGGTCTGGAGGCCGCCCAGGCCAAGGGGCTCAACCTAGCGACGATCGAGTCGGTGGCGTCGTTCTTCGTCAGCCGCGTCGACACCGAGATCGACGGCCGCCTCGACAAGCTCGGCAGGCCCGAGCTGAAGGGCAAGGCCGCCGTCGCCAACGCGCGCCTGGCCTACGCCGCGTTCGAGGAGATCATGAACACCGACCGCTGGCAGCGCCTGCGCGCCGCCGGCGCCCGGCCGCAGCGCCCGCTGTGGGCCTCGACCGGCGTCAAGAACCCCGACTACGCCGACACCATGTACGTCGACCAGCTGGTGGCGCCCGGCACGGTCAACACCATGCCGGAGAAGACGCTCGACGCGACCGCCGACCACGGCGACGTCGGCGGTGACAGTGTGCGTCCCTTCTACGAGCAGGCCTGGAACACCATGGCCGAGCTCAAGGACGCCGGCATCGACTACGACGACGTGGTGCGGGTGCTGGAGGATGAGGGTGTGCAGAAGTTCGAGGCGTCCTGGAACGAACTGCTCGACAGCGTACGCAAGAACCTGGTCCCCTAGACCGCCGGCGCCGCGGCGAGGAGCCCGGCTCCTCCGCCGCGGCGCACCCGCACAGGAGGTTTGAGATGAGTGACCCGGCAGGGCCCCCGGAGGAGGCGCTCGCGGTCGCGGCCGCCGTCGCCGGCACCTCGACGACGATCGAGGTGGCGGCCGCCAACCCGCTGCGCGACCCGCGTGACAAGCGGCTGCCGCGGGTGGCGGGCCCGTGTGTGATGGTGCTGTTCGGCGTGACGGGTGACCTGGCCAAACGCAAGCTGCTGCCGGCCATCTACGACCTGGGCAACCGAGGGCTGCTGCCGCCCGGTTTCTCGCTGGTCGGGTTCGCCCGGCGTGATTGGCAGGACCAGGATTTCGCCCAGCTGACGCATGACGCGGTGAAGACGCACGCCCGGACCCCGTTCCGTGAGGAGGTCTGGCGGCAGCTGCGCGAGGGCATCCATTTCGTGCCGGGCGAGTTCTCCGACGACGGCGCGTTCGACGCGCTGGCGATGGCGCTGCGGGAGATCGACGAGCTGCGCGGCACGGGCGGCAACTACGCGTTCTACCTCTCGGTGCCGCCGAAGTTCTTCCCCGTGGTGGTGGAGCAGCTCAAGCGGACGGGGCTGGCGCAGGCGCCCGACGGCTCGTGGCGGCGGGTGGTGATCGAGAAGCCGTTCGGCCACGACCTGAAGTCGGCGCACGAGCTGAACGAGATCACCACGTCGGCCTTCCCGGAGAGCTCGATCTTCCGGATCGACCACTATCTGGGCAAGGAGACCGTCCAGAACATCATGGCGCTGCGGTTCGCCAACAACCTGTACGAACCGATCTGGAACCGCAGCTTCGTCGACCACGTGCAGATCACGATGGCCGAGGACATCGGCATCGGCGGCCGGGCCGGCTACTACGACGGCATCGGCGCGGCCCGCGACGTGATCCAGAACCACCTGCTGCAGCTGCTGGCGCTGGTGGCGATGGAGGATCCGACCTCCTTCGACGCCAAGGCGCTGCGCCGCGAGAAGGAGAAGGTGCTCAGGGCCGTGCGGCTGCCGTCCGACCTGGCGCTCAACACGGCGCGCGGCCAGTACGCCGCGGGCTGGCAGGGCGGCCAGAAGGTGGCCGGCTACCTCCAGGAGGACGGCATCTCGTCCGACTCGATGACCGAGACGTACGCCGCGGTCAAGCTGGAGATCGCCAACCGGCGCTGGGCCGGCGTGCCGTTCTACCTGCGCACCGGCAAGCGGCTGGGCCGCCGGGTGACCGAGGTGGCGGTGGTGTTCCAGCGGGCTCCGCACCTGCCGTTCAGCAAGGACGACACCGAGATATTGGGGCAGAACGCGCTGGTGGTGCGGGTGCAGCCGGACGAGGGCATCACGGTGCGGTTCGGCTCGAAGGTGCCGGGCACCGCGATGGAGGTGCGCGACGTGTCCATGGACTTCGCCTACGGCGAGTCGTTCCTGGAGACGTCGCCCGAGGCGTACGAGCGGCTGCTGCTCGACGTGATGATCGGCGACCCGCCGCTCTTCCCGCACCAGCGCGAGGTGGAGCTGTCGTGGACGATCCTCGATCCGATCGAGGAGTTCTGGGCCACCCAGGGGCAGCCGGAGCCCTACCCCTCCGGGTCGTGGGGGCCGCCGTCGGCCGACGAGATGATGGCCCGCGACGGGCGCGTGTGGAGGAGGCTCTAGTGACAGGCGTTGGACGCGGCACGAGACCGGCGCGGGAGGCGTCGTGACCACTTTCATGCTGGCCGACACGACGGCGGGGAAGATCTCCAGCCAGCTCACGCAGCTGCGCCACCAGATGGGCGCGCCCGCGGTCGGCATGGTGCTGACGCTGGTGGTGGTGTGCGAGGAGCGCGACCAGTACGACTCGGTGCGCGCGGCCACCGAGGCGGCGCGCGAGCACCCGTCCCGCATCATCGTGGTGATCAACAGGGAGACCGAGGAGGCCAACCGGCTCGACGCCGAGCTGCGCATCGGCGAGTCCGCGCCGGGCGAGACGGTGGTGCTGCGACTGTACGGGGAGCTGACCGACCACGCCGACTCGGTGGTGAGCCCGCTGCTGCTGCCCGACACGCCGGTGGTCGCCTGGTGGCCCGGCCGGGCGCCCGACGTGCCGTCGGAGGACTCGATCGGGACGCTCGCCCAGCGGCGGCTCACCGACGCCAGGTCCGCCCCCGACGGGGTCGCCGCCCTGCTGGCCAGGGCCAAGGGCTACTCGGCCGGCGACACCGACCTGGCGTGGGCGCGGCTGACGCCGTGGCGCAGCCTGCTGGCGGCCGCGTTCGACCAGCCGGTGGGCAAGGTGTACGGCGGGCAGGTGGCGGCCTCCGCCGACAACCCGAGCGCGCCGCTGCTGGCCGCCTGGCTGGCGGAGCGGCTCGACGTGCCGGTCGGCACCGCCGAGTCCGACGGGCCCGGGCTCACCGAGGTCCGGCTCACGCTCGACGACGGCGAGCTGTCGGTGACGCGCGACGACGCCCGGGTGGCCACCCTGTCGCGTCCCGGCCAGCCCGACCGGAACGTGGCCCTGACCCGGCGCCACCTGTCCGAACTGCTCGCCGAGGAGCTGCGCCGGCTCGACTCCGACGAGACCTACGAGCTGGCCGTCAAGCGCCTGGCCCGGACGTACGCACACTAAGGTGATACGGGTGAGCGTTCCCACTGTTGTCGTGCACCGCGACGCCGACGTGCTGGCCAAGGCCGTGGCCGCGCGGATCATCACCCGGCTGGTCGACGCGCAGTCCGCGAAGGGCTCCGCGTCCCTGGTGCTGACCGGCGGCACCGTCGGCATCGCCACGCTGGCCGCCATCCGCGACACCCCCGCCAGAGACGCCGTCGACTGGCGGCGTCTCGACATCTGGTGGGGCGACGAGCGGTTCCTGCCGTCGGGCGACCCCGAGCGCAACGAGACGGGCGCCCGGCAGGCGCTGCTCGACCACGTCGACGTCGACCCGTCGCGGGTCCATGTGATGGCCGGGCCCGACTCGGGCCTGTCGGCGGAGGAGTCGGCCGACGCCTACGCCACCGAGCTGGCCAAGGCCGCCCGGCCCGAGGACCACGGGCCGGCGCCCAGCTTCGACGTGATGCTGCTGGGCATGGGCCCCGACGCGCACGTCGCGTCGCTGTTCCCCGGGATGCCGGCGCTCTACGACACCCGCCCGGCGGTGGCGGTGCACGGCGCCCCGAAGCCGCCGCCGACCCGGATCACGCTGACGCTGCCGGTGATCCAGGGCTCGCGCGAGGTGTGGGTGGTGGCGGCCGGCGAGGAGAAGTCCGGCGCCGTCCGCCTGGCCCTGGAGGAGTCCGGCCCGGTGCAGCAGGAACAGGGTGCGGCGGCCAGCAAGATCCCGCCCGGCCTG